>CAVXBS010000018.1:0-615727 GCA_963759975.1 uncultured Actinomycetota bacterium
CGGCGATCGGCGGTGCCCTCATGGCCGCCAGCACGATCGCCCTGGGCAGCGCGGAGATCCCGAGCCTCGACGCATACCGTCAGCTCTTCGCGCTCTGCGCTGTCGCGTCGATCCTGGCCGCCGGCATCGCGCTGGCGATCCCGAACGGGGAGACGAAGAAGCAGCCGGCCTGACCGGAACCAACAACGCCCCACCTTCACGGGTGGGGCGTTGTTGTGCGTCCGGCCGTACCGCAGGCGCGGTACGGCGGTAACACCGCTGCGGGATGACGACTAGTAGGCCCGATTTCGAAAGGCTGGACATCTACCGATCAGGAGGAACCCGATGGTCATCACTGTTCCATCACCCCAGCGCCACGACGTGCTGGAAACCGCTGCTCCGACTCCGCGACGGCGCCTGGCACTGGCCGCCCGCGAGATCATCCTGATCGCCCTCCTGTATGCCGGCTATCGCGCCGGACGCCTGCTCGTCGCGGGCCACGAGGCCGTCGCAATGCACCATGCACAACTGGTCCACCAGTTCGAGCGCACGATCCACCTGCCCTCGGAGGCAGCCTCGCAGGCGGCCGTCCACTCCGAGGCGCTGCTGAGGCTGGCCAACGTCTACTACGTCTCGGTGCACTTCCCCGTACTCATCTGTTCTTGGCGTTGGGCTGTTCATCCGTCCCGCGTCGAGTACGTCTGGGCCCGCAACCTCCTGGTCGTCCAGACCGGCCTGGCCCTCGTCGGTCCACGTCCTGTTCCCGCTTGCGCCTCCGCGGATGTTCCCGGGCTGGGGCTTCAGCGACACGATGACAAACCTCGGCCCTTCAGCGTACGAAGGCGTGGGCGCGTCTGTGGCCAACCAGTTCGCGGCGATGCCCAGCCTCCACATCGGTTGGTCCGTGCTGTTCGCGTTCGTCATCGTCCGTACGGGACCGCGGTGGCTGGGCATCCTGGCGATCAAACACAGCCTCGTGACGACCGCGGTCGTGATCGTCACGGCCAACCACTGGATCGTGGACGGTCTCGCGTCCGTCGTGCTGCTGGGTATCGCGTTGGTTGTCTTCCCCGCCCCGGGTCGCACCCGCACGCCACTCCCCTGGGTGCTCGACCGAGTCCGGTGGCAGCACGTCCCCGAGGGGACCCACCTCATGAATCACGCCATGCTCATCGTCGTGGCAGGCTTCCTGGCCCTGTTGGAGTCGGTGCCCGGCGTCGGCGTGCTCCTGCCCGGCGAGCTCGCCATCACCTCGACCTCGACAGTGCTCGGCTCGCACCAGCTGCCGCTGCTCTTCCTCGCGGTGCTGCTGGGCGCGTGCGCGGGCGACCAGCTGAACTACTGGATGGGTCGGCGGCTCGGTCCGCGGCTGGCGTCATCGCGGCTGGTCCGGCGCATCGGGATTGACCGCTGGGACCGGGCGGCCGACCTCATGGTTCGTCGCGGTGCCGTCGCGGTGCTCCTCAGCCGGATCCTGCCGGTCGTCCGCGCCGTGATGCCCGGTGTCGCGGGTGTCACCCGTATGCCGTTCGCAACGTTCACAGCCGCGTCCGTGGCCGGCTCGGCCGTGTGGGCCGCCGCCTGGGTCTGCCTCGGCTCTGCGGTGTCGGCGCTGTTCAGTCGGCCGGAACTCTTGCTGGTCGTGGTCGTCCCCGTGCTCCTGGTCGGCACGATCGGTCGCCGATTCCAGCGGCAGCTCAATGCGGAGGCGCGATGACCTCGATCTGCGACCATGAACTCCATGCAATTCGGAGACGGAGAAACGCGATGATCCGCCGGCTCCGCGCGGCCTACGCCGGGCGGACGCAACCCGCGGCGCTGCGGAACGTCCCGGGGCTCGTGGTCACCGATCGCGTGCTGGAGGTCGTTGCCTTGATCTTCATGGTCGTCGCGGCGTTCCCGAGCTTCGACGACACCAACAACCTCGCGCTGGTGCTGTTGGTGCCGGCCGGCTGGGCTCCCCTCCTGGTCCGTCACCGCTGGCCCGTCCTTGCCCTGTTCGCCGTCGTCGCGGTCGAGGGCATCCACCTGTTCGCCGTGGAGCTCGTCGCTCCCGTCGAGTTCAACTCGATCCCGATCGCGACGATGGTGGCGTGCTACTCGCTCGCGATGCAGCGCGACCGATGGACGGCCTGGATCTGCGGCGGGGCGGCGGCGCTCGTCCTTCTCGCGCTCGGGACGATCGCCCGCCCCGGTGATCAGCTGGCGGCCAACATGTTCGCCCTCGACCTGGTGCTCGTCGCCACCGCGGTCGGCGTCCTCATCCGAGGTCGCTACCTGCGGCTCGAGGCGATGGAGCGCCGAGCCGTGCAGGCCGAGGAGGCCGCCGAGGAGGAGGCCCGCCGACAGGTCGCCGACGAGCGGCTGCGCATGGCTCGTGAGCTGCACGACGTGATCGCCCACAACCTGGCTCTGGTCAACGCCCAGTCCGGAGTCGCCGAATATCTCATCCACACCGATCCCGAAGCGGCCGCCAAGGCCCTCAAGAACCTGACGGAGCACACCCGCCAGGCGCTCGACGAGCTGCGCGCGACGGTCGGGCTGCTGCGGCAGGACACCGACGGAGGCGAGGAGGCCCAGCGCGTACCGATGCCTGGTCTCGTCGACCTGCCGACCCTGATCGAGAGCCATCGATCCTCCGGTGTCGACGTGACCCTGACGGTCATCGGCGAGCCGCTGACATTGCCCGCCCTGACGGATCTGGCGGCGTACCGGATCGCCCAAGAGGCGATGACGAACGCCCGCAAGCACGCGCCCGAGGCCGTCGTCGAGGTCACGCTGGCCTGGGCGCCGGACGAGCTCCGCCTCAAGGTCACGAACACCGCATCACCCGTCGCACCGCCGGAGCACCGAGGGGACGGCACGGGCCACGGAATCCTCGGCATGCGCGAGCGCGCCCTCGCCGCCCACGGCGACGTTGACCGCCGAGCCCCGGCCCGACGGCGGGTTCCGCGTGCTCGCCCAGCTGCCCGATCAACCCCCAGGAGTCCCCATGACGATCCGCGTGTTGCTCGCCGACGACCAGGCGCTGCTGCGGTCGACGTTCAGGCTGCTGCTCGAGTCGACGCCCGACATGACCGTGGTCGCCGAGGCATCGACCGGCGCCGAGGCCGTCGAGCTGGCCCGCTCGCCCGCGCCGACCTCGTGCTGATGGACATCCGCATGCCCGACATGGACGGCATCGAGGCGACCCGGCTGATCACCGAGGACGACGCGCTCGACGGCGTACGCATCCTGATCCTCACGACATTCGAGACCGACGAGCTCGTGGTCGATGCGTTGCGCGCGGGCGCGAGCGGCTACCTCGGCAAGGGGGTCGACCCGGCGACGCTGCTGGACGCCATACGCACAGTCGCCAGCGGGGAGTCGCTGCTGTCGTCGGCCGCCACGACGGCACTGATCCAGCGGTTCCTCAGCCAGCCGACCGCCCGCCTCGACGCCAAGCTGCCGGTCATCGACGCGCTCACGGCCCGCGAGCGGGAGATCACGACGCTTGTCGCGGCGGGGCTCTCGAACGAGCAGATCGCCGAGCGGCTCTTCATCAGCCCGAGCACCGCCAAGACCCACGTCAACCGGGCCATGATGAAGGTCGGGGCCCGCGACCGCGCACAGCTCGTCGTGTTCGCGTACGAGAACGGCCTGGTCGAGCCTGGGCGACAGCCCAGCTGACCCGCTCACTACTGCGGACGCAGTAGATCGAATCCACCGCCGCAGGCCGAGGACTCTGCGTCCGAACCACGGCAGTCTCGAAGGTGAACCTCCATTGAAAGGGAACCAAGAGATGACCATGAAGTCAGTCAGGACCGGCAAGCTCGGCGAGATCGAGATCGTCACCATCGAGCGGCCGTCGGCCGGGCCGAGGACGTCGTCGTACGCATCCGCGCGTGCGGCATCTGCGGCACCGACACGATCTTCGTCCAGATCGGGGGCGCGCCGACGCCCCCTGAGCGGCCCGATGCCGGTCGCCGCTCGGCCACGAGCCGGCCGGCGAGATCGTCGAGGTCGGCGCCGAGGTCGCCGGCCTGGACGTCGGCGACCGCGTCGTCGTCAACCCGCAGGACGCCCCCTCCGGGCATCATCGGCTGCGGCGGCAAGCTCGGCGGCATGACCGAGTACCTGCTCATCGAGAACGCCGAGGTCGGCAAGAGCGTCGCGGTCTTCCCCGACACCTGCCCTTCGACGTCGCCGCCCTCAACGAGCCGATGGCGGTGGCCCGGCACGCCGTCAACCGCTCCGAGGCGAGGCCCGCGCGACAAGGTGCGTCGTCTTCGGCGCCGGGCCGATCGGTCTCGGCGCGGCGATCTGGCTGAAGCTGCGCGGGGTCGAGCACGTCGTCGTCGCCGACGTCATCGCCTCCCGGCTGGAGAACGCGCTGGCCGTCGGCGCGGACGCCGTGATCAACTCCGCCGAGGAGGACGTCACCGCGCGCCTGACCGAACTGCACGGCGAGGCCGCCAACGCGCTCGGCCAGCCCCGCCCGGGCACCGACATCTACATCGACGCCGCCGGCGCCCCCGCGGTCTTCCAAGACCGCCGTCGCCTCCGCGAAGTGGGGCGCCAAGCTGGTCATGGTCGCGCGTACAGAAGAAGGGCCCGACATCGACCTCGGCGGCATGCTCCGCAGCGAGCTGACCCTCGTCGCCTCGCAGGGCTACCCCACGGAGATCTTCGAGGTCACGCCGGAACTCGCGGAGCACCAGGAGCGCTTCGCGAAGCTGATCAGCCACCGCGTGCCGTTCGCCGAGGTCGACCGCGCCTTCGAGCTCGCGCTGGCGCCGGGCGCCGCGGAGAAGGTCGTCGTGACGTTCGACTGAGCGAACGCGGGTCGACACCAGGCCACCTGGGCGACCGATAAGCGGCCATTATCGGCCGAGCAGGATCCGTGCACTATGAGCAGCATGGCCCCACTCCTACTGTGCAGATGTGGCGTGCGCCACACAGGCTGGCCGCGATTCTCAGGGGCCATGGTCGGGGGGAATCTGACCGGTTCGACTTGCGGTCGGCATCACTCAAGGGGGATTGATGTCAACACGTTTCAGCTGGAGGGTGTGTCTTGCCCTGACCGCCGCATTGGCGGTGGGTGCGGGAGCAGTCAGCGCGAGCAACGCGGTCGCCGGCGATGGATCGGCGTCGGCCGGAAGTTCGTACGCCGGCAAGAATCCGGTCGTCTCGACCGACAAGGGCTACGTCAAAGGGGTGGCCCGGGCGATGGTCACCTCGTTCATGGGCATCCCGTATGCCGCTTCGCCGTCGGGCGCGAACCGCTGGAAGGCGCCGCAACCCGTCAAGAAATGGTCCGGCGTACGCAACGCGACCACGCCGGGCGACTCCTGTGTCCAGGGCACGGGCTGGGACCCCGGCTACGACAAGCCCACGCTGACCGAGGACTGCCTCTACATCAACGTCTACCGCCCGTCCGGCGCCAAGAGCGGGCTCCCCGTGATGGTCTGGAACCACGGCGGGGGCAATGTCGGCGGGGCCGGCAAGGACACCAACCCCAACAAGTTCGTCACCAAGGGCAACGTCGTCTACGTCACGTTCAACTATCGTCTCGGGGCCATGGGCTGGCTCGACACCGCCTCAATGACAGCTGCCAACAAGGATGGCTCTGCCGGGAACTTCGGCCTGTTGGATCAACAAGCCGCGTTGCGATGGGTCAACAAGAACATCAAGTCCTTTGGCGGCGACCCCAAGAAGGTCACGCTCGCCGGCCAGTCCGCGGGAGCGGGCAACACCTGCGCCCAGCTGGCGTCACCCGGCGCCAAGGGTCTCTTCCGAGCCGCCATCCTCGAAAGCGGGGGCTGCTCCGCGAGAACGGAGTCAGCCGCTCAGGCGAGCGGGGAACAGTTCGCGACAGCCATCGGCTGCCCTGCCGGAGCAGGTCAGCTGGCCTGCCTGCGCGGCAAGTCCGCGGCAGAGGTCCTCGACGCCCAGACCAAGGTGCGTCAATCGGGGTCCGTCGCCGGTGGCAGCGTTCTGCCTCAAGACCCGGCGGCGTTGTTGAAGGCCGGCAAGCTGACCGACCTGCCCGTCATCGTCGGCGCCAACTCCGATGAGTCCCAGCAGAGCGTGTTCGCGGCGTACGACTACAAGGGATCGCCGTTGACCGTCGACGGCTACAACGCCTTGATCTCGTCGACCTATCCGGACTCCACGGCGGACGTCCTGGCTGCTTACCCCGTCGGCGACTATGCGTCACCAACCGTTGCGTGGGGTGCTGTGAGCAGTGATGCGAGCGCATGCCGGACGCAGACGCTGCGGGACCGTTTGGGTGCGGACAGTCGGACCTACACGTACGAGTTCGCGGAGAAGGACGGGCCGCCGTTCACATCGATCTGGCGCCTGAACACCGACTATCCGTTCGGAGCGACTCACGTCAACGAGCTGGGCTACCTGTGGGACTACCTGGGTACGGCGCTTCCGTTCAGCACGAGCCAGGTGGAGCTCTCCGACCAGATGATCAGCTACTGGTCGAGCTTCGTGCACACCGGCAACCCGAACTCGGCATTCACGCCGACCTGGCCGCGGTACAAGCCCAACGGTTCGATGCTGCAGTTCACGGCACCGAGCGCGACCCGGGTGACCAAGGCCGCGATCGCCGACCAGCACCAGTGCGCGCTGTGGGACAAGGTGAGTCCCGCGACGTAGGGCTCCTGGTCGCAACGTCCAGGGCTGGCGCCGGCTCGCAGCTCAGCGGCCGGCGCCGGCCCTGCCCAAACCGGATGCGTCATCAATCCCAGCTGAATCCATCACCATCGAAAGGTATGTGAGCATCATGAGTCGAAGAGCACGCACCCTGTGCGTCGCGGCAGTCCTGACTGCCGCCGTAGGACTTTCTCCGTTGGTCGCTTCGGCGTCGGCTGCGCCGCAAGGCCCGGCGAAGAGCACCCACACCAAGACACAGAGCTTGAAGGTCGACAGCCCGTACGGAACGGTCGAAGGACGCAAGCTGGGCGACGCGCAGGCGTTCCTCGGCCTGCCGTTCGCGAAGCCACCCGTCTACGACCTCATGTGGAAGGCCCCGGTCGACGCCGCGTCATGGAAGGGCATCCGCGACGCGACACGCCAGGCCCCGGCCTGCCTGCAGTTCCAGCCGACCGGGGTGAGGAACGAGCAGGCGACAAGTCTCGACTGCCTCTACCTGGACGTCTACCGGCCCGCCAAAGTCGCCAAGGGCGAGAAGCTGCCCGTGATGCTCTGGTACCACGGCGGTGGGTCGACGCAGGGCGCCGGTGCACTCTATGGCGGACAGACCATGGCCAACCGCGAGCACGTGATCATCGTCAGCACCAACTACCGACTCGGCGCCTCGGGCGGGCTTGCCCTCCCGGCGCTCGACGCGGAGGACCCGGCGAACGGTTCTGGCAACTACGCGATCCTCGACCAGCTGCAGGCACTCAAGTGGGTCGAGAAGTCCATCGCGTCGTTCGGCGGTGACAAGAACAACGTCACGATCTTCGGACAATCCGCTGGCGGACGAGCCGTCTGCAACCTGCTCTCGCTCAAGGCAGCCGCCGGCCTCTTCGACCGCGCCATCATTCAGAGCTCAACCTGCAGCACCACCGGGACCAGCGTCGCCGCGGCGCAGAAGAACAGCGCCGCATACGCCCAAGCTGTCGGCTGCCCCTCGGGTGACGATCAGCCGCCTGCCTCCGCAAGGCCTGGCCCGCCGACCTCGTCACGGCTCAGAAGAACCATCCGGTCGTCAGCAGCGTCGTCGGCACACCGGTGCTTCCGGTCGCTCCCGGCGCCGCGATCGCCAGTGGCGACTGGAACAAGGTGCCGATCCTCACCGGCAACACGCGGTGGGAGCAGAAGCTGCAGAACCAGCAGTTCGCAGGCATCTCGGAGCAGGAGTACAAGGACATGGTGATGGACAGTTACGGCGCCACGGCGGGGCCACTCGTCCTTGCCGAGTATCCCGCCAGCGACTACGACCTGCCGTTCTACGCTCTGGCGTCGCTCAAGACTGACGCGGGTGCCGGCTGCGGCCTCAGCGGCAGCACGGCGGCTTTCGTGGCCGCGGGCGTGAACGTCTATCGGTATGAGTTCAACGACCCGACCAGTCCGACGCTGTTCGGCTTCCAGCCCGACGGCATCGACATGTCGAGCGCGCACAGCGCTGAACTTGCCTACTTGTTCGACTTCACGCTCGGGGACCGGCCGCTGACCGCGAGTCAGGAGAAGCTCGCTCGCTCGATGCAGGCCTATTGGGCATCGTTTGCGCGTTCAGCCAACCCGAACACGACGAATGAGGTGAAGTGGCCCCGCTACACCGTTACCAGCGATCAAGCCCTCAACCTCGGGCCTGAGATCAAGGTGGTCACCGGGCTGAGCAAGGAGCACAACTGCGCGTTCTTCAAGACCCTGCCTGAGTGATCAGAGCCGAGTGTAGGCCCCGGTGCACCAGCACCGGGGCCTGCTTCTGTAACGCGAAGACGTTCGCCGGTCGGAAATGCGCTACGGGCGGCAGAGAGTGGCGGCAATAGGCGAAACCTTAAGGAACGTGCTTCCTGATGGGCGTCAGCAAGCACACCTCGGAACAATGGCGGGCGGTGCTGACGAACGGCCGCACCTGCGTCCAGAGCAAGCACTTAGACACCCGACGCGAGACCGAGGCTTGCCCGGGAGCGAGCGGCGTTGGTAGGCGGGCACATCGGGGCACACGACCCCTGAAGCCCAACCCAGAAATTCCCTGAGCCGACAGGATTCGAACCCGCGACATCCTCATGACAAGTGACTCAGGATTGAGTATTGGTCTGCTATTTCAGTTGCATTCGTGGCTCCGAATCCCCCAGGTTTGCCGTGGGGGTGCACCGATGCGCGCAGTTCCACAAGGCCGCGACAATCCCAGGTGCGTTTGTCCCGATCGTGGGCCCGGTGAAGCCGTGCTACCCCGGATGACGAGATGTGTGTCGATGACAGCCTGCGCCGGCTCGAGATCATCGTCCTCGATGCGGCGCACTGCAGCATCCACGGCGACCACCCCCGTTCGCCCGGGGGTCCTGCCGCACCGTGGTCAGGTCTATCTCCGACAGGCGAGCGATCGGACCATCATCGAAGCCCGTGACGGAGACACTCTGCGGCACGCGGACGTCGCTGCGGACGAGCACCTGGAGCACTCGACCGCCGCGTAGCCGTTGGGCGCGAAAATCGCGGTGGGCAGCCGCGGTCACTGATACGAGGATGCGCGCGGCAGCTGAGCCAGGCTCCTCGAAGTAGTCGCTCTCGGAGTAGTCACCGGGCATGGCGAGCACGTCGGCCTCGATACCGAACTTCTTGATCGCCCGTTGGTAACTACGACGGCGGAGCCCTGCCGGCGGCATCGCGACGGGATCGACGTAGGCGATCTGCCGGTGCCCGATCTCCGCCAAGTACGTGACGACGGTGGCCATTCCCTTGTCACCGGACGACCGGACAACGTCGTAGAAGTCGTTGCCCTGGCCGAAGCCGACGTCGACAAGCGGCATCGGAATGCGCTCAGCTATCTCGCGAAAAGCATGGTGGTTCTGGTTCGAGCCGTAGCCCCGCGTTTGGGTCTTCTTTCGCGCCACCTGCAACGAGCTGTCGACGCCTGACCGTCCGGCGCTTCCCCTGCTGCACCCACGCCCTCTCCTCAGTCCCTTCGCGAGCGCCTTCTGGATGAGTTGCGTGAGCGGGCTCGTCCTTATGCCCCGCTCACCAAGTCGGACGCTATGGGGTCGCTAGCGCCTCCGTCGGTGACAGCCGGGACGCCCGGATCGCCGGATAGAGACCGGCGAGGCCGCCGATGACCAGCGTCGCGCCAACGCCGCCGGCCATCGCCCAGACCGGGACGACCGCGGCCAGCCCTGGTATGTCGGCGTACCCGCGGTGACGAGTGACGCCCAGCACGCTCCCGCCGAGGCCGCCGAGGGCGGACAGCAGCAGGGACTCGGCCGAGGAACTGGGTACGGATCTGGCCGCGGGTGGCGCCGAGGGAGCGGCGCAGGCCGATCTCGGCGCGGCGTTCCAGCACCGAGATCACCATGGTGTTGGCGACGCCGACGCCGCCGACGAGCAGCGCGACCGCGCCGAGGCCGAGCAGCAGGCCGCGTGAAGCGCCTCGTCGGCGGCCTTCTGCGCGGCCAGCGCGTCGGACGGCCGGGAGACCTCGACCTCGTTGGGCTGCTCGGGGTTGGCGGTGGCGCCGAGCACCGCTGCGACCGTGCTCGACGTTGGCTCCTCGGCCGAGCGGGTGTAGACGTCGTCGGGTGGCCGTCGAAGTCCGAGCAGCGCCTCCGCGACGGGCCAGCCGACCAGCGCCGCCGTGTCGAGCTCCGGGGCGAGCGGTGCCGGCTCGAGGATGCCGACCACGGTGAACCACTGGCCGCCGAGCCAGCACCTGGTGTCCGGCCCGGCATGGCTGATGCCGAGCCGTTCGGCGGCCTTCGGCGCCGAGCACGGTCGCCGGGTAGCGCTCGGTGCGCCGCGTTGAGCCAGCGTGCCGCTGCGCAGCTCGGCGCCGATCGTCGCGAGCAGGTCCGGTGCGGGCGGCGTACGACGTTGATGCCGCCGGTCTGCGCCTCCGGGATCTGGTCGTTGCGGTAGACCTTGCGCGCTCGGTACCTGCCGATCGCGGACGACCGACTCGACCGGCCCGATCCGGGCGATCATGCGACTCGGACTGCGTCGGGCAGCTGGGCCGCGTCGCCGGCGAAGGTCTGGCCCGGGGCGACGGTCAGCAGGTTGGTGCCGAGGGCGTCGAGGCTGCCGGTCGAGCTCGGCCTGGGTGGACGAGGAGATGCCCGACGACGCGCGACCATCGCCGCGATGCCGATGGCGATGCCGAGCGCGGAGAGGACACGCGCGCAGCGGGCGGGCGCGCAGGCCCGACCGCGCCGACCCGGAGCACGTCGGCCGGGGCCATCCGGGCCGGCGCGCGGCGGCAGTGACAGCGGTCGCTCATGCGCCGGCACCTCCGATCACGCCGGTCGGGCCTCGCGAGTCCTCGACGATCGCGGCCGTCGCAGCATCCGCACCTGGCGGGGCAGCGAGGCGGCGATGTCCCGGTCATGGGTGATGATCACGACGGTGGTCCCGTCCGCGTTCAGCTCGCGCAGCAGCTCGCATCACGCCGGCGCCGGAGACGGAGTCCAGGGCGCCGGTCGGCTCGTCGGCGAGCAGCAGCGCCGGCTCGCCGACGACGGCGCGGGCGATCGCGACCCGCTGCCTCTCACCGCCGGACAGCTCGTGCGGCCGGTGGTCGAGCCGGTGGCCGAGGCCGACCCGCTCCAGCGCGGCGCTCGGCCCGTCGGCGCCGCTCGCCGGCGCGGCCGCCGCTGTAGAGCAGGCCGTCGGCGACGTTGTCGAGCGCCGGCACGCCGGCGGCGAGGTGGAACTGCTGGAAGACGAAGCCGATGCGGCCGGCCCGCAGCGCCGAGAGCTCCGGTCGCTGAGCGCCGCCGACGTCGTGCCCGTCGATCCGTACACGGTCCCGGCCGTCGGCCGGTCGAGCGTGCCGATCGAGTTGAGCATCGTCGACTTGCCCGGAGCCGGACGGGCCGACGATCGCCGACCAGCTCGCCGCGGCGCGATGTGCAGGCGAGACACCGGCCAGCGCCGCCACACCCCCGGGTAGATCTTCGTGACGTCCTCCAGCGGCGATCATTTCGGCATCCCGACCACGGTGCCGCGCGAGATCCCCTCGCCGGAGACCTCGACCTTGCCGTCGGCGAACAGCCCGGTGTCGACCGGTACGTACGTCGACGTGCCGCCCTTCGACCACCTCGAGGCCGTAGCCGCCCTCCTGCAGCGCGAGCAGCGCCGCACCGGGACCGTCAGCACGTCCTTGCGCTGGTCGACCGTGAACGTCACGTTCGACCGCCGCTGGTCGCGAATCGGAGCCGACGCCTTCTGCGCCTTGTCGCCCGGAATGGCCGACGGTGACCTCGACCTTGGTCTCGGCCTCCTGGTCGCCCTCGAGCCGGCTGCACCACGGTCGTGACGTCGGAGATGACGCCCTTGACGGTCTCGCCGTTCGGCAGCTCGACAGTGACCTTGCCTCCCTTGTTGGCCAGCCGCTGGTCGTCGGTGTCGAGTCTCGACCGTCACGGCCTTCGACGTGCCGGTGAACGACAGCACCTCCTGGCCGGGCGTGGTCGCCGAACCCTCTTCGGCCGTCAGGCTGTCGATGCGCACCTTCGCGGGGGCGAACACGACACTGCCAAGCTCGATCGACGCCGGTCTCCTCGAGCCCGCGGTCCTCCTGCCAGCGCTCGACCGCCGCGGCGGTGTTGGAGGTGAAGTCCTCGTCGACGTCGAACCCGACATAGCCGAGCGCCGCCAGGTTGGCCTCGAACTGCTCGACGTCCGGCACCCTCGACGCCCTCCTTGAGCTCGCGGTAGGCGGGCAGCGAGCCGTACATCAACGTCACCGGCACGTCGTCGACCTCGTACAGGGACTCCCCTCGCTTGACCATGTCGCCGACCGACGGGCAGCTTGGTCACGGTTCCGGTCAGGCGGCTGCTGGCCGTCGTCGTGGCGTGCCGTAGCCCAGCTCGCCGTCGGTCGTGCTGGTGTCCAGCAGCGTCTCCTGCGTCACCTTCGTCGGTCTTCGGCGGCAATGAGCGTGTCGGCGTTGCCTTGTTGCCGTCGCCCGTGCCCAGCCCGAGGACCGCGGCGGCGATCCCGCCGAGCACGACCACGACCGCCCCGACGATGGCGAACGTACGCGCCGGCGTCGCGGCGTCGCGGTCGTTCATCGCGCCGGTCGCGGGCGCGGCGCCGAGCGCGCCTCACGACTTGTCGCCCGACTCGATCCGGGGCCGCCCATGAACTTCTGGCAGGCTTCCTGCGCCTTCTCGAAGTCCGGGTCCTCGGCGATGTCCTCGGTCATCCGCATCATCCCGTCGTTCGGGTCCGGGAACTTCTCCACGCCGTTCTCACGCATGCACTGGGCGAACTTGCAGCGCCGTCCTCGGTCGCCGCCTTCCGATCGGCGTCGGAGATCTGCGGCAGGTACTTCTGGCAGGCCTCCTGTGCCTTCTTCATGGTCTCTTCCTGGCCGGGCTCCGCCTTGATCGTGATCCGGCCGTCCTTGCGGGTCCTCCATCTCCACGCCGTGCTCGCGCATGCACTTGCGCGAACTTGAGACCTTGCGCCTGCCGGGTCCTCGTCCGAGGCGCTCGCCGGAGTCCTTCGAGTGTCCGTGTCACTTGCCGTCGCGCTGGCCACGTCGCCGTCGGACCCGCCGTCGGATCCGCAGCCGGCGAGGATGAGCATGAGGCCGAGCAGCAGCGCGGCCAGCAGGGTGTGTGTTCGTTTCATGGGTGTCTCCTCCTTGCCGTTCGGCCGGCGGATCCGACCGATGTCGACCCCATCGAACGCGGGCCTGAGTTTCCCTGTGTTTCCGCCCGATACCGGGTCTCGAGCCGCCGCTGTCCCGTCGCTAACGTCGAGGAAACGCGGGCCCCGCGACGATGGCGCGGAGCCAACGAAGGAGCACACGCATGCGCGTACTGGTGGTGGAGGACGAGCCAAGGCTCGCCGACGCGATCGCCGAGTGGTTGCGGGACGAGACGCATGCCGTCGACGTCGCCCACGACGGATCTGCGGCCCTGGAACGCCTGACCGTCAACGACTACGACGTCGCTGGTCCTGGATCGCGACATCCCGGTCATCCACGGCGACGAGGTCTGCCGCCGGATCGTCGCCTCGCCGGCGCAGACCCGCGTGCTGATGCTGACCGCCGCCGCCGAGATCACCGACCGGGTCGTGGGGCTGGCGATCGGGGCCGACGACTACCTGACCAAGCCGTTCGCGTTCCAGGAGCTCGCGGCCCGGGTGCTGGCCCTCGGTCGCCGGTCCCGGCCGGCCACTCCGCCGGTGCTGCGCCGCGGCGAGCTGACCCTCGACCCGGCACGCCGCGAGGTATTCCGCGATGACCGGTACGTCCCGTTGTCCAAGAAGGAATTCGCGGTGCTGGCCGAGCTGCTCCGGGCCGACGGCGCCACGGTCTCGGCCGAGCAACTGCTGGAGAAGGTCTGGGACGAGAACGCCGACCCGTTCACCGGCGTCGTCAGGCTCACGATCCACAAGCTGCGCCGCAAGCTCGGCGAGCCGACGATCGTCGACACCGTCACCGGTGTCGGGTACCGGATCGCATGACGATCATGCACGTCCGACGCCTGCCTCCCCGGCGGATCACGCTGCGCGCCCGGCTGACCCTGATCTACGGCGGACTGTTCTTCGCCGCCGGCATCGTGCTGCTCGGGTCGACGTACGCACTGTTCCACCAGCAGATCGGACAGCGGCGGCAGCAGCGTCCGATCTCACGTCGCTCGGACGCCGGCGAGCCGCGCCGGACGCAGATCCCCACCGCGGGCAAGAGGACACCGCTCGTCACGCAGGACGGCGAAGACTCTCACGGCGACGACGCGCAGAAGTTCCTGCTCGGCGAGCGCAGCAGGATCGAGAGCGCCGCCACGACCTCGCTCATCACCCAGGGCGGCGATCGCGCTCGCGATCGTCGGCGGGGTCGCGGTCGCGTTCGGCTGGCTCATCGCCGGGCGTACGCTCGCACCGCTCCAGCGGGTCACCGAGACCGCCCGACGGATCGCCGCCGCGCCGGTGGCCGAGCGCGGGCTGCACGAGCGGATCGCCCTGCGCGGACCCGACGACGAGGTCAAGGACCTGGCCGACACGTTCGACACGATGGTCGAACGGCTCGACCGGTCGTTCGCCGGTCAACGCCGATTCGTCGCCAACGCCTCGCACGAGCTGCGCACGCCGCTCACGCTGAGCCGCGCGATGGTCGAGGTCGCCATGCACCGCAAGGCCGCCTCCGCGGACCTGCGTGCAGCTCGGCGACGACCTGCTCGAGATCAACGCCAGGCACGAGCGGCTCATCACCGGCCTGCTGCTGCTGGCCAGCAGCGAGAACGAGATCCTCGACGCACGCACCGGTCGACCTCGCGGACGTCGTCGAGCACGTCATCGCCGACACCACCCGTGAGGCCGAGTCCACCGGCGTCGTGGTCCATGACGACCTCGACGAGACCGTCGTGAGCGGCGACGCGCTGCTGCTGGAGCGGCTCGTGCAGAACCTGGTCGAGAACGGCATCCGCCACAACGTCCCGGCCGACGGCTGGGTGCGCGTGACGACGCGGATGCGCAACGACAGCGCGGTGCAGCTCGAGGTCAGCAACTCAGGACCGGACGTGCCTCCGTACGACATCCCGATGCTGTTCGAACCCTTCCGCCGCCTCGACAACGAACGACTCGCGACCGCCAAGGGCGCCGGACTCGGGCTCTCGATCGTTCGCTCGGTGGCGGTTGCCCACCACGGCGATGTCACCGCCGAACCGCGTGAAGGCGGTGGGCTCGTCGTCACAGTCGTGCTGCCTGCTGCGACCGATGAGTTGGCCTAGATTGCTCGAACGCGCGGGGTCGCCCGCACCGACACGGATGACCTCGGCGAACCCGACAGGGCAAGATGGAGCCTCAGCGCTCGGCTAGGAAAATGCTATGAACCTTGCGGATCTGCGCGTTGCCGTTTACAGGTCGTTCGCTGACACCGGCCGACCTGCCGAAGTCGGGACTCTTGCGGAGCACTACGGCACACACACGTTCTGGAGGACGAGTCCCATGGGCGCTGTCGCGCGAGCGAAGTCGAACCACCAAGACGATGCTGCGCTGCTAAGTCAGGCGCCGACTTGTGGAAAGTCTCGTGAGAGATGGCGGGCGCGCATCGCGAAGGACCCTCGTCAGTGGTTCATCCGTTCAGCAACCGGACAGCAGGTTGACGGGTCGTCTCGTCTACATCCCCCACAGCTCGGTCAACGGGCAGAGCGGCGTGTTGAAGGACGACGAGTAGTTCCTGCATATGCGGGCTCACAGGATCCCCCGCAGACGCAGCACACGTCAGATTCGGACAAACCGGGTCGACGTCCGCGAGATCCTCACGGAGGTCGGACGCCGCAAGCTCGTCGGCGGACAGGAGGACATGATCGTCGACATTGCCCTCGACCTCCGGCGCACGCAGGTCACCGTCTCGGCCTGGGGACGAAATTGCCTCCCGTCTGGTCCATTGCGGATTGCCGGTATGCCGCGCCGAGTCGAGACTTATGACCTGACTCGCCCCTCTGCTATCGACTATCCGCGGCCTGCGATGCCAGGACGAATCCTCCCCACGCGATGGCCGAGCCCACCGTCATCACGACGGCCAGGGGCATGAGTGATCCCGGATGCACGAGGCCGAGCACCATCGGCGCGAGGGCGGCCGCTGCGAACTGCACGCTTCCCATAAGGGCGACCGCCGAGCCGGACGACCCAGCCGAGGCCGCAACCGCGAGACCCAGCGTGTTGCCGACGATCAGGCCGAAGCCGCTGGTGATCAGCAGGAAGGCGCCGAGCACAATGTGCTCAGGCACGGCGCCCGCCGCAACGACTGCGACGATGACAGCCCCGGCGGCCATCGTCACCACGCCCAGGCGCACGAGAGGCCGCGGGCCCGTGCGGGCCACGTACCATGACCCGAGGAATGCCGTGAACGTCAGGCCCAGTCCGTTGACCGCTAAGTCGGCTGCGTACGCACCAGGAGAAACGCCGAGATCCTCCAGGAGCACGACCGGGGAGGCGGCGATGTAGCTGAACAGGACACAGAACGATGCGGCCGTGACGATGAGGTGTCCGAGATACTCCCCATTGCGGACGAGGTGACCGAGACCGCCGAACGACCGCCACACGCCGTGTCGACGACCGACCGCCGCAGGCAGAGTCTCCTTCAGGCCGGTCACGGCCATCACGAGCATGACGACCTGGGTGCCAGCAAGGACGAAGAAGATCGCCGGCCAACCCGACACGCGGAGGACCCAGACGCCCGCCGCCGGGGCCACCATCGGACCGACTCCACCGAGCATCCCGATCAGGCCATAGACACGTGCGGCCCTGAGCCCGTCGAGCAGATCGGCGACCATGGCTCGCCCCGCCACGATCGCGGCTGCGGCCCCCAGGCCCTGGAGCGCCCGGCCGACGACAAGCAGGCTCCATGCCGACGAGCATGCCGCGATGACGCTGCCCAGGCCGAGCAGCAGACTGCCGGAGATCACGAATGCCTTGCGCCCCCAGACGTCGGACATCGCCCCGACCACCACCTGCCCGACGGCAAGAGGGGCGAGGAACGCAGTCAGGGTGAGCTGCAGCTGCGCCGTCGTCGTGTCAAGGTCGGCCGCCATCGCCGGGAACGCGGGCAGGTAGAAGTCGGTCGCCATCGGCCCGATGAGCGCGTTGCCGACCAGCAGGATCGTGAGCGCCGCGGGCCACCGCTCGTCCCCCGACTCGACAACTCCAGGCACACCGCGCTTCGAGGGCACTCAGCCCACGTACAGGGAGCGAAGCTGCGGGTTGGTGCGGATCTCGTCGGGCCTGCCCGCCAGGGCAACCGAGCCCTTCTCCAGGACCACGACCCGATCGGCGAGCGCCAGACCGCGCTCGACGTTCTGCTCGATGATGACCATCGAGACGCCCGCGCTGCGGTTGATCGTCGCGCAGCGCGGCGTAGAGCCGGTCGACCGTGATCGGGCGCGAGCCCGAGCGAGATCTCGTCGAAGATCACCAGGTCGGGCGCGGACATCAGCGCTCGGCCGATCGCCAGCATCTGCTGCTGGCCGCCTGACAGCCCCGCGCCGGAGTTGCCGCGCTTCTCCTGCAGGTCGGGGAAGAGCTCGTAGACCTCCGCCGAGCCGTCGCCGGCGCTCGGCCGCGGCGACGCGCCGCGCCCACCGAGCAGCAGGTTCTCCTCGACACTGAAGGTCGGCGAAGATGCGCCGGCCCTCCATGCAGTGCGCGATGCCGCGCGCGCACCACCTCGATGCGTCGGCTTGCCCGGCGACCGCGGCTCGCCGTGAAGCGGATCTCGCCGTCGGTCGACGGCAGCGATCCGCCGAGCGACCTTGGCCACGGTCGACTTGCCCGCGCCGTTCGCGCCGAGCAGCGCGACGATCTCGCCCTGGCCGACGTCGAACGAGACGTCGTCGATGGCGCGGTGCTTGCCGTACTGCGCCGAGATGCCTCGACACGTCGAGCAGCGGATCGCCGATGACGCGTGCGCGACCGCGATGCCGGCGGGCGCAGTCTCGAACTGCCGGTGCCGAGGTAGACCTCGGCCACACGTTCGTCGGCGAGCACGTCGTCCGGGTGGCCCTCGAGCAGCAGCTCGCCGCGGTTGACCACGACGAGCCGGTCGCAGCACCGGCGGATCACGTCGAGGACGTGCTCGACGATCACGATCGTCTCGACCTCCGTGCGCGGAGCGTTCGATCAGCTCGATCAGCTCGTCGACCTCCGACTTGATGAGGCCGGCGCCGATCTCGTCCAGCAGCAGCAGCCGCGGGCGCAGCGCGAGCGCCCGGGCCAGCTCGAGGCGCTTCAGCCGCAGCAGGCCCAGGTCGGACGCGAGGGTGTCGGCGTACTCTGACAGTCCGCAGTGCTCGAGGATCTCCAAGGCACGCGGCGACGTCCTGTCGCGTACGACGTGTGGCTGCGGTGCCGCCGTGCGACCAGGAGGTTCTCCAGCACCGTCAGCTGCTCGAACGGCCGCGGCACCTGGTGCGTGCGGCCGATGCCGAGCTGCGCCCGTGCCGCGGGCGTCGAGGGCGGTGACGTCCTGCCCGATGTACGTGCACCGAGCCGGTGCCGTGGATCGCCCCGGAGAGCAGCCCGATCAGCGTGCTCTTGCCGGCGCCGTTGGGGCCGACGATGCCGAGCACCTCTCCCGAGCGCGATCTCGAACGAGACATCGTCGACGGCCGGGACGCCGCCGTAGGTCTTGCCGACCCTGCACGCTCACAGTGGGCCGCTGCGAAGTGTCGGGGCGACGACTCGCGCGATCAGAGCACGTGTCGGCGGTCGCCCGCCCGGGACCAGCGACGTCGCGGCCTACGCGCGCTGCGCCGCGACGCAGGCGCCGACGAGCGTGCCCCAGAGCCCGGCCGGCGCGAGCCGGATGACGAGGATCAGGATGACGCCGGTGATCACCAGGTGCAGTTGCGTGTAGTCCGACAGGCGCTCCGGCGATCACGACCGCGACAGCGGCGCCGATCAACGGGCCCCAGCAGCGTGCCGGCCCCGCCGATGATCGCGGCGTTGACCGTGTCGATCGTCCAGTTGAAGGTGAACGCGCCGCTCGGTTCGACGTAGCCGACCCGCGACAGCCTGGATGCCGCCGACGACGCCCATCACGAACGCGCCGAAGACGAACCCGATGAGCTTGGTCCGGAAGACCGGCACGCCCATGCGCAGCCGCGACGTCCTCGTCGTCGCGGATCGCCCTCAGGCCGAGCCCGAGGCGGTGGCCGCCGATCCACCACACACCGAGGGTCGTCAGCACGAGCACAGCGAAGCGAGATGCGGTAGATCGTGTAGGTGTCGGGCGTCGGCGCCGGTCAGGACGATGCCGCGGTTGCCGCCGAGCACGTCGTTGTTGGCGACGAAGATCGCCGAGGCCGGTCGCCAGCACCAGCGACGCGATCGTGAAGTACAGCCCGCGGAACCGGAACATCGGCACCGAGACGATGAGCGCGAGCAGCGCGGCGACGACCCCGAGCGACCAGGATCGAGGGAAGACCAGCCGAAGCCCGCGGCGACGCTGACCTTCGCCGCGCCGTACGGCACCGGTGCCGACGAAGGCGCTCGTCGCCAGCGAGACCACGCCGCCGTAGCCGGCGAGCAGCGACCAAGCCTGGGCGAGCGCTGCGAGCTGGAACATCTGGAACCCGACGAGCACGAGTAGTCGTCTGGCCCACTCGCCGCCTGTCGCCAGGACGAGCGAACAGCGACGACGCCGACCGACGATCGGCAGGATGCGCACGGCGCCTTCATGCGAGCACCGCCCGCCCGAAGAGGCCCTGCGGCCGGACACGACGAGCACGACCAGGAAGACGGCGAATCCGATGATGTCGCGATAGCCGTCACCGAAGAACGCGCCGCCGACGCTCTCGACCACCCCGAGACCGATGGCGCCCACGAGCGTGCCACGCACCGAGCCGAGGCCGCCGAGCACGACGACCGCGAAGCCGGTGAGCAGGTAGGTCAGCCCGGCTGTCGGGGTGAAGGAGAACGTCGTTCCGACCAGCACGCCACCGATGCCGGCGCAGGCCGCCGCGATCCCGAACACCAGCAGGTGGGTGCGACGGATATCGACGCCCGAGCGCCGCGGCGGCGTCGCTGTCCTCCGACGCCGCGCGCACGTCGCGGCCGAAGGCGGTGCGGCGCACCAGCAGGTCGAGGCCGACGCACAGCGTGACACCGATGACGAACGCGATGAGGTACATGACCGAGATGCTCAGTCCCGAGCACGCTCAACGATGCCGTGACGTACGAGCCTGGCAGGCTCTGGCTGTCGCCGGAGAACGCGATGATGAACAGGCTCTGGGCGATGATCGAGAGCGCCGAACGTGGTGAGCATCGCCGGCTCCGGGCCGCGGTCGAGCACCGGCGCCAGCAGGAACCGGAACACCGGCAGGGCGACCACGAAGAGCACCGGCGCCACGATCAGCGATCGAGAGCAGAGGGTCGATGCCGAAGTGCTCGCTGAGCTCCAGCGACAGGTAGGCACCGAGGACCAGGATCTCGCCGTGCGCCAGGTTGATCAGGCGCATGACGCCGAAGACCAGCGACAGGCCGACAGCGGTGACGGCGAGCAGCCCGCCGAGCAGGACCCCGGACAGCCAGCGCGTTGATCAGGACGTGCAGCTCGGGAAGGTCATGGCGCTCCCTCCAGCGTCGATCGGTGGACGTGATCTCACCATGCGGAGTGGCCGGCCTCGGCCGCGTAGGACGCTCCGGTCACGAACGACGCCTCGTCGCTGGCGAGGAACGCGATCACGGCTGCGATCTCCTCCGGGCGCCGTAGCGGGGGATCATCTGGCGGCCGGTCAGCTTGGCGGACGCCGCCTCCTTGTCCTCGAAGCTCGCGAGGTGGACACGCGCCATGTCGGTGTCGATGCCGCCGGGGCAGACCGCGTTCACCCGGATGTCGGGGGCGAACTCCGCCGCGGCGGCGCGGGTCAGGCCGAGACCGCAGACTTCGACGGGCAGTACGCCGAGACGTTCGGCAGGGCGACGAGCGCACCGACCGACGCGACGTTGACGATCGACCCGCCGCCGGCGCGTGCGCATCGCGGGCACCACCGCCTGGATCGCGAGCAGGTGCGAGTAGCAGTTGACGTGCATCAGCTGGTCGAAGTCCTCGGCGGTGGTGTCCATCAGTGACTTGAGGACAGGATGCCGACGTTGTTGACCAGCACGTCGACGTGCCCGAATTCGTCGCTCGGCGGCGGCGACGAGCTCGGCCATGGAGGCCGGCTCCGACGACGTCACCGCCACCGTGACAACGTCGGTCCCCTGCCGCGCTGCAGCTCGGCCGCCACGTCCGCGAGCGGCTCCGCCTGGAGGTCGGTGAGTGCCAGGCGCGGCGCCCTCGTCGGCCAAGCTGCAGCGCGGTGGCGCGCCCGACGCCTGCTGGCGGCTCCGGTGACGACGTGCGATCTTTCCGCTCAATCGCGGTCCGTTCAGTCATCTGATAGCTCCTCATCTCGTTCGCTGGTGTGGCCTGCGCGCGATGCTCACCGGTGCCCCAGCCGTGTCCGAAGACGGCGGCCGGGGCAGCATGCGGCGCTATTTCAGGCAGCGGGAACAGCACCTTCCCGTTCGCGCACGGTCCTTCGGGGCGACGACGACGACCTTGCCGTCCTGCCACTGGGTCTGGACCATCGGCAGCGTGCTGGTGTGGTCGCTCGCCGAACTTGACGGGACCCACGACGTAGGTCTTGTCGGTCTTGGCGATCTCGTCGTTGACCTTCTCCTTGTCGACCGAGCCGGCACGCGCCATCGCGTCGAAGCAGCACGCTCGGCCGCCGTGTAGGTGTCCGCGATGTGCTGGGAGAACGTCTGCCCGGTCTCGGACTCGAAGTCCTTGCGGATCTGACTGGCGCCCGGGTAGGGGAACGACGGGTCCCAGTAGCCGCCCACCATCACGCCGTTGGCCAGGGTGCCGAGCGCCTTCGCGAATGCCTCGGGCTCACCACCCTCCTCGATCGACGAGGAGCTTCGGCGTGTAGTCCGACGCCTCCATCTGCTTGCGCAGTGCGATCGCCGCCGGCGGCGGGAACACCGCCAGCACCATGTCGGCGCCCGACTCGCTTGGCCTCCTCGACGGCGGAAGTGAACTGCGTGGTGTCCGGAGCCAGGGAGCGTCTTGTACGTCACCTTCCATCCGTGCTTGCTCGGCCCACTTGGGCCACTCCTCGTCACCGATCACGGTCTCGTTGCGGACCGTTCGAGTGGATGATGGCGACCTTCTTGTTGGTCTGTCAGCCCGAGCTCGTCGACGGTGTTGAACGGGGTCTCGGTCAGGTCCTCGGAGTTGAAGAACAGGTCCCAGGCGTACGTCCACTTCTGCGGTGCGATCCGAACGTGTTGGTCGCCGCGCAGCTGGTGACCATCGGCACCTTGTTGCGGTCCGCGACGAGGGCGCCCGGCTCGACGAGACGAGTCGGTGCACGAACCCATCAGGGCGTCGACGTGCTTCTCGGTGATCAGCTTGCTGACGTTGTTGACGGTGACGTTCGGGTCGGTCTTGTCGTCGAGGAGGACCAGCTTGACCTTGCGCTTCTTGCCGTCGATCTCGATGCCGCCCTTGGCGTTCACCTCGTCGACGGCGTGCTGGTAGCCCCACTTCTCGAAGGAGCCGAAGCTCGCGAGCGGGCCGGACAGCGGGATGGAGCGCCGATGACGATCGTGTCGCCGTGCTGCTGCCGGAGCCGGAGCAGAGCTCCTGCAGCCGGTGAGGCTGGTGGCGGCCAGCGCAGCGAACCGCCGCCGCGACGCGAGTCGATTTTTACAAGATCGACGTCCTTTCTGAGAGGGTCTCGTGGGGCCCGAGTCCGGTTCCGCTCGTAGGTGCGTGCTGAGTCCTCACCGACGGTCTGGCATCCGCATCGTGGCTTCGATATCCGTGATACGGGCAGAGTAGCGACCGCGGGTGTAACGCACAACACAACTTCGGAGATACTTTTCGATCGACTCGAGGTGGTCGCTCGGCGGCGATGCCGGGATATGGACCGACTATCCACATCTTGGGATCGTGCAGTCTCGACCCACACATCCCTGGGAAGGGAGCCCGCCGATGCGGCGAGTGGTGACCGGAGAGGATCGACGCACGGACGCGTCAGGTCATCGCGAGCGACGAGGACGGTCGAAGGACACGCCTTCGCCTCGATCCCCGGGCATGCACGCGACTCACGCTGTGGGCGACGAAGCGCCGAGGGCGAGCTCGACCGCAGCGGGCAGCGACCCGGTGCCGGGCGACTCTCCGAAGACCTGCCCGGACCCGGCGAGACCCGATTCCACGTGCATCGTGTTCCCGCCGGACGCGGTGTACGCGCGACCCGGCCTTCGACCCGTCTGCTGCCGCCGTGGAGCAGCAGACTGGTGTCACCAGGTCTGCAGCGCTCATCGAACCCGACTCGCCCGGTATGCACACCACCGACACGACCGACTACATCATCGTCCTCGACGGCGAGATCTGCCTGGAGCTCGACGACGGTGTACGGGTCGCGCTGAGTCGCGGCGACGCCGTCGTCCAGAACGGCAACCGCCACGCCTGGCGCAAGCCGAGGACCGCCGCCCTGCTCTGTGTGGTCACGGTGGGCCCGCCACGGCCGTAACTCACCCAACGTGCGTCCATGCCTCGGAGCTCGACGCGGTCGGCGAGCTCGCGGGCGAGTGCCAGCGAGCTGGTCGCGGCCGGAGACGGCGCGTTGCGGACGTGCAGAGCGCCTGGCGTCTCCGAGATGACGAAGTCGTCGACCAGGCGTGCCGTCCCGCGCCAGGGCCTGCGCGCGCACGCCGCCGTGTCTGGGACCGTGCACCCCCAGCTCAGCCACCCGCGGGACGTACGCGGCGGCAGCCGCGACGAACCGCCGCGGCTGGCAGCCATCGCCATCTCCTCGATCCCGGTGCGCCAGAACCTCCGAGCCATCCGCCAGGTGCCCGGGCCACGTGACGATGTCGCGCACGTCGCGCCACCGGACGCGCCGGACGCGGTAGGCGTCCCGCGCGCCGACGAGCAGCGCGGTCGGGCCCGAGCACCACCGCTCCGCCGATGTGCTTGGTGACGTGAACGCCGAGGAACGGCAGGTCCGGATCGGGCACCGGGTAGACCATCCCGCGCAGGAGCGGTCGGTCCGGTGGTGCGCACGTGAGGTAGCCGCCGCGGAACGGCACGATCCGCGGGATCGCCGGGCGCGCCCGACGCCACGGCGAGGCGATCGGACCAGAGACCGGCACAGCGATGACGACCACGGCGGCTACGCTCGCCCGCCGGTCGACAGGCACGACCGTGCTGCCGTCCCTCGCGACGTCAGCGCACCGGACGTCCGACGCCGGTGCAGCACGTCGACCGCCCGCGCTCTGCGAGGTCGGCCCGCAGAGCACGCGGCCACCAGCGCCGTAGTCGACGATCCCGGTGTCGGGCAGTGCAGCGCCGCGATGCCGCGGGCCTCTGGCTCGATCTCGCGGGATCTCGTCCGCGCGACAGCCGACGCAGCCCGCGGACGCCGTTGGCGCGCCCCCGTGCCTCGAGCTCGTCGAGCCGCGGCAGCTCGTCGGCCGTCAGCGCGACGATCAGCTTGCCGCACCGTTCGTACGGGATCCGTCGCTCGTCGCAGAACTCGTACATCAGCCGCGCGCCCTCGACGCACAGCCGCGCCTTGAGCGAGCCGGGCTTGTAGTAGACCCCGCTGTGGATCACGCCCGAGTTGTGCCCGGTCTGGTGCAGCCCGACCTCGTGCTCTCGCTCCAGCACGACGACGCTGAAGCCGGGGTGCCGACCAGGAGCTCGCGCGCCGACCGCGAGGCCGACGATGCCGGCCCCGACCACGGCGACGTCGTACAAGTCGGTCAGCCATCGGGCCATCGCTCGACCCTCGTCGCGCGCGAGCCGCTCAGCGCCGGCCGCGATCTCGGCCCGGCGCCGTTCCGCCTCCCCGGCGTCCAGCGAGCGGAAGCCCTGGCCGTGTTCGGGCGCCGAGGTCGCCGCGACTCGACCATGTCCACAGGTACGGGTGGGCCTCGGTGTGTCGTCGAGATCGGGCATGAGCACCTCGTGGATGGCGAGGGTGAGGTCGGTGCCGGAGAGGTCGGACTGCTCGAGGGGGCCGACGACTCCCAGCCGCGAGCCGAAGCCGGCACGCACGACCAGGTCGACGGTCTCGGCCGTGCACACGCCGTCGGCGACCAGGGCGATCGCCTCGCGCTTGAGCGCGTGCTGCAGCCGGTTGCCGACGAATGCCCGGCACGTCGGCCTCGACCAGCACCGGCGTCATGCCCATGCGTCAGCAGCAGACCACGCGCGTCGGCGACCACGGGCTCGCGTCGCGGCCGCGCGGACGACCTCGACGAGCCGGACGATGGGGGGCGGGTTCCAGAAGTGCATCCCGACGACGCGCTCACGGTTGCGAGCGGCGGCGGCCGAGACTGCCGATCGGGTATCGAGGAGGTGTTGCTGGCGAGGATCGCGTCCGGTCCGGTCGAGCGTGCTCCAGATGCTCGAAGAAGAGCCTGTGCTTCACGTCGAGGCGTCTCGGGGCCGGCCTCGATCACCAGGTCGTGCGCCGCGTCGACCGCAGCGCCGAGCGGGTCGTGCACGGTCACGCCGAGGCTCCCCCGTCGACTGCCCGTGCGGCGCACGGGCCGCGTCGAGCCGCTCGCGGAAGGCGACCTCGCGCACTCGGCGCCGAGGTGTCGTAGACGGCGACGGCAACCCAGCGGCGAGGAGGACCTGGCGATGCCGACCCCCATCACGCCCGCGCCGACGACGCTGCGATCGCTTCGACGATCCTCGGTCATGAGGCGCTGTAGCCGCCGTCGACATAGAGGATCTGGCCGGTCACGAAGTCGGAGGCCGAGGAGAGCAGGTAGATCGCCGCCCCGACGAAGTCCTCGGGCTCGCCCAGCCGCTTCATCGGGATGCGCGACAGGTTGCGCTCGCGCGACGCGCGCCCGGCCTCGGTGTCCTCGAAGATCCACTCGGTCAGCGCCGAGCGGAAGACGGTGGGCGCGATCGCGTTGACGTTGATGCCGCGGGTGCCCCACTCGCTGGCGAGGGTGCGGGTCAGCGCATCGGTCGCGCCCTTCGAGGTGCAGTACGCCGTGTAGCCGGCCGGACTGCCGAACCGGCCCGCGGACCGACGAGACCAGCAGCATCTTGCCGCCGCCCGCCGCGTCGCGTGACGTGGTCGCCGAAGGACTTGGCGATCAGCCAGGGCGCTCGCACGTTGGCATCCATCACCGTCTCCCACTGCTCGAGCGACATGTCGTCGATCTGCGTCGGGCTCGTTGTAGCCCGACGCGACGAAGACCGAGTCGACACCGCCGTACGCCTCGATCGCGGCCTCGAAGATCGCATGCGACGTCTGCCTCGGCGTCCGGGCCGGCGCACGACGGTCGTGCACCTCGCCGCCGCGCGGCCGCGCCTCGGCCGCCACCGTCCTCGAGCGCCGTCTCGCTGCCCGAGACCAGGACACAGCCGCGCCCCCATCGAGGCCAGAGCGAGCGGCGACGGCGCGACCCAGGGCCCCGGACGCGCCGGTGACCACGATCGACGTGCCCCGCGAGGTCGAAGAGCGACGAGCGGGTCGCGTCGACGGACCGGGTCGGTCATGCGCGCAGCACCGGCAGGCGCGCCGGGATGCGGAACGTCTGTCCGGGATCGACGATCGCGACGATCCGTGATCGGGCTGCCGTCGCCCTGGTCGAAACGCGCACGGAAACGCCATGAACGTGCAGCGCTTGCCGGTGACGGCGTCGAGCTCGCCGCCGACGTTCTCGATGCCGGGGATGCCGTTCATCAGCAGGATCCGGTGCGAGGGCTCCCAGTCCGGGAAGTCGTCAGCGACCTCACGACCCGTGTGTGCGCGGTACTCGTCCAGGAGATCGGGCAGGATCGGGCCGGGTCCGTGCTCGGCCATGCGCGTGCCGAGCGGGATGGTCGAGCGCCTGGACGTCGACACCGACGAGCTTGACGCCGCGGTCGACGAGCCACTGCGCGGATTCGGTGTAGAGGCCGGGCGAGTAGGCGTAGTAGTCGTCGTTGTCGCCGTAGATGCGGTGCGAGCCGGTGTTGATCATGACGATGTCGCCCGGCTCGATGCGCGGCGTCGCGCTCTCCAGGTCCTCGGGCGTGATGACCTCCCACTTCTCCTTCGGGATCGAGACCGCGACGCCGGTGCCGAAGAACCTCCAGAGCGGGGAAGTCGTTCGAGCCAAGGAGCGTTCGCCTCGACATGGATCGGGGCGTCCATGTGGGTCCCGCGGTGCAGGATCCCGTCGTACTCGACCGTGTAGCACGCCGTGCATGGCGTGGTACTGCAGCTTGTTCGTGACCAGTGGTGGGCTGAACGGCGACGGCCATTGCGGCATGTTGTGGTAGAGCTCGTGGCTCAGGTTGTAGAACGTCATGCCCGCTCGCGTTCGTGGTCGGCATCAGTTGCCACTCTCCAGTCGATAGGTGCCTGACGGGTCGGTGATCGCGACGAGGCGGACGATGCAGGCGTCGCCCTGCGGCCAGAACCACGGCGCGGTGTGGAACGCGGCGCGGCTGCCCGTTCACGACGTCGACGTCGGCGCCGACGTTCTCGATCGTCGGCATGCCGGCCGCGTGCAGCAGCCGGTGGGCGGGGTTCCAGTCCGGGAAGTCCTCGGCGACGCGTGCGCCCGGTCGCTTGCGGTACCGGCGTGGGAGCTCGACGACGATCGGCGGGAAGACGCGGTGCTGCTGCGCGAGCGACGTCGCGAGCGGGTGATCGATCGAGGCGGTGTCGATGCCGACCATGGCGACCCCTTCGGTCGAGAAGCCACTGCGCGGCGGCCGCGCTCAGTCCGGGACCGTGCGAGAAGTACTCGATGCTGTCGGAGTAGCGGTGGTGCCAGCCGGTGTTGACGATGACGACGTCACCGGATTGGACCTCGATGCCCGCGGCCTCCAGGTCCGCCGGCTCGACGTACTCCCACTCGCCCTTCGGGACCGGGACGACACGACGCCGTCTCGCAGGAAGAGGTCCAGCGGCAGCTCTCCGACGCCGAGGCCACGCTGGGCAAAATGGATCGGCGCGTTCATGTGCGTGCCGTTGTGCATCACGGTCACGAGGTGGCTTGTCAGCACACCGTGCGTCGCGTGGGTCGCGACCCGGCGGATCTGGACGTCCTTGTAGCCGGGCTGGGTCGGCTGGTAGTGGCCGAACTCATGGCTCAGTTCGACGAAAGTCACGCCGGACACCGGGTCCACTACCTTCTCATCCGCTCGAACTTCCGCCAGCGGGTTCGCCTCAATCGCCATGATCACATTCCGTCCTTCGCTGTGACGTGGCTCAGCCGCTGCCAATCAGATTGCGGGGCTGTTCCACTATGCGGTGACGTTCGCCGCGATACGGACGCTAATGCGAGTCGGGTATCGATGTCAACAGCTCGTTGGCTGGTGGCCCCCCTCAGGATGTGCCGAGCAGATCCTGCAGCTGGTGCTTCGCGTCCAGCAAGGTCTCGACCACCGCGTCGCGCTCTTCTTGGAAGCGCTGGGTGGGCACGGGGATCGACAGGGCGAAGACTGAACCGAACGGGTCGCGAGCGCCGATCGCCGCCGCGGTCACTCCCAGCGTGTGCTCGTCCTCGTCGAACGCGATCCCCGTACGCCGAACCTCGTCCAGGTCCTTCATGACCTGACTGCGAGTGGTCTTGGTGCGCGAGGTGAAACGGTGCAGGGTCCGCGGCAGAAGGTCACCGACCGCTTCATCGTCGAGCAGAGCCAGGACGGCCTTGCCCTTCGATGTGCAGTGCAGGGGGAACAACGCTCCAACCTCAGCGACGACACGCAGCTGGTGCTGCGTGGGAACGACCTCGACGACACGGAGCTGGTCGCCTTCGAGCACACTGCAGTCGACGGTCTCGCCGACCGCGTCGAACATGTGCCGCATGAGCGGCTCGAGCTGCTGCCGGAGCTCGAGGTGACTCGCGTTGGCGATGCGGATGAGCTCAGGCCCGATCCTCACCCGACCCGCCTTGGCAGCGCTGACCACGAACCCCTCTGCGGCCAACGCCCCGACAAGCCTGTGCACGGTTGACCGTGGCAGTCCGAGGCGATTGGCCAGCTCGGTGAGCGTGAGGCCCCACGGTTCTCCGTCCAAAGCCCGGAAGAGCTGTCCCACGCGGGCGATGACCTGGACGCCCCCGGAACCGGTCAGCGGTGCGGTCACGGAGGAGCCGGCTGAATCAGTCACTGCACTCCTCTCGTCGGGTCACTGAGTGCCACCTACCTGGGTTGTCTGCTGATGCCAGACGCATACTATGCCGCCCGCTGGCCGGTTGCCGGACGCGGCGAGCCGATCTCGTTGGTGATTCGGCCGATGCCGTCAACCGACAGACTGACAGTGTCGCCCACCTGAAGCCACGTCTCATCGTCCGATTCCAGGATGCAACCGGTGCCCACCGTGCCGGAGCCAAGGACGTCCCCGGGTTGGAGCCGGGTG
The DNA here is from genome assembly GCA_963759975.1 of uncultured Actinomycetota bacterium. GTDB lineage: Bacteria > Actinomycetota > Actinomycetes > Propionibacteriales > Nocardioidaceae > Aeromicrobium. The sequence goes on from CAVXBS010000018.1 coordinate 29,521, forward strand.
TTCATCGCGGCTCGATCGCGCATGCGCTCCCACCCGAAATGCATGTCCTCGAGCGAGCCCCGCGAGCGCTCCACGCCGTTGACCTCAGCCGTCATGGTCCCGGTCGTGCCGTCGAACTCGTCGACTGTCACCAGCACCGGTCCCAAGGTCGTGGCAAAGTCCTTGCCCTTGGCGGGTCCCAGCCCGACACTGGTCTCTGCACGTTGCATGTCGCGGGCCGACCAGTCATTCATGATCGTGAACCCGGCGATCTGCTCGTCGACGCCAATCACCGCCGCGAGCTCGAGCTCATAGTCGAGCTTGCGTGGTGCCGTCCGGATACGGAACGACGTCGCCAGGGGCGATCACTGCAGCGGGGTTGGTGAAGTAGAACACCGGCTCCTCGTACCAGAAAGGCGGCACGTCCAGGCCGCGCTTGGCTCGCGCAGTCGCCACGTGCTGCTCGAAGACGAAGAAGTCCCGGATCGCCGGCGGGCACGGCACGGGCGCCAGCAGCACGACCTCGTCGAGCGGCCACGAGCGGCCGGAGTCCGCTGAGAGTCCAGCAGCCAGAAACTCGATCACCGACGGCACGATCGCCTCGATGACGACCTCTCCGGCGACGACACCACACCGCTCGACCGCATCACCCGGGCGCCGGAAGCTGCAGATCCTCACCCTGCGTCCGGCGTGGCGGCGGGATACGGCATGACGACCAGCATCGAGGCGGGCATTGTCGAGCGGTTGATGACCTCGCGGACCTCTCCCGCAGCGAACGAGACGGAGTCGAGCGGGCCGAGCACTTGTTCTTCACCGCCCGCGATCACCGTCACCTCTCCGGAGACCACGACGTAGAGGCGCTCGAGGGCCGATCCCGATTCCTCCGCTCCTCCTCCAGGCAGGAAGTGCGACAGGCCGGCCCACATCAGCAGCGGTGTCGGTGGCTTCGTGCCCCTGCAGTCGAAGCCCGACCATGCCATGATGCTTCGGCGCCTCGTACGGCGTGGCGTCCGCGATCCGCGTCACTTGCACGTGACTCTCCTTCTTCGCGCGCACCGCGCCCTTCCATGATACGGACATAAACGCCGCTTTACGGACACGATAGGTATCATTCGTCCGAGTGTCAACGCGTCGCACTGTTTCGACCGACCGAGATCACCTGCAGACGAACCGATGACCAGATGCGGCGCGTCGCGAGGCCGCAACGGTCCTCCACAGACGGGCTAGGTGCTTACCGCTGAGCCTCCAACAGCATTCGAATCCGCCGCATCCTCCCAAGTGACTCAGGATTGATTCCGCCCGTTATTTCAGTTTCATTCGTGCTCTGCAGCCGCTGATTTCGCCGTGGGGGTGCCCCGGGGGCGCGCTAGAGCTAGACTGACTGCGGATGTTGCGCGAGCTCATTGGCGCTCAGGCACGCGGCCTCTTCTGGCGGCCGTAGGTTGCGGCGCTCGAGGCCCGGACCGGCGTTCTGCCGGTCAGTGGCCATTGTCTGGTTCGAATGTCCACCAGCGACCCTCGGTGATAAGCCAGTAGAGCCTGTTAGGAACCACTACGCGTTGAGGAGCACGCCCCGCCCCACGTTCCACTCGATGGAGGCGGCGTCTCCAATGCGGATCCCGAGCCCATCAATCGCTGGAATGCGCGCGACTCCCTCGCAGCCGTCCGCCAGGATGAACTTGCACTTGTAGCCCGTGCCCAGGTAGATGAAGTCCTCCACGGTCACTGCAGCCCTGTTGATACCCGAGGGCGCAGGTGTCTCGTCACGCTTCACTAGCCGGATGTGCTCGGGACGGATCAGCAAGGCGACATCGGCACCGTCAGCAACCGAGTCCTGTTTCAGCGCCTGCCAGTTCTCGGCTCCCTTCACTGTCCAGGTGTCCGTGGACCCCTTGAACGCCGTTCCGTTTAGCGTCGTGGACTCGCCGATGAACTCACCCACGAACAACGTCCGCGGATTGTCGTACAGCTCCGCCGGGGTGCCGACCTGCTCGATCCGACCGTTGTTGAAGACGGCGACCCGATCTGACATCGACAGCGCCTCATCCTGGTCGTGCGTGACATAGACGAAAGTGCTCCCGACCTCGGCATGGATCCGTCGGATCTCGAGCTGCAGCCAGTCGCGGAGCTTCTTGTCCAGGGCACCTAGCGGCTCGTCCATGAGCAGGACGCGGTGGCTTGAAGACGATCGACCGTGCCAGGGCGACGCGCTGCTGCTGCCCGCCGGACAGCTCTGAGGGATAGCGGCTGGCGAATCCCGTCATCCGCACTGTCTCCAGCGCCTCATCGACGCGAACCGGCAATCGCGTCGCGATTCATGCCGCGCTGCTTAGCAGGGAACGCGACGTTCTGGGCGACCGTCATGTGCGGGAAGAGGGCGTAGTTCTGGAACACGACGCCGATCCCGCGCTTGTGCATGGGTACGGATCTCACGTCCTCCCCATCCACCTCCAGCGACCCTTCACTGAGATCCGTGAATCCGGCGATGAGGCCGAGCGTGGTGGTCTTGCCGGAGCCGCTCGGGCCCAGGAGAGTCATGAATTCGCCTGGCGCGATATTCAAGGTCCAGGTCCCGGAGAACACAGTTGGCTCCGTAATCCTTGCGAGCCCTCCGGCCAGTTTGATGGGAGCACCGGGCGTCTTCAGCCCTGCTGTCAGTCTGCGACATGTGTTTTTCTCCTAGTTGACCCGACGAAAAAGACTGCAAAGATCGAAAGAGTCACGATTGTGATGATCAAGCTCGATGCTGAGGCGAGGGTGGGGTCCACGTCAGCGGCAACGGCGTTGTACATACGGACGGGCAGTGTGGTGAGGTCCGGTGTGCTGATGAAGATCGAGATCACGATCTCGTCCCATGACTGCACGAAGGCGAAGACAGCGCCGGCCATGACGCCCGGCAGGATCCCCGGCAGAGACACCTGCTTGAACGTCGCCCACTTCGAAGCACCCAGGCTCCCGGCCGCGAGCTCGAGCGTGGTGTCGAAGGTGGACAGCGACGCCATGACCGGCACGACGACCAACGGAAGCGCGTACAGGGTGTGGGCGAGCACGAATCCCTGGAAGGTGCCGACCAGGTCCCATTTGAGGAAGACCGCGTAGATCCCTACGCCGGTCACGACGATGGGCACCACCACTGGCAGGAGCAGGATCCCGACACACACGAGCTGAAGGCGCTTGTCGAGCCTCCTCAACCCGAAGCACGCTGCAGTGCCAATCACCGTGGCGAGGACGGCTGTGGCGACCGCGACAATCAGGGAGTCGTAGAACGCGGACACCCACTGCGGGTCGTGAAGAATTCTCGTACCAGCGGAACGGGTCGCCGTCCGGCGGGAAGATCGAATGAGGACTTGTCGGTGAATGAGAGTGGGGATGACGACCAGGATCGGCGCCAACAACAAGAACGGCGATGAGGCCGACTGCACACGCGAAAGATCAGCGTGCCGATCGAGAACCTAGCCACGAGAACCTCCGCTGGTGGGACGCCCGCCGAAGAGCTTCATCAACAGAGCCCCTGCGGCCAGGACGAAGACGGTCATCATCAGAAGCACTCCGGCCAGGGCGCCGCCCTTACCGAAGTCCAGGAGGGAGCCGATACGGGTCTGGATCAACACCGAGGCCATCGTGTTGGACGGCGAACCCAGAAGGGCCGGTGTGATGAAGAAGCCGATCGCCAGCACGAAGACCAGCAGGGCTCCGCTGGCGACGCCGCGCATGGACAAGGGGAGGAACACGCGGACGAATGCTGACAACGGGCGTGCCCCCAGGCTCTGCGCCGCCGGCAGGAGACGCCGGTCGATCCGGGACATGACAGCATAGATGGGCAGCACGGCGAATGGCATCAGGACCTGCGTCATGCCCACGACCACTGCGGTACTCGTGCCGAGCAGGCCATCGACATGGATGCCGATCTTGGCGAGTCCGCTGTTGAGGACGCCATTCTGCTGGAAGATGATGACCCACGAGAACGACCGGATCATCAAGCTCGTCCAGAACGGGACCAGTACGGCGACCAGTAGGACGGTTTTCATGAAGCGGCCGGAGATCGTCAGGGCGTACGCGTAGGGGTACGCGGTGAGGATGCTGGTGATCGTCACGATCCCGGCGGTCTTCAGCGTCGTCTCGAAGACCTGCAGGTTCTGAGACCGGCCGAGAACCCACCGATAGTCGGCGAGGCCAGCCCCGAAGCTCCGATGGATGATCTCGGCGATCGGGTAGAACAGCAGCCCGACCACCAGCGCGAGGGCCGGGAGCACCAGGAGCATCTCGAGGTAGTGGCGTCGGGCCCTGAGGGGGGCGCCGACCCCCTCACGGGATGCGATGGACGCATCCCGTGAGGGAACCAATGACCTCGGTGCTGTGAGACACGGTCAATTACCGTCCGAGTCCAGTGACGAAGTCGGACCACTTCTGCGTCAGCTCTTCGTTGTTCTTGAGCCAGTAGTCGTTCGTGATGTTGAAACCGGTCTTCATCCGCTCCGGCGTCGCGACGTACGGCTCCATGTCGGCCGGGACCTTCGGGTCGGCGTCCTTGTGCGTGGGGTTGTAGACCGCCTTCTCCGTCACGGTGGACTGCTGCTTGGCGCCCATCGCGTAGTTGATCAAGCCGGAAGCCACCTTGACGTTCTTGCTCCCCTTCGGGATGAAGAGGTCGGCGACCAGGTAGCCCCACGAGTCCTGCGTGTAGATCGGCGTGTACTTGGCGCCGTTCTTGTTCGCCTGGTACGCCCTGGCGGCCAGCCACCCAGCCCATCGCGACGTCGCCGGCTTCAAGCTTCTGCTGCGACTCGGAGAACGTCGTGTACGTGACCAGGTTGTCGCCGAGGCTCGCGATCTTCTTGAAGACCTCGTCGTAAGGGAAGTCGCCCTTGAGTTCTTCCGCGGTGTAGCCCAGCGACAGCGCCACGGCCGTGATGAAGTCCGGGATCGGCGAGCCCGGGTCGGCGTAGATCAGGCGCTTGCCCGGAAACTTCTTGACATTGAAGAAGTCGTCCATTGACGTCGGCGGATCGGAGGCGAACTTCTTCGCGTCGTACGCGATGAAGGACGGCTCGACATCGACCGGTGCCTGGCAGTCGGACAACTTGAAGTCCGGAAGCTCGGCCTGCGAGAGGTCGACCAGGTTCGGGTCAAGCTTCTCGGCCAGAACGCCGCACTTGTCGGCAACGACCTGGGCGCCGTAGTACACAACGTCCCATGAGACATTCTTGGCATCGACCATCGCCTGCAACTTGGCGTAGTCGCCCGGGCTGGTCTCCTGGACCTTGGCACCGGTGCACGCAGCGAAAGGCTTCACGAAGCCTGCGGACTGCGCCTCCTGGAAGCTGCCGCCATATCCGACGAACGTGATCGTCTTGCCCTTGAACGAGTCCTTGACGGCCTCGCCGGCGGCGAGCTTCCCGTCGGCCGGCGCCTTCTCAAGGCAGCCGGGGGCTGACGCCGCGTCGGTCCCCGAGCTGCTGGACGCACATCCTGCCGCTGTGATCGAAAGGAGCGCGAGTCCGAGAACCTGCGCGACCGTACTCCGTGGATTTCGCATTGTCAGTGACCTCATCATTTTCGGTTCAGGGCTCTCGCCTCGAAGGGGCGCCGAACCCTGCAGATGCAACGAAGTTCGGCGTGTTGTGAATCACAATAATACGCTACTACCGTCAGGTCAACGGGTTTCGCGTTAACTTCACAATTCGCGTTTGGCCGGTTGTTACAGGAAAATCACGAGGTCCACGGAGCACTCGCCGAAACCGCACCGACGTCGTCGCCCCGGCGCTGGTCACGTCGACCGTCCAGCAGACTCAGCCCTTCATCCGGCTGTTGGTCGGGTCGTAGAACGGTTCGGCTGACAGATCGGCGTCGACCAGCTGACCACCGCAGTCGACCGTGAACTGCCCGGACTCCGGGGTGTCATGCTGCACGTATCCGATGCCGCACGCACGACCCAGGGTGTAGCCGTAGCTGCCACTGGTGACACGTCCGACCGGCCGGCCGTCAAGCAGGATGGTCTCATCGTGGATCAGGAGCGGATCGGGATCACGCAACGCGACGTAGACCGTGCGGCGGTGAGGCGGGACATCGGTTCGCGACTCCAGGGCATCCCGTCCGATGAACCGGGCCGACTTCTTCATCGAGACGGTGAAGCCAGCCCCGACTCGTAGGGATCGTCGTGTGGGCCGATGTCGTGGCCCAGGTGTCGATAGCCCTTTTCGCTGCGAAGCGAATCCAAGGCGTGATATCCGGCGCGCCGCAGGCCGAGGTCCTCGCCGGCCGCCAACAAGGCGTCGTAGACGTTCACTGCTTGGTCGGCCGTCGGGATAGATCTCGTAACCAAGCTCTCCCACGAAGCTGACCCTCAGGCACAGCGCGTGCCCGTCGGCGACCTCGACCTCCCGAGCGTGCGTGTACTTCTGTGCGTCGTCGGACCAGTCCGTCGGGCGAGATGCGCTCCATGAGCTCACGGCTCCAAGGGCCCATCACACCGATTGTGGCGAGGCCCGCTGTGGCATCGAAGACGGCGACGGCGCGGCCCCGGGCAAGCTTCCGCAGCATGCCGAGAGTCTTGTACTGAGAGAACGCCGGCGTGATCATCAAGAACCGCTGCTCATCAAGGCGAGCCACCGTTCCGTCGAGCTCGATACCACCGCCCCTGTTGAGCATGAGCGTGTAGCGCACGCGACCGGGAGCCATGTCGAGGTTGGCTGTGCACAACTCCTGAACCACCTCGAGAGCATCGGGTCCCGCGATCTCGATCTTGGCGAACGAGCTCAGGTCGAACAGGGCCACCGCCTCGCGCGCGGCTTTGTGCTCCTCGCCGACGAGGTCGAACCAGTTCTGCCGGTTGTAGCTGTACTCGTACGTCGGCTCCGTTCCGGGCGATGCGAACCAGTTGGCTCGCTCCCACCCCGTCGTCTCACCGAAGCAGGCGTTCGGCACTTTCGAGGCGCTCGTGGAGTGGCGAGCGACGTACGCCGCGCGCCGTGACGGGTTGAAGCTGCGGCCAGTGCATGGCGTACAGGCGGCCAAGCGCCTCTTTGGTTCTGCGCGTGGAGGTATCGGCGATTGCCCTGCGATCTGGCGAAGCGTTGCACGTCCACAGCGGAAGCGTCGAAGGTGTGGACTGCCTTGGACGACCCACTCGGCGATTGCCTTTCCGGCGCCGGGCCCGAAGATGATGCCCTGCGAGTTGAATCCTGCGGCGACGAACAGGCCGAAGAGTTCTGAGGACTCCCCCAAGCAGAAGTTGGCATCCGGCGTGAAGGCCTCCGGAGCATTGAGGAATCGGTCGTAGGTCGTCCCACGAAGCGCCGGCACCCGCTGTTCAGCGTTTCTGCGAACCGGCGCGAAGTGTTCCCAGTCAGGCGGGAACTCAGCGAAACCCTCCGGCGCGATGCTGTCGACCGATCTGGGCAGTCCATCCGGCTCGAACGCGCCCACGAGCAACCGTCCGTCCTCAGGGCGGACGTAAGGTAACCGTCCAGATCACGCAGAACCGGCAGGTCCGCGGTCGGCGCCCTCGATCGGCTCCGTCCTGACGTGGATGTGCTCGGCGGCGTACAGCGGAAGATTCACGCCGCAGTCGGCGGCGAGGTCGCGGCTCCAGAGGCCGGCGGCCAGGAGCACCCGGTCGCACTCGATGTCGCCGAGACTCGTGGACACGCCTACGACCGTTCCGTCGCGATGCTGGATGGCGGTCACGTCCACGCCTTCGCGGAGAGTCACGCCGCGCTCGTGGGCGAGCTTCCCGAACGCCACCGCGACGTATCCGGGGTTCACGTGACCGTCCTCTGGCTGATGTAGTCCACCGAGCAGGCCCTCCGTGGAGGCCAGTGGCCAGAGCTTGACGACCTCCTCCGGGGTGATCAGGTGGGCCGGGATACCCATCTGCCGCGCCACCGCAGCGGTGTAGCGCAGCTCATCCATTCGACCCGGCGTTCGCGCGAGCAAGATCGAGCCGCACTGGTTGAACGAGACGTCGACCCCCGATTCGGCGCCGAGCCGCTTGTAGGTCTCGATCCCGTACGCCGCGAGCTCGGTCATCGCGGGCGTGCTTCGGATGCCCGACGCGAGACCGGCGGCGTGCCACGTCGTACCGCTTCCAAGGATGTTCCGGTCCAGGAGAAGCACGTCATCGTCTCCCAGCTCGGCCAGGTGGTAGGCAGCGCTGGTGCCGATGATCCCACCGCCGATCACGACGGTGCGGGCGCGGCTCGGAAGGGTTCCGCCCTGCGCATCAGGCGCGAACGAAACCGCGCTCAGGTTCTTGTCGACGAGACGGTCCATGGTTCCTCATAGGTCTAGTGGTGGTGACGCGCGGATGGTGCGTGGGCCAAGGAGCTGGGCCTAGGTATCGCTGTCGGCTGCTGGCGCCCTCACGAGCGGACCCGGTTCATGGCTGGGTCGAACAGCGGTTCAGCAGCGACGGTGGCAGAGACGTCCTGGTCGAAGTAGCGGATCACCAGCCCGTTGCCGACCTCGGCAAGCTCCGCGGGCAGCCAGGCGTACGCGATACCGCGGCCGATCGTGTACCCGTATGCAGCGCTCGTGACGTAACCGGCGCACTCAGTCCCGGAGAAGACCGGCTCCCGCCCTAGGACCACAGCCGCCGGATCGTCCAGCGTCAGGCAGGTCAGCCGGCGTTCCACCGACTGGCTGCGCTTCTCGACCGCTTCGCGACCCAAGTAGTCGGGCGAGACCTTGACCGCGAAGGCCAGGCCGGCTTCGAACGGGTCGTGTTCGAAGGTCATGTCGGCCCGAAAGCGCGATATCCCTTTTCCAGCCGCATGCTGGCGAGTGCGCCACGCCCGCCGCGATGACGCCGTGTTCCTGACCCGCGTCCCACAACGTGTCCCACAGCTGCAGACCCATGTCCGCAGTCGTGTAGAGCTCCCAGCCAAGCTCGCCCACGTATGACACTCGGAGCGCGGTGACCGGGACGTTGCCGATGAATCCGGACTGGGACCGGAAGTACTTGAAGGCCTTTGCCGAGAAATCCATGTCGGAGATGCCGGCAACGAGGTCGCGCGATCGCGGCCCCCACACGCCGAGGCAGCAGGTTCCGGCGGTGATGTCACGGACGAAGACGCGCTGGTCTCCGACATGGTCCTTCAACCACGCAAGATCCAGGTTGCTGTTCGCACCGATCTGGAAGCGGTCCTCGGCGAGCCGGGCAACCGTGATGTCGCTTCGAATCCGCCCCGTCCGTCTCCAGCAGCAGGCAATACGTCACCGATCCGACCGACTGCGTCGACGTTCGCGGTGGTGAGGTGCTGCAGGAACGTCACCGCGTCCGGACCGACGACCTCGAGCCGGTTCAGCGGCGTCATGTCGTACAGTGCGACGGCCTCACGGGTTCGCTGCGCCTCCGCGCCGACGATCGGGACTCCAGTACTGGGCGGACCAGCCTTCGAGCTGCGGGAGGTCCCGCCCCTCGAGCAGTGCAGCGTTGCTCTCGTACCAGTGCGGGCGCTCCCATCCGCCGCCCTCGAGGAAGAACGCGCCCAGCTCCTGCTGCCGGGCATGGAAGGGCGAGACCCGAAGCGGGCGCGGCTGACGCCATGGGCTCCAGCGGATGCTTGATGTCGTACACCTCGACGTAGTTCTGGCACAGTCGCTTCTGCCGATGGCTGGCGTGAGAGCTGGTGGGCCTCGAAGCGGTTCAGCTCACACTCGTGCAGGTCGAAGCGTCGATGAGTGGCCGTCGATCAGCCATTCGGCCATCGCGAGCCCGACGCCTGCGGAGTGGGTGACCCACACGCCCTCGGCGACCCAGAATCCCTCGACCGACGAGGGACGCCAGCAGCGGGAAGTCGTCGACCGTGAAGGCCATCAGCCCATTCATCCCGTCCTTCGACACGGGTTGCCGTGGTCTCGGGCATCAGCGCCTTGGTGTCGTGCCCACTGCGCGACGAAGTCCTCCTCCGTGAAGCGGTGCACGGAGGGCATCACGTGCCGCCTCGTCGACCCCGAGGATGTCGGTCGCGTTCGACGGGGATGGCCGGTGGGCGAACGAGCCCGACCTCGAGGCTGTCGTACCGGTCGCGGTAGTAGAGGCCCGCGTCCATGTGGCGAAGCATCGGCTTGGTCGCCTCAGCCGTGTGAGCCTTGAGTGATGGCATGGGTTCGGTCCACGCGACCTGATGGGCCAGCACCGTCATCGGCAGGGTGACTCCGACCATGGCAGCCACCTTGGGACCCCAGATCCCGGCGCAGCACACCACGATCTCCGCCTCGATGTCACCCTGGTTCGTCTCGACGCCCGTCACTCGGCCCGATTCGGTCCGGATCCCGGTGACCTCGTGCGCTTCGAGGATTCGGACACCTCGCGCTTGCGCGTCGCGGAGCTGGGCGTTCACCGCGACGACGGCACGAGCCGCGCCGTCGGTCTCGTTGTATAGACCGCCGAGAACCTGGTTGACGTCCAAGAGCGGTTGGAGCGCGACGCACTCCTCGGGACTGATGATCCGCGCGTCAAGTCCCCAGGTCCGAGCCCAGCCCAGTCGCCGATGAAGATCGGTCATTCGCTCGGGCGTGGTCGCGATCTCCAGACCACCCACCTGCATGAACCCGGCCTTGTCGTCGAACTCGAGGCCCAGGAACTTGCGGACGGTGTATTGCGCCATCTCCGACATGGTCTTCGAGGCATGGTTCTGGAACACCATGCCGGGAGCATGTGAGGACGAGCCTCCCGGCATGGGAAGAGATCCCTGGTCGACGACCGTGACATCTGACCAACCGCGCAGGGAGAGCTCATCTGCCAGCGCTGCGCCGACGACGCCTGCACCGATGATGACCACCTTGGGTCCGGACATTCGAGCTCCTCTGTTGCTGTGGTTGATCGTTCGGCGTGGGCGCATCGGGTGACCCGGCTCAGGAGACTGAGGGCACCGCCGGCCCAGGGGTTGATGTCAGCGGAAGACCACGGTTCGGTGACCGTTCAGCAGCACTCGGTGCTCCGAGTGCCACTGCACGGCACGGGCAAGAGCCACTGATTCGACGTCCCGACCGGCCACCACGAGGTCCTGTGCGGAATACCCGTGGTCGACTCGGACGATCTCCTGCTCGATGATCGGTCCCTCGTCGAGTTCGGCCGTCACGTAGTGCGCCGTCGCCCCGACGAGCTTGACGCCGCGCTCGAGTGCCTGGTGGTACGGCTTCCCGCCCTTGAAGCTGGGGAGGAATGAGTGGTGGATGTTGATCGCGCGACCCTCGAGCTGCTGGCACAGCTCGTCGGAGAGGACCTGCATGTAGCGAGCGAGGACGACCAGGTCGATGTCGTGCTGGTTCACCAGCCGCATCAGGGCGTGCTCGGCCTCGCGCTTGGTGTCCGCGGTGACAGGCAGGTGGATGAAGGGAATCCCGTAGGAGTTCGCCAGGTCTTCGAAGTCACGGTGGTTCGACACGATGACCGGGATGTCGATATTCAGCTGGCCAGTCTTGTGTCGATAGAGGAGGTCGTTGAGGCAGTGACCGAATCGCGACACGAGAATCATGACCCGTTGACGATCAGTACTGCCCTTGAGCGTCCAGTCCATTCCGTACGACTGTCCGATCTGAGCGAACTCGGCTTCGAGCTCCTTCAGCAGCTTGGACCCCGCCTGGAGCTTGACGCGCACTCGCATGAAGAACCGCCCACTGTCGCTGTCGCCGAACTGCTGACTGTCAGCGATGTCACCGTCGTTCTTTAGGAAGAACTCGGAAACCGCGTGCACGATGCCGGGTTGGTCCGGGCACGTCAATGCCAGTACTACCTCGGCCAGCTCGCTGGATTCGGCCACTTCGAACACCTCTTTGATCTGAAACCTTCACGGTGGATACGTCCAATATTACGTAATTATTACCGCTGCGCAAGAGGGTCACGGGGAACTTTTCCCACGGTGCCGAGACGCCGCAGTCATTTGTGCGTCAGGTCCCGGCCGGCCGGCTCATCTGGGTGGACCCCCGCCGGCCGGGCGTGTCGCAACATGGCACATCGATCACGCAGGGACCCGCGTGCGGGAGTGCTCAACCGGGATCACCGTCGTGCCCGTGGCGCGTGCGACCACGATCGGCTCGGCGAGGATGTCAGCCGCACTGGGGCCCTCGTCGTAGCGGGACGCGATGACCTTGCGTGCCTCGAATTCGACTGTGCGGCTGGTGTTGCCGACTCGCACAACCCTGCCGGTGGCTTCGATGAAGTCGCCCGCATACACGGGGGCGAGAAACTCGATCTCTGAGTAGCCGACGAACAGTCCCTCGTCTCCGTCGGTCACGATGGCGATCTCCGTGATGATGTCTCCGAAGAGCTTGAGCATGCGCGCGCCCTCGACCAGGTTGCCGCCGTAGTGGGCTTCTTCCTGACCGATTCGGACGCGGAGGGTGGAAGTGATCTCGTTCGTCATGATGTGTGTTCCTTCTCTCTTGATGGACGACGCTCGATGACAGCGTCTACCGCGGTTGCGTGATTGCGACCTACGATTAATGGGTTGACGTCAATGCCGACGACATCAGGATTTGCAGCGCCGAGTGCACTCACCGCACACAGAGCGGCCTCAACTCCGGCCACGTGCAAGGCACCGCCACGGGCTTGCGCGAGCATCTGCCCCACGCGACTCCTGGCAACGAGCCGCCGGGCCGACTCGTTGTCGATCTCGCCCACGTGGACCGAGACATCGTCGAAGAACTCGGCCCAGACGCCGCCGGATCCGACCATCACCGTGGGTCCGAACATCGGGTCGCGCTTGTATCCGACGACGATCTCGAGATCTCCATCCACCATCTCGGCGAGCAGGAACTCAAGATCCCGAACCAAGCCCGAGGCGCTGGCCTCCATCTCAGCGGCCGCTTGCCGCACGGCATCCGTCGACGTCAGGTTGGTCTTCACCAGGCCGAGCTCGGTCTTGTGGATCAGCCCCGGCGCGACACCCTTGAGCACGACAGGACCGTCGAAGGACTGGTAGGCGGCAGCGGCGTCCGCTCCACTGGAGAAGCGCCGGCGCATCGGCGTGCTCACTCCGAGCTGGTCCAAGATGCCGAGGACCTCGTCCTCCCCGAGGGGGAGATCAGCGCCTGGCAGGGTCGCGTTTTCAGCAGAGGACGTAGCGCTCCCGATGAGGACCTCCCGTGGTCGCCCCAGCTCGGCGAGCATCGCCAGTGCCGGTCTCGCGCCACGGAGCAGGGCGATTCCCGCCTGTCGGCAATAGGCCGCCAGGCGAGGGTCCGGGTCCTGGCTCGTGGGACTGAGCATGACGGGGACCTTGGTCGTCCCGGATGTCGCCTTCGCCAGATATGTCGCGAGGTCGAGGCACAGCTGCTTCTCGTGATCGCCACTGGTGCACTGCTGGTCGATGGCAACGACCACGATGTCGCCAGGCTCGTCCGCGGCATGCCGCAGCACCTCCGGATAGATGCCCTCGTAGTCGTCGGTGCCCCACGGATCCAGCGGATTACGGGCATGGAAGCGCGGCCAGCGGTGTTCCAGCGCGGTGCGCGTCTCGGCGCTCAGAGGTGGAAGGGTGAGACCGACATCGTGGGCGATGTCCGCGATCAGGCTTCCCTCTCCCCCAGAGTTCGTCACCACGTGCATCCGCCGGCCGGCCGGGATCTTGTCGGTCGCGAAGATCCCTCCGAGCATCAACAGCTCGTCGAGATCGCTGGCGATCGTTGCACCGGCCTGCTCGAACGCCGCTGCCATCACCTTGGCGCCCGAGGCGAGTTTGCCGGAGTGCGCGGCGATGCCCTCCATAGCGGTCGACGACCTTCCGACAACGCAGACACCGAGGTGCTTGCCGGCCACCGTCAATCTCTTGGCCGCATCGACCGTGGCCTGAGCATCATCGAGCGCTTCCACGAAGCAGAGGACCGCGGTCGTGTGCGAATCCAAGGCGAAGAAGTCGAGATACTCGGCAAGGCTGGTGACAGCCTCACTCCCCGATGAGATCGCTGTCGATATCGGGACCCGGCCACGGCGTTCACGATGGCCTCGACGATGGCGCCACTCTGCGCGACCACCCCGATCGAGCCCGGGCGGACAGCGGGGGTCACTGTCCCACGTACAGGTGCGGCACCGTGACCAGGTCCACGAAGCCCATGCAATTGGGTCCGACGACGTCGAACTGGTACCGCTTCCGTAGATTCAGCAAGCCATCGTGCACATCCTCGGCTACCTCGCCGGAATCGGTGAAGCCGGCGCCGGAATCGACGAATCCACGCACTCCCAGCGCCAATCCCTCCGTGACGATCGAGAGCACGAGATCGGCGCGCACCTGCACCACCGCGAGATCCGGGACTTCGGCAGGTCGCTCAGACTTGCAAAGCTCGTGTGGCCCGCGACCTCTTCGTGGCGGCCAACCGGGTAGAGATTGCCCAGGAACCCGGTCCGGTCACAGTTCGACAGCGCGACCTGACCGACGAAGGTCCGCGGGGAGGCCCCCACCACAGCGATCGATGCCGGTCGAAGAAGTGCACATAAGTTCATCTCTGAACCTTCGCTGCAGCCACCGATGGCTCGCCAGCGTCGAAGTGTCGCACTCTGCTGCTGCGGCCGGACAAAGTGTCGGCCTCGAGACCTGGAACCCTCACGTCGAACTCAAGCAGTGGCATGGCGGGTCTGTTGCCCGGCTGCCAGCTCATCCGCCATGAGCGCCACATGCAGCGACGTCCGCACCTCAACATCATCGAGCCGCACCTTCAGCGTCTCTTCGATGCGCGCGAGACGCGAATAGAACGCCGCGCGAGACAGGTGCATGCTTTCAGCCGCGTCGGCCTTGCTCTCATGCTGGAGCAGCGCTCGCAAGGTGGCAAACAGGTCGGTGGCCCGAAGCTCGTCAAACCGCTTGAGCTGTTCGAGCTCACGATTGACGTACAGCCGCAATCGGTCGTCCTCGGCCAGGAGGGTCAACAACCCCCTCACGTGAACGTCCTCAAGTCGATAGATCGTGTGCCCGGGGCCCGAGACCACGTCCTCGTGTAGAGAGTTCAGAACCTGCTGCGCTTCGCGCAGAGTGCGATCAATCAATCCTGCTGACGTGACCAGACGCCCCGAGCTCAGGACGACGGCCTGCCGGTCGAGGACTCGCAATGCGAACCCTTCGACGATCCTGTCGACATCCTCGCCAGGGGACAGCGAGAGCAGGACGCGAATGTCGTCGTCGATCTCGGAGATCAGCGCAGGCACGTCCAGCTCGTTGGACGTGTGCACAGCCGCCGCCATCGTGTCCTCCATCATCGAGCGTGCCGAGCCGGTGGCCGTGGTCGTGTCACCGACGGGGCGTATCGAGATCGCCGCGAAATGCCTCTGGGCGACCGGGAAGCCCGCCAGCTCGCACCGCCTCGCCACATCGACACCCGGGGGTTCGACCTGCAGGGACAGCAGCAGCTCGTGATGGGTTCGCCGAACGAAGTTGTGCCTGTCGCGGTGGTGAAGGCGGTGCAGCGCCAGGGCAGCGGCTGCACGCTCCACCAGCGCCACCAGACGTTGTGGCGGATGCGTCGCCGAGTGCACGACGAGCCTCCCCCATCCTCGTTCCTTGCTCCCAAGACGTGTGACGAGCCATTGGTTGCCCTCGTCCCAGACCGTGCGCACGGGATTCTCAACCTGCCGCGAACGTGTCTGCCAGTTGTCCAGGAAGTCGGCGACATCGCCAGGGCCGCTCAGATAGTCGAGGACTCTGTGCTGTTCGCTCTCGAGCACCACCGCAGCACCCGACAAGCGTTGCACTGCGGCGAGGATCTCCGGCGGCCCGGCTTCGGCCAACCCGAGCTCCGTGAAGGTGTCGTGGACACGTTCGGCATCACGCAGCTCTGCAAGCTGTTGGTCGACGACCCGCTCGCCAACAGCCTGGGTGATGGCCGCGAACTTCACTTCCTGGGTCAGGGAGATCAACGGCAAGGCATGCGTTTTGCACGCTTCCACGAAGGCATCCGGGACGGCGTCCCACCGGCGACCCAGCTCCAGCATGAGTCCTGCTGCCCCGACGTCCTTCAGGCTCTGCGCGAATGAGTCGAGTTCCTTGGGTGCGCTGGGCAGCGCGATACCGGTGCTAAGCACCAAGTCGCCTTCACGAAGCAGCGGAGCGATGTCGGCCAGCTCTGTGGCATGCACCCACCTCACCAGTCCGTCCAGCGCCTCCGCACCGGCCAGCACCTCCGGCTTCGCGCGTCTCAGCACCGGCATCTCAAGAACATCGCGCAGGGTCAGGCGCACCATGATTGGCTCATCCTTCTCTCCTGCGATTCATTGCCGACCGAGACCGGGCTGCTCCGCCCCCACGAGGATCGCGACATTTCCGCGCACGTCGACACCGTTGGCCATGTCCGCGTGAGCCTGTCCGATCTCTGAGAACGGCAGCGCCTTGCCCAGAGCAGGGTCGATCAACCCCGCGACGACGAGATCGTTGTAGGCGACCGCCTGCGCATCATTCGTCCCGTGCGATCCCTGGAAGCGCTTCTGACGAGTCCAGTGATAGCGAAGATCGACCATGGCATCGAAGCCAGTCGTGCCGGCGCAGATGACGACCATCCCGCCGGGTCGGCACACAAAGCCGCTCGTGGGGACTGTCGCCGCGCCCGGGTGCTCGAACACGATGGCCGGATCTTCCTTGGCACCCGCAATCTCCCAGATCTTCTTGCCGAATGCTCGCGCCTGGCTCGTCCACTCCTTCTGTCCCGCGCTGTCATCGACCAACGGCGGGATTCCCCAGTGGCTGAACTCCTTGCGATTGATGTAGCCGATGGCGCCGAACTTCATGGCGTACTCGCCGCGGTCGTCATCGGACACGACGGCGATGGCGCGCCCGCCGGCAGCCTTGACGAGCTGGGAGGCCTGGGTGCCGAGCCCGCCCGAGCCGCCCCACACGAGGACGAGATCGCCTTCCTGCACAGTGTTGCCGGCCCAACCGTGCAGCATCCGGTACGCCGTGGTGCCGACCAGGGTGGGAGCCGCCGCCTCTTCCCAGCTGAGGTGCGGGGCTTTGGGCAACACCTGATGGGACTGGACCCGTGCAAACTGCCCGAACGCCCCATAGTTCGTGTCGTAGCCCCAGATCCGTGCGGACGGGGCGATCATCTCGTCTCGTCCGGCTGCGATCCAGGGATCGTCTGTGTCCCAGTAGCCTGGGTGGGTAATGACCTCGTCACCGATCTGGATGCCAGTGACATCCGATCCCACTGCGTACACGATTCCGCTGAGGTCAGACCCGCCGATGTGGAAGTCTTCGGATTCTCCTCGACGCTGCCGTGTCGCGATCTGGTCGACCGGATACCCACGCGCCGCCCACACATTGTTGTAGTTGATGCCGGCCGCCATGACGGCGATCAACACCTCGTCGGGGCCGATTCGCGGCGTGTCGATCTCCTCCTCCTGAAATGCCTTCGCCGGATCTCCGAATCGATCCTGGCGAACGACCGAGGCGATCATCCTGCTTGGCACCTCCCCCACAGGAGGAAGCTTTCCGATGGAGGTGGCGGCAACGCTCGGGCTCGATACGGGTACGCGCTGGGAATCATCGGTCAGCATGCTGGGGCCTTTCGTGGGACATCAGTTCAGGGGTGAGACTCCCCGGCGCCCAAAACGCGGAGGGCAGCGAGGGTGACGTGGTGTGACGGTGAACGGTGCTCGGCATCGCAATCGCGTGACAAGCGTGACACCGTTCAATAGTATCAACTTATTGGCATTGTGGTCGATGGTCAAGGGGTCAACTGATTGGCTGACTTATGCTGACTGCACAGACCCCGACGACAGGAGAAGCGAGTGGTTGTGACGCAGGGCGACACGGGGCAGCCCCGGGACGTCACGGAGGAACGTCGCGCCGTCATCGTCAACGCCGCCGAGGAGCTACTAGCGGTACACGGATTCGACGCACTCAGGTTGCGCGACATCGCCAAGGCGGCCGGAGTCTCGATCGGTCTGATCCAGCATTACTTCCCGACGCGGGATGAAGTGCTCTACGAGACGATGCGAGTCGCCAGCAAGCGACGCGTAGACCAATGGAGCTCGCTCGGCGACAGTCACCAGAGCTCGGCGGACAAGCTCGCGGCGCTGCTCGAGGGATCGATCCGCGACCGACACCGGTGCGTGATCTGGCTGGAGACCTGCGCAGCAGCAACCCGGCATACCGACCTGCTTCCCGATGTCCAGGCAACACAGCACGCTTGGCATGCTGCCATTCGCGATGCCATCGACCGCGGCATAGCCAACAACGAGTTCACGGCCATGATCCCCGTGTCGGAGATCGTGGACGTGCTGGTGAGCCTGATCGACGGCTTGATCGTCGAGTGCGCCATCCAGCCGGGTGACGGCCGGGACGAATACCGCATGGAGCTCCTGCACAAGGCGTCCAGGCGGCTGCTGGGAAGCGACCCCAGCTAGGGCCATCTGACACATTGTCGGGAGGCCACCAAGATCCCGACACTTCGTCGCTGGCGCACGAACGCCGGCTGCCCGCACGCTTGCCGGATGACTAACGAGCTTCCTCTCATCCCCCACTGGTCCGACGGTGCGCGCTACACCGGTTCGACGGCGCGGTTCGGCGACGTGACGAATCCGGCGACTGGCGCCGTCATCTCGCGCGTGGCATTCGCCGACCGCGATGACACCGACACGATCGTCGGTCACGCCAAGGCGGCCGGGCGGGAATGGGCCGCGGCGTCGCTGGCGACTCGTACCCGAGTCGTCTTCCGGTTCCGGGAGCTGCTGAACGAGAGGAAGCAGGAACTCGCGGAGATCATCACCCAGGAACACGGCAAGGTCCTGTCGGACGCCCTCGGCGAGGTGTCGAGGGGGCAGGAAGTGGTGGAGTTCGCCTGCGGGATCTCGCACCTGCTCAAGGGTGGATACTCCGAATCGGTGTCGACCGGCGTCGACGTGCATTCCACCCGCCAGGCCCTCGGCGTCGTCGGCATCATCAGCCCTTTCAACTTCCCCGCCATGGTGCCGATGTGGTTCTTCCCGGTCGCGATCGCCGCCGGCAACGCTGTCGTGCTGAAGCCCAGCGAGAAGGATCCCACCGCGTCCATCTGGATGGCGGAGCTCTGGACCGAGGCGGGCCTGCCCGACGGTGTGTTCAACGTTCTCCAGGGTGACAAGGTCGCCGTCGACGCCCTGCTGGATCACCCCGACGTCAAGGCCGTCAGCTTCGTCGGCTCGACCCCGATCGCCCGCTACGTCTACGAGCGGGCCAGCGTCAACGGCAAGCGGGTGCAGGCTCTCGGTGGCGCAAAGAATCACATGGTCGTCCTCCCGGATGCCGACCTCGATCTCGCTGCCGATCAGGCCGTGAGTGCCGGTTTCGGCTCGGCCGGCGAGCGCTGCATGGCCATCTCCGTGCTCGTCGCCGTGGGTCCCGTTGCCGACGACCTGGTCGCCAAGATCGCTGACCGGTGCGGCACGCTCAGGATCGGCGACGGAACCCGAGACACCGACATGGGACCGCTCGTGACGAAGGTGCACCGCGACAAGGTCGCCTCCTACATCGAGTCAGGTGAGCAGTCCGGGGCCAAGGTCGTCGTCGACGGCCGTCAGGTCCGTCCGGACGGCGCGGAAGACGGGTTCTGGCTGGGACCAACCCTGTTCGACCAGGTCACGACCGATATGTCGATCTACACCGAGGAGATCTTCGGCCCGGTCCTGAGCGTGGTCCGGGTGGACTCCTACGACGAGGCGGTCGACCTGATCAATGCGAACCCATACGGCAACGGGGTCGCGCTGTTCACCAACAGCGGAGGCGCCGCGCGCAAGTTCGAGGTGGACATCGAAGTGGGCATGGTCGGCATCAACGTGCCGGTCCCCGTTCCGGTCGCCTACTACTCGTTCGGCGGCTGGAAGAACTCGCTCTTCGGTGACAGCCACGCCCACGGAGCCGAAGGTGTCCAGTTCTTCACCCGCGGCAAGGTCGTCACATCGCGATGGCAGGATCCGGCAGTCAAGGCTGTCGCCGGCCTCGAGCTCGCCTTCCCGCAGAACAACTGATGGCTTCCGTCATGCAGCCGACCACCCGCTCTCGTGCGTACGATCTGGACCGACGCCACGTGTTTCACTCCTGGTCCGCCCAGAGCACCCTCGACCCCATGGTCGTGACACGCACGGACGGCTCACGGGTTTGGGATGACCAAGGACGCGAGTACCTCGACTTCTCGTCGCAGCTCGTCTTCACGAACATCGGCCATCAGCACCCACGAGTCGTGGCCGCCATCCAGAAGCAGGCAGGAGAGATGTGCACCATCGCGCCGCAGCACGTCAACGATGCCCGTTCGGAGGCTGCACGTCTGATCGCCGGGATCGCGCCGGAAGGGATGGAGCACGTCTTCTTCACGAACGGTGGCGCCGAGGCGATCGAGCACGCCGTCCGGATGGCACGCCTGCACACCGGTCGGATCAAGGTCCTGTCGGCATACCGGAGCTATCACGGAGGGACCAACACGGCGATCAACGTCACCGGCGATCCTCGACGGTGGGACTCGGACTACGCGTCCGCGGGCACGATCAAGTTCTTCGGGCCGTTCCTCTACCGCTCCGAGTTCGACGCTGTCACGCAGGAGGAGGAGAGCGTACGCGCCCTGCGACACCTTCGAAGGACGATCGAGGCCGAGGGCGCCAGGACCGTCGCCGCAGTGGTCATCGAGACAGTTCCAGGAACCGCCGGGATCATGCCACCACCGCCCGCTTACCTGGCCGGTGTGCGCGAGCTCTGCGACGAGCACGGGATCGTCATGATCCTCGACGAGGTCATGGCCGGTTTCGGGCGTACCGGCCAATGGCTCGCGCTCAACCACTACGGCGTCACGCCTGATCTGGTGACCTTCGCCAAGGGCGTCACCTCCGGCTACGTGCCACTGGGAGGGGTGATCATCCGGAGCAGATCTACGACACCTTCGCGACGCGCGCCTACCCCGGCGGCCTCACGTACTCGGGGCATCCGCTCGCGTGCGCTGCGGCCGTGGAGACGATCACGGTGATGCGCGACGAGCAGGTCAACGAGCAGGCCACGACCTTGGGGGCCGAGGTCTTCGGACCCCGGCTGTCCGCGATCGCGGACAAGCATCCCTGCGTCGGGGAGGTCCGCGGACTGGGGGCGTTCTGGGCGCTGGAGCTTGTCACGAACCGGGAGACCCGGGAGCCACTGGCGCCCTACGGCAGTAGCAGCCCGGCGATGGCCGAGATCCTGGCGGCGTGCAAGGAGGGCGGCGTCCTGCCGTTTGCCAACTTCAACCGCATCCATGTCGTACCGCCGTGCAACATCACCGTCGCCGACGCCGAGGCAGGCCTGGCCGCCATCGACTCGGCCCTGTCGATCGGTGATCGGCACACCACCTGAGCGATCGTCCCCTTCCCACCCGGATTCGCAGAAAGGCAGGTGCTGTCATGAGCGCCAAAGTCATTGATGGTCGAGCCATCGCAGCCGAGATCCGAGTCGGGCTGCGCGAGCGAGCCGATCGCCCTGAAGCTCAAGTCCGGCGTGACACCCGGACTCGCGGTCGTGCTAGTCGGAGACAACCCCGCGTCGAAGGTCTATGTGCGCAACAAGATTCGCGCCTGCGAACAGGTGGGGGTCCAGTCGTTCAGCCTGGACTTCCCGGCGAGCATCAGCACTCACGACCTCGTCGACGAGATCGAGACACTCAACGCCCGGGACGACGTCCACGGGATCCTGGTCCAGCTCCCTCTCCCGGACCACATCGAGATGCGGCGAGTCCTGGAGGCGATCGATGTCACGAAGGATGTCGACGGCTTTCACCTGTACAACGTCGGCGGACTCGTCGTGGGGCACACGGTCTTCGCGCCCTGCACCCCGTTCGGTGTGCTCGAGCTCCTCGCGTACGAGGGCATCAGCGTGGAAGGCAAGAACGTCGTCGTGGTGGGGGCGAGCAACATCGTCGGCAAGCCGCTTGGCCTCATGTTGATGCATGGCGACGCGACCGTCTCGATCTGTCACGCGAAGACCCGCGACTTGGCACAGTTCACGATCCTGGCCGACATCCTGGTCGTCGCCGCAGGCGTGCCGAACCTCATCCGTGCCGAGATGATTCGCACCGGAGCGGTGGTCATCGACGTGGGTATCAACCGCATGCCTGACAACAGCATCCAAGGCGACGTCGACTTCGAGAACGTCCGCAAGAAGGCGTCGTTCATCACTCCTGTCCCCGGCGGGGTCGGCCCCATGACCGTCACGATGCTGCTTGAGAACACGGTCTCGGCGGCCGAACGGTCGGCGCACGCCTTGCTGGAGATCGTCCCAGGTTTGAGGTCCACCTGATGCTCACCCGGACATGAAGGACACGGCTGACGAGGACGCCCTCGAGATTCACCCGCCGAAGGCGGCCGCCGCAGGGATCAAGGGTGTCAAGGTCGCCCTCCAACGCGCGGTCTCCCACATGGGAGTCGTCGGTGCGGCACGATCATTGACCAAGCTCAACCAGGTCAACGGTTTCGACTGCATGAGCTGCGCCTGGCCGGACCCCGACGCAGGGGAACGGCACCACGCCGAGTTCTGTGAGAACGGGGCAAAGGCCGTCGCCGAGGAGGGTACCCGGAGGCGCGCCGATCCCCGGTTCTTCGTCGAGCACACCCTCGAAGACCTCGCGACGCGCGATGAGTACTGGCTGGGCCAGCAGGGTCGGATCACTCATCCGATGATCAAGCGCCCGGGTGCAGACCACTACGAGCCGCTGAGCTGGGACCAGGCGTTCCAGACGGTGGGAGAACACCTTCGCGCACTCCGCTCGCCGGACGAGGCGCTCTTCTACACGTCCGGCCGAGCATCCAACGAAGCCGCGTTCACATACCAGCTCTTTGCCCGCGCACTCGGCACGAACAACCTTCCCGACTGCTCGAACATGTGCCACGAGTCGACTGGCACAGCCCTCACTGAGACGATCGGCATCGGCAAGGGCAGTGTGAGCCTTCGCGACCTCTACGACGCGAAGCTCATCATTCTGGCCGGCCAGAACCCCGGGACGAACCACCCTCGCATGCTGTCAGCCCTGGAGACGGCCAAGCTCCGCGGCGCAAAGATCATCGCGATCAACCCCCTCCGTGAGGCGGGGCTGATCAACTTCCGCAATCCGCAGAAACCGCGCGGCGTCGTGGGCAGGGGCACGGACCTCGCCGACCTGTTCCTGCCGGTCCGTCCCAACGGTGATCTCGCACTCATGCAGGGAATCGGATGCCTCCTGCTCCAGTGGGATGCGATCGACGACGAGTTCGTGAGCCAGCACACCCAGGGGTACGACGCTTGGGCCGCGCACGTGAGCGACGTCGACTGGACCTTCATTCAGGAGACGACTGGGCTTCCCAGATCTCAGATCGAGGCCGCCGCCGGCATGATCCGGGACTCCGACGCCACCATCTGGTGCTGGGCGATGGGGCTCACGCAACACCGCAACGCCGTCGCCACGATCAAGGAGGTCGTCAACCTAGCGCTCGCACGGGGAGACATCGGCAAGCGAGGCGCCGGTCTCTGCCCCGTCCGAGGACATTCCAACGTGCAGGGCGACCGGACCATGGGCGTCTGGGAGCGCATGCCGGACGACTTCCTCGACAAGCTGGGAGCCGAGTTCGAGTTCGAGCCCCCGCGCAAGCACGGACTCGACGCCGTTGACGCCGTACGCGCACTGCGAGACGGCCAGGCCTCTGTGTTCATGGGGCTCGGTGGCAATTTCGTCCACGCGTCGCCCGACACGGAGGTCACGTCGGAGGCAATGCGTCGTGCGGCGTTGACCGTACAGATCTCGACGAAGCTGAACCGTTCGCATGTCGTGTGCGGAGAGACCGCGCTCATCCTGCCGACGATGGGACGCTCGGAGCGAGACGACCGCCCCCATGGCGAGCAGTTCGTCACGGTCGAGGACTCGATGTCGTCAGTCCACGCGTCGAGAGGACCGATGCTCCCCGCGAGCCCGCACCTCAGGTCCGAGGTGCAGATCATCACCGGGATCGCCACGGCAACCCTGGGCGCTGAGCACTCGATCCCCTGGAGCCAGTTGGGCGATGACTACGGCATCATCCGTGACCACATCTCTCGCGTCGTGCCGGGCTTCGAGGACTACTCGAAGAGGGCTGACCGCCCGGGCGGATTCGTGCTCCCCCACGGACCCCGTGACAAGCGATCGTTCGAGACTCCCGGCGGCCGCGCCAGGTTCACCGTGTCCCCCATCGATGTCCTCCACGTTCCCGACGGACATCTCGTCCTCCAGACCATGCGCAGTCACGACCAGTTCAACACCACGATCTACGGAATGAGCGACAGGTATCGCGGTATCGAAAACGGTCGCCGGGTCGTGCTGCATCCATCCAGACGACATCACGGCTCTCGGGTTCGTCGACGGCGATTTCGTTGATCTGGTGACCCACTGGGAGCTCGACTCCATCGAGCGCAAGGTCAACCGATTCCGGATCGTCACCTATGACACGCCCCGCGGATCTGCGGCGGCCTACTACCCCGAGACCAACCCACTCATTCCTCTGGACTCAACCGCTCTCGAGAGCAACACTCCGACATCGAAGTCCGTGATCATCCGACTGCAGCGATCCTCGGCGCAGCGCTGACCGTCAACGTCGACGCACGATATCGGCCGACGCCCGGATGCGCGCCGAGATCCCGATCTCAGAGTGGAGAACCAGATAGGGGCCATCGGGCCCTAGATGGGTACCGGCGTCGGCCAATAGGCCGCTGACCGAACTGGCTTCAGTGTCGCCACGACACTCTCCAGCGATCAAGTCTGCCGAAGACAACTTCGCCGACGTCCAATGACCACGTCAGCCACCGAGGTTCCCTGCAAGAGCCCACCCCGCCAACATCCACACAGACCCGTGAATAACCTGAACCAGGGCGCGCGTGAGCGCCGTCGGGCGGAGCCCGACGATGCAGTTTGGCTGTCAGGCCGCGGGGTCGATGAGCACGGTGTGGCCGAGCTTCTCCAGCTGGGAGACGAGCCGGCGGGTGCGGGCTTCCTCGTTGCGCTTGGCCAGCCACTCCGGGCCGAGATCCTGGTAGGGCTGGTCGCGTTTGAGCATGTAGTAGGCGGTCACCAGGATCGAGTGAGCGACCGCGATCTGCGCTCGCCGCATGCCGCGTCGCTGGGTGAGCCTGGAGTGCTGGACCGCGAGGTAGTTCTTGCCCTGCATCCGGCCGACGGCACCGGCGGCCTCGACCAGCATTCCGGTCAGCCACTTGTTCCCACGACGACGTCCGGCCGGGCTGCGTTTGCCTGCCGACTCATACATTGCTGGCGCCAGACCGGCCCACGACGCCAGATGCGCAGCAGTCGGGAACTTCGACATGTCGCCACCGGTCTCGGCGATGATGACCTGCGCAACCCGCGGACCAACCCCAGGGATGGTCTGCAGCAGTTCGATCTGGTGAGCCCATGGCTGGCACGCAGACTCTATGACCTGGTCGAGCTCGCGCATCGCCTGCTCGACCCGGTCCAATCGGCCTAGGATCGACCTGGCCAACAACGCGTGATGGGCATCGAAGTTGCCCTCCAACGCCTGAGCCAGGTCAGGGATCTTCGAACGCATCCTGCCCTTGGCCATCTCAGCCAGCACCCGGGCGTCGGTCTCGCCGTCGATCATCGCGGCCAGCATCGCTCTGGCTGAAACGGTCGACAGCGACGACGCGACTGTCGAGAGCTTGATCGACGCGTCCTCCAGCATCAGCTCCAACCGCACCGTCTCGCGGGTTCGGTCGCCATGGAGCTGGACCCGATACCGGGTCAGCATCCGCAGACGTCGCACCGGTGGTGGCGGCACGAACGAGGGCGTCAACAACCCATGCTCCAGCAGCTGCGCGATCCACTCCGCGTCCCGCACGTCGGTCTTGCGACCCGGCACCGCCTTCATGTGAGCCGCGTTCAGCAACCAGATCTCCATCACCTCCTCAAGGCAGTAGAACGGCGGCTTCCAATACGTCGAGGTCGACTCGATCGCCGCGATCGACACCCCAGCCTCGACCAGCCAGTCCCGCATCACCTTCAACGACCCCGACGTCGTCTTGAACGTCCGCGTCTCCGAATGCCGGCCACGCCTCGCGCCCGGCGTCCGGACACACACCGTCACCGACGCCTTCCCCACGTCCAGACCAGCGACCCGGTCATAGAGCACTTCCATCACCATCAGCTCCCTCACCACTCGACCCACGGCCCACCCAGGGCGGGCGGGCCGAAGCCGCTCGGAGAGTCTTCTGCCGGGATACAGACCCACGTGCTCGAAGCAACAATCCAAAGGCACCCGAAGACCCCGCGTCATACACCTCAACGGGCTCACCCGCACCAGTGTGTGCCGACGTCGCCGAGCGACCACCCCCCGATTCTCATCCCCCAACGCAGCGACGAAGTCGCAAGCCGTCACACCTCTTGCATTCTCGGTGTCCCCTTGCGTCCGTACGAAAGGCCTTAGGGGTCATGAACGCAGACAATCAGCGCGAAATGCGCGAGGAGAACGGCCGAAAGTCGCAGGGGGAACATGCCCTCGATGCGGCAAAGATGTGCAGCGGAAGCCGACGGGACGACCGCCAATCTGGTGCTCGCAGACATGCCGAAGAGCCGCATACGAGGAGCGCCGCGCTGCCGCTCAAGGTGCGATCGCGATCGAAGTGGTAGACCGCGTGGAGACGCTTGAGCACCCACTCGGCACCTGCGTCGACCGCACGTTGGCCTCACCAGCTGGATGCCGCCGCGTGGTCTACGAGCTGGCCAGACTCAGTCGCGAAGGGATCCTGCAGTCAGATCCCAAATGGGAGTCGACTTACAACGCCATACGCAACGGACTCATGGACGCCCTATACACCCCGTTCGACCGACGCCGCTAGATCGTCCACGGTTATCTGGGGCGCGGAGCTTTCCGCCGCGAATTACGTTCCCGCGGGACTAACGGGAACGTTCTCCGAGCGTCCTGCAGGAACCCTCCTCCAACGTTCCCTCGAACGTTCCCCCGAAAGTTCGACGTTCCCTGGCCCTAGGACACATGGAATCGGGCCTTAGGGGTTGTGCCCGTATTCCACAGGGCGCAGGCCATGCAACTGGTTCTCCACAGATGTCGCTCGAGTCGGAACGTTCCCCACCTCACCGGCTCAGACTGGAGGGTCGAGATGGCTATCCACTATCGGGGTGGGAGGACGGACGAGTGCCATGACAGAGATTCAGCTGCTGACGCCGGCGCAGGTTGGGAAGATCCTCGGCGTCACGCCTTCGACGCTGTGCCGGTTGCGCCAGACCGGCAAGGGCCCGCGGTTCGTGTGGGTCACCGACCACACGCCGCGCTACCGCGAGGACGAGCTGCTCGCGTACATCGAGGAACGAGCGTCCTGATGCCTGTCCGCAAGGACCGCTCGGGTCGCTGGCGAGCGACGCTCAAGAACGGTCGCGAGTACGTCACCAGCAAGACGTTCGACACCAAGCGCGAAGCCGACGGCTGGCTCAGCCGGGAGAAGGCGGCGCTGGCCGGCGGGACCGATCCGCGTGCTGGGGAGGTCGCGTGCCGCAAGGCGTTCGCCACCTACATGGAGTCGCGCCGGCACACCGTCGCGGTGAAGACCTACAAGGCCGACATGGAGATGGTGAAGCTGATGCCGCCCAACCTCGGCAACCTCCACGTCGGCCGGGTCACCGATCGCGAGGTCCAGCGCGTCCTGGACGCCTGGTCTCGCCGGTACGCGGAATCGTCGGTCAGGAGGTTCCGCGCGGTGCTGTCGGGGTTCTTCTCGTGGACCGTCCGCGAGCGGCTGCGCGTCGACAACCCGGTCGCTCGCACGAGCGTGGCGCACCAGCTGGTGCCGGCCAAGGGCATGCAGCCGTTCACCGAGCCCGAGCTGGACGAGGTCCGCAGCGACATCGCCGCGTACGACGAGCACCTGGCCGACGTCGTCTGGCTGCTGGCCTGGACCGGGCTGCGATGGTCGGAGGCACGCGAGCTGCGGGTCGCCGACTTCATCGAGGTGCCGATGCCCCGACTGGTCGTCCGCCGATCCGCACCCGAGTCGGTGGAGCCCAAGTCGACCAAGAGCGGCCGGACCCGCCACATCCCGTTGTCCGAGGAGCTGCTGCCGCTGGTGCGCGGCATGGCGAAGGACAAGGGTGCCGACGACCTGCTCCTCACCTCGTCCAGCGGCGGGCGTCTTCACGCCGCCGGGTTCAAGCGGTCCATCCGCTGGGCCACGACCGGACGAGGCCGGCGCCTGCACGACCTGCGGCACACCGCGGCGTGCCTGTGGCTCGCCTCCGGGGTGTCGATCTCGACCGTCCAGGCGTGGCTCGGGCACTCGTCCCTGCAGACCACGCAGATCTACGTGCACTACCTCGGCGACTGCGCCGATCAGGCCGGTCTGGAGGTCCTCAACCGGCGGGGGAGCGCCGGGGGTGCGCGGCCCGATTCATCGAACCCGAATTTTCCCTGAGCCTCCGACAGGATTCGAACCCGCGACATCCTCATTACAAGTGAGGCGCTCTACCAACTGAGCTACAGAGGCGTACGGGCCGAAGCCCGGGGTCCATCGTAGTGGGTGTGGCGCGAGCGTCAGGTCTGGCCGTCGCGGCAACGCTTGAGGTACTCGTCGTCGACCTGATCCGGCGCGGACAGCTTCGGCATCTCGAGCTTGCTGCCCTTGCCGACCCGGAGGAACGTCGCCAGGTCGGCGAGACCCTCCTCGCGGTCGCTGTCCGGCACCAGCGCATCGTCGAGCGCGAGGGCGCAGTCGCTGGCGCCGAACTCCTGCCACCCTCCGCCGACGCCGAAGTCGTCCTTCGTGTCCTTGTATGCGCTCAGGCCGTGCACGCGCAGCACGCCGATGACACGGGTCGCCTCGTTCTTGAAGCGCACCTCGTACGCCGCGCGCGTCTGCAGCTCCAGCAGGACGTACGGCTTGTCGGCGTCATCCTTGTCGACCGTCACCTTCCACGCCGTCGTGATCATGGGCGTGCCGACGACCGTGACGTCGTCGCCGAACACGTTGGCGGCCCGGAGGTGGGGCGAGACGACGCCCTTGCCCTGCTTGGTGAACGTGTCAGCCGCCTTGGCCGGCAGCGCCTTCGTGATCTGCGGCCAGCGGATCGTTGCTGTGCCAGACCGTGTCGTCGACCGCCGCAACCTCGGCCCACTTCGTCAGCACCTTCGCCATACGGGCGAGCGTCGCGTCATCGAACCCGTCAGGCGTCGCCGGCGGCTTCGGCACGACGAGCTTGCCCTGCGCCGTGGGCCAGTCGAGGTCGCAACGCCGCGAGCGTGACGGAACGGTCGTCACCCGTCGCCGTCGGCGTGGGCTTGGAGTCGTCAGACCCGCCGCTGCACCCCGAGACCAGGATCGCGACCGCCAACAGGAGTGGTGTGAGCCTGCGCATCGGTCCAGTATCCGTGATCGATTCCTGCACCGACGGTGCGACATACTGTCGGCGTGCCACAACCGTCCAGCTCGTACGCCCGACTGCTCGCCGCGACCCAGACACTGGACACCCCGTTCGCGGTGATCGACGAGCCGTCCCTGTGGGCCAACGCCGACGATCTCGTGCGCCGCGCCAACGGCGTGCCGATCCGGGTCGCCAGCAAGTCCGTGCGCGTGCGGTCGATCCTCGAGGGCACCCTCGCGCGCGACGGGTTCGCCGGCGTCATGTCCTACTCGCTCGCCGAGTCCAACTGGCTCGTCGACAACGGCATCGACGACATCCTGCTGGCCTACCCGACGACGAGCCGCCGCGCGCTCGACTACCTCGTCGCCGACGAACGCCGTCGCGCGCAGATCACCGTCATGGTCGACAGCACCGAGTCGCTGGACCACATCGACAGCCTGCTGGGCACCGGCCACCCGTCGATCCGGGTCTGCATCGACGTCGACGCGTCGCTCAAGTTCGGGCCGGCGCACCTGGGCGTACGCCGCTCCCCCGTGCACACCGCCGAGGACGCCGGCACGCTGGCCGCGGCCATCGCCAGCCGGCCGGGATTCGACCTCGTCGGCCTGATGTTCTACGACGCGCAGATCGCGGGGCTGCCCGACTCGTCGCCGGCCGTGCGCCTGGTCAAGAAGCGCTCCGCCGCCGAGCTGCTGGACCGCCGGTCCAAGGTCGTCGACGCGGTGTCCGAGCACGCCAAGCTCGAGATCGTCAACGCCGGCGGCACCGGCAGCCTCGAGGTCACCGGCGCGGACCCGGCCATCACCGAGCTCACCGCCGGATCGGGCCTGTTCGCACCGACCCTGTTCGACGGCTACGACGCGTTCGACGCACGACCGGCGGCGTACTTCGTGCTCTCGGTCGTACGCAAGCCCGCGCCCGACATCGCGACGCTGTTCGCCGGCGGCTACATCGCGTCCGGGCCGACCAACAAGAACCGGCAGCCCACCCCGACCTGGCCCGAAGGGCTCAAGCCGATCGGCACGGAGGGCGCCGGCGAGGTGCAGAGCCCGGTCAAGGGCGACGCCGCCCGCGACCTGCGCATCGGCGACCGCGTCGTCATGCGCTACGCCAAGGCCGGCGAGATGTGCGAGCGGTTCGACGAGATCGCCCTCGTCTCGGCCGACGGCACGACCAGGCGCGTCCCGACGTATCGCGGAGAGGGCAAGAACTTCGGATGACGACCGCGAACACCTGGACCAACTGGGGCCGCAGCGTCGAGACCCATCCCGTACGCGTCGAGCATCCCGCGTCGACTGCCGACGTCCAGCGGATCGTCCGCGAGGCCGCCGCGGCTGGGCTCAAGGTCAAGGCCGTCGGCGCCAGCCACTCGTTCACCCCGATCGCCGCGACCGACGGCGTGCTGCTGCGGCTCGACCGGATGAACCGCATCGTCGCGCACGACACGGCGACCGGGCGCGTACGCGTGCAGGCCGGCATCTCGCTGCACGACCTCAACCCGCAGCTCAAGGCGCTCGGGCTCGCGCTGCCCAACCTCGGCGACGTCGACCCGCAGTCCGTCGCGGGCGCGGTGTCGACCGGCACGCACGGCACCGGCGGCAAGCTGTTCGGCATCTCAGCTGCCGTGGTCGGCGTCCAGCTCGTCACCGCTGACGGCGAGGTGCTCGAGATCGACGAGAGCCACGCGTGGTTCGGCGCGGCCCGGGTGACGCTCGGCGCGCTCGGCATCGTGACCGAGGTGACGCTGCAGTGCGTACCCGCGTTCCTGCTGCACGCCCGCGAGGAGCCGATGGCGCTGCCGGACGTGCTCGACCAGGTCGACGCGCTCGTCGACGACAACGACCACTTCGAGTTCTACTGGTTCCCGCACACCGACAAGGCGCTGACCAAGCGCAACAACCGCGTTCCCGAGGGCACCGAGCGCCAGCCGGTCGGCCGGTTCCGGCACTGGCTCGACGACGAGTTCCTCAGCAACACGGTGTTCGAGGGGCTCAACCGCGTCGTCGCCCGCCAGCGCTCGTGGATCCCCCGCCTCAACTCCGTCGCCGCGTCCGTGCTCAGCGCACGGGAGTACGTCGACGACTCCTTCAACGTGTTCGTCTCCTCGCGCACCGTGCGGTTCCGCGAGTCCGAGTTCGCGATGCCACGCGAGGCGCTGCCGTCGGTGCTGACCGAGCTCAAGGCGTGGTTCGGCGCCGGCCACGAGAACATCTCGTTCCCCATCGAGGTACGTTTCAGCGCCGCCGACGACGTGTGGATGTCGACCGGCAACGAGCGCGACAACTGCTACGTCGCGGTGCACCAGTACTGGCGCAGCGACTACCAGGCGTACTTCGCCGCCGCGCAGGACATCTTCACGGCCCACGAGGGCCGCCCGCACTGGGGCAAGATCCACACGCTCGATGCCGCGTACTTCGCCGACCGCTACGCCCGGTTCGGCGACTTCGTCGGCGTACGCGACGAGCTCGACCCCGGGCGTACGTTCAGCAACGACTACCTCGACCGAGTCCTGGGCTGAGGACCTACAAGCCTCTGATCACCCAGAAGTCGGTGAAGAACCACCACAGGAACCACGAGACCAGGATCAGGACGACCGCCCCGGAGATGGCCAGCACGGCCAGAGACACCAAACCCCGCCTGCGCACCTTGTCGATCGTGACCACCCCGATGGCCACGATACGACTCAACCGACTGCGATGTGGCGGGTAAACCACCACGGACACCTGCGGTCTTGGTGGTTCACCCGCCAAATCTTGGGCGGCTTCTAGACCGTTGCCAGCTCCCGAGCGTGGAACTGGTTGGCGGGCTTCGCGAGGCCGTAGTGCTCCCGAAGCGTCGTGCCGGTGTAGTCCTCGCGGAACAGCCCCCGCGACCGCAGGATCGGCAGGACGTGCTCGATGAACGCCTCGAGACCTGACGGCAGCGCCGGACCCATGACGTTGAAGCCGTCGGCCGCACCATCGGTGAACCACGTCGTGATCGTGTCGGCGATCTGCTCCGGCGTGCCGGCGACCGTGTGGTGACCGCGGCCGCCGCCGAGCTTCGACAGCACCTGACGGACCGTGAGGTCCTCGCGGGTCGCGAGCTCGACGATCAGGTCGGCCCGGCTCTGGAAGCCCTCGACCGTCGGCCGGTTGACGACCGACCGCGGCAGCCGTTCGTCGAGCGCCAGCGAGTCGGCCGGCACCTCGAGGATCGTCGACAGCTGCAGCAGGCCGTACTCCGGCACCCGCAGGTCGTCCAGCTGCTGCGCAAGCTGCTGGGCCTCCGCCTCGGTCGAGCCGATGACCGGCACGATCCCCGGAAGCACCTTGATCCCCTCGGGATCACGGCCGATCCTGCGGGCGCGGTCCTTGATGTCGGCGTAGAAGTCCTGCGCCCGCTCGATCGTCTGGTGCGCCGTGAAGATCGCCTCCGCGTACGCCGCGGCGAACTGCTTGCCGTCGTCGGACGACCCGGCCTGCACCAGCAGCGGATAGCCCTGCGGCGGACGCCGTACGTTGAGCGCACCCTCGACCCGGAAGTACTTCCCGTGGTGCTTGATCGGGTGGATCCGCGACGGGTCGGCGAACCGCCCGGCAGCCTTGTCGCCGACGCGCGCCTCGTCCTCCCAGCTGTCCCAGAGCTTGAGCGCGACGTCGAGGAACTCCGCCGCACGCTCATACCGCGCGCCGTGCCCCAGCGTGAAGTCGAGGCCGAAGTTGTCCGCCTCGCGCTGCGTCGCCGAGGTCACGATGTTCCAGCCCGCGCGGCCGCCGCTCACGTGGTCGACCGACGCCAGCCGGCGGGCCAGGTTGTAGGGCGAGTTGTACGTCGTGGAGACCGTCGCGATGAGCCCGATCCTGCTGGTCGCCGCGGCCAGCGCGGTCAGCAGCGTCAGGGGCTCGAGCTGTCCCGGCGGGCGGAACTCCCCCGAGCCCTGCAACGCCGGACCGTCGGCGAGGAACAGCGAGTCGAACTTCGCGTCCTCGGCGAGCTTGGCCAGGCGTACCCAGTGCTGCAGGTCGAAGTCCGCGTCCACGTTGCTCTGCGGCAACCGCCACGCGGCCTCGTGGTGACCGGCCTCCATCAGGAATGCGTTGAGGTGCAGCTGGCGCGCGCTCATGAGGCACCGAACCCGGCGGGCAGGATGTTGTCGATGACCTGGTCGACGTCGACCTTGCTGGTGATCTCGCCGGCGTCGTAGAAGTTGTCGGCCAGCTTCTGCTCGCCCTTGGCCTGCTGCCGGCGTCACTGCGCCGATCGTGAAGCTCCACGCCGCGATGTTGCTCTTGATGACCTTGGGGTCGAGCCCGGTCTCCTTGACGAGCGCCTCGACGTGCTTGTCGGGGTTCTTGTGGGCATACCCGTACGCCTTGGCGAGCCGCTTCAGCACGTCGGCCAGCGCCTTGCGCTTGACCGGGTCGTCCAGCGTCTTCTTGGAGCCGACGTAGAACTGGCTGCCGTAGTCGAGCGGCGGGACACCCTTGGCGATGACCCGGGCACCCTGTGACACCGCGAGCGAGGACTGCGGGTCCCAGATCGCCCAGGCGTCGACCTTGCCGGCGGCGAACGCGCTCTGCCCGTCGGCCGGCGGCAGGAAGACGAACTTCACGTCCTTGGGCGTGAGGCCGACGCTCTGGATCGCGTTGAGCGCCAGGCCGTGCGCCGAGCTGCCCTGCGGGATCGCGATGCGCTTGCCCTTGAGGTCGGCGAGCGTCTTGATGGGCGAACCCTTGGGCACGAGGATGTTCTCCAGCGCGCGCTTGGGGTCGGTCGGCGTCTGGATCGCGATGATCCGGAAGCCCAGCGTCTTGGCCGCGCCCGTGATGGGCGGCACGGCACCGACGCTGCCGAGGTCGATGTCGCCCGATGCGGCGGCCTGCACCAGCGGCGGGCCGTAGTCGAACTTGGCGAACTTGATCTTGTACGACGCCGAGTCGAACGCGCCCGACTCGTCGGCGAGCTCGACGATGCCGTCGCTCTGCTGACCGATCGTGAAGGTGTACTTCTTCCACTCGGGGTTGACTTTCTTGACGGTCAACGAGTCGGCAGCCCCGCCGCACGCGGTCAGCGTGCTCGCGAGCGCGAGCGCACCGATGGCGGCGACAATTTTGGGCAGGGTGCGGTTCATGGTGGAGCTCCTTGGGGGATTACGAGGGTTGAGGAGGTGTGGATCAGTGGACGGCGGCGAGGCCGAGGTCGCCGAGTAGCGAGGCCCGAAGGTCCTCCCGCGCGGCGCCGACGTCGCGTTCGTCATGGTCGAGTCGTACGTCGTACGTGCTGCCGATCCGGCCGTCGCTCATCACGAGGATCCGGTCGGCGAGCGCGATGGCCTCGTCGACGTCGTGCGTGACGAGCAGCATCGCGGCGTTGTGCCGATGCCGCAGGTTGCGCACGAGGTCGTGCATCCGCAGGCGAGTGATCGCGTCGAGGGCAGCGAACGGCTCGTCGAGCAGCACGAGGTCAGGGTCGGCCACGAGCGCACGGGCCAGCGACACCCGCTGGGCCTCGCCGCCCGACAGCGTCTTGGGCCAGGCGCGTGCCCTGTCCTTGAGCCCGACCTCGTCGAGCACGGCAAGGGCTCGCTCGTCGGCGCCGTCCTCGTACAGGCCGATCGTGACGTTGCGGAGCACGCGTTGCCACGGCAGCAGCCGGTCGTTCTGAAACACGATCGCCCGCGCCTTGGGCACGCTGACCGTTCCGGCGTCCGGCCGGTCGAGCCCGCCGAGCAGCCGCAGCAAGGTGCTCTTGCCGCAGCCGGACGGGCCCAGCAGGACGACGAACTCGGACTCGCCGATCGTCAGGCTCAGGTCGTCGAGGACGACCCGGTCGCCGAACCGTCGGCCGACGTTGCGTACGTCGACGGAGGTCGTGGTCGTGGTGCTCATTGCGCCTCATAACTCGGGCGCCACTGGAGCAGCACCCGCTCGAGAATGCGGACGAACTGGTCGGCCAGGAGCCCGAGGATCGCGTAGATCACAAGCCCCAGGTAGACCTGGTCGATGCGCAGATAGGTCTGCGCGCGGTTGATGAGATAGCCGATGCCGGCGTTGGCGTTGATCGTCTCCGCCGCGACGAGCCCCAGGACGCTGTACGCGAGGGAGAACCGCAGGCCGACGAGGAATCCCGGCAGGGCGCCCGGCAGCAGCACCCGCGTGATCAGCCGCCACCGGCGCACGCCGGCGGCTCTGGCCATCTCGATCAGGCGTTGGTCGACACCGCGGATCGCGGCGAACAGGTTGAGGTACATCGGCAGGCCGGCGCCGAACGAGATCAGCAGGACCTTGGTCAGCTCGTCGATGCCGAACCAGACGATCATCAGCGGCAGGATCGCGAGCAGCGGGATCGTGTGCACGATCTGCACGACGCCGTTGAACAGGTACTCCCCCGACCGCAGCAGGCCCGCGATGATGCCCGTCGTGATGCCGATCGTCAGCCCGATCGCCAGCCCGATGCCGACCCGGCGCAGCGAGGTCGTCAGGTCGGTGCCCAGCTCGCCGATCTTCCACAGGTCGACGCCGGCCTGGACGATCGCGGTCGGTGCCGGAGCGATCTTCTCCGGCAGCCAGCCGAGCTCGCTGGTGACCTGCCACAGCACGAGGATCGCGACAGGTGTCGTGTAGATCCCCGAGTGGCCAGCTCACCCGGCGACGCAGGCGGATCAGCCGGCTGCCCTCACGGCCGGCCGGAGCCGTGAACGTCTCGCTCGCCCGCTCGCGAGACGGCGCCGCGGCGCGACGCGTCGGACGTACGCGCGCGGGCGCGAACCCGGTGCTCATGCGGCCGACCGGCTCTCGGCGATGGTCGAGTAGTGGCTCGAGTCGCCCGTGATGACGTACGACTGCTTGCCCTCGACCGAGACCGGCACGTCACCGGCGATCGTGATCCGCTCGAGCCGGCGCGGCTGGTCGTCGTAGTTGTCGATCGCGTAGTGCTGCGTGATCCGGTTGTCGAAGATCAGCAGCTGGCCCGGTGACCAGGACCAGCGAAGGATGTTCTCGGGCCGGGTGACGTAGGTCTGCAGGAGGCGCAGGATGTCGCGCGACTCGGTGTTGGACAGCCCGACGAGCCGGCGCACGAAGCCGCCGATGAACAGGCCGCGCTCCCCCGTCTCGGGGTGGACGCGCACGACCGGGTGCGCCGTCTCGTAGACCGTCGAGGTGAACGTCTCGTTGTACGCCTTCTGGTGCTCGGTCAGCGTCTCGGGCGGCACGGCGTAGTCGTAGTCGTTGGAGTGCACCGCCCACAGGCCGTCCGCGAGCTCGCGCAGCGCCGGCGGCAGGTCGCGGTAGGCACCGGCCGCGTCGGCGATCAGCGTCTCTCCGCCGTACGGCGGCACCGTGATGCTGCGCAGCGTCGAGATCGCCGGCGGGTTGATGACGAACGTGACGTCGGTGTGCCACTGGTTGGCCTTGCTCTGCGTGCTGTCGACCGCGAGGACTGCCGCGCTGCCGTCTGCGGCCGGCACCGTCGGGTGTGCGGCGGTGAGGTCGCCGAAGAAGCCGGCGACGCGCTCCTGGCCCTGCTGGTCGAGGTCGGCGCCGTCGAACACGATCGCCTTGTGGGCGTTGAGCGCCTGGCGGATCGCCGCGATCGTCTCGGCGTCGAGCGGCCGGGACAGGTCGACGCCGGTGACCTCGGCGCCGATGCGGCTGGTGAGCTTGCGGATGGAGATGGTCATGCGGATTCCTTCGATGGGCGTGCGGACGTACGGGACGGGGCTGCTGGTCAGCGACAGGTCGCGCTGTGCGTACGCATCAGGTCGACCGCGAGGCGCGCGACGAGGTTCGTCATCGAGTTCATGCCGATGACGCTAGGGCCGCGAAACCGCTGGTCACGGGCTATGCCGCGGACCGGACATGCCGATCTGACCGCTCAGGTTTGTGCTATCTCGCGCGCCGCGCGCGAAGCACATCCGCAGCCCGATCGACGCCAGGTCTCAGGATCTGAGCAGCCGCTCGAGCGCCCTGAGGACCGCCCAGACTCGGACCCACATGCTCTCGGGAGAGGACGACGAATGACCGTCACCAGTGACGTGCGGCTCGAGCACGGACTGCGAGCCGCGATGGGCAACCTCGTCGCCGGGCTCAACGTTGTCACCACAGCGGGCGGCGGATCTCCGCACGGCACGACGGTCAGCGGTGTCATGTCGCTGTCGATGGATCCACCGATGGTGCTGGTCTCGCTGAGCGTACGGTCGCGGCTGCTCGCGCGGCTGGCGGAGGGGACCCGGTTCGGCGTCAACATCCTCGCGGCCGAGCAGGATCAGGTCGCGCTGCGATTCTCGGGGGCAGCAGAGGACCGCTTCGCCGACATCCCTTGGTTCGAGGACCACGGCGCGCCGCGCATCGTGGACGCGCACGGGTGGGTCGCCGCTGACGTCGAGTCACTGGTGCCCGGCGGGGACCACGTCATCGTGCTGGGACGGGTCGTCGATGCCATTGCGTCACCCGGCGCGCCGTTGTCGTACCACCAACGTACGTTCGGCACCCACCAAGCGTTCTGATCTCGATACACGGCCTCGTTCCTCGGCAGCACTCGATCAGCGAATACTCGCGCAGCACACGCCTCGCCGGTCAAGCCGCCCCCGAGATGGCTACTAGGCGCGCACCTGGGCGATCGCGTAGAGCGCGATGCCCGCGGCGACCCCGGCGTTGAGCGACTCGAGTCCCGTCGACATCGGGATCGACACGATCTCGTCGCACGTCTCGCCGACGAGGCGTGAGAGCCCCTTGCCCTCGCTGCCGATCACGACGACGACCGGGCCGTCGACCATCTGCGACTGCGCGATGTCGACCGTGCCATCGGCGGCGAGGCCGATGACCATGCAGCCGGCGTCCTGGAACTGCTTGAGCGTGCGGGTCAGGTTGGTGACCCGGGCGACCGGTACGCGCGCTGCGGCACCGGCGGAGGTCTTCCAGGCCGCTGCGGTGATCTGGGCGGCACGCCGCTCGGGGATGACGACGCCGTGCGCGCCGAACCCGGATGCGGACCGGATGATCGCCCCGAGGTTGCGGGGATCGGTGACACCGTCGAGCATCACGATCAGTGCCGGCTCGTCACGCTCGGCGGCGAGCTCGAGCAGGTCCTGCGGGTTGGCGTACTCGTAGGCGTTGAGCTTGGCCGCGATGCCCTGGTGCACCGCTCCCCCGGTGAGCTTGTCGAGCTCGATGCGGCCGATCTCGAGCAGGCTGACGTGCTGCTCGGCGGCGAGCTTGAAGATCTCGCGGACCTTCTCATCGCGATCGGTGCCCTCGGCGACGTACAGCGCGTGCACCGGCACGGTCGCCTTGAGCAGCTCGAGCACCGAGTTGCGCCCGGCAACCCACTCAGCCGCGTCGCCCTGCTTGCGCTTGGGCCTGGCCTGCTCGCGCTTCGCCGTGGCGTTCTTCATCTTGTAGATCTTGTGGTTGGGCCGGTCCTCCGCGCGCGGGGTCGGGCCCTTGCCCTCGAGCCCCTGGCGGCGGCGGCCACCCGAGCCGGCGGTGGGGTTGCCCTTGCCGGTCTTCTTGATCGCGCCCTTGCGCTTGCTGTTGCCTGGCATGTCTAGTTGTCGCCCTTCACGGACCATCTCGCGCCCTGCGGAGTGTCCTCGATCTCGATGCCGGCGGCCGTGAGCTGGTCACGCACTCGGTCCGCCGCGGCGTAGTCCTTGCTGGCTCGCGCCTCCTGGCGCTGCTCCAGCAGGCCGCCCACGAGGGAGTCGATCACCTGCGCGTACGCCGCATCGTCACCTCCACGGTCCCACGTCGGGGACAGTGGGTCCAAACCGAGCACGTCGAGCATCGCTCGTACGCTGCCCAGCACCCCCGTCAGCTCGACGCTGCTGCCCCCGGCCAGCAGCTTGTTGCCTTCGCCGATCGTGGCCTGCAACACCGCCAGGGCAGCCGGCACCGACAGGTCGTCGTCCATGGCGATCACGAAGTCGGCGCACGGGATGCCGAGCTCGCCTTGACCGGCGATCTCGGCCGCCCGGCGTACGAACCCCTCGATCCGCTGGAACGCGGTCGCGGCCTCGGCGAGCGACTCCTCGGAGAACTCGACGATCGACCGGTAGTGCGACGCGGCGAGGTAGTAGCGCAGGTCGATCGGGCGTACGCGCTTGACGACCTCGCTGACCAGCAGCGTGTTGCCGACCGACTTGGACATCTTGGACCCCGCGAGGTTGAGCATCGCGTTGTGCATCCACACCCGGGCGAACTGCTGCCCCGCCGCGCGGGACTGCGCCAGCTCGTTCTCGTGGTGCGGGAAGCGCAGGTCGAGCCCGCCGCCGTGGATGTCGAACTCGTCGCCGAGGAACTTCGACGCCATCGCCGAGCACTCCAGGTGCCATCCCGGACGGCCGCGGCCCCACGGCGTCGGCCACGAGGCGGACTCGGGGTCGCCCTCCTTGTGGCCCTTCCAGAGCGCGAAGTCACGCGCGTCGCGCTTGCCCTCCGGCGGCGCGTCCTCCGCAGCCTGCATGTCGTCGATCTTCTGGTTGGACAGCTCGCCGTACGACGGCCAGGAGCGTACGTCGAAGTAGACGTCGCCCGAGCCGTCCGCCGCCGCATAGGCGTGACCCCGCTCGATCAGCGTCTGCATCATCTCGATCATCTCGGGCACGACGCCGGTCGCGCGCGGCTCGTACGTCGGAGGGACGCAGCCGAGCACCTCGTAGGCGGCGTGCAGGGCGCGCTCGTTCTCGTAGGCCACGGCGAACCACGGACGGTCCTGCTCGACGGCTTTGGTCAGGATCTTGTCGTCGATGTCGGTGACGTTGGCGACGATCGTGACGGCGTAGCCGGAGCGTTCGAGCCAGCGCCGCAGGACGTCGAACACGACCTCCTTGCGGATGTGGCCGATGTGCGGCGGCCCCTGGACCGTGAGCCCGCAGTGGTAGATCGAGACTCGCCCCGGCTGGACCGGGACGAGGGACTGGATCTGCCGGGACGCAGTGTCATAGAGCCTGAATGCCACGCGCCAACCTTATCGGCTCCGGCCGCAGCCTCCCGACGCTTGCTAGCGGGTCACGCCGTCGGTCAGATCAGCCGCGTACGGGAAGTAGCTGCCACGGGTGACGGCCCCGCACGCTGCGGACTCGCGCCACCAGATCGACATGTCGTCCCACCAACCATTCGTCCACACGGTCCGCGACAGTCCCAGGCTGTTGTAGATGGCGGCGGTGTCCTGCGTGTAATGGGTCGAGGCGGCCAGGCTGCCGCCGTTGCACGGGTTGGTGATGCCGTACTCCCCCACGAACAGCGGCATCCCGGCGGCCGCCGCGACGTTGACGGCGTTCTGGACGAACGTGGTGTGCTCGGCCTTGCGGGTCGCGTACGCCTTCCTCGCCGAGTCGTATGGGACGTAGGTGCCGCCCATCGCGCTGCTGCTCGTCTGGTCGGTGTCCTCCTTCTTCGTCGCGTAGCCGCTGGAGGAGTAGCCGATCCCGTATGTCGAGTCGGTCCCGGTGGCCTGGCCGAAGTAGTCGTGGAACGTCATCACGACGTTGGGCTGCGCCACCTTGCCCAGGTTGACCCCGACGAGCGATCCGCTCCCGGCGACCGGTGTCACGATGAGGATCTTGTCGGAGTCGGCGCGCAGCGACTTGCTGCCGGTTGGCGCGAGCCACGGCCCGTAGACGGTGTCGATGAGCTTCTGGGTGCGGTCGACGGCCGTGGTGCCGTCGGCGGCCGGCTCGTTGACCAGGTCGACTGCGATGACGTGCTTCCCGCGACTGGTGGAGCCGTCGTAGCGGTTGAGGACGAACTTCAGGTAGTCGGCGGTCTCCTGCAGGCCGAGGGCGTCGTCGGCCAGGCTGTCCCACGCGGTGCTCGACTCGCATGAGGTGCCCGGCGTCGCACCGACCTTGGTCCACGCCCACGCGGGTATGCCCTTGTGAGCGCCGGCCATGACCGGGTCCTCCCGGCAGATGGCCGAGTTCGGGTTCGAGGCTGAGGCGATGTTCGACAGGTGCATGGGGTCGAGGATCACGTACAGACCCTGGTCGATCGCCTCGTCGATGATGCTGTCGAGCTGCGCAAACGCGTCGGTGTCGAAGACGACGGATGACCCGACCCGCTTCTGGAAGTACGACCAGTCCATCGCCAGGCGGACCGTGTTGAAGGCCGGCGCCCCGGCCGCGCCCATCGCCTCGACCTCCTTGAGGACGTACGGGGTCTGCCAGACGCCGCCGCTCTTGAGGGCCGTGCGCTTGATGTTGACGCCGTTGGCCACGAACGGCGCGCCCGTCGTCGTGCTGACGAACGACGACGATGCCTCCGAGCGGAAGAGCTCTCCGGACGGGACCGGGGGCGCGACGGGAATGGACTCCACCGCCGTCCTCATCTGCGAGCGCACCCACTTGATCGGCCGGTTGTTGCGGCGAGCCTGCGACTGGGTGACCCGCACCCCGACGGTGTAGACGGCGCCCGGGGTCAGGCCGGTGAAGGTGTGACTGGTCGTGCCAACCGTCGTCCTGTACGTGTTCCACGACGGACTGCCGCTGCCCTCGGCGAGGTAGAGGTCGTACTGGTGGAAGGGCGTCGCCGCGTAGGCCGGCCAGGTGACCGTGAGACCGCCGGTCGCCGTGGCCGACGTCGACAGCGCGCCCATCTGGGGGTTGGTCCTGACCGCGACCTTCGACAGCTCGCGGTTGCTCGCGGACCCGGACCGCGGAATCGTGCGAACCGTGACGTCGTACGAGCCGCCGGGCTTGATCCCGGTCGCGCGGAACTGCTTGGTGTAGGTCGTCCGGCCGCG
The DNA here is from genome assembly GCA_963759975.1 of uncultured Actinomycetota bacterium. Taxonomy (GTDB): domain Bacteria; phylum Actinomycetota; class Actinomycetes; order Propionibacteriales; family Nocardioidaceae; genus Aeromicrobium. Next base: position 71,524 of record CAVXBS010000018.1, read on the forward strand.
GACGTACGAGACCTTGGAGGCGTATGTGGCGCCCACGCTCGACGCGGCGCTCGCGTGCCAGATCGTCGTGCCGGCCTTGCGGTACTGGACCTCGTACCTGGCGATCGTCCCGCCCACGTGATCCCAGTTGAGCGTCAAGGTGGCCGAGTCGGCACCGATCTCGACGTACCTGATCGTGGCGGCGGCTGCGGCAGCCTGGGCTGCGACGGACGTGTACGCGAGGGTGGCGCCGATCATCAGCACCGGCACGGCGATGAAGTGGAGAGCTCTGCGGACGTTCGTCATGGTCAGCTCGCAATCGTGTGGAGTGACACCGCCTATGCCGGACTTTAACGACGCAGGAGGTCTGCGGTCACGCTGTGAAGGACCGTGGGGAGAGCGAATCACCGCTCACCCCTGCCACACCAGGCCCATTGGTCCCAAACTCGCCTACCATGTATCGATGCGCCACCTTCCCCGGATCGCCACCGCATTCCTGCTCGGCCTCGTCCTGCTTCCCGCCGCCCCCGCAGCCGCCGCCTCGACCTCCACCGCGTTCGAGCGGTGGACCAGCACCGCCGACTTCGCCGCAGGCACGTCCACCGGAATCTCGGCACAGCCCGGCAAGATCACGCAGGGCAAGGGCACGACCGTCACGACGTACGACGACCCGCAGGTTGCCGGCGGCGCCAAGACGTACCGCACGGCCCACTGGACGTCGCCATGGAAGTCGACCGGGTTCGCCGCGAAGACCTTGGTCCCGTCCTGGCAGGCGACAGCCCCCAAGGGATCGTGGATCCGCGTCCTCGTCCGCGTACGGTCCGGATCGACGATCGGCAGCTGGGACACGGTCGCGCGCTGGGCCGCCAACACCACGAACATCCGCCGGTCGTCCTACTCGAGCCAGTCCGACGACCTCGCCAGGCTCTCGACCGACACGATCGTCGCCAACTCCGGCAAGTCCTTCACGGGCTGGCAGATCCGCGTGCAGCTGCTGCGCCCGGGCGGCACGATGGACAGCCCGACGGTCTATGCCGTCAACGGCGTCGCCGCCAACTACCTGACCCGCTCGCCCTCGACGACGACCACCACGACGATGACCTCGACCAAGGAGCTCGCCGTCCCCCGGTCGTCGCAGATGATCCACCGCGGCGAGTACCCGGAGTGGGGCGGCGGCGGCGAAGCGTGGTGCTCGCCGACGTCGACCTCGATGGTCATGCGCTACTTCGGCGAGGGGCCCAGCGCTGCGTCGTACTCGTGGTCGCCCTACGCCGACAGCTTCGTCGACCACGCCGCGCGCGACACGTTCGACTACGCGTACGACGGCACCGGCAACTGGCCGTTCAACACCGCGTACGCCGGCCGCTACTCCCTCGACTCGTTCGTCACCCGGCTCCACAACCTGCGCGATGCCGAGGCGTTCATCAAGGCCGGCATCCCGCTCGTCGCCTCGATCGCCTTCAGCAAGGGCGGGCTCGACGGCGCCCCGATCTCCTCGACGCCCGGGCACCTGCTGGTGATCCGCGGGTTCACGGCGGGTGGACGGGTCATCGCCAACGATCCAGCGGCGGCCACCAACTCGACCGTCAAGCGGATCTACTCACGCGCCCAGTTCGAGCAGGCGTGGCTCAAGGGCAGCGGCGGCGTGGTCTACGTCATCCGTCCCGCATCCCGAGCACTCCCACCCGACACCGCCCGCTGGTGACGCTGGCTACGTGACCTTGACGCTGATCTTGGGGTAGCCGGTCGCACCGTCGGGCAGCACGCCCGCACGCTCGTCTGTCTGGGGTTCGCCGTCGGCGTTCGTCGCCCGGGCCTCGATCGTGTGATCGCCGGACTCGGCGGTCCACTCCAGTCGCCACTGCACCCACGTGTCGGCGTTCGGGACCTTGCCCAGCGTCGCCTTCCGCCACTCGCCACCGTCGACCCTGACCTCGACGCCGTCGATGCCGACCTGTTGCGCCCACGCAACGCCCGCGATCGTGGTCCTGCCGCTGTCGAGGGCTCCGCCGTCGTTCGGCACGTCGATCCGCGACTCGGTCTTGACCGGCCCACGCTCGCCCCACCCGCGCTGGGTCCAGTAGGCCTTGAAGTCGGCGAACCGGGTCACCTCCCAGTCGACGACCCATTTCGTCGCTGAGACGTAGCCGTACAGGCCGGGCACCACCTGACGCACCGGGAAGCCGTGCGGGATCGGCAACGGCTCACCGTTCATGGTCAGCGCCAGCAGCGCGTTGCGGCCATCGGTCAGGGCCTCGATCGGGGTGCCGCACGTCCAGCCGTCGTCGGATGTCGACAGCAGGGCGTCCGCGCCGGCCTGGATCCCAACCTCGTCGAGGATGCCCTTGATCGGCACGCCGCCCCACACGGTGTTGCCGATCAGGTCGCCGCCGACCGGATTGGATACGCAACAGATCGTGATCCACTCGTGCTCGAGACCCCGGTCGAGCAGGTCCTGGTAGGTCAGCGTCAGCTCCTTGTCGACCATCCCGTGGATGCGCAGGGTCCAGTCCTCGGGGTTGACCAGCGGCGGTGAGAGCGCCGTGTCGATCCGGTAGAAGTCGCGGTTGCTCGTCAGCCACCCGCCCTGGCCCTCGACCGCCAGATCGGCTCCCTCAGGCGCCGGCACCCGCGTCGCCGGCACCTTAACCGCTGCCCGTATGCGCTCCAGCGCCTGTCGGCGGCGATGGCGTGACGCAAGGACCTCACCGGCTGATCCGACGATGACCGCCGCGACGGCGATGACCGCGGACGTGCGAAGGAACGTGCGGCGGGACTCGTCCACGGTGTGCGCGGGGTGCTGCCGGAGCAGGTGCAGCACGGCGATCACCACTCCGCCGGCCGCCACGCTGGCCAGCACTCCGCCGGAGTCACCGTGCGGACGCCCCAGCACCGCGGCCGACGCGAGCGCGACGAGCGCGCCCACCACGACGTACGCCCGAGGTCGGGGCCACCACAGACCGACGAGCGCACCCAGCAGCAGGATCGCGACCACGACGCTCGACACCGCGAGCGGTTTGTCGGCGTGTCCGACGACGCTGATGATGCGTTCCGCGATCGGCCCGGGCGTGAGCTTGATGACCGACTGGCCGACGGCCAGCACCGGCGACTCGCGCAGGTTGAACAAGGCCGCGAGACCTTCGCTCGCCGCGATCGCCGCAGCCGCCGCGAGCAGCCCGCTGAGGATCGACCGCCGGGTTGTCACTCCCCCATCCTCCCGCGCAACTCCTAGCGTCGCCGGGCGTACGGCATGATCGACCTGTGACATCTGCGCGCATCGGCATCGGCACCGACGTCCATCGGCTCGTGCCCGGGCGCCCGATGTGGCTCGCAGGCCTGCTCTGGCCCGACGAGGAGCAGGGGCTCGAAGGTCACTCCGACGGCGACTGCGCAGCCCACGCTCTCGTCGACGCGGCGCTCGGCGCAGCCGGGTTGGGCGACATCGGCAGCATGTTCGGCACCGGTGAGCCGGAGTGGGCCGCGGCCTCCGGGGTCGACTTCCTCGTCGAGATCGAGCTGCGCCTGCGCGATCACGGCTGGCGGGTCGGCAACGCTTCGGTCCAGGTCATCGGCAACAGCCCCAAGATCGGCCCGCGTCGCGGCCAGGCGCAGCGCGTGCTCAGCGACGCACTCGGCGCTCCGGTCAGCCTCTCGGCGACGACGACAGACGGCCTCGGCCTGACCGGCCGCGGCGAAGGCATCGCCGCGATCGCCACGGCCCTCGTCCTCCCCCTCTGACCCCGAGCGGTGAGTTGGCGACCTATCCCTTATCGAGGCGGTGAGTTGGCGACCTATCCAGCCCGGTGAATACGACGCTGAGGCACCGCCCGCGCCGGCGACACGTCGCTAGCTCACCGACCCCACGCCGGACATGACGAAGCCCCCGACTCGTGAGTCGGGGGCTTCGTACGTGGTTCAGATCAGGACGCGAGGACCTCGTCGAGACGGGTCTCGGCCTTGTCCTCGTTGGTCTTCTCGGCAAGCGCGAGCTCGGAGACCAGGATCTGGCGCGCCTTGGCCAGCATCCGCTTCTCACCGGCCGACAGTCCGCGTTCGTGATCGCGGCGCCACAGGTCGCGAACGACCTCGGCGACCTTCAGCACGTCACCGGAGTGCAGCTTCTCGAGGTTCGCCTTGTAGCGCCGAGACCAGTTGGTCGGCTCCTCGACGTGCTCGGCACGGAGAACCCCGAAAACCCGCTCAAGCCCTGCTTCGTCGACGACGTCGCGAACTCCGACAAGATCAAGGTTGCACGCGGGAACGCGAACGACCAGGTCGTTCTGCGAGACGATGCGCAGTACGAGGTATTCACGCTCCTCGCCCTTGATCGTCCGGGTCTCGATGTCCTCGATGACTGCAGCGCCGTGATTGGGATAGACAACGGTTTCGCCGACAACAAAAGTCATAGAGAAAACACCTTTCCTAGGTGACCAGTCTAACATGCGTGACGGATGTCGATCCCTGCCGTTTCAGGCCATCCCGCCCATACCAGATGACATCGCAGCAGGTCAAAGGCAGAGCGCGAAGCGTCCTCCGATACGATCGTCGCGACCCCTCGACGCATGAATGACGGACTGAAAGCAGTGATCTCGTGAGCACCGTACGACGTCGCCGCCTCGCGGCCACCGCCCTTGCCGCGACCGCACTTCTGGCCCTCGGTGCCTGCGGCACGGGCTTCAGCGCCCAGACCAATCAGGTCTACCAGGCCGGGACCGGCGCCAACCATCGCGGCGAGATGGATGTGCTCAACACGCTGCTCGTCGCCAACGACGACGGGTCTGCCACGCTGTCGGCCGGGATCGTCAACAACACCAAGGACGAGCAGCGGCTCGCCTCGGTCACGGTCACGACGCTCGACGACAAACCGCTCACCGTCGCCAGCACCAAGATGATCCTGTCGCTCCCAGCGGACCAGCTCACCACGGTCGGCGGCACCGCCGACGCCGGCGGTTTCGCCGTCCTCAAGGGCGCCGCAGCCGGCGACTACGTCAAGGTGACGCTGACCTTCAGCGAGGCCGCGCCCGTCACGATCCAGGCTCCCGTCGTGGCCCGCACCGCCGAGTATGAGAAGGTCGGCGGCGCCCCCAAGACCGAGTCCACCCCGACACCCACGCCGACTGACACCGAGTCCACCGACTCTTCGGAGTAAACCTGTCTCACCGGCGTCTCCAGGGCCCTAGGCTCCGGGCATGCTTTTATCCAGGTGCTCGACGCCGTCTTCGTCTTGAACGATCCTTGCCATCCCGTCGAACGTGAGGTGAAGATCGGGCAGGAGGTCTCGGCGAAGGTTCGCCTTGCGCCCGATCCGGGAGTCGGCCACGACCGCGGTCGCCGGCAACGAGCGCAACACCGCGATCAGGGTCGAGGACGCCCGGGTCGGGACAGAAGAAGGCGTACGTCTACGCCAGCGACGTCACTGTCGGCGAGACGATCAGCGTCACGATCCCGTTCCCGTCCGGAGACGTGACCGTGCCGTTCAAGGTCGTCGCCGGCCAGGCCTACGTCAGCTGAGCTGGCCGGTGACCAGGTAGACGACCCGACGAGCCATCGACACTGCGTGGTCACCGATGCGCTCGTAGTAGCGACCGAGAAGCGCCAGGTCGACAGCCGGCTCGACACCGTACGTCCACGAGTCGCCGAGGAGCGAGCGCAGCAGGTCCTTGCGGAGCCTGTCCATCTCGTCGTCCTCGTTCTCCAGCTGGCCCGCCGCGTCGACGTTGCGGTTCGCGACGATGCGCGAGGCCGAGTCGATCATCGAGTCGGCGACGGCTGCCATCGCGGTGATCTTGGGGTGCAGGTGCTGCGGCACCGCCGAGTCGGGCATACGGCGCCGGGCCACCTTGGCCACGTGCACCGACAGGTCGCCCATCCGCTGGAGGTCGGTCAGCATCCGCAGCGTCGCGACGAGCTGCCGGAGGTCGGTTGCGACCGGCTGCTGCGTGGCGAGCAGCAGAAGTGCGCGCTCCTCGATGATCTCGGTCGCCTCGTCGATGTCCTTGTCGCCGGCGATGACGGACTCCGCGATCTGGGCGTCTGCCTCGAGCAGGGCCTTGGTCGCGTCGGCAACGGCACGGCGGACGGTCCCGGTCAGGTTCACCAGGTCGTCGACGATGGCATCGAGCTGTTCGTAATACTGATCGCGCATGTCCTAGACCGTAGGCAGGCGGGATGAACGGACGGCGACCTCCGGTGAACGCGGTGTGAACAGCAACCGAAAGGCCTGTCGCTGCAGGGGTCGGAGTGCCGGTTGGGGAGGAATTGCCCTCTACGATCGATGTTGTGGACACCAGTGCAGGATTGTTGATCGCGGGGGCGATCGGCGCCGCCGTCGGCGCGATGATCACCTATGTGTGGCGCTTCAGCGAGCGCCGTGAGGCCTCCGTGCCACCGCCCGCCCCCCTCGTACCGCCCGGCGCCGACCAGGTCCTCGCGGTGATCTCGTCGTCTGCCGTGCTGATCGACTCGTCCGACACCGTGGTCAAGGCCTCGGCCCCCGCGTTCGCCATGGGAATCGTGCACGAGGACCGGCTCGAGCCCGAAGAGCTCATGACGCTCGTCCGGCAGGTACGCCGTGACGGCCAGGTGCGCGAGGCCGACGTCTCCTTGCAGCCGCGCCGAGGCACGACGTCGTACGTGCACGCGCGCGTCGCACCGCTGACCTCGCGCCTGATCCTGGTGCTGGCCGACGACCGTACGCGCGAGCACCGGGTCGAGTCGATCCGCCGCGACTTCGTCGCCAACGTCAGCCATGAGCTCAAGACCCCCGTCGGCGCGCTCAACCTGCTGGCCGAGGCGGTTGGCGAGGCCAAGGACGATCCCGAAGCGGTTGTCCGGTTCTCCAGCCGCATGCACCTGGAGAGCGAGCGACTGACCCGGCTGGTGCAGCAGATCATCGACCTCTCACGCCTCCAGAACGACATCCTGAGCGACGACGCCTCCACGATCAAAGTCGGCGAGCTCGTCTCGGAGGCCACCGAGCACTCGGCGACCGACGCCGAGCACAAGAACATCGAGATCGTCACCACGGTCGAGCCCGACCTGCATGTCCACGGCGACCGCGCACAACTGCACGCCGCGGTCAGCAACCTGGTCGAGAACGCCGTGACCTACAGCCCCGACGGATCGCGGGTCACCGTGACGGCCCAGCTCGATGACGACGACGTACGCCTGACCGTCGCCGACAACGGCATCGGCATCCCCGGCGAGGAGCTCGACCGGATCTTCGAACGCTTCTACCGCGTCGACCCCGCCCGCGCACGTGCGACCGGCGGCACCGGCCTCGGCCTGTCGATCGTCAAGCACGTCGCCGCGAGCAACGGCGGAACGGTCGAGGTGTGGAGCGAGCCGGGACTCGGCTCGTCGTTCACGCTGGTCCTGCCGGCACACAGCCATGACATCGAAGAGGAGAACGCGTGACCAAAGTATTGGTCGTCGAGGATGAGACGAGCTACAGCGAGGCGCTGTCGTACGTCCTGCGCAAGGAAGGATTCGAGGTCGCGATCGCCGAGACCGGCCCCGACGCGCTGACCGAGTTCGACCGCGGCGGTGCGGACATCGTGCTGCTCGACCTGATGCTGCCGGGACTGTCGGGCACCGAGGTGTGCCGCGCCCTGCGTGCCATCTCCTCCGTGCCGATCATCATGGTCAGCGCCAAGGACACCGAGGTGGACAAGGTCGTCGGGCTCGAGCTCGGCGCTGACGACTACGTCACCAAGCCCTACTCGCCCCGCGAGCTGGTCGCCCGCATCCGTGCCGTGCTGCGACGCGGGTTCACCGACGAGATCGACGACAATGCCTCGCTCGAGCTGGGCCGCGTACGCATGGACGTCGACCGGCACCTCGTGACGATCGACGGCGCCGAGACGAAGTTCCCGCTCAAGGAGTTCGAGCTGCTCGAGTACTTCTTGCGCAATCCCGGTCGCGTGCTGACCCGCGGGCAGCTGATCGACCGGGTGTGGGGCGCGGACTACGTCGGCGACACCAAGACCCTCGACGTCCACGTCAAGCGCCTGCGAGCCAAGATCGAGAAGGACCCGACGAATCCCATCACCCTGACAACAGTGCGAGGACTCGGCTACAAGTACGATTCCTAGCCCCTCGCCGCGAGGTTCTGAGCTCGCCGCGGCAGGGCGCCGAGCTGACGAGGCCGTCAGCGCTCGTCGACGAGCGGGCGACGAAGCGCAACGCCGTCAACAAACGGCGCTTGTCGACGAGCGCCAACTGACTTGTCAGCGCTGGTGAGCGGCACGTAGCGCACGACAGCGACGCGAACGCGGGAGCCCGTGCGCGACGCGGGGACTACTACCTACCTTGTTTGGCAACTGCGGCGATGGCTTCTTGCGCTGCATCCGGGTCGAGGTACATGCCGCCCTTGACGGTCGGCTTCAGGTCGTCGTCGAGCTCATAGACCAGCGGGATGCCCGTCGGGATGTTGAGGCCGACGACGGCCTCCTCGCTCAGTCCGTCGAGGTGCTTGACGAGGGCGCGCAGCGAGTTGCCGTGCGCCGTGACCAGCACGACGCGATCGGCGAGCAGGTCCGGGACGATCGAGTCGTACCAGTAGGGCAGCATCCGCTGCAGCACGTCGGCCAACGCCTCGGTGCGCGGCAGGAGCTCGTCGGGCAGGGCGGCGTAGCGCGCGTCGGAGGCCTGGCTGAACTCCGAGTCGTCCTCCAGCGGCGGCGGCGGGGTGTCGTACGAGCGCCGCCACGTCATGAACTGCTCCTCGCCGAACTCCTCGAGGGTCGCCTTCTTGTCCTTGCCCTGCAGCGCGCCGTAGTGGCGCTCGTTGAGTCGCCAGGAGCGGCGTACGGGAATCCAGTGACGGTCGATGCCGTTGAGCACGATCTCTGCCGTGCGGATCGCGCGACGCAGCAACGAGGTGTGCAGGACGTCGGGCGCGAGGCCGGCCTCGGCCAGCAGCTCGGCGCCGCGCGAGGCCTCGGTGAGGCCCTGCTCGTTGAGGTCGACATCGACCCAGCCGGTGAACAGGTTCTTGGCGTTCCACTCGCTGTGACCGTGGCGCAGGAGGATCAGGGTGCTCATGCGACTGAGCCTATTGGCTTCGACAAGCTCAACCAGCGGGAGGGGGCTCAACCAGCGGGAGGGGGCTCATCGACAGATGGCGGTGAGGCCTTCCACTCGCGGTAGATCTGGTCCAGCGCCTGCACGTAGTCGTTCTGCGAGTGGATGCCCGACAGCGTCCACTGCTGCTCGATGACGACGTACGGCAGCTGTGTGATGCCGAGCGACTCGCCGGTCGCGACCTGCGTGCGGACCTCGTCGGCGTACTCGGTGCTGGCGAGCAGGGCCTCGGCCGTCTCGAGGTCGAGCCCCACGAGCGCGGCGCGCGTCGCCAGCGCGAACGGGTCGCCGACGTCGGAGCCCTCGAGGAAGTGGGCGCGCCAGAGCTGATGGGCCAGGTCGCGCTGGAAGCCCGGGCCGGCCTCATCGGCCCAGGTCAGCAGTCGCCAGGCGTCGAACGAGTTGGCCCGCACGGCCTCGTCGAAGTTGAGGTCGATGCCGGTGATCCGGGCCGCAGCGGTGACCTGCGCGTTGATGAGCTCCGCCTTGTCGGCGCCGCCGAGCTCCTCGGCGTTGACGTCCATCAACAGGCGGCTGTCGTTGGGTGCGTCGGGGTCGAGCTGGAACGCGCGGAACGTCAGCTCGACCGGCTCGCCGGTGAGGATCGAGAACATCGCGGCAGCGCGTTCGAACCGGGTGGCGCCGATGTAGGACCACGGGTCCGTGACGTCGGCGAATACCAAGGCCTTCACGCGGGCAACGCTACGCGACCGCGAAACCGTCGTTCAGCCCGTCCAGGTTCGACGCACGCTCAGCACGAACACACCGGTGCTCAGCTCGACGGCTTGAGGTGCTTGAACGCGTCGAGGTTGCGCGTGGACTCACCACGCGACTCACGCCACTCCCACTCCTTGCGGATCGACGACGCGAAGCCGAGCTCGAGGATCGTGTTGAACGACTCGTCTGCGTACGTCAGCACGGCGCCGAGCATCCGGTCGACCTCGTCGGTCGTCACAGCGTGCAGCGGCAGGCGGCCGTCGAGGTAGATGTCGCCGGCCGAGTCGACCGCGAAGGCCACGCCGAACATCTTGAGGTTGCGCTCCAGCAGCCAGCGGTAGACCGTCTCGTGATTCTCATCAGGGTTGCGGCAGACGAACGCGTGGATGCCGAGGGCGTGCTTGCCGATCTCGAGGCGGCACGTCGTCTGGAGCTTGCGCTCGCCCGGAAGGGTGACCTCGAAGACGCCGGGGCGGTGCTCGGTGAACTCCAGCTCGGCCGCGTGCAGTGCGTCGACGATCGTCTGTCGCGTTTCGGTCATGCCGTCACCCATCCTTTCGCTCGCTGGCGCTCGCTCATGCGTTCTTCTCCACGTGGGTGCGGTGCCACTCGATGGCCTCCGCGTAGACCTTGAGCGTACGGTCGGCGGTGACGTCCCACCCGAAGCTCTCCGCGTGGCGTACGGCCTTGTGGCCCATCGCGTCACGCAGCTCAGGGTCGGTCAGCAACGGGTGCAGCGCCGCGGCGTAGTCGACGTGGGTCGTGCCCGTCGACCAGGACACCGGACACCCCGTCGGACACCGCCGTCGACAGGCCGCCGACGCGTGCGGCTACGACGGGCGTGCCGCACGCCTGGGCCTCGATCGCGACGAGGCCGAACGACTCGTTGTAGGACGGCACGCAGACGACAGACGCTGCGGCATACCAGTCGGCGAGCTCCTGCTGAGCCACCGTCGGGACGAACCGGACCACGTCCTCGATGCCCAGTCGGGCGCTCAGGTCGGTCAGTGCCGTGGGCCGGTCGAGCCCTGACCCGGATGCACCGCCGACGATCGCGACGACGAGCCGGTCCCGCAGCTGCGGGTCATCCTGGAGCATCCGCGCTGCGGCCTCGAGCACGACGTCGGGAGCCTTGAGCGGCTGGATGCGCCCCGCGAACAGCAGCAGCGCAGCGTCTGCAGGCACTGCCGAGGGTCGCCCGCGCCTCGTCCTGTCGCCCGGCGCGGAACACCTCGAGATCGACGCCCGGATGCACCACGGCGACGTGCTCGGGCTCGGCGTCGTACATCTCGATGAGCTCGCGACGCTCCTCCATCGTGTTGGCGATCAGCCGGTCGGCGAGCCGCACGATCTCCTCCTCGCCGTAGATGCGGCCGATCGGCTCGGCCTCGTCGCCTTCGGCGAGCATCGCGTTCTTGACCTTGGCCATCGTGTGCATCGTGTGGACCAGCGGCACGTCCCAGCGCTCGCGGGCGACCGTGCCGACCTGGCCGGACAGCCAGTAGTGCGAGTGCACGAGGTCGAAGTGACCCGGCTCCCGCTCCACCTCGGCGCGCAGCACGTCCCGGACGAACGAGCACAGCTGCGACGGGCAGGTCGTTCTTGGCCAGGCCCTCGAACGGTCCGGCGGGCACGTGGTGCACGAGGATGCCACCGTCGGCGTGCACGAGCTGTGGCTGGTGGCGCGACGTCGCACGGGTGAAGATCTCGACCTCGATGCCGCGCGATGCCAGCTGGCGGGAGAGCTCCAGGACGTACACGTTCATGCCGCCGGCATCGCCGTCTCCGGGCTGCTCGAGCGGCGAGGTGTGCGCCGAGAGCATCGCGATCCGCTTGAGCATCGATCAGCCGCCTTTCGCCTCCATCGTCTCACCCGGTGCCCAGCCCGCACGGCCGTGTCCGTCTGGCAGCATGAGGCCATGCTCACCGCCGTCGTCACCGGGGCCAGCAGCGGCATCGGAGCCGCCACAGCCCGCGTCCTCGCCCAGGCCGGCTATCACGTCTTCTGCGTCGCGCGACGCACCGAGCGCATCGAGGCGCTCGCCGCCGAGATCGCCGGCACCGCTGTCACGTGCGATGTGACCGACGAGGCGCAGGTCGCCGCGCTGGCCGAGGCCGTCGGACCGTCACTCGACCTGCTGCTCAACAACGCCGGCGGCGCGGTCGGCACCGATCACGTCGCGTCGAGCAACCCCGACGACTGGCGGCGCATGTACGAGGTCAACGTCATCGGCACCCTGCTGGTGACGCGGGCCCTGCTGCCTGCGCTCGTGGCCAGCGGCGCCGGCACGCTGATCAATCTCGGCTCGACCGCGGGCCACATCACGTACGAGGGCGGTGGCGGCTACACCGCGGCGAAGCACGGCGTCACGGCGATGACCGAGACGCTGCGACTCGAGCTCAACGGCCAGCCCGTACGGGTCACCGAGATCGCACCGGGCATGGTGCGCACCGACGAGTTCTCGCTCAACCGGTTCGCCGGCGACCAGGCCAAGGCCGACGCGATCTACGCCGGCGTGCGCGAGCCGCTCGTCGCCGAGGACATCGCCGACGCGATCGTCTGGGTCGCCACGCGGCCGCAGCACGTCAACGTCGACCTCCTGGTGCTCAAGCCGATCGCCCAGGCGGCGGCCCACAAGGTGCACCGCGAATGACGAACGGCCCCACCGCCGTGCGATGAGGCCGTTCGTGGCTTCGACCAGCTCAAGCTGCGTCAGTGCATGATGACCGGCGCTGCGTTCTCCTCGTCGTCGAGCAGGTGCACGACCTCACGCTTGCGCGGGAGGAACGCGACGGGGATCAGCGTGACCAGCAGCACCGCGAAGGCGACCCAGTAGGACTGCTGGAACGCGTCCGCCAGGTCCTGGAAGCCCTGCTGCAGAACCGCGCCGCCCGCGTTGAGCGTGTCGACCAGCTTGGCGCCGTCCGGCGTGTGCGAGCCGGCCGCCAGCTGAGCCGCCGTCAGGCCGCCATCGACGCCCGGGAGCTTCTCGGATCCGGCGACGACGTCGCCGCTCTTCATGGCGTTGGTCAGGACGACCGAGATCGTCGCGATGCCGGTCGCACTCGCGACCTGCTGCGTCACATTGAGCAGCGTCGACCCGCGCGCCACGTCAGCAGCCTTGAGGGTCTTGAGCGCCGAGGTGAACAGCGGCATCATCGTCGCCCCCATGCCCAGGCCCGTGACGAACAGCCATCCCCTGATCGTCCAGTCGGACGTGCCCGGGTCGGTGCTGCTGATCAGGCCGAACAGTGCCGATCAGGATGCCGATGAAGCCGAACGGCACGATGCGGCCGACCGGGATCTTGTCGGTGAGCGCGCCGGCGACGGGCATCGTCAGCATCGCGCCGATGCCCTGGGGTGCAAGGAGCAGACCAGCCCGTCTTGACCGAGTCGCCGTCGACCTGCTGGAAGTAGGTCGGCACCAGCAGCAGCGCGCCGAAGAACGCGGCGGCGAACAGGAACATCGTGATGATCGAGATCGTCAGGTTGAGGTTCTTGAACAGCCGCAGGTCCAGCAGTGGGTGCTTGGGCTTGAACGACCAGAACACGAATGCGCCGATCAGCAGCACGCCGATGATCATGGGCAGCAGCACCTTGGTGGCGGCCACGGTGCCCTCTCCCGGGATGGCCGACACGCCGTAGAGCAGCGATGCGAGGCCCGGTGACAGCAGAAGCATGCCGACCACGTCGAGCGCCTCGCTGGGCTCTGGGGCGTCCTTCGGGCAGCACCATGTACGCGTAGACGAGGCCGACCAGACCGATCGGCAGGTTGATGAGGAATACCCAGTGCCACGATGCGGCATCGATCAGGACGCCGCCGAGGATCGGGCCCATGATCGGGCCGAGCAGCATCGGGATGCCGAGGATCGCCATGAGCCGGCCCATGCGGTGCGGACCGGCAGCCTTGGTCATGATCGTCATGCCGAGCGGCATCAGCATGCCGCCGCCGAGTCCCTGCAGGACACGGAAGCCGATGAGCGCCTCGATGTTCCACGCCGTCGCGCACAGCAACGAACCGATCGTGAACAGGGCGATCGCGGTCAGGTAGAGGCGCTTGGTGCCGAACCGGTCGGCGGCCCAACCCGTCAGCGGAATGACCGCTGCGAGCGCAAGCATGTAGGCCGTGGCAGTCCACGCCACGGTCGAGTAGGCCAGCGGTTCGCCGTTGTTGGAAAGCTCGGTCTGGAACGTCGGCAGCGCGACGTTGACGACCGTGACGTCGAGGATCGACATGATCGCGCCGAGCACGACAACGCCGGCGATCTTCAGGAGATCGGGTGTGATCTTGTCACTGTCGTCGATCTGTCCCGTTTGGGAAGTCATACGCATTCTCCTAATGGGTGGGCCGGCGCAGGGTGTCGCCGGCGAGGATGGTGCTGAGCGCGCGATAGAGGTTGTCGCGCTGGTCTTCGGGCAGGTCTGCCGTGAAGGACTTGATCGACTCCCGCTTGGAGTCGATGTGTTGCATGCTGAGCTTCTCGCCGACCGGGGTGAGCGATACGAGCTTGACCCGACGGTCGTCGGGGCTCTCCTGGCGTTCGACGACGTCGAGCTTGAGCAGCTGCTCGACGTTGCGGCCCGTCGCCGCGTCAGAGAGGCCCAGCGCCTTGGCGATCGCATGGATCGGCGTGGGCTCGCCCTTCTTGGCCAGGAAGAACAGGGTGCGCGCCTGGGAGAACGACAGGTCGAGCTCGATCAGCGCGTCCATGCCATCGGACTCGGCCAGGGTCATCAGACGCATGACGAAGTCTTCGAGCGCGACATACAGCTCGTCCGGTGAAGTGGGCACCGGAAAACCATAACGAAAACGCAACCTTTGTTCAAATGAAGTCTTTGTGAACCGTCAACTGCCAGAAGGTGACCGCGATTCGTCTCCGGACGGTCATCCCCCGTAGAATGGCAAGGCTCCGAGGTGTTCGAGCATTCCCCACGCATAGGACTTTTTTCGCATGCCCATTCGCTCCGACCTGCGCAATGTCGCAATCGTCGCCCACGTCGACCACGGCAAGACGACGCTGGTCGACGCCATGCTCCAGCAGCAGGGCCACTACGACGAGCACCACCAGCTCGCTGAGCGCGCCATGGACTCCGGCGACCTCGAGCGCGAGAAGGGCATCACGATCCTCGCGAAGAACACCGCCGTCCGCTACAACGGTCCCGGTGCGCCCGACGGCGGCGTGACGATCAACATCATCGACACCCCCGGCCACGCCGACTTCGGTGGCGAGGTCGAGCGCGGACTCTCGATGGTCGACGCGGTCATCCTGCTCGTCGATGCGTCCGAGGGCCCGCTCCCCCAGACCCGCTTCGTCCTGCGCAAGGCGCTCGCCGCCCACATGCCCGTCGTGCTGGTCGTCAACAAGGTCGACCGTCCCGACTCGCGCATCGCCGAGGTCGTCGACGAGACGTACGAGCTGTTCCTCGACCTGCTCGAGGACGGCGCCAGCGAGGACGCACTCGACTTCCCCGTCGTCTACGCCTCGGCGCGCGCCGGTCGCGCCTCGCTGACGCAGCCCGAAGACGGCGGCATGCCCGACAGCGACAACCTCATCCCGCTGTTCCAGACGATCATGGACGCCGTGCCGGCGCCGGAGTACACCGAGGGCGCGCCGCTGCAGGCCCACGTCACCAACCTCGACGCCTCGCCGTTCCTCGGCCGGCTCGCGCTGGTCCGCGTCTTCCAGGGCACCCTCAAGAAGGGCGCGCAGGTCGCGTGGATGAAGCACGACGGCACGACCGAGCAGGTCAAGATCACCGAGCTGCTGGTCACCAAGGAGCTCGAGCGCGTACCCGGCGAGAGCGCCGGCCCCGGCGACATCGTCGCCATCGCGGGCATCCCCGACATCACGATCGGCGAGACCCTGGCCGATCCCGAGAACCCCGTCGCGCTGCCGCTCATCACGGTCGACCAGCCGGCCATCTCGATGACGATCGGCACCAACACGTCGCCGCTCGCCGGTCGCGAGAAGGGCACCAAGGTCACCGCGCGCCTCGTCAAGGACCGCCTCGACCGCGAGCTCATCGGCAACGTGTCGCTCAAGGTGCTCGACACCGAGCGCCCCGACGCCTGGGAGGTCCAGGGCCGTGGCGAGCTCGCGCTGGCCATCCTCGTCGAGCAGATGCGTCGCGAGGGCTACGAGCTCACGGTCGGCAAGCCGCAGGTCGTCACGCGTGAGGTCGACGGCAAGCTGCACGAGCCGATGGAGCGCTTGACGATCGACGCACCCGAGGAGTACCTCGGCGCGATCACGCAGCTGCTGGCCGTCCGCAGGGGCCGCATGGAGCAGATGATCAACCACGGCACCGGCTGGGTCCGCATGGAGTTCATCGTCCCGGCGCGTGGCCTGATCGGCTTCCGCACCGAGTTCCTCACCGACACGCGCGGCACCGGCATCGCGCACCAGACGTTCGAGAAGTACGAGCCGTGGGCCGGCGAGATCTCGACCCGCCCCTCGGGCTCGCTCGTGTCGGACCGCGCCGGAGCTGCGACGTCGTACGCCATGACCAACATCCAGGAGCGCGGCACGCTGTTCATCGAGCCGGCGACCGAGGTCTACGAGGGCATGATCGTCGGCGAGAACTCTCGCGCCGACGACATGGACATCAACATCGTCCGTGAGAAGAAGCAGACCAACGTCCGCTCCAACGCCGACGAGTTCGAGAAGCTCGTGCCGCCGCGCAAGCTGTCGCTCGAGCAGTCGCTGGAGTTCTGCCGCGAGGACGAGTGCGTCGAGGTCACACCCGCGAACGTACGCATCCGCAAGATCATCCTCGACGCCACGGAGCGCAACCGCGCCAACCGCGGCAAGAAGTAGCCCATCGAGCGGTGACTCAGCGACCTGTCCCGAGTTGACGCGGTGACTCAGCGACCTGTCCCGAGTTGACGCGGTGACTCAGCGACCTGTCCCGAGCGCTATGGGTCGCTAGGCCACCGCTCGAAACGTGGGACGTACGGCGATGAGCTCGAACAACGACGACCATCGATCGCCGAAGCTGGGAGGCGGGCCGTCAAAGCCACCGCGCACCAGCTGCGCGTAGACCTCGGAGACGAACTTCTTGGGGGTGTCGAGCTTCTCGTTCGTGACCTGGACATACCGCCAGCCTTCGTCGCGAAGACCCCGGTAGCGGTCGATGTCGGTGTTCCACTGCCCTAGGTCGGTCAGGTGCTGCCGGCCCTCGTACTCGACCAGCAGCTTCCAGAGCAGGTAGACCAGGTCGCCGCAGCCGAGGAGCTCGCCGAGAGCGTTGCGTATGTTCTGGTTGACCGCGGGCCTCGGCAAGCCGGAGAACACCAAGATGGCGCGAGACTCCGACTCCTTGAGCGAGCGCGATCCGGCGTCAAGATGGGGCAACACACGTCGCGCCTGATGAGCTCCCGGGCGCCAGAGGTCACGCCGGGCGAGCTCACCCACTTCCAGAACGGTCATGTGCCGGTGGCGCAGCAACCAGTCACCGACCTTGATGGCGTCGATCATGCGCGCGGTCGCGCAGTACTGGATGAAGGCCGCGGCCGGCGTCACCCCGACATCGTCGAGCGGCGGGAGGACTTCGGTGCGGTGAAGGAAGATGTCGTCGAAGTCGAGGTGCAGGTCGCCGGCGACCGTGAAGCGGAGGGGGCGGCGCTCGCCGTAGTCGAGTCCGAGCGCCTGGATCCTGGTGAGGTGACTCAGCTGCGCACGCTTCGGCATCGTCAGCCTGGCCGCGGTGATCCAGTCGGCCTCACTCATGGCATGGTCGACATGCACCCAGACTCTTGGGAACAACCGCTTCCAGGCCTTGCCGCGCAAGCGTCGCTCGCTCACCCCGATCCTCGCCGCCTCCGAGACATGAAACGGGCGATGACGAAGTGCGTCCGGGATGACTGGAGTCGGCGGCATGGCCCCATCCGACCCCTTGCCCGCACCCCCATTCCACCAGCGACGGCCGACCTGTGGATGGCGGATTGGTCCCTACAGCCCTGTGCAGCGGTGGATCAGCGACCTGACCGGGCACCGGAAGGGTCGCTCATCCACCGCCATACGGGACGATACGTCGCTAGGTCACCGCTGGCTCCATCGACTGGACGCTAACTCACCGCCGCGGGTCAGAGGACGTTGCGGGGGCGGAACTGGACGCTGATGCGGGGGCCGACGGGCTTGGCGGTCTTGAGGATCGCGTGCTCCCACGTACGTTGGCAGGTGCCGCCCATGACCACGAGGTCGCCGTGGCCCAGCGAGAAGCCGATCTGCTGACCGCCGCCCCGTGGACGCAGCGACAGCCGTCGGGCCGCGCCGAGCGAGACGATCGCGACCATCGTGTTGTCGGTGCGTCCCCGGCCGATGCGGTCACCGTGCCAGGCGACGCTGTCGCGGCCGTCGCGGTAGTAACAGAGCCCCGCGGTCACGAATCGCTCCCCCAGCTCGGTCTGGTAGTGGTCACCCAGCGCCTCGCGGGCCTCCAGCAACAGCGGCTCGGGCAGCTCCGCACCGACGCCGTAGTGGCACAGCAGCCGCGGCACGTCGACCATGCGGTCGTACATCTCCCGGTTCTCGGCTCGCCACGGCACCTCGGCCTGCAGCCGCAGGAACACGTCGTCCGACCCCGTCACCCACCCCGGCAGCACGTCGACCCACGCGCCTCGCGTCAGGACCGTACGCTTTGGAGCCAACGGCCCAAGACCCGAGGGCTGGCCGCTGTCGAGCAGCGATCCCTGGAAGAACTCCTCCATCCGGCCAGCCTACGCCCTGTCGAACGTATGTTCTAGTTGCTGACGACATCTCGCCGGCGCAGACACGCCATCCCCAGCGCCCCCACGGCGGCCGTGATCACCAGCAGCACGATGACCGGCGCGACGCGGAAGTCCTCGGCCGGCGTCTGCGCCAGGTGCCGGAATGGCGACACGTCCATGAGCCAGTCCGGCAGCTGCAGCAGCTCCCCGAACATCATCACGACGAAGCAGAAGCCGAGCGCCAGCCAGCCGAGCGCCGCCCAGCCCGAGCGAATCCCGTACGCCAGCCAGGTCAGCGCCGCGATCAGCAGCACCGGCACGACGTAGGGCACAGTCGCCCCGGCGAGCCGCAGCACCGCGGACCCGTCGCCGGTGACCAGCGCGAAGCCGGCACCCATGCCAAGGCCCGCCGCCAGCACGACGGCGACCGTCCCGACGACCGTGACGAGGAGGTGCGCGGTGGCCCAGCGCCAGCGTGGCAGCGCGGTCGCCAGGAGACCCTCGGCGAACCCGGCACTCTCCTCACCGCGCAACCTCTGCACCGACGCGATCGCGAAGCCTGCGCCGATCAGCGCCAGCATCACCGCCGCCGTCGCATAGAACGAGTCCACGATCGAGCCGCCCGCCAACGCGAACACGTCCTTGGAGAAGTCCGAGTCGCCGAGCAGGTCACCGACGTCGTCGCCGATCGAGCCGTACGCGACGCCGCCGAGCAACATGCCGGCCGTCCAGCCGATCACGCTCCCCCGTTGCAGCCGCCACGAGAGCGCCCAAGCCGATCCGAGGGAGCCGCGCGCCGGACCTGGCCGGGCCGGCCACACACCCGATCCGATGTCGCGACGATCGAACAGCGCAACAGCGACGAAGCCCAGCACCACGATCGCGGCGACCGACAGCAGCGCAGGCCACCACTGCTCGTCGGCGTACGGTCGCAGATACTGTCCCCAGCCGATCGGCGACAGCCACGACAGCGCACCGTTGCCGACATCGCCCACGGCACGAAGGCCGTACGCGACACCGATCACCGCGCCCGTGATCCCGTATGCCGCACGGGTGCTCTCGACGAGCTGCGCCGCCACGAGGGCAACACCGCCGAACACCAGGCCCGTGACACCCGCAGCCAGCCCCAGCGCCACCGAGCCGGCGGCGGGCAGGCCGTACGCGATCAGGCTGCCGGCGATCAGCGCACCCAGCAGCACGTTGGCGGTGGTGACGAGCAGGGCGGTTGCCGCCAACGGGGCGTGCCGGCCGATCGCTGCTGCCCGGACGAGCTCATCGCGCCCGCTCTCCTCCTCGGCGCGGGTGTGCCGGCCGACCAGGAACATGCTCATGAGCGCGGCCACGATCGCGCCGAACGCCGCCGCCTGCCATGCGACCTGCCCGCCGACCGTGTTGAGCGCACGGGCCGGCCCGGACATCGCGATGAACGCAGCGTTGCCCTCCATGCCCGCCGCGGCCTTGTCCAGCTCGGCCTGCGTCGTGTAGAGCCCGTCGGTGCTGACCGCCTGCGCGTAGTAGAGGAGCACGTCACCGGCGATCCACCAGAACAGCATCATCCGGTCACGCCGCAAGTGGAACCGGAGCACCGTGAGCGCGCCGGTGAATGCCGTCACGATGCAAGCTCCTCGCCGTAGTGCCGCAGGAACAGCTCCTCGAGCGTCGGTGGCTGGCTCGTGAGCGTACGTATGCCGGACCGGCCAAGGGCTTCGAGCGCAGCGCCGAGGTGCACGGTGTCGACCTCGAACGTCGCCCGCACACCCTCGACCACGAGGTCGTGCACCCCGGCGAGGCCGTCAAGGCCCGCAGGCGCCTCCGACAGCTCGGCCGACACCGACGTACGCGTCAGGTGGCGCAGGTCGGCGAGCGTCCCGGACTCGACCGTGCGGCCGGCGCGGATGATGCTCACCCGGTCACACAGCCGCTCGACCTCGGCCAGGATGTGGCTCGACAGCAGCACCGATCGACCATCGTCCTTGAACTCGTCGACGCAGTCCGTGAACACCGCCTCCATCAGCGGGTCCAGGCCGGACGTCGGCTCGTCCAGGATCAGCAGCTCCACGTCACTCGCCAGGGCCGCGACGAGCGCGACCTTCTGCCGGTTGCCCTTGGAGTAGGTCCGCGACTTCTTGGTCGGGTCGAGCTCGAAGCGCTCGATGAGCAGGCTGCGGCGCTTCTCGTCGAGGCCTCCGCGCAGGCGGCCCAACAGGTCGATGACCTCGCCGCCGGAGAGATTGGGCCAGAGGTTCACGTCGCCGGGCACGTACGCAAGGCGCCGGTGCAGCTCGGCTGCGTCGTGCCACGGGTCCTGACCGAACAGGGTGACGGAGCCGCCGTCCGCGCGGAGCAGCCCGAGCAGAACCCGGATCGTGGTCGACTTACCAGCCCCATTGGGTCCGAGGAAGCCGTGCACCTCTCCGCGCTCGACCTGCAGGTCGAGGCCGTCCAGAGCTGTCGCGTGGCCGAACCGCTTCACGAGTCCGGTGATGTCGATGACAGTGTCCATACCGCCGACCGTACTCCTTTTCAGAGATTTGTGAAATCCTTGAAAGTCATGAATTCCTGTATGCTCGCACACATGACGACAGGCGCCGCGAGCGAGTTCGTGGAGGGCTTCGCGCTCGAGCTCAACCAGTCAGGCATGCAACGCATGGCCGCGCGGGTCTTCGCCGCCTTGCTCGTCGCCCCCGAGAACGGCTACACCGCCAAGGAGATCGGCGACGCCCTCGGCGTCAGCGCCGCGGCGGTGAGCGGGGCAACCGCCTACCTCACCCGCATGGGACTGGCCGTACGCCGGAGGGTGACGGGCGAGCGCGTCGATCGCTACAACGTGCTCGGCACCACCTGGGCCGAGGTGATGGCCGCCGAGACCAAGACGATCACGGCCCTCGCCACCCTGCTCGAGGAGGGCATGGGCCAGGTCGACACCGGCAGCGCAGCCCACGAACGCCTCGCAACCACACGCGACTTCTTCACCTACATGGCCGTCGAGATGCCCAAGCTCGTCGACCGCTGGCACGAGTCGAGGCAGCCATGACCGACACCGCGTGGGACCGGCTGCTCGACCTGCTCGACCACTTCGCCGCCAACCCCGACCTGCCGCTCAGCCCTGATGTCGAGCGTACGTTCGCGAGCTTGTGCGCCCAGGCGATCGAGGACGGCTCGGTCGACCGCGAGCTCCACATCGACGACACGGCACGGTGGCTGACGGGACTCGTCGTGGCCCACCGCACGGTTCGCGACACCCACCCCGAGCTGCCGGCAGACGCCGACCTCGGGGTGCTGCGCGTCGTGGTCACCCGCTGGCTGCACCCCGCCCGGCCCCGCTGACGTCATACTGCTCGCAGACGGCGCAGCGACCGACGACGAGCAGAGCTAGTCGGACTCCTCGCCGGTCGGCTCGAGGACCAGCACGAAGTCGTCGTCGTGCTCCTCGGCGCCGGTGACGACCGCGTCCGCAATGAGCTCGACGCCGCGGTGGTGTCGGACGATCACCGGGTCGCTCTGCAGGTCCTTGTAGAGCGACAGGCACAACGCGGCCATGACCAGGACGAACGGTACTGCGGCGACGATCGTGATCTGCTGCAGCCCGGTGAGCGCCTCGGAGCCGTTCTTGCCGCCGGTCGCGAGCATGATCGCCGCGACCCCACCCATGACCGTCCCCCAGAAGACGACGGTCCGCTTGGACGGCTCGATCGAGCCCTTCTCGCTGAGCGTGCCCATGACGATCGAGGCTGCATCGGCGCCGGAGACGAAGAAGATGCCGACCAGGACCATCACGAGCACCGTCGAGACCGATGCCAGAGGGCAGGTGGTCGAGCATCTCGAACAGGGCGGAGTTGGGATCCACCGCGCCGGCCTTGCCGACCAGGTCGCCGGTCTTGCGCTGGACATCGATCGCGGTGCCGCCGAAGATCGCGAACCACACCAGGCTCACGAGCGACGGCACGATCAGCACGCCCGTGACGAACTGGCGGATCGTACGGCCGCGGCTGATGCGGGCGATGAACATGCCGACGAACGGCGTCCACGAGACCCACCACGCCCAGTAGAAGATCGTCCAGCTCGCGAGCCAGGACCGCATGTCGTCGTCGCCGCTGGCCGCGGTGCGTGAGGCCATGCCGGTCATCTGGGCGGCATAGTCACCCAGCGCCGTCGGCAGCAGGTTGAGGATCAGCAGCGTCGGGCCCGCGACGAACACGAACAGCGCCAGCACGAGAGCCAGCACCATGTTGATGTTGGACAGCCACTGGATGCCCTTGGCGACGCCCGACACAGCCGAGGCGATGAAGGCGACGGTGAGGATGACGATGACCATGACGAGCAAGGTCGTGCCGGCGCTGTCGACCCAGCCGTTGAACTCGATGCCGCTGCCGATCTGCAGGGCGCCGAGACCCAGCGACGCGGCGGAGCCGAACAGCGTCGCGAAGATCGCGAGCATGTCGATGGCGCGCCCGACGGGGCCGTCGGCGCGGGCGCCGATCAGCGGCCGGAACGCCGAGGAGATGAGGTGCGACCGGCCCTTGCGGAACGTGCCGTACGCGATCGCGATGCCGACCACGGCGTAGATCGCCCACGGGTGCAACGCCCAGTGGAACATCGTGGTCGCCATCGCGGTCTGCATGGCTTCCTCGGACTCGGCCTTGGACGTGCCGGGCGGCGGCTTCGCATAGTGCGTCAGCGGCTCCGCGACGCCCCAGAACATCAGGCCGATGCCCATGCCTGCGCTGAACATCATCGCGATCCACGAGACCGTGCTGAACTCCGGCTCCTCGTCGTCATCCCCGAGCGGGATGCGGCCGTACTTGCTCGCGGCGAGGCAGATCACGAAGATCACGAAGAACGTCGAGCTCAGCACGAAGAACCAGCCCGTGTTGGTGATGACCCAGTCCTGCGCGTTCGCCGACGCGGAGCTGAGGGTGTCGGTGCTGATGATGCCCCACACGACGAAGGCGATGGCGAGGAGACTGGTGACCGAGAAGACCACCGGGTCGATGCGGTCGCGCCACGACGTTGTCTGCTGATTCATGCCGATCCCCCGACGGTTGATGACGTTTGGAACCTTTCGACCGTACGCGAGTCGCCTTCAGGTGCCAAACGGGTCAGTGGGAGTCCGAGCCGCGCACCTGCGCGAGGTAGACCAGGGCGGCCACCGTGCCGACGAGGTTGAGCAGGCTCAGCGGGTCCCACCAGAGCACGTGGGCCAGGACGGCCAGCACCAGGATGATGAGCCAGGTCTGCTTCGGCAACGTCTCGAGGTGGGTGAACCGCGCGGACGGCCGCGCAACGCAGTCCACCAGGGCGAAGCCCTTGACGACGAACAGCACGAGCGAGATGACCGTCATCAGGCCGTTCTGGATCTCGAACATGCCCCGAAGGCTATCGGGTGTTGAAAGAGGCGGGCCCCCGAACGGGGACCCGCCTCTGATGTTGCGGTGAACCTAGGCCTTCTTGGCGGCCGGGGCCTTCTTGGCCGGAGCCTTCTTGGCAGCCGGGGCCTTCTTGGCCGGAGCCTTCTTGGCGGCCGGGGCCTTCTTGGCCGGCTCAGGCGTCTTCTTGACGGTCGTGTCGACCTTCTCGGCAGCCTTGCGGGCCGTGGTCGGCGCCTTCGACGTCACCTTGGTGACCTGCGTCTTGGCGTCCGTCACGAGCTGCTCGGCGCGCTTCTGGGCGTCGTCGGCGAAGCCCTTGGCCGTCTTGGTGACGTCCTCGACGCTGCTGTCGACGGTCTTCTTGATGTCGTCGACCTTGAGGCCCTTGGCCTTGGCGACGAGCTCCTCGCCCTTCTTGGCGAAGTCGGCGTAGACGCTGGTGGCGGTGCCGACGGCGGTCTGCGCGAGGCCCTGGGCCTGCTTCTGCAGGTCGGCGACGTCGACCTTCTTGAGCGTCTCGGGCAGTGCCTTGACGTCGTCGACGAGCGACTTCACCTGGGCGTTGATGGTCTCGGTGATGGTGGTCATACGGGTTCCTCCTGATTGGCTTCGGTCACTGTTG
Source organism: uncultured Actinomycetota bacterium (assembly GCA_963759975.1). Taxonomy (GTDB): domain Bacteria; phylum Actinomycetota; class Actinomycetes; order Propionibacteriales; family Nocardioidaceae; genus Aeromicrobium. The sequence continues at coordinate 96,006 of CAVXBS010000018.1, forward strand.
CGGCCAGCTCGGTGTCCGACGCTTCGTCAGTCCCGACGAAGGAGCGATAGATATCGAGCAGCGCGGTCTTCTGACGCTCGGTGAGGCGGGGATCGAGGGCGATGGCGTCCTCGACCATCCGCGCTCCGCTCTCGTCGGCATCGAGGATGCCGGCGCGAACGTAGAGCGACTCGGCGGAGATCCTGAGCGCCTTGGCGATCTGCTGCAGGACCTCTGCCGAAGGTCGGCGCAGACCCCTCTCGATCTGGCTGAGGTACGGATTGGAGACATCCGTGAGCTCGGCCAGCTGCCGGAGAGACATCTGTGCCTGACCCCGCTGCTCACGCAGGTAGTCGCCGAGTCCTTCGACGGTGCGCTGCATGCTCAACTTGGCCATGACTCCAGTGTGCTTGCAAAAGTTAGCAAATGCAAGCAGACCTGCTTGCGACCTCGGTCACAGCATCGCCGCAGGTCAGAACGTGGTTCGCACCTCGCCGACCGGCTCGCCGCCGCCAAGGATGGTCGGCCGTTCACGCAGGATCGGAGCGTCGAGGCCGGCGAGCTCGAGGGCGCGGCCCATCGCGGCGTACAGCGGGACGCTCGCCGCCGTCCTCGATCTTGATCGCGTACGCCGAGCCGTCCGGCAGGCCCACGACGTAGACGCTCTCGGCGCCCCGACTTGGCCACGAGCCCGGGGAACGCCTTCATCAGGGCGTGCTCAGGCACGGGTCGTGCCCGCTGACGATAGTCCGGGTGCGCCGTCACTGCCTCGACGAGCCGCGCCCCGAGGCTGCCCGAAGGGCTCTGCACGATGCGGCCGACGGCCCGCGCGAGCTGCTGGAGCGGCGTGGCGAGCAGGGGTGCACCGCAGCCGTCGACTCCCACCACCGACGGGCGGCCCGTCCGTGAGCTCGGTGAACGTCGCCGTGATCTCGACCTGGAGCGGGTGCTCCGGGGTCGAGGTAGTCGTCGATCGTCCACTCGTTGGTCACGCACGTCAGGAGCATCGCCGCATGCTTGCCGGAGCAGTCCATGCAGATCGGGGCCCGCTTGCCTCCGCTGCGGAGGTAGCTCGGCATGGACGTGCGGGTCCAAGCGGGTACGACGGCGGAGTCTGCAGCGCGGACTCGTCCAGTCCGGCCAGCGCCAGGATCTCTCGGACGCCGTCGAGGTGGAAGGGTTCCCCGGAGTGGCTGGCCGAGGCGAGGGCCAGGAGCCGGCCGTCGAGCGGCAGCCCGGCCCGCAGCATGCCCATGCGCCTGGATGGGCTTGTTGGCCGATCGCGGGAAGATCACGGTGCTCGGGATCGCCGATCGACCAGACCACCTCGCCGGCCGGATCGACCCCCACGGCGACCCCGCGGTGACGGCTCTCGACGAGCCCGGAACGCACGACTTCGGCTAGGACATCCACGCCGGCCACTTTAGGCTGTCGGCTCGTTCACCCCCTCGTACGGTGATTTTTGCCGGGATTTCGCCTACCCTCGAAGGACTACTGGTCGGCCCAACCGGGCCGCTTCCCCACCAGCAAGGTTGCCCGCATGAGTGCTGTGTCCCGTCGCGTCGTCGCGATCCTGTTCTCGAGTTGCGTGCTCCTCTCGGCATTCGCCGGCCCGGCCGACGCGGCGAGCGCCCCGTCGCCGGCCACGGGCGTCAAGGTCTCGGCGACGTCGTCGACCGCCACGATCTCCTGGAGGCCGGCTACCGGGGCGGTGTCCTACCGCGTGTGCCTGCAGGAGTTCGCCGACCAGTCGCCCTGCGTCCGGCTCAGCTCGCGCTCGACCGCGACCACCGCGACGTTTCGCGGCCTGGCGCCGACCTCCGGCACCGACTACTACGTCGTGGTCTACAGCTATCACGGCACCAAGAGGGCGGCGACCTACCGAAAGGGCTTCAACCTCGCGAGCACGGCACCCAGCGCGCCGACCGACGTCGTCACCACGGTCTCGACGCACGCGGTCAAGACCACCTGGGCCGCCGCGACCGACGCGAAGGACTACGACGTCTGCCTGACGACGAGCCGCGACGCCACGACGTGCGTCCAGCCGGTCGCCGAGGTCGACGACCCGCACCGCGACGTTCAGCGGCCTCGTCCCGACGGGCGGCACCGACTACTACGTCCGGGTCTACGCCCACAACACGTCCGGCGTCGACCGGCTCGGCCATCCGCGGCTTCAACCTGCCGGTCGGCACGATCGCCTCGTCAACGATGGCCCGCGAGAGCGGCACCAGCAGGGTGCGCGCCCGCTGGGCGGCCGGCGTCAACGCCGAGCAGTACGAGCTGCAGTTCGGCACCAACTCCGTCGATGACGACGGGGCTGAAGAGCTACACCGTGACCAATCCCTCCGCGACGCTCACGCGGCTGACGCTCGGCACGACGTACCACTACCGCGTCCGCGCGATCAACGGCGTCGTCAAGGGCACGTGGACGACGCCGACGAAGTTCCGGATGGCCTCCGACCCGACCAATGTGGTGGTCGCGACCTACAACCTGTGCGGCCAGGACAAGTGCGTCACCAAGACCAACGGGATGAAGAAGTGGTCGACGCGCAAGCCGTACGCCGGCAAGATCGCTCGCGCCACCGGCGCCGGCATCATCGCGACGCAGGAGTCCCACGACCAGGACACCCGGTTCGGGACCGCAGCTGCCGGGCTACGCCCTCGGCGCCTACTACAGCGCCAAGTCGCTGTTCTACGACACAGCGAAGTACGAGAGGCAGCGCTCCGGCGTCATCACCCTCAACAGCACCGAACGCAAGTACGCCGTCTGGGTGCAGCTGCGCGACCGCGCCACCCGTACCGTGTTCGTCGTCGTCGACGCCCATCTGCAGCCCTACAAGGGCCGTTCGAAGGACCTCATGCGAGAGGCGCAGACCAAGAAGCTGATCAGCGACATGGCCCGCGCCAACCCCAACAAGTTCCCGGTCATCTACGCCGGCGACTTCAACTCCAACAAGAGCAATGCCGACCAGAGTCGCTACCCCGGCGGCTTCGACGCTCCGCTCAAGGTGTTCACAGGCGGCCGGCATCCCCGACGCGTTCGACAGCGCCGAGACCAACGTCAACGCGGACCTGGAACAGCGCCAACCAGGCGATCAACCCGCCGCTGCGGCACTCGGACCACGTCGACCACATCTACGCGGACCGCAGCGATCGAGGCGCGGCAGTTCAAGGTCATCGTCAGCATCGACGGATCCCGCTACGCGACGCCGTTCGCGACCGACCACAACCCCGTGCGCGCGACGCTCCGCATCCCCGGCCGCTGACCGAGCGAGACAAATCGTCACGCGCGACCCGGTTCCCCTCTATCGTCAGACCATGCGCACTGCTCTCGGGGTCCTGATTGCCATGCTCGTCGCGGTGGTCAGCACCGCGCAGCCGGCCCAGGCGGCGACCACCCCTCCCCAGGTGGGGCTGGTGTCGTTCGTCGCGGCGTCCTACTCGCCACAGCGCGGGGACGGCGGGACTGACGCATCGACTGGCCCGACACCCGCGACGCCACGTCCTACCAGGTGTTCCTCTCCCGGTCCTACTCGATGTCGAACGCGCGACGCTACTCCGCCACGCACAGCGCCAAGACATTCACCGGGCTCAAGCGCGGGACCGACTACTTCATCCAGGTCCGCGCCGTCAACGGCAGCACCGTCGGCAAGAAGTCCGCCCGCGTCGGCCACACGACGATCCGGCGCATGGACCCCGGGACCGGCCCCACGTACCGGGTCATGACCTACAACCTCTGCTCGCGAGAAGTGCATCGGGCTGGGCAACGCCGCCAGCCGGCGGCGCTGGGCCGCATCCAGGCATACTCCCCCGACGTCGTCGCGACGCAGGAGGCGGTCAACCTCCAGATGCCCGCAGACTCCGGATACACGGAGGCCATCTCCAAGAGCTCCAAGCGGCTGCTCTACAAGACCTCGCGCTTCACCCTCGCCCCGCCCACTGGGCCGGTGCCGGCCCAGCCGGGCAAGAGCTCCCTCGGCTGCGACTTGTCGTGGCCGCAGGGCACCAAGGGCTACGTGTTCCTCGGCTACCACCGCGAAGGCTGCCGATACGCCGTGTGGGCCGTGCTGGTCGACGCGGCGACGCAGGACCGTACGATCTTCGTCGACGTCCACACCGTCACCGGTGACAGCGAGAGTGCTGACCTGCAGCGCAAGGCTGAGATGACGAAGCTCACGCAGCACCTTGCCACGATCAACGCCCAGGCCGGGCTGCCGGTCGTGTTCGCCGGCGACTTCAACTCGCACAAGAACCGCTCCAACGACTACCGTCGCTGACGTCCTTCACCGCCAGGGCTACTACGACGCGTACGACCTGGCGCTCAGGCTGCGCCGGCAGCACATCAACAGCTACAACGGCTTCGAGTCGATCCCGCGGATCAGCTACACGTGGGGCGACCACGTCGACCACGTCTGGATCCGGCCCGAGCGAGGGCCGCATCCTGTCGTGGAACAACGGCGCCCTGCTCCTCGACGGCCGGATGGTCACGCCGATTCCCTCAGATCACAGCCCGATCATCACCGACGTCCGAATCAATCGTTGAACCGGGAGTCCGCGCGACGATCCCACCGCACCCCGTAGAATTCAGCCACCCCATCCGTACGCCCTGGAGCCTCCCGTCGTCACCCGAAGAAAGATCGCCCCGCGTCGGCGTGCCGACACGCCCGGGCGGTCCCGCCGCACCGCCCGCGTCGCCGGTCGACGCAGGAGACACGATCGTCGCCGTCTCGTCATCGGCGTCGTCAGCGTGCTCATCGTGGGTGGACTGGCCACCGGGCTCGCGCTCACGTACGCGGCCCCCGACTCGCTCGAGGCGCCGACCAAGCTGTCCGCGACACCTCTGTCACCCACGAGCGTCAAGCTGGCCTGGGCCGGCACCGACGGCGTCGACTCGTACGTCGTCAAGGTGGGCTCCGACCGGGCGCTGACGACGTCACGGACCACGCGGGTCGCCGGCCAAGGGCACGAGCGTGACGGTGGCCGACCTCAGCGCCACGACCCCCGGGATCGACCGGTTCTACCGCATCGATGCCGTGCGTGACGGCAAGGTCAGGTCGTCCCGCACCGCGCGCTTCACCCTCAAGCCCGGCGCGATCGACGCCTTGCAGGTCAAGCAGACCACCGCCGACGGGATGCGGGTGACCTGGAAGAAGGTGCCCAACGCCCGGCAGTTCGACGTCACGGTGGCCCGCGACAAGGGGTTCACCAAGCACGTCGAACACGGTGCGGACGCTCGGTGGCGCGAACTCGTACGTGACCCGCGGCCTGGCCGCGTCGACGACGTACTGGGTCCGGATCCGCCCGGTCAACGGCGACCAGGTCGGCAGCTTCGCCAAGCCGGCGACGTTCCGCACGATGCCGCGCAAGACGTCGTTCAGGGTCGGCACGTGGAACGTGTGCTCCGAGAAGTGCTCCGGGCTATGCCGGGCGCGCGAGGATCAGGGCAGCGTTCCTCAACGAGAACAAGATCGACATCTTCGGCCTGCAGGAGGCGGGCGGTCAGCGCGTCGGACGCACCACCAACGCGATCTGGAGTGGCGGCTCGCAGAAGTTCAAGCGCGCCGACGGCGGCGCCGAGGCGCGCTACATCTTCTATCGCCCCGAGATCTTCACCCAGCTCAGCGGCGGCTACTTCCCGATCGGCGACGGCCGTCACACGACGTGGGCCAGGTTCAGGGTCAAGGCGACCGGCCGGGTCTTCTACTACGTCGACATCCACCTCGAGAACGGCAAGGGCAACGACGCCAAGCGGTCTCGCGAGATGGACGTCGTGCTGGCGCGGATGGCCGGGATCAACGACGCCAAGGACCTGCCGATCGATCTACGCCGGCGACTTCAACTCCGGGCGCGCACCGCGGCGCCGACTCCCCCGGGGTCAAGATGCGCGCCGCCGGCATGCAGGACAGCGTCGACCTCGCCAAGTCGCCCGTCAACGCCGCAGTTCAACACCAGCTATCCCGATGGCGGCACGCCGCGATCGGGCGCTCACGTCGACCACATCTTCGTCTCCGACGACTTCTCCGTGCTCGGCTGGCAGCAGCTCGTACGTCTCTCCGGCGGCGGCTACGCCCGGCCCGCCGTCTCGGACCACAACGCCCTCAGCGCCGACCTCGCCCTCGACGCCCGGGCCAAGTCGATCGGCGTCCCGACCGCCACGACGACCGTCGGCGGACTCAACACGACAGCGCCCTAGGATGACCGGGTGCCAGATCCCTCAGACGTGAGTCTTGCCAACTTCCATGCCGTGATCCCCGCCGGCGGCGCCGGCACCCGGCTCTGGCCGCTCTCGCGTGCCTCGCGGCCCAAGTTCCTGCTCGACCTCGACGGCTCCGGCCGCTCGCTGATCCAGCAGACCTGGGACCGGCTCGCCGACCTCATCCCGCCCGAGCGCATCCACGTCGTGACGGGCTCCGCCCACGCCGACGCGATCCGCGCACAGCTCCCCGAGCTCACGAGCCTGTTCGTCGAGCCGTCACCGCGTGACTCGATGCCGGCGATCGGCCTCGCCGCCGCCGTCATCGGTGCGGGCGATCCCGACGCGATCATCGGCTCGTTCGCGGCCGACCACATCATCGACGACCAGGTGTCGTTCGCCGAGGCCATCGGGCAGGCCGTCGCGGTCGCCGCGAGCGGCCTCGTCACGACGATCGGCATCACTCCCGCGGGCCCGTCGACGGCGTTCGGCTACATCGAGTCGGGCGATCGACTGACGGTCGACGGCGCCGGCTCGGCCCGCGCGGTGACCAAGTTCGTCGAGAAGCCCGACGCGCCCACCGCCGCCGCCTACGTCGCCAGCGGGGTGCACAGCTGGAACGGCGGGATGTTCGTGACCCGCACCGATGTCCTGCTCGGTCACCTCGCCCGCCTGCAGCCGGGTCTGCACGACGGCCTCGCCACGATCGCGGCGGCCTGGGGCGGCGACCAGCAGCAGCACGTGCTCGACGACGTCTGGCCGTCGCTCACCAAGATCGCGATCGATCACGCGATCGCCGAGCCGGTCTCGCTCGAGGGTGGCATGGCCGTCGTGCCCGGCGCCTTCGACTGGAACGACGTCGGCGACTACGCGGCACTCCAGGACGTCGGCGGCGTCTCGTCGTCCGACACCGTGTGGGTCGACGCCGACGGGCTGGCGATCGCGGACGACGGCACCACGATCGCCGTGGTGGGGCTGCGCGACGTCGTCGTCGTGCGTACGTCCGACGCGCTGCTCGTCACGACCCGCGAGCACGCTCAGCAGGTCAAGGACGTCGTCAGTGCGCTGAAGGACCGCGGCCGCGCCGACGTCGTCTGAGCTGGCGCTCCGTGAACGGCGGCACGAGGTCGATCAGCTCGCCGGCCACGGTGTCCGAGGTCGGCGTGTAGGCCTGGGCGACCTCACCCGTGCCGACGACCCGGATCTCGCCGTCGTCCGGGCCGGCATAGACCGAGTCGCCGCGGCTGAGCTTGAGCCGGTCACCGGCTGCGCTCACGAGCTCGACCTCGCCACCCGTGCAGACCACGATGCGTTGTCCAGCCATCGGCAGCAGGGTGCCCGTCGGGCTCGGCCCTGGAGCACTGGCTCACCGCGAGGGCGAACTCGCGCACGTCGGGGCTGAAGACGTCGGTGGAGAAGCCGAACGGCTCGGGCGTCACGCGCGCCAGCCGGGACATTCCCCGGTCGAGGCACTTGACCAGACCCTCGGCGTCGAGCGGCTTGCTGGTGAGCCCGGCGCGCAGCACGTTGTCGGACGCCGCCATGACCTCCAGGCACATGCCGCGCAGGTGCGCGTGGATGATGCCGGTGCCCAGGAATGCCGCCTCGCCGGGCTGCAGCGTCAGCCGGTTGAGCGTCAGGGAGATCACGACACCGACGTCGTCCGGGTAGTGATCGGCGATCTCCGACGGCGGTGACGTACGCCCGCTTGACGTCGATGCCCTGGTCGACGAGGTCGCGGCAGCACACCACGATCTGCTCGATCTCCGCCGCCGAGACCTCTTGGGTCAGCAGTCGCTCGACGAGCCGCACGATGCCGCTGAAGCCCGGAGCGGCGTGCAGATCCTCCGCAAGGCTGTGCGCCAGCGGGGTGTCGATGCCGTTGAGCACGCGCAGGATCTCGGCCGTCGGCCGGAAGCCGACCAGCGTGTCGAACGTCGTCAGTGCGTACGCCATCTCGGGCTTGTGGTGCGGGTCCTTGTAGGTCCGGTGCGGCGCGTCGAGCGGCACGCCCGCGGCTTCCTCGGCGTCGAACCCCAACCGCGCCATGGCCTCGTTGGGGTGCACCTGCAGCGACAGCGGCCGGTCGGCGGCCAGGATCTTGAACATGAACGGCAGCTCACCCGAGACCTCGGCCAGCCTGAGCGTGCCGTCGGGGCCCTCGACCGTCGACGAGCCCAGCGGGTGGGTGCCCATCCAGATCTCCGCGAGCGGCATGTCGCCGGGCTCGCCGCCGACGAACTGCGGGATGTCGGTCCGCGAGCCCCAGTCGTACGCCCTCGAGGCGTTGTCGAGCCTGTGCATCACTTGTGCCTTGGCTTGCGTGTCGTCGGAGCGGTGTCCGCCTTGCCCGAGGGCTGGCTCGACGTGGGGGCACCTCCCGTGCGCTCCGCGCGCGGGGGATTCTTGTAGGGCTTGGACGGTGCCGCCTTGGACGGATAAGGCCGCTTCTCGTGGGACTTCTTGTAGGGCTTGCGGTCCTCGCGGGTCCGCCGGATCGGCGGGCCGCTGTCGGGCTGCAGGTCGATGAGCTTGCCCGAGATGCGGGTGTTGGCCAGCGCCTCGAAGACCGCGGCGCGGCAGGTCGGCCGGCAGCTCGACGAGCGAGTGGTCCTGGCCGATCGTGATCTTGCCGAAGTCGGAACGCTTGAGGCTGCCCTCGTTGGCCAGTGCGCCGACGATCGCCGAGGGGCCGATCTTGTGCCGCTTGCCGACCGCGACGCGGTAGACCGCGGCGCCCTCGGCGGGCAGCCGGTCGGACCGCCCGAAGCCCGCAGGCTTGGCGCGAGGCTCGAAGTCGCGGGCGCGCGGCCGGAGCCTTGGGCGGGTCGGGACGCAGGAAGAACTCCTTGTCCGACTGGCTCATGACCGCCAGCGCGGCGGCGACGTCGGTCATCGAGACGTCGTTCTCGCTGGCGTACTCCTCGACCAGCGAACGGAACGCGTGGAACGACGGCGAGCCCATGCTGGAGGTGATGGCCTGGGCGAACCGGCCGGCGCGCCGCTCGTTGACCTCTTCGGCCGTGGGGACGGACATCTCCTCGACGGGACGGCCGGAAACCTTCTCGATCGCCGACAGCATCCGGCGCTCGCGCGGCGTGACGAACAAGATCGCCTCGCCCGTGCGGCCGGCGCGGCCCGTGCGGCCGATGCGGTGGACGTACGCCTCGGTGTCGTGCGGGATGTCGTAGTTGACGACGTGCGTGATGCGATCGACGTCGAGGCCGCGGGCGGCGACGTCGGTCGCGACGATCAGGTCGATCGCACCGGACTTGAGCTGTGCCACGGTGCGCTCGCGCTGGGCCTGGACGAGGTCGCCGTTGAGCGCCGCGGCCGAGTAGCCGCGGCCGCGCAGCTTGTCGGCGAGCTCCTCGGTCGCGGACTTGGTGCGGACGAACACCAGCATGCCGTCGCCGGTCTCGACCTCGAGCAGCCGCGTCAGCGCGTCGAGCTTGTGGTGGTGCGACACCTGGATCCAGCGCTGGCGGACCGTCGCGGTCGACGTCGTGGCCTTGGGCGTCGCGATGTCGACGGGGTCGTGCAGGTACTTCTTGGCGAGCGTACGGATCTGCCGCGGCATCGTCGCCGAGAACAGCGCGACCTGCTTGTACTCCGGGGTGTCCGCGAGGATCCGCTCGACGTCCTCGGCGAAGCCCATGTTGAGCATCTCGTCGGCCTCGTCGAGCACGAGGTACTCCAGCGACGTCAGGTCGAGGCTGCCGCGCTCGAGGTGGTCGATGACGCGACCGGGCGTGCCGACGACGATGTGGGCGCCCTTCTGCAGGCCCGAGAGCTGGAATCCGTAGCCCTGGCCGCCGTAGACCGGCAGCACCCGGACGCCGGGGATGTTGACGGCGTACGCCGTGATGGCCTCGCAGACCTGGAGCGCGAGCTCACGCGTCGGCGCCAGCACGATCGCCTGGGTCTTGGCGTTGGACGGGTCGATCTTCTGCAGGATCGGCAGCGCGAACGCCGCGGTCTTGCCGGTGCCGGTCTGGGCGAGCCCGACGACGTCCTTGCCCTCGAGCAGGGTCGGGATCGCGCGCGCCTGGATCGGCGTCGGCGTCTCGTAGCCGAGCGACGCGAGTCGGTCGACGAGGGTGTCGACCAGGCCGAGGTCGGCGAACGTCGGCGAGTCGACAGGTGGTTCGGTGGTCATGGAAGCTCCTGGTTGGATGGCGCGGGACCCGATCGGTCAAGTCCCGTGCAACCCACCGGCCGCCACATGCGTGCCAAGGTCGTCTGAGAACGAACGCGCTCGACCCAACGGTATCGGTCGTGCCCTGACTTCGGTGAAACTCAACGGACGTGTGATCGGACTCAGTAGGCGCCGGCGGACGACACCACGGCCCGGAACGTCTTCCAGAGGATCAGCATGTCGCCGACCAGCGACCAGTTCTCGACGTAGTAGAGGTCGAGGCGGATGGTCTCCTCCCAGTCGAGGTCGGAACGCCCCGAGATCTGCCACGGGCCGGTCATGCCCGGTCGGACGAGCAGGCGTCGACGCGCCTCGGCGGCGTAGCCGGAGACCTCGGACACGAGCGGCGGGCGCGGGCCGACGAGGCTCATGTTGCCCTTGACGACGTTGAGCAGCTGCGGCAGCTCGTCGAGCGAGTAGCGGCGCAGGAAGCGGCCGACGCGGGTCACCCGGGGATCGTCGCGCATCTTGAACATCACGACGTTGCTGGTGTCGGGCTGCAGGTCCGCCAGCATCGCGTCGGCACCCTGGACCATGCTGCGGAACTTGATCATGCCGAACGTCTTGCCGTCGCGGCCGACACGCTCCTGCACGAAGAAGACGCTGCCGGGGCTGGTCAGCTTGATCGCGATGGCCAGCGTGACGAGGACGGCGAGAACAGCAGGAGCAGGCCGAGCCCGCCGACACGGTCGAGGAGGACCTTGCCCCAGCGCTGGGCGCCGCGGTAGGCGGGCTGCTCGACGTGCAGGAGAGGGAGCCCGGCGACCGGCCGGATGTGCACCCGCGGGCCGGCGATGTTGGCCAGCGACGGAGCCACGATGATCTCGATGTCGTAGCCCTCGAGGTCCCAGCCCAGCCGGCGCACCATGTCGGGATGCATCGCATCGGACGAGGTGATGATCACGGCATTGGCACCCGACGACATCATCGTCGCGCTGAGCTCATCCACCCCGCCGATCACGGGCACGCCACCGACCTGGGTGGGGCGCTCGGGGCTGGTGATGCAGGCACCGGCGAGCCGGTAGCCGAAGACCGCGTTGCGGTTGATGACGGCCGCGAGGTGCTCGACGGCGTCGACGCTGCCCACGATGACGGCATCGTGAGTCATGTGGCCGTGCTGTCGGCGGACGAGCAGCCACTGCCGCCAGGACCAGCGGCTGAGCGTCAGCAGGACCAGGCCGAACGGCAGGCAGACGACCACATAGGTCCGCGGGACCTGGAATTTGACGGCGTAGCCCGACGAACGCGATGACGCGCGAAGACCACGAGGGTCGAGTTGAGGATCCGCTTGTACTCCTCCGGCCCGCGCGCCGAACACCCGGCGGTCCCGGGTGCCGGCGGCGGTCAGGGCTCCGTGCCACAGCAGCAGCATCGAGAGCGACACCAAGATCGGGCACGGAGCCGTAGGGGTTCGCCTCGATCGCCGGGAGATTCGCGGCCCACACGACGTGTGCCGTGACGAACACCCAGATCAGCACGAGGAAGTCCGAGACCACGAGCATGCGACCGTAGCGACGTTCCCAGGCAGAGCCGCGGTGGTCGGTCAGTGGCGCCGACGGGCTCGCCGCGCCCTCCGGGCGTCGGCCCTGTGGCTTCTGGCGTCGAAGAGTCACGCGCGGGCTGGGCGCCGCACCAGACGACGACCAATCGACATCAGCAGCATGGGCACTCCGATGAGCGCGGCCATGAGAACAGCGCTGCCCACGACCAGCAGGACATCGCGCTGGGTGCCATCCGACTGCGCGTTCGACGGGCAGCGGGCCGTCGGATCCGGAGTGCAGGATGAGGAAGAGCGAGCGGCAGGAGTGCCACGAACAGGGTGAGCGCGAACGCCAGCAGCACGCGGCGCGTACTGATCGGCGTGTAGTCCATGGTCCACTCAGCTTCGTCGAGGGCACCTCGGGGGGCGGTGCCTGTCACTAGGTAGAAACGATTGTTCGCGCGCGCGGGTTACGTCCGGACGTCGCGCGATCGTCCGATGTGCCACTGATCGGCGACGGGGTGTCGTAATCTTCCGGTGAGGGTCATCCGCGTCATGAGGAGTCATCGGTGAGTCAACGTCATCTCGTCAAGCCGATCGCCCGCAGATGGCCGTCGATCTTCCTCCTGACGTTGATCGGTGTCGGCTGCGGCGGTGGCGTATCTCCAGCTCGCGACGCCGCACTACTCGGCCCACGCAGACGTCCTGGTGGCCCCGCCCGGCAAGCAGAGCACGCAGCCGTGGCCGAGCGCACCGTCGAGTCGTACGCCCACGTGCTCGGTGGACGCAGCATCGCCGCCCGCGTCGTCGAGGACCTGGGGCTGCCCGGCAGCACGGGCTCGGTCGACCGCCACCTCGACGCGCGGGTCCTGCACGGCACGTCGGTCCTCCGGGTGACGGCCGACAGCACTGCGCCGACAGCAAGCCGCAGACCTGAGCCAGTCAGCCGCCGAGGCGTTCGTGGCCTGGCTCGACGCCCAGGACACCGACCTCACCGCGTCGGTCGTCGACGAGGCCGCCACCCCGACCGATCCCTCGAGCCCGGCGACGGTGCCGTGGCTCGTGCTCGGGGGCCTCCTCGGGCTGCTCGCCGGACTGGTGGTCGCCGCGATCCGCAACACGTACGACCGGGGCATCCACAGCCCGGCAGAGCTCGAGGAGGCGTCGGGCGCGCCAGTCCTCGGGGCCATCGCGTACGACCGCTCTGCCGTGCAGACTCCGCTCATCACCTCGCTCGGCACCCACCATCCCGCGGTTCGAGGCGGTCCGCATCCTGCGCACCAACCTGCAGTTCCTCGACATCGACCGCGACAACAAGGTCATCACGATCACGAGCTCGCTGGCCGGCGAGGGCAAGTCGACCACGGCCTGCAACCTCGCGATCGCGCTGGCGCAGGCCGGTTCCCAGGTCGCGCTCGTCGAGGGCGACCTGCGCCGCCCGCGGATCAGCGAGTACCTCGGCATCGAGAAGTCCGTCGGCCTCACCACGGTCCTCGTCGGCCGGGTCGCGCTCGACGTGGCGCTCCAGCAGGTGGCGACGCCGGGCCTCGACGTGCTCGCGAGCGGCGCGCTGCCGCCCAATCCGTCGGAGATCCTGCAGACCAACGCGATGCGCTCGCTCGTGTCCGACCTCCGCCATCGCTACGACATCGTGCTGATCGATGCTCCCCCGTTGCTCCCGGTCACGGACGCGTCGCTGCTGGCCTCGATCTCCGACGGCGCGATCCTCGTCGTCAGGCACGGCGAGACCGGCCTCGACGAGGTGCGCACCGCGACCGAGCGCCTGCGCTCGGTCGGCGCGAGGCTGCTCGGCACGGTGCTCAGCATGTCGCCGGTCAAGGAGCTGTCGCGCTACGGCTACGGATACGGGTACGGCTACGGGCCCGAGTACTTCGAGAAGGCGCCGGTGCGCACCCGCCGGCCGACGCCGCAGCGGCCGAGCGTCGCGGCCCAGCGAGCTCAGCGGGGCGGCTGAGTCGCTGACGCTGGGGACCCTAGCCGACGACGCGCGTTGAGGCGCTCGCTGATCGTCGCGACGGCGTCGTCGATCTGGTCGGCGGTCGCCCGGTGGACCTCGGGGCTGCGCCGGTAGGGGTCTCCGATGTCGATGTCCGGCCGGCGCATGCTGCGCTGGCGCGCCGCCTCAGCCACGAGGGCGTGCGGCGTCGGCGCCGTCGACGCGTTCGCAGAGCGCGGCGAACTCCAGCAGCGTGAACGTGCGCCGCAGCGCGCGCGGGTTCAGGCCGAGCACGTCGGAGCGGTGCGCTTGGGTCGCGGTGAGGATCAGGTCGGCGGAGTCGACGAGGTAGGTGTCGATCGCGTGGGACCGGAACGTCTCGGCGGAGTGGCCGAGCCGCAGCGAGCTCCATGGCCGCCATGGCGTCCATGGGCTCGCGGTCCCAGCCGCGGGTCCCGGCGCTCGCGACCTCGAACCGTGTCGCGGTCGAGCCGGGCTCGCAGCAGGGCCTCGATCATCGGGCGACCGGCAGATGTTGGCCGTGCAGACCGCAAGGATCGCGAAGCGCTGCGACCGACATCAGTTGAGGACCGGTCGTACGTGGAGTCCCGCCTCGGGGTCGACGAGCACCTCCTGGTTGGCTGCGACGCCGTCGGCCAGCAGCGTCGCGGCCGGGTCGACGTTGCGCTTGATCACGGCAAGCGCGATGGGGCCGAGCTCGTGGTGGCGGGCCGACGAGCCGACGAACCGCCGACCCGTACGCCGTCGAGCACGACGTCCGAGCCGTGGGCCGGGAGGTGGTCGACCGAGCCGTCGAGGAGCAGCCGGACGAGCCGGCGCGGCGGGCGGCCCAGCGTGTGCACCCGCGCGACGGTCTCCTGTCCGCGGTAGCAGCCCTTGTCGAGGTGCACCGCGACGCCGAGCAGCCCGACCTCGTTGGGGATCGTCTTGTCGTCGGTGTCGAGTCCGATCGCGCACGTGACCGGCCTCGATGCGCATCGGCCTCCCACGCCCAGAGCCCAACCGGGTCGCCGAGCTCGGCCGGCAGGTCGCGCCAGCGATGCCCGCGGGCCGGATCTCCCACCGCTGACCGGGCAGGCCGATGACGGCCCAGTCGTCCGTGACGAGCGCGACCTCGACCCGCATCATGAAACGCATGCGGTCGAGGAACGCCGACGAGCGCCGCGCCCGCACCGGGCTCGGTGTGCGCCCAGAACGTCTCGCCGTCGTCGACGCCGGAGAAGCCGTGCTCGATGCGCCCCTGCGGCGACAGCAGCAGCACCTCGGTCGGCACGCCGGGCGCGAGGTTCTCGAGGAACTGCGTCGTCAGCGAGTGCAGCCAGCTCAACCGGTCGGGTCCGGTGATCGTCACGACGTCGCGATGCGACAGGTCGACGAAGGTGTGGCCCTCGGCGAGACGGCGCTGCTCGGCCGAGATCGCGCCGTAGTGGGCAGCCACGGCGTGGTCGGGGGCGTCACCACCGACGGCGCCGTGCAGGTCCAGCAGCGGACTAGACACGGGCGAGCCTCCCCCACAGGTGCGACTGCATCTCCTGGCCCTCGGCCGCCATGTCGTAGGCGTACATCAGGTCGCCCTCGACGAGACCGTACATGCGCTGTCCGGCGGTGTACTCCTTGGCCGTCGACGTACGCGCGACGATGTCGGTCGCCAGTGTGACCCTGGGTCCGTCGACCTGGCCGTACCAGACCTCGGCGTAGCCGGTGGGGTGGGCGAGGACGAGCTCGAGCTGTCCGTCGCCCGCCGGGCGCAGGAAGCCGGTCTCGAGGGCGCCGGGGCGTACGCGCTCGCCCTTGTCGTCGGTGATCCACGTACGGCTGAAGTAGTGCAGGAACGGGCGGGTGTCGTGCGCGAAGACGACATCCTGCTCGAACGTGAACGGCTCGATCGTCGGGTAGTCGCCGTGGCCGTCGCCGTGCCACGTGCCGAGCAACCACACGACCGGCATCAGGTCAGGGTGGAGGTCGGACGGGATCTCGAACGGCATGACTTCAGTCTACGGGGGTCCGTGTGGGGGCCCGACTACTGTGACCGGCATGAGAGCGGTCGTGCAACGAGTCACCCAGGCGCGGGTCGATGTCCCTTCGCGCCCCCTACTCGCAGAGCCCGTGGGGGGACCCCCGGGCTCAGGACACGGGCGAGAGGTCGTCGGGGAGATCGGGACCGGCCTGATGGTCCTGCTCGGCGTCACGCACGACGACACCGCTGAGGTCGCGGACCGCCTGGCCGCCAAGATCTGGACCCTGCGCATCATGCGCGACGAGAAGTCCGCCTCAGACCTCGGCGCCGGCATCCTCGTCGTCAGCCAGTTCACCCTCTACGGCGACGCCCGCAAGGGCCGCAGGCCCACCTGGACGGCCGCAGCGCCGGGGCCGGTCGCCGAGCCGCTCTACGACGCACTTCTGCGCTGTCGCTGCGTCGCCTGGGCGCGACCGTGGCGCAAGGGGTCTTCGGCGCCGACATGGCGATCTCCCTCACGAACGACGGCCCGACGACCCTCGTCCTGGACCTCTGACCGCTGACCCACTTGGCCGCCTTGCCGCGACCCGGCAGAATGGACGGGATTCCCTGAGGACGGAGCACGATGGCAGGCAGGCCCGGCAACTATCGCGATGCCGGCAAGCGGCGCGCGGATGGTGACAAGTTCCGTCGACGCCACCGCAAGACGTTCCTCGCGCTGGTGACCCTCGGGGTCGTCGTCAGCCTCGGGATCGGCGTCACCGGGGCGTACGCCTACATGCTCAACAAGCAGCTCGGGGCCGTCGACAAGCTCCCCGAGACCAAGCTGAAGGACAAGGAGCGCCCCGATCCCGACAAGGGCAATGCGCTCAACATCTTGCTGCTGGGCTCGGACAAGGGCAAGAAGATCGCCGGCGAGTCCGAGAACACCTCGCTGTCGGAGGACGCCAAGGCCGCGACGTGGCCGACCGGCAAGTACCGCAGCGACACGTTGATGATCGTGCACATCACGGCCAACCGTAAGTACGCCTTCCTCGCGTCGATCCCCCGCGACACCCTCACCACGATCTACGACTCCGAGGGCAATCCCAAGGGCCAGGCCAAGATCAACGCCGCGTTCTCCGAGTACGGCCCGATCGGCGCCGTGTCGACCGTCGAGCACCTGACCAACCTGCGCATGAAGCACGTTGCGATCATCGACTGGGAGGGCTTCAAGGACCTGTCGACGGCCGTCGGCGGCGTACCGGTGCACATCCCCGACGACACCTACGACGTGATGCAGCACGTGCAGTGGAAGGCCGGCGACTACAACCTCAAGGGCAAGAAGGCCCTCCAGTACGTCCGCCAGCGCCACGGCCTCCTGCGCGGCGACTTCGACCGCATCGCGCGACAGCAGAACTTCCTGCGCGCGCTCATGAGCAAGATCCTCAGCAAGGGCGTCACCCGCAACCCGGTCAAGCTCATCAACACCGTCAAGGCGCTGACCAAGAACCTGACGGTCGACTCCGAGTGGTCCGGCGGCGACATGCGCGGCGCTGGCGCTCTCCCTGCGCGGCATGCACACCCGGGACGTCTACTTCCTGTCCGCTCCCGTCGCCGGCACCGAGACGGTCCCGGTCTACGGCAGCATCGTGCGGCTCAACGAGGCCAAGACCACCGAGCTGTTCACGGCGTTCCGCAAGGACAACCTGCGGGCGTACCTCAAGAAGTATCCCGACGACGTGCTCAAGAAGGACGTCGACTGAGCTGCGCGCGTCACGAGCAGGCGGACTTGACGACCACGTCGTTCGGCGTGCTCTCGACGCCCGGCGTCGTGGAGAACACCGGATCGCCGCCCTGGCCCGGGCCGGAGATCATCGTCGTGGTGATCTTGTAGGTCTGCTGCGGGTCGAACCGTCAGCAACACCCTGGTGACGTTGCGTCCGCGGTGCGGTGTCGGCGTAGACGGTCTGAGCCTTGCCGTCGACCCGGACCTAGGTGAATCCTCCGGCGTACGGTGAGTAGAAGCGCAGGACCAGACGCATCGTGCCCCTGGGCGTGTAGACGCCGTCGCCGGTGACGGACTTGGGCAGCTTCTCAGGCGGCGCGCGAGGACAGCTCGGTCGTCGTCGAGAGCTCCTGGACGTCGCCCGCTCAGGCAGCGCTCGACCGCCATGTCGTGGTCTGGTAGTCGAGGTAGTACTCCATCTTGGTCGACGCGGCGTCGCCGAGGTAGAGCCCCGACATGCGGGACGCGTCCGCCGTTGCCGCTCAGCCGCCCCGACAAGGCAGACGGTGTCGAGGAGCGCCTGCTCCGACTTGTGCGACGACCACACCATGAGGCGGTTCTCGCTGGCCGACCTGACGAGTCCGTCGATCACGAGCCGCGACTCACCGCGGCCCTCCTTGACGACGTCGAAGATCTTGCGCGCTGCGATCTCGAAGACCGACGTCCTGCTGGTCGGGGTCCTTGAGCAGCACGGTACGTCTTGTTGAGCAGCAGGTC
This sequence comes from uncultured Actinomycetota bacterium, assembly GCA_963759975.1. Lineage (GTDB taxonomy): Bacteria > Actinomycetota > Actinomycetes > Propionibacteriales > Nocardioidaceae > Aeromicrobium. The sequence goes on from CAVXBS010000018.1 coordinate 114,276, forward strand.
GACCGCGTTGTTCTGGTCGATGACGACACCGCCCTGTCAGCTTGACCGGACCCGTGCCGGCCAGGACATAGCTCAGCGCCGACCGGGTCGACCGAGATGACGCCGTCGACCTTGGTGTCCAGGCCCTTCGCCACCATCGCCTTGGCGATCTCCGCCGTCCGCGGGAAGTCAGGCGTGATCGTGGTGTCGAGGATGTTCGTCACCAGCGTCGGGGGAAAGACCTTGGCCTCGTTCTTGGTCATCGGCACGACTGGCTTGCGTGAACTGCTTGAGGTCCTGGTAGGAGCCCTGGAAACCCATCGAGAGCTTGCCGTTCTTGGCCTTCAGGATCGCGAACGATCCCGGGATACCGCCGGTGGAGCGGATCTCGGCGTTGTTCTGGACCAGCAGCAGATAGCGGCGGGTGCCCTTCTGACCGAGCATGTCGGGCAGCAGCTTGGCTGCGAGATTCGCCGAGTCGGCCGCGGACTTGGCATCGTCGATCTTGGTCTGGATCGTGCTGACCGGGCCGCGCAGCGGCACCAGGAGAGAGCTCGGAGTCGATGCCGCGAAGGTCCTTGCGCGCCGCGGTCAGGGCCGTGACGACCTTGCCGACGATTGGGCTGGATCTCGTTGATCGACTCGATGTCGACCTTGCCGTCGTGCGGGCTGTAGGTGTTGAGATTGATCTTGTTCGGACAGCGTCCACGACCGGCGGAAGTGCGTCGGTTGAGATGTCGTGAGCCACACGCGGACACGGTCTGCACGGCATCGACGTTCTTGCCGACGAACGGCAGCTTGGCGCCGAGCTTCCACGATCGGGCCGCTCGTGGTCCGATCGAGCCCGGGCCGTCGACGCCTGGAGCTCCTTGAGCGTGACGCTTGGCCGAGGCGTCGTCGCCCGACGACGATCTGGCTCTGCAGCACCTCGGCCTGGCTGGCCGCCAGCTTCAGCGACGAGCTCGCCCGGGCTGCCTGGATCCCGAAGTACAGGAGAAACAGCAGCACGACCGCGATGGCCACCATGCCGACGTGACCGCGAGTGATCTTGCGGTACCACGGAACATGGCGACGCCCGCGCTGCCGGGCCGCGCTCATATGTCCTGCTCGCTCAACAGCATCATGCACGTTCCATGACAGGAACGTGCATGATGCGGCTGACGATTCGCGGGATCAGCGAGTCGTGTGACGGCGACGCGCGACATAGGTCACGCCACCACCGGCCACGATCAACGCGCCGCCGAGGACCAGGATCCAGAGGTTGGAACCGCCGGTGTCCGGGAGGGCGCCGTCATCGTTCTTGTCGCCGCCCTTGGGGAGCAGCGTGATGGTCGCCGAGGCGCTCGCGCTCTGGATGGCCGCCTGCAGCGTCTGAGCGCTGTCAGCGGTCGAGTAGAACGCGGGGGTGACGTCGTTGGACGTGACGACCTTGGCGCTGGTCTGCGGTGTCGTCGTACTTGCAGTGGCCTTGATCGGCGACTTGAAGGTCTTGGACACGACCTTGGTGTCGTACGAGCCCGAGAGCGACGTGCCGACTGCCGGTCTGCGTCGCGCTGCCATTGACGCCTCGGGGTAGCTGACGTCCACGTCGCAGTCGACGTCGGCCGACGGCCTTGTAGGTGAACGTGTTGCCACCGACGAGAACCGAGTCGGGGATCGTGAGCGTCACGTTGGGGCAGTCGGGGTAAGCCTGAGCGGCTCCCGAGGACAGCAGGGTCGCGACTGCCGCAATGGCTGCCGCGGCAACAAGCCGAAGTTTGATCATTGACGCTCTCCCAGTGGGCTCCGAGTCTCAATGGTGCTGTGCTGCGTGTTACGCGTCAGCGGATGATAACCCACGCCGCACTCTTAACGAGCGCCACAGACAGTCCGTTACGTTGCAAGCGTACCGCAGGCGGAGCGGTTCTGTGACCCATCTCATCGTGGCAACGTGTGAACAGCTCCGTAACTCTCGTCACAGCACAGAACGAGGCGCGCCCGGCCGGAGCCGGATGCACCTCGTCGCGTGGCGGTGTCGGCGTCAGACCGCGACGGCGACCTCGGCCACGACGCCCTTGGCGGCCGTCACGGCGTTGTCGACCGAGATCGCCTTCGGGGCCAGCGTGCGCAGCGTCCACTCGCCGGGACCGGCGAAGAAGCGGAACTGGCCGGTCGCCGAGGTCGGGACCTCGGCGGTGAACTCGCCCGTGCGGTCGAGCAGCCGGACGTACGCGTTGCCGACGGGCTGGCCGTCACGCGTCACGATGCCCTGGATCACGGCCTGGTTGGCGACGTCGACACCCTCGAGCGAGGGACCGCCCTTGATCGCGCCGCACATCAGGCGACACCCGGCTCGTCGCCCAGGGCGACCGGCACGCCGCGCAGCGAGCCGTACTCGCTCCACGATCCGTCGTAGTTCTTGACGTTGCTCGTGACCCAGGATCTCCTTGAGCACGAACCACGTGTGCGAGCTGCGCTCGCCGATGCGGCAGTAGGCGATGGTGTCCTTGCCGTCGTCGAGACCGGCGTCGGCGTAGAGGGCCTTCAGCTCCTCGTCGCTGCGGAACGTGCCGTCGTCGTTGGCGGCCTTGCTCCACGGGACGTTGCCGGCGGTCGGGATGTGGCCGCCGATCTGGGCGGCCTCCTGCGGCAGGTGCGCCGGGGCCAGCAGGCGGCCGGCGTACTCGTCGGGGCTGCGGACGTCGATCAGGTTCTTGGTGCCGATCGACGCGATGACCTCGTCGCGGAACGCGCGGATCGACTCGTCGGCGTCCTTGGCGGCGTACGTCGTGGCGGGCCGGTCGGCGACCTCGGTGGTCAGCTCGCGGGAGTCGAGCTCCCACTTCTTGCGGCCGCCGTCGAGCAGGCGCAGGTTGTCGTGGCCGTAGTACTTGAGGTACCAGTACGCGTACGCGGCGAACCAGTTGTTGTTGCCGCCGTAGAAGACGACCGTGTCGTCGTTGCCGATGCCCTTGGCCGACAGCAGCGCCTCGAGCTTGTCCTTGCTGACGAAGTCGTGGCGGACGCCGTCCTGGAGGTCCTTCTTCCAGTCGAGCTTGATGGCGCCGGGGATGTGCCCCTTGTCGTACGCCTCGGCGTCCTCGTCGACCTCGACGAGGACGATCGACGAGTCATTGAGGTGTTCCTCGACCCAGTCTGCGGTGACGAGCGCGGATTCGCGGCTCATGCTGTACCTCCGTTTGTGCCCGGGTGGGCGTTGGTTGATGTGACGTGTGTTCGGTGGGGCGGATGAAGTTGTCAGGCGCGAGCCGGCGTGAGCCGGCGCAGCGCCAGGTAGAGCTCGCAGCCGAGGCACAGGCCGACGGATGCGTTGAGCAGGGCCGCCACGAGTGCGAACGCCGTGGCGACGTAGGCCGACCGTCGTCGCTCCCGCGAGGAGGGCGATGAGGGCGACGGCGGTGAACGCCGAGTCCGACGACCTGCGCGAACCGCGGCGGGCGGGCGTCCTCGAGCTCGGCGGGCGCGCCGATCCGCGGACGGACGACCGTGGCGAACAGCGACCGCGTACGGCGATGCCTGCAGGCTGACCAGCGCCGAGATGGCGAAGACCGCGACCTGCACCGCCAGCAGGGCGACGCTGACCGGACGCGGGAGTGACCAGCACCAGCGCGAGGACGACGGCGGTGATGCCGGCGACGACGCGCAGACCACGTGGGTCCACCTGTGTGGGTTGGGACATGTTGCTCCTGCGCTGAGGGCACGACCCGGCATGGCCTGGGCGTGCGGGAACTGACGGACGAGAGGTGTCAGCGCATTCGACACAGCGAGGAGCGGGTGCGGCAGTTGTCGACTGCGCGCCGCCTCGTCAGGTGTGTCGTCTCGAAGCATGGGTTCAAGAGTAGGGACACGTCCGTCGTTATTCACTCCGTCGGTCTCACGATGTGGACGATTGTCCCACATATTGGCGGCGACGCTGCAATCGCAGCCATTTATCGCGGGCCGCCGACCGCCTGATCGAGCGCGGCCAGCACCTGTTCGCGCCGCGGCAGCCCTGACGCGCGGGTCGAGATCGCCCCGTCGGCGTCGAGCACGAGCACCGTCGGCGTGCGCATGATGCCGAGCCTGCGGACCATGTCGAGGTGCTCCTCGGCGTCGATGTCGACCGTCACGACGCCGTCGACCTTGGCCGCGATGTCGGTCAGCAGCACCCGCGTCGCACGGCACGGGCTGCAGAACGCGCTCGAGAACTGGACGAGCGTCGCGCGCTCGCCGAGCTCGGTGCCGATGTCGTCAGCGGTGAGCCCGGACTGGTCCGCGCGCGGCGGCTGCTCTGCGAACCGGCCGTTCCTCACCTTGAGCACCCACGCCACGACCACCGTCAGCGCGACGGCGGCGAGAAGGGCCACGATTCCAGTCATGCCTCCAGCGTACGTTTGGGCTCATGACACGCGTCCGAGGGACGAGGACGTGTATCGAGACCAGTCCGGGGTGTCTCAGAGGCCGGGCGCACCCACGAGCTGGCCACCGACGTAGACGAGCGGCGCGGCCAGCGCGATCGACAGCGCGCCGGGGAACCCCCAGCCCGCAGAGGCATGCGTACGCCCTCGCGCCCAGGCCCGGCCGAGCACCTGGCCGAGCACACCGAACAGAGCGGCTGCCGATCCGACGGCGACCCCGAAGATCCAGGTCAGGGTCGAGTCGACGTTGATCGCGACCACGGCTCCCCCGGCTGCGCCCGCGAGAACGGCGGCCGACGCGCAGATCCACCGGTCGATCGGGATGAGCCACACCAGCAGTCCGGCCGCGAGACCACCGGCACCGACCGCGACGGCCTCGGCCTCGCCCAGCGACTGGGCCGCGCCGATCCACCCCGCGGTCAGCGCCGCGAAGGTCCCGAGCGTCACGGCGTACGCGGTCGACGGGACGAGGTTGCGGCGGCCGTCCTTGCGCAGCATCTGGGCGATCAGTGCCACGAACAGCGACACCGCGATCGCCGGCAGGATCCCGGCCATCATCCCGTTGTCGGTGGCGCCGACCACGTCGCTCGAGGTGCCGTCCGCGCCATTGAGCAGGTCAGGGGCGAGCGTGATGGCCGTGGCCACGAGCCCGCCGCTCAGGGCCGCGACGAAGTGCGGAGAGCGGATCGGAGTGACCCGACGGGTCGACCGCGCTCGGTGCGAGGGCGATCAGCACCTGGACGAGGACGACCGCCGCGCCGACGAAGACGGGATCGACGTAGGCCGCCAGCGTGATGACCCCGGCAAGCGCGAGAGACAGCAGGGTCGATCCGAGGCGTGGCACCCCCGCATGATGCCAGTACGCCTGCGACCGTCGCTCGCTAGCCGCCGGCGAACGGAGGCAGGAACTCGACGGTGTCGCCGGCGTGCAGCGAGATCGTCGCCGGCTCCCGCGCACCGACCGGCGTGTCGCCGACGAGGATCGAGCACGTGGCGATCACGTCGTCGAAGCGGTCCCGGTCGCGGTGCCGACGGCTGATCTCGTCGAGCAGGTCGGCGAGCGTGCCGGCCGGGACCTGCTCCTCCGCCATGCCCGCGGCCGAGCGCGCAGAGGCCCAGTAGTGGACTGTGACGTCGTTCTCATTCACGTCACCTCGTGGCAATTGCTCCGACACATGACGTATTGTTGACCATGCAACGAGGCCACGGTGATCCACCATGGCCTTTTTCCATATCTGGACCCAGAACGACCCGGCTAACTCACGCAGCACCGAAGGATGCCACATGTCCCACCTGCTCCTGCTCACCAAGAGCACGCAGTCCTCGGTCGAGGTGCTGCCCGCGCTCGCGCTGCTGCCGCACCACGTCAAGATCCTGCCCGCCGAGGCGAGCGCCCTGCTCGACGCGCCGCCGTGCGACGCGGTGCTCGTCGACGGTCGCCACGACCTCGCGCAGGTCCGCAGCCTCACCCGCGTCATCCGCACGACCGGCGTCGAGTGCCCGCTGATCCTCATCCTGACCGAGGGCGGCCTCGCGGTCGCCGCGTCCGACTGGGGCATGGACGACGTCATCCTCACGACCGCCGGCCCGGCCGAGCTCGAGGCCCGTCTGCGCCTCGGCATCGGCCGCATCGCCGCGACCCTCGACGGCGACAACGAGAGCCACGTCATCTCCTCGAGCGGGCTCGTCGTCGACGACGCGACCTACACCGCGAAGCTCGAGAACCGCACGCTCGACCTGACGTTCAAGGAGTTCGAGCTGCTCAAGTTCCTCGCGCAGCACCCCGGCCGGGTCTTCACCCGCCAGCAGCTGCTGCAGGAGGTGTGGGGCTACGACTACTTCGGCGGCACCCGCACGGTCGACGTCCACGTACGCCGGCTGCGCGCCAAGCTCGGCACCGACAACGAGACGCTGATCGGCACGGTCCGCAACGTCGGCTACCGCTTCGTCGCGACCAAGACCGAGCCGGCGCGCGACACGGCCGACGCGTAGCGGCTGCCCCGAAGGCGCGGGCGTCCTGCGAAGATGAGCGCATGGCCCATCTGACTGCGCGCGGTCTTCTCGACCTCGTGCTCGACGAGGGATCGTTCGAGTCGTGGGACGAGCCGGTCGACCACTCCGGGCTCGACCCGACGTACCAGCAGGAGCTCGTCGCGGCGGCCGAGCGCGCCGGCACCGACGAGTCGGTGCTGACCGGGCGCGGGCTGATGCGCGGGCGGCCGGTGGCGGTGCTGGTCAACGAGTTCCGCTTCCTCGCCGGGTCGATCGGGCAGGCCGCCGCGAAGCGGATCGTGTCGGCCGTGCGCCGGGCGACGGCCGAGGGCATCCCGCTGCTGGCGACCACGGCGTCCGGCGGCACCCGCATGCAGGAGGGCACGCCCGGCGTTCGTCCACATGGTCGACATCTCGCGCGCGATCATGGACCACCGCGCCGCCGGGCCTGCCCTACCTGATCTACCTCCGGCACCCGACGACCGGCGGCGTGTTCGCGTCGTGGGGATCGCTGGCGCACATCACGATCGCCGAGCCCGGCGCGCTCATCGGCTTCCTCGGGCCCAAGGTCTACGAGCTGCTGGAGGGCAAGCCGTTCCCGCCCAACGTGCAGACCGCCGAGAACCTCGCCGACCGCGGCATCATCGACGCCGTCGTGCTGCCCGACGAGCTGCCGCTGCTGGTCGACCGCGCCCTCGGCCTGCTGGTCGACCCGCCGACGCCGCAGACCCGCGAGCTGCGCACCGGCGAGGTCGCGGCGCGAGCGATCGGCGTGGGAGTCGATCCAGATCACCCGCGGCCCGGCATCGCGCCGGCGTACGCGAGGTGCTGCGCTACGGCAGCGACGCGACCGTGCGCCTGCAGGGCACCGAGAAGGGCGAGCGCGACAGCGCCATGATCGTCGCGCTTCGCCCGCATCGACGGCCAGCCCTGCGTCGTGATCGGCCAGGACCGCACGACCCAGACCCGCTTCAAGCCCATGGGCCCGGCCGCGCTGCGCGAGGCACGTCGCGGCATGCGGCTGGCCAACGAGCTGCGGCTGCCGCTGGTGTCGTTCATCGACACCCCCGGCGCCGAGCTGTCGCCCGAGGCCGAGCAGGGCGCGATCGCCGGCGAGATCGCCCGGTGCATCACGCTGGATGTCGACGATGCGGGTGCCGACCGTGTCGGTGCTGCTCGGGCCAGGGCTGCGGCGGCGGAGCGCTCGCGCTGCTGCCGGCCGACGTCGTGATCGCCGCCGAGAACGCCTGGCTGTCGCCGCTGCCGCCCGAGGGCGCCAGCGCGATCGTGCACGGCGACCTCGACCATGCCGCCGAGATGGCCGAGGCGCAGCGCGTCGGCGCGATCGACCTGTTCGAGAACGGCACGGTGCACCACCTCGTCGCCCGAGCCGGAGGGCGACACGCCCGAGGCAGCTGGCCCGCGCGATCGCCGCCGAGGTCGGAGCCCAGCTCGTGGCGCTGAGGGCACGATGAGCCTCCTCGACGCTGGCCGAGCGGGCCGCGGAGGTCGACGGGGTCGAGCCGTTCAACGAGGCCAGCCTGTTCGCCCTGCGGGACGGCTCCCGCGCCGCGGGTGCTGGTGCACCAGACCGAGCCGGACGGCACGGTCTCCGCAGCGGCGTACGCCGTCGGGCGATGCGCCGGTCGAGATCGTCGTCGACCCCGACGCACCGGCGGAACGGCAAGCGGGCGCCGCATCCTCGACGAGCTGCATGGCCGACGGGGAGGATCGGTTCTGGGCGCACGGCGACCTCCCGGCCGCGCAGGCCCTGGCCGCTGCCGCAGGGCTGGTCGCCGAGCGCATCCTGCTCGTGCTGCGCCTGACGTTCGACGGGCCGCCGGAGCCCGAGCGCGTACCGGATGGCATCACGATCCGGTCGTACGCCCCCGCAGACGCCGAGCAGGTCATCGCGGTCAACGCCCGCGCGTTCGCCCACCACCCGGAGCAGGGCGCGATGGACGCTGCGGACTTCGCTCGGCGTACGTCGGCGGAGTGGTTCGATCCTGCCGGGCTGTTCGTCGCCGAGCGGGACGGGCGCATCGTCGGGTTCCACTGGACCAAGGTCGAGGACGGCGATCGGCGAGGTGTACGTCGTCGGCATCGACCCCGACGCGCAGGGTGGCGGGCTCGGCACGGCGCTCACGGCGCGCGGGCTGCGCCACCTGCACGAGCAGGGCCTGCCGATCGTCGACCTCTACGTCGAGGGCGACAACGCCCCCGCGCTCAAGGTCTACCGCAACCTCGGCTTCCAGGACTGGAAGAAGGACGTCCTCTACGCGCCCGGTGCCGCGGGCTAGGTAACAGCCACTCGCAAGCCGGGGATACGTCTCCCATCCGGGGCGCTCGCCAAGCGCCGGTCATCACCAACACTCCACGAGCCCCGAGCGTCGCGCAACGTTGGCGTCCTTCGAGCCTTCCGGCCTACCCCCCGACGACCCCGGTCAGCTGAGGCCGCGTTGGAGGGCCGCGGCGGCGCGGCGCACCGCCTTGGGGGCGGACCGGCCGACGCCGACCATGTTGACGAACGTAGTGGATCAGGCCGTCCTCGCAGACGTACTCGACCGGCACACCGGCCGCACGCAGCTTGTCGGCGTACGCCTTGCCCTCGTCGAGCAGGATGTCGAACCCGGCGGTGACGAGATAGGCCGGCGCGACGCCCGTGACGTCCTGCGGCAGCGGCGACAGCCGCGCGTCGGCCAGGTCCTCGTCGCCGAGCAGGTAGCTCTCCCCACCGAGGTCCATGAACGCCTTGGTGAGGTAGAACCCCTCGGCGTACGTCGTGCGGCTGGCGCTCGTCGCCGGCCACGTCCGTCACGGGGTAGATCAGCAGCTGGAAGGCCGGCTTGATCCCCTCGTCACGGACCGCGTGCTGCGCGACCAGCGCGGCGAGGTCGCCACCCACGCTGTCGCCGCCGACCGCGATGCGGGTCGGATCGATCGCGATGCCCTTGGCGTGCTCGGTGATCCACGTCCACGCGGCCCACACGTCGTCGAACGCCGCAGGGAACGTCGCCTCGGGTGCCAGCCGGTAGTCGACCGCGACGACCCTGACCTGGGCCTCCTCGGCCAGGAACCGGCACGTCGCGTCGTGGCTGTCGAGGTCGCCGTAGATCCAGCGCGCCGCCGTGGAAGAACACCAGCGCCGGGGCATCGCCGGTCAGCCCGCGCGGCGTGTAGAAGCGCAGCGTGAGCGGTCCTCCGGGCCCGTCGATCGTCCGGTCGGTGACGGCGCCGATCGGTGGGCTGCCGCCGACGACGGCCGCGGCTCGACACGACGTTGGCCCGGCCCTTGCGGATCGGCAGGGTCTCGACGGCGGGACCCTCGATGCGCTGGAGGCGGAGCAGCAGCTGCATCTCGGGGTCGAGCGTCCTGCCGTCGATCACGACGGGCGCTCCGGCCAGGCGTCTGACCGCCGGCCGCGGCAGCGCGAGGAGCGAGCGGGCGGTGACCCCGCGAGCAGAGCCCGACCAGCTGGGCCAGGAGCGACATGGTCGACAAGGTAGCGCATGGCCGGCTTGTTCAATCCGCGTTCATCTTCGCCTGCCAAAGTGGACATGTGGACACTCATGACATGGCCGTCGCCGACCTCGAGGCGCCCGCCTCACCCGACGAGTTCGACGTCGACCCCCCGTTCGACCCCGCGGAGAGCGCGCTGCCGCACGATCGGTTCCTCGACCGCGAGCTGTCATGGATCGCCTTCAACGCCCGGGTCCTCGAGCTGGCGCAGGACGACGCGCTGCCGCTGCTGGAGCGCGTACGCTTCGCGGCGATCTTCGCGAGCAACCTCGACGAGTTCTTCATGGTCCGCATCGCCGGTCTCAAGCGCCGCATCGCCGCGGGTGTCGCGGTGCCGTCGGCCAGCGGCCTCAACCCGCGCGACGTCCTCTCGCGCAGCCTCGCGGCGAGCCAGGAGCTCATGGTCGAGCACGCCGAGACGTACCACCGCGAGCTCGTGCCCGCCCTCGCCGGCCAACGGCATCGAGCTCCTGCACTGGGACTCCCTGCGGCCGACCGAGCAGGAGCAGGTCAGCGCGCTCTACCGCGATCGCGTCTTCCCGATCCTGACGCCGCTGGCGGTCGACCCGGCCCACCCGTTCCCCTACATCTCGGGCCTGTCGCTCAACCTCGCGCTCGTGATGCGCAACCCCGAGACCGGCAAGGACCACTTCGCCCGCGTCAAGGTGCCGCCGATCATCAACCGCTGGATGGAGGCCGACGCCGGCCGGTTCGTCCCGCTCGAAGAGGTCATCGCGGCTCACCTCGACCTGCTGTTCCCGGGCATGGAGCTCATCGCCCACCACGCCTTCCGGGTGACCCGCAACGAGGACCTCGAGGTCGAGGAGGACGACGCCGAGAACCTGCTCAAGGCGCTCGAGAAGGAGCTGCTGCGCCGCAAGTTCGGCCCGCCCGTACGCCTGGAGGTCGAGGAGTCGATCGATCCCGGGCGTGCTCGACCTGCTGGTCTCCGAGCTCGGGCATCAAGGTCGACGAGGTCGTACGCCTGCGGGGCCCGCTCGACCTGCGCAGCCTCAACGAGATCGCCGACCTCGACCGGCCCGAGCTCAGCTACGAGCGGTTCGTGCCCGGCACCCACGAGCACCTCGCCGAGGTCGAGACGTCCAAGCCCGCCGACCTGTTCAGCGCGCTGCGCAAGCGCGACGTGCTGGTGCACCACCCGTACGACTCGTTCGCCACGAGCGTGCAGCGCTTCATCGAGCAGGCCGCGGCCGACCCGCACGTGCTGGCGATCAAGCAGACGCTCTACCGCACGTCGGGCGACTCCCCCATCATCGACTCGTTGGTCGACGCCGCCCGCGCCGGCAAGCAGGTCCTGGTGCTCGTGGAGATCAAGGCGCGCTTCGACGAGCAGGCCAACATCCGCTGGGCGCGCAAGCTCGAGCGGGCCGGCTGCCACGTCGTGTACGGCCTGGTGGGCCTCAAGACCCACTGCAAGCTCGCCCTCGTCGTCCGCGACGAGCCCGACGGGCTGCGCCGCTACGCACACATCGGCACCGGCAACTACAACCCCAAGACCGCCCGGCTCTACGAGGACTTCGGGCTGCTGACCGCCGATCCCGACATCACCCACGACCTCACCGACCTGTTCAACAACCTCTCGGGGTTCGCGCAGGACTTCTCCTACCGCCGGCTCATGGTCGCTCCCGCGGGGCTGCGCGACGGCATCGTCGAGCGCATCGACACCGAGATCGCCCACCACGCGGCCGGGTCGTCCGTCGGGCATCCGCATCAAGGTCAACTCCCTCGTCGACGAGGCCGTGATCGACAAGCTCTACGAGGCGTCGCGCGCCGGCGTGCCAGGTCGACCTGGTGATCCGCGGCATCTGCACGCTGCGGCCCGGCGTGCCTGGCCTGAGCGACAACATCCGGGTGCACAGCATCCTCGGCCGCTTCCTGGAGCACAGCCGCATCTACTGGTTCGCCGGCGGCGGCGAGCCCGAGGCCTGGATGGGTTCGGCCGACCTCATGCACCGCAACCTCGACCGCCGCGTCGAGGTGCTCGTGCGCGTGCCGTCGGCAGCTCACACCGAGCAGCTCGGTGACCTGCTGGCGCGCTCGGTCGATCCGGAGACCACGTCGTGGCGCCTCGGTGCCGACGGGCAGTGGAAGCGCCACGTCGGCTCGTCCGACCTGCAGTCCGTGCTGATCGATCGCGCCAGGGCCCGCCGCAGCCGCTGAGCAATCAACCAGCGGTCAGGCCAACCCGCAGCCGGCGAAGAGCAGGGGGCCGTCGCCGGCCATGTACGCCGTGCTGTCCGGGTCGTGCCTGAAGCGCAACACAGCAGCACTCCCCCGCACCGCCGTCGACCGAAGGACGAGCGACTCCTCGAGCTGCCCGGAGCGCCCGATGAACGGGCCGGACGAAAGCGCGGTGCGCACCTGGAGCTGACGCGCGGCGACCGACGGCGACCGGAAGCCGAAGGCGAAGCGCATGGTCTCGGTCGTCCGCGACCCGGCGTCGAGCGCACGACCCGCGTACGTTGGCGCGACCAGGTCGCCGGCCCGGTCGATCGCGGCGCGGGCCTGCGCCTTGACGTCGACACCGGCATCGTCAAGCGAGGCCGACTGGCAGCTGAACGACCCGATCTGCAGCAGCACGCTGTCGGCCCCCGTGAGCGTGCGCGCCACGTCAGCAGCGGCTCGTACGCTCAACAGCGACGGCGCGTCGCGGTGGATCGTCTCCAGGACCGTGGACGCATACGACGGCTCGGTCCGCTGCGACCACGAGGCGCAGGCGCGGCACCAGCGTGACGGCCGCCAGCGTCGACGCCAGCTCAGGGGTCACGGTGCTCTCGTCGGCGCCGATCGTCCACACCCCGCCGTCGTCCGCGTAGCCGAGCTTGCCCAGGTGCGCCCGTACGGACGCGAACGACACCGAGTCGTCGAGCTCGCCGACCATCACGGACCCGTCCTTCGCCTGCCCGTACGCCTCCCAGTCGAGGTCGGCCGCCGACCACCCGTACGCGTCGTGCAGCTCCTCGGTGTGCTGGCCGATGACCGACCGCGTCGACAGGTCGCGCAGCGACGCATCGTCGGTGAGCGCCGCCCTGGCCGACGCAGACTTCGAGGCACCCAGCCGGAGCGCGTGGCGGACCCCCGACCAGTCCGTGAAACCCGCGACCTGGGTGTCGGCCGGCAGCGAGTCGAGCGCCGACGTCATGGCCGAGCGGCTGTCGGCGGCCACCTCGTCGCCGGCCCATCGGGCCCCGACGATCGCCACGGCGATCACGAGCAAGGGGGCGAGGACAGAGACCAGCACGAACCGGAGTCGCATCCCGTCCATGCCTCCTTCATCCGCCGGCCACCTTCTCAGGGGAGAATACGCGTATGGCAAGTGAACGGATCATCAACGCCGCGGGTGGAGTCGTGTGGCGCAAGCGAGCCGGATCCGGTCGCTCGGAGCCGAGGGTCGACGTGCTGGTCGGTGCACCGACCGTCGTACGACGACTGGACCTTCCCCAAGGGCAAGGTCGACCCCGGCGAGGCGCTGCAGGCCACCGCGGTCCGCGAGATCGCCGAGGAGACCGGCTTGCGCGTACGCCTCGGGCCGCCACTCGTCCAGGTTCGCTACCAGGTCGCGAGCGGCACCAAGGTCGTCGACTACTGGTCCGCCCGCGCCATCGGGTCAGGCGTCAACGAGCCGTTCGAGCCCAACAAGGAGGTCGACGAGCTCCGCTGGGTCGGCGTCCGCGAGGCCCGCGAGCTGCTGACATACCCGCACGACATCCAGGTGCTGGAGGACTTCCGCAGCCTGCGCGAGCGCCAGGGCCACCGCGCTCGCACGCTGGTCGTGCTGCGACACGGCAAGGCCGCGTCTCGCGCGCAGTACGACGACGATCTCGAACGCCCCCTGACGTCGGTCGGCGTCGAGCAGGCCCGCGCGCTCGTGCCGTTGCTGGCGGCCTACGGGGCGCGCCGCGTCGTGAGCAGCCCGGCCGTGCGCTGCGCGCAGACCGTCGAGCCGTACGCGCACTCGATCAGCACGTTCCTCGAGATCGACGACCGGCTCTCCGAGGACACCCGGGCCGCCCAGGTCACCCGCTCGGTCACCGCGCTGCTGGATCGCAAGAAGCCTGTCGTGCTGTGCTCACACCGGCCGACGTTGCCGTGGATCTTCGACGCGATCGGCACCGATGTGCACGAACTGGCGACCGGCGAGGCGATCGTCGTTCACCACCGCAAGGGCACCATCATCGCCACGGAGCGTCTGCCCTGACGGGAAAAAGCACCTGGAGCCGTCGCGACCGTTACATCACCGTTCACCGCGCGTTCACTCTCGGTCGGACATCGATACATCTGCGGCTCATAGCGTCACGGGACGTAAGCATCTAAAGAATCCCAGAGAGGGACCCCCGTGAACCGCAACTCACTGCGCCTCGCCGCCCCCGCGGCCGCGCTCGCACTCGCCTTCGGCCTCAGCGCCTGCGGTGCAGGCAACGAATCCGATGGTTCGGACTCGACCGGCTCCGGCAGCAAGGTCTCCGGCACGCTGAACGCCGGCGGATCCAGCGCCCAGGAAGCCGCCGTGGCTGCCTGGAAGAAGGCCTTCCAGACCACGAACCCCGACGCCACGGTCAACTACGACCCCGCTGGCTCCGGCGCCGGCCGCGAGCAGTTCCTCGCCGGCGGCCTGTCGATCGCCGGCTCGGACGCCTACCTGGACGACGACGAGCTCGCCAAGGCCAAGACCCTGTGCAAGGGCGATGTCGTCGAGGTTCCGGTCTACGTCAGCCCCATCGCGGTCATCTACAACCTCGACGGTGTCGACGCGCTGAACCTGTCCCCCAAGACCATTGGTGGCATCTTCGAGGGCAAGATCACCAAGTGGGACGACGCAGCCATCAAGGCCGACAACCCCGACGCCAAGCTGCCCAGCACCAAGATCACGCCGGTGCACCGCTCCGACGACTCGGGCACGACCGAGAACTTCACCGACTATCTCGACCAGGCGTCTGAGGGCAGCTGGACGGGCGGGGCGATCCAGACGTGGCCGATCAAGGGCGGCGAGGGTGCCGAAGGCACCTCTGGCGTCGTCGCAGCGGTCAAGGGCGGCCAGGGCACGATCGGCTACGCCGACGAGAGCCAGGCCGGCGACCTCGGCCAGGCCAAGGTCAAGGTCGGCGACGAGTTCACCGCTGCAACGCCGGAGGCTGCGGCCAAGGTGCTCGACTCCTCCGAGCAGGTCTCCGGTCGCGCGGCGACTGACATCGCCATCAACGTGAACCGCAAGGTGACCGACGCCGGTGTCTACCCGATCGTCCTGGTGTCCTACCAGATCGCCTGCCAGACGCCCGCGAAGGACGCTGAGCTCGTCAAGGCCTGGCTGACGTACGTAGCCAGCTCCGAGGGCCAGTCGGCCGCCGGTGAGACCGCCGGATCGGCTCCGCTCACCGCGGACTTCGGCAAGAAGGTCCAGGCCGCGATCGACACGATCAAGGCCAGCTGACCCCGACCCGTGAGCTTGTCGGAAGGGCGCACGTCCTTCCGACAGGCTCAAGGGCCGGGTTCCGGTCCCTCCATCCCCTGAAAGGCAGCACCTGTGACCAGCACGCAGGCCCCGGCTCCCGGAAAGAGCACGGTCATCCGCCGCCCCGGCGACCGCATCTTCTCCGGGCTCTCGCTGAGTGCGGGAGTTCTCATCCTCGTCATCCTCGCGGGCGTCGCGATCTTCTTGACGGTGCAAGGCATCCCCGGCATCACCGCCCACCCGGACGAGGTCAAGAGCGGCAAGAGCTTCCTGCCGTACGTCTGGCCGCTCGTCTTCGGCACGCTGGTCGCCGCGACCATCGCCATGCTGATCGCGGTGCCGGTCGCGATCGGTGTCGCCCTGTTCATCTCGCACTACGCACCGCGCAAGCTCGGCCAGAGTCTCGGCTACCTGATCGACCTGCTCGCCGCCGTCCCGAGCGTCGTCTACGGCCTGTGGGGCATCGGGTTCCTCGCACCGCGAATGGTCCCGTTCTACGCGTGGCTCGACAAGCACCTCGGGTTCCTGCCGTTCTTCGGCCCCGCCTCGGCAACCGGGCGAACGATCTTGACCGCGAGCATCGTGCTGGCGGTCATGATCCTGCCGATCATGACCGCGATCTGCCGAGAGATCTTCCTGCAGACCCCGCGCCTGCACGAGGAGGCCGCCCTCGCCCTCGGCGCCACCCGCTGGGAGATGGCCCGGCTCGCGATCTTCCCGTACGCCCGCTCCGGCATCGTCTCGGCCGCGATGCTCGGCCTCGGCCGCGCCCTCGGTGAGACGCTCGCTGTCGCCATGGTGCTCTCGGTCGGCGTCGGCACGCGTCACCGCCAACCTCATCGGCAGCGACAACCCCAGCACGATCGCCGCCAACATCGCCCTGGGCTTCGCCGAGGCGACCGGCAAGAGCGTCAACGCCTTGATCGCCAGCGGCCTGGTGCTGTTCGTGATCACGTTCCTCGTCAACTTCGCCGCCCGGTCCATCGTGGACCGGCGCAAGGAATTCTCCGGAGCCAACTGATGACGACCACCCTCACTCCGCCGCCCGTCGACGTCTCGCGCGAGCTCTACGGCGCGCAGCTGCCGACCTGGGGTCCGCGGGCCGTCATCGCCACCGCCCTGCTCGGAGCCGCGGCCGCGTACGCCGTCGGTGCCGACCTCCTGCAGGCCGCGCTGCTGGCCTGGGTCATCTGCATGGTCCTGCCGCTGTGGTCCGCCGCTCGTCGAGGGCCGCCGCAAGGCGACCGACCGGCTGGTCACGACCCTGGTGACTTCTGCGTTCGCGCTCGCGATGTTCCCGCTGTTCAGCATCCTGTGGACCGTCATCAGCAAGGGCAGCAAGGTCTTGTCGGCCGAGTTCTTCACCTACTCGATGCGCAACGTCGTCGGCGAGGGCGGCGGCATCTACCACGCCCTTGTCGGGACGCTGCTCATCACCGGCGCCGCAGCGGTCATCTCGATCCCGATCGGCATCTTCGCGGCGATCTACCTCGTCGAGTACGCCGAGGGCAACCGGCTCTCCCGCTGGATCCGGTTCCTCGTCGACGTCATGACCGGTATCCCGTCGATCGTCGCCGGCCTGTTCGCGTATGCACTGTTCGTGCTGTTCTTCGGTGAGGGCGTCCGCATGGGTGTCGGCGGCTCGGTCGCCTTGTCGGTGCTGATGATCCCGATCCTCGTCCGTTCGACCGAGGAGATGCTCAAGCTGGTGCCCAACGAGCTGCGGGAGGCGTCGTACGCACTCGGCGTGCCGAAGTGGCGCACCGTCACCAAGGTCGTCCTGCCGACGTCCCTTGCCGGCATCGTCACCGGCATCACGTTGTCGATCGCCCGCGTGATCGGCGAGACCGCTCCCCTGCTGATCATCGTCGGCGCGACCGACTCGGTGAACTTCAACCTGTTCAACGGGCGCATGGCATCGCTGCCCGTCTTTGCGTTCACGTCACAGCGCAACCCCGGCATCCCGCCGCGAGTTCAGCATCGACCGCGCCTGGGGTGCAGCGCTCGTGCTGCTGGTCATCGTGATGCTGCTCAACCTCATCGCCCGCCTCGTCTCCTACTTCTTCTCGCCCAAGGGCGAGCGCTGAGTTCAGAAAGGACTCTGTCATGGCCAAGAGCATCGATGTCTCTGACCTGAACATCTACTACGGCGACTTCCTCGCCGTGGAGGATGTCACCATCCCGATCGCCGCAAAGTCCGTCACGGCGTTCATCGGCCCCTCCGGCTGCGGCAAGTCGACCTTCCTGCGGTCTCTCAACCGTATGCACGAGGTCATCCGCGGCGCCCGCGTCGAGGGCAAGGTGCTGATCGACGGTCAGGACCTCTACGGCGCCGACATGGACCCCGTGAACGTCCGCCGGATGATCGGCATGGTGTTCCAGCGCCCCAACCCGTTCCCGACGATGTCGATCTACGACAACGTGCTGGCCGGGCAGAAGCTCAACAGCAAGCGCATGAAGAAGTCCGAGGCCGACGACATCGTCGAGCGGTCGTTGCGCAGTGCCGGCCTGTGGGCCGAGGTGAAGGATCGCCTGGACCGTCCCGGCTCGGGCCTGTCGGGCGGTCAACAGCAGCGTCTGTGCATCGCCCGCGCGATCTCGGTCGAGCCGGAGATCCTGCTGATGGACGAGCCCTGCTCGGCCCTCGACCCGATCTCGACGAGCGTCATCGAGGACCTGATCCACGAGCTCAAGTCGCAGTACACGATCGTCATCGTCACCCACAACATGCAGCAGGCGGCTCGCGTCTCGGACGAGACGGCGTTCTTCAACCTCTCGGGTGTCGGCAAGCCCGGCCAGCTCATCGAGCACGGCCGCACGGAGACGATCTTCTCCAACCCGACCGACCCGGCCACCGAGGCCTACATCCAGGGACGTTTTGGCTAAGGTCGAGGCCGCCCGCGGCCGAGCGCCGAACCCAGGTTGAGCGTGCCGGCGCGCAGCGCCCACATGTCGAAACCTCGTGAGCTGAAGTCCCAGCGCAACCATGGTTGCGTTGGGACTTCGTCGTACGAGGTTTCGTCATCAGGCGGCTTCGCCGCGATCGCTCAACCTGGGTTCGGCGCTCGCTCGCAGAGCTCGCTCGACCTCACCCATTCCCCGGGATCACCATGTGGAGCAGGAAGTAGGTCAGCGCGCCGACACCGGCCGCGGCCGGGATCGTGATGATCCAGGCGGTGATGATGCCGCGGGCGACGCCCCACCGTACGGCGCTGAAACGCTTCGTCGCTCCGGCACCCATGACGGCCGACGTCATGGTGTGCGTCGTCGAGACCGGGGCGTGGGCACCGATCGCCATGCCGTACAGGACGATCGCGGCGGTCGACTCCGCAGCGAAGCCGCGCGGTGGGTCGAGCGCGATGATGCGGCGACCCATCGTGCGCATGATGCGCATGCCGCCGGACATCGTGCCGAGCGAGATCGCGCTGGCTGCCGCGATGATGACCCACAGCGGAATGTCGTCACCGGAGTGCTCACCACCGGCGATGAGCGCGAGGACGATGACGCCCATCGTCTTCTGCGCGTCCTGCAGGCCGTGACCCAGCGACAGCGCCGCGGCCGAAACGGTCTGCGCAAGGCGGAAGCCGCGGTTGAGCGTGTGCGGGTTGGCGCGCCGGAACAGCCACATGATCGTGAGCATGACGATGAACGCACCGCCGAAGCCGATCGCCGGGCTGACGACCATCGGGATGGCGACCTTCTCGACGACCTTGTCCCAGTCGACCGAGACACCGGCCGCGACGCCGACGCCGATCAAGCCGCCGATCAGGGCGTGCGAGGACGACGACGGAATCCCGAAGTACCACGTGATGAGGTTCCAGACGATCGCGCCGACCAAGGCACTGAGCACCACGGTCAGGGCATGGTTGGCCGACATGTCCTCGAACCCCGTGAGGATGTCCTTGATGGTCTTGGCCACGCCGACGCCGAGGAGTGCACCCACGAAGTTGAGGATCGCTGCCATCGTGAGGGCGAGCCGCGGCGTCAAGGCGCGCGTCGACACCGAGGTCGCGATCGCGTTGGCGGCGTCGTGGAAGCCGTTGGTGTAGTCGAAGAAGAGGGCGATGGCGACGGTGGCGATCACCAGCGCCAAGGTGAGGTCCACGACTCAGGACTCCTTGACGGCGATCTGCTCCACCGTGTTCGCCACCGACTCGAGGGCATCGATGGCGTGCTCGAGTGAGTCGACCACGTCCTTGCGCTTGAGCACCTCGAGCGACTTGTAGTTGCCGCTGAACAGGTTGGCCACGATGCGGCGGTAGGAGCGATCGCCCTGGTTCTCGAGGCGGTTGATCTCGATCCAGTACTCGTCGAGGTCCTTCATCGTGCGCAACCGGGGCATTGCCTCGGCGGTCAGCTGTGTCGCGCGCTGGAGCACCTCGACCTGAGGCGCGAAGTCGGACGGCAGGTCACCGAGCTCGTAGAGGCCGACGAGGTCGACGGTCTCCTCCATGAAGTCCATGACGTCGTCGAGGCTGCTCGCCAGGCGGTAGATGTCCTCGCGGTCGAACGGGGTGATGAACGTCGAGTTGGCCCGCTTGATGATCTTGTGCGTCGTCTCGTCGGCCTGGTGCTCGGCCTCGCGCATCTGCTCGCCGAGGGATCCCTTGTCGGTCGCCGGGTCCAGCATCTGCGCCAGGAGATCGGCGCCAAGCACCAAGTGGTTTGCCATCTCGGTGAACAGTTCGTAGAACGTCGTTTCAACCGGTCGGATGCGAAAACGCACGACTAGCTCCTGTCAATGCTGGGTAGGCCACGCCCATGCTAGATGCTCGGCGTTCCAGAGTGTCAATTGCGGGTGCCACTCAGGCGTCAACCGGCTTTCGCGATCCCGAGAATCTCGTCGACTTCGCGCTGGGAGAGATGACCGTCCTTGGAGGAGGCCGCGATGATGAGGCGGCTCGTCAGCTCGATCTCGTCGAGCGCCTGGTCGTCGCGTAGGCGACTGTCCAAAGGCTCCGGCATGAGGGGTGCTCCCAATATACGTCGGTGTGAAGAAACGCAGTCACCCTGATCATGACGTGTCACAGCAGGATGTTCCTCCCCTGACTCCACAGGCTATCTCGTCGGTCCGCGCACCGCATGACTTTCTGGACCAAGCAGCAGATACCGAGCCGTGTCACAGGATTCCCGGCTGCTTCGTCCCAGGTATGACGGCAACGTTCGAGACTGGAAGGCAGAGATCATGCGAGTTTTCGTGGCAGGTGGGACAGGAGTGATCGGGCGGCGCCTCGTGCCGCAGCTGGTCGACCGAGGACACGAGGTGACGGCCACGACAACCAGCCGGGAAAAGGTCGAGATGTTGCGGCAGCTGGGCGCCGATCCGGTCGTGATGGACGGCCTGAACGCGGCACAGGTCGGCGAAGCGGTGGCCGCCGCGGCGCCGGACACGATCGTCAACCAGATGACCGGGCTGTCTCCGGCGCATGGCGGCAAGCTGAACCCGCGCAAGGCAGACCGGTTCTTCGCCGCCACCAACCGGCTCCGCAGCGAGGGCATCGATCACCTGCTGGCCGCTGCGGAGGCCACCGGCACCTCCCACGTGGTCTCGCAGAGCCACGCAAGCTTCAACGGGCTCCGCGAGGGCGACTGGATCAAGACCGAGGACGACCCGTTGGAGGTCGTCGAGGGCACGAAGGCGGTCGAGCACCTCGAGGACGCCGTCGTCCGGGCGGGCGGCGCGGTCCTGCGCTACGGCGGCTTCTACGGCGCCGGTGCGGACGAGGAGCAGCTGAAGTTCGTCCGCAGGCGCATGGTCCCGATCGTGGGCGGCGGCACCGGCTACACCTCGTTCGTGCACGTCGACGACGCGGCGAGTGCCACCGTCCTGGCGGTCGAGCAGCAGGCCCGAGGCGTGTTCAACATCGTCGACGACGAGCCGGCACGGTTCAGTGAGTGGCTGCCCTTCTACGCGGCGTGCGCGGGCGCGAAGCCCCCGCGACGGATCCCTGCGTGGCTTGCCCGGCTGCTGGCCGGCGAGATGATGGTGGGCATGATGACCGAGGGGCGAGGGTTCTCCAATGCCAAGGCCAAGCGGGACCTCGGCTGGGAGCTGCGCTATCCCACCTGGCGCCTGGGTTTCGAGAAGGAGCTCACATGACTCGTTCCGAGGAGTTCGAGGACCTGCGGGGCCTGCTGTTCTCGATCGCGTACCGGATCCTCGGCAGCGTGGCGGAGGCGGAGGACGCGGTCCAGGAGGCCTGGCTGCGGTTTGAGTCCACGCCGACCCAGCCCACGTCCACCAAGGCGTTCCTGTCAGCCGTGGTGACCCGGATCGCGATCGACGTGCTGCGGTCGGCCCGCGTCAGGCGGGAGCAGTACGTCGGTGAGTGGCTGCCCGAGCCGCTGGTCGAGGACCCGTACGACGACCCGGCGCGCGCAGCCGAACTGGCGGACTCGGTGTCGATGGCGGCCCTGTTGCTGCTCGAGCGGCTCAGCCCGCTCGAACGGGCTGTGTTCGTCCTGAGGGAGGTGTTCGGGTTCGGCTTCCCCGAGGTCGCGGCTGCCGTCGGCCGGTCGGAGGTTGCGTGCCGCCAGCTCGCCGCCCGTGCCCGTCGCCACATGGAGGGCGGGCAGGCCCGGTTCGAGGCGGACCGCAAGGCGCGGGACGAACTGGCGGCGCGATTCTTCGACGCCCTCATGGGCGGGGACGTCGACGGGCTCCGCGAGCTCCTCGCCGCCGACGTGCAGATGGTCGGCGACGGTGGCGGCAAGGCACCGGCGTTCGCCAGGATCGTGCACGGAGCGGCCAACGTCGCTCGGGTGCTGGCCGTGAACTTCCCGCTCCTCGCCGACATCGAGGCCAGCATCGAGCCTCGCCAGCTCAACGGTGCCCCGGGCGCCGTGCTCCGCGACCGGGCCGGACGCGTCGTCGGCACCATGACGCTGGAGGTCCTCGACGGGCGGATTCAGACCATCCGGTCCGTCGTGAACCCGGACAAGCTGGGCCATGTCGGGCCGGTCGGCGACGGGTGGGCCCTGGCCGATGAGATCAAGCGAGCCCGGCGCGCGGACCACTGACCCTTTCCGGTTCAACGAACCGGACCGGCCACTGGCAGACTGTGTACGCGCGTCGCACGGCGCGGGCCTCTAGCTCAATTGGCAGAGCAGCGGACTTTTAATCCGCGGGTTGTGGGTTCGAGTCCCACGGGGCCCACCACTGTGAGGCGAAAATGGGCGGCACGTGTGGCCCCGACCGTGTCGTGTGCCTGGTCCCACCTCGGCCGAATCCACTCCGAAGCGGCGTTCGCGATGCTCGCCGGTGTGGCACCCAACCCGGCCAACAGTGGACAAGTCAGCACCCGCTACCGGATCAACCGTTACGGCGACCGCCAACCCAACAAGGCACTGCACCGTTGTCTAGGGCCGAATCCAGCACCAGCAAGCCATCCGCGACCTCTACCGCCTGCCCGAAAGCACCGCCACAGCCACTTGGCGAAGCGTGGGAGCGTCGCGCATCGGCCGATCCGGCTGGAACATGCAAGCTGTCCCGCTCAGATGGAAAGGTCCGCGATCAGCTCGTCGGACAGGGTGAAGAGCTGGTCGAGGTCGACGACGCCACCGGGAAAGTCACCCTCGAGGTGGGTCGTCACGAGGTACTCCTGATCACCCGTCGCTGCGGCCCCAGTGATCTCCGTCGTATAGGTGAACCGGGACGCGAGGCTCTCTCGCCAACGACGGATCTCGGCAACCCCGTGAAAGTCATGACCCTCGTCGCGTACATGGCCATCAGTAGTGAAGCAATCGATCAGGGTGTCGAGGTCGCCTGCTGCCGCAGCGTCGTAGTAACGGGAAATGACATCCGGAATGGTGGTCATGAGTCAAACCTAGTCACGCGCACCGACATTTACAGATCAGCCGGGTCACCTGCGCTGGCGGCGGAATTACGCAGGCCCATCGATTGAGATCGGCGTAGATCATCGGACTCCGACGAGAACTTGCGTCACAATGCTGAGATGGAGAATCAGGCGGTGTTCCGTAAATCGGACAGCGCTCAACACGCGCCGATCCTGGTCGGGATTCTTGGCTTGCTGATCGCCGTGATCCAGGGCCTCACGGCTTTTGGCCACTTCGTCGCCCTCTGGTTCAGCCGCGAAGGTATGAAAGAAGCTTTTCCCGATTCTCAACCGAGCGACATCACTGCGCACGACTATCTCCGGGGGGCTGCCTACGCATCGCTGAACCTCGCGCTCGCCGCAATCTGTATTGCTTCGATCTTCATCGCGATGAGGTCCGGACGACGCGGCTCAACGATGATCCCGTGGGCTTGTCTCGGAATCGTTGTCGTCACAGCGCTCTTGACATTCACCGGTCGGACCTCGCTCGGCGAGAGCTTGTAGGCCACTTTCCCGCAGGACTCTGGTCGTGGGAGCCGATGCCGCGGAAGGACGCGCCTTTGAACTATCGCTCAGATCAGCGAGACGATGGCTTCCCAGAGGTGGCCGTCGGGGTCTGTGAACGTTCCGGTGTATCCCCAAGACTTCTGCTGAGGAGCCGAGATCACGCGGCCACCGGCGGCATCAACGCGCCCGATGAGGTCGTCGACTTCGGTGGTGGTGCCGACCTGCAGACTGACGAGGCACTCCGAGACCCCTTCTGGCGCGGTGGGCCGGTCATTGGTGATCCAGCCAAATCCACCGGTCGGGACGTACATCACCCCAGATCGTTCGTTCAGCACCACGCGCAGGGGTTCCGGCACACCGTCTTCGGCTGGCTCGCCGGGCGTCTCGAGGCCAAGTGCCGAGGCGAAAGCGTGTGCGCGAGAGCGGTCGGCGGTGGGAAGGGCGATGACCAGGTCGTAGGACGGCATGAGCAGAGAGTAGACCGAGCCCGGGGGGAGCATCACAGGCCCGCGGCAACGCCGGTACCGATGGCGACCAGGACTATTCCGCTCGTGACGTTGATCATCTGTTGCGCGCGAGGTCGCGCGACGAGGCCGCGACCTCGTGCCACCAGCGTGATGAGCACTAGATACCAGGTTCCGGTGACCAGAGCCCAGACCAAGCCGAGACCGAACAGGTGCCAAAAGGAATCGCCGGTGGGTCCGAGGAAGCCAGGTAGAAGAGCTACAGCGAAGACGCCGGCTTTGGGGTTCCCGAGATTGGTAGCCAACCCCGCCAGGAACGCGCTGCGCCGTTCGCGGCTGCCCAGGAGGTCGGCAGAGCTGTCGTCATTCAGGGGAAGTTTGGAGCTTCGACCGTTCGCGAGGGTGCGAAGTCCGACGAAGGCGAGGAATGCGCCGCCCGCGATGACCAGCACGCGATAGGCGATCGGGTTGGCCAGCACCACCGCCGACAGGCCAACTCCTGCGGCGGTTGACCAGAGGACCAGACCGGTGATGGTGCCCAAGATTGTCAGGACTGCGATACGCGGCCCACGAGTGAGGGTTTGGCGGAGCATGAGGGCTTGGCCGACACCAGGAAGCATGGCGAGCACCCACGTCGTGCAAATGAAGCTGACGAGCATTGTTGACCTCCAGAATGTGAGTCCAGCGTCCCGCCAAACAGCTATGTAGAAAAGTAATGATTAACGTGCTTGTATTAAGAATCATGAAGACTGATCTGGCAGACCAACTCTTGCTGCTTTCGCTGATTGATGAACACGGGACCCTTTCTGCTGCAGGCGACCTTCTCGGCCTCACACCTCCTGCCGTGTCTCAGAGGCTCGTGCGGGCCGAAAACCATTGGCAGGTAAAGCTCGTAGAGCGCGGGCCCCGCGGAGCGAAACTCACCCCGCCCGGGCTTGCGCTCGCCGCCCACGGGAGAAGGATCGGCCGGGAGGTCGACGATGCAGTGGCATCCTTCCCGGCCTACCGACAAGGCCTTCTTCGCCGTCTACGCGTGGGCGCATTCCAAGCCGCCGCACTTCACTTGCTGCCCCCCGCAATGACCGCATTGCGGCACCAAGTTCGCGACGTCGACCTGTCGGTGACTGATATCCAGTCCGCAGATGGCCCCGAACTCGTCCGCCGCTCAGAACTCGATCTCGCAGTCATCGCGTCGTGGGACAAGCCGCCAACCGTCACTCCAGACCTGAAGATCACGACGATCGTGGAGGATCCAATGGTCGTCGCCTTCGCAGATGACCACCCCTTGGCTCGCGCCACCGGCCCGATCAAACTGAGTTCACTAGCAGATGAGTCCTGGGTGGTCATACGAGGAGGAACCGCAGCCCGAGACCAGTTCGACCGAGTCACCAAAGAGGCCGGATTCGATCCGAGAATCAGATTCGAGACGGAGTCGTACGACGTGGCCCAAGCTCTCGTAGGCACCGGATACGGCGTCGCCCTTGTGTCCTACATGGCTCGCAGAACCGACCCAGGTCTCGTGCATCGAGGACTCCGTGGGCGACCGGCCCACCGAACCATTCATCTGCTCCAACCACCTACAACGAAATCGGAAACCGCGGCCTTGTTCGCAGAACTGCTCGTCACCGCAGCAGGCGAACTTGACCAGAACTGACAACCGCCTACGCCGACCTCCGGGGGGGCAGCCCGTCGCGACTTAGACGGCGCGACCCGTCAGTGCCGTCTCGTCAGTGATCGGAGCGGACGCCCAACGTGATGAGCTCGGGACCGGCAGAGGTGCCACAGCAGCCACCGCCGACAGCGTCGTCGAAGGCCCCCGAGCCGCCGCAGACGCCGGTCTCCGGCAGCGTCAGCTCGACGCGTGCCGCCGACTCATGGTCACCGGCGATCTCCGCCACGATCGACCTGGTCTGTTCGAACCCCGTGAGCGTCAGGAACGAGGTCGCCCGGCCGTACGACTTCATGCCAGCCAGGTAGAAGCCGACCTCGGGCTGCGCGAGCTCCTTGGCGCCGTGCGGCGCGACCGACCCGCAGGAGTGCACATTGGGGTCGATCAGAGGAGCGAGCCGGCGCGGCGCCTCCAGCACGGGGTCGAGGTCGAGCCGGATCTCCGACAACATCGACAGGTCGGGCCGGAACCCGGTGAGTGCGATGACCTCGTCCACGCCCTCGACGACCTGACCGTCCATCGAGGTCACGGTCAACGTGCCGTCGTCGGCGCGCTCGACCGATGCCGTGCGGAAGCTGTTGAGCGTACGAACTGGTCCGGACGCGACAGCCTCCTGCGCACGACGACCCAGCGCTCCGCGCTCAACGAGCTCGTCGTCCTCGCTGCCCTCAAAAGCCGCACCGACGCTCGCCCGCCGGACGAGCCACGAGACGCGGGTCGACGGCTCGTCGTTCGCGAGCGCAGCCAGCGCGATCAGCGCACCCTTCGCGGACGCGCCGGTGCCGGCGACCAGGATGTGCCGACCGGCATACCTCGCCCGCGTGCCGGGCTCGGCGAAGTCCGGGATCCGGTACGCGATGCGGTCCGCGGCCGCGCGCTCGCCGAGGGCGGGGAGGCCGTCGCCACCAAGCGGGTTCGGCCCGGTCCACGTGCCCGACGCGTCGATCACGGCCCGGGCAGCAATCCGCTCATCCCCGGCTGCCGTCTCCACGTGCACCGTGAAGCTCTCACCCGCGCGACCCGAGTCGACGAGGCGGTCGCGGCCACGCTTGGCGACGCCGACGACCTTGGTGCCGAACCGCACGGTGCCGCCCAGGGCGTCCGCGAGCGGCCGGAGATAGTCATCGGCCCAGGTCCCGCCCGTGGGGTACGCGCCAGGGTCAGGACTCGTCCAGCCCGCGCCTTCGAGCAGCTCGGCGGCGACCGGGTCGATGAGCTCGGACCATGGGGAGAACAGGCGCACGTGCGACCACTCGCGCACCGCTGCGCCGGCGACATCACCGGCCTCGAGCACGAGGAACGACATCCTGCGGCTGCGCAGCTGCGCGGCGGCTGCCAGACCCGCCGGGCCGGCACCGATGACGACGACGGGAAGTTCAGGGTGCTGCAGGTCTGACATGGGATCTCCTGTTTCATTCACAAGTTTCGATGAATGCGACGATACCCTTTCATTGATAGATGTCAATGAAAGGGTATGCTGGGTGCATGTCCACCCAGCTCACCGTGCTCGAGTCCGCCGCCACCGCGTGCTGCTCCCCCATCACGGGCGGAGCCATGGGCGCCGACGAGGCGGGCGCACTCGCGGCCCGGTTCAAGGCGATCGGCGATCCGACGCGGTTGCGACTGCTGTCACTCGTGGCGGCGCACGAAGGTGGCGAGGCGTGCGTGTGCGATCTCAACGAGCCGCTGGACCTGTCGCAGCCGACCGTGTCGCACCACCTCAAGATCCTGGTCGACGCCGGACTCCTGACCCGAACGAAGCGCGGCACGTGGTCCTACTACGCACTCGTCCCCGGCGCCCTTCCAATGCTGGCCGAGACACTGCAGGTCGAGCAGTAGCAATGAGCTGATCGGCTGATCGAGGGCCGCCTGTTCGACCGAGGACAGTGCTCGTGAGGTTATCGTTGCACAAGGGTCGGACAGTCGATCGTGGTTGCGATTCCGGCGAATTCCCCTTGCCTTCGAACAGGTGTTCGAGTAGAATCGTGGGTATGAATCCGGGGGCCACGATCGCGGCGATGCGCACGGCTGCGCAGACGCTTCGGTCCGGGGATGTGCGGGAACAGTTGCATGCGGTTCAGGCAGCGCAGGATGCTTTGGATGCGGTCAAGGCTGCGTTGCTGGCCGAGCTTGAGCGCGTCCAAGGAGTTCGAGCTCGACGGGGCGTCGACGTTGAACACGTGGGTCCGCAACCAGTTGCGGATGAACGCCGGGCCGGCCAACGCCCTGGTCCGTGGCGCGATCGTGTTGCGTGACCTGCCCTTGGTCGCCGAGGCCGCGTTCGGCGGTCGGATCAGCGCTGCTCATGTTCGGGCATTCGTCTACGGACTCAAGCATGTCGGTCTGGATCCGATGCGCCAACACGAGGAAGTCCTGCTCGCTGTGGCCCTCGAGCACGAACCGGCCGAGCTGTTCGAATCCATCAAGCACCTTCAAGGCATCCTCCACCCCCAGGACCTCGACGACGCCTACGAACGTGGGATGGACAAGGAAGACATCAACGTTGACGCGTTGCCCGAAGGCTTTCATGTCACGGGGTTCCTCAACACGGTCACCGGGGCCAAGCTCAAGAAGGTCCTCGACTCCGTGGCAGCACCCCGGGACAAGGACGACGACCGGACTGGTTCTGAACGCCGGGTCCAGGGGCTTGATGACCTGCTGGACAGCATCCTGGCCAACGGGCTGCCCTCGGACAAAGGCGTCAAACCACACCTGTCGGTGTTCGTCGACGCCGACACCTTGGAAGCCGCCGCCCAGCAGGCCAAGAACGCCGCCGAGAAACCCTTCACCGTCCCCGACCCCACGCCGGCCACCGAACCAGCCACACTCGCCGGCCACGGTCCGATCGGGCCCAACCTGCTCATGTACTTCCTGTGCGTCAGTGAGTTCACCGCCTTCCTCATGAAGGACCACGGGGGTCACCGGCAGGCCCAGATCCTGAACGCCGGCACCGCCAAGTACCAACCCAACCTGCTCCAACGCCGTGCGGTGATCGCTCGCCAGCAGGGTGTCTGCGCCACACCTGGCTGCAACCACACGCATCTGGAGATCCACCACACCATCTGGTGGTCCAGGGGCGGACCCACCGACCTGGACCTCCTCATCGGCCTCTGCACCCGCTGCCACCACCTCCTCCACCGCGGCAGACTCCGCATCACCGGCAACGCCGTCGACGGATTCCAATTCACCAACCTCCACGGCCGCACCCTGCGCCGACGACGACGAAGCCCCTACCGCCAAGCCGCCTGACCGTGGGTCCGGCGGCCCACCGGCACGCCTGCGGACAGCCGGGTCTAGTTGTACTCGGCCAGGACGTGGGTAGCAGGATCTGCTTGACGAAGTGAGAACCCCCGGGTGGGGTGTGGGTTGTCGAAGACTCACATCCATCACGGAGGTTCTCGTGTCCCACGGTAGTGCTCGCACCACGATTCATGGCCGGCTGCTGATCGTCCAGCGTCATCAGGCCGGCTGGAAGCAAGCCCACATTGCTTCGGCGATGGGCGTCTCACGCGGCTGCGTGAAGCGATGGATCGACCGGTTCGCCGAGGCAGGTGTCGAAGGTCTGCGTGACCGGTCGTCGCGCCCTCACTCGATGCCGACCAAGACCAGCGATGAGGTTGAGAAGCAGGTCCTCGCCGCCAGGGCTGCAAGCGGTGACGGCCAAGACGTTCTTGGTCCCAGGATCGGCGTCCCGGCCCGGACGGTGTCGCGGATTCTGCGTCGTCACCAAGTGGCGTATTTGCGGGACTGTGACCCGATGACCGGGCAGCTGATCAAGTCATCGAAGGCCACGGCGATCCGTTACGAACGTGAACGTCCAGGCGAGCTGGCCCACATGGACGTCAAGAAACTTGGGAAGATTCCCGACGGAGGAGGCTGGCGAGCCAAGGGCCAGACCGTCCGAAACCACCAGGCCAGGGCCGACAAGAAGCCGATCGGCTACGACTATGTTCACTCGTTGGTCGATGACCACTCGCGGCTGGCCTACTCCGAGATCCTGCCCGACGAGAAGGGCACCACGTGCGCGGCGTTCCTGAGACGAGCTGCGGCCTACTTCGCCGCCCATGGCATCACCCGGATCGAGCGGCTCATGACCGACAACGCGTTCGCCTACCGATACTCCGCGGATGTGAAGCAGGCGTGCGCCGATCTGGGCATCACCCAGAAGTTCATCCGCCCCCATTGCCCGTGGCAGAACGGGAAAGTCGAGAGACTCAACCGGACCCTGGCGACCGAGTGGGCATACCGCCAACCGTTCACCAGCAATGCCGAGCGGCAAGCGGCCCTTGCACCATGGCTCGAGCACTACAACAATGAGCGACGCCACAGCGCGCTCGGAGGCAAACCACCGATCAGCCGACTGCAACCAACCTGATGGCCGAGTACATCTAGTCGCAGCAGCCTCCGTGCAGCCCTGTGACGCCGCCGGCGCGCAGCAGCCCTCACCGCGCCACGCGTCGAGACCCTCCGCGCCGGTGAGCAGCACCCTCACGGACTCGAGTCGAGCGACGTGATCAGCTGCTCGACGCGAGCCTTGATCTCGTCACGGATGGGGCGAACCGCCTCGATGCCCTGGCCGGCCGGATCATCGAGGACCCAGTCCTCGTAGCGCTTGCCCGGGAAGAAGGGGCACTCGTCGCCGCAGCCCATCGTGATGACGACGTCCGAGGCGACGACCGCGTCGTCGGTCAGCTTCTTGGGCTGCTCGCCCGCGATGTCGATACCGACCTCAGCCATGGCTGCGACGGCGACCGGATTGATCGCGTTGCCCGGCATCGAGCCGGCAGACCGTACGTCGATGCGTCCCTCACCGAGGACCTGCAGGAAGCCCGCGGCCATCTGGGAGCGACCGGCATTGTGCACGCAGACGAACAGGACGGCGGGGCGTTCAGGCATGGGGCTCTCCTTGGTGGGCGTGCGGCGTGATGGGGAGGGGTACAGCGACAGGATCAGGGCGATACCGATCGCCGCCCCGACGACCTGGGCGATGACGAATGCCGGAACCGAGCTCGGGGAGATGCCGGCGAACGTGTTGGAGAACATCCGGCCGATCGCCACAGCAGGGTTGGCGAACGAGGTCGAGCTGGTGAACCAGTAGGCGGCGCCGATGTAGGCACCGACCGCCGGCGCCGCGAGCGTCACGCGGTCGGACCTGACGAGCGCGAAGATCAGCAGCACCAGCCCTGCCGTGGCGACGACCTCACCCAGCAGGTGTCCACCGCTCGCGCGCTCGTGCGCGGAGAACGTGGTGCCGACGTCGAACATGGCATTGGCGAGCAACGCGCCGGCGGCCGCGCCCACGACCTGCGCGACGACGTACGGGGCGATGTGGATTGCCGAGAAGCCTTCGGGGTCACGACGCGACAGGAACCAGTCGGCCACCGTGACGACAGGATTGAAGTGCGCGCCGGACACCGGACCGAGCATGAGGATCAGGACCGCCAGGCCGAAGACCGTGGCCATGCTGTTCTCGAGGAGCTGCAGACCGATGTCGTCAGGTGAGAGGTCAGCGGCGGCGATGCCAGAACCGACCACGACGGTCACGAGGAGGCCGGTCCCGAGGAACTCCGCGAGCAGTCGCCTGGCGAGCGGCTGCGGCGCTGATGTCGGTGCAGGGGCATTCACGTGTTCATCTTGACCTCCGCGATTAGCTCAGTCAAACTCGACTCAATGAATATTGAGCGAATGACCTTGGCCGAGAGGGCTGCGCGACATGCGGCGCTGGCCGACGTCGCGCGCCTCATGGTGGTGGAGGAACTGACGGTTGGCGACCGCTCCCCCAGCGAGCTGCAGGCTGTCGTCGGCCTGCCGTCCAACCTGCTCGCGCATCACCTCAAGGTGCTCGAGGAGGCCGGCCTGGTCGCTCGCCGACGATCCGAGGGCGACCGCCGTCGGACCTACCTGACTCTCCTCGACTCCTCGCTCGTCGAGCCCCCGCCAGCCGACGGGCTCCAGATCGGCCGCATCCTGTTCGTGTGCTCGGCCAACTCGGCGAGGTCACAGCTCGCCGCAGCCCTGTGGCGCCGGGTGAGCGACGTACCGGTGGCATCGGCCGGCACACGTCCAGCCGAGCGCGTGTCAGACGGCGCCAAGGCCGTCGCCAAACGACGTTCGCTGAAGCTCATCGGATCGGCGCCCAGCATGCTGTCCGACGTCGCCACCGATGACGACTACGTGGTCGCGGTCTGCGACAACGCCTACGAGGAGCTCAGCCCGGCCGTCAATCTCCACTGGTCCGTGCCGGACCCCGTGGCGCAGGGCGACGATGCGGCGTTCGACCTCGCCTACACCGAGATCGAACGACGCGTCACGAGTCTCGCCCCCCGCCTGATCGCTTCCTGACGTCAGATTGCCGGCGAACGCTCCGCCGCACTGTGAGCCCGTGTCGTACGGATGGTCCTGCCGCGAAGCGGCCCACCGAGAGCGGCACTGATCCAGCACAGGTCCAACAGGCCGGCGCTCAGCGGGAAGAAGCTCCATGCCGCTGCCGCCGCCCCCCACCAGTGATCGAGGAAGAGCAGTCCGAACGTGAGCCAGGCGGCGCCGGCGACGAGCCGGAACGCCCGGCCCGCGCCACCGTTGACCCAGCGGGAGAAGCCCGTGGCGTTGAACCGATCGGCCCTGATGTGGTTCGACATGTGCTGTCTCCCTCGAGAAAGTGCTGACACACTCAGTTTCATGACGATGGCGCGTGGCGACCATGACCGGGATGCCGCAACGGCTGACCGATCCGCCGCGCTTTCCGAGGCGTTGGCCAAGGTCCAGCTGACCGGAGCGATCTTCCTGCACGGAGAGTGCACCGAGGCGTGGGCGTACGAATCGCTGCCGTCGCAGGACATCGCCGCCGTGCTGGCGCCTGACGCGGAGCGGCTCGTCATCTTCCACGTCGTGGTGTCGGGCACTTGCTGGGTCGAGGCCGGATCCCACAAGGTGTGGGCCCGCGACGGGGACGTCATCGTGCTGCCCTACAACGATCAGCACCGCATGGGCGGGCTCGAGACCGCAGAGGTCGTGCCGATCTCGCAGCTCATCGAGCCACCGCCCTGGGATGCGGTGCCGCACATCGCCATCGGTCGTGGCGGGGACAGGAGCCAGTTCGTGTGTGGCTACCTGGCGTGCGACGACCGGCTGTTCGACCCCCGCATGGGCGTCTTCCCACCGGTCTTCGTGGTGACTCCACCGGAGGGACCCGTACGGTCGTGGGTCAGGGCGAGCAGCGACCTCGTGCTCCAACAGACGAGCCAGGTGACCGACGATCGCGTCGCGACCCCGACCGACATCCCTCAGCTCCTGCTGCGTGAGGTGCTCAAGCTGCACCTGGCCAACGCGCCCGCGACCGACACCGGCTGGCTGGCCGCCCTCCGCGACCCGGTCGTCGCGCCCGCACTTGCCGCGATCCACGGCGACCCGGGCCGCAGGTGGACACTCGCCGACCTCGCACGCGAGGCCACGGTCTCGTCCACCGGGCTCGACGAGCGGTTCCGCTCGGTGCTGGGCCTCGCGCCGATCCGCTACCTGACCGGCTGGCGGATGCACGTCGCCGAGGACCTGCTGCGCTCGACGACCCTGTCGGTGACGGCCGTCGCGCGCCAGGTCGGGTACGAGTCGGACGAGGCCTTCAGCCGCGCGTTCAAGCGCGATCACGGCACGGCGCCCAGCGTCTGGCGCGTCGAGCGGTGACGACCGCGACCGTCGTCGGCAGCGGCCCCAACGGCCTCGCCGCCGCCCTCACCCTTGCCGCCGCCGGCATCGAGGTCACGGTGCTCGAGGCGGCGGACCGGCTCGGCGGCGGCGCGACCTCGAGCGAGCTGACACTGCCGGGCCTGGTGCACGACGAGTGCTCCGCGATCCATCCGCTGGCGGTCGGCTCGGCGTTCGCCAAGGAGTTCGACCTCGGCGAGCGCCGGCCTGGTGTGGCGCTGGCCCGACGTCCAGTTCAGCCATCCACTCGACGACGGGCGGGGCGCGGCCGTGTGGCGATCGGTCGACGAGACGGCCGCCGTGCTGGGCCCGGACGGCCGCGCCTGGAAGCGGCTCTTCGGGCCGTTGGCAGAGCGGTTCGGCGCACTCACCGACGACATCCTCCAGCCGGTGCTCCGTGTGCCGAGCCATCCGGTACACCTCGCGAGGTTCGGCGCGTACGCCGCGCTGCCGATCCCGGCCCTCGCCCACCGCTGGGCCACACCCGAGGCGCGCGGCCTGTTCGCCGGCGCCGCCGCACACACGTTCCGGCCGTTCTCCGGAGTCCTGTCGTCGTCGATACCGGTCGCGCTCGGCGCCTCCGCCCACGCCCTGGGCTGGCCCGTCGCCGAGGGCGGGACGGGCGAGATCAGCCGGGCGATGATCCAGCTCGCGACGGCTCGCGGCGTGACGTTCGAGACCGGCGTGACGGTGCGCTCGCTGGACGAGGTCGGGCCCACCGACATCGTCATGCTCGACACCTCGCCGCGATCCGCGGCCGCCATCATCGGTGACCGCATGCCGGCGCGCGTGTCCCGGGCGTACCGGCGCTATCAGCACGGGCCGGGCGCCTTCAAGGTCGACTACGCGGTCGAGGGCGGGGTGCCGTGGACGCATGAGCCGTCCCGCTCCGCCGGCACGGTGCACCTCGGCGGGACGTACGAGGAGATCGCCGACGCCGAGCGGCCGGTGTCGCAGGGCCGAATGCCCGACCGCCCGTTCGTGCTCGTCGGTCAGCAGTACGTCGCCGATCCCACCCGGTCCCGGGACGGGGTGCACCCGCTGTACGCCTACGCGCACGTGCCGGCCGGCTTCACCGGCGACGCGACCGAGGCGATCACGAGCCAGATCGAGCGGTTCGCACCCGGGTTCCGCGATCGCGTCCTGGCGACCCACGTACGTACGACCGCCGAGCTCGAGGCCGGCAACGCCAACTTCGTGGGCGGCGACATCATCGCCGGCGCCAACACCGCGCGGCAGCTCATCGCCAGGCCACGCGCGACCCTGCACCCGTACGCGACCGGTGCCGACGGCGTCTACCTCTGCTCCGCGGC
The DNA here is from genome assembly GCA_963759975.1 of uncultured Actinomycetota bacterium. Lineage (GTDB taxonomy): Bacteria > Actinomycetota > Actinomycetes > Propionibacteriales > Nocardioidaceae > Aeromicrobium. The sequence continues at coordinate 149,123 of CAVXBS010000018.1, forward strand.
GACTCCCCCGGGCGCCGGCGCCCACGGCATGTGCGGCTACAACGCGGCCCGGTACGCCCTGCGCCGGGTCTGACTGCCCGCAGCGTCGCGCAGGCGCCGGGCCTTGACGAGCCGCACGGCCAGCCGGCTGTAGGGGTCGCGCGGCTCGGGGCAGGCGGCGATCCACCGCTCCAGCACCTCGACCTCCGCGGCGTGGTCGCGGCGCCGCCGATGGATCACCGCCGCGCGATGCGCATACTCCGGCGTGGGGACGCCCTGGACGGCCCACGCCTCACGCTCGGCCGCGGCCATGCACTCCAGCAGCAGCTCCAGCCCGGCATCGTCCATGGCCCGCGCGCGCAGCCGGTCCAGGGTCGCCACCCAGTCACTGTGGTGGCGACCCCGGACCTCCGCGCGGGCCAGCTCGTGCAGCATCCCTAGCGCACCCGCAGCGTCACGGTCCGTGACATCGACTCGACCGAAGCACTGCCGGCATACGTGATGCGGAGGCTGTAGGTGCGCTTCTTGAGCTTGGGCAGCGTCGTCGTGACCCGGCCACCCGAACCGATCGCGAGGCTGCGGCTGACGTACGTCCTGCCGCCGGCCCTCACCTCGACCCGCACCTTGCCGGTCACCGGGACCACCGGGTTGGCGATCATCTTCAGGCTCACCTTGGCGTGGGACTTCGCCGTGATCCTCGACGGCGACAGCGAGACCGACACCTTCGACGCCGCCTTGATCACGGTCAGCGTGACGGCGTCGTCGGAGGCGCGATACTCGGTGTCACCGTCGTAGCGAACCGTGAGCGGGTGCGTCCCGACCGAGCCGAGCGAGGCCGTCTTGACGGTCATCGTCGCCCGGCCGTTCGCGAGCGTGCCGCTGCCGACGAGGGTGTCGCCGGACAGCACGCGGATCGCTCCGGTCGGCGTCTGGCCCGCGCCATTGACCCTCGCGGTGACCGTGACGCTCGAGCCGTAGCGGACCTTGCTCGCCGACAGCGTCGCGACGGTGACCGAGTCGTGCAGGCCCTGCCCGACCGCGGGCACCGTCACGACGTTCGGCTCCTCGGCGTTGCCGGCCTTGTCGACCGCGCGGAACTGCACCACGGTCTCACCCGAGCCGACCGAGCACGGAGCTGCCCGTGGTCCACGTCCCGGACGTGCCGATCCGCGACTCGACCCGGGCCACGCCGGAGGTCTCGTCGGCCGCGGTGAGCGCGACGGTACGCGCAGCGGTGTCGACCGAGGCCTTGCTGATCGGGGCCGCGGTGTCGATCTTGAGGTCGAGCGTCTGCGCCGGCGAGACGTTGCCGCTCGCGTCGGTGGCCCTCGCCCGTACGGAGTGCGCGCCCTCGCCGCTGACCTGCACGGTGACCTCGTCGGCGTCGACGGGCACCCAGGGGCCCTCGTCGACCGAGGTCTCGACGCGGGCGACCTCGCGGTCGTCGAAGCCCGCTGCGGTGACCTCGACCGGCGAGGACACCCACCAGCCGGCCAGCGCCGTCAGGACTGACCGGGTCGGTGGACAGCGTGACGGTGGGGTCGAGCGCGTCGGTGACCGTCACGGTCGCCTTGGCGCGGACCGTCGAGCCGGGCGCGACGTCGCCCTCGACGTCGAACGTGCCGACGTCGGCATACTTCGCCGGGTCGATGTCGTCCCAGTCGACGGTCTTGTCCTTGGTCGACCCGTCGGCGTAGTGCACCGTCGCCTTGTCGGGCAGCGCCGGCGCAGTGCCGGCCTTGGTGCTCACGGTGAGCGGCTCGACCGACTCGACGAGCAGGTCCGGCTGCAGGTTCAGCCGCATCCGGTCGAGCTCGGCCTGCGTCACCGGCAGCACCGTGCCGTGCCGCGGGCTGCTGGGCAGGTCCGCGTCGGGCACCGCCGTCCAGTCCGCCGACGCGATGTCGTGCGTCTCGAACGCCATGTAGCCCTGGCCGCCGTGATAGCTGGGCTGGTCGATGAACATGATCCAGTGGTCGGGATCCTTGTTGTCGCGGAAGACCGTCGGGCCCTCGCCGCCGGTGAACGTGCCGCCCCACGGGTTGGGCTGACCGAGGCCGAGCTTCTCCTTGACGAGCTGCCAGCCCGGCGCCGAGGTCGTGGTCGGCAGCGAGCCGGTGACCGTGGCGCGCAGGTCGGTCGACTTCTCCTGGCGCGGGATCATGTACGCCTCGTCCTTGACGACGCGATAGAACGTGTCGCCGTCCTTGACGACCGTGGCGTCGATCATGCCCTTGCCGGTGCCGCGCTTGACGTCGATCCACGGCTTCGGGTCGCTGAACGTCACGAAGTCGCGGGTCGTGGCGTACATCATCCGCTGGTACGACGTGTTGATGTCGCGGCCGGCGGTGCTCGGTCGTCGGGTAGAGCGCGGAGGCCCAGTAGACGACGTACTCGCCGGTGTTCTCGTCGTAGTACGACTCCGGCGCCCAGGTGTTGCCGGCGAAGTCCGACGACACCTTGACGTGACGCTGGTTGCTCCAGTGCACGAGGTCGGTGGACTCCCAGATCTCGAGGTACTTGCTGCCGGTCTGCTGCGCCTTGCCGAAGTCGACCGCCGGGTATGCCTTGAGGTCGGTCGCGAGCAGGTAGAAGCGGTCACCCTCGTGCGAGCGGATGATGAACGGGTCGCGCAGGCCCTTCGTGCCGAACTGCGAGGCCAGGACGGGCTTGCCGTCGTTGAGCTCGTCGTAGTCCATGGGGTCGTTGCCCTTGCTGGCGCCCATGTAGATCTTCTCGCCGTCGTCCGTGCTCTCGCCGGCGAAGTAGGCGAAGGCGTACGCCTTGAGGTCGAGCGCAGCCGGTGCCGGCTTGACCGTCACGACGAGGTCGCGGGTGCCGGTCGTGGAGTTGAGCTTGCCGGTGGCGGTCAGCGTGACGTCGACCGGGTCGGCACCGTGCGCGGGGCGCGTCACCTCACCCGTGGAGGTCACCACACCGGGCTTGGACGACGCCCAGGTCAAGGCCGTGCCCGAGGCGCCCTTGGTCGGCAGCGTCAGGTTGCCACGGACGTCATCGGGGTGAACGAGCTCGATCGCGGCGAGCGCGGCCTGCACCTTGGCGGCGTCGTCGAGCTCGTCCTCGAGCACCGTGACCTGGAAGTCCTTGGTCGTGCTCACGGCACCGTGCGTGATGGTCGCCGTCAGGGTGACGGCGGCATTGCCGGCACCGTGGGCGGGCCGGTGCACGACACCGGCACTGCTGACGGTGGCCGGGACCGACGAGGCCCAGGTGATCGTCGAGCCGGCCGAGCCCTTGGCCGGCAGCGTCAGGTTGGCGGTGACCGCAGAGGTGTCGCCCAGCGTCAGCGCGGCCTTGTCGGCCGTGGTCGCCGCGGTCGAGGTCTTGGCCGACAGCGTCGCCGCGTCACCGGCGTCGAGAGCGCGACCGTAGATCCGGAAGTCGCGGATCGCGCCCTTGAACGACAGGTCGCCGGAGTACGCCGAGCGCCCGATGACGTTGCGCGTCGACACGCCATCGGGTTCGCCGATCTCGGACGGCTTGGCGGTGATGTTGCTGTTGGTCGCGACGAGCACGCCGTCCTCGTACAGCTTGCTGGTGCCCGGTGTCGCCGGCGTGCCGCCGGCGATCGTCAGCGTCACGTGCTTCCACACACCGGTGGCCACGCCGCCCGCGCGCGATGCACTCTGCTCGGTCGCGAAGCCGCCCGACGGCCATCGTGCCGCGATAGCGGCCGTTGGAGTCGTTGGTCACGAACAGGTAGCCCGTGCCGTTGGGATAGGTCGCGGCGTTGCCGAGGTTGAACATGAACCAGTTGCCGCTGAGGCCCGGGTCGACCTTGACGTCGAAGTCGACGCTCACGTCGTCGAGCCCGGCCAGCAGGTTGTTGGGCAACGAGATCGCATTGCCGCTGCTGTTGCTGCCGCCACCGAACGTGAAGCCGTCACCGGCGTTCCACGACGCCGTGCCGGCGACTGTCGCGGTGCGCCCGTTGCCCGACGAGTCAGCAGCGGTGGTGCCGCTGGTCTCGTCGAGCTTGTACCAGGCGACGAGACCGGTCGTCGTGTCGCTGGCCGCGGCCGGCGTCGCCGCCAGCCCTGCAGCGGTGATCGCAACACCCATCGCGGCCGCGAGGAAACCGCGCGAGACCTTGGTCGTGACCTTCATGGAATGCCCCTTGCTGGTGGTGGTGATCACGGCGGCCTACTTCACTCGGAGGTAGGTCGATGCGGCGGACGAGCTGCTGACGGTCGGCGAGCCGGAGTACTTCACCTTGAGGGTGTAGCGATCGCGCTTGGACAGCAGCGGCAGCGTGATGCTGGCGCGACCCGCCGAGCTGACCTGGCCCGTGCGCTCGGTGACGAGCTTGCCGTTGCGGTAGACCCTGACGGTCGCGGTGCCCGCGAGGGCGGTTGAGGGGCTCGCGGACACCACGACCGAGACCTTGGCGTGCTTCGACCGGGTGATGGACTTCGGCGAGACGGTCGCCTTCGTACGGGACGACGCCTTCGACACCGTGAGTCCGACCGAGTCCTGGGAGGCGGCGAAGTCGGCGTTGCCGGCATACCGGGCGACCAGCGTCTTGGCGCCGACGCCGATGTCGGACGCCTTCAAGGTGAGGGTCGCCCGCCCGTCGATCAGCTGCGCCGAGCCGAGCAGGGTCGCCCCGGACAGCACCGAGACCTCACCGGTCGGGACGCCACCGGTGCCCTTGACCCGTACGGTCGCGGTCACCTTGTCGCCGAACTTCACCGTGGTGCCGGACAGCGTCACGGCGGTCACGGTCGCCGCGAGCTGCTTGCCCTTGGCGGGCACGACGCTCGAGTTGGCGGCCTCGACGTTGCCGAGCTTGTCGACCCCGCGGAACTCCACGGTCGTCTCCTCGTCTCCGACCGTGACGGGATCCGCGTACGTCGCCCAGTCCCCCGAGCCTCCGACGCGATACTCGATGCGATCCAGGCCGGCCCCGGAGTCAGCCGCCGAGAGCGTCACCGTGCGAGCGTCTGCGTCCACGACGGCCTTGGAGACCGGTGGTGTCGCGTCGATCGTGAACGACACGGGCCGCGTCTCGCCGACGTTGCCCGACGAGTCCACGGCGCGTACGGCCACCGTGTGGGCGCCGTCGCCGGCGACCTCGAACGATGCGTTCGCGCCGGCCTTCGAGCTGAAGGCGCCGCCGTCGACGGAGACCTCGAGGTGGTCGACCTTGCGGTCGTCCGTCGCCTCGACCTTGACCGTCACCGGGTCGGCGTAGGTGCCTCGAGCGCTGTCGCCCACCAGCTCGAGGCTCGACACGACCGGCGCCTCGACGTCGGTCGTCTCCATGCGCAGGAACGTGACCGACGAGGCCGGGAACTCATAGGTGAACGTGTCCGACAGCCCGTTCAGCGTGCTGGTGACCGGCACGACCTTGGTCGGGTTGGACTTGGAGTTGGTGTCCGTCAGCGACGACGCGGTCAGCTGCGTGACCTTGCCGGCACCCTTGATGCCCACGTCCGAGACGTCGACCGCCGTGCGCACGGGCTTGGTCGCGGTGTTGACGACCTTGGCGACCAGGTCGCCGGACTTCTTGTCACGCGTGACGACCTGGAACAGCTTCTCGGACGAGGCCGCCTCGTCGTACGACATCTGCAGCTCACCGTCGAGGTAGAGCTTGATCGTGTGCCCCGTCACGACGACCTTGATGTGGTACTTCTGGCCCGTCACCAGGCTCTTGTTCTCCAGCGCCTTGACCTCGCTCGCCGCACCGCCGGACGCCTTCTGGAGCACCGAACGGGTGTTGCCCCAGCCGCCGATGTTCCACCAGTAGAAGTCGTTCGTCGCCTTGGCCCCGAAGCCGACGAGGAAGCCCTCGGCGCCGGACTGCTTGGTGGCGTCGAGCTCGAGCGTGTAGTTGCTCCAGTCCTTGGTGTACGCACCGGTGACGATGCTGCGGGCGTCGTTGACCGACGTCGACGTCTGGGTGTACTTGCCACCCGTCGCCGCCCAGGTGCCCGACTGCGGCGACCACTTGGAGGCGTCGTCGAACGTGTCGGAGAACAGGGTGTCGCCGTTGTCGTTGGACTTCACGGTGAGGTTGTCGTACGAAGCGGCAGTGCTCCACGTCGACAAGAAGACGCCGCCTGAGATGTCGTCCGGCTGGTTGACCGCACCGTCGAACGTGCTCGGCACGACCTCGTCGCCGACGTTGTTGCCGAACATCTTCTGGACTTCCCAGTTGGCCGACGACCACGACTCGTCATTGTCGAACCAGATCGCGTCGGGTGTCCACTGGACGTTGGACTCGTTGGCGAGCAGCGGGGCGTACGACGCCAGGCGCACGACGTCGGCGTTGCGCTGCAGCGCCGTCATGTAGGACGCCTCCGAGAGCGCGTTCGCGAACGTGTTGCCCCGCGAGGCGTACTCACCGAGGAAGACCTTGGGTCCGCTCCGGTCGTAGGTGTCGTAACGGTGGTTGTTGGCCAGGAACCAGCTCGGGTCGCGGTAGTAGTGCTCGTCGACGAGGTCGACCTTCTGCGCCCGGTTGAACTTCCACAGCGTGTCGAAGCGCGCACCTGACGAGTCAGGTCCCGAGTTCGAGATGATCTTGATCTCGGGGTACTTCGCCTTGATGGCGTCGCGGAACTTCGGGAAGTTCGCCTCGAACGTCGTGGTGTTCTCCTCGTTGCCGAGGCCGATCATCTTCAGCCCGAACGGCTTGGGGTGGCCCAGCGCGGCCCGCTTGGCGCCCCACTCGGTGTCGGTGCTGCCGTTGGCGAACTCGATCAGGTCGACCGTGTCGTCGACCCAGCGCGCGATCGAGGCGTCGTCCTTCATCTCCGGGATGTTGCTGCCGCAGCCGTTGGCGCCGACGGACAGCACCGGCAGCGGCTGCGCGCCGAGGTCCTCAGCCAGCTCGAAGTACTCCAGGTAGCCGATGCCGTACGACTGGTTGTAGCCCCAGAAGTTCCAGTTCGCCGGGCGCTGCTCGATCGGCCCGATGGTCTCCTTCCACTGGTACGTCCGCTTGCGGTCGGTGTAGTTGCTCTCCTCGTACGACTTGAACGTGCCGACGTTCGTGACGCAGCCGCCCGGGAACCGGACGAATGACGGCTTCATGTCGGCGACCTTCTCGGCGAGGTCCTTGCGGAGCACGGACTTGCCGTTGACCGGGCCGACCCAGCGGTCCTCGGGCATGAACGACACCATGTCGAGCCGGATCGTCGAGCCGGCGCCGGCGAGAACCGCCAGGCGGCCCGCGTCGGTCGTGTCGGTCGCGGTGATCTCGACGTCGTACTTCTTCCACGTGTCGCTGCCGTCGATCGCGACCTTGCCGCTCGCCGCGACGGCCGTGTTGCCGTTGTTCTCCACGCGCAGGGTCAGGTCCTGGGCCGTGGTGCTGCGGGCCCAGACCGACGCGGTGTACGTCGCACCGGCCTTGACCGCGACGCCGTTGTTGAAGCTCGTGTTGCGCACTCCGTCGCCGGCGGCGGCCGCGTCGAGCCTGAGGTAGTTGCGGTTCATCGCGTTGAGCCGCTCGCCGTCGTTCAGCACGGTTGCCGTCGTGCCGCTGCCGCTGCGGTTGAGCGTCTGCCAGCCCGTGAGGCCGTTGAACGAGCCGTTGTCGGAGGAGTTGAACTCGAACGACCGGTTGCGCACCAGCTCGGCATACAGCCCGCCGTCGGCGGCGTAGTTGATGTCCTCGAAGAAGATGCCGAACATCGTGTCGCTGATCGAGGCGCCCTTGCCGTCGCCGTCGATGTGCAGCGCGGCGACGCTGTCGTCGATCTCGCTCAGCGTGAACCGGGCGGCATCCTGCCGGTCGCCCATCTGGATCGTGCCGTTGTCGGCCTCGGTCGCGTACGAGTCGCCGTCGGCTGCCTCGCGGATGAAGAGCTTGCCGCCGCCGGCGTCGGTCAGCCGCAGAGCGGTCGGGTCCGCGCCACCGGTTCCGAGGGTCAGTCGGTCGTCGGCGATGACGAGGGGCAGGCCGCCGTCCTTGGTCCGCAGATCCACGGCGCCACCGCCGGCCGCCTCGGCCGTCAGGCCCAGGCTCGCCGTCGGCCGCGTGTCGCTCAAGGTCAGGTCGGTGCCGTTGCTGACGAGGTAGGGCTTGGCGCCGACATTCTTCAGGGCGAACGTCTTTGTCGGCACGATGTCGTTGCCCTGTGCAGCATCGACGGAGAAGTAGTCGAAGGTGGTCGGCAGCACCGTGCCGTCCTGGGCCGCGAGTGCGTAGAGGCCGACCTGCGTCGTGTCGAACGTGACGTCGACAGAACCCGCGGTGACCCACGCGTCGGTCTCGTCGTTCCACCAGCTCGTCGTGATCGTGCCGCCGACGCGTTGCAGGCGCAGCGTCGCCGAGTTCGCGCCCGGGCGGTCCGCGAACGACGCCGCACGGAACGAGGCGCCCGTCTCGACGTCGTTCTCGACGGCGATGCCGGACGGCGACAGGTTGCCGACGAACGTCAGCCCGGAGCGTACGTAGTTGTCCATGTCCTTCCAGGCGATGAGCCCGGCGCCCTGGTAGACCTTCGCGACCGGTGCGGACAGCTTGGTGACCGCCGTGAAGTCGCCCGCGGGAACGTCGACCATGAAGATGTTCTTGGCGCTGTTGTTGTCCTGGTACGTGTCGCCGACCTGGCCCGACACCGCGAGCTTTCCGCCGGTCACCGAGTAGGCCTGGGCGTCCTCGTTCGTGATGTTCCACTCAGCGGAGAGGCTGCTGCCGTCGAAGTCGTCCCGCCATCCCGTCGTCGAGGGGTCTGCCGCGTCCGCGGTCTGCGGCGAGAGCATGGTGAGCGTCAACACGGCAGCGCTGGCGAGCAGCAGGCCATGGCGCAACGAACGCCGCCCGGAGGTCGAAGTCTGAGTTATCACGATGTTCCCGCTCTCGAAGATGGTGCCGACGGTTGTTGGAATGGTGTGGAAACCGGCCGGCACCACCTCACTGGAGGAGAGGAGGTGGTGCCGCCCGGGGCTTCAGCGGACTCGGATGTTGACGCGAGTCCGAGCTCGAGAGCACGCCGGTCGATCCGCGGTAGACGAACCGGAAGGTGTGCTTGCCTCTCTTGACGACGCGATAGCTCGACGACACCTTGCCGTCGCGCAGCGTGAGCGTCTTGATGTGCCGGCCGCGGTAGTAGACGTCGACCTTGCCGTCGGGCACGACCCCGCTGGCCCTGACCGTCGCCCGCAGCTTGACCACCGTGCCGCTGCGCACCGACGTGTCGTTGAGCGACGCATGCGTGCGACTGACGGCCTTGGCCACCTTGGCGGTCTTGGCCGACACCGCGACGCCCGGAGTCACACCGGCCTTCGTCGCGGTCACCTGCACCGAGATGCGGTGCCCGGCATCCTTGCCGGTCAGCCGGTACGTGCGGCCCGTGGCCTTGGCGATCGGCACGCCGTCACGCAGCCATGTGCGGCTGAACGTCAGGCCCGACTGATCCCATGCGCCGTCGAATGCGGTCAGGAGTGCGCCGACCCTCGGGACACCCAGGACGACCGGTGCCGTGGTGGCCACCGGCGCCGCTCCAGGTCCGGGATCGTCGGCCTTCGGGATGTCGCGCGACCCCGTCGCTCCCTGGTTGCCGGCCACGTCGGTGGCGCGGAACTGCAGCGTGTGGGCTGCGCCGTCGACCACGACCGGGGCGGTGTAGGTCAGCCAGGCTCCGCCATCGAGCTGGTACTGGACAGCCGCCACCCCGGAGTCCGCGTCAGACGCGGTCAGGGTGACCGTGCGGTCGGCGAGCTCGTCGGTGACCTCCGGATCCGTGAGGTCCACCTTGGCGTCGAGCGACGAGACGCCGCTCCACTGCAGGTTGTCGCCCTGCGCCCGGTAGTCGATGCCGTACGTCCCGGCGTCCAGCGCGACGGATGCGTCGTACGTCTTCCAGGCGCCGCCGTCGATGCGGTACTGCAGCGCCTTCACGCCGTCGCCACCCGTGAGGGTCAGCTCGGCACCCTTGCCGTACCAGCCATTGCTGCCCGCGTGCGAGATCGCCGCCTGCGGCGCCGCACCTTCGTACGTCAGCGGGTCGACGCTCTCCAGGGTCGGGACGACCTTCTTGATCGTGCCGTCCGCGTTGAAGTACAGCCGGTCGATCGTGGTCTCCCGGTGCGTTCCGTCGCCGCCGGGCATCCCGAACCGGTGGTACGCGATGTACCAGTCGTCCGTGCCGGGCACCTGGATGATCGAGTGGTGGCCCGTGCCGAGGATGCCCAGGCTCGCGTCCTTGGTGAGGATCTCGCCCTTGTTGACGAACGGGCCGGTCGGGCTGTCCCCGATCGCGTAGCCCACGCGGTAGTTCTCGCTGCCGGTGTCGTCGATCGACCAGCTGAGGTAGTACTTGCCGGCGCGCTTGTTCATGAACATGCCCTCGCGGAAGTCCGTCAGGCCGTTGAGCTTGACGCGCTTGGTCACGTCGTACGACGTCATGTCCGCGTTGAGCGGCACGACGTACGCCGAGCCGTTGCCCCAGTAGAGGTAGGACTGGCCGTCGTCGTCGGTGAACACCGCCGGGTCGATCTGCTGAGCGTTGTCGTAGTCGGCCTTGCTGACCAGGGGCTTGCCGATCGGGTCCGTGAACGGTCCCAGCGGCGAGTCCGAGACGGCGACGCCGATGTTCTGCTGCGCCGAGAAGTAGAAGTAGTACTTTCCGTCCTTCTCCGCCGCTGTCGGTGCCCACGCGTTGCTGTCAGCCCACGAGACATCCGGGCCCAGGTCGAGGATCGTGCCGTGCTCGGTCCAGTCGACCAGGTTCTTGGACGACCACACCTTGAACTTCGAGCTGCCCCAGCCGGGGAAGCCGTCCGTCGTGGCGTAGATGTAGTAGGTGTCGCCGAACCGCACGATGTTGGGGTCGGCGTTGAAGCCCGGCAGGATCGGCGACTTCATCTCGACCGCACGGACCTTCCAGTCCCGGGTCTGGCCGCCGGCCGCGGTGACCGTGAAGGTCTTCTCGTGGCTCAGGTCGATCGGTCCGGTGACCTCAGGCGTGATCGTCGAGGTCGAGGCGATCTCGAACGCCGGCTGCAGCGCCTTGAGGTCGGTGCCCTTCTTGACCGGCAGCGTCACCGTGCTCGACGCCGCATCGATGATGGGGTCGATCTTGAGGCTGTCGAGCTGCACACCAGTGATCGCGGTCGGATCGGCACCGATGTCCCTGACCTCGGCCGCGGACAGGGCGCGGTTGTAGATGCGGAAGTCCCGCACCTTGCCCTTGAGGTACTTGTCGGCGTTGTAGACAGAGCGGCCGATGTAGTTGGCCGTCGTGCGCCCGCCGCCGATGTCGCCGGGGACGGTCGTGACGCCGGTCTTCTCGCCGACCTTGAGGCCATCGAGGTAGACCCTCGCGGTGCCGTCCTTGAGCGTGTAGGTCAAGGTCTTCCACGCGCCCCGAGGCGCTGCCGAGGTGGCCGATGCTGTCTGCTCGGTCGTCCAGTTGCCGGTCGCGATCGAGGTCCGGTACTTGTCGTTGCCGCTCGTGAACAGGTAGCCGCTGCCGGCCCCTCCGGAGTCGGTGTTGCCGAGACCCCAGATGAAGTAGGGGTTGGCCTGGCTCGGGTCGATCCACACCTTGGTCGAGACGGTGATCTGGCTGAGCCCCGTCATGATGTTGTCCGGAAGCTTGACGTGCCCGTTGGTGCCGCCGAGGTTGAGCGAGCCGGCGGACCAGGAGGCGTCGCCGCTCAGGGTGCCGTCGTAGCCGTTGCCGGACGAGTCCTTGACGGTCGTGCCGGAGGTGTCGTCGAGCTTGTAGTGCACGACCTCGCCATCGGCGTTGGCCTTGACCGGGTCGGGATCGTTGCGCAGCCTCTTGAGCTCCTCGTGCCGTGACCGGGATGACCGTGCCGTGCCGCGGGCTGCCGGGCAGCTTGTAGCTGGCCGGCACCTTCCAGCTGGGCGCACTGATGTTGTCGGTGCCCAGCGGGATGTAGCCGCGGCCGCCGAACTCGTCGGTGAAGAGGTAGTACTTGGAGCCCGAGCTGTCGCCCGCGTTGGCCTTGAACGCCGTCGGTCCTTCGACGGCCTTCGTGCCGGCCTTCTTGCCGATGCAGGAGTCCTCGAGCTTCCACGCAGGGTTGTTGATGTCCCAGCCGGGCTGGCTGGCGTCGTCGACCGCGAGGAGATCGTTGCTCTTCTCCTGGATGATGTCGGAGCAGCCGGTGACACTGCCCTCGTCCTTGGTGAAGCGGTGATAGGTGTCGCCGTCCTTCAGGACCGTGGAATCGATGCGCGAGGCGCCGAAGTCCTGCCAGATCTTGGGCTTGCTGAACGTCCGGAAGTCACGCGTCGTCGCGTAGAGCATCTTCTGGTACGTCGAGCCGGTGTGGTTGGTGTCGCTCTCGGCGTACAGCTTCGAGGCCCAGAACACGACGTACGAGCCGAGCTCGTCGGACCAGTAGGCCTCGGGCGCCCAGGTGTTGCCCGCGGTGTCGGGCGAGACCTTGACGTGCCGCTGGGCGGACCACGTCACGAGGTCGGTCGACTCCCAGACCTCGAGGTACTTGCTGCCGGTGCGCTGCGAGGCGTCCCAGTTGGTCCCCTCGATGTCGAGGTCGGTCGCGATGAGGTAGAACTTGTCGCCCTCGGGAGAGCGGATCAGGAACGGGTCGCGCAGACCCGTCGTGCCCTTGGTGGACTTGAGCGTGGCCTTGCCGCCGTTGAGCTCGTCCCACTGCAGGGCATTGTTGCCCCGGCTGGCGGCGAAGAAGATGCTCTCCTCGGCGCCGGTGAAGTAGCTGAAGGCATAGCCGGCGTACGGGCCGAGGTCAGGCTTGGGCGTGACCTTGGCGGTGATCTGCCGGGTCGCGGTGGCCGAGCCGACCGTGACGGTCGCGGTGAGGTGGACCGTCGCGGCGGTCGAGCCGTGGGCCGGGCGGTGCACGACGCCCGTCGTGTCGATGACTGAGGTGTCGTCGGACGCCCACGCGATCGCCGTGCCGTGGCTGCCGCTCGTGGGCAGGGTGATGTTGCCGCGCACGTCGTCGACATCGGGGATGCTGATGGCCGCCGCGTCGGCATCGGCCTTCTGCTGGTCACCCTCGGCCGGCAGGACCGTTGCCTGGAACGTCTTGGTGTCGCTGGCCGAGCCGCGGGTCAACGTCGCGGTCAGCGTCACGTTCGCCGGATCGTCGGTAGCCGAGGGGCGGGTCACGGTGCCGTCGTTGGCGATGACCGCGGTGTTGCTGGACGACCAGGTCACCGCGGAGCCGCGATCGCCCTTGGTGGGCAGCGTCAGGTTCGCCGTCACGGCTGAGAGGTCACCGAGCGACAGCGCAGCCTTGTCAGCAGCGACCAGGTCGGCGTCCGACGGAGCCAGCGAGGTGACCTCGGCGGCCGTCAACGCCCGGTCGTAGATGCGGAAGTTGCGCAGCTTGCCCTTGAGGAACTTGTCGGCCGCGTAGTTGGACTTGCCGATGTTGTTGTTGGTCGTCGTGCCGCCGCCGATGTCGCTCGGCTTGACCGTGACCGCGGTGTTCTGCGCGACCTGCACGCCGTCCTCGTACAGGGTGCCGGTCGTGCCGGTCTGGGTGTAGGTGACGGTCTTCCAGACGCCGCGCGCGAGGGCCGAGCCCTTGGTCGTGACCTTCTCGCCCGACCAGTTGGTCGTCGTCAGGCCCGTACGGAACGCGTCGCCGCTGGCGAAGAAGTAGCCCGTTCCGGAGCCTGAGGTGGCGGTGTTTCCCAGCCCCCAGATGAAGTAGGGCGTCGCCTGCGTCGGCTCGATGTAGACATCCGTCGAGACCGTGATCGACGTGAGCCCCGACATGATGTTGTTGGGCAGCTTGACGTAGCCATCCGTCCCACCGAGCGTCAGCCCGTTCGCGCCACCCCAGGTGGCGCCGCCCGTGAGCGTGCCGTCCTTGCCGTTGCCGGAGGAGTCCACGACCGTCGTCCCGGACGACTGCGTCAGGTCGTACTTGAGCACGAGCCCGTCGGTGACGTCTGCGGCTTGCGCCGTCATCGGGAGCCCGACGATGAGGCCGGCGATCAGCGCGAACATGGCCAGGCACACGGATGTGACCCGGGTCACAGTCCGAAAATGGGTAGGGCTGCTCATGATGTCTCCTGGGAGGGCGGTGGTGGGGTGAGGGTCAGAGACCGGCGGCGAGCCGGTAGTACGCCTGGTTCCAGCGGAGCTCCCTGAGGAAGCTCTTGGGCGTCGTGTCCGCGTTGATGTGCAACAACTCGGTGCTCAGGATCTCGGCGAGGTCGTCGAACTCCTCGATGCCGACCGCGGTCGACAGCACCGTGTGGTGGGGTCCGCCGGCCATGATCCAGGCCTCGGCAGCCGTCGAGAGCGACGGATGCGCCTGCCACACGGCACACGCGACCGGCAGCTGCGGCAACGGCTCGTCGGGCTCGACCAGCGTGATGTCGTTGGCCGTCAGCCGGAACCGGTCGCCCATGTCCGACAGGCCCACGACGATGCCCTCACCCTGATCGGCGACGAACCGCATGCGTACGGGATCCTCGCGGCCGCCGATGCCCAGGGGGTGCACCTCGATCGTCGGCTTCTCGGTCGAGATCGTCGGGCACACCTCGAGCATGTGCGCGCCGAGCGACTTCTCGTTGCCCGGCTCCAGGTGGTACGTGTAGTCCTCCATGAACGAGGTTCCGCCGGGACGGCCCGCGGCCATCGCCTTGGTCGTGCGCACGAGGACCGAGGTCTTCCAGTCGCCCTCGCCGCCGAACCCGTAGCCATCGGCCATGAGGCGCTGCACCGCGAGGCCGGGCAGCTGGCGCAGTCCACCGAGGTCCTCGAAGTTCGTCGTGAACGCGCCGAAGCCGCCCTCGTCGAGGAACTGCCGCATGCCCGCCTCGAGCCGGGCGCCGTAGCGGAGGCTGTCGTGGCGCGATCCGCCGACGCGCAGCTCGGCTGCGACGTCGTAGAGGTCCTGGTACTCGCCGACGAGCTTGTCGACCTCGGTCTCGTCGACCGCGTCCACGACCGCGACCAGGTCGTTGACGCCGTAGGTGTTGACCGAGACGCCGAACCGCAGCTGCGCCTCGACCTTGTCGCCCTCGGTGACCGCGACGTCGCGCATGTTGTCACCGAAGCGGGCGAGCTTGAGCGAACGCATCTCCGCTGCGCCTGCGGCAGCGCGGACCCAGACGCCGATGCGACGGCCGACGTCAGGGTTGCTGACGTGGCCGACGACGGTCTTGCGGGCGACGCCGAGCCGGGTCTGGATGTAGCCGAACTCCCGGTCGCCGTGCGCGGCCTGGTTGAGGTTCATGAAGTCCATGTCGATCGTCGACCACGGGATCTCACGGTGCGCCTGGGTGTGCAGGTGCAGGAACGGCTTGCGGAGGGCGTCGAGGCCGTTGATCCACATCTTGGCCGGTGAGAACGTGTGCATCCAGCCGATCAGGCCGATGCACGCGTCGTCGGCGTTGGCCTCGAGGATCGTCCGGCGGATCGCGTCGGACGAGGTGAGGACCGGCTTCCACACGATGCGGATCGTGAGGTCGGGGTGAGCGGCCAGCGTCTCGGCGACCTCGCGTGACTGGTCGGCGACCTGCTGAAGCGTCTCCTCGCCGTAGAGGCCCTGGCTTCCGGTGAGGAACCAGATCTCGCGTTCGGCGATGCTCATGGACGTCTCCTTCTGATGGTTCGCGGGGCTCACTGGCCGTACGCGTTCTGGTAGCGGTCGAAGAGGCTGGCGATCTTGTCCGGCGCGATGGGCACCGGTTCACCGAGCTGGCGGGCGATGTGGGTCGTACGGGCGACGTCCTCGCACATCACGGCGGCCTTGACCGCCGAGCGGGCGTCCTTGCCGATCGCGAAGACGCCGTGGTTCTGCATCAGGACCGCCGGCGAGTTGCTGTCACGCAGCGTGTCGACGATGCCGCGGCCGATCGAGTCGTCGCCGATCAGGGCGAACGGCCCGACCGGGATCTCGCCGCCGAACTCGTCGGCCATCATCGTGAGCACGCACGGGATCGGCTCGGCCCGAGCGGCCCACGCCGTGGCGTAGGTCGAGTGGGTGTGCACGACGCCGCCGACCTCGGGCAGGTGCCGGTAGACGTACGCCTGTGCGGCGGTGTCGGAGGACGGCGCGAGATCACCCTCGAGCACCGTGCCCTCGAGATCCGTGACGACCATGTTCTCCGGCGTGAGGTCGTCGTAGCTGACCCCGCTGGGCTTGATGACCATCATGTCGGCGCCCGGCACGCGTGCCGAGACATTGCCTGCTGTCCAGACCACGAGCTCGTAGCGAGTCAGTTCCGCGTGCAGGGCGGAAACCTCCTGGCGAAGTCTGCGGATCGTGGCCTGGACGTCCTGGGAGAGCGTCATGACGACACCTTCCGCCCGCGCCTCGCGACGCAGGGCGCTGAGTCGATGCATGACGTCGTTGCCGCCGCGACCGAAGTGGTCGTGCAGCGTCGTGTACTCGGCGAACAGCCGGTCGTAGACCTTGGAGCGTCCCTCATCGGGCAGTACGACTGCCCGATTGAGGGAGCCCATAGCCTTCGCGGCGGCGCGTATGTCCGCGTACGCGCCAGCCGCGACGGCAGCATGGAGGGCAGAGCCCAGAGCGGGGCCCTGCTCGGACCCGATCACCGAGAGCGGCAAGCGGGTCACGTCGGAGTAGATCTGCATGAGGAGCGGGTTCTTGGACAGGCCGCCGGCGATGATGAGCTCCTCGACCGGCACTCCGCTGGCGTTGAACGTCTCGATGATCGTGCGGGTGCCGAAGGCGGTCGCCTCGATCAGCGCGCGATAGACGTCCTCGGGGCGGGTCGCCAGGGTCTGTCCGACGATCAGCCCGCTCAGCTCGTGGTCGACCAGCACCGAGCGGTTGCCGCTGTGCCAGTCGAGCGCCACGAGCCCGTGGGCCCCGACGGGCTGGCGGGCGGCCAGCTCAGTGAGGTGTTCGTGCACGCTGACGCCCGCGGCGTCAGCCGCCTCACGGACGTACGCCGGGACGCCGTGGTCGACGAACCAGCCGAAGATGTCGCCGACGCCGCTCTGGCCGGCCTCGTAGCCCCACGTGCCGGCGACGATGCCGCCATCGACGACGCCGCACATGCCGGGCACCTCGCGCAGGACCGTGCCGCTCATGACGTGACACGTCGAGGTGCCCATGATCGCGACCATCTGGCCGGCGTCGACGGCCTGCGCCGCCGGTGCGGTGACGTGAGCGTCGACGTTGCCGACGGCGACCGCGATGCCTTCGGGGAGGCCGGTCCACGCCGCTGCCTCGGCGGTCAAGGTGCCCGCCGGGACGGCCGAGCTGGCCGATCGGCTGGGCAAGTTTAGCGTTAACAAAGTCGGCAAACGCAGGGTTGAGCCCGGCGAGGAAGTCATCCCCCGGGTAGGCGCCGTCCTGCAGGATGCCCTTGTAGCCGGCCGCGCACGCATTGCGGACGTAGGTGCCGCAGAGCTGCCAGACGATCCAGTCGGCGGCCTCGACCCAGCGCTCCATCGCCGCGTAGACCTCGGGGTCCTCCTCGAGGACCTGCAGGCCCTTGGCGAACTCCCACTCCGAGGAGATCAGCCCGCCGTAGCGCGGCAGCCACGACTCGCCCCGCTGCTCGGCGAGCGCGTTGATGCGATCGGCCTGCCCCTGCGCCGCGTGGTGCTTCCAGAGCTTGACGTACGCGTGCGGGCGGTCGGCGAACTGCGGCAGCTCGCTGAGCGGCGTGCCGTCGGCCAGCGTCGGGACCATCGTGCAGGCGGTGAAGTCGGTCGCGATGCCGATGACCTGGGCCGGGTCGATGCCCGAGGCACGTACGGCTTCGGGCACCGCGATGCGCAGCACGTCGACGTAGTCGGACGGCACCTGGAGGGCCCAGTCAGGCGGCAACGGCGAGTCCGGCGTCGTCGGCAGCGCGTCGCTGATCACGGCGTGCGAGTACTCGTGCACGGCGCTCGCGAGCTCTCGGCCGTCCTTGACCGAGACGACCAAGGCACGCCCCGAGAGGGTGCCGTAGTCGACTCCGACGACGTACTGTTCGCTCACTTCTGGGCCTTTCGGGGGTGGGGTGCGGAGGTGCTCGAGCGGATGATCAGCTCGGGATCGATGAGTCGCGGAAGATCCTCGCTCTGGCCGAGGATCGCGGCGTGCAGGACGTCGATCGCGCGGCGGCCGACCTCCTGGAAGTTCTGTCGTACGGTCGTCAGCGGCGGGTTGAGGAACTCGGTCTCGGGGGTGTCGTCGAACCCGACGATGCTGATGTCGTCGGGCACCGCGATGCCGGTCTCGTGCAGGGCGTGCATGAGGCCGATCGCCATCTGGTCGTTGGCGACGAAGACCGCTGTGGGGCGGCCCTCCGAGGCGAGCTGGCGGCCGGCGATGTAGCCGCTGCGCGGGGTCCAGTCACCGAGGTAGAGCGGCCCGAGCTCAAGCCCGGCGGCGCGCAGTGCGTCTTCCCAGCCCTGGCGGCGGGCCTCGGCCTCGGTCCACTCCAGCGGCCCGCGCACGTGCGCGATCGCCGTGTGGCCGAGCTCGATCAGGTGCGTCGTCGCCTGGTAGGCGCCGCGGTGCTGGTCGACCCCGACGGCGGACCTGGCCTTGGACAGGTCGCCCTCGACGACGACGAGCGGCACGCCCGGGTCCTGGCGGCGGATCGCGTCGAGCGCCTCGTACTGCGCGGCGATCATGACGATGCCCTCGACGGACTGGCGCAGCAGGTGGTCGATCGCGTCGGTCAGCGACTGCGCCGTGACGGTCGGCAGGCTCACGGATCCGGCGAAGTAGCCGGCCTGGCGCGCGGCGTCCTCGACGGTGCGGTGGATGCTGTTGGGGCCGTAGAGGCCGGACTCGGTGCTGATGATCCCGATCGTCGAGGACTTGCGGGTCACGAGCGCCCGGGCCGCGGTGTTGGGCCGGTAGCCGAGCTCCTTGATCGCCGCCTCGACGCGCTCGCGGGTCGAGGGCTTGATGTTGGGCATGCCGTTGATGACGCGCGAGACCGTCTGGTGCGAGACGCCGGCGACCTTCGCGACGTCCGCCATCACCGGCGCGTGCTGGGGGTTGGCCGTCATGTGGTCCGCCGGGTGAAGAGGCGCTGGATCAGGACGAACACCAGCAGCAGCACGCCGATCGTGATCTTGGTCCACCACGAGCTGAGCGTGCCGTCGAACGAGATGAACGACTGGATGAGGCCGAGCACCAGGACGCCGACAGCGGAGCCCGAGGACGAGGCCCGAGCCGCCGGTCAGCAGCGTTCCGCCGATGACGACCGCGGCGATGGCGTCGAGCTCCATGCCGACCCCGGTCAGGCTGTAGCCCGAGAGCGTGTAGATCGCGTACAGAAGACCCGCGAGCGCGGAGCAGAAGCCGCTGATGACGTAGACGCCGATCTTGGTGCGCGCCACGGCAAGGCCCATCAGCAGAGCGGACTGCTCACTGCCGCCCACGGCGTACACGGTGCGGCCGAACCGCGTCATGTGCAGGACGATCGCACCGATGACCACCACGGCGAGTGCGACGAGGACCGCTGGGGTGATGAAGTAGTCGCCGAGCTGGACCGTGCCCTGGGCGAAGGACGTGAACGTCTCGTTCTTGATCGGGATCGAGTCGACGCTGATGACGTAGCAGAGGCCACGCGCCAGGAACATGCCGGCGAGCGTCACGATGAACGGCTGGATCTCGAAGTAGTGGATCACCAGTCCCATCAGCAGGCCCAGGACCGAGCCGACCAGCAGGACCGTGACGATCACGAGAGGGGCCGACCAGCCGGAGCGCAGGGCAGACGCGGCGATCATGCTCGAGAGTGCGACCACCGATCCGACCGACAGGTCGATCCCCCCAGTGAGGATCACGAACGTCATGCCGACAGCCAGGACGATGAGGTGCGTGTTGTCGACCAGCACGCTCAGGATCGTCTGCGGCGACGAGAAGCCCTCGTAGCGGACGCTGCCGGCGCCGAACATCCCGACGAACAACGCGAACGTCGCGATGACCGGATAGAACCGCGGCGGCGGGGTGAAGCGGCGGATCGAGTCGGGCAGCGAGCTGCCGAGGTCCTTGATCGTGGGGGCTTGCGCGCTCATGCGGCCGAACCTTTCGCGAGCTGGGGCGACGGTCGTCGTACGGACAGGGCTGCGCGCGCCTTCGGCGACTGCAGCAGGCAGACCACGATGACCACGACGGCCTTGAACAGGTAGTTGGTCTCGGCCGGGATGCCCATCGTCGGGATCGTGGTCGCGAGCGTCTGGATGAACATCGCGCCGATCAGCGTGCCGGTCAGCGAGAACCGACCCCCGGCGAGCGACGTGCCACCGATGACGACCGCGAGGATGGCGTCGAGCTCGATGAACAGGCCGGCGTTGTTGGCGTCGGCCGCGCTCGTGTTGGAGGCGATCATCAGGCCCGCGATCCCTGCGCAGAGGGCCACGAAGACGTACACGATCCAGGTGATGGTGCGGGCCCGTACGCCGGCGAGGCGGCTCGCCTCGGGGTTGATGCCGACCGCCTCGATCAGCATGCCGAGCGCCGTGCGGCGGGTCAGCAGGGCGGTGATGGCGAAGACCGCCAGGGCGATCAGGATCGCGACGGGCAGGCCCAGCACGAAGCCGGCTCCGACCTTCCCGAACAGCGAGTTGTTGACCGTGGTGATCTGGCCGTCGGTGATCAGCATCGCCACACCGCGGCCGGCCGTCATCAGGACCAAGGTCGCGATGATCGGTTGGATCCCCAGCACCGAGACCAGGAAGCCGTTCCAGACGCCCATCAAGATGGCAACTGCCGACCGCCATGGTCATCGCGACGATCGCCCGTCCGGCGGTGGACTCGTCGGGCGAGCCGGCCATGTAGGTGCACGCAACCGCGCCGGAGATCGCGGCGATCGCGCCGACCGAGAGATCGATGCCCCGGGTCGCGATGACGAGCGTCATCCCGAGAGCGATCAGCAAGGTCGGGGCCCCGTTGCGCAGGATGTCGATCAGGCTGCCGTAGAGGTGGCCGTCCTGGACGCGGATCGAGAAGAAGTCGGGCGTGCGCGTCAGGTTGAGCACCAGCAGCAGCACGAGAGCCAGGAGCGGCCAGAACAGGTTGTTGCGAGTCAGGTTACGCATCGGCGCGCACCTCCCCCGCGATGATCTCGAGGACGTCCGAGACGCTCACGTCGTCGTTGGCCCGCTCGTCGATCTTGCGGCGGTCGCGCATCACGACGAGGCGGTCGCTGAGTCGCAGGACCTCCTCGAGCTCGGCGGAGATGAAGACGACGGACATGCCATCCTTTGCGAGGTCGGCGACGAGCTGCTGGATCTGCGCCTTCGCGCCGATGTCGATGCCGCGGGTGGGCTCGTCGAGGATGAGGAGCTCGGGCTCGGTGATGAGCCAGCGCGCGAGCAGGACCTTCTGCTGGTTGCCGCCGCTGAGGTTGCGCATCAAGGCGTTGCGGGTTGGCCGGACGGATGTCGAGCGCCTCGATGTACTTGCTTGACGAGGCGGTCCTTGGTCTTGGCGGGGATCGGCCGCAGCCAGCCGCGCGACGCCTGCATCGCGAGCACCATGTTGTCGGCGATCGACAGGTCCTCGATGACCCCCTCGGACCGGCGGTTCTCGCTCGAGAACGCGATCTTGTGGTCGATCGCCTGGCGGGGCGTACGCAGCTTGGTGACCTTGGAGCGCATGCGCATGTCGCCGTGATCAGGCGTGTCGGCGCCGAACAGCAGGCGGGCGAGCTCGGTGCGACCCGAGCCGAGGAGACCGGCGATGCCGATGACCTCACCCTCGAAGACCTTGAGGTCGACGGCCTCGACGCTGCCCTTGCGGCCGAGGTCGATGACCTCGATGAGCGGCGCGCCCTGCGTCTTGACGGTGTGCTCCTCGGCCTCCTGCTCGATCTTCTCGAGCGTCTCGAGCTCGCGGCCGATCATGGCCTGCACGAGCTGCAGCTGCGTCGTCTCGGCGGTGACGTACTCGCCGACGAACTGGCCGTTGCGCAGGACCGTCATGCGGTCGGAGATCTCGAAGACCTGCTCGAGGAAGTGCGAGACGAACACGATCGCGACACCGTCGGCGCGGAGCGTGCGCATGACCTCGAACAGCTTGGCGACCTCGTCGGCATCCAGGCTGGAGGTGGGCTCGTCGAGGATCAGGAGCTCGGCGTCGATGTCGACGGCGCGCGCGATCGCGACGAGCTGCTGGATCGCGATGGGGTGCGTGCCGAGCTGCGACTTGGGGTCGATGTCGAGGCCCAGGCGGGCCAGGGTCTCGCCGGCGCGGCGGTTCATGGCACGGGTGTCGATGCGGCCGAGCGAGCGCGGCTCGCGGCCGAGGAGCATGTTCTCGGCGACAGTCAGGTTGGTGCAGAGGTTGACCTCTTGGTAGACCGTGCTGATGCCGGCGGCCTGCGACTCGGCCGGGCTGTGGAACGTACGCGGCTCGCCGCCGACGATGATCGTGCCCTCGTCGATCGAGTAGACGCCCGTGAGCGCCTTGATCAGCGTGGACTTGCCGGCGCCGTTCTCGCCCATGAGGGCGTGCACCTCGCCGGCCCGCAGCGTGAGACCGACCGACTGGAGGGCCTTGACGCCGGGGAAGCTCACCGAGACGCCGCTCATCTCCACGACCGGCTGCGTGCGCGTGGCCTGCGCGGCTTCGGCTGTCATCTGGATCATCTCTTCATTCCTGGAAGGTTGGGGTGGGGCCCTGCGCCCTGCGGCGCAGGGCCCCGATTCCTGCTGTGCTCAGTACTGACGGTTCGGCAGAGCGGCCTTGGCCTGCTCCTGGTCGAACTCGCCTTCCTTCGTCTCGACGCGCGCGGGCACGTCCTCGCCCGCGACGACCTGCTTGGCCAGGTCCATCAGCTGCGGGCCGAGGAGCGGGTTGCACTCGACGATGTAGTTGATCTTGCCCTCGGACAGCGCGGTCATGCCGTCCTTGACAGCGTCGATCGTGACGATCTTGATGTCGACGCCCGGCTTCTTGCCGGCCGCCTCGATGGCCTCGATCGCGCCGAGTCCCTCGTCATCGTTGTGGGCGAAGACGACGTCGATGTCCTTCTGGGACTTGAGGAACGCCTCCATGACCTTCTTGCCACCGTCGCGGGTGAAGTCACCCGTCTGCGACGCGACGACCTTGATCTTCGGGTCGGCCGAGATCTTGTCCTCGAAGCCCTTCTTGCGGTCGATCGCCGGAGCGGCGCCGGTCGTGCCCTGGATCTCGACGACGTTGATCTTGCCGTCCTTGTTGACGTCGTTGGCGTCGGCGTTGTCGACGACCCACTGGCCGGCCTTGTTGCCTTCCAGCACGAAGTCGGAGCCGAGGAACGTCTTGTAGAGCGACTTGTCGCTCGAGTCGACGGCGCGGTCAGTCAGGATCACGGGGATCTTGGCGCGCTTGGCTTCCTGCAGCACGGTGTCCCAGCCGGTCTCGACGACGGGGCTGAACGCAATGACGTCCACCTTCTGCTGGATGTAGGAGCGGATCGCCTTGATCTGGTTCTCCTGCTTCTGCTGCGCATCGGAGAACTTGAGCTTGATGCCGGCATCCTTGGCCGAGGCCTGGATCGACTTGGTGTTGGCCGTACGCCAACCACTCTCGGCGCCGACCTGGGCGAAGCCCATGGTGATGTCGCCGGAGCCTCCCGAGCCACCCGACCCTCCATCGCTGCTGCCGCCACAAGCTGCAAGTCCGCTGGCGAGCACTACGCCCGCGCTCACGGTGATGAGTTTCTTGAACACTGTTTCCTCCATCTGGGATGGGACACCCCAAGTCACTCGACTTCGGGAGAGCCAGGACACTCGCGGGCGGACATCCGCTTACGTCCTTGGGGCTTGGCCTCGGGATGAGGTTCTGCCCCGTTGTTAGCGTTCACTCGACCACGATGTGATGTGGACCACGTGAACCCTGCGTTGAATTGTTAACGCTAACAACTCCGCCGTCAAGTTAATCTCTCAAGAAATTTTCATGTCGATCTGTGACAGGCCATCAAAATGTGAGCGTGAACAATTTGTTGCCTCACCTAGCATTATTCCCCGGAATCACAGCCATTCCGGCGAAATAGTGACTGTCACAACGCGTGAACGAGATGTCCCCGGGCGTACGTGCGGGTCACTCGCGCCGCTCCGATCGCATTCGGATCGGTTTCGAGAATGTTCCGTGTCGAGGACCACGACATCGGCCACGGTGCCGACGTCGAGCAGCCCGGTCGCGTCCCGCCGGCTCACGAACGCGCTGCCACGGGTGTAGGCGTCGACCGCCTCGGCCACCGTCAGCCGCTGCTCCGGGCAGGAGCGGTTGAGTGTCCTCCCCGAACGCCACCCGGTTGACCGCGACGTGGATCCCGAGCAACGGATTCGGTGACGAGACCGGCCAGTCGCTGCCGAACGCGAGCCGGCGCCGGCGTCGAGCAACGACCTGAAGACGTACTGCTGCTGCCGCGCGGGGCGCTCAGGAACGGCAGCGTCAGGTCGGCCATCTGGTCGTCGAGGCAGGCCCACAGCGGCTGGGCGTTGGCCGTGACGTCGAGCTCGGCGAAGCGCGGCACGTCCTCGGGCCGGACGATCTGGATGTGCGCGAGGTGGTGGCGATTGCCCCGGCGGCCGTTGACCCCGATGGCGTGCTCGATCGCATCGAGGCTGTCGCGCACGGCACGGTCACCGAGGGCATGGATGTGGACCTGGAAGTCCTCGGCGTCGAGCAGCTGGACGTAGCGGGCCAGGTCGGCCGGCCTCGATGAACGACAGCCCGTGGTTGTCGGTGGGCCGGCCGTGCCGGTCGAGGTAGGGCTCGACGACCGCTGCCGTGAATGTCTCGCAGACGCCGTCCTGCATGATCTTGATGCTGCTCGCGTCGAAGCCGGCGGCCGCTGCGCGGGCCCGACGCTCGACGAGGTCGGCGATCTGCTCCTCGCCGCGGGTCCGGTCCCACCACAGCGCGCCGACGACTTCGGCCGTCAGCGTGCCGTCACGCTGCGCCGCGAGGTAGGTGTCGAGCGAGTCGGGCATGCCGAGCCCCTCACCGACGAGCGCGTCCTGCCAGGCCGTGATGCCCATCGCGTGGAGGTAGGCCTGGGCCGTCTGCAGCGCCTCGCGCGATCTCGTCAGGCGACGGTAGCGGGACGCAGTCGGCGTACGAGCTCCATCGCTCCCTCGTGGAGCGCGCCGGTCGGCCTCGCCCCGGCCGTCCCGCTCGATGCGGCCGTCCCCGGGATCAGGCGTGCCGCGGTGATGCCGGCGAGCTCGAGGGCGACGGTGTTGACCCAGGCGCTGTGGTGATCGCGGTTGGGCAGGAACACCGGGCGATCCGGCACGATCCGGTCAAGCACGGCGGCCGTGGGGACGCCACCCGGGAAGGCGTCCATCGACCAGCCACCGCCGACGATCCACCCGGCATCGGGGTGGTCGAGCGCGTACGCCGCGATGGTGGCGACGTAGTCGCTCGACGTCGTGCCCGTCGGCCAGGTTGCAGGCGTTCATCTCGAGGCCCGGCCTGGATCGGGTGGACGTGGGCGTCCTGGAACCCAGGCAGCACCCAGCCGCCCGTCGAGGTCGACGACCTCGGCTGAAGGCACCAGTCCGGTCGAGCTCCGCGTACGTCCCGACGCCCACGATGACCCCGTCGCGGACCGCGATCGAGTCGGCATCCGGCCGCCACGCCCCGTCGCCGTAGACGTGGGCGTTGGTGAGGAGCAGCTCCGCCATCAGGTGATGAGGTGCGAGTGGTAGTCAGGGATCTCGAGGTCGCTGCGCAGGATGCAGAACTCGTTGCCCTCGGGATCGGCGAGCACGACCCAGCCGAGGCCCTGCGGCGTACGCAGGTCGGCGACCACGGTCGCCCCGAGCGCGACGACCCGCTCGACCTCCTCGTTCTGCGTGAGGTCGCGTGGGGCGGAGGTCGAGGTGGATGCGGTTCTTGACCTGCTTCTCGTCCGGCACCTCGATGAACAGCAGCCGCGTCCGGCCGTCACGGGAGAAGATCATGCACTCCTCATGGCCGGGTTCGTTGGGGTCCCGCGGGTCCTGCTGCATGCCGAGCACCTGGGCCCACCACACCGACTGGGCGTGCGCGTCGTGACAGTCGACGGTCGTGTGCGAGATGCGGCTCGTCATGTGTTCCATCTGACCACAGGTCGGGTACGACGGCGATCCGTCGTCAGGCGACGCTCGCGGCCAGCGCGGCGATGTCGTCGGGGCCGATGCGGCAGCACCCTCCGACGTACGCCACGCCGGCGTCGAGCCAGCCGGGCACGAGGCTGAGGTCGTAGGACGAGTCGCCGTGCCACGTGTGGGTGGCGCTGTCCCAGACCTGGCCGCTGTTGGGGTAGGCGACGCCGGGCTTGCCCGTGACGTCGTGCGCGGTGCCGGACCGCGGCGAGCACGTCGGCAGGGCGCAGCAGTTGACGCCGGTCGCGATCGACCGCGTCCGCGTCCGGCCACGACGGCGAAGGCCTCCGACAGCGGCTGGCCGGCCCGGGTGCGAGTCGCCGTCGATCGTGAACGACAGCCAGGCGGGTATGCCGATCTCGTCGAGCAGCGCCGGCGAGCACCGTCGCCTCGTCGAGGTCGGGGATCGTCTCGACCGCGAACAGGTCTGGCTCCTCGGACGCGAGCAGCTCGAGGCGCGGGCGATGGAAGTCGTACAGCTGCGTCGCGGTGAGCCCGTAGCGTCCGGTGTACTCCGAGCCGTCCGCGAGCACCGCGCCGTACGGTCCGACCGATGCGGCCACCAGGCGTCCCGGCTCGGGACGCTCGTCGCGGACGTCCCGGGCGATCGGCGATGCTGAGCCGGATCAGCGCCTCGGCCTCGGCGGTCGTCATGCCGGCCTGCTCGAAGCCGGAGCACGCTTGCCTGATAGCTCGCGGTCGTCGCGACCTCGGCGCCGGCGTCGAAGTAGGCCCGATGGACCGCGGCGATCTCCTGGGGCTGCGTCCCGCAGCAGCTCGGCGGTCCAGAGCTCCGACGAGAGGTCGTGACCACGGTCCTCGAGCGCGTTGGAGAGGCCGCCGTCGATGATCATGCGACCAGTCTCGCGCAGCCTCGGCGGATCCGCGCTGACCAGTCCGGACTCGGTACGCAACGACCACGAGCTGGGCCCGGTCACGGGCATCGAGCTTGATCATGGCCCGGTTGACGTGGGTCTTCGCCGTCAGCGGGCTGACGAAGAGCTGCTCGGCGATCTCGTCGTTGGACAGTCCCGTGGGCCACGAGGCTCACGACCTCGCGCTCGCGACGCGTCAGCACCTCGAGCTCGGCGCGGTGGACGACGGGTCGGCCCGCTGGCTGGGCGAGGAAGCTCGTGATCAGGCTCCGGGTCGCTCGCGGCCGACAGCAGGGCGTCCCCGACGGCGACCGTGCGGATGGCGCCGAGCAGCTCCTCGGTCTCGACACCCTTGCCGACGAAGCCGCTCGCGCCGGCCCGCAACGCCTCGATCAGGTAGTCGTCGGTCTCGAACGTCGTCACGACGAGCACCTTGACTCCGGCGAGGTCGTCGTCGGCGCAGATCGCGCGCGTCGCCTCGAGGCCGTCCATCACGGGCATGCGTACGTCCATCACGACGACGTCCGCCCGCGTGCTGCGCGCGAGCTCGACGGCTTCCTTGCCGTTGCGTCGCCTCGCCGACGACCTCGAAGTCGGGATCGGACTCGATCAGGACGCGGAACCCGCTGCGGATCAAGGCCTGGTCGTCGGCCAGCAGCACCCGGGTCGTCATACGGCCGGCTCGAACGGCAGTCGGGCGGCGACGCGCCACGCATCAGCCGTCGTTGTGCGTCCTGACAGTGCCGCCGACGGCCTTGGCCCGCTCATGCATGCCGACGAGTCCGTGGCCCGCGCCGCGAGCGAGGCGCACACCGAGGCAAGGGTTGGCGATGTCGATGCAGAGCGCGCCGGGCTCGAACGTGAAGTCGAGCGTCGCGGTTCCCGAGCCGTGCTTGTGGGCGTTGGTGAGGCCTTCCTGGACGAGGCGGTAGGCGACGAGCTCGACGGCCGGCGGTATGGCATCGGGCACGCCGTTGGCCTTCACGTCGACGGTGAGGCCCGATGCCGAGAACGAGTCGATCAGCGAGGTGAGTCCGCTGAGGCCGGGTGCCGGAGCCGTCGGCGTGATGGGCTCGTCGGGCTGTCGGAGCACGTCGAGAAGCCCGCCGAGCTCGTCGAGCACCGAGCCGCTGGCTCGGCGGATGTGGGCGATGGCCTCATGCGCCTCGGCGGGCTTGGTGTCGAGCAGGTGGTCGGCGACACCGGCCTGCACGTGGACCACGGCGATGTGGTGCGCCACGACGTCGTGCAGCTCGCGGGCGATGCGCAGGCGCTCGGCGACGACACGACGGCGGGCCTCCTCCTCGCGCGGTCTCCTCGGCGTCTATCGCCCGCTGCTCGACCTCGGCGAACCACTCCTGGCGCGAGCGCACGGCCGCACCGATCGCCGCGGCGAACCCGCTCCAGGCGAACGCCGAGACGTTCTCGAACCTGACGACCGACCCGATCCCGATGGCCGAGCCGGCGCGCCAGGATCAGACGGCTGCTGAGCGACGCCATGAGCAATGGTCTTGCGATCGGCGGTCGTACCGTAGGTCGACGGTGCAGATCGAGAGGAATGCCGCCGTGAGGACGAGCGACTTGCCTGTCTGCATCGAGAGCACGAGCGAGCCGTGCCGACGACCACCACGAGGAAGACCGGGATCGGGTGGCGACGCCGAAGGATCAAGGCCGCGAACACGGCGACCTCGATCGAGATACACGATCCACGGTCCGTGGCCGATGGTGACCGTGGTCGCTCGTGAGGCACGCCACAGCGCCACGAGCAGCCGAGAGCAGCCGCAAGCACGGCGTCAGCCGCAAAGGGATGACACCGTGCCTGCTCGAGCCAGCTCTTCCTTCAGCTTCACGTGCTCAGCCTGTCATGCCCTCACAGGCTGGTCGACGTCATCGAGCTCCGCGATCTCCGCCACGGGCGCGTCCTCCATCGGGCTCGACCGACAGGTGCGGCAGGCGACGGTCGATCCACGACGGCAGCCACCAGTTGGCGGCTCCGAACCAGGTGCATCAGCGCCGGCACGAGCGACGTCCGGAGGATGAACGCGTCGACCGCGACCGCGGCCGCGAGGCCTATCCCGAACTCGGCGATCGACCCGTTCGCCCTCGAACACGAAGGCGATGAACACGCAGATCATGATGAGCGCGGCCGCGGTGATGACCCGCCGGTCTCGGTCTGACCGACGACGCACCGCCCGACGGTTGTCCTTGGTGTGGGTCCACTCCTCGTGCATCCGGCTGACCAGGAAGACCTGGTAGTCCATCGACAGGCCGAACAGGATCGCCAGCATGATGACCGGCAGGAACGGCCTCGACTGGTCCTTCCTTGCCGATGCTCGAGCAGGTCGACGCGCCAGCCCCACTGGAACACCGCGACGAGGACGCCGAACGACGCGGCTGCCGCCAGCAGGTTCATCAGCGCCGCGGTCAGCGGCACGACGATGCTGCGGAACGCGACCATCAGCAGGACGCAGCCCGAGCGCGACGATGACGCCGAGGAACAGGGGCAGCTTGCCGGTCAGCACGTCGGCGAAGTCGCCGAAGATCGCGGTCGTTGCCGCCGACGTACGCCTGGAGCGTGCTGCCCTTCTCGGCGGCCGGGATGACGTCGTCACGCAGGCTGGTCGATCAGCTTGGTCGTCGCCTCGTCCTGCGGCGCGCTCGTCGGGCACGACCTGGACGATGCCGACCGTGGCATCGGACTTCATCGGCAGCGCCGTGGCACAGCGGCGACACCGGGGGTTGCCGCGACGTCGGACACCAGGGCCGTCAGCGCCTGCTGGTCGCCGGGCGCCTGCAGCTCGGCCACGAGCTGCAACGGTCCGTTGAAGCCGGGCCCGAAGCCGTCGGCCAGCAGGTCGTACGCCTTGCGGGTCGTCGTGTCCGCCGGGTTGTTGCCGGCGTCGGCGGAGCCGAGGCGCAACGAGAAGAACGGGATCGCGAGCAGCGCGATCAGGCCCAGCGCGACCGCCGCTGTGAGGGTCTTGCGGCGCGCGACGAAGCGCGCCCAGCGAGCCCAGATGCCGCACGGCCTCGAGCTGCGGGCCCTCGGTCGCGAGCGTCCTGCGCTCCCGGCTCGACAGCAGCCGCTTGCCGAACAGCCCGAGGAACGCCGGCGTCAGGGTCAGCGCCGCCAGCGACGGTCCACAGCACCGTCACGGCCGCACCGATGCCCATGCCGGAGAGGAAGTCGACGTTGAGCACGAGCAGGCCGAGGAGCGCGATCACGACCGTGCCACCGGCGAACAGCACCGAGCGTCCCGAGGTGTTGAGCGCCTTGATCGCGGCCTCCTCGGGCTTCCAGCCCGGACTTCAGGCCGGTGCGATAGCGGGTGACGATGAACAGGGCGTAGTCGATGCCCGACACCGAGCCCGATCAGGGCCGCCAGGGTCGGGGTCGACGTCGCTCAGGCTGATAGGCATGCGACAGCAGGGCGATCGACATCAGCCCGCCGCCGACGCCGGCGATCGCGACGACCAGCGGCAGGACCATGCCCGAGCAGGGAGCCGAACGCGATGAACAGGATCACGGCGGCGGCAGCGATGCCGATCAGCTCGGTGTTGCCGGGCCGCGCCTGCGTCGCCGGCTGCGATCGCCTGGCCGCTCAGCTCGACCTGCGAGACCGGCGCCGCGGGCGTCCTGGGCCGTGTCGATGACGGCCTCGATGTCCTTGACGGCAGCTCATCGGCCTGCTTGTCGAACTGCACCGTGGCGTACGCCGATGCGGCCCGTCCTCGCTGACCTGGCGACGCACCGGCCTCGTCGTACGGGCTGGTCGACGCCGACGACGGAGTGGAGCGTGCCGACCTCCTTGAGCATCGCGTCGACGCGTTTCTCGACCGCCGGATCGGTCACTCTTGCCCTCGTCGACGTGCAGCACGATCTGGTCGGCGTCGCCGGCAGGACTCCGGCAGCGACTTCTGCAGCAGGTCGAGCGCCTTGGTCGACTCGGTGCCGGGCAGGTCGAACGCGTTGGAGTAGCTGGTGCCGGCGGCCATCGAGGCGCCGCTGACTCGCGATCAGCAGGGCGACCCAGAAGCCGATGACGGTCAGGCGATGGTTGAAGCACCATCGGGCGAATGCGGCCATGCGAGGAACCCTCCGAGACGGGCCGCGAAAGGAGTCTCGCGGCAGTGTCCCCACACTCTCGAACCACGCGGGCTCGGCGCGTCCTCCGTACGCCGACAGTCTCGGACTACTGCGTAGGCAGTACGCCGCAGCGGCACTACGCCTGCGGCAGCAGACAGACCTTCACAGCTCGGCGACTTCGGCATAGCGTGGCGACATGCATGTCATCCACACCACAGGAACGACACGGCCGGACGGGCGCATCCTCGACAACATCGAAGGCGCGGCCTACGGCGCCGGCGTCTCACTGATCTTCGAGGACAGCGACGTCGACGGCGACGGGCCCGACCTGCACCAGCACCCGTACGCCGAGACGTTCGTGATCCGCGGCGGCAAGGCGCTGTTCACGGTCGCCGGCGAGCAGCTCATCGGCGTGGCCGGGCCAGGTCCTGGTCGTGCCCGAGCTGACGCCGCACAAGTTCGAGGTCGTGGGGCCGGAGCGCTACATCGCGACCCACATCCACGCGAGCGAGACCTTCATCACCGAGTGGCTCGAGGGCCCGCGGGCTCAAGGGGCGGGCTCACGCTCCCCGACGTAGCCTCGAAGGGCTCCGCACCCTTTTGACGAGAGGCCTCATGACCACCCATCTCGTCTACCTCCTCGGTGGCGCCGCCCTCCTGCTCGCGGTCGTCCTGCCGTACGCGTTGCGGACCGCTGCGCTCTCGCCGCCCGTCGTGCTGCTCGGGCTCGGTGCGCTGATCGGCCTGCTGCCCGGCACCGACGACTCGGCGTTCTCCCCGATGGCCCACCGGGTGTTCGTCGAGCACCTCGCGGAGTTCACGGTGCTCATCGCGCTGATGGGCGTCGGCCTCGCGCTCGACCGCCCGTTGAGCCTCCGGTCGCTCGGCTCGTGGCGCCAGTGGAGTGCTGCCTGGCGGATGCTCGCGATCGCGATGCCGCTGTCGATCGCCGGCGTCGCGGTGCTGGGCTGGTGGGTCATGGGCCTCGCACCGTCCGCCGCGCTGCTCCTCGGTGCCGTGCTCGCGCCGACCGATCCCGTGCTGGCCTCGGACGTGCAGGTCGAGGGGCCGACCACGACCGAGGATGACGAGGACGAGATCGACGAGGACGACGAGGTGCGCTTCGCGCTGACGTCCGAGGCCGGGCTCAACGACGGGCTGGCGTTCCCGTTCGTCCAGGCCGCGATCCTGCTCGCCGCCACCGGACCGTTCGCCGAGTGGGGCGTGCGGTGGTTCGCCTGGGACCTGGTCGGCAAGGTCGTCGTCGGCGCTGCGCTCGGCATCGCCGTCGGCTGGGTGCTGGCCAAGGTCGCGTTCCGCTCGAGGCAGCCCTCACTGCGTACGGCCGACGCCGGCGAACCGCTGCTCGCCATCGCCGCGGTCCTCCTGGCGTACGGACTGGCGGAGGTCGCCGGCGGCTACGGCTTCCTGGCGGTGTTCGCCTGCGCCATGACGTTGCGGTCGGCCGAGCGCGGTCACGACTATCACGCGCTGATGCACGACGTCATCGAGCGGCTCGAGCGGCTCCTGACCCTGATCGTCCTGCTGCTCCTCGGCGTCGCCCTGACCAACGGCCTGCTGGCCGACCTGACCTGGCCGGCCGCCCTCGTCGCGGTGCTGCTGCTCCTGGTCGTACGCCCGGTGTCCGGGCTGATCGCGCTGTTCGCGCGGCGGGGCGCGGACCTGCACGTCGGCAGCAACACGCTCGGGCCACGCGAACGCGCCGCGACCGCGTTCTTCGGCGTGCGCGGCGTCGGCTCGATCTACTACCTCGCGTACGCCTCGGGGCACGCCGACTTCAAGGACCTGCCGCTGCTGTGGTCGACCGTCGGGTTCGCGATCACGCTCTCGGTGATCCTGCACGGCGTCACCGCGACGCCCGCGATGCGCTGGCTGGACGCCGAGCGCGGACGCTAGGCCGGCTAGGGGCTGGCGGCGAGGAACAGGTACGACCCGAGGATCGCGATGTGGATGCCGCCCTGCAGCAGGGTGGCCCGGCCCGGGACGATCGTGAGCACGCTCGTGACCATCGTCAGCGACGAGCAGCACCAGCTCGG
Organism: uncultured Actinomycetota bacterium; assembly: GCA_963759975.1. Taxonomy (GTDB): domain Bacteria; phylum Actinomycetota; class Actinomycetes; order Propionibacteriales; family Nocardioidaceae; genus Aeromicrobium. The sequence continues at coordinate 182,139 of CAVXBS010000018.1, forward strand.
TCGAGCCCAGCCCGAGCACCAACGGGCCGTCGAGCCAGATCTGGGCGATCGCGATGACCGGGATCGTCAGGCCGATGCTGGCCATCGCCGATCCGTACGCCAGGTTGAGGCTGATCTGCACCCGCTTGCGCCGGGCCGCGCGCACGGCGGCGATCGTCTCGGGCAGCAGGATCAGCAGGGCGATGATGACGCCCACGACGCCCTGCGGCATGCCGGCCGCGTCGACGCGCGTCCTCGAGGGACGGCGAGACGTTCTTGGCGTTGCCGACGACAGCGGCCAGCGCGACCAGCAGGAAGCCGACGCTGATCCATGCGGCCCGCGCCGAGGGCGGCGACGGCGTGCTCGTCCTCAGGCACGAGCGAGCCGTCGCTCCTGGTCGGCAGGAAGTAGTCGCGGTGCCGGACGGTCTGCATCGCGACGAACAAGGCGTACAGGCCCAGCGATGCCACGGCCGCGAAGCCGAGCTGGCCGGGCGTGAACTCCGGTCCCGTCCGGCCCGTCGTGAACGTCGGGAGCACGAGGCACAGCGTCGCGACCGTGCCCACCGTCGGCGAGTGCGCGCGCCGGTGCCCTCGGCGTTGAAGTGGGCGACCTGACCCTTGCGGGTGGCGGCCAGCAGCGAGACCCCGACGATGCCGTTGCAAGTGATCATGATCGCGGCGAAGACCGTGTCGCGGGCGAGGCTCTCGCTGCCCTTGGCCCCCGTCGTCACCAGGGTCACGATCAGGGCGACCTCGATGACCGTGACGGCGACCGCCAGGACGAGTGATCCGTAAGGCTCGCCGACGCGGTGCGCGATGATCTCCGCGTGGTGGACCGCCGCGAGCACGGCGCCGCCGAGGAAGACCGAGACGACGGCAACGGCGACCCACGGGAGGTCGCGGTGCCAGGCGAGCGCGAACACGACCAACGCGGCGACCGGGAGGATCGCGGTCCATCGGCTGGTCAGTGTGGCGAGCCGGGAGGTCATGCCTCCACCCTTTCAGATCAGCGGTCGGCTCGACCGGCTGAGCCAGGACGTCAGCTCGGGACCGGGCCCGCGAGCCGGTACGGTGCTGGGATGGCTGTGAAGAGTCCGTGGCTCATCGCGTTCGGCGTGGTCTCCGTCGTGCACCTCGTGCTCAACGCCGCCGACGCGACCCCGTGGGACAGCATCAGCAAGTGCCTCATCGCCCCGCTCCTCGCCGCCTGGGTCATCGAGCAGCGCGGCCCCAGGCTGCTGGTCGCGGCACTGGTCTTCTGCTTCCTCGGCGACCTGTTCCTCGAGCTCGGCGACGACCTGTTCGTCGTCGGCATGGCGGCGTTCGCCGGAGCGCACTGCTGCTTCATCCGGTTCTTCATCCTGCGCGGCGCCCTCGAGCAGCTCCGCGCGAAACCATGGATCCTCGTGGTCTACGTCGCCGCTGCGATCGGCCTCGTCGCCTGGGCGTGGAGCGGGCTCGAGCCGGGGCTGCGGCCGATCGTCCCGGTGTATGCCGCCCTGCTCGCTCGGCACCGCGTCGACGTCGCTGGCGACCGACCTGCGTGCCGGCATCGGCGGTGCGCTGTTCCTGGTCTCCGACGGCATCATCGCGCTCGGCGAGGCCGACCGGATCGACAAGGACGCCACCGGCACGGGCCTGGCGATCATGGGTCTCTACATCCTGGCGATCCTGCTGCTGACGACCGGCATCCTCGACCGCGAGAAGCGCACGATCGCGGCGGGGACGGGCTTCGACCCGACGATCCGCACCGACTGCTGGCCCCGACTGCCCCAGTAAGGTGGCCTGCGTGCCTGGATCCGACCTCACCTACCGGGTGGTGGTGCGGATCTTCGGCGCGTTGTACCGGCTGATGGGCTACCGGTTCGACGTCCGCGGCGTCGAGCACATCCCGACCAGCGGTGCCGGTGTGGTGGCCGGCAACCACATCGGCTTCCTCGACTTCACGTTCATCGGGTACGCCGCACGGCCGCGCGGGCGTCGCATCCGGTTCATGGCCAAGCGCTCGGTGTTCGAGCTGCCCGATCGTCGGGCGGCTGATGCGGGCGATGCGCCACATCCCGGTCGACCGGAAGTCCGGCGCGCGGGCATACCGCCAAGCGCTGCGGCTGCTCGACGACGGGCAGCTCGTCGGCGTCTTCCCCGAGGCGACGATCAGCCGGTCGTGGCTGCTCAAGCCGTTCAAGCGTGGCGCCGCAGGGCTCGCGGTCAACCGTCAGGTCCCGCTGATCCCGGTCGTCGTGTGGGGCGGGCACCGCATCTACACCGTCGACGGACATCGCTCGCTGCGGCGCCGGATGCCGGTCACGATCATGGTCGGCCCGCCGTTGCAGCCCGCGCGACGGTGAGACCGGTCGACGAGCTGTCGGCGCGGCTGCGGGTCGCGATGGACGCCCTGCTCGCCGAGGCGATCGACTCCTACCCGGCGAAGCCGCGCAACGACGAGGACCGCTGGTGGCTCCCCTACGATCGCGGTGGGAGTGCGCCGGACCCGGAGACCGCGGCGGTGCTCGACCGTGAGGCCGTTGCCCGCATCGGCGACACCTTCGACTGACGCGAGGAGCGCCATGACGTACGACGAGACCACGCCGGTGACGGTGGGTGACCTGACCTTCGACGTACGCATGGCGGGCCCCGAGGACGGCGAGCCGGTCATCCTGCTGCACGGCTTCCCGGAGAACTCGCTGTCGTGGTCCGGCGTCGCGCCGCTGCTGGCGGGTGCGGGGCTGCGGGTCATCGCGCCTGATCAGCGGGGCTACTCCCCCGGCGCCCGACCCGAGGGCGTCGACGCGTACACGACCGACCTGCTGGCCGACGACGTCGTGGGGCTCGCGGATGCGCTCGGCGTCGGCACCTTCCATCTCGTCGGGCACGACTGGGGCGCCGCGGTCTCGTGGGTCACCGCCGTGCGGCACCTTGATCGGCTGCGCACCCTGACCGCGGTGTCGGTGCCGCACCTTGCGGCGTACGGCGCAGCGCTGCAAGGTGACGCCGACCAACAGCAGCGGGCGTCCTACATCGGGCTGCTGCGGCAGGCCGGCAAGGCGGAGGACCTCCTGCTCGACGACGGGGCGCGGCGGCTGCGGGCGATGTATCTCGACCACGTTCGGCCGGCGCAGGTCGACGCGTACGTCGCGCAGCTCTCGGCGCCGGGCGCGCTGACCGCGGCGCTCAACTGGTACCGCGCGATGCGGCCGGACCTCGGCTCCCTGCCGTCCGTGACGGTGCCGACGACGTACGTGTGGAGTGACCAGGACCAGGCCATCGGGCGCGCGGGGGCCGAGCGGTGCGGCGAGTACGTCAACGCCGACTTCTCGTTCGTCGAGCTGACCGGGGTCAGCCACTGGATCCCGGAACAGGCGCCTGAGGTGCTGGCCGGGGCCATCCTGGCGCGCGTCGAGGGATCGTGACGCTCGCCGAGGAGTTCGCGTACGGCGTCGCCGTTCAGACTGCGCATCCTGCAGGGTCGCCGCCCTATCTCGTGGGTCGCTCCTTGAGCTTGTCGAAAGGGTTGTCCACAGCCGCGATTGCAGGCGAAAGGGCGTGTCGGTGGTGGCGTCTAGGTTGGAGGTATGTTCACCGAAGTCGCCACTGAGGACCTCCTGCGGGAGGTCCGTGCGTATGACTTCGCGGGTGAACCGGTCCATGAGTTCGGGGCCAGCCGCATCGACGCGATCACCGGTCTGGACCGGGCGATCCGGGCCGCGCAGGCCGAACAGCTGGCCCAGATTGCGGCCCTGCATGCTGAGCGGGTCGAGCTGCAGGGCATCGACCGTGGTGACCCGACGTTGTCGGTGATCGGTGAGGTCGGCATGGCCCGCACCATCGGCCCCACCGCTGCTGGCACCCAGGTCGGTGTCGCGCTGCGGCTTCAAGAACTACCCAAGGTCAAGGCACTGTTCGCGGCCGGGCAGGTCAGTGAACAGGTGGTGCGGGCGGTGGTCAACGAGTCGGTGTCACTGGGTTCAGATGACCTGGTGGTCCTGGACGGTGAGATCGCACCCCAGCTGCCGGGGCTGACCCCGAGGGAAGCCGGCCGGTTGACCGCGAGGGCGGTCATCCGCATCGATGCCGACGCTGCGCGTGAGAGGGCCCAGCAGAACCGGGCTGATCAGCGGGTGTCGATGTTCCCCGACACCGACGGCGTCGCGATCCTGCAAGTCCGGGGCCCGGCCGAGCAGATCCTCGCCGCACATACCGCGTTGGATGACCACGCCCGCGGGTTGCGGGCGGCCGGTGACGACCGGACCGTGGGCAGATCATGACCCAGACCCTGGTCGAACGGGTCACCGGGCAGCGGTATGCCGAGCACACCAATGTTGAGGTCCAGCTCGTGATGGACGCAGCAACGTTCACCGCGCAGGATGACGGTGAACCGGTCGACCTGACCGGCTACGGACCCATCTCCCCAGCAGTTGCCGACGACATCATCGCCGGCGCACCCGATGCCTGGATCCGGCGGCTGCTGGTCGACCCCATCGACGGCACCCTGGTCGTGCGGGAACCCCGCCGCCGCCACTTCGACCCCACCACCGCCGGCCACATCCGCGCCCGCGACCGCTGGTGCAGACAACCCGGATGCGACCTCAAGATCCGGCACAGCGACCACATCCACGCCTACGAGTTCGGTGGGATCAGCACCACGGACAACGGTCAGGGCCTCTGCGTCAGATCCCACACCCTCAAGCACCTGCCTGGCTGGTCCGTCACCACCAACGACAAAGGCAAGACCGTGGTCTGGAAGACCCCCACCGGCCACACCTACACCTCCAAACCACCACCGCTGCTCCCCAACGACCAACCCGGCCATCTCCGCCAATAGCCGGCGAAGCCATGACGGCTGACCGCCATGCGTTGTGCGTTGTACGGAGACCGCCAGCGCGTGAAGATCGGCGTCGCGAGCCCAGATTCTCCGAGCCCCGCGCAATCTCGACTAGCTGGCGCTCATCGATCGAGCACCTCGGCGGCATTCACGTCGCCGTGCTCGTTCTGGATAGCGTCGGCCAGCTTGTCGACCTCGTCGGGCTCGACCTCGACGCCGGCCTCGTCGAAGCCCTTGCGCAGCTCCTCGGCCACAGTGCCTTCGGTCGCACCGTCCTGCCACGAGGAGACGCGATCGACGACCAGCTGGATGGCTTCGAGCTCAGGGTTGTCTGGTGTGTCTGTCTCAGTCATGTGCGGGTCTGTACCCAGCCCGCGCAGGCCTACGCGTCAGGCGATCTGCGACGCGGCGAGGTCCTGCTGTGCCAGCGGCCAACCGGCCGGGTCGTCGAGCGGGCGGCCGACCCTGCGGGCGTAGTGGTTCCAGTCCTCGGCCCGACCGGCGAACCAGACGATCTGCCGCAGCATCAGGCTCTCGAGGTCGCCGGCCGCGACAGTCGGATGACGCCGGCCGATCTCGTAGGCGATCTCGCGGGCAGCCCGCGCATCAGCCGTCGCATCGTGCGCGTTGTCGAGGGCGACGCCGTAGTAGGCGGCGACATCGGTCAGGCGCCGAGGTCCGAGCCCACCGCGCTCGATGCCCCAGTCGATGACATAGGGATCGACGACGAACAGCCGCTCCCAGTCGGGCTGCTCCAAGCCCCAGCGGGCGGCCTCGGCACGCAGCATCGTCAGGTCATAGGCGGCGTTGAAGACCACGAGCCCGACGCCGCGCTCGATCAGGTCCTGCACCCAGGCGATGACCTCGGCCAACGCATCGACCGGAGCGGGGGCGCCGGCCAGTGCCTCGGCGGTGAGGCCGTGCACCGCGGCGGAGGCCGCGGGGATCGGGACGCCGGGGTTGATCAGGCCGGAGAAGTCGTGTCCGCGGTCGTCGAGCAGGGCATAGCTCAGCACCCGGTCGGTCAGCGGGTCGATGCCCGTGGTCTCGAAGTCGAGCGAGGCAAGGCCGACGCGGTGCCAGCCAGGATGCTCACCGCGTGGCGGCGGCGTGGGCGAGCACGCCACGCAGATCGTGCGCCAACGACCCGGAAAGCCGATGAGCTGTCCGGCGGCGACCTCGACGGTCGCGTCGCACTCGGAGCACTGCCCGGCGTACTTGTTGGCTCTCATGGTGATCACGGTAAGCGCCTGCGGGGACAACGGGACTTCACGACACGAAACCGGTACGATCGTCTCACTTCGACGAGAGGGAGCTCATGCCGAAGACCACGTTCGAGGGCAAGAACGTCGTGATCACTGGCGCAGGCAGCGGCATCGGCCGCGCCGCCGCGCTTCAAGCCGCAGACAAGGGCGGCCGCCTGCTGCTGACCGACGTCAACGCCGCAGGCCTCGACGAGACAGTCGCACTCGTGACCGCGGCCCAGGGCACGTCGTGCACCACGAGGCATTCGACATCTCCAACGAGGACGCCGTCACGGCCTTCGCGCAGCGCGGGCTCGACGCAGCCGCCGCGGTCGACATCGTCATGAACGTCGCCGGCATCTCGACCTGGGGTCGCATCCAGGACCTCCAGCCCCAGCACTGGCGCGACTGCGTCGAGGTCGACCTCATGGGCCCGATCCACGTCATGTCGGCGTTCGTCCCGGCGATGATCGAGGCCGGCAACGGCGGGCATGTCGTCAACGTCTCCTCGGCGGCCGGCCTGTTCGGCCTGCCGCTGCACGCGCCCTACAGCGCCGCGAAGTTCGGCCTGCGGGGCGTCAGCGAGGTGCTGCGGTTCGACCTCGAGCGGCACGGCATCGGCGTCACGCTGGTGTGCCCCGGCGCCGTCAGACACGCCGCTCGTCGGCACCGTCACCATCGTCGGCGTCGACCGGAACGATCCGGCCGTCGCCGACAGCCATCGGCAGGTTCCAGCGCCACGCCGTCAGCCCCGAGAGCGCTGCGGCATCGATGATCCGCGGGGTGGAGAAGGGCAGGTACCTCGTCTTCACCTCCCCGGACATCCGCGCCGGCTGGTACGCCCAGCGGTACGCGCCCTGGATCTACAACGCGGCGATGCGCCGGCTCAACCGACGCGCCACCGCGCTGCTCACGAAGGTGCAGAAGAAGCAGAACGCCTAGCGGCATCCACGAGGGCGCGGAACAGCCCGGCATCCTCGATGCGCTCAGGGTGCCACTGCACCGCGAGCCAGAACGGTCGCGACGGGTCCTCCATCGCCTCGAGCACGCCGTCGGCCGCATGCGCCGAGGCGACGAACCCGGGGTGCTCGCGTACGGACTGATGGTGGTGGCAGTGCACCGAGCCCTTGTCGCCGACCGCCCGACCCAGCAACGTACCCGGCACGACGTCGACGTCGACGATCCCGAACTCGGCGCCGCCCGGCGAGTGCTCCTCGTGGCCGGCGATCTCGGGCACGTGCTGGTCGAGCGAGCCGCCGGCGTGCACCGCCATGACCTGCATGCCGCGGCAGATGCCGAGCACCGGCAGCCCGACGGCCGCCGCGGCATCGAGCATCGCGAGCTCCCAGGCGTCGCGGTCCTCGCGCCAGCCGACCGTACGCTCGTGCGCCTCCGCGTCGTATCGGCTCGGGTCGACGTCAGCACCACCCGCGATGATCAGCCCGTCGATGCGCGCCGCCACCGACTCCGCCCCGCCGGGGTCGCCCGGCGGCAGCAGCACCGCGACTCCCCCGGCCGCCTCGATCGAGCGGGAGTAGACCGCGTGCAGCACGTCGGCCTGCTCGTGCCAGATGCCCCATCGCGACTGCTCGCGATAGGTCGTGACCCCGATCAGCGGCTTCACGATCACACCGGCGTGACGTACGCCCCGGAGATGCCGCCGTCGACCAGGAACGTCGACGCCGTCATGAAGGACGACTCGTCGGAGGCCAGGAACAGCACGGCGTTGGCCATCTCCTCGGGCTCGGCGAACCGGCCCAGCGGCACGTGCACCAGCCGGCGCTCGGCCCGCTCGGGGTCGCTGGCGAACAGCTCTCGCAGCAGCGGCGTGTTGACCGGACCGGGGCACAGGGCGTTGACGCGTACGCCCTCGCGCGCGAACTGCACGCCGAGCTCGCGCGACATCGACAGCACGCCACCCTTGGACGCCGAGTACGAGATCTGCGACGTCGCCGCGCCCATGACCGCGACGAACGACGCGGTGTTGATGATCGAGCCCTTGCCCTGCTCGAGCATGTAGGGCAGCGCCGCCTTGCAGCACAGGTAGACGCTCGTCAGGTTGACGTCCTGCACGCGCTTCCATGCCTCGAGGTCGGTGTCGAGGATCGAGTCGTCCTCCGGCGGCGAGATGCCGGCGTTGTTGAACGCGATGTCGACCGAGCCGTACGTGTCCTTGGCGGTCTTGAACAGCGCGTCGACCTGCTCCTTGTCGGTGACGTCGACGTGCACGTACGTCCCGCCGACCTCCTCGGCGATGCCGGGTCCCTTGGCGTCGTCCAGGTCGCCGATGACGACGTTGGCGCCCTCCTCGGCGAACCGGCGTACGGTCGCCAGACCGATGCCCGAGCAACCGCCGGTCACCACCGCGGTCCGGCCTGCAATGCGTCCTGCCATGTCTGTGCTTCCTCTTCGCTCGAGATGACTAGTCGTTGGAAATGAAGACGTTCTTGACGTCGGTGAAGGAGTGCGGGGCGTCCGGGCCCAGCTCGCGGCCGATGCCGGACTGCTTGAACCCACCGAACGGCGTCCAGTAGCGGACCGACGAGTGCGAGTTGACGCTCAGCGCGCCGGACTCGACGGCCCGCGAGACGCGCAGCGCCCGGCCGACGTCGCGGGTGAAGATCGAGCCGGACAGCCCGAACTCGGTGTCGTTGGCGAGCTGCACGGCCTGCGCCTCGTCGTCGAACGGCATGACGGCCACGACCGGACCGAACACCTCCTCGCGCCAGATGCGTTGCTGCGGGTCGTCGGCCAGCACGACGGTCGGTGCGAACCAGTAGCCAGGTCCCTGCGGCGCCGACCCGGCGAACGCCACGTCCACCTCGTCGACGAAGCCCTTGACCGTCGCCTTCTGGCCCGCCGAGATCAGCGGGCCCATCTCGCTCGTACGGTCTGACGGGTCGAGCACCTTGACGCCCTTGACCGCGGGTTCGAGCAGCGAGACGAACTCGTCGTACGCCGAACGCTCCACCAGGATCCGCGATCGCGCGCAGCAGTCCTGCCCGGCGTTGTCGAACACCGAGGACGGTGCCGATGCTGCCGCCTTGGCCAGGTCGGCATCGGCGAACACGATGTTGGCGCTCTTGCCGCCGAGCTCCAGCGTCACCCGCTTCACCTGGTCCGCGCAGCCGGCCATGATCTTCTTGCCGACCTCGGTCGAGCCGGTGAAGCACACCTTGCGTACGGCCGGGTGGGTCACGAACCGCTCACCGACGACCGAGCCCTTGCCGGGGATCACCGTGAAGACGCCCTCCGGCAGCCCGGCCTCGAGGCCCAGCTCACCGAGCCGGATCGCGGTCAGCGGGGTCAGCTCGGCCGGCTTGAGCACGACGGTGTTGCCCGCCGCCAGCGCCGGCGCGAAGCCCCAGCCGGCGATCGGCATGGGGAAGTTCCACGGCACGATGATCCCGACGACGCCGAGCGGCTCGTGGAACGTCAGGTCGATGCCGCCGGCGACCGGGATCTGGTGACCGGTCAGCCGTTCGGGCGCTGCGGAGTAGTAGTTGAGGACGTCCCGGACGTTGCCGGCCTCCCACGTCGCGTTGCCCCAGGTGTGCCCGGAGTTGCGGACCTCGAGCTCGGCGAGCTCCTCGACATGCTCGTCGACGAGCTGCGCGAAGCGCCGCAACAGCCTGGCCTTCTCGCCGGGGGCGACATCGCGCCAGCGTGGGAACGCCTCAGCGGCCCGCGCGATTGCGGCGTCGGTCTCGTCGAGGGTCGCGAGGTGCACCTCGGTGACCTGCTCCTCCGTGGCCGGGTTGACCACGGTGTACGTGTTGCTCACTTGCATCTCCTTGATCTTGCATCGGCGTGGTCTCGATACGATCGACTACCTTTCCCTCGCTGGTCGAGTGCCCGCGAGGAACGAGCGGGTGTATCGAGACCCCGTTACATACGTTCGAATGTCCGACGCAGCTCCCAGTCGGTCACGGCGGCGTCGAACGCGGCGAGCTCGACGTCGGCCATGTTGGTGTAGTGGTCCACGACCTCGTCGCCGAAGACCTCACGCGCGATCGCCGAGCCGGCCCACGCTTCACGCGCCTCGCGCAGCGTCGTCGGCACCTTGGGCTTGTCCGATGCGTACGCATTGCCGGTCTGCTCCGGCTCGAGCTCCAGCTCGTGGTCGATGCCGTAGAGCCCGCCGGCCATCATCGCCGCCAGCGCCAGATAAGGGTTGGTGTCACCACCGGGCACACGGTTCTCCAGCCGCGCCGACTGGCCCTTGCCCACCAGGCGTACGGCGCAGGTCCGGTTGTCGAGGCCCCACGCGACGGTCGTCGGTGCGAACGAGCCGCCGGCGAACCGCTTGTAGGAGTTGATGTTGGGCGCGTACAGCAGCGTGAAGTCGCGCATCGTGGCCAGGATGCCTGCGATGAACCGGTCGTACGTCGGGGTGCGACCGTCGCCGTCCCAGAAGGCAAGCTCGCCGTCGGACTTCCGCAGCGAGAGGTGGATGTGGCACGAGTTGCCCTCGCGCTCGTTGTACTTCGCCATGAACGTCAGGGCCTTGCCGTGTGCCGCGGCGATCTCCTTGGCGGCGGTCTTGTAGACCGCGTGGTTGTCGGCCGACACGAGCGCCTCGTCGTAGAGGAAGCCGATCTCGTGCTGCCCGAAGTTGCACTCGCCCTTGGCACCCTCGACGTTCATGCCCGCGGCGTACATCGAGTTGCGGATGTCGCGCAGCAGCGGCTCGACACGGGTCGTCCCGACGATCGAGTAGTCGATGTTGTACTGGTTGGCCGGCGTCAGGTCGCGGTATCCGCTGGACCACGCCTCCTCGTACGTCGTGTCGAACACGATGAACTCGAGCTCAGTGCCGGCGAGCGCCATGAACCCGGCGTCGGCCGCCTTGGTGAGCTGCGCCTTGAGGATCGTGCGCGGCGACTGGACGACCGGCTGGTGGTCGAGCCAGACCAGGTCGCACTGGATCATCGCGGTCGCTGGCAGGTGCGTCAGCAGCCGGATCGTGTCGAAGTCGAGGGCGAACTCCATGTCGCCGTAGCCCTTGTCCCACGACGACATCTCGTAGCCGTCGACGGTGTTCATGTCGACGTCGACGCTGAGGAGGTAGTTGCACCCCTCGGTGCCCTGCTCCACGACATGGTCGAGGAAGTACTGCCCGTGCAGTCGCTTGCCCTGCAGCCGGCCCTGCATGTCGGTGAAGGCGACGACCACGGTGTCGATGCCGCCCTCCTCGATCTGCACGCGCAGCTGCTCGAGGCTCAGCAGGTTGGGGTGTCGTTCGGTCATCGACTCGTACCTCTCATCTTGGGCAGCTTCACATGAGCCCCCGGAGCAGGGCTGCGGTGTCGTCGCAGTGGCTCTCCATGACGCGCCGCGCCTTGGCGGCGTCGCCGGCAAGGATGGCTTCTGAGATCGCGTCGTGCTGTTGGCGCGAGTGATCGATGTTGCGGTCGAGCACCGGGATCGCTCCGAGCATCTCGTGCAGCCTGACCTGCACGTTGGTCACGGCGTCGATCAGCAGCGGCGACTCGGTCAGCGAGGCGATCGCGAGGTGGAACTGGGCGTCGGCCTGCCGGTGCACGGCCTTGCCGTCCGCTGAGCTGACGCGCTCGAGCGAGGCACGCAGCATCTCCGCCTGCTGACCGGTCAACGTACGTTTGGCCGCCGCGTGCGCGGCTCCCGGCTCGACGATGCGCCGGAACGCGAGCGCGTCGAGCAGCTCCTCGCGTGGCCTCTGGAGCTTGGGTGAGGCGCCGGGCTCCTCGGGATGGAACTCGACGACGCTGCCGCCGCCGCGTCCGCGCCGGGTCGTCAGCAGCTTCGCGTCGCGGAGGGCGCCGATCGCCTCGCGCAGCGTCGACCGGGACACCCCCATGCGCTCGGCGAGCTCGCGTTCGGGGGGCAGCGTGCTGCCGTCGGGGTAGATGCCGAGGCGGATCGACGTCGCCAGCATCTCGACACATGACTCGAACGCGTGGTGCGCCCGGAGGGGCCGGAGCACGGCAGCCGCGAGGTCGTCCTGCGGGTCCGAGACGACGTCGTCGGGTGATGCCGCCATGCCGCCTCCCCTCGGGGTCCGAGCCTTAAGGTCTGGTATCGAACCTTATCGGCACGGCAAAGCGTATGTCTACGGCCTCAGCTTCTCTCCGGTCGGGTCGAAGAGTGCCTTGAGGCTGACCGTGACCGGGATGCGGCGGCCGCCGACGTCGAGCTGGTAGTCGCCGGCCCGTACGTAAGCCGCATCGACCGTCACGCCGTCGGGTGCCTGCACCCACGCGAGGCCCACGGCAGAACCGACGGTCGCGCCCCACGCCCCGGAGGTCGCCTGCCCGGCCGCGACCCCATCGCGTACGAGCAGCTCGCCGCCCCAGACCATGACGGCCGGGTCTGCGAGCACGAACGAGACGAGGCGGCGCGACGGACCGGCCGCCTTCGCCTTCTCGACGGCCGCGCGACCCAGGAAGTCGATGTCGGTGCCGAGCTTGCAGGTGAAGCTCAGGCCCGCCTCGACGGGATCGACGTCGGGCGTCAGCTCGCGGCCGAAGGCTCGATAGCCCTTCTCCAGGCGCATCGACTCGATCGCGTAGTAGCCGGCGTCGACCAGGCCGAGGTCGGCGCCGGCCTCCTTGACCGCGTCATAGACGCCGAGCGCATCGGGTGTGCGGACGTACAGCTCCCAACCGAGCTCTCCGACGTACGTGATCCGGGTGGCCCGCACCGTGCAGCCGGCGAGCTCGATCTCGCGGCTGGCACCGAACGCGAAACCCCCCTCGCTCAGGTCGGCATCGGTCAGCCGGCTCAACAGCTCGCGGGAGTGCGGCCCCATGACACCGAAGACCGCGAGCTTGTCGGTCACGTCGTGGACCTGGGCGTCGAGGCCGTCCGGGATGTTGCGGCGCAGCCAGTCCTGGTCGCGCTCGGTCGTGGCGGAGCTGGCGACCAGGAAGAACTCGTCGTCGAGCACGCGGGTCACGGTGAGGTCGGACTCGTAGCCACCGCGCTCGTTGAGCAGCGCGGTGTAGACCGTCTGGTCCGGCGCGACCGCGACGTCGTTGCTGCAGATCCACTGCAGCGCGGCCTCGGCGTCGGGGCCGTGCACGACGTACTTGGAGAACGAGGACTGGTCGAAGATCGCGACGGCCTCGCGGCATGCCACCTGCTCGGCTGATGACCAGGGCAGCCAGTTCTGCTTGCCCCAGGCGTACTCGATCGAAGGGTCGACCGTCGGCGGCGCGAAGTAGTTGGCCCGCTCCCAGCCCATCTTGCTGCCGAAGCCGGCGTTGGCGGCGGCCAGGCGCTCGTAGACCGGCGAGGTCCGCAGCGGCCGCGCGGTGTCGTACTCGCGGTTGGGCCACGGGACGGCGTAGTGCAGGCCGAGCACCTCGGTGACCCGCGCCCGCAGGTATGCCTTGTCGTTCTGGAACGGCGCGAACCGGCGGATGTCGACGGCGAGCAGGTCGACCGTCGGCTGGCCCTCGAGGACCCACTCGGCGAGCGCGCGACCAGCCCCGCCTGCGGATGCGATGCCGACGGAGTTGAAGCCGGCACCGACGAAAAATCCTCGCACCGATGGTGCCTCGCCGAGGATGAACTGGTTGTCGGGCGTGAAGCTCTCCGGCCCGTTGTAGAACTTGCGGATGCCGGCATCGTGCAGAGCAGGTATGCGCTGGAGCGCGCTGTCCATCAGGATCTGGAAGTGGTCCCAGTCCTCGTCGAGCAGCTGGAACTCGAACGGGTACGGGATCTGGTCGGGCGCGACCCAGGGTTTGGCCTCGGGCTCGAAGCCGCCGACGACGAGCCCGCCGACCTCCTCCTTGAAGTACGTGTAGCCGTCGGGGTCGCGCAGGATCGGCAGATCCGGTCGGACGCCGTCGATCTGGTCCGTGACGACGTAGAAGTGCTCGGCGGAGTGCAGCGGGACGGCGACGCCGATCTGCGCCGCCAGGTGATGCGCCCACTGGCCGGCGCAGTTGACCACGATCTCGGCCTCGATGTCGCCCTGGTCCGTCCGCACGCCGGTGACCGCGCCACCGTCGACCAGGACCTCGGCGACCCGGATGTGCTCGACCACGGTCGCGCCACGCTGCCGTGCACCCCGGGCCAGTGCCTGGGTCAGGTCGGTGGGGTTCGCGGTGCCGTCGCCGGGCAGCCAGATGCCGCCGAGCAGGTCGCTCGTCTCGAGCAACGGGTAGCGCTCACCCGCCTGCTCCGGGGTGAGCAGCTCGCACTCCAGGTCGTACGCGGCGGCCGTCGCGACCGTGCGGCGCAGCTGCTCCATGCGGTCCCCTGTGCGCGCGACGGTGACCCCGCCGCAGCGCTTGAAGCCCGAGCTGAGGCCGACCTCGGCCTCGAGCTGCTCGTAGAGCGAGGCGCTGTACTGCACGAGGGTCGTGCCGGCCTGGGTCGCCCGGAGCTGGCCGACCAGCCCGGCCGCGTGCCACGTCGTCCCGGACGACAGCTCGCCCTGCTCGAGCAGCACGACGTCGCTCTCGCCGGCCTTGGTCAGGTGATAGGCGACGCTCGTGCCGACGACCCCGCCGCCGATGATGACGATCCGCGCCCTGCTGGGGATCATGAGCTCGCCGCCTCCAGCCACGTCTTGAACTGGGGGCTGCGGAAGTCCTCCACGGCCATCTCGAAGCGCTCCTGGCCCCACCCGTGGAAGTCGAAGTCGTCGTCATTCGTCGCGGCCTGGATGAAACCCCAGAGCGACCAGCCGTAGCGCGACACCGTGGCCTGCAGCCGGGCGCGGGCGATCAGTGCCGGGTCCTCATGCCCCAGGTACGCGGTGACCAGCTCGCCCAGGTGCTCGTCGTCGAGCCCGCACTCGGTCCACGTGTTGCCGAGCTCGAAGTAGGCATCGTTGTTTCCGGCGTAGTCGTAGTCGATGAGCCAGATGCGCTCGCCGTCGTCGACGATGTTGCCCGCGAGCAGGTCGTTGTTGCACGGCACGGTCGGCAGCGGGCGGGAGGCGAGGGCGCCCTGGATCCGCAGGAAGTCAGGACCGTACGAGACGTAGTCGTCGGGGATCGGGAACCCGCGGCTGACGCACGTACGTAGGTAGGTCGGCTGCCGGACGAACATGTCGAAGTCAGTCGAGAACCTCGGGCCCGCGTGGAGCAGACGCATCGCCGTGGCGACGCGGGGCAGCGTGCCGGGGACGCGTAGGTCCTCGTTGACGTAGCTGCGGCCGCCGACGTAGCCGATCACGAGCGCTCCGAGGTCGGCACGGTAGTCGACGAACGGCGCGCCGGCTCCGGAGGCCTCCGCAGCCCGCGTGTTGTACGACTCGGCGTCGCGGTCGATGCCCAGCAACGAGTTGTCGCTGCGGGCGAGCCGCACGACGTACTCACCTGTCGGGGTGGTGACCTTGAGGTTCTGGTTGGTCAGGCCGCCGGCGAGCTCCTCGACTGTTCGCGGGGACCCCTCGAGCGCCGGGACCTGGTCCAGCAGCGCCTCGATGTCGACCATTCCAGCAGCCTACCCGCGCCCCAGACTTAAGGTCTAGACGCATGTCATCGCCCGCCAGTGAGGCCGCCCGCGGCCGTCGCGACCCACCCGCCCGCCAGTGAGGCCGCCCGCGACCGTCGCGACCCACCCGCCCGCCAGTGAGGCCGCCCGCGGCCGAACGTGAGCGAAGCGAGGCGGTCCCACGCAGCCATCACTCGACGACCTTCACCCCGAACAGCCACGTGTCGTCCTCGACCCTGACGCCGGGGCCGTCCCTCACCAGCATCCGCTTCTTGCCATGCGTCCAACCGTGGATCTTCTTCTCGCGCGCGTATGCCTCGGCAATCCGCTCGTACTGCTCGTAGTAGACGAGCCGCACAGGCAACCGGTGCTTCGTGTAGGCCGCGCCATCCCCTTCGCCCGCCTTGTGCTGCCGAAGCCTGATGAGCAGATCCCACGTGCTGCCGGTGTAGTAGGTCTTGTCGGCGCATAGCAGGACGTAAGTGAAGGGCATGCCGACATCGTGCTGAACGTCCGCCGTACGGTCGATGCGACTGTCCACAGCAAGTCGGCTGGGTCACCACGCCTCGGCCTCCGGCCTCACTCGGCGCGAGCGGAGTGCGCCTCGCCTCAGATGGGTTCGACGTTGAGCTCGGTGACCGAGCCGGGGTCGATGCCGGTGTTGAGGCTGATGCGCGTGCGGTCGGGCCGGTAGCGGTCGCGGGCATACTCGACCGGCACGCCCGTCGCAGTCGACGCGTTGCGCGTGACGAGCATCAGCGCGGACCCGGGCTCGACGTCGAGCAGCCGGGCGTGCTCGGGACTGGAGATCTCCGGCTCCAGCCACTCCTTGGCGTTGTGCGGTGCCAGTCCGTAGTGCTGTCGCATCAGGCCGTAGAGCGAGCCGGCGAGGTTGTGGTCGAGGAAGTCGGGGAACAGGTGCGCCGGCAGGTACGTCTCTTCGAGCGCCAGGGGCAGGCGGCGAGCCGACCGTACGCGGACGACCTCGATGACATCGCGCTGACGGCCGAGCGCCAGGGCCGTTGCGACCTCGGGCGTGGCCGCCACGATGCCGGCCCGTACGATCCGGGCTCCCGCACGTACGTTGGCCCGCCGCATCAGCTCGGTGAACCCGGGCAGGCCGCTGAGGTCGACCTCGATGCGCGGCTCACGGACGAAGTTGCCGCCCGACCGACCGCGCCGCCGCTCGATGTAGCCGCGGGCCTCGAGGGAACCCAGCGCCTGACGCAGCGTCATTCGACTCACGCCGAGTGCAGCGGCGAGCTCCTCCTCAGGCGGCAACCGGTCGTCAGCCCGGACCTTGCCCGCCCCGATGCGACTGAGCAGCCACGACGCGATGCGGGCGTGCGAGGGACCAGCGGTCGAGACCGAGAGGTCAGGCTTGTCACCCAACGCTCCGTCGTCGACCTGAAGGCTCCTCACACGCCCGACCGTATCTCCTGGTGATCAGTCCTTGAACGCCTCGACGACTGCCTCGTCGATCGTGTGCTTCGGACCGGTGAACCACTTCTTGGCTGAGACGTGCCACCAGATCGTCAGTGCGAGCAACGTGCCGAACGTCAGGATCGGCGCATAGTTGACGAACTTCCACTCGAACTCGTCCCGCCACGGCGCACCGCCTGGTGTGTCGGCAGGATGAAGTAGACCGAGATGATGAGGATCTCAGCCACCGCCACCAAGTTCATCCACTTGTACTTCGCCCCGTTGGTCCAGCTCCCCGGCTTGAACGCGTCGCCCATCTTCCACCGCAGGAAGATGGGGATCGCAAATGCCAGGTAAAGGCCGATCACCGCGATCGATACCACGGCGTAGAACGCGATCGGCAGGATGACCGGATCCTTGGCCGTGCCGACGTTGACCTCCTTGAGGGCCGGCAGCGTGATGATCGCGCCGATGACGGCGACGAACACGACCGCATTGGCCGGGACCTTGGCAGCGGAAACCTTCGACAGGAGCTTCGAGCCGGGGATCGCACCGTCCCGGCTGAACGCGAACGTCATCCGCGACGCGCTGGTGAGGCAGGCGATCGTGCAGAAGAACTGCCCGGCCGTCGATATCGCGAGGACGATGACGTGCCAGCCGTCGCCGAGGGCCTGACCGAAGATGATGTCGACGCCGCCGCCGCCCGCGGTGACGGCGTCCTTGTCCTGGACCGCGAACAGGAAGGCCAGCAGCAGGATCCAGCCGCCGATCGCGGAGTAGGCGATCGAACGCCAGATGCCCTTCGCGGCATGCTCCGCCGCGCCGTTGGTCTCCTCGGAGAGGTGGGCGGATGCGTCATAGCCGGTGATCGTGTATTGCGTCAGCAGAAATCCCAGCGGCAGAACGAGGAACCAGTACGTGCCGTTGCTCAGGTGGTTCGCGGCCCAACCGGAATTGTTGACCTTTCCTCCGAACACCTCGCCGATGGCCATGTGCGTCTTGGGCACGATCGCCAGGATCAGCACGATGATCGCAACGCCGGCGACGTGCCACCACACCGAGATGTTGTTGATGACGGCAAGCAGATGGCCGCTGAAGATGTTGAGCGTCGCGGCGACCGCCAAGATGATCACGAAGAGCAGGAACACGCGCTTGAGGCTGTAGTTCTCGGCCCAGCCATCACTCAGCGTGCCGAGCGTCAGGTCGAGGAAGGTCGCGCAGCCGTACGCCACGGAAGCCGTGACCGCGAGCAGGCCAATCAGGTTCAGCCAGCCCGTGAAGAAGCCCGCTGCGGGCCCGCCCATCTTGGAGGCCCACCAGTAGATGCCGCCCGAGGTCGGGTAGGCCGACACCAGCTCGGACATCGTGAAGCCGATGATGAGGATGAAGATCGAGATGACCGGCCAGCCCCAGGAGATCGCGATGGGACCGCCGTTGTTCCATGCCTGACCGAACGTCGTGAAACAGCCAGCGAGGATCGAGATGATCGAGAACGAGATGGCGAAGTTCGAGAACCCGGACCATGAGCGGTCGAGCTCCTGCTTGTAGCCGAGCTCCGCCAGCACGCTTCTCGTCCTCGTTGAGGGGAATCTCTGACATGTGATGCACCCAACTCTCAGAAGAAGTTGGTGCATGCTAGCGCGGGTCAGAGGTATGAATCTAGACCTTTGATGCATCTCGATCCCGGAGTTCACACGACGGAAACCGAAGCCGGCCCCGGCAGGGTCAACTCGATTCGTCGTCGCGCGAGCGGTCGGCGTGGGCGCGCTTGAGCTCGTCGCGCTCGCCGCGCAGGCGCTTGACCTCGTTCTTGCGGTGCTTCATCTGCATGCTCGCGCCGGTGATGATGATCGCCAGGAGCGCGCCGCCGATGACCCCGCCGAGCGTGCCCGCCCGGAAGCCCGGCGCCTCGACGTCGAAGATCCGCTCCCCCGCGTGAGCCGCCTTGCTGTTACCGGCGACGACCGAGAGCGTGAGCCAGTTGGGAGCGGCCAGGAGCAGCGCGATGACCGCCACGACGATGCGCCACGTCCAGTTGAAGAACCGGCGACGGATCTGGAACAGCAGCAGGACCGGGACGAACGTGAAGACGAATCCGTAGAACACGCCCCAGAGCGAGCCCTTGGTCACGCTGTCGTTGACCTGGTCGCCGACGCGGTGCGCCCACCAGCGCGGGAAGAACGCTGCCGAGACCCGGAACCCGATGTAGGCGACCGCGAGCAGCAGGATCGCCAGCACGATCCGCTTGACCCAGGCGCCTGGCGCGATGTCGGGCTGGTCCTGGATCTTGCGTTCGAGCTCGTCGTCCTCGTGTGGCTCGTTGGTCGCGGCCGACTCGTCCTGGGTCATGGCCACATCATGGCACCGCTGTCGGCCCACCGCCCATCACCCGAGGGCGTCGGCCAGCGCCTGCCACTCCTCAGCTCGTACGATCCCGTCCTGCGTCAGCCCCGCGGATGCCTGCAGCTTCTTGACCCGGGCGAGCGTGACGGTACTGAAATAGCCGTTGCGGTCGGTCCCCCGCATCCCCAGGGCTGTTTGCAGGAACAGCACCCGGGTCCCGACGTCGACCTGCTTGATCGGGCGCGTCGAGAAGTGCTCCAGCCCGTACGCAATCGCCGCGTCCCGGCCATAGCCGCTGATGACACTCGCCGTCACGCTCGACGGACTCAGCGATGCCCAGGTGGGTTGGTCGAGCACGCCCGTGTAGGGGATGTCATGAGCACGTTGGTATGCCGAGACGGCCGTCCAGGTCGGCCCGTCGAACCGCGACGTCTTGGGTACGCCCAGCAGCGCCTGCGCCTTCGCGACCGTCGCGCCGGTGGTGCCGTACTGCCGATCGATCAAAGACGTCCGCTTGACCTTGCCCGACGATGACGGACAGGCGCCGGCTCGCGGGACGCCGGTGCGCACGCCGTACGTGCCGGTGAACCGCATGCAAGGGCCGAGGTCGATCGTGCCGACCTTGCCGGTCCAGAACGACGTGTTGCCACGCGCACCGTTCCAGCTGAAGGAGATGTGCACGTGGTCCGTGTGACCCGAGCTCGTGCGCCACCCGTCTGCCGCGCGGTAGACCGCCCAGATCTTCTTGTTGTAGATGATGTACATGATGCCGAGCCGCCGGGCGTTGCGACCGCTGTCAGCGGTGGCCCATCCGATGAAGTTGGCCGCGGCCGCCCGCTCGCTCTTGTCGCCGACGTCGACCATCCAGTCCCACGCGCGACCTTCACTGTGCTCCGAGACGCCCTCGGTGCAGCCGTGGTGGATGGCCCCGGCGCCGCCCTCGCCGTACGTCTTGAGCACGAGCGCCCGCAGCTTGACGACGCCGGGCATGTCGATCGGGCTGCACGACGCCTGCGGCAGGTAGGGCGAGGCCGGATCGACGCCTGAAGGGAGGGTGACCGGCGGTGTGGGCCCCTCGGGGCTCGACGGCAGCGTGATGGGCGGATCCCCGGCCACCGCCGGCGCCACCAGCAGTGCCGAGACCGCGACGAATGAGGCGGATGCAAGCAAGAGTCGGCGCATAGTCTTCCCCCAGATTTCGAGACCTGCGTTTCATCATGCGTTGCATTCGCCCCATCTGTCACTCAAACCCCTGCATCCTGCTTCGACGGTGCGAGCACCGCGACGATCACAGCGGTGGTGGCCACCACGATCGCGGCGATCAGGAGCGCCCCGCCGATGCCGTCGACGAAGGCGTTCTGGGCTGCCGTGACGAGCTGCTGCCCGGCGGAGCCCATCTCCTGGACGTGCGGGGACTGCGTGAAGGCGATCGAGCTCTCGGCACCTTCGGCGACAGCCGGCGGCAGGCCGTGCACGGCCTCGGTCATACCGTCCCGGTACTGCTGGTTGAGGACGCTGCCGAGGATCGCGATGCCGAACGCGCTGCCCAGCTCGCGCGCCGTGTCATTGACCGCCGAGGCCACGCCCTGCTTGCTCTCTGGCAGCGACTCGGTGATCGCCGTCGTGGCCGGGGTGCCGGCCAGTCCCATACCTGCGGCGAACAGCACCAGGCCAAGCGCGAACGACCAGTAGGTCATGTCGGTGCCGACCTGCGAGACCACGACCAGTCCACTGGCGGTGAACAGCAGGCCCAGCGGAGCGAGGCGACGGAAGCCGACCTTCTGCGCGATGCGCGGCGCATTGCGAGCCAACGGGATCATCACGATCGGGAGCGGCAGCAGAGCCACGGCCGCACCGAGCGGCGAGCGCCCGACCACGAACTGCAGGTACTGGATCACCACGAAGAACAGCCCGAACGTGGCGAAGAACTGCACCATCACGGTGAGCGACCCGGCACTGAAGCTGCGGTTGCGGAACAGCCGCGGGTCGAGCATCGGCCGGTCGGACCTGAGCTCCCACAGCACGAACGCGACGAGTCCGAGCACGCCGGCGGCCAGGGCCGCCACGGTCAGACCGTCGCCCCAGCCGCGATCCGGGCCCTCGATGATCCCGAAGACCGTCGCGGCAACGGCCACGAGTGACAGCAGCGCACCGACGAGGTCGAGGCGCGGCGGGTTCTCGTCGACCGAGGTGGGCACGACGACCAGCGTGCCGACAAAGGCGAGCGCAGCCAGTGCGACGTTGAGCCCGAAGAACGAGCTCCACGAGAAGAACTCGAGCAGGAAGCCGCTGCCGAACAGGCCCAGCACGGCGCCTCCGCCGGCCATGCCCACCCACACGCCGATCGCCTTCGCGCGTTGCTCGACAGGGAACGAGGTCGTGATGATCGACAGGGTCGTCGGCATGATGGCTGCCGCACCCACGCCCATCAGGGCGCGCAGCGCGATCAGCTGCGCGGGGTCGCTGGTGAGCATGCCGAGTCCGGCCGCGATGCCGAACACGGCAAGGCCTCCGGCCAGCAGCTCACGCCGGCCGAACCGGTCGCCCAGCGCGCCGGCGAACAGCAGCAGTCCGGCGAACACGACGGTGTAGGCGTCGACGATCCAGGTGACCTGGGTCTGGGTGGCTCCGGTCTCGCGAGCCAGGTCGGGCAGGGCGACGTTGAGGCCGCTCACTGCCGAGACGACCGTCATCAGGGCGAGCGAGACGACGGCGAGGATCGGGCCCGTACGAACGCGGGTCCCACTCCTGATGTCGGTGGTGGACATGCTGGTTCTCCTTGTGAGTAATTCTACGTTCGATGAATTATTATTCATCATTTGTTGAATTGTCAATGGCAACGTCGTTTCGACCTCATCGCAGCGGAGCGAGTAGGTTCGTCGTGTGCGTATCGCGACCTGGAACGTCAACTCCATCCGCAGCCGCATCGACCGGGTCACCGGCTGGCTCGAGCGCAACGATGTCGACGTGCTCGCCATCCAGGAGACCAAGTGCCGCGAGGACCAGTTCCCCGGTCTCGAGCTGTCGGCGATGGGCTACGACTACGCCCACTTCGGGCTCAACCAGTGGAACGGCGTCGCGCTGATCTCCCGCGTCGGGCTCGACGACATCGCCACCTCGTTCGCCGACGACCAGCCGATGTTCGGCGACCCCGAGATCGTCGAGGCCCGGTCGATCGGCGCGACCTGCGGCGGCGTCCGGGTGTGGAGCTTCTACGTCCCCAACGGTCGTACGCTCGAGGACCCGCACTACGTCTACAAGCTCGCCTGGCTCGAGCGGCTGCGGCAGGCCTCGATCGAGTGGCTCGCCGACAACCCGCAGGGCGAGATCGCGCTGACCGGCGACTGGAACGTCGCCCCGCAGGACGAGGACGTCTGGGACATGACGGTCTTCGAGGGCCACACCCACGTGTCGGAGCCCGAGCGCGAGGCGTTCCAGGCGATCCTCGACGCCGGCTACGCCGATGTCGTACGCCCGCACACCCCCGGCGAGTTCACCTACTGGGACTACCAGCAGCTCGCGTTCCCCAAGAAGCGCGGACTCCGGATCGACTTCATCCTCGCCTCGGAGGCGCTGGCGGCGCGCGTCGACCACGCCTGGATCGATCGCGAGGAGCGCAAGGGCAAGGGCGCCAGCGACCACGCTCCGGTCGTCATCGACATCAGCTGAGCCGAAAGCCAGGTAACCTGCGCACCATGCCCGATCAGACCGCCCGGCTCGCCGAGCCCCGTGTGATCGGCCTCGTCGGCGCGATCCCCGACGGGTTGCGTCACGGATCGTCGAGCGAGCATCCCGGCTGGGTCGAGCACGAGCTCGGCGACCCGCACCTCCTGCTCCTGAGCCGGGGCCGGACGCACGCGTGGACCGGTCCTGGCGCTCAGCGGCGATCCACTGGTCCGGGCAGGGGCAGGCCGGGCCGGTCTCGGGCTGGCAACAGGCCATGCACGAGACGGTCGCCGTAGGCGTCGCCGTGACGCCGGACGAGGTCATCCTTCACACGTCGAGCTGGGGCAACCAGGCCTTGTACGTCGCCTGGCTCGAGCCCGCCACGTTGGCGTTCTCCACGACGTCGACGGCATTGGTCGACCTCGTGGAGGGCCCGCTCGATCCCGACTGGGACGCCTGGGCCTCAATCATGACGTCCAACAACCCGATCAACGGGCGCACCCCGTTCGTGCAGATCCGCCGGCTGCGAGGCGGCGAGCACCATCGTCTCGACCTCAGGACCGGCGCGTTCTCGACCGCGGTTGGACGACCACCGGTTCATCAGCCAGGAGCGTCCCCCGCCGATCCCGGTGAGATCGTCGACGCGTTGCGCACCGCCCTCAGCGAGCACCCGGTGCTGGTCGATGGTGCACCCGAAGGCGGCTATCTGGCCTCGATCCCGCTGACCGGGGGCTGGGACTCCCGGCTGCTCGGCGCGATAGCCGTCGACCACTTCGGGCCAGAGGCGTTCCTGGCTCTCACGACGTCCAAGCACACCGAGAACGTCGATCCCGACGTGACCTACGCGACCGCGCTGGCGCAGTCTCTCGGCGTGACGCAGGAGATCATCCACCCTGATCGCAGCGCCAACCCGGTCTACACCGCCCGAACCATGGCTCTGCTGGAGTACGAGACCTGGGAGCACAGCTGGTTCGGCCCCGCCGCCAATGTCCTGATGGCCCGCGGCCTGCCGGTGATCGACGGATTCGCCGGCGACGCCCAGCTCAAGAACGCGTACGCCAACCGGCGGCTCTTCGGAGCCGACCCCGCCGACGTCAGCGACGAGCTGTGGCGCAAGCTCGACCGGCGACCCCCACTCGGACTGCCTGCTGCCTCCGAGTCTGTTCTTGACGAGCTCGAGCAGCGCATGCGGCCGGATGTCGAGGCCACCCGGCGGGGCGTCGAGGGCCATCCCCACGAGGGCCGGATCGCCGTGATGCGCAGCCGGATCATCGGCGGGGTCGGGCTGGCGCCGTTCAAGCTGTTGGCGACCGGGTGCGAGATCGTCACGCCGTTGCTGCACCCTGCGGTGACGTCCGCGACGATGTCGATCCCGACCCCGGCCAGGGCCAATGGCGCGCTCTCCCGTCAGGTGCTGGAGGCCGCGATGCCCGGGGTCGCCAGCCTGCCGTCGACCAACGATCCCGGATCGATGGCGGCAAGGGGTCGCCGCCGCACCAACGGGCCCGAGGCGCGGGCGTGGACCGCCGAGCGGCTCGGCGTGCTCGACCGGTTCATCGGCCATGGCTTCACTGCCGAGGACGTCGAGGTCCTGCACGGCAAGCCGGCCGACGCCTGGCGCCACCGCCTGATCCAGCTGACCTGCTGGCTCGAGGCGTACGAGTCACGGCTCACCTCGACCGCTCCGCCGTGGTGGTCCCGATGAGTGGCGTGCACCCCGACGGGCTGGCCGGTCCGCGCGTGTTGGTCGTCGCCAACAGCCCCGTTGAGCTCGACGCCTTCCGCAAGCGTCGATACGACCGGATCGTCGTCGTCCACGCCCGCGCTGACGGCTCGTTCGATCCTCGTGTGCAGGCGCCCTTCGACCGCGCGATCATCTTCGCCGACCCGGCCGACGCCGCCGCCGTACGCACGGCGGCCGACTACGCCGCAGCCCTGCTGGGTGCAGATGGGATCATCGAGTTCGTGGATCTCGCGAACACCCCCGACGCAACTGTCAGCACGCTTGCCGCCGCGCTCCCCCACATGGAGGTCACCGTCACCGCGCTGGACTCACCCGCGCGCACCCGCGTCGTCGAAGCCGCTCCGCGCACGCCCCCGAAGCTGTCCCTCCTGCAACGCTTCCGGGCGCGCCGATGAGCACCCCCGAGCTGACCATCGTCATCGTCTCCGACCAGGGATCGGCGCCCGTGCTGCCCCACCTGGCCGACCTGGCCGCACTCGAGGCATTCCCGCGGTTCACGGTCTCGCTCCTCGTACGTTCGGGCGACCTTGACCGTGACGCGGTCCAAGCGGCTGCGCCGTGGGTCACGGTCGTCGACACCGACGGCACACCACTGTCCCTCGAGCAGGCCGTGGTCACCGCCCTGCCGACCGTCTCGACGCGGTTCGTGATGTTCACCGACGCAGCGATCGCCGGCCAGGGCACGATCGACCGGGTCATCGACCGCGGCCACGAGTCAGCCGAGTCGTTCGGGCTCGGCGACGCCCCGTTCCCCCTCCTGACCCCCATCGGCTGGTCGGAACGGATCATCACCGACGCCTATCGCGGCTGGCTCGAGCAGCAGCACGCCGACGCCGTCGCAGCGCGACGAGCCGATCTCGACGGCTACGTCCACATGCTGCCGCTGCGCAACCTGCTGGCCCGGCTCGACGGCATCGACGTGCTCGAGGGCGGCACCGTCCTCCGCGTCACCGGCATGTGCCGGCGCGGGGCGACCGACAGTGTCGAGCCGCCCGATCACGGCATGGAGCTGCTGGTGGTCGACGGCGCCGGCGAGGTGGCCGCTCGTGCCGATGCCCGCCCGACCCCGCGCATCGAGGCCGGCCTGACCCGGTGGACCGGATTCATCGCCGATCTCCAGGTCGACGACCTGCCCTTCGGCAAGGCGACCCTCGACATCCTGCTCGCCGCGCCGCCCGGGCGCGAGGACGTACGCGTCCCGGTCAAGCCGGCTCCGGGAGCGCTCGCCGCGTCCCGCCCCCTTGTCGCGCGGGGCCGCCGGTTCCAGTTCTTTCCCGTGCACGGCTCCGGCCGGGCCGAGTTCGTGACCCAGTCCGCCACCGCCACGTTCGCGCGGTCGCGCTGGAGCGCGACGGTCCTGCGCCGCGACCTCGGCGCCATCGTGCACCGCCGGCCGTTCGCCTGGACCCGGCCGATCCGCGCCCTGACCCGCCCGCTGTTCTGGCGGCGCACGATCTGGTTGGTCGGCGAGCGGCCCGACACGGCGCGCGACAACGGCTATCACCTGTTCGCCCACCTCACGCGTGAGCGTCCCGATGTCGACGTCTACTACGTGATCGACCGGGCGAGCGCGCAGTACGACCAGATGTCCGCGCTCGGCCGCGTCGTCGCGCACTCCTCGCGGCGCCATCGGCTGCTGATGTATCACGCGTCGGTGCTCGTCAACGCGTACTCGCTGACCCACATGCTCCCCAAGCAGTGGAGCAAGGCGCTCTACGTGCGTCACTTCGCCTGGCGCACCGGCGCCTTCCGCGTCTACCTCAAGCACGGCATCCACATGAACCCCAAGGTGCTCAAGCGGCAGCAGACGGGGTTCGACCTGTTCCTGACCGCGAGCCGGCGCGAGACCGAGGCCGCCCGGGTGACCTCCGGCTACGACCGGCAGATCGTGCCGACCGGCTTGCCCCGCTACGACGCCCTGGTCCCGACACCGCCGACCCGCACGATCCTGTTCATGCCGACGTGGCGCATGTATCTCGTCCCGCGCCTCTTCAGCGAGGACACGACAACCAAGGTGCCGTTCGAGGGGTCGACCTACCAGCGCTTCATGCAGGACTTCCTCTGCAGTCCGCGCCTGCGGCAGCTGCTGGAGGAGCACGACTACCGGCTCGAGTTCATGCCGCACTACAACATGCACGCGCACCTGGCCCAGATGCCGCTCACGGGCGACCGACTCACGGTGCTCGACGGGTCGGCGCCCGACATCCAGGACGTCATGCGGCGGTGCGACCTGTTCCTGACCGACCACTCGTCGGTGCACTTCGACATCGCCTACCTCGGCACGCCGCTGATCTACACGCACTTCGACGACGACGAATACTTCGGCGGGCACGCGCACACGTCGTGGTTCTCGCACGAGGAGGACGGCTTCGGCCCGGTGACCCGCGACGTCGAGAGCACGATCGACGCCATCGAGCGCTACGTACTGAACGGTTGCGAGCGGGAGGCGGAGTACTCCGCTCGCGTCGACGAGACGTTCATCTTCCACGACCGCAACAACTCTCGCCGCGCCGTCGAGGCGATCGACGGCCTGCTCGAGACTCGCGGCATCAGCTGAGCCGAGGCACTACTTGCTGCCGAAGCGTCCCTTGGTCGCCCGATACAGCTCGGCCGCGAGCTGCGGCTCGGCGCTGTCGACGTACGTGCGGGTGATGTGCGTGCCCTGCCGGTAGACCAGCACGTTGCCGATGACCGTTGCGCAGCGCGTGCGATCGGGGCAGATGACGTTGGTCATGTCGATGATCCCGACGCCCGGCACCTCGGCCGCGGCCTTGCGCTGCGCCGGCGCACCCGACCGGGCGATGCCCTTGGCCTTGTCGAACGCACACAGCGGCAGATCCTTGGGATGCCGGGCGACACATTCATACACCGGCTGGGTGAGCGGCTCAGGGTTGTCCAGCAGCGTCACGAGCGGGATGCCGGCGTCGGTGATCTGGCGCCAGTAGCGTGCGGTGCCCTGCACCATGGCGTCCTGCGTCAGCGCAGCGTCGCCCGCCTTGCCCTCCGGCAGCGCGGTGGCGCGACGGTGGCCGGAGATCACCAGGTCGGGGTGGATCTCGAGGATCTTCTTGAGCGCCGCCCGGCCCCACTCGCGGCAGCTCTTCTCGTCCGTCCCGGCGTTGTTGGCGTCGGTGAACGAGCAGGCTGACTTGGTGATCTGCAGGATGCGCCAGCCCTCCTTCTTGCCGAGGTCCGACAGCGCGGTCTGCCACTGCACGATCTTGGAGTCTCCCACCAGCACGACGGTCCGCTTGGCATGAGCGTCGCCGAACGTGCAGACCTTGGGCTTGGGATCGCCGACGGCGACCTGGCAGTCCGGCTGGTCGTCGTACTGTGGCGGACGGTCCTGGGGCGCGTCGACCGCGAGCGGCCGCATCTCATCGACCGCCTTGATGTCGCTCCACACCTTGCCGGCGTTGGCCGGATCAATCAGCGCCTGCGCACCGAGGACTGTCGGCCGGCGTAGCCTCCTTGACGACGGTTCCGAGCCCGAGGGATGCGTTGAGCACCAGCCCGAGCCCGACCCCGACGGCGGTCAGGGCAGCGCCGAGACCGAGGGCACGGGAGGTCGGCTTGAACGGCGTGCCGAACCGGACCGGGTTCTCAATGAACCGGTGGCAGAGCCAGGCCGGGACGATCGACAGGATCATCAGCAGCACGGTCCAACGCAGGCGCAGGTCAGGATACTTCGCCTGGGCGGCGACCAGGATCGGCCAGTGCCACAGGTAGAGCGAGTACGACAGACCGCCGATCCACACCATCGGCGCCGTGCTGAGCAGGTGCTGTGGCGAGCCGGGAGTCACGGCAATCCCGCTCGCGATCACCGCCGCCGCGCCCAGCACAGGCAGCAGCACGTGTGCACCCGGCCAGGTCGTCGAGCTGTCGAAGGTCAGCACCGCGTACGCGATGGCCGCCAACCCGAGCCAGCCCGCCGCCGCGCGCAGGGCGGGCGGCAGTCGCGCGAACCGCGTCGCCGACAGTGCGAGCAGCGCCCCCACGCCCAGCTCCCAGATGCGGGTCGTCGAGACGAAGAACGCCGTGCCGGGGTTGCTGTGCGACTGCTGGACCGAGTAGACGAAGGACGTCGCGGTCACGATGCCCAGCAGGGTGAATGCACCGAGGCGCCAACGCCTCGCTGCAACGATCGCGACCACGAGCATCAGGACCGGCCAGACGAGATAGAACTGCTCCTCGACCGACAGCGACCAGTAGTGCTGCACCGGTGAGGCGCCGACGTCCTCGGCGAGGTAGTCGACCGAACGGTCGGCCAGCCGCCAGTTGACGACGTACAGGGCCGCCGACACGATGTCGCCGCCGAAGTCCTGCCGCTGCGTGATCGGCAGCCAGACGTACGTGACGATGGCCGAGAACAGCAGGACTGTCGCACTCGCCGGAAGCAGCCGGCGGGCCCGACGCGCCCAGAAGCGCCCGAGCGCCACGCGGCCGGAGCGAGAGACCTCGCGGGCCAGCAACCCGGTGATGAGGAAGCCCGAGAGCACGAAGAACACGTCGACGCCGACGAAGCCGCCGGCGAACCACGGCAGGCCCGCATGGAACGCCAGCACGACGCCGACTGCGATCGCCCGCATGCCCTCGATGTCGAGGCGCAGCGTACGGCCGTGATCCTGACGGACCGTGTCGTCCGTGCGGGACGCCACCTCCACAGGTCCGGCGGTCATCACTTCGCTCCGAAGAGGCCGTCCGTGGCCCGCCACAACTCGGCAGAGAGCCGGGCCTTGGCACTGTTGACGAACGTCGTGGTCAGGTGGCTGCCCTGCCGGAAGACCAGGACGTTGCCGACGACCGCTGCGCACCGGTTCTTGTCCGGGCAGACCGTGTCGGCCATGTCGACGACGCTCGCACCAGGCACCTGCTCGGCAGCGGCCCGCTGCACGACTCCACCGGATCCGGCGATCGCCTTGGCCTTCGGGAACGAGCAAGCAGGGAGGTCCTTGGAGTGCTGTGCCACGCACTCGTAGATCACCGTGTTGGGCGCGGGGTTGTCCAGCAACGCCACGACCGGGATGTCGGCCTTGGTCAGCTTGGACCAGTAGTCGACGAGGCCGGCCTGCATCGTTGCCCTGTCGGTCGGCTTGCCGCTTCTCTGGCCCGGCGGGAGGGCGGTGGAGTGCCGGTGGGAGGCGATCACCAGGTCGGGCTTCATCGCCAGGACCTTGTCCAGCACGGCCGCACCCCACTCGTGGCACTTGTCGCCGTCGGGCCCGCCCCGCCACGCGGCAGTGAACGGGCATGCCGACTTGGCGAACTGCACGACCTTCCAGTCCTGAGCCTTGGCGATCGAGCTGATCGCGGTCTCCCACTGCAGCATCTTGGAGTCGCCGACGATCACGACGGTGTGCTTGCCGGAGAGATCTCCGAAATCGCACTCGACCGGCTCGCTGCTGCCGTCGCGGACCTGGCACTCGCGCCGGGTGTCGTACTGGGCGGGCCGGTCCTTGGGCGCGTCGAGCGGCAGTGGCCGCATCTTGTCGACGGCCTTGACGTCGCTCCACACCTTGCCCGCGTTGGCCGGGTCGCTGATCGCCGCGGCGCCGCGGCTGTCGGACGGGGAGGCCTCGTCGACGACCGTGCCGATGGCCACCGAGGCGTTGAGGGCGAAGCCGATGCCGACACCCAGCGCCGTCAGAGCGGCGCCGATGCCGAGGGCGCGACCCGTGGGCTTGAACGGGGTGCCGAAGCGGATCGGGTTCTCGATCAGCTTGTGGCAGAACCAGGCCGGGACGATCGACAGGATCATCAGGAGCACGGTCCAACGCAGCCGCAGGTCAGGGTACTTCGCCTGCGCGGCGACGAGCATCGGCCAGTGCCACAGATAGATCGAGTACGACAGCCCGCCGATCCACACCATCGGTCGTACGCTGAGCAGGCGCTGGGGCGAGTACGGCGCGGCCGTGATGCCGCTGGCGATCATCAGCGCGGCGCCGACCGTCGGGACCAGGGCATTCGACCCCGGGCCAGGTCGTCGACCCGTCGAAGAACAGGGTCGCGTACGCGATCGCGGCGATGCCGACCCAGCCGCCGATCGCTCGCAGGACGCCTGGAAGGCGGCCGACCCGGACCGCCGACAGGGCGAGCAGCGCGCCGATGCCGAGCTCCCAGATGCGGGTCGTCGAGACGAAGAATGCCGTGCCGGGGTTGCTGTGGGACTGCTGGACCGAGAAGGCGAACGAGGCGACGGTGACGAGTCCCAGCACGCCGAACGCTCCGAGCTTCCACCGCTTGGCGGCCACGACGGCGACGATCACCATGAGCAGCGGCCAGATGACGTAGAACTGCTCCTCGACCGACAGCGACCAGTAGTGCTGAACCGGCGAGGCGCCGATGTCCTCCGCGAGGTAGTCGACCGAACGGTCGGCCAGCCGCCAGTTGACGACGTACAGAGCCGCCGAGATGATGTCGCCGCCGAAGTCCTGCCGCTGCGTGATGGGCAGCCAGATGTAGGTCACCAGAGCCGAGAACGCGAGCACCGTCGCGCTGGCCGGCAGCAGCCGCTTGACCCGCCGGGCCCAGAAGTTGCCGATGCGCACCCGGCCCGTGCGGGCGACCTCGCGCGCCAGCAGGCCCGTGATGAGGAAGCCGGAGAGCACGAAGAAGACGTCGACGCCGACGAAGCCGCCCGAGAACCACGGCAGGCCCGCGTGGAACGCCAGCACCACGCCGACCGCGATCGTCCGCATGCCCTCGATGTCGAGCCGGAGCATCCGTCCGTGGTCCTCGACCACCGCAGCCGGACGCTGTCGGCGTGCTCGGAGCATCGGTGGCTGTTCCAATCTGCTGCGCGGGAGGGGAAGGGACGGGGCACCGGCATCGGTCGTGGCCGCTCGGCGGCCTTGCTCGCGGTCGTCGGAGCGCTCGAAGTGCCGCCGGTCAGGATACCCGACAGCCCGCACGAGACCCGAATCGTCGTCTCCGTCCCGGCCTGCGGCCGGAGCCCGCCAGGCGCCCGCAATTGGTGGGCGTTCGCTCCGTTGAGGTAGCCTTCCGCAGGCAGCGAACCCACCCTGAAGGAGCCTGCTTTGTCCATCGACATGGCCATCATCGGTCTCGGTTACGTCGGACTACCCCTGGCCCAGCAGGCATCCCGCTCCGGCCTCAGCGTCGTCGGCTTCGACGTCAACAGCGCGATGGTCGACTCGCTCAACAGCGGCACGAGCCACATCGACGACCTCACCGACGCCGACATCGCCGAGATGCTCTCGCTCGGGTTCACCGCCACGACCGACGAGAAGGCCCTCGCGGACGCCGACGCGATCGTCATCTGCGTCCCGACCCCGCTGTCGGTCGACGGCGAGCCCGACCTCGGCGCCGTCATCGCCGCGACGACCACGATCTCGCGCCAGCTCCGCAGGGAGCACCTCGTCGTGCTCGAGTCGACGACCTATCCCGGCACGACCGACGAGGTCGTCCGTCCCATCCTCGAGAAGGCGGGCCTGACCGCGGGCAGCGACTTCCACCTGGCCTTCAGCCCCGAGCGGGTCGACCCGGGCAACCCGACGTACGGCATCGCCAACACGCCCAAGGTCGTCGGCGGCCACACGCCCGGAGTCGACCGAGGTCGCGACCGCGTTCTACAGCCGGTTCATCGACACCGTCGTGCCGTCCAAGGGCACGCGCGAGGCCGAGATGACCAAGCTGCTGGAGAACACCTACCGGCACATCAACATCGCACTGGTCAACGAGATGGCGCAGTTCTGCCACGAGATGGACATCGACCTGTGGGAGGTCATCCGCAACGCGGCGACCAAGCCGTTCGGCTTCCAGGCGTTCTTCCCCGGACCCGGCGTCGGCGGTCACTGCATCCCGATCGACCCCAACTACCTGTCCTACAAGGTGCGCGCGACCCTCGGCCGCCCGTTCCAGTTCGTCGAGCTCGCGCAGTCGATCAACCTGCAGATGCCGGCGTACGTCGTGGAGCGCGTCGCCGACCTGCTCAACGACGAGGGCAAGGCGCTGCGCGGGTCGACGATCCTGCTGCTCGGCGTGACCTACAAGCCCAACATCGCCGACCAGCGCGAGTCGCCGGCCACGCCGCTGGCCCAGCTGCTGCTCGACAAGGGCGCCAACCTGGTGTTCCACGACCCGCACGTCCAGGAGTGGACGCCCAACGGCGTCTCGGTCACCCGCGCCGACGACCTCGACAAGGCACTGGCCACGGCCGACGTGTCGGTGCTGCTGCAGAACCACCGCGACTACGACCTCGCGGCGATCGCCGCGACCGCCAAGAAGCTGTTCGACACCAAGGGCGCGACGGACGACGCCAGCGTCGCCCGGCTCTGAGGCGCTAGCGGTTCTCGGCCGCGAGAGCCTCACGCAGTGAGTCGATGCGGGCGCCGAGCTCACGCTCGGTGGCTCGCGCCTCGTCGACGCAGCGCAGGCCCACGTTGGCGATCGCCCGGTTGATCTCGCCGAGGGCCGTCGCCTGGCCGTCCGGCACCGTGACCTGCTGGTTGCGCCAGATCAGCAGTGCGACCCCGAGCAGGAGCAGCTGCAGAACGGCCAGACCCACGACGGCCAGGCCCATCTCGTCGGCCAGCGCCCCCACCACCACGACGGCCAGCAGGACGAGGCCGGCGACCGATGCCACCGTCACCAGGTTGTCGGAGAGTCGCTTGATCACGGGGTTTCCCTTCGGTCGGCGAGCGGAATCCCGCTCGCAGCGATGAGCACCCGACGAAACGCCGCCGGACTGAGGACCTGCTCGGCCCATGCATAGCCCCGCTGCTGCTGTGCAACGAAGCCTTCTGGATCCTGCCACAGGCGATGGGCGACGTCAGCGACCGCGGACTCCTCCGCATAGATCGCGGCACTCCCCGAGGTGCTGCTCGTAGCTCGGGGGCAGGAGCAGGACACACCCTCTGGCAGCGGCCACTGCGACCTCGTGCGAGAGGTCGGGTCCCCAGGTGCGGCGCGGAAGCCCGACGAACATGTCGAGCTGGTCGACGAACTCCTCGAGCGGCGTCTCGCGGCTCAGCAACCAGTTGGCCGGCAGCCCCTTGGCCTGGCGCTTGGGGCCGATGACGCGCGATCGCGGATCGCGGATCCGCACGTCGTACGCGTCGTCGTCGGGCAACAGGCGCACGAGGTCCTCGACGGTCGGCCGATCACGGTCGGGCGTGATGCCGCCCATACCGGTCGTGCCGATGATCGGCCGGGTGCCGCGCACCCCGGCGTACGCGCGCCGGCGTCCGGGCACGACTCCCAGGTGGCCGGGGTCGGCGATCCTGGCCTGCGCACCGTCTGCCGCGAGCGCCGCCGCGATCTCGGCCGTGGCCGGCTGCCAGATCACGTCGCCGCCGAACATCTTGGCGGCGTTGTCCTCAGCCGTGACGGGGTCGTAGACGTACGCAGCCGTTCTCGGGCGCGCGCGGCGGGTAGCCGGCGGCGATCACGACGGCGTCCGCCGCGACCGCGCGAGCTGTCGAAGCGGCGTGGATAGCACAGCAGCTCGGGATCGCGGACGAGCGCGACGCGCGGCCGTCGACGGGCTCCTCCCACCGGGCGAACTCGGCGAGCCGTCGGCCTGCAGCTGCATCGTCTCGTCGGCCGGCGCGATCCGAGGGCGCATCGCGAATCGCGATCGATCTCGGCGTGCAGGAGGCCGACCGTCAAGCCCGGCGTCGACCAGCGCGCGCGACCTCGTCGGCGGCGCCGGCCGAGCGCGGCTGATCCGGCCCGCCAGTCCGACACCAGCACCACGTCGCAGCTGCGGGCTCGTGCCGGTCGGCGGCCCGAGAATGGCGCGGGGCGCCGGGAACCGGCGCGGCGCACCGGGCTCGAGCCGTACCGACTCGTGGCCCGCGGCGATCTCGCTGGTGCCAGTACTCGAACGCCTGCCGGTAGGCGACGCGGTTGCCGTCGCGCCAGCCGAACTGGAAGTCCGTGCGCGACAGCGAGCCGTGCGTGAGCTGCACGAGCGCGAGCGGGTCCTCGCAGCGACAGGATGCGGTCGTCGCCGAAGTGCATCTCCAGCCGCTCGAGGAACTCCGAGTCGGCGGACTTGCGCACCTCGTCGAAGCCGCCCGAGCTCGGTCGACGACCCGGATCACGGCGCAACAGCAGCGAGGAGAGTTGCGGCGCAGCGGCGCGTAGCCGATCTTGTTGATGCTCAGGTCGCTGTAGACGCGGACCGAGCGGCTGAGCGAGGCGACCAGGCGCTCGGGTCGTCGAGCAGCGGCATGCAGCTGGCGCTCGATGCGCTCGGGGTGCGACCAGTCGTCGGAGTCCTGGAACGCGATGAACTCGCCCTCGGCGCGGCCGCAGATCGCGTAGTTGCGGATCTTGTAGGTGCCGCCGTTACCGGCATCCGGTGCAGCTCGAACGCGGTCGTCGAGCGCGACGGCCTCCTCGATCATCGGCTGGTACTCCGCCGGCGAGCAGTCGTCGACCACGAGCACCTGCAGGTTGCGGCCAGGTCTGCGCGGACAACGAGCGCAGCGCCGTGAGCAGGCTCTGGTCGGGCTTGAAGACCGACATCACGATGGTGACGAGCGGCCCGTCGCGGTCGACGTGCGGCGGGACGACCGCGGGCATGACCCGGTCGAACGGCGTGCCGTCGCCCGGCTGCAGGGCGATCGGCGCCAGGCCGGCACTGCTCGAAGATCCAGTTGAACGCGCCGCAGCCAGGCCGCCTCGTCCACGTTGCCGCGGACGCGTGCGTCGGGGTGCAGCAGCTCGGTACTCGATCATCCACCTGGACTCGTCGGCCAGGACGAGGTCGGGCAGGATCCGCTCGACGTACGTCGAGCCGGCCGACCGCCACGTTGGTCTGCGCGGTCGAGCCGGTCGATGTCGCCGGGCAGCCCCTGGCCCGGCTCGAGGGGTCGGCCCTCCCGCAGGACCCGCACGGCCTGGAACAGGTCGGCGGCCTCGGTGAAGTCCAGCCCCGGCCCGGGCCGGCCGGCCATGACCCGCGCGAGCTCAGGCCAGCGCCGCGTACGTCGATCGGTGCCCGGCCATCCGCCGATCCGGCCGCGCGACGATGTCCCGCGCCTCGGCCAGCAGGCCGTCGTAGTCGCAGCGCCCGTCGGTCGCGATGAGCGCGAGCAGCGTCAGCCCTTCGGCGGAGCCGTACCGCATCGTGCAGTCGGCGAGGAAGATGCTCCGCTTCTCCAGCGCATGTCGCCTGGTCTCGGAGGTACTGCGGCACGGATTGAGGCATGGCGTGCAGGGACTCCCGGCGGCTCGACGATGGCGGCGTGCGCTCGTGCCCCACCGCGCATCCTATCGGCCAGAGGGCGAGGCCCTCTGGCCGACCGAGCCTCAGCTGCCCCAGGTCGGGCGCAGCGGCCAGTTCGCGTTGCCGTGCGCATCGGTCTTGACCGCCAGCACGTGGTGCAGCTCGATCTCGTTGCGCTCGAACGCGAGCCGCGAGCCGGCCATGTAGATGCCCCACACCTTGGCGCGCCCGATGCTGACCTCGCCGAGCGCCTCGTCCCAGTTCTCGACGAGGTTGTCGCACCAGCCCTTGAGCGTCATGGCGTAGTGCTCGCGCAGGTTCTCGACGTGGCGCACCTCGAGGCCGGCGTCCTGGGCCGCCACCGTGATGCGGCCGACGCCGGTGAGCTCGCCGTCGGGGAACACGTAGCGGTCGATGAACGCGCCGGTCGACATCGTCTTGTTGTGCGGCCGCGTGATGCAGTGGTTGAGCAGCCGGCCGCCGACCTTGAGGTGGTCGTGGAGGAAGCCGAAGTACGCCGGGTAGCTGCGCACGCCGATGTGCTCGGTCAGGCCGATCGAGCTGATCGCGTCGAAGTCGGTCTCGGTGACGTCGCGGTAGTCCATGAAACGGACCTCGGCGAGGTGGTCGAGGCCCTGGCGCTTGATCTCCTCCTGCGCCCAGGTCGCCTGCTCGCGCGACAGCGTCACGCCGATGACCTTGACGCCGTAGTGCTTGGCCGCGTGGCGGACCATGCCGCCCCAGCCACAACCGATGTCGAGCAGACGCTGCCCCGGCTTGAGGTCGAGCTTGCGGGCGACGAGGTCGTACTTCTCGAACTGCGCCTCCTCGAGCGTCGACTCGAGCGTCGGGAAGACCGCGCACGTGTAGGTCATCGACGGGCCGAGCACGAGCTCGTAGAAGCGGTTGGAGACGTCGTAGTGGTGGTGGATCGCCTCGGCGTCACGCTTCTTGTTGTGTCGCAGTCCCTCCATGGCACGGCGCCACTTGGGCAGGTGCTCCTCCGGCGGGCGGCGGCGGGGGCTTGAGGTTGCCGAAGCCGAGGCTGCGCACGATCTGCACCATCTCGGCCGCCGACGGCACCTTGAACTTGAGCTGGCTCATGACGAGCACCATCGCGTCGTAGGGGTTGCCCGGGTGCACGCCCTCGAGCTCGAGGTCACCCGAGACGTACGCCCGGGCGAAGCCGAGGTCGCCGGGTGCCGTCATCAGGTAGGACAGTCCGCGCTCGTTGAGCGAGGCGCAGCTTGATCGGTGCGTCCTCCGGTCCCGCCACGCTGCCGTCGAAGGCCTCGAAGCGGAACGGCAGGCCGTCCTTCATGAGCCGGCCGAGCGCATCCGCGATCGACAGCCGTACTCCCACGTCTGTGGTCATGAGTTCCTCACCGCTTTCTCGTACAGGGTGCTCAGTCTGCCCTCGGGGTCGTATCGCCCGCGGGCGGCGGCGAGCACCTCGCCGCCATACATCTGCTCGAATGTCTCCTGGTCGTAGAACGCCTCGGAGTAGAGGGACTTGTGCCCGCCGAGGGCGTGCACGAAGTCCTCGATCTTGCGGTTGACCATGCCCTCAGGCGCTGCCGGCCGGGACCTCGACGGTGCCCCAGAAGCCGGCGTTGACGTACGTCTCGCCGGGCGTCAGCGGGTAGACCGGCCAGGTGCGCGTCGTCCGCAGCGGGCACAGCCACACCGGTCGCATGCCGACCTCGGCGTCGAACCACTCGAGGAACTCCGGCAGCCGGTCGACCGGCACCTCGACGTCCTGGATGACCCGCTCGCGACCCGGCACCTTCTTGATGCGGTCGAGAACCTTGCTGAGCCCGATCTTCTCGTCGAGCCCGACGAGCCGGTGGTAGACGTCGCTGCGCCGCCACTTGGTGGGCCAGACCTTGCGGACCCACTTGTTCTGCGCGCCGAACGCACCCGAGCACCAGAACCAGTCGGTGTCCCAGCGCCAGATGTAGTCGTTCATCGTCAGGGCGTCGGTCTCGCGCGCCTGGATCGACCGGTAGTAGATCTGCTGGCCGGTGTAGTCGCTGACGGTCTGCGGGGTGTCGGTGAAGTGGGCCAGCGTCAGGTAGATCTCGTCGGGGCTGAACGCCGTGCCGTCGAGCCCGTCGACCCGCTCGCCGTGCCACTCGCCGGTCTCGGCGATGACCTCGATGGCCTTGACCGCGGCCGCGGCGTCGGCGACCTGCACGTGGCGCAGGGTCACGAACGGCGGGACCTTCTCGAGCTTGATCCTGAGCCGCGTGGCGTAGCCGAGGCTGCCGTACGAGTTGGGGAACGCCTCGAACAGGTCGGCGTGATCGCCCTCGGGCGCTGCCGTGACGATCTCGCCGGAGCCCGTGAGGATGTCCATCTCGAGCACCGACTCGTGCGGCAGGCCGCTGCGGAACGACGTCGACTCGATGCCCAGCCCCGTCACCGCGCCACCCAGCGTGATGGTGCGCAGCTGCGGGACGACGTACGGGATGAACCCGTGCGCCAGCGTCTCGGCGACGAGCTGCTCGTAGGTGCAGATGCCCTGCACGTCGGCGGTCTGCGCCTCGGTGTCGATCGCGATGACGCCGTCGAGCCCGCTGACGTCGAGGCCGGGCGAGTCGTTGCCCTGGCGAGGACGGAACAGATTGGACGTCTTCTTGGCCAGACGTATGCGGTCACCGGGCGCTATCCGTCCGTAGGACGCCAGCAACCGGTCAACGGCTTCCCCGTGGGCCTGCCAACCTTTCACGTCCAATCAGGTTAGACCCGGAGTGGGAGCGCGCACATCGCAGGTTGACCTAAGAGACAGCCACGAACCGAATGGCTGCTGCATATCCCTCGACACCCATGCCCACGACGACGGCGGTGGCGATGTCACTGAGGTATGACGTGTGGCGGAACGACTCGCGCGCGTGCACGTTGCTGAGGTGCACCTCGACGAGTGGGGCACTGAGCTGGCTGGCGGCATCGCGCACCGCGACGGAGGTGTGGGTCCAGGCGCCGGCGTTGAGGATGACCGGCGAGCCGGCGTCGGCGGCGTCGTGCAGCCAGCCGATCATCTCGGCCTCGATGTCGGTCTGGCGGACGTCGACCTCGAGACCGGCCTCCTTGGCGACCTGCTCGCAGCGTGCGACCAGGTCGGCATACGTGGCGGTGCCGTAGACGTCGGGCTCGCGCACGCCGAGACGGCCGAGATTGGGGCCGTTGAGGACGAGGACCGTCATCAGTGTCACCTCTGCAGTTGCCAGATCAGCGCGGTTGCCGGCGCTGGACGCCCTCAGATCGTACTCACCCTCGTCCGCCAGCCTCGCCTCATCGCCTGCGGTGAGCGTCGCGTCGACAAGGCGAACCGATCCCTCGGTGACGTGCACGAGGCTGCGGCGAGCTGCCGGGACCGTCACGGTCTGGCCCGCCCCCAGGCGCACGACGAACAGCTCGGCCGCCGCATGGACCTCGACAGTCGGGGTGAGCGCACCAGGCTGCGGGTCGACGTCGACCTGCGCGTACTCGGGTTCGGCGTCGTGGTCCGAGCTCAGCATCATCTGCACGAAGACAAGGGGCTCGTCTGCCGAGGCGTTCTGCTCCGAGTGCTGCACGCCCGTGCCGGCACTCAGCCGTTGCGCGGTGCCGGGGCGGATGATCCCGCGGTGGCCAGTGCCGTCCTCGTGCTGCAGCGCGCCCTCCAGGACCCACGTCACGATCTCGACGTCGGCGTGGTGGTGCAGCTCGTAGCCGCGGCCGGCGTCAATGCGCTCGGTGTTGATCGCGATGAGCGGGCCGAAGCCGACGTTGTCGGGGTCGTAGTGCTGCGCCGTACGAGAAGCTGTGCCACGTCGAGACCCCGTCTCCGTCGGTGCGGAAACGGTCGTCGGCACGACGGATGTCAGGCATAGCCCAGCTCGTGCAGCCGGTCGTCCTCGATGCCGAAGTGGTGGGCGATCTCGTGCACGACCGTGATGCCCACCTCCTCGATGACGTCCTGCTCGGTGTCGCAGATCGCCAAGGTCGGGTTGCGGTAGACATAGATGCGATCGGGCATGACGCCGCCGTAGGACGTGTCGCGCTCGGTCAGCGGGATGCCGTCGTAGAAGCCCAGCAGCGTCGGATCGTCAGCGGGTGCATCGTCCTCGATGAACAGCACGACGTTGTCGAGCAGTGCTGCGAGCTCGTCGGGCACGTCGGCGAACGCGGCCTCGACGAGCTCGGCGAAGCGCTCCTCGCTGACCTCGATCATGCTTCCATCCTGCCTGATGCGGTTTGGGCGGCACCTGCCTCACCCACTATGCTGAACGGGTTTTCCGGCCCCCATCGTCTAGCGGCCTAGGACGCCGCCCTTTCACGGCGGTAGCACGGGTTCGAATCCCGTTGGGGGTGCCAGTCTCAGATGGCATCTGACCTGCAGCGATGCCTTCCAGCAACCTGGACAACCGCTCATCTGAGTGCCCAAGTGGCAACACTTTGGCAACAGCACGTTCAGCGGGCAGCGCAGGAGTAGTTCCGCGCTCCAGATTGCGAGCCACATCCATCGCGTCGGCAACCTCATCCAAGCGGTTCTCGAACAGATGACCGTACGTGTCAAGGGTCATCGTCGCGGACCCATGACCGAGCATCTGCTGCACGACCTTGACGTCCGCACCGGACGCGATCGCAAGTGAAGCTGCCGTGTGCCGCAGCTCGTGCGGGTAGAGATCAGGGATGCCGATCGACTCCGCTGCCGGTCTGAACACCTTGCGGAAGGCCGACACCCGCAGTGGGTTGCCGCTGCGGATACCGGCGAACACGAGATCGTCCGGCTCCCCGCCTTCGAGGTGTTGGGCAAGGTCGTCGATGAGGAATCGCGGGATCGGCACCTCGCGACGTTGGTGGGTCTTGGTGGTGCCCCACACCATGCCGAGTCCCTGCACCGGGGTGACCGACTCAGCGATGACAGCTCGACGTTTCTCGAGGTCGATGCGTCGCACGCGCAGCGCCGCCATCTCCCCGAACCGCACACCTGTGTAGGCCAGGAACAGGACGACGAGGCGATACATCTCGTTGGTTCGCTCGTCGTGAGCGCGGTGTTTGCTCACCTCGACTGGGTAGCCACATGCTTGGGCTAAGGCATCGACCTGTGCATGGGTCAGGTAGCGCCTTTCGTGTTTGACCGGTCGCGGAAGGTTGACCTGAGTGGCGACGTTTCGCACCAACCGTCCGTCCCTGACAGCCATATCGAGCATGAGTGAGAGCACGCGGTGGATCTTGCGAACCGACGCTGGGGCCTGTGTCCTCGTCAGTTCTGTGACCCACACCTGGACCTCGGAATGCGAGACGGCGGAAAGCTTGACGTTGCTCCACGTGGGATTGATGTGCTTACGCACGACACCTTCGTACCGTTCCTGGGTCGTGGGTTTGAGCTGGGTCTGGCCCGCCAGCCACAGCTTGGCCCACTCCCCCACAGTCACTCGCGAAAGGGCCGGGTCAACGTACGAACCGGTGTTCTTCGAGCTCTCGACGCTCGTTAGAAACCGCTCGGCATCGACCTTGCGGTGGAAGGTCTTGTTGCGCTGCTTCCCGGCGGGTGTGCGGTAGTGCGCTCGCCAGACGCTCTTGCCGTTTGTTGTGCGCTTCTCGATGCTTGCCACGACTGCCTCCTCATCCAATTCTCGATGGGGCGATGGAGGTCATCAAGGGCTACCGACACCGCTGTGAATCGTCTGCTCGTGCAGCCAAGCGATGACGTCGGCTCGCCAGTAGCGAACTGCTCGACCGACGCGGAAGCTCCGTGGCCCGGTGCCCATGTGGCGCCAGTACCGGAGAGTGGCGACGGGAGCCCGCACCAACTCAGCAGCTTCATCGAGGGTCAGCATCGTGTCTTCAAAGTTGTCGGCGCGAAGGCGGTTCAGTGTCATGGTTTGCTCCTCTGAGTTATGACGTGCTCCCCAAGGCCGCGAAGATGCTCGCGGGTGGCCAAATTTCTGCAACAGAATGCCGTCACGTTTTGGGTACGTTTGCGCGAGCTTTCCGAGCCGACGACCTTGTACGGCTGGACAGCAACCAGCACGATCCCACGTTCTGGGTCCTTGGCGTTTGCCGAATGCCAAAGTAGGCACGGCTGAGACGACACGCCGGAGTCTCGAACGCGCGCACCTCACTCAGCTCGGAACTGGCAGGCGCAATGTTCTGGACAAACGTTGGAGAGAAAGGCCCTCACCGAGGGAGAGATGTCCGTCCCCTCGAGTCATAGCGACCCTTCCACCACGCATCTGATTGATACCTGGCGGGAGCTGCCGCTAGTGCTTCGAAATAGTCGTCTACCTCTTCGGCGCCGTTCAGGGCATCGATTTCATCAAAGAGTTGGTCTCGCAGGCTCGTCGGGAGCTCCTGACCGCACCAAGGACAATAAAGCAGCGATTGGGCGCGACCGAACTCTCGGTCACTTGGCTTCTCGACCCACACCACATACTCCCGATACTGGGGCCGATAGTCGACCGGGACCGCAGGGTCGCCGAGGCATGCCAGCATCGTCTCGCAGGCATGCGGAGGCGCATTGATCCCATCCAGTCGATCACCGTTCAAGTGTTCGCCCCTTCACCGGTGGCTTGTACATCTCGCCAGAGATGGGATGCCCTCGACCCCAAGTGGACACCTCGCGAGTTGTAAACCTCGATGTCATTATGCGTGTAGTCCCAAGTCGAGTACTCCCGCTTTTTGCCTGTCCAGCCCCCGCGGGTTGGTCCACCCTGTGTGAGAGTTTTGCCGGTTTGGGACCTCGGTCGCGGCGTCAGGAACTGGTCCAGTGAGAACGTTGGTAGTCACTCTCACTTGCTCCTAACACCAGTCGCCGTTGGCATTGATTCAAAGTAGGCCACGAACTCGGCCGGTGTCCTCATTCCGTGAGCCCGGTGAGGCCGGATCTGGTTGTACTCCTGGAGCCAGCCCTCGATGACGACCCGGCACTCGGTCACGGTCCGGAACGTCTCGCCGTTTAGGAGCTCGTCGCGCATCGTGCCGTTGAACCGTTCGACGTAGCAGTTCTGTTGAGGGCTTGCCTTGGCGATGAACACCGGCTCGACTCCTTGGGCCCTCAGCCAGTCCTGGACCGTCGCAGCGATGAACTCACGCCCGTTGTCCGAGCGGATCGTCTCCGGTTTGCCGTGCTGCTCGAACAGTTTTGCTAGG
The DNA here is from genome assembly GCA_963759975.1 of uncultured Actinomycetota bacterium. Taxonomy (GTDB): domain Bacteria; phylum Actinomycetota; class Actinomycetes; order Propionibacteriales; family Nocardioidaceae; genus Aeromicrobium. The sequence goes on from CAVXBS010000018.1 coordinate 225,134, forward strand.
TGCTTGATCACCGCCGCGGCACCGATCGACCTCGCGACGTGCGAGCCCAGCGCCTCCCGGGTGAACTCATCGACCACGTTCAGCACCCGAACCGGTCCACCATCCAGGGTCCGCACCGACACGAAGTCATACGACCAGACGTGGTTCGGACGCACGGCCGGCAGCGCCCAGGCCGAGAAGTCGTCGGTGCCAATAGCCCTCTGACCGTGGGGTTTGCGTCGTGGCGGAACGCTGAGTTCCTCTCGCCGCCAGAGCCGCTCGACCCGTTTGACGTTCACGTTCCAGCCGTCTCGCACCAACAGCGCATGGACCCGCCGATACCCGTATCTCGGGTGCCGCTCAGCCAGCTTGTGAATCGCCTCGACCAGGCGCTGCTCGTAGTCGCCAGGCACCGGGGAGTACCGGTTCGACGACCGGTGTTGACCCACCACCTTGCACGCACGACGCTCCGAGACCTTGTGCCGGCGGATCAGGAACTCGACCGCAGCCCGCCGCCTGGACGGGCTCACCAATTTCCCTTCTGCAGGTCCTTGAGCATCGAGATGTCCAAGGCCTGCTCGGCCACGATCCGCTTCAGCCGGGCGTTTTCCTGCTCCAATGCCTTGAGTCGCTGCGCCTCGTCCTCCTTCAACGCCCCGTACTTCAACCGCCACCGGTAGAACGTTTGGTCCGAGACCCCAAGCCGTTTGCAGACCTGCGGGATCGTCAAACCCTGGCCCTGAAGCTTCTCCGCCTCACGAAGCTTCGCCACGATCTGCTCTGTCGTGTACCTCTTAGCTGCTGGCATCCTCAACCTCCATTAGCACTCTCATTATCTGAAGCACTCACACAGAAGTTGGACCGAAAAACGGGGGGCCGGAACAGCCAAATCCTCTCAGACCTGTCATCGGGCTCTGGCTGGTGACTGCCAGTTGTCGACCACGTGTGGGGGTGTCGACGAATCCCAGTGACCGCCGCCCTGACCATTGGGGACGAAATGGCCGGCTCCCGCCTTGGTTGAGGTGTGTGGTCGTCCGGATGGCTCGCTGCCACGGCCTGTCAGCATGGGGTCAGCCGGATCGGCGCCAGCGTCGGTTGGTGCGATCACAGCGGCGCCGACGGCCAGGGCGAGGGCTGCCACCCAGGCGATGGTGGGCAGGACGCCGCGAGGCGGTCGCACCTTGTGGGAGCTTGTCATTCCTCTGCTCACTGCTGCACCTCTGCATCTCCGCATCTCTGCATCTCGACGTTCAAGCGGAGCCACGGCCCGCGCGACCAACCATGTCCAGGCGGGCTGTGGGGCAACTGGGGAGCGACTGGGGTCCAGGCGTCGCAAGACGCTCACGGCGTCACCTGCAGGGGCAAGCCGACGACGTGGTGGTCGTCGCGATCATGCCGCGCTCGGGCGTACGAGCAGCGGGTCCCGAGGCCCTCGAGCGTCACTGGCCAGGCACGCCCGAGGGTCTGCGCATCATCCGTGCACTCTGCGGATAGCTGGTCCGTGGGACCCTGTTGCCGTGAAAGTCATCCGCGCGCAGCTCTCTGACGTGTCCCAGGCCGCTCCGCTCTTCGCGGCGTACCGGGAGTTCTACGGCGAGCCGTACGATCTCGACGCCTCGGCGTCGTTCCTGGCCAGCAGGCTGGCGCGCGACGAGTCGATCGTCCTGATCGCCCAGGACGATGCCGGCGAGACTGTCGGCTTCACCCAGATCTACCCGGCGTTCTCCTCGACCCGCCTGGCCCCGATCTGGATCCTCAACGACCTCTTCGTCTCTGAAGCCGCGAGGGGCTCTGGCGCGGTCGACGCGCTCCTCGACATGGCCGCAACCCTGGCCGTGGACGCCGGTGCGATCGCGATCGAGCTGTCGACGGCCCACACCAACCTGCGTGCCCAGGCCGTGTACGACCGCAGCGGCTACGAGGCCGACACGGTCTACAAGCACTACGAGAAGCCCCTCCCCTGACACCGGGGCACCGCCTGCTGTGAGGCCCGCCGACATACTGGGGGCGTGAGCGCCGGACGATATCGCCCCCTCGCCATCGGGTGACCTGCACGTGGGCAACCTTCGTACGGCACTGCTGGCCTGGCTGTGGGCCCGCCGGTCGGGTCGGGAGTTCCTGATCCGCGTCGAGGACCTCGACCGCGTACGCCCGGGAGCCGAGCAGCGCCAGCTCGACGACCTGCGCGCACTCGGCCTGGACTGGGATGGCGTACCGGTGCGCCAGTCCGAACGACTCGACCTCTACGACGCTGCCATCGCTCGCCTCGCTGAGGATGACCGCGTCTACGAGTGCTTCTGCACCCGCCGCGAGATCCTCGAGGCGCCCACGGCCCCGCACCACCCACCCGGCGCCTACCCCGGCACCTGCCGCGACCTGACCGACGCCGAACGGGCCCAGCGCCGCGCCGAGCGTCCTGCCGCACTGCGGCTCCGCACCGACGTCGCGACGTTCGCGGTCGAGGACGAGCTCCACGGCACGTTCGAGGGAGCCGTCGACGACTTCGTCCTGCGACGCGGCGACGGCGTGCCGGCCTACAACCTCGCGGTCGTCGTGGACGACGCCGACCAGGGCGTCGACCAGGTCGTGCGCGGCGACGACCTGCTGGCGTCGGCCCCGCGCCAGGCCTATCTGGCGACGCTGCTCGGCACCCACCCACCGACGTACGTCCATGTGCCGCTGGCGCTCAACTCATCCGGCCAGCGACTCGCCAAGCGCGACGGCGCCGTGACGCTCCGCGAGCTGAGGGCGGACGACATCGACACATTTGCCCTGGTCACGGACTCGCTCGGGCTCACCGGCGCAACCCCACAGGAGCTGCTCACGTCGTTCGACCCGGCGACGCTGCCGGCCGAGCCGTGGGTCTTCGTGCCGCCGGTCTAGTTCTGGTTGATGAAGGTCTCGAGCAGGTCGCTGACTGCCCGGGGCTGTTCGATGGAGCTGGAATGGCCGGCGTTCGGCACGATCTCCAGCCGCGAGCCGGGGATCAGCTTGTTGATCTCCTCGGACTTGGCGACCGGCGTCGCAACGTCGTCGGCACCCACCGCGACAAGTGTCGGCGCGGTGATGTTGCCGAGCTCGCCGGCGATCGGTTCGCGGTCCGTGACGCCGTAGATCGCCTGCTTCATCCCCGACCGCTTGGCCGCCTTGACCTCGTTGAGCCAGGCCTCGATCTGCGGCTCCGACTCCGGGCTGGCGAGGTACGCCGGACCGAACAGCAGCGGCTTGACCCTCGACTGGACCGGGCCGAGGCCGAACAGCCCGTAGATCTTGGCCAGAAGGCGATACTGGCCGACCTTGTCGGGATCCTCGGGCCCGGCACTCGTGTCGATCAGGCTCAGGGAGCGGATGAGCTCGGGCTGCCTCGCCGCGAGCCGCATCCCGACGAAGCCGCCCATCGACAGGCCGACCCAGTGCACCTTGCCGAGGGCGAGGTCGTGGATGATCGCGGCGGCGTCGTCGGCCAGCGTGTCCATGTCATAGCCGCCATCGGCCGCCGGACTTCGACCCTGGCCGCGCCAGTCGATCGTCACGCAGCGGTAGTGGGGGGCGAGCCGTTCCACCTGGTCGTCGAACATCCGGCCGCTGAACAGGAGCCCATGGCCGAACACGACCGTCGCCGCGTCCGGCCGGCCCACAGGCGCCTCGGTGTCCTCGATGTTGATCTTCGCGCCATTGACCTCGACGAGCGGCATGCAGACCTCCTGTTTCCGTCCCGAGCATGGCAGCGGACGACCCCGACCGCCAGAGCGTACGACGAGTGTCGGCGATCCATTGACAAGTATGTGAGTCATCACTAACTTAATCTCCATGTCACCCGCAACCCGCATGAAGGCCGAGGACCGCAAGGTCCTGATCCTCGAAGCCGCGATCGAGGAGTACGGCCGCTCCGGCATGCACGCGACCTCGACCGAGGTCATCGCCGAGCGGGCCGGAGTGTCCCAGCCGTACCTGTTCCGGCTGTTCGGCACCAAGGCCGGGCTCATCGGAGCGGCGATCGAGCACCACACGCTCGAAGCTGCGCAAGACGTTCCGCGACGCCGTCGAGAACCGCGATCCCGAGAGCTCGCCCCTCGAGGCCATGGCGATGGCCTACCTCGGCTTCATGAACGACGACGTCAACTCGATGCGGTGCCAGCTGCACACGTGGGCGGCCGGCTCCGACCCTGCGATCAAGGAGGTCGCCCAGCGGACCTACCGCGAGATCTGGGAGGACATCGCCGCCCTGAGCGGCGCCAGTGCGGACGAGGTCCGCGACTTCATGGCCCAGGGCATGTTGCTCACCGTGGTGGCAGCCCTCGACCTCACCGAGCTGTACGGCGACCCACTCGCCGTCGCAAAGGAGTTCTGATGTTCAGTGCACTCGGCCGCCTGGCCAACACCCACCCGCGTCGCGTCCTCGGCATGACGGTCCTGTTCTTCGTCATCGCCGGCGTGCTCGGCGGTCCCGTCGCAGGCCTGCTCAACAGCGACAACGACTCGTTCTCCGACACCGGCGCGGCGAGCGCCAAGGCGATCGAGCAGATCGAGAAGGCCGCAGGACAGGATGCCTCACCGAGCCTCATCGCGCTGGTCGACGTCGACGACAAGGCGGCGATCGCCGAGACGACCAAGATCCTGTCCGACCCGTCAGTCGCCCAGGTCGTCGGCGGCCCCGAGATGGGCCAGCAGTTCGTCTCCAAGGACGGCTCGCAGACCTACTTCGCCGCGATCTACAAGTCCGGTGTCGACTCCGACAAGACCACCGAGCACCTCCGCGACGAGCTCGGCCGCGTCGACGGTGTGCAGGTCGGCGGATTCGGCCCGGCATACCAAGAGGTCAACGAGAACGTCGAGAGCGATCTCGTCACCGCGGAGCTCATCGCGTTCCCGCTGCTGTTCCTCGTGTCGCTGTGGGTGTTCCGGTCGGCGGTCGCCGCCCTGCTGCCCCTGCTGGTCGGCGGGCTGACGATCGTCACCTCGCTGCTGGTCGTGCGCGGCATCAACGAGTTCGTCGACATCTCGATCTTCGCGCTCAACCTCATCACGGGCCTGGGCCTCGGCCTCGCGATCGACTACTCGCTGTTCCTCGTCTCCCGCTATCGCGAGGAGCTCGAACGGGTGGGTCCCGGACGCCGAGGCCGTACGGCGGACCGTCGCCACCGCCGGACGTACCGTCGCCTTCTCGGCGGTCACGGTCGCCGGCGCCGGGCTGGCATTGCTGGTGTTCCCGCTGCGCTTCCTCTACTCGATGGGCATCGGCGTGACGGTCGTGGCGCTCGCGGCCGCGGCGGTGTCCCTGATCGTCCTGCCCGCGCTGTTCGCCGTCCTGCAGCACCGGGTCAACGCCCTGGCGCCCCGCCGGTGGCGCGAGGCTCAGCTCGCGGAGTCGCGGGCCGAGGTGCAGGGCTTCTGGTACCGCGTGTCGAAGTTCGTCATGCGGTTCCCGGTCGGCACCGCGATCGCCGGCGCCGCGATCCTGCTGGCGTTCGGCGCCCCGTTCCTCGGCGTCAAGTTCACCGGTGTCGATGCCACGGTGCTGCCCGACGGCAGCCAGGCCAAGACCGTCGACTCGGTCCTGCGTCAGGACTTCGTCGGCGCCGAGTCCTCGCCGCTCATCGTCGCGGTCACCGCGCCGGAGTCCGACGCCGCGGACGTCAAGGCGTACGCCTCGACGCTCGGCTCGCTCGACGGCGCCGCACAGGTCGCCGAGCCACGCTTCCTCGGCGACGACACCTGGCAGCTCGACGTCGTCCCGAAGGCCACGACGCTGGACGACAAGACGCTCGACCTCGTCGGCGAGATCCGCGACACCGATGCGCCGGGCAAGGTGCTGGTCGGCGGCGCGAGCGCGGAGCAGGTCGACCAGGTCTCGTCGATCGCGGCCAGACATCCCGTTGGCGCTGGTGCATCCTGGCAGCCCTGACCTTCATCACGCTGTTCCTGATGACCGGGTCGGTCGTGCTGCCGATCAAGGCACTGCTGATGAACGTGCTGACGATCAGTGCGACCTTCGGCGTGCTCGTCCTGATCTTCCAGGACGGCAGGTTCGAGGGCTTCCTCGACTACACGAGTCAGGGCGCGCTCGAGTCGTCGCAGCCGGTCTTCCTGTTCGCGGTCGTGTTCGGGCTCTCGACCGACTACGCGGTGTTCCTGCTGACCCGGATCAAGGAGGCCCGCGACGCCGGCGCCGGTGAGCGCGAGTCCGTCGCGCTCGGCCTGCAACGTACGGGCCGGATCGTCACGGCCGCGGCGCTGCTGTTCGCGATCGCCCTCGGCTCATTCGCGACATCGCAGATCATCTTCATCAAGGAGCTCGGCATCGGCACGGCACTGGCGGTGCTGATCGACGCGACGATCGTCCGGGCGATGCTCGTGCCGTCGCTGATGGCGCTGCTGGGCCGCGCGCAACTGGTGGGCGCCGAAGCCGCTGCGCCGGTTGCACGACCGGATCGGCATCAGCGAAGGCGATCCTGCCGAGCTCGAACGCGTCGACGCCTGACCCCACGGAGCGGTGAGTTAGCGACGTATCGGGCACGGCAGCGGTGACTTGGCGACCTGTCCGGACCGCGAATGCGTCGCTGACGCACCGCCATACCGCGGTGATAGGTCGCTAGGGCACCGCTCAGCCCTGGAGGTAGGCGATCACGGCGAGGACGCGACGGTTGTTGCTGTCGTCGTCGGCGTCGAGGTCGAGCTTCATGAAGATGTTGCTGGTGTGCTTGCTGATGGCCTTCTCGGTGACGAACAGGGCAGCGGCGATCGCGGCGTTGGAGCGGCCCTCGGCCATCAGGCCCAGGACCTCCCGCTCACGGTCGGTCAGGCGCGCGATCGGGCTGTCGGGCTGGGCCCGGGCGATCAGCGTCGAGACGACCTCGGGGTCGAGCACCGTGCCGCCGCCGGCGACCGTACGCACGGCGTCCACGAAGGTGGCGACGTCGGCGACGCGATCCTTGAGCAGGTAGCCGACCGCGCCGTCACCGCTGCCGAGGAGCTCGCGGGCATACAGCTGCTCGACGTACTGCGACAGCACCAGGACCGGGAAGCCCGGGCGCTCGGTCCGGGCCGCGATCGCGGCGCGCAGCCCCTCGTCGGTGAACGTCGGCGGCATGCGTACGTCCACCACCGCGATGTCCACGTCGTCGGCGCGCAGCGCCTCGGCGAGCTTCTCCGCGTCGTCGACGGCCGCCACGACCTCGAAGTCGTACGCCTCCAGCAGCCTCGTCAGGCCGTCCCGGAGGAGGGCGAGATCTTCGGCGATGACAACGCGCACGGAACCTCCAGCGTGACCACGGTCGGTCCCCCGATGGGACTGACCACATCCATCGTGCCGTCAAAGGCGGCCAGCCGTCTCGCGACCCCCGCAAGTCCGGTGCCGGCGGACAGCGCAGCACCGCCCTTGCCGTCGTCCTCGACGACGACCTTGAGCGCCTCGCCGTCGTGCGTGACCTCGATGACGGCTCGTGTCGCCTCGGAGTGCTTGCCGATGTTGGCGAGCAGCTCACTCGTGGCGAAGTAGACCGCCGACTCGACCGGCGCCGCGGGTCGGCCGCTCAGGTTGATCATGACCGACACCGGGAGCGACATGTCGAGAGCCAGGGCCTGGACCGCGCCTGCGAGCCCGCGGTCGGCGAGCACCGGCGGATGGATCCCGCGTACGACCGAGCGCAGGTCACCCAGAGCGGAGGTCGTCACGGCGCGCGCCTCGGCGAGCATCGCGGCGGCACCTTCTGGGTCCTTGGCCAGCATCTCCTCGGCCATGCCGAGGTTCATGCCCAGCGCGACGAGCCGCGCCTGGGCCCCGTCGTGGAGGTCGCGTTCGATGCGGCGCAGCTCGGCGGCCGAGTGGTCGATCGTCTCGGCGCGGGACTGCGACACCTCGGCGACCCGGCGCTCGAGGAACTCCCGCGTCGGCGACAGCATCGCGCGGTCCAGCTCGGCGCGCCAGCGCATCAGGACCGGCGTGAGCCACCACCAGAGGCTGAAGGCGACCAGCAGGAAGCCCCACTCGATGAAGGACTCCGCCTGGGTGTCGAGCCTGAAGATGCCGTAGTTGGTGTCGAAGATGCCGCTGGGGGTCAGCCAGTAGACGAGCGGGAAGGAGAGGTACCAGAGCACGCCCAGCGCGAGACCGAACGAGATCCATGCCAGGGCCCAGCCGAGGGTGACCGACATGTACGTCCAGGCGAAGTCACGCCAGCGAGCCGGGTCGACCGCCCACCGCTTGAGCAGCCCGAAGCCCGACACCGACTTCGTCGGGAGGTACGGCCGCTCGATGTGGATGCCGAGGATCCGGCCGGCCAGCCGACGGTGCACGTTCGCGAGCTGCTGGTTGAGCGGCACGAAGATCAGCAGCAGCGCCATGCCGACGCCGACGATCGCCACGCCCAGAGCGGTCGTGAGGATGCAGAGCAGCGCCAGAGCGGGGACCGCCAGGAGAACGTACGCGACTGACAGCACGGTCAGCTTCAACCGGCGCGACAGGCCGGCGGCGAACGACTCCCCCTCGAACGGCGAGGCGGCTGGGGCGGTGGTGCTCATGTCTGCTGCTCCGATTCATATGGGCTGGTCGCTCAATCCTCGCGCATCGGCACCGTCGTGACAGTGGACTCAGGCCTACTTCCGATCGGGGTTCCAGCACCATGTCGGCGCGACTCGGGATTCACGAGGCTGGGTGTCACGTCAATCCGCCCAGTCACACCGAGAGAAGGACACATCATGTCTTCGAACTCCCCCACCGTCCGGGTCGCCCGCTGGAGTGCGACTCACCCCTGGCGCGCCATCGGCCTCTGGGTCGCCTTCGTCGTCGCGGCGATCGCGCTCATGTCGACCGTCCAGACCAAGCAGGTCTCCGACGAGGACTTCCGCGTCGGCGAGTCAGGACGCGCCGCCGCCATGATCGACGACGCCGGCCTCGCCGCGAGCCCGACCGAGTCCGTGCTCATCACGACTCCCAAAGGCTCGCTCGACTCCGCCAAGGCCGAGGCCGCTGCCACGCAGGTCTCCAAGGCCGCCACCGACGTCAAGGGCGTCTCCGACGTCGGACCACCCATCTGGTCGGAGAAACGCGATGCGTTGCTCGTGCCGATCACGATGTCCGGTGACGTCGACGACGCCGCCGACCACGTGGACGCCTTGATCGACGCGACCGCCAAGGTCCAGAAGGCCAACCCGGCCCTCGACGTCGAGCAGGCCGGCGACGCATCGCTCGACGCCGGCATCAACGACAAGGTCGGCGAGGACCTCGCATCAGCGGAGTCGATGAGCCTGCCGATCACGTTCCTGATCCTGCTCGTCGCGTTCGGCGCGTTCATCGCTGCCGGCATCCCCGTGCTGCTGGCGATCACGTCGGTGTTCACCGGCCTGGGCCTGTACGCCCCGGTCTCCTACCTCGTGCCCGACTCCGGCACCGTCGCCAACGTCGTGCTGCTGATCGGCATGGCCGTCGGCGTCGACTACTCGCTGTTCTACCTCAAGCGCGAGCGCGAGGAGCGTATGCGCGGACGGTCCACGGTCGATGCGATCGAGATCGCCGCCGCCACCTCGGGCCGTGCGGTCGTGGTCTCCGGGTTCGCCGTCGTCGTCTCGATGTCAGGGTTGTTCATCACCCGTGAGCCCGTCTTCAGCGCCCTCGCGGTCGGCTCGATCCTCGTGGTCGTCGTCGCCGTGATCGGCTCGCTGACGGTGCTGCCGGCACTGCTGGCCAAGCTCGGCCGCTGGGTCGACCGTCCCCGCATCCCGCTGCTGTGGCGGCTCAACCGCCGCATCGGCGCAGGCGGCATCAGCGGTCGCCTGATCCGTCCGGTGATCCGCCGGCCGCTGGCCGCGGCCATCGTCTCCGGCGGCGTGCTGCTCGCCCTCGCCGCTCCCGGCGCTCGGCATGAAGATGCACCAGGGCACGATCGACACGCTGCCCCAGGACATCCCGGCGGTGCAGGCGTACCAGCGGCTGCAGCAGAGCTTCCCGTCGGAGCGTCCCGGCATCGACGTGCTCGTGCACACCGGCAAGGGCAGCGAGGACGCCGCCCGCTCGGCGCTCGAGGCCGTCCAGGCCAAGGCCGTCGGTGCCGGTCTCGCCACCGCGGGCGACGACGCCATCACGGTGTCGAAGGACGGTCGCACGGTCGAGCTGTCGATGTATGCCGCCCACCCCGAGGGCGACGCCCGCAACGACACCGCGATCGAGGAGCTGCGCGACACGATCGTCCCGCGTGCCACCGGCTCGCTCGACGGCACCAAGACCGCCGTGGGTGGTTCCGTGGCCGAGGACTACGACTACGAGAACCAGCCGTCAACGCTCCCCTGGGTCATCGCGTTCGTGCTGGTCCTGACGCTGGTCATGATGGGCTGGACGTTCCGCAGCGTCACGATCGCGATGCTCACGACTGTGCTCAACCTGCTGTCGGTCGGCGCCGCGTTCGGCGTCCTGACCCTGGTCTTCCAGCACGACTGGTTCAACGGCATTCTCAACTACGAGTCCTCCGGATTCGTCGTCGACTGGATCCCGCTGTTCTGCTTCGTCGTCCTGGTCGGCCTGTCGATGGACTACCACGTGTTCGTCCTGAGCCGGGTCCGTGAGGGCCTCCGCAACGGCCTGCCGTACAACCGTGCGGTCGAGTTCGGCATCCGCGACACGGCCAGCGTCGTCACCAGCGCAGCCGTCGTGATGGTCTCGGTGTTCGCCGTCTTCGCGACGCTGAGCATGCTCGAGATGAAGCAGATGGGCATCGGCCTGTCGGTCGCGATCCTGATCGACGCGACGCTCGTACGCCTGGTGCTCCTGCCGGCGCTGCTGCTGAAGCTGCGCGGACGGCTCGAGCGTCTCGGCGAGGTCACGAGCGCCGAGGACGAGTACGCCCCGAAGCCCGCGCTCGTCTAGGCGGCAATCGACGAGCGAGCGGCCCGGTCACCTTGCGGTGGCCGGGCCGTCCGGATTCAGGGACTGGAGAGGGACTAGATCAGGCCCTTGCTGGTCAGCCACTCCTTGGCCAGCACGGCCGGGGCGGTCTTGTCGCGCCCTGGTTCTTGCTGTTGAGGTCGAGCAGGTCCTCCGTCGTCAGCTGCGCCGAGATGTCGTCGAGGATCTTCTCGACCTTGTCGGAGCCTTCTTGTCGTTGATCAGCGGGATGACCTGCTGCGCGGCGATGAGGTTCTTGGGATCCTCGAGCGTCACGAGCTTGTTGGCCAGGATCGACGGCGTCGTCGAGTAGATGTCCGCGACGTCGACGTTGCCGTCGAGCAGCGACTTGAGCGTCTTCGGGCCACCGCCGTCACTGATGGGGGTGAACTTGACGTCCGTGATGCCGTAGACCTTCTCGAGACCCGGGATGCCGTAGGCGCGGGTCCTTGAACTCGGGGTTGGCGCCGAGCTTGAGGCCGTTGACCTTCTTGAGGTCCGCGATCGTCTTGAGGCCGTTCTTGGCGGCGAACTCCGGCGTGACGTTGAGCGAGTCCTTGTCCTCGGCCTTGGCGGCGTCGAGCACCTCGAGGTTGTCCGGCAGCGCGTCGTCGAGCGCCTCCTCGATGTCGGCCTCCGAGGTCGCCGTCGCCTTGGGGTCGAGGTAGGTCAACAGGTTGCCGGAGTACTCCGGCAGCAGGTCGATCTCGCCGTTCTTGAGCGCGGGGATGTAGACCTCACGGGCGCCGATGTTGAGCTTCTTCTTGACCTTGACGCCCTTGGCCTCGAGTGCCTGGGCGTAGATCTCGGCGATGATCTCGTTCTCGGGGAAGTCGCCGAGCCGACGGTGATGGTGTCGGAGTCGGACTTCTTGCCCGACGTCGGGTCGCTGCTGCCACACGCCGCCAGGGACAGGCCGAGGGCGGCGACGGCGACCGCGCGGTGAGCTTGTGTGATGGACATGTCTTCTCCTTGATGGGTGGGGTCACCGCGGAGGGCGTGCGGGAGGGACGCGAGCCGAGGGCGAGCTCGCTGGAGGCCGGCGAAGAGGCCGTCGAGGACGAGGGCCAGCGCGATCACGACGACCGATCCGCCGACGATCTGCGGGTAGTCCTGACCGCCTGGCCGTCGATGATGTAGCGGCCGAGGCCGCCGAGGCCGCACGTACGCGGCGACCGTCGCGGTCGCCACGACCTGCAGCGTCGCCGAGCGGATCCCGCCGACGATCAGCGGCAGCGCGAGCGGGATCTCGACCTTGGTGAGGATCTGCCACTCGGTCATGCCGATCGCGCGCGCCGCGTCGATCGTCTGGCGGTCGACCGACTCGAGGCCGGCGTAGGCGCCGGCCAGCAGCGGCGGGATCGCCAGGACGCACCAGCGCGACAGACGCGGGCGTGAGGCCGATGCCGGTGAACAGCGACGATGACGTCAGCAGACCCAGGGTCGGCAGCGCTCGCAAGGCACCGGTGCTGACCACGGCGAGGCTGCGGAGCCGACCGGTGTGACCGATCCACAGGCCGAGCGGGATCGCGATGGCGGCGGCGATCGCGACGGTCAGGGCGGTGTAGCCGAGGTGCTGGATCAGTCGGTGCGGGATGCCGTCGTCGCCGCTCCAGTGGGCCGAGTCGCGTCAGCCAGTCGACGGTCTCGGCTGAGGACGCTCATGCCGCGCCTCCCCGCAGTGCTGGGCGAACGACATGATCGGCGAGACCGGGCTGCGCCCGGGCGTCGCACGGGCCCACGGCAGCAGCAGCCGGCCCAGCGACACCAGCACCAGGTCGAAGAGCAGCGCGACGACCACGATGCGCGACCACGCCGATCAGGATCTCGGTCATGTAGTCGGTCGGTAGCCCTCGGTGAACAGCGACCCGAGGCTGCTGACGCCGATCAGGGCGCCGACGCTGACGAGGCTGACGGTGCTGACCGACACGACCCGCAGGCCGGCGAGCAGCACGGGCCCGGCGAGAGGGCAGCTCGACCCGGAAGGCGCGCTGCGCCGGCGAGAACCCGGTCGCCGTGGCCGCGTCGAGCACGGCCGGCGACACCGACTCGAAGGCGTCCGCCGCCGACCGGACCATGATCGCCACGGCGTAGATCGTCAGGGCGATCACGACGTTGACCGGGCTGAGGAATGCCGGTGCCGATGATGCTGGGCAGGACGACGAAGAGCGGCAGCGACGGGATCGTGTAGAGGATGCTGCCGAGCGCTGAGCAGCGTGCCTCGCATCCTGCGGTGCCGGTTGGCGTACCAGCCGATCGGCAGCGCGATCACGAATCCGAGCAGGATCGGCACAGCGCTGAGCCACACGTGGCGCAGCGGTCAGCGACCACACGTTGTCGATGTTGGCGATCGAACCAGGTCATTCGGACAGGACTCCCGTGGCCTTGCCCGTCTCGTCGACGACGATGCGGACGCCGTCGCGCGTCCTCGACGTGCAGCTTGCGGTGCCCCTTGTCGAGGCCGACGAAGCTGCGGACGAAGTCGTTGGCCGGGTTGGCGAGGATGTCGGCCGGCGACCCGACCTGGGCGACCTCGCCGCCCTTCTTGAGGATCACGACCTGGTCGCCGAGCAGGAAGGCCTCGTCGATGTCGTGGGTCACGAACACGATGGTCTTGTCGAGCTCGCGCTGCAGGCGGAGCAGCTCCTGCTGCAGCTCGTCGCGCACGATCGGGTCGACGGCGCCGAACGGCTCGTCCATCAGCAGGATGTTGGGGTCGGTGACCAGGCCGCGGGCGACGCCGACGCGCTGCTGCTGGCCGCCGGACAGCTGGCCCGGGTAGCGGTTGGCCAGCGACGAGTCGAGGCCGACCGTCTCGAGCACGCGTATGAGCCCGGTCGCGGGCCTCCTTCTTGTCCGACCCCGTTGAGCCGCAGCACCGTGGCGACGTTGTCGATGACCTTGCGGTGCGGCAGCAGGCCCGCGTGCTGCATGACGTAGCCGATGCTGCGCCGCAGCTCGACCTTGTTGCGCGTCGCGACGTCGACGTCGTCGATCAGCACCTGCCCGTGGGTCGGGTCGACCATGCGGTTGACCATGCGCAGCAGCGTCGTCTTGCCACAGCCCGACGAGCCGACGAACACCGTCGTCGTGCGGGATGGGAGCGGAGGCTGAAGTCCCCGACCGCCTCCGTGCCGTCTGCGAACGTCTTGCCGATGGAGCGGTACTCGATCATGCGGTCCTCCGCGTTTCGCGATAGGTAGGCATTGAACTGGGCGAAACAGGCTTGGGACAGTCTGGCGTGAACCCGAGCAGGCGGCAACGTGAGTCTGCGCATTCATCTCATGACGAGATGCGTGACGCCCGACCACCGTCTCGACCGGGGTCGGACCGGCCACGACCGGCAAGCCGGCCGCACGCCACGCGTGGATGCCGCCGACGATGTCGCTGGCCGGAAGGCCCAGCGACACGAGCGCAGAAGCCGCCAGCGATGACGTGTAGCCCTCGGTGCACACCACGATCCACTCCTGTCCGTCTCGCGCCTGGGGCAGGCTCGCACCCGAGGCCGGGTGCAAGCGCCACTCCAGATGATTGCGCTCGACTATGACAGAACCGGGAATCTCGCCATCTGATTCCCGCTGCCACGCAGGACGGATGTCGACGATCAGGGAGCCGGCGGCCACGCGGTCGTACGCCTGACGCGGATCCAGCCGCTCGAGCGAGCCCCTGGCCGACGCCAGGAGCTCGTCCACCGAGCGCGTACGTCGTGGTCATGAGGCCGCCCGCAGCTCGGGTGCCGGCGCCTCAGGGTCGTCGGTCCACATCGAGGCGAGCTTGGTGAGCTGGTGGCCGTCGACGTCGTAGTAGTTCATGAGGGACAGCGGCGGCGAGTACGCGTGCACGCTCACGGCGGTCTCGTCGCGGACGTTGCGCACGTCGTGGACGTAGTGCTCACCGAAGATCACCGAGTCGCCGGCTCCGCACGCGGGGTCTCGGTCAGCACCTCGGCGCCCGGCGTCCACACGGCCTCGCTCAGCTCACCGCTGACGACCGTGAACGATCCCGACGAACCGCCGTGATCGTGCAGCTGGGTGCCCTGGTCGCTGGTCCAGCTGATCAGCCACACGTCGACCTGCTCGTCGCATCGGATCCTCACGTGCCACCGGCTCTCCGCGTCGGCGTGGACCTCGTAGAGGCCGGCGCGTACGTCTTCGGCGACCGTGCTCGTCAGGGCGGCGAGCTCGGCCAGCGACAGGGGTGCGTCAGTCGTGGGGCGAGCAGTCATGACTTCATACAAGCCGGGATTCCACCGCCACAATCGCCGGTTCACAACGTGGACTCCACGTCCCGATCGTTCGAAGATGCGTTAAGTGGCGCCGCGGCTAGGCTGGTGAAGAGTGCCTCGGGGGCACGTCGTGCGCGCCCGGCGCCGACAGGGAGGACACACCGTGAAGTGGCTCGTCATCATCGTCATCCTGATCGTCATCGTGGTCGGCATGCTCTGGCTGCGGACCGTCCGACAGGGTCCGGACACGGTCGACTCGCGCGATTCGCATCGTCTGGATGAGTCGCTGACGCCTCCCGGAGATGCCGGCAACCCGTTGCCTCCCGGCGGCCCGGCGGTTGCCGGCGGAGCGACCGGGGCCAGTTCCGTCGAACCGCCGTCCGAGGCCACCTGGGCGTCCGAGGAAGCCGGTGCGGGCGAGGTCTCCGCCTCCCGACGATCTGCCACCTTCGGAGTCGCATCCGAACGCCTGACCCGTTTTGTTCGCGGGGCCGCCCGTACGTTACAGTTGCGTGCGCGGTTCACCCGCGAAACAGCAAGGCCCCGTGGCGCAGTTGGTTAGCGCGCCGCCCTGTCACGGCGGAGGTCGCCGGTTCGAGTCCGGTCGGGGTCGCCAGCTGAACGAAGCCCACGCATCTGAGTCCAGGTGCGTGGGTTTTTCGTTGCTGCCGATTTCAACCGGGCAGGTGCGGTGCGATAAGGTGATCGTCGCTCGTTCGCGGGCACGGCCAGGTAGCTCAGTTGGTACGAGCATCCGCCTGAAAAGCGGAGGGTCGCCGGTTCGACCCCGGCCCTGGCCACAAAATACGGGTTCCGCGAGGTACGAGCGGGGCCCGTTTTTGGTGGCCGGGGTTGTTGTGAGAAACGGTGGGCCTGGGGGTCCCCCCTGCTCGAAGTGGCGCGCCGCTAGCCACGCCGGCAGACCGCACAACGAGCGCGCCGCGCAGAGCTTGGGGAGTCGACCCCGGCCCTGGCCACCAAAATGCGGAGTCCGTGAGGTACGGTCGCAGACCCTGCACGTCGGCTCGCTTGCAAGGAGGCCGACGTGCTCGAGCGCCTGCATCACGAGGTAATCCGAGCGAGGAACGGCGGATGACGGGCAAGCACCGCGATCTACCTCAGTGACTTCGGCGGGTGGCCCCCGCGAAGCAGCGTACGATCCTCCGGAAACGGTGTGCGCGGGATCCGCATCTCAGTGATCGGATCGGGCCTAGGCTCGGCACATGGACCGGATCGTGCAGGTCGCGCAGCATGCCGACGACCTCGATCGTGCTGCCGCGTTCTACGAGCAGCTCCTCGGCCGGCCACCCGCTGCGAGGTTCGACCCGCCGGGCCTGTTGTTCTTCACGATCGGCGGAGCCCGCCTGCTGCTCGAGCCGGGCGCGCCCTCAGCAACGATCTACCTCGAGGTCGAGGACGTACGCACGTCAATCGAGGTGCTGCGCGCTCGGGGCGTCAGATCGAGGGTGAGCCGCACGTGATCTTCCAGCACACCGACGACACGCTGGGGCCCACCGGCACGGACGAGTGGATGGCGTTCATCCGCGACTCCGAGGGCAACCTCGTCGGCCTCGTGAGCCACAGCCCGACCGAAGGGTGACGACCGGCCTAGTCTGGGACGTATGGACCTCGGACTTCGCGATCGTGTCTACCTCCTCACTGGCGCCACCAGCGGGCTCGGCCTCGCCACGGCGCGGGCGCTCGTCGCCGACGGCGCGCGCGTCGTCGTCTCGTCCCGCTCCAGGAGTCGGTTGACCAGGCGGTGGCCGAGCTCGGCGACCTGGCAAAGGGGGTCGCGGTCGACAACGCCGACCCGACAGCCCCCGACCAGCTCATCCGCGCCGCGCGCGACACGTTCGGGCGACTCGACGGCGCGCTGATCAGCGTGGGCGGTCCTCCCGCCGGCCCGATCCTCGATCGCACGGAGGACGAGTGGCGTTCAGCGTTCGAGACCGTGTTCCTGGGCGCGATCAGGCTCGCGGTGACGGTCGCCGAGGAGCTCGGCGAGGGTGGCTCCATCGCCTTCGTCCTGTCGACGTCGGCCAAGGCACCCATCCCCAACCTCGGCATCAGCAACGGGCTGCGCCCCGGGCTCGCCATGGCCGCCAAGAACCTCGCCGACGAGCTCGGGCCCGCGGCATACGCGTCAACGGTCTGCTGCCCGGCCGGGTCGACACCGAGCGCGTACGCCAGCTGGATGCGCAGGCCGCCGACCCTGAGGCCGCCCGCGCCGCGACCGAGCAGACGATCCCACTGCGTCGCTACGGCGAGCCCGAGGAGTTCGGCCAGACCGCCGCCTTCCTGCTGTCGCCGGCAGCCGGCTTCCTGACCGGGGTGATGCTGCCGGTCGACGGTGGCATGACGCGCGGCCTATGAGCTCGTCGAAGGGCCTCGCCGCTGTCGGCGCTGACGCGCTGCACGACATCGACCACCCGGCGCTGGTTCTCCATGAGGACGCCCTCGAGTCGAACCTGACAGCCATGGCCGACTACTGCGCCGAGGCAGGCATCCTGCACGCACCGCACGCCAAGACCTCACTCTCGCCGCAGATCGTCGAGCGGCACGTGCAGCACGGCGCGTGGGCGATGACGGCTGCGACACCCGCGCAGGTGCGGGGGCTGCATCGCCTCGGCATTCCCCGCATCCTGCTGGCCAACGTGCTCGTCGACGAGGCCGCGATCCGTGGGTCGCCGACGATCTGCTCACCCGCACAGAGCCCGATGCCGGGTTCTGGTGCTACGTCGACAGCATCGCCGGCGCCGAGGCCCTCGAGCGCGGACTGTCAGGCGCGAGCCGTCCGCTCGATGTGCTGCTCGAGGTCGGCTACATGGGCGGGCGCACGGGGACCCGGACGACCGAGCAGTCCCTACGCGTCGCTGAGCACGTGGCGCGCTCCGAGCACCTGCGTCTGGCCGGCGTCGCCGCGTACGAAGGCCTGATGCCGACCGACGGCAATGCCCTGCCGGCAGGCATCGACGACTACCTCCCGATGTCGCGGGCACCGTCCGGCTGCTGCAGGACCGCGGGCTCCTCGATCCCGCCGAGCCCCCGATCGTCACCGCCGGCGGCAGCTCGTACTTCGACCTGGTCGTCGACGCGCTCGGACCCGCCGTCTTCGACTTCTCGGTACGCACGGTGATCCGCAGCGGCTGCTACGCGACGCACGACCACGGCACCTATCGGCGTACGTCGCCCTGGGACGGCGCGGCATCGACGCGCCGCGGCTGCGACCCGCGTTCGAGCTGCCGCGACCGTCTGGTCGCGGCCGAGCCGACCCGCGTGATCGCCGGCTTCGGCCGCAGGGACGTGCCGATCGACGACCAGCTCCCTGTGGTCCTCGGTCGCTACGGGCCTCCAGGCAGCTCGAGCCACTCGAAGGCGTCACCGTCGACAAGCTCAACGACCAGCACGCGTTCCTGACGTGCCCGAGACCTGGACATCGCGCCAGGCCAGCTGCTGAGCCTGGGCATCAGCCATCCGTGCGGAGCATTCGACCGATGGCCCTCGATCCCCCTCGTCGACGGCGATCACCGGGTGCTGGGCAGCGTCACGACCGACCTGTAGTCGGCGCGCGGACGGAGTGGTCGGCCGCAGAGCGCGAGCGTACGAGCGCGACGACGTCGGCCGCGACCAGCGCGCCATGGAGATAGAGCGGGAACAGCCACCACGGCACGCCGAGCAGGTCGGGCGCGAGGTAGTCGAACTCGCCGACGGCCGAGAGCGCCGACTCGGCAGCACTCCCCCGGTCGCGATGACGAGGCAGGCTGCGAGCAGCGGCTGTCCGCTCGTGCCGGAGCGCCACGCGTACGCCCCACAGCGACCAGCAGCACGATGGCGTACGCCGCCGCGAGATCCGGGTCGAGCAGCCCGGAGACGAGGTACGCCGCTGTCACCACGCCGAGGCTCGCGAGCGACGCGCCACGTGCCGATCGGCTCCACGCGTGTCGGCGGTCACCCGGCGGCTGAGGTCGAGCATCGCCACACCGGCCAGGAAGAACGTGAACGGGACGATGACCGTCTGGCCCGCGACCTGCGGATCCCAGTGATAGACCAACGTGTCGGTGCGGACGTGGAACAGCTGGTCGCACGCCGTGAGGAAGACGCGAACACCCTGCGACGACGACCAGCTGCCGGTCGGTCACACCGACTGCGCCTCGCGCGGCTGCTCGGCCTCGGCCCGCTTCTCGCCGGGGTGCCAGCCGGGCGGCATGAAGACGTAGCCGAGCTTCTCGCGCCAGTTCTTCGCGTTGTGGACGTCACGGAACAGCTCACCGAACGCGCCGTACTGCAGCCGCAGCACGTTGTAGGTGTCGACCGGCACCGTCAGCCCGTACGTCGGACGGAACAGCTCCTTCTGGAACGTGCCGAACATGCGGTCCCAGATGATCAGCATCCCGGCGTAGTTCTTGTCGAGGTACTCCGGGTTGCTGCCGTGGTGCACGCGGTGGTGCGACGGCGTGTTGAAGATGAGCTCGATGGGCCGCCACATCGTGCCGACGCGCTCGGTGTGCACGAAGAACTGGTAGATCAGGTTGATCGAGAACGCGACGTAGAGCGTCCACGGCTCGAAGCCGAGGAACGGGAACGGCAGCCAGAACAGCGCCTCGGCCCACGGGTTCCACTTCTGCCGCAGCGCTGTCGAGAAGTTGAAGTACTCGCTGGAGTGGTGCGCCTGGTGCGCCGCCCAGCCGATGCGGACACGGTGCACGAAGCGGTGCTGCAGGTAGAACGCGAGGTCGAGGCCGAGGATCAACGCCGCCCATGACCACCAGGCATCGTCCGGCAGGTGCCACGGGGCGAGATGGACGCTCACCGCGACGAACACGACGAGGGTGCCGAGCTTGAAGACCGCGCTCGACACGACCGAGCCGATCCCCATGATCAGGCTGGTCCGCGCGTCCTTGCGCTCGTAGCCGTGCATCTCCTCGTCGGTCTCGAGGAACCTGAAGGCCGCCAGCTCGATCAGCAGCGACAGCACGAAGAACGGCGCCGCGACGAGCGTCGGGTTCTTCAGCGGGTCGAGAAACTCCTGCATGACTCCTCCAGATAATATAACTTTAGGGTAAGTTACCACGAGATCACATCACGCCGCTAGACTGCTGACGTGGTCAGACCCAATGCCGGCACCAAGGGCGTCCCCCGCCTGGACCGGGAGACGCAGATCCTCGCCATCGCCTCCCAGCAGTTCGGCACGCAGGGCTTCGCCGCCACGTCCGTCGCCACAATCGCCGACAAGGCCGGCATCTCCAAACCCCTGATCTACAACTACTTCGGGTCCAAGGAAGGGCTCTACGAGGCGTGCCTGGACCGCGGCGGCGCCCTGCTGGCTGACGAGATCGAGCGCATCGCGCGTGGGGACGCCGTCGGGATCGAGCGCGGCATGGCGACGCTCGCCGGCATGTTCACCCTGCTCGAGCCCCAGCCCTACCTGTGGCGGTTGTTCTTCGACGCCACGGCACCGTCGACCGGTCCGATCGCCGACTCCATCGCGCTCTACGCCGAACGCATCGGCAAGCTCGCGGACGAGGGCGTCACCGAGCTGATGGGCCTCGCCGGCAACGCCGACCCGCTCGACATCTCCGCCATGACGGCGGTGTGGCTCGGCATCGTCGACTCGCTGATGAACTGGTGGATGGAGCACCCCGACGAGAGCGCCGAGCAGATGATGCAGCGCTGCCTGCGGCTGCTCACGGCCCTGTTCGGCGGCGACGCCGAGTGAAGCTCACTGGCCAGACGATCGTCATCACGGGCGCCTCGAGCGGGATCGGCGCCGAGGCCGCCCGCAAGGTGTCCCGGCTCGGTGCGAGCGTGTGCCTGCTGGCCCGGCGCGAGCACGAGCTTGACGACGTACGCACGGGCATCGAGGCGGCCGGCGGCACCGCGTACGCGTATGCCGTCGATCTCTCCGACGCCGACACCACCGCGGACGTCGCGGCCCAGCTGCTCGCCGACCACGCCCGGATCGACGCGCTGGTCAACAATGCCGGCCGATCGATCCGCCGGCCGATCACCGAGTCGCTCGACCGCGTGCACGACTACGAGCGCACGATGGCGATCAACTACTTCGGTGCCGTACGCCTGACCCTGGCTTTGCTGCCACGCTTCATCGAGCAGGGGCACGGTCACGTCGTGATCTCGTCCAGCATGTCGACGCAGGTGCCGATCCCGCTGTTCTCGGCCTATCTCGCGAGCAAGGCAGCGCTCGAGTCGTTCGCCCGCTCACTCACCGCTGAGCTCGGGCACGAGGGCATCACGTCCACCACGGTCCACTTCCCGATGGTGCGCACCGAGATGTCGGCGGCGACGCCGATCTACCAGGCGATGCCGATGCTGAGTGCCGACAAGGCTGCCAACTGGCTGGTCAAGGCCATTGTCGACAAACCGACACGCGTCACGAGCCTGCCGGGAGCCATGGGCGAGCTCGGCATGGCCGCCCTCCCCGGTGTCGTCACCAAGGTCTCCCAACCGCTCTTTCGGCGCATGGACAAGTCGCTGGCCAAGCGGGTCACGTGGGACTGACGGCGGCGTGACTCGGTTCACGGGCCAAGGCACGAGTGTCCGACGTCCATAGCAAGATGCAGGCATGGTCTATCGGGTGGCGGTCATGGGACTCGGCAAGATTGCGCGGGACCAGCACCTGCCGGCGATCGCGAGGAGCGACAGCTTCGAGCTGGTCGCGACAGTGAGCTCGCGGGACGGCCACCACGGCGTGCCGACCTTCACGTCGCTGGCGGATCTCGCCTCCAGCGGGATCGAGGTCGACGTGATGAGCCTGTGCATGCCACCGATGGCTCGCTTCGACCTTGCCCTCGAGGCGCTCGACTCCGGGTTCCATCTGCTGCTCGAGCGCCCTCCGACCTCGACGGTCGGCCGGCTCGAGGCGCTTCTCGCCCATGCCGCAGAGCGGGAGCGGGTCGTCTTCACCGCCTGGCACTCACGACACAACACCGCCGTCCGCGAGGCTGCCAAGCGTCTTGTGGGATCGACCGTGAACCGGATGCGGGTCGTCTGGAAGGAGGATGTCCGGCACTGGCATCCCGGCCAGGAGTCATCCTGGGAGCCTGGTGGCTTCGGGGTGTTCGACCCGGGCATCAACCCGCTTTCGCTGATTTCCACGATCCTGCCCGAGCCGGTCGTCGTCAGCGCCGCCGAGTCTTCATCCCGGGCAATCGGTCGACGCCGATTGCTGCATCGATCCGCTTCAGCCCCGTCTCCGGTGCTGATGCCGACCTGACGGCCGAGTTCGACTGGCTCCAGACAGGTGAACCGTCCTGGGACATCGATATCGAGACGACGGCCGGCATGACGCTGCAGCTTTCGAAAGGCGGAGCCGAGCTTCGCGTCGACGGGTCTCCCGTCGACACTGGCGACATCGGCGAGTACGACGACATCTACCGCCGGTTCGCCTCGTTGCTCGCATCAGGCGAGTCGGATGCAGGCTGGGCATCCCCTCCAACTGCATGTTCCCCACTGCTTCACGCTCAGGCGCCGGGTCGGGGTCGAGCCTTCAACTGACCCACGTGACTCGGTTCACGCCGGGATCGGGGATTCGTGACCCCCGAGCGTGCGTTGTGATCGACGTACGCGCTACACCCAAGAACGAAGGAGATCCGCATGCTTCCCCTTCCTTCCATCCGGACCACCACCTCCCCGACGCCAGTGCGCAACGTCCTCCGGGCGCTCGACAGCTACACGCTCTGGGCGTTCAACCCGCAGCACCACCTCGTGCGCGGGTATGTCGAGCCGCGCAGCGAGCGAGCCGCCTGACCGTTCGGGCCGGCGCTCCGCCCAAGTGCGAGGATGAGGCATGGGCAACCCGCTGACTGGCATCCGATGACCGGCGAGGACAAGAAGCGTCCCCGGTCCGCCCGCGCGGTGCGCCGGCTGATTCTCGAGATCGTCGGGTGGGTCCTGCTCGTCGCCGGCGTCGCAGCCATCTTCCTTCCCGGTCCCGGCCTGCTCCTCATGGTGGCCGGCCTCGCCGTGCTCTCCGAACAGTACGAATGGGCTGAGCGCCGGCTCGAGCCGGTCAAGGTCATGGCCTACAAGGCGGCGGCCGACGGCGTGCAGACCTGGCCGCGCATCATCGCCAGCTGCACCGGCGCGCTCGTGCTCGCCGCGCATCGGCGTCTACTGGAGCATCCAGCCGGACGCGCCGGGGTGGTGGCCGATCGACGACGACTGGTGGCTGATCGGCGGCTGGGGCACCGGCGCGACGCTGATCCTGTCGGCGATCATCGCGCTCGGGTTCATCGTCTACAGCTTCCGTACGTTCCGGGGCGTCCCGGACCCGGAGGCTGCCGCCGAACGCGCCGCCCGCGAGGAAGACTGACAGCGCGCTCACAGGTCGCCTCACCGTGGATCTCAGGTCCCCCGCCATGCTGGGCACTCCCAAGTACGTAGGAGAGCCCCATGAACGATGAACAGCAGACCCCCGCTGACGACCAGTCCGCTGATGATCATCCGACGATCGAGCAGCCGGCCCAAGCAGAGCCCGCACCGGCCGCTCCCCCGACTCCCACCACTGACACCGTCACCGGCAACGGCAGCGTGACTCCAAGACCAAGGTGGTCTCGACACCGCGGACCCGCAACATCCTGCTGACGAGTGGCGCCGGACTCGCGCTGGCCGGCGGTGTGATCGGCTTCGGCATCGGGCACGCCACCGCCGACGGGGGTGACGGTGGACGCCACGACCGGATGAGCCGCTTCGCGCCGGGCGACGGACGGCCAGACTTCGGCGACCGCAACGGCGACCGCGGCCAACGTGGCGGTCGGCCCGGCCAGGGCAATGGCGGCGGCAGCGGCGAGCCCGGCGGCCAGCCGAACGGCCCCGACGACCCGGCATGACGACACTGATCGGCAGCGCGAGCCCGGGCACGCCGACGAGGGTCGTGCGAGGCCGACGCGCCCGGCGCGACGCGGCGGTGCGCGTCGGCGCCATGTCGGCGCTGTGGCTCAGCCTGCTGCTGGTCACGTACTGGTGGGTGACCGGCGGCGGGGTCCAGGACCTCGGCGGCTGGGACATCGGGCTGCTCTCGACCGGACGACTCTCCGGGCTGGTCGCCTCCGTCCTGCTGCTGGCCCAGGTCCTGCTGATGGCGCGCTGCCGTTCCTCGAGCACGCATTCGGTCAGGACCGGCTCGCCCACCTGCACCGACTGGTCGGCTTCACGTCGTTCAACCTGATGCTGGCCCACATCGTCCTGATCATCTGGGGCTACGCCGGCGGGTCGCTCCCGCACGTGCCGGCCGAGACCTGGCGCATGACGTTCGACGACCCCGGCATGTTGCTCGCCGTCGCCGGCACGCTGTGCCTCGTCATGGTCGTCGTGACGAGCATCCGGGCGGCCCGCGCGCGGCTGCGCTACGAGTCGTGGCACCTGCTGCACCTCTACGCGTACCTCGGCGTGGGCCTCGCCCTCCCCCACCAGCTCTGGACGGGGCAGGAGTTCCTCGCCTCGACCGCCTCGACGGTCTTCTGGTGGACCGCGTGGGCCGCGCCGGCGCGGCCGTCCTCGTGTTCCGCGTCGCGATGCCGGTGCAGCGCATCACTGGCCACCGCTTCAGCGTCGCCTCGGTCGTGGCCGAGAGCCGCTGACGTCGTGTCGGTGCATCTCACCGGCCGCGACCTGCACCGCCTGCGAGCCGAGGCCGGCCAGTTCTTCGTGTGGCGGTTCCTCGCCGGAGATGGGCGCTACGCGTGGCAACCCATACTCGCTGTCCGCGGCGCCGACCGACGACACGCCTGCGCATCACCGTCAAGGACCTCGGCGACGAGAGCGGCCGGCTGCGGACCTGCGCCCGGCACGCGGGTGATGTTCGAGGGCCCGTACGGCCGCCTCGGCGACCGGGCCCGCACCCGCGACAAGGTCGCGTTCATCGGCGCCGGCGTCGGCATCACGCCGCTGCGCGCCCTTGCCGAGGGAATGGACTACGAGCCGGGCGAGGCCGTCATGCTGCAGCGCTATCGCGACGAGCCCCTGATGTCGGCGCGAGCTGGAGGAGCTGGCCCGCACCGCGGCCTCGAGCTGCTCTGGCTGCCGGGCCACCGCCGCTCCGACGACTCATGGCTCGGGGCGCACGCGGGCGCGCCGACGACCTGACCTCCCTGACCTTCTGGGTGCCCGACATCGCCGAGCGCGACGTGTACGTCTGCGGCCCCACCGCCTGGACCGCCCAGGTCGTGAGCACCCTCGCTGCTGCCGGCGTCCCGCCGGAGCAGATCCACCTCGAGACCTTCAGCTGGTGACCCCATGAAACGCATCACCCTATGGTTCCTGAGCACCCTCACCACCGTCGTCCTGCTGTTCGGCTATCACACGTCGACCGCAGGCCCGGCCGCCACGAGCGTCCTCGGCTCCGCCGGTCGCCGGTTCCTCCAGCGGCGCCGGCCAGCTCGACGCATCGAGCACGAGCGGCCAGACGTACACGGGCCCGTCCGACCGACACCCGGTGGGGACCGGTCCAGGTCGCCATCACGGTGGCCAACGGCAAGATCACCGGCGTCACGGTGCCGGTCTATCCCAACGGCAACGGCCGGGACGAGGAGATCAACGCGTACGCCCTGCCGATCCTCACCAAGGCGACGGTGGAGTCCCAGGACGGCACTGTCGACATGGTCAGCGGCGCGACTGTCACGAGCCAGGGCTACGCCACGTCGCTGCAGGGTGCGCTCGACGAGGCCGGGCTGTGACGGCGCGGCGCAGTCGAGCACGTCATGGGCATGCCGGTGACCCTCGCCCTGCGGGGCCGCCACACGAAGACGCACGTGGCCGGGCCCGGCCTGGCGAGGGTCCTCGATCGCTGCGCGAGGCCGACCGCATCTTCAGCACGTACCGCGACGGCTCCGAGGTCTCCCGGATCAACCGGGGCGAGCTCTCGCTCGACGACGCCTCGCCGGTCGTCCCGAGGTGCTGGCGCTCGGCGCCGAGGCTGCCCTGGCATGCGGCGGAGCGTTCGACGTCTGGCGCCCCGGACACCGCGGCGTCACGTCCCTCGACCCGAGCGGCGTCGTCAAGGGCTGGGCAGTCGAGCGCGCGGCCGCGCTGCTGGACGACCTCGACGACACCGACTTCTGCCTGTCGGCCGGCGGCGACATGGTCTGCCGCACCCGCGCCCGGCGCCGCGCCGTGGCGCATCGGGATCGAGGATCCGCACGACCCGCAGCAGCTCCTCGGCATCCTGCCCATCACGAACGGTGCCGTCGCGACCTCCGGCACGGCTCACCGCGGCCAGCACCTCGTCGACGCGCGCACCGGCCGCCTCCGGCCGGCATCGCCTCGGTCACGGTCGTCACGGCATCGCTGACGTGGGCCGACATCGACGCCACCGCCGCGTACGCGCACGGCGTCGACGCGGCTCGCTGGCTCGAGGGCCGCCCCGACCGAACGGCGCTCGTGGTGTGGGCCGACGGCACGACCACGACCATCCGGACGGCGCCGAGCCCGCGCCGCGTAGCCGCCGACAACCTACGCAGGGGCCGCGCTGAGCGGTAGAGTCTGTGGCGAGCCGCACCACCCCCGCGGCTTCACCGATGGAAGTGCCCACCAACGCACCTCCGCCATCCACAACAGAGAGCACTACCGTGACCGACCCCAGCAGCACGCCGCCGTCCCCGTTCGGCAGCCACCACGAGCAAGTCGTCTTCTGCCACGACGAAGCCTCCGGCCTCAAGGCCATCATCGCGATCTACTCCACCGCCCTCGGCCCAGCCCTCGGCGGCACGCGCTTCTATCCGTACGCCTCTGAGCAGGCCGCGCTGACCGACGTCCTCAATCTCTCGCAGGGCATGGCCTACAAGAATGCCCTGGCCGGCCTCGACCTCGGCGGCGGCAAGGCCGTCATCATCGGTGACCCGACCAAGATCAAGACCGAGGCGCTGCTGCGGGCATACGGCCGATTCGTGCAGACTCTCGGCGGTCGCTACTACACCGCGTGCGACGTCGGCACGTTCAGCCCCGACATGGACATCATCGCCCGCGAGTCCGACTTCGTGACCGGGCGTACGGTCGAGCACGGCGGCGCCGGCGACTCATCGGTCCTGACCGCGTTCGGCGTCTACCAGGGCATGCGCGCCTCGGCGCAGCACCTCTGGGGCGACACCTCGCTCGCCGGCAAGCGCGTCGGCGTCGCAGGCGTCGGCAAGGTCGGCCGGCACCTCGTCGGACACCTCGTCGAGGAGGACGCACAGGTCGTCGTCACGGACGTCAACGCCGACGCCGTCGCGGCGCTGCAGCAGACCTACCCCTCGATCACCTCGGTCGTCGACACCGACGCGCTGATCCGCGAGCCGCTCGACATCTACGCACCGTGCGCCCTGGGTGGCGCGCTCAACGACGAGTCGATCGAGGTGCTGACCGCGACGATCGTGTGCGGAGCAGCCAACAACCAGCTCGCGCACGAAGGCATCGAGAAGCGCCTCGACGAGCGGGGCATCACCTACGCGCCCGACTACTGCGTCAACTCCGGCGGTGTCATCCAGGTCGCCGACGAGCTCGAGGGCTTCGTCTTCGAGCGCGCCAAGATGCGGGCCACGACGATCTACGACACGACGCTGGGTGTGCTCGAGCGGGCCAGGACCGAAGGCGTACCGCCGTCGATCGCCGCCGACCGCATGGCCGAGCAGCGCATGCGCGAGGTCGGCCGACTGCGCTCGGTCTGGCTGCCCTAAGGCTCAGCCCGCAAGATGTGGGCACTTCCCGGGCTTTCAGGCGCGCAAAGTCCCCGGGTCGTGCCCACAGCTTCGGACGCGAGTCCAAGCGTCGGCAGAACGACCGATCCCGCGAGGATCGGCGGTGGTCGAAAGGTAAGGGTCCGGCCGCCTAAGAGGCGGCTGGGTCTTCTCGATCCAGGTCACGATACTGAGCGGGAATCGGTTCGCCCGACTCACCGTGGAGTTCACGCTGCAGAGTGTTGAAGTCCGTATCAGGTGTGCGGTACTTCAAGTCGCGCGCAACTTTGGTCTGTTTGGCTTTCGCACGGCCGCGCCCCATGGGTCGACCCCCTCGCAGAAAAGTAGTCAGTATGTCGTGCGCCAAGCGTACCCAAAGGTGACAACAAATCCGTCATCGACCCCCCAAAGACGGTGTGTCTCAGTGGTGCGTACCGCTCAGGGTGACAGTGCCACCCTCGCCGTGGACGCCTGCGGCGGCGACATCGCCGGCGATCCAGGCGTCGATCCCGCGCTCGGCGAGCAGGCGGATCGCAGCGTCGGCGGCATCAGGAGCGACCAGCGCGACCATGCCGACGCCCATGTTGAGGGCCTGGTCGAGGTCGGCCTGGGCGACTCCGCCGAGCGAGCCGACGAGCCCGAACACCGGCTGCGGCGACCAGGTCGAGCGGTCGATGCGTACGGACACCGTGTCGGGGACGACCCGCGCGAGGTTGGCCGCGAGCCCGCCACCGGTGATGTGCGACATCGCGTGCACCTCGACGGCGTCGGCGAGGGCGAGGCACGGCAAGCGTGTAGAGACGGGTCGGCGTCAGCAGCTCCTCGCCGAGCGTGCGGCCGAAGTCAGGCACCTCGCGGTCGAGCTCCCAGCCGGCTTGCTCGAAGAACACGTGGCGCACCAGCGAGTAGCCGTTGGAGTGCAGGCCGCTCGACGCCATCGCGATGACGACGTCGCCGGGGCGTACGAGCTCGGCACCCAGCAGCTTGTCGGCCTCGACGACGCCCGTGGTGGATCCGGCGATGTCGTACTCGTCCGGCGCCAGCAGGCCGGGGTGCTCCGCGGTCTCGCCACCCAGCAGGGCCGTGCCGCTCTCGGCGCACGCCTGGGCGACGCCCTTGACGATGTCGGCGATGCGCTCGGGGACGACCTTGCCGCAGGCGATGTAGTCGGTCATGAACAGCGGCTCGGCGCCGCACACGACGAGGTCGTCGACCAGCATGCCGACGAGGTCGAAGCCGATCGTGTCGTGCTTGTCCATGCGCTGCGCGATCTGCACCTTGGTGCCGACGCCGTCCGCGGAGGTGGCCAGGTAGCGGCCTGGTGTACTGACTTGAGGGCCGTGGCGTCGAAGAGGCCGGCGAAGCCGCCGATGCCGCCGACGACCTCGGGGCGGCGGGCCTTCTCGACCCACTCCTTCATGAGCTCGACCGCGCGGTCGCCCTCTTCGATCGAGACCCCGGCGCTGGCGTACGAAACCACTAGATGACCTCGAGAGGGAGGGTGTCCTGGACCTCGAGCAGGTGCTTGCCGATCAGGTCGTCCTCGGGCAGCGCCACGGGGTAGATGCCGTCGAAGCAGGCCCGGCAGAGGTTGTCCTTGGGCACGTTGGTCGCCTCGACGAGCTGGTCGAGCGTGACGTACGCCAGCGAGTCGGCGCCGATCGAGCGGCAGATCTCGTCGACCGAGATGCCGTTGGCGATCAGCTCGGCACGCGAGGCGAAGTCGATGCCGTAGAAGCACGGCCACTTGACCGGCGGCGACGAGATGCGGACGTGCACCTCGGCGGCGCCGAACTCGCGCAGCATGCGGACGAGCGCGCGCTGCGTGTTGCCGCGGACGATCGAGTCGTCGACGACCACGAGCCGCTTGCCCGCGATGACGTCGCGCAGCGGGTTGAGCTTGAGCCGGATGCCGAGCTGGCGCAGGGTCTGCGACGGCTGGATGAACGTACGGCCGACATAGGAGTTCTTGACCAGGCCGTGGCCGAACGGGATGCCGCTCTCCTCGGCGTAGCCGATCGCCGCCGGGGTGCCCGACTCCGGCACCGGGATGACGAGGTCGGCGTCGACCGGGAACTCGCGGGCCAGGCGGCGCCCGATCTCGGCGCGCACCGAGAAGACCCGCTGGTCGGAGATCGTGGTGTCGGGGCGGGCGAGGTAGACGTACTCGAACACGCAGCCCTTGGGCTCGGGCTTGGCGAAGTGCTCGGTGCGCAGGCCGTTCTCGTCGATCGCGATGAACTCGCCGGGCTGGATCTCACGGATGAACGACGCACCGACGATGTCGAGGGCCGCGGTCTCGCTCGCGACGACCCAGCCGCGCTCGAGCCGGCCGAGCACCAGCGGGCGGATGCCCTGCGCGTCGCGCGCGGCGTAGAGCGTGCCCTCGTCCATGAAGACCAGCGAGAAGGCGCCGCGCAGCTTGGGCAGCACCTCGAGGGCGGCCTCCTCGACCGAGCGGTCGGGGTAGGACGACAGCAGGGTTGCCATGACCGAGGTGTCGGACGTCGCGGTCTCGCCCTTGGTGGCCGCCTTGCCCGCTTCGAGGTCGCGCTCGTGCAGCAGCTCGAGGAGCTCGGCGGTGTTGGTCAGGTTGCCGTTGTGGCCGAGGGCGACCGAGCCGGCGGCCGTGGGGCGGAACGTCGGCTGGGCGTTGTGC
The DNA here is from genome assembly GCA_963759975.1 of uncultured Actinomycetota bacterium. Taxonomy (GTDB): domain Bacteria; phylum Actinomycetota; class Actinomycetes; order Propionibacteriales; family Nocardioidaceae; genus Aeromicrobium. Next base: position 255,544 of record CAVXBS010000018.1, read on the forward strand.
CAGACGCTGGAGCCGGTCGTGGAGTAACGGGCGTGCCCGATCGCGATCTCGCCCTTGAGCGACTCGAGCGTGGCCTCGTCGAAGACCTGGGAGACGAGTCCCATGTCCTTGTAGACGAGGATCTGGCGGCCGTTGTTGACGTCATGACGTCGGTTCGGGGCCCTTGCCGGAGCCGCGGCCGGACTCGGCGTCACGCTGCGGCGGCGAGGAGCTCGATGAGCTCGGCGGTGTTGGTCAGGTTGCCGTTGTGGCCGAGCGCGACGGACCCGGCGGCCGTGGGCCGGAAGGTCGGCTGGGCGTTGTGCCAGACGCTGGACCCGGTCGTGGAGTAGCGCGCGTGCCCGATCGCGATCTCGCCCTTGAGCGACTCGAGCGTCGCCTCGTCGAAGACCTGCGAGACCAGGCCCATGTCCTTGTAGACCAGGATCTGGCGGCCGTTGCTGACCGCGATGCCGGCCGACTCCTGGCCGCGGTGCTGCAGGGCGTAGAGGCCGAAGTAGGTGAGCTTGGCGACCTCCTCGCCGGGGGCCCAGACTCCGAAGACGCCACAGGCGTCCTGGGGTCCGGCGTCCTGGGGATCGAGGTCGTGGGTGAGGCGTCCATCTCCGCGGGGCACGTCCCCAGTGTAGAGGCGACGGATTCAGGGACTGCCCGACCCTGCGCGTGCACCTCGGGCTGCCCGATCCAGATGTGGCGCCATGGACTCAGACACGCATCACCGTCGAGCGGACGATCAAGGCCCCGCGCCGCCAGCATCTTCGCCCTGCTGTCGGACGCCGGGAAGCACACCGAGCTTCGACGGGTCGGGCACGGTGCAGCGGCACGCGGAAGGAGTCGCGGCCCGCTGGCGCTCGGGCACGAGGTTCGGCATGTCGATGCACATGGGCGTCGGCTACCGGACGTCCAACGAGGTCGTCGAGTTCGAGCAGGACCGGCGCATCGCGTGGCAGACGACCGGCGCTCAAGGGCCTCGTCGGCGGCCGGATCTGGCGCTACGAGCTCGAGCCCGGTCGAGGGCGGCACCCTCGTGCGCGAGACGTGGGACGTCTCGCAGGACAAGCAGAAGTTCTTCCTCAAGCGCAGCAAGATGCCGGCCGCGGCCAAGAAGCGGCATGCGCAAGACGCTCGACGCGGATCGCGCGAGCAGCCGTCGACGCTGACGTCGGGTGACCGCGAGCACCGCCGCTACGCGTGGCGTGACCCACGTCACACGCCGAGGAGCCCTCATGACCGATCGCGATCCCGCCACGCCACCTACCTGCCCGACTTCCTCGCCGCCCGCGCCGCCGAGCGGCCCGACCAGCCGTGCTGGGTCTTCGGCGACCGCACGTGGATCGTGGGCCGAGGCCTGGGAGTCCGTACGCGCCGGCCGCGGGCGCGCTGCAGGCCGAGGGCGTGGGACGCGGCGACCGGGTCGCGATCCTCGACAAGAACAACCCGGCGATCCTGCAGGTCATGCTCGGCGGCTGCCAGCTCGGCGCGGCCACGACGGTCGTCAACTGGCGCCTCGCCGGCGACGAGCTCGACTACGTCATCAACGACTGCGGCGCCAAGGTCGTGTTCGTCGGCCACCAGCTGCTCGACCAGCTCGAGCTCGTACGCGACCGGCTCGAGCACGTCGAGAAGGTCATCGTCGTCGGCGGCGAGCACGACGAGTTCGAGGCGTGGCTGGCGGCCGGCGACGCCGACCGACCGGCAGGCCGACGTCGACCCTGACGACGTCTGCGTCGTGATGTACAGCTCCGGCACGACCGGCCGGCCCAAGGGCGTGCAGCTGAGCCAGCACGCGATGGTCGAGCACAGCGTCAACGGGCTCGGCGACGCGACGTACGACGACGGCGACATGATGCTCGTCGCGATGCCGATGTTCCACGTCGGCGGCACGTCGTACGCGTTGCTGGGCCCGGTCATCGGCGTGCCGGGCTACATCGTCCCGCGAGGTCGACGGCGCGCTGCTGGCCGGCGGCATGATGGCCGGCTGCACCCACGCCTTCCTGGTCCCCGCCGTCGTCGCGGCCCTGGTCGCCGCCGGGCCCGCAGGCGATGGGGCTGTTCAGCAGGCTCAAGGCGTCGGCTACGGCGCGGCCCCATGCCGCTGCCGGTGCTGCGGGCGGCGATGGACGCGTGGCCCGACACCGAGTTCCAGCAGGTCTACGGCATGACCGAGTTCGGCGGCGTCATCACGGTGCTCGACGACGCCGCGCACCGCGACGCCGACCACCCCGAGCGGCTCGTGTCGGCCGGCCGGCCGGTCGCCGCACGCCGAGATGCGCATCGTCGACCCGGTCACGCTCGCAGGACGTCGCCGCCGGGCGAGTCCGGCGAGGTGTGGTTCCGCACGCCGCAGGCGACGACCGGCTACCTCGGCAAGCCCGAGGCGACCGCCGAGCTCATCACCCCCGACGGCTGGGTGCGCACCGGCGACCTCGGCCGGGTCGACGACGGCGGCTTCCTGTTCATCGAGGACCGCATCAAGGACATGATCATCACGGGCGGCGAGAACGTCTACTCCCCCGAGGTCGAGCGGGTCCTCGCCGAGCACCCCGCCGTCGCCGAGATCGCGATCATCGGCGTGCCCGGACGACCGGTGGGGCGAGACCGTCAAGGCCGTCGTGGCGTTCAAGCCCGGCCAGTCCGCGACGGCCGAGGAGCTCATCGCGTTCGCCCGCGAGCGGCTCGCCGGCTACAAGGTGCCGTCGTCGATCGACGTCGTCGAGGCCCTGCCGCGCAACCCGTCGGGCAAGATCCTCAAGCGCGACCTGCGCAAGCCCTACTGGGGCGACGCGAGCGCCAGGTCTGACGCTCGCGACGCAGGAACGTGGCCCCGATCATCCAGGGGAGGGACCGGGGCCACGATGGCACCAGCGTAGCCACTCGGCCCCGCGTCGTCACACCAGCCCCACGAGTTCCGTGACACGCCCTCTCCCGGACGTACCCTCGAGGCCATGCGCCTGGTGCCTTCCCCCACCTCGCGGCTCACTGATCGCCGGTCTCCTGACCGGTCTGGCCGCGACCTTCCTGCTGTCCTCCCCCGCCCCGGCGGCGACCCCGGCGCCCCCGGCAGCTTCACGGGCCACGGCTTCGACGCGTGCGTCGCGCCGAGCCAGACCGTCATGGACACGTGGAACCTCACGGTCGCCGTACTCGCGCGATCGGCATCTACGTCTCCGGCAACTCGCGCTACTGCGGCGACGACTACCAGCCCAACCTCAGCAAGGCGTGGGTCGCCAAGAACGCCGCCAACGGCTGGCGGTTCATCCCGATCCACGTCGGCCGCCAGTCGCCGTGCTTCAAGAACAACCCCAAGAGCCGGGTGCAGAAGAAGCAGATGTCGACGACCGTCGCGACGGCGCGCTCGCAGGCCGCGCCGAGGCGCACCGAGACCGATCGCCGCGCTCAAGAAGTACGGCTTCGGCTCCGGCAGCACTCCTACCTCGACATCGAGTGGTACGCCCGCACCACGGCGTGCGACAACATCGTGCTGGAGTTCGCCGACGCCTGGACCGAGTACCTCCACGACCAGGGCTACAAGTCCGGCGTCTACTCCAGCGGCTCGGCGGCGATCAAGGCCATCGACGACGGCCCGCATGGCCGGCCGCAAGGGCTTCACGCTCCCCGACCACATGTGGATCGCGTGGACCAACAAGGTGGCCGACACCGACGGCGGGCCCTATCTGTCCGACGACGGCTGGGCCAACCACCAACGCATCCACCAGTACCACAACGGCGTCAACGTCACGTACGGCGGACAAGACGCTCAACATCGACAAGGACTACCTCGACGTCGGCAAGGGATCGGTGCCGTCGAAGCAGGCGCTGCCGTGCGACGTGCAAGATGTCGTTCACGTCGTACCCGACGCTCAAGCTCGGCGAGCACCGGCGCCGAGGTGGCGGCGCTGGAGTGCCTGCTGCACGAGCAGGGGCTCATCAAGACGGTCGACAAGACGTTCGGCAGCCGGCACGGCCAAGCGCCATCGACGCCTACCGCGCGAAGCATGGGCTGGGCGCCGAGCGGGCCGCACGACCCGCGCCGACCTGGACGGCGCTGCTGGCGCACGGCACCAACCCCCGCGTCCTCAAGCAGGGCTCGGTCGGCGAGCCCGTGTGGCGGCTGCAGCGCGCGCTGATCGCGGCGGGCCTAAGCCCGCGCCTCACCGGCGTGTACGACGCCAGCACCGTCGCGGCCGTCAAGGCCTACCGCAAGGCGCGCAGGCTGCCGGCGTACACCACGACCGAGTCGACGGTGTGGGCCCTGCTGCGGCGCGGCAAGACCGCCTAGCCCGATCGTGGCCCTGGTGTCGGCGCACCGCGGCGGCGCCGGGGACGACCGCTCCGCGCAGAACACCCTCGCGGCGTTCGAGGCGGCGATCGCGCTGGGCTGTGACTACGTCGAGTTCGACGTGCGCCTGACCGCCGACGGCCGGCCGTGATCTTCCACGACGACGAGATCGACGGCGACCGACGCCGCCGCTCGATCGCGCGGCACCGGCTCGACGAGTTCCCGGCGTCGGCTCGTCGACCTCGACGAGCGTGCTCGACGCTGATCCGCGGCCGGGTCGGGCGCACGTCGACCTCAAGGTGCGCCGGCGACGAGGTCGCCCTCGTCGAGCAGATCGTCGACGCGCTCGGCACCGACGAGTCATCATCACGACCGCCGAGGACTCGTCGGTCCGGCGGATCGTCGCTGGTCGGGCGCGACACGCGCCCGACCTGCTGGTCGGCCTGTCGTCGAGCGCGCGGTCGCGCGGACGGCAGCCTGGCGGCGGCGGCTCGTGCGGATCGAGTCGGCGTTCCCGCGCCGCGGGTCCGGCTGAGCGGCGCCAACCTCGTCGTGTCGCACAAGCTCGTCGCCCGGCTGACGCTGAGGGCGTACGCCCGACGGCGCGGCCTGCCGCTGCTGGTGTGGACCGTCGACCGAGCCGGACGAGCTCGACGCGGTGGATGAACGACCCCGACGTCTGGATGGTGACGACCAACTATCCCGAGCGGGCGTTCGCCGCGCGGCGCTGCGGTCAGGCCGAGACGCCGCGGGCGATCCGCAGGAACTCCTCGACCGGGATCCGCCCGGCGACGTAGGCCGCGACGGCGTCCTCGCGCGGACCTCCGGCGGCGACCGGCATCCTGCCGGCCTCGCGGGGCGGTGCCGGGCCGCGGCCGACCGGCGCGGCGGGCCGAGGCGGCGCTCGGCGGGTCGGCACGTCGACGAAGCGAGGCCTGAGGATGCCCCCGCGCGTACTGCCGCGCGAGTCGATCTCGCCAGCGGCGTAGGCGACGAGCAGCCTCGACCTCGTCCTCGGAGGCCGGCCGTCCGGACTGTGGCGGAGCGCGCAGGGCGTCGCAGCGACGGCAGCTTGACGGCGCTCGGTGAGGCGGCGCAGCATGGCGCGACCACTGCTCGGCGGGATCGTGAGGTGCGATGCGTCATGATGCAGTCTCTAGATGGTCGGAGCGGGCGGTCTGACCCGCAATCATAGCCGTGCTATCGTCACCGTCGTCCGACAGTTTTTCACTGCGATCGAGGCGAAATCTCAGGCGACGTCGAGCGGCAGCAGCGGCGAGAGGTCGGACCGCTCGCCCGAGGCCCGCAGCGTCGCGTCGGCCCACGCCAGCCGGCCGCGACCCAGGGCGATCCAGGTGGGGGCGTCCATCTCGACGACCGCCGGCGGGGTGCCGCGGGTGTGGCGGGCGCCGGCGATGCACTGGACGGCGGCGAACGGCGGGATCCGCACCTCGACGCTGGCGCCGGGAGCCTGCTGCGACGAGCAGCGCGACCAGGTGCATCGTCGCGGCCTTGAGGTCGGCCCGGGTCGGCGTCCCCGCGTCGAGCCGGCGGCAGATCTGCGGCGAACTCCTCGTGCGTCAGCGGGGTGGGCCGGCGGGCCATGACCGTCACCGACTGAGCGACAGGCTCCCTACGCGTCATACCGCTGCCGCCAGGTGACTCTCCGTACGGTGAACACTCCCGCAGACAGACGTCAGCTCCCATGACCCGCACGCGCACGCATCGCCGCCCTCGGCCGCCGTCGTCGTCTCGGCCAGCCTCGTGACCGCACGACCCCGGCGACGCGCCGCCACCGCCGCCGACGGCGGCTCGACCCCGAGCGCGCCGCGGCCTCGTGCTGGGAGATCAAGCAGAACGAACCCGGCCGCGCCGGACGGCGCGCTACTGGCTCGTGACGCCCGCAGCTGCAGGCCCCGACGCAGTTCTACTGCGACCAGACGACCGACGGCGGCGGCTGGGTCCTGGTGGCCCGCGGCCGCCAGAGCTGGGTCGAGGGCGGCGACGGCCGCGGCACGCCGGCGTCGCTCAGCGCACCCGCCGACCGGCACCGACGGCGCTTCTACGCCAAGCAGCTGCCCGGCACAGACCATCGACGCGCCTGCTCGAACGGCGGGCGGGTCGACGCGCTCGCCGACGGCATCCGGCTCAAGCGCGGGCCGCCGACCACGGCCGGCTTCGACGCTGGCAGGAGGTCGCGGGTCAAGCTCTCGGGAGCCCGCGACCGGTGGACGTGGGCGCTCGCGTCGACGCCAGGCATCGCGTCGTCGTCCTACTCCGTCGGCGGCGCGACCACGACCAAGTCCCAGACGACCCGCGAGCCTGACGATCAGCACCGACACCCAGCGCACGTGGAACTACGTGCACCGCGACCAACGGCTACGTCCGCGGCTTCACCTACGGCAAGAACGGTCCGGACGGGCACCACGTCCGACGCCAGCTACCTCTACTCGACGGTCGCGCGGCGGCCGCTACGCGACGCCGTTCACCCAGATGTACCTCCGCCCCAAGCTGCACTCGACCTCGCCGTGACGTACGCCGCGATCCCCGACTCCGGCACGCGCCGCGCAGCCGCCCGCCGCGTCCCCGAGTCGTGCGCGCTGCCCGACCCGTGGGGCGTCACGGGTCTCGGCGCGGGCGGCGACGCTCGACTACGCGACCGAGGTCTCGGCGTTCGCCCGGATCGGCAACCGCGTCTACGTCGGCGGCAACTTCACGACAGGTCCGCAACACGCGACGGCTCGCAGGAGGTCGCCCAGCCCTACCTGGCCGCCTTCGACGCGACGACCGGCGAGTGGATCTCGGGCTTCCGCCTGACGCTCGACAACCAGGTCAAGGCGCTGCGCGGCGCTGCCGGACGGCCGCCTCGCGGTCGGCGGCGAGTTCTCGACGCTCGACGGCAAGGCGGCGACCGGGCTCGTGGTCGTCGAGCCCGACGACGGGCGCACGCGACGCGGGCTTCAAGGCCACGCTTCGGCCAGACGGCCAAGGGCGCCAAGCGCTGGGTCCGGGCGCTCGACGTCGCGCGGGTCCTACCTCTACGTGGGCGGCGGCTTCACGACGTACACGGGCGGCACGCGCGACGAAGACGCTACGCGTTCCGCAACATCGTGCGGGTCGACCTGCGCACCGGGACGCCCAGCACGTCGTGGCGGCCCAACCTCGGGACCGGGCATGCGTCCAGGCCGAACGGCAAGCGGTCGGTCGCGCTCCAGCGTGCTGTCGCTCGACGTCTCGGACGACGGCAAGACGGTCTACGCCGCCGGCCAGTTCCAGCAGGGCTACGTCGGCGACGACGGCAAGGCGCGTCGGTCTCCAGGCCGGGCGCCGCCGCGATCCCGACCGACGACCCCGGCCACGTTCCTGTCGTGGTCGCGTGCCGCTACAGCACCGCCAAGCAAGCGCGGCGCAGTACCAGCAGGCCGTGCAAGCGGGTCGGCAGCCGGGTGTGGCTCGGCGGCAGCCAGCACAGCTTCTTCGCGCTACGCCGCTCGGGCTCACGCTGACGCTCGGGCAACATGACCCTCGCGCGGTGGCGACATCCAGGCGATCGACAGCGAGTCGCGGCGTCGTCTACGCGTCGTGCCACTGCAACGACTGGAACTACTCCGGGACGACCCACTTCGACACCCCGCGGGCGTAAGGGCTTCGCCCAGGTCGACAAGATCGGCTACGTCGGGGCGTTCGACGCCGAGCACGGGCGAGCTACTTCCCGCGAGTTCGCCCCGACCTCGAAGGATGCGCCGCGGCGAGGGCCCGTGGGCCCTGATGTCGGCCGCCGACGGCACCCTGTGGTCCGGCGGCGACTACGTGTCGGTCGTCGGCGAGGACGGCAGCGAAGCAGTGGGCGGGCGGCTTCGTCCGATTCGCGATGCGGCCGCACACCCCGCCGGCTCCGCCGAGCGGACCTGCTCGGTCAGCCTCAGCAACGGCACCGCGTTGCTCGCGTGGGCCGCCTCGTCGACCGCCGGGGGCGTCCGTACGAGGTCCTGCGCGACGACCGCGTCGTCGACGTCACGGCGACGGGCTCGACGTCCGAGGGCGGTCACGGACTCGAGCGCCGGCGACCGCTTCTTCGTCCGGGCGACCGACGGCAAGGGCAACCGCTCGGCCTCGACCGCGGTGGCGCACGAGCGAGCTGAGGTCGCCCGCGGCCGACGCGGCTCAGGCCAGGTGCGCGCCGAGCACCGCCGGCAGCGTGGCCTGCCACGCCGCCTTGAGCTCGGCGACCGGGATCGCTGAGCTGGCCGGCGACCTCGATCGCGTCGCCGCCCGTGCGGCCCGACCGACGCGAGCTCGACGCCGTGCTTCTCGGCGAGCGTCGACGAACTCGTCGTGACGGTCCTCGGCGACGACGACCATCGCGCGCGCGGACGACTCGCTGAACAGCTCGAGGAACGGGTCGTCGAGGTCGACCGTGACGCCGACGCCGTGGCGGAACGACGCCTCGGCCAGCGCCATCGCCAGGCCGCCGTCGGACAGGTCGTGCGCCGACTCGACGACGCCGGTCTTGGCCGCCTCGACCATGAGGTCGGCCAGCGGCGCGCTCGGCCGCGAGGTCGACGACGCGGCGGCTGACCGCCGAGGTGGCCGTGGACGACATCGGCCCACGTCGAGCCGGACAGCTCCTCGCGGGTCTCGCCGAGCACCAGGACGTGGCTGCCCTCGGCAGATGAAGCCCTGCGTGATGCGCTGGCGCACGTCGTCGATGACGCCGAGGATGCCGACGACCGGCGTCGGCAGGATCGGCGTCTCGCCGGTCTGGTTGTAGAACGAGACGTTGCCGCCGGTGACCGGGATGCCGAGCACCGCGCAGGCGTCCTTGAGCCCGTGCGTGGCCTGCTCGAACTGCCACATGACGTCGGGGTTCTCGGGCGAGCCGAAGTTGAGGCAGTCGGTGACCGCGAGCGGCAGGGCGCCCGGTCACGGCGACGTTGCGGTACGACTCGGCGAGCGCGAGCTGCGCGCCGGCGTAGGGGTCGAGCTTGGCGAAGCGGCCGTTGCAGTCGGTCGACACGGCCACACCGAGGTTGGTCTCGTCGTCGATGCGGATGACGCCGGCGTCCTCGGGCTGGGCGAGCACCGTGTTGCCCTGCACGTAGCGGTCGTACTGGTCGGTGACCCACGACTTGTCGGCCATGTTGGGCGACGTCGACGACCGCGACCAGCTGGTCGCGCAGCTCGTCGCCGGTCGTCGGGCCGGGCGAGCGCTCGGCGCCGTCGGCCTGCAGCGCGTCCTGCCAGTCGGGACGGGCGTAGGGACGGTCGTACGTCGGGCCGTCGTGCGCGACCGAGCGCGGCGGCACGTCGACGACGGTCTCGCCGTGCCAGTCGATCACGAGGTGGTCGCCGTCGGTGACCTCGCCGACGACGACGGCCTCGACGTCCCACTTGTCGCAGATCGCCATGAACGCGTCGAGGTGGTGCGGCTCGACGACGGCCATCATGCGCTCCTGCGACTCGCTCATGAGGATCTCCTCGGGCGAGAGCGTCGAGTCGCGCAGCGGCACGGTGTCGAGCTCGACGTGCATGCCGCCGCTCGCCGGCCGACGCCAGCTCGCTCGTCGCGCAGGACAGCCCGGCGCCGCCGAGGTCCTGGATGCCGTTGACGACCTCGGCGCGCGAACAGCTCGAGCGTGCACTCGATCAGCAGCTTCTCCATGAACGGGTCGCCGACCTGCACGCCGGGGCGCTTGGACGGGCCCGTCGACTCGAACGTCTCGGACGCGAGCACCGACACGCCGCCGATGCCGTCGCCGCCGGTGCGCGCGCCGTAGAGCACGACCTTGTTGCCGACGCCGCTCGCGAACGCCAGGTGCAGGTCCTCGTGCCGGAGCACGCCGACGCACAGGGCGTTGACCAGCGGGTTGCCGACGTAGGTCTCGTCGAACACGACCTCGCCGCCGATGTTGGGCAGGCCGAGGCAGTTGCCGTAGCCGCCGACGCCGGCGACGATGCCGGGCATGACGCGCCGGGTGTCCTCGGCGTCGAGCGGGCCGAAGCGCAGCGGGTCCATGACGGCGACGGGACGGGCGCCCATCGCGAGGATGTCGCGGACGATGCCGCCGACGCCGGTCGCGGCGCCCTGGTAGGGCTCGACGTAGGACGGGTGGTTGTGCGACTCGACCTTGAACGTCACGGCGTAGCCCTGGCCGATGTCGATGACGCCGGCGTTCTCGCCGATGCCGGCGAGCGTCTTGCCGAGCGGCGTCTCCTGCGGCAGGTCGCCGAACTTCTTGAGGTGCACCTTGGACGACTTGTAGGAGCAGTGCTCGCTCCACATGACGGAGTACATCGCCAGCTCGGCGCCGGTCGGGCGGCGGCCGAGGATCTCGCGGATGCTCGCGTACTCCTCCTCGCGGAGGCCCAGCTCGGACCACGGCTGCGGCTGGTCCGGGGTGGCTTCGGCGACGGTGACGGTGTCCAGGCTGGGGGGCTTCGGTCACGCCCCGATCCTATCGGTCGTACCGGCGACTCCCGGCCGCGCGTCGGCGGTGGACCGCCGTCCACCTCGCGGCGCGGTGACTCGGCGGCGTTCAACGTCGTGCGCGCCAGGTCACCGCGCAGGCGGTCAGCGCGCGGGGTCAGCGCCAGGCGCCGCGGCGTGCTGCGGCGGGTAGGGCGCGTCCTTCGCCGGCGACGCCGAGCTCGTGGGCGGCGCGCAGCGGCCAGGCGGGCTCGCGGATCGCGGCGCGGGCCAGCATCACGGCGTCGGCCGAGCCGTCGGCGAGGACCTGCTCGGCCTGCGCGGGCTCGGTGATCAGCCCGACCGCCGACGACCGGCAGGCCGCTGACGTCGCGCACCTCGCGCGGCGAACGGCACCTGGTAGCCGGGGCCGACGGTCGATCTTCTGGTGCGCGACGGCGCCGCCCGACGACACGTCGACGAGGTCGACGCCGTGGTCGCTTGAGCACCGCGCCGAGCCGGGCGGTCTCGCTCGACGTCCCAGCCGCCGTCGGCCCAGTCGGTCGCGGAGAGGCGGACGAACAGCGGCTTGTCGTCGGGCCACACCGCTCGGACGGCGTCGACGACCTCGACGACGAGGCGGGTGCGGTTGTCGAACGAGCCGCCGTACTGGTCGGTGCGCTGGTTGGCGAGCGGCGAGAGGAACTGGTGCAGCAGGTAGCCGTGCGCGGCGTGGACCTCGACGACGTCGAAGCCGGCCTGGTCGGCCCGCACCGCCGCGTCGGCGAACGCCTGCGGCAGCGCGGCGACCTCGTCGGTCGTCATGCGCGCGCGGCACGGCATAGCCCTCGAACGCCAGCGCCGACGGACCGACGGCCTCCCAGCCGCCTCGCTCGGTCGGGCACGGTGCCGTCGCCGTCGCCGAACGGCGACTACGTCGAGCCCTTGCGACCGGCGTGGGCCAGCTGGATCCCGGCGACGGCGCCCTGGCTGCGGACGAAGCGGCGATGCGCCGCCACGGCTCGACGTGGGCGTCGGACCAGATGCCGGTGTCCTCCGGGCTGATCCGGCCCTCGGGCACCACGGCGGTCGCCTCGGTCATGACGAGGCCGAAGCCGCCGATCGCGTGCTGCCGAGGTTGACGAGGTGCCAGTCGTTGGGCATGCCGTCCTGGTCGAAGCAGCAGTACTGGCACATCGGCGCGAGCCAGATGCGGTTGCGGGCAGTGACGCCGCGCAGGGTCAGGGGCTCGAAGAGTGCGGGCACTCAGGTGACAACCGCGGCGACGCGGATGTCATTCCGTTCAGAGTCCGCCGAGGCCGTAGCGGATCAGGAAGTCGCGCTCGGTGTCGCGGCCGCCCTCGGGGTCCGGCACCGGCTCGGTGTCAGATGTGGTGACGGTGTCCTCGAGGCGTACGGGCTTGGGCAGCTGCTTGAAACGATCCTTGTCGGGCGTCATGCCTGCACCACCTCGGTGAGTGGCACGCCGGGGTCGGCGAGCCTCGCACGATCGACGCTACTCCCGATCAGGGCGCGGATGTCGTCCGTGACGTCCCAGATGTTGACGTTCATGCCGGCGGTGACCCGGTCGCCGTCGAGCCAGAACGCGATGAACTCGCCACTGGCCTTGTCGCCCCGGATGACGACGTCGTGGGCCGAGCTGCCACGCCCGACGTACTCCATCCCGAGATCGAACTGATCGGTGTAGAAGTACGGCTGCCAGTCGTACGTCACGCTCTGGCCGAGCATGGCCTTGGCGACCGCCTCGCCCTGACGGATCGCGTTGTCCCAGTGCTCGACGCGCAGCCGGCTGCCGAGGCCGGTGTTGTGCGCGTTGGCGACGTCGCCGATCGCGTAGATCGCCGGGTCGCTGGTGCGGAACGACTCGTCGACCGTGATGCCGTTGTCGACCTCGAGACCGGCCGCCTCCGCGAGCCCGGTGTTGGGTGCCGCGCCGACCCCCATCACCACGAGGTCCGCCTCGATGTCCTGGCCGCCGGCCGTCACGACGTACGGCCCGGTGCCCGAGATCGACTCGGCCTCCGTGGACGTACGCAGGTCGACACCGTTGCGGCGGTGCAGCTCGGCGAAGTAGGTGCCCAGCTCGTCGCCGAGGACGTTCTGCAGCGGCAGGGCGGCGAACTCCAGGACCGTGGTGTCGAGCCCGGCCTTGCGGGCGGCGGCCGCCGTCTCGAGGCCGATCCAGCCGCCGCCGATGATCACGACCGACGTCGACCGCGCATAGGCCTCGCGCAGCGCGTCGCTGTCCTCGACCCGGCGCAGCGTCAGTGCGAGCTCGGCTCCCGGGATGTCGAGCCGCCGCGGGGTCGCCCCGGTCGCGAGCAGCAACAGGTCGTACGACACCGGGTCACCTGTAGCGAGGTGCACCAGCTTGGCGTCCCGGTCGATCGCGGTCGCCGTGACACCCTCGAGCAGCGTGATGTCGTGCTCGGCGTACCACTCGGCCGGCTCGAGCAGCATCGCGTCGGCCTCCGACTCGCCCTGGAGATACTCCTTCGACAGCGGCGGTCGCTCGTAGGGCGGATGGTTCTCCTCGCCGATGATCGTGATGGGACCCGTGTGGCCCTCTGCGCGCAAGGCGATCGCCGCCTTGCCTCCGGCGTGTCCCCCACCGACGATGACGATGGCAGCTGTGGCGCTCATGGCGTACTCCTTGGCTCGGTCGACATCTCCATTGAACTCCGTCGCGCCCAGCCCGGCCCCGGAACTTGACGCCGCGTTCGTCGGAACATATATTCAACGTATGTTGAATAGTCCGGCCATCGAGATTCGATCGCCTCACGGTGATCCGCGGGAGGAACACCGTGATCCCCGATCTCACGGTGTCGGTGCCGGCCGGGTCCGTCACCGGGCTGTTGGGGCCCAGCGGCTGCGGCAAGTCGACGCTCATCCGCGCGATCGCCGGCATCCAGATCATCAGGTCCGGCACCGTCACAGTCCTCGACGGGCCCGCCGGTCGCCCCGCCGCCAGGGAGCGCGTCGCGTACGTCACGCAGGCCAGCTCGGTCTATCCGGACCTGACCGTGATGCAGAACCTCCGCTACTTCGCCGCCCTCACCGGCAGCGACGAGACGGCCGCGCTCATGGCGGTCGACAACGTCGGGCTCACCGACAAGATCGACGCCCTCGTCGGCGACCTTTCAGGCGGCCAGCGCACCCGCGTCTCACTGGCCGCCGCGTTGCTGTCCGACCCGGACCTCTACCTCCTCGACGAGCCCACGGTCGGGCTCGACCCCGTCCTCCGCCGCGACCTCTGGCAGCTCTTCGACCGCCTGGCGTCACAAGGCAAGACGCTGCTGGTCTCGAGCCACGTCATGGACGAGGCCGGCCGATGTGACCGGGTGCTCCTGATGCGCGAGGGACAGATCATCGCCGACTCGACACCCGACGAGCTCCGCGCAGACACGGGCGAGGACGACCTCGAGCAGGCGTTCCTCGTGCTCGCCGAAGGGAATGAACGCAGCATGACGCGGACACTCGCCACGGCCCGGCAGAGTGCTCCAGCAGCTGAGTCACGACCCGCGCAGCATCGCGATGATCGTGGTCCTGCCGTCGCTCCTGCTGCTCCTGTTCAAGTACGTCTACGACGGCAACCCCGCCGTGTTCAACCGCGTCGGCCCGCAGATGCTCGGCATCTTCCCGTTCGTCGTGATGTTCCTCGTGACGTCGGTGACGATGGTGCGCGAGCGTACGTCCGGCACCCTCGAGCGCCTGCTGACCACGCCGCTCAGGCGCGGCGAGCTCATCGGCGGGTACGGCGTCGCGTTCGGCGCGCTGCCCTGGCCCAGGCACTCGTCACCTCGGCCGTCGCGATCTGGCTGCTCGACATGGACGTCAACACGCCGTGGGCGATCGTCGTGTTCGCGGTCACCGACGCCGTGCTCGGCACAGCGCTGGGTCTGCTGATGTCGGCGTTCGCGGTCACCGAGTTCCAGGCCGTCCAGTTCATGCCGTTGGTCGTGATCCCGCAGCTGCTGCTCTGCGGTCTCCTGGCGCCCCGCGATTCGATGCCCGACGTCCTGCACTGGCTGTCCAACGCGTTGCCGTTGAGCTATGCGGCCGACGCGTTCACCGAGCTAGGGTCGACGAGCGACTTCACCTCGACACTCACCAAGGACCTCGTGATTCTCATCGGCTGTTGCGTGCTCGCCCTTGCCGGCGCCTCGTTGACCCTTCGTCGGAGGACCCCATGACCGCCAAGCGCACGCGTGGACGTCCACCCGCCGGGGACGCCGCCGACCGCCGCACCGCGATCCTCGACGCCGCCCGCGGCCCAGTTCGCAGCACAGGGATTCGGCGGCACGTCGATGCGGTCGATCGCCCGCGAGGCGGGCGTCGACGTGAGCCTGATCAGCCACTACTTCGGAGACAAGTCGGGCCTCCTCGTCGCCACGATGGAGCTGCCGGTCAACCCGATCGAGAAGATCGCGTCGGTCATCGAGGCCGGCCCCGACGGCATGGCCGAGCGGCTGCTGCGGACCTTCCTCACCGCGTGGGACCCGCACCGCGACATCTTCAGCTCGATGTATCGCACGACCCTCGGGTCCGGGGACCCGCAGGCGCCGATGCTCCAGCTGGCCCGCAACATCCTCATCACGTCGCTCCTCGAGCGTCCTCGAAGGCGACGACCGCGAGCTCCGTGCCTCGCTCATCGCGAGCCAGCTGATCGGCATGGCGACGATGCGCTACGTCGTACGCCTGCCCGCCCTCGCCGACCCAGCGGTCGAGGACGTCGTGCACCTGCCCGCCCTTGCCGACGCACCGGTCGAGGACGTCGTACGCCTCTACGCCCCCGGGATGCAGCTGCTCATCGACGCCTAGCCGGTTGGGCCGAGATCGGCGAGCCGCTCGATCAGGCCCATGGCGTCGAACGGGGCGCGCACCTTCATGTCGTTGTCGAAGTAGGCATAGACGTCCCTGCCTCCTTCGGCCCAGCCGCGCACCAGCGTCGCCCAGTCGTCGAGCGCCGCATCCGAGTAGCCGCTCGCATACAGCTCGGTGTCACCGTGCAGGCGTACGTACGCGAAGTCAGCCGTGACCTCGCGGATCAGCGGCCACTTGCCGGCCGTGTCGGCGACGACCAGCCCGATGCCGTGCCGCCGAAGCAGGTCGAGGAACTCCGGGGCGAGGAACGAGTCGTGCCTGACCTCGAGCGCGTGCCTGATCTCGTGATCTCTCGACACCTCCAGGTAGGACCGGCCGGCCACGCGCTCGTCGTGCCGGCCACCGAGCTCAGCCGCGGCCGTCGTCGTACGGGGCAGCTTGCCGAAGAAGTCGGTGAGTCGCTCCGCATCAAAACCCAGGGTCGGGGGCAGCTGCCAGAGCACCGGGCCGAGCTTGTCGCCGAGCGCCAAGGGGCCCGAGGCGAAGAAGTTGGCCAACGGCGCATCGATGTCTGCGAGCTTCTTCATGTGGGTGATGAACCGCCCGCCCTTGACCGCGAACACGAACCCCTCAGGCGTCCGCTCTCGCCACGTCTGATAGCTCTCGGGTCGTTGCAGTGAATAGAACGAGCCGTTGATCTCGATGCTCGTCATGCGGCTCGCGGCGTACTCGAGCTCGTCCTTGTGTCGCAGGCCCTCTGGGTAGAACACCTTGCGCCACGGCGCGTACGTCCAGCCGGAGATGCCGATCCTGACGGTGCCGGGCACGACGGGTCAGAGCGATCCGGCGATCGTCCCGATCAGGGCGAACAACGAGACGACGATCGAGACCGGCACGAGCCACAGGGCGGCCACCGCGATCGTGACGGTGGTGCCGATCTTGGGTGGCACGAAGTAGCGCGCGCGAGGCAGGTCGCCGACGCCATCGATCCACCGACCGGTCATCGACATGCCGCCCCATGCGCCCTTGAGACGGTCGAAGAGCCGCCATCCTCCGCCGCCGGCGACACGCTCCAGCGCACCGCGGGTCTCATCGACCTTGTCGCTGAGGCTGATCGCGATGCCGAGCTCGGTGGCCAGCTTGTCGGGGTCATCCGCCGCTCGCAGGATGTTGCGGCGCCGGGCCCAGAACGCCGCACTGACCGCCGCCATCGCCACGCCGGCCATCAGGACCACGACACGGACGCCACCATCGGCGACCAGGCCGAGCGCCAGGGTTGCCAGGACGAACGGCAGCGGGACACACAGCAAGATCGCGGTCGGCAGGCGCAGGACGCGGACCGCGATGGCGATGACACCTGCCACCCGGTGCGCGACCTCACCGGTCTGGCCGTCGACGCGTGTGGTGAAGCCGCCCACGGCCGAATTGGCCTGCGACCCGAATCCCCGAGCGAACTTCATGTGTTCCAGCGTACTGAGGGGCAGCACACTCCGCCTGCTGTCATCGCGGCCCCTTAGGCTGCCCCACGTGGCCATTGCTCTTGCGCTCTTGTCGGCCCTGGCCTACGGAGTCTCCGACTTCATGGGCGGCATCTTCGCCAAGCGAACGTCGGCCTGGCAGGTGGCGGTCGTGGGGCAGACGTCGTCGGGCGTGCTCAGCCTTGCCGCTGCTGTCATCGTCGCGGGATCGCCGACCGGCACTGACCTGGTCCACGGTGCACTCGCCGGCCTGGGCGGCGGCTTCGGTGTCGCCTTCCTCTATCGCGGCCTGTCGACCGCGCGGATGGGTGTCGTCGCCCCGATCTCGGCGATCGGCACGGCGCTGATCCCCGTCGTGGTCGGCCTGGCGACCGGGGACCGGCCGTCCGTCCTGGCGATGCTCGGAGTGGTGTTCGCCTTCCCGGCCATCGCCCTCATCTCGCGGGTCGTCGACGACAACCCAGCCCACCACGGCGGGGTGATCGACGGCATCCTCGCGGGCGTCGGGTTCGGTCTGCTGTTCACGTTCCTGGGACAGGTGGGCGACGATGCCGGCCTCTATCCCCTTGCCCTGTCGCAGGCCACCTCGGTGCTCGGGGTGGTGCTCACCGCCACGGTGCTGGGTCACGCCTGGATCCCGCGCGGGCGCAAGGTCTGGGGCGCCGTCGTGATGGGTCCCCTGGGCGCGACCGCGCAGGGCGCCTTCCTCTACGCGACGCACCACGGGTTGCTGTCGATCGTCTCGGTCATCTCGTCGCTCTATCCGGCGAGCACCGTGCTGCTGGCCTCGGTGTTGCTACGCGAGAAGATCCTCCGATGGCAGGCCGTCGGGCTCGATCTTCGCCGCCCTCGCAGTAGCCCTGGTGGCCGCTGGCTGACTCACTTGAGGAACTTGCTGGTCGTGCGGTCCTTGAGCGGCTTTCCGCCGGTCTGGCACGTCGGGCAGTACTGCAGCGCCGACTGCGAGTAGGTCACCTCAAGCACCGTGTCGCCGCACACGGGGCACTTCTCACCTGCACGTCCGTGGACCCGCATGCGCGTGCGCTTGTCGTCCTTGAGCTCCTCAGCGGGCTTGCCTCGTGCCTCCTCGACGGCTTCGCGGAGGATCTCCTGGACCGCAGCCTCCAGGCGTACGATCTCGTCCTCCTTGAGGTTCTCGGCAATGGCGAACGGCGACAGCTTGGCGGCGTGCAGGATCTCGTCGCTGTAGGCGTTGCCGACTCCGGCGACGATCTTCTGGTCGCGCAGCAGCCGCTTGACCTGCATGCGGCGGGCCAGCAGGGGGCGCAGCTCGAATCCTGGCTCGAGCGGTTCGGGCCCGAGCGCGGCGATCCCGGTGACCTCGGACGGGTCGCGGACGACATACATCGCGAGACCCTTGCGGGTGCCGGCCTCGGTGACATCAAAGCCGATGTGCGGGCCGTCGCCACGGTCGAGACGTACGCGGGCGGCGATGTTGCTGGCACCGAGCTTGAGCTTGGTGTCGGGCAGCTGGCTGGACCACCGCAGCCAGCCGGCCTTGGCGAGGTGGATGACGATGTGGATGCCGTCGACGTCGATGTCGATGAACTTGCCGTGCCGGCTGACCCCGGTGACCGCGAGGCCCGACAGCGCTGAGACCGGTGGGTCGAACGTCTTCAGCACAGCGAACGACGCCAGCTCGATGCCTACCACGACGGCACCGGCGGTCTCCTTGTCGAGGAACTCGACCAGCGCATTGACCTCGGGAAGCTCAGGCATGACTCAATGATCGGGGTTGGGAGACAACTTCTCCATAGCCGATCAACCTCGGACCACGAAGATGCAGAACGGATGGCCTGCCGGGTCGGCGTAGACATAGAGCGGCTCGTCGGGGTCGTCGTGACGGTCGAGGATGAGTCGGGCGCCCAGCGCCAGTGCGCGTTGATGGTGCACATCAAGCTCCGCGTCCGAGCCGACCGTGAGGTCGAGGTGCAGCTGTTGGGGCACCGGCCCGTCTGGCCAGGTCACCTCGGGAAGGACATCGACCTGTTGGAACGCGAGCTGGATCCCGCCGCCTTGCCCCCTCAGGACGAGCCAGTCGTTGCCCTGCGGATCCGGGTCACCAGAGTGCGGCGGCGCGTCGCCGGACCGATAGGTCAGGTCGAGGAGCTGGCGATAGAACTCGGCGAGCGTACGGATGTCGGTGGCGTCGAGCACGACCTGTCTGAGCGCGAGCGGCATGCGGCCAGCGTCCCACCAGGCACCGACACCCGCACCCCCGCGGATCAGCCGGTGAACGTCAGCCAGAGCAGTGACACGTTGAGCGCGATGACGATCGCCGCCACGAGGCACGCCGCCGCGGTGGTGCGATGCGCGTTGGCGTACTCCCCCATGACATCCCGGCGGGCCGTCAGGATGACGAGCGGGATCAGCGCGAACGGGATGCCGATCGACAGCACCACCTGGGAGATGACCAGCGCACGACTGGGCTCGGCGCCCCAGGCCAGGACGACGAGAGCCGGGATGAGGGTCACGACGCGGCGGACGAGGATCGGCAGGCGAACGCCCAGCAGCCCTTTCATGACCTCGGCCCCGGCGGCACTGCCGACAGAGGTCGAGGCCAGGCCTGACCCGAGCAGCGCGACGGCGAACAGCAGCGCGACCCCCGCGCCGAGCTCGGAGGTGACGACGGCGTGCACCCCTTGCAACGTGTCCGTGCCGGGAAGGCCGTCGAGGCTCGAGGCGGCAACGACGAGCAGGGACAGGTTGAGGATGCCCGCCAGGATCAGCGCGAGCACGACATCCGTACGCGTTGCCGAGAGGAGCTCGCGGACCGTGAGCCCTTCACCCCGGCGATCGAGGCGGGTGATCGTGAGGCTCGAGTGCAGGTAGATCACGTGCGGCATGACGGTCGCGCCGATGATGCCCGAGGCGAGCAGGACGCTGTCGGTGCCCTCGAACGACGGCAGCAGTCCACCGGCCAGCGGACCCGCGGCCGGCGGGTCGACGAACAGCCCGGCCATGAAGCCGACGGCGATCAGCGCCAGGAATCCCACGATGACGCGCTCGAGGGTCTGCTGACCACGCAGGTCCCCGATGCGCAGGACGACCATCGCGACGGCAGCTGTGATGACCGCACCGACCACCAGTGGCAGGTCGAACAGCAGGTAGAGCGCGATGGCGCCGCCCACGACCTCTGCGAGATCCGTCGCGATCGCGATGGCCTCGGCCTGCAGCCAGTACGCGATGCGCGGCGCCGTCGGCAGCCGCTGACCCATGTGGCCGGCGAGCGACAGGCCGGTCACCATGCCGAGCTTGGCGGAGAGGTACTGCACCAGCACAGCCATGACGTTGGCCATCACGACGACCCAGACGAGGGTGTAGCCGAACCTCGAGCCAGCGGTCACGTTGGTCGCGACGTTGCCCGGATCGACGTACGCCACGGCGGCGATGAAGGCAGGCCCGAGCAGCGAGACGCGGGGCAGCCTTCCCTTCACGAGCATGGTGCCCAGCATCTCGTACACCGCCGATCGATCGGACACTGGACGGGTCGGCCATGGTTGCCCTACAGCAACGGTTACCCATGAGCAACCATTCGCGCGACACCTGGAGAACGGAGCAGCATCGTGACGATTCCTCCCATCGTGCGTCGTGTCAGGTCACTAGCGTCGCCCACACGACCACGCGTTCCCGGCGTTGTCCGCTCCTCAGGGCGTCCCGGTGGCGACCGGGCGGTCGTCGTGGTTGCTCCACTGCGACCACGAACCCGGGTAGAGCGCGGCGTCGAACCCGGCGATCGCGAGGGCGGCGACCTCGTGGGCGGCGGTGACTCCCGATCCGCAGTAGGCCGCGACGGCGACCCCGTCGCGTACGCCGAGCGCCTCGAACCGGCGGCGCAGCTCGGCTGCGGGCAGGAACCGGCTGTCGCCGTCGAGATTGTCGGTCGTCGGCGCGCTGACAGCGCCCGGGATGTGGCCGGCCTTGGGGTCGATCGGCTCGGTCTCGCCCGCGTACCGCTCGGCGGCACGCGCATCCAGCAGCACACCGGGGTAGGACGCAGCGCCGTCGATGTCGATCGTCGGCACGTGTCCGGCGTCGAGTGTCACGTCTCCCGGCTCCGGCACGACGTCATCGGTCTCGAGGGCGCCCCCGGCGGCGACCCACGCGGCGAGTCCGCCGTCGAGCAGGCGTACGTCGTCGAGTCCGGCCCAACGGAGCAACCACCAGGCACGGGCGGCGGCGAGATTGCCGTTGTCGTCGTACGCGACCACGGTGTCGCCGCCCCGGATGCCCCACCGGCGGGCCGCATCCTGCAGCGACTCGATCGAGGGCAGCGGGTGCCGGCCGTCCTGTGGCTCGCCGTGCGCCGCCAGCTCGGTGTCGAGCCCCACGAAGACGGCGCTGGGAAGGTGCCCGGCGAGGTAGCCCTCGCGCCCCGGAGGACCGCCGAGCTTCCAGCGGACATCGAGCAGGACGATGCGCTCGGTCGAGGACATCAGCTCCGGCGCCTGGATCAGGATGCTCACGCTCACAGACTATTGACCGCTCGTCTCCGCTCGGATGGGACCGACGACGAACGGCGCCATCCCGGGTGCGTGACCTGGGATGACGCCGCTTCAGTCGTGCGGGCTGTTACGAGGAGGAGTAGACGCGGGTGGATCCACCGGACCCGCCGCTGCGACGACGTCCGCCGCCACCGCCACGGTTGCCTCCGCCGCCTTGCGGGCGTCCGCCACCGTTGCCGCGGAAGCCGCCTTGCGGGCGCCCTCCGCCACTGCCACTGTTGCTGCCCGCCGCCGCCGTTGCCCGAGGTGCGAGCACCCTGGCGTACGGACGACATGTGCGGGGCCTCGGTGCCGGCACCCGACAGCGCCTCGGCGGTCATCGGCGACGGTGCCGTGCGGGCGTCGTGGTGACGCGCCGTGACTCCGGCCTTGTTCTGCAGCTGCATGACGTCGCGCAGCGCCTCGGGAGTCGTCATCGTGACGACGGATCCGGACTCGCCTGCGCGAGCCGTGCGGCCCGAACGGTGCTGGTAGGCCTTGTGCTCGGCCGGGGCGTCGTAGTGCACGACGAGACCGATGCGGTCGACGTGGATGCCACGCGCGGCGACATCCGTCGCGACGATGACACTGGCGCGGCCACTGCTGAACGCCTCGAGGTTGCGCTCACGGTGACGCTGCGAGAGGTCACCGTGCATGTCGACGGCCTCGATGCCGTTCTGGGTCAGCTGGCGTGCGAGGCGCATGGCTCCGCGGCGCGTACGCGTGAAGACGATGCTGCGCGGGTTGGCGCGCAGCAGGTCGAACGCGGTCTTGGACTTCTCGGTCGCGGCGCTGACGAGCACGTGGTGCTCCATCGTGTCGACCGCGCTCTCGCCCGAGTCGACCTCGTGGAGGACGTGCTTGGGCAGGTGGCGCTTGACGAGCTTGTTGACGTCGCCGTCCAGCGTCGCCGACAGCAGCAGCCGCTGGCTCGACTCGGGGGTCTTGGTCAGCAGCGCGTCGATCGGCTTGTAGAAGCCGAGGTCGCACAGGTGGTCGGCCTCGTCGAGGACCGTGATCTCGATGTCGTCGAGCGTCATGCAGCGACGGTCGAGCAGATCGGTCAGGCGGCCCGGGGTGGCGATGACGATGTCGACGCCGTTGCGGAGCGTGCTGATCTGCTTGTTGA
Source organism: uncultured Actinomycetota bacterium (assembly GCA_963759975.1). Taxonomy (GTDB): domain Bacteria; phylum Actinomycetota; class Actinomycetes; order Propionibacteriales; family Nocardioidaceae; genus Aeromicrobium. The sequence continues at coordinate 278,186 of CAVXBS010000018.1, forward strand.
TCGGGACACCGCCGTAGACCGTGGTCAGGCGGAGGCCCATCTTCTGCGCGAGCGGCTCCATGGCCGTACGCACCTGGGTCGCCAGCTCACGGGTCGGGAGCAGGATCAGGCCGCGGGGGGCCTTGGGGCGGCTCGTGCGCCCGGCGAGTCGGACGAGGACCGGGAGGCCGAAGGCCAGGGTCTTGCCGGAGCCGGTGCGAGCGCGACCCAGCACGTGGCGTCCCGCGAGCGCATCGGGGATCACCGCCTGCTGGACGGGACTGGGGTTGACGATCTCCTGGCGTGCCAACGCGGATACCAGCGAGGCGGGGAGGTCGAGGGTGGAAAAGGTGGGCAGCACAGAGCTGCCTTCAGGCTGATTCAAGGAACTCACAGACGATTCGGGATGAATGCCCGATATCCATTTCACGCAATTGCGCTACTTCGTCGGGCCGGAACAGCACCGGACTGGTGCGTTCACGTGTTCACATTCTAGCAGTTCGTTGCCTCGCCCAACGAATCGTGGAATGTGCGTGTGGTCACGCAAGTAGGTCCTTGTAGTCCGGGTGCCGGTCGATGAACCGGGCCACGTAAGGGCACGTCGCCACGACCCGCTTGCCCCGCACCCGGATGTCGTCGAGAGCCTGGGTGACCAGCTCGGATGCCAACCCCTGGCCCTCGAACTGGTCGAGGATCTCGGTGTGCGGGAACGTCACGACGTCGCCGTCCTCGAATGCCTGCGTGAAGCCCGCGAGGATGCCGTCGACCTGGATCTCGTAGCGGTTCTGTTCGGGGTTGTGGGTCACCTTGTTCGTCATGCCAGTGTCAACGCTCAGGCGAGGGTGACGATTCCGAGGACGCCGACCGCGACGGCCAGCGCCAGCGAGATCGCGATGAGGATCGTGTGGACGCGCAGGAACGTCGTGGCGTTTCCGGCCGCGTCGCGCGACCGCTCGTCCTTGCGTACGCGCTTGAGGAACGGCGGCCAGATCACGAAGTTCCAGATCGCGGTGACGATGAGCACGAGGGACCAGGCGAGGGGAAGTTCCATGTCGCCATTCTTGCCGGGTGGCGTCAGAGCGCAGCGAGCAGGTCGTCGAGCGGCTGCGGCACCCGGTCGAGGTCGAGCGCATCGACGAGCGCGCGGCCGTACTGCTCCTTGCGACCCCCGTGCGTGCCCATGAACCGGTGCAGCCGGCGCTCGTCGGTGCGCTCTCTCTGCGCCGGCTGCTGGCGGAAGATCGCGTACGCGCGCGTCTCGCCCTCGAGCTCGATGACCCGTTCGACCGCCGTGACGCCGAGGGCCCGGATGAACTCGCCCTCCAGGTCGGGATCGCACACGAAGAAGCCCTCGAGCCCCAGCCCGACCCGTGCGAGGGCGCGCTCGAAGAAGCCCAGCTCGAGCAGGTCGCACAGTCCGGCGAGCCGGATGCCCAGGCCATCCGGGCCGAGCAGGTCGACGTATCGGCGGACGCTGGTCGCCCCACCCATGGGCACGACGCAAACCCCCTCCGCATCGAGGTCGCGGCCACGACGCACCGCGAGCCGTACGAGCGCCGCGAGGTCGCTGACACCCTCGACGAGCACGATCGTCCGCAGCGCGACGGTCGAGACGAGCTGCCGGGTCAGCTCTTCGGCGGCCGCGGCATCGGCACCGCCGGAGGCCCACGAGACGACCGACTCGCGAAGGCGGGTCATGTCGTCCACCCGACCAGTGTGCACCGATGACGTCAGCCAGTCCGGCTGAAGGACCTCGCTGGGAGTGACGTTCAGGTCGGGGTGGGACGGTGATTCGCGACGCGAACGTCACTCCCAGCGGGGATCTCCAGCTGGACTGTCAGCCGCGCAGGTAGGTGAGGACGGCGGAGACGCGGCGGTCGTTGTCGTCGCCGAGGTCGAGCTTGGCGAAGATGCTGCCGACGTGCTTGCGTACGGCGGCGTCGCTGACGAACAACGCCTCGGCGATCGACCCGTTCGTACGCCCTTCGGCCATCAGCGCGAGGACCTCGCGCTCGCGCGGCGGTCAGGGCAGCGAGCGGGCCGTCGTCGCTGCGCCGGGCCAGGAGCTGCCGGACCACCTCGGGGTCGACGACGGTCTGCCCGTCGACGACCTGGTCGAGGCTCGCCAGGAAGTCCGCGACCCGGCCGACCCGGTCCTTGAGCAGATAGCCGATGCCCGCCGTGCCAGCCGAGTCCATCAGCACCGGCAGATAGGCGTCGGCGACGTACTGCGACAGCACGAGGATCGGCAGGGTCGGGCAGATCCTCGCGGATCGCAGCCGCGGCTCGCAGTCCCTCGTCGGAATGCCCCGGCGGCATGCGTACGTCCGTGATCACCACGTCGGGTGGATCGGCGCGGACCGCCGCGATCAGCTCCTCGGCGTCGGTGGCGCTCGCCACGACCTCGTGCCCGGCTCGCTCGAGGATGCCGACGAGTCCTTCACGAAGCAGGGCCGAGTCCTCGGCGAGGACAATCCTCAACGGTCGACGCGCCATGGGCTCTCCATCCGCAGCTCGGTCGGTCCGCCGTCGGGACTAGTCACCGACAGCGTGCCACCCAACGCGTCGAGCCGGGTGACGAGCCCGGACAGGCCCGAGCCCTCCCCCAGCCTGGCGCCTCCTTGCCCGTCGTCGGTGACGACCAGCACGAGCGAGTCGCCAGAACGCCGCGCATGGATCGCCGCGCTGCGAGCCCGGGCGTGCTTCGCGACGTTGGCGAGTCCTTCGCTGACCACGAAGTACGCGGCTGCCTCGACCTGCGCCGGCGGCCGCTCGTCGAGGAAGACGTCGACACGTACGGGTATCGGCATGCGATCCGCGACCTCGCGGATCGCAGCAGCCAGACCCAGGTCGGTGAGCACCCTCGGGTGCACCCCGCGTACGACCTCCCGCAGGTCGGCGAGCGCAGCCTCGGCCTCACTGTGGGCCTGGCGTACGAGCGTCGAGTCCCTCACCCTCGGGCACGTCGAGCTCGGCCCGGCCCAGCAACATCGTGAGGGCGACCATGCGCTGCTGCACGCCGTCGTGCAGATCGCGCTCGATCCGCTTGCGCTCGGTCTCGAAGGCGTCGACAAGCTCGATCCGCGAGCGGCGCAGCTCGGTGACCCGCGCCTCGAGCTCCTCCTCGCGGGGACTCAACAGGATGCGCGCCAGCGACGACTGGGCTGCGGCAAGAACCGTCAGGGCGTACGCCCCCACGACGATGCCGACGGGAGTCGCGATGATGGCGAACGGCACCGCTTCTCGGGTCGAGTCGAGCTGCCACCACAACATTCCGACGGTGTCGTAGTGGGCGAGCAGCGGCGAGATCAGCGAGACCACGACGAAGGTCACGACGAGGACGACCACGAGGGCGTCCACGACCCACAGGAACAGGGCGAGCAGGACAGCGAATCCCAGCGCGCGCCACGACGCGGCGTCGCGCGGGGTGCGCCACCACGGCGTGTCCGACGGGTCGATCGCAACGTCTTCTTCCAGCATCACCGGGAGCCGGCGCCGCTCCAGCCCCGCGATGACGGCGCCGAGCCTGGGCACCCCGCCGAGGATGAACAGGCCGATGATGAGCGGGGCCGTGAGGACGCCCACGCCGATCGTCACGAAGAACCCGATGAACGACACCAGGCCGACCACGGCGCCGGTCAGCAGGTAGAGGAGCGAGCGCCAGGGCCACGACGAGAACACAAGGCGTAGCGGATTGCCGCCGACGGCCGACCACGCGGAGGACGTGCGCGTCGTGGAAGTCATGATGACTCAGCCTAGGGGCGCGCGCTCTCGGTGGCAGTGACCTCAGGTCCACCTCCGGGGTATCTCCTGCGATACCCCAGAAGTGGCTCGCGGGCCAGAGACGCCGACGTCCGCCGACGCTGTCATGGAGGCATGACAACTCTCACCGCTCACGAACCAGGCCGAGCCGCGACGCGTACCGACGCAGTCGTGCTGGACGGCGTGACCAAGACCTACACGTCGAAGGCCGGCAAGGTCGATGCGCTCCGCGGCATCACGCATACGTTCGCCTCGTCCACGTTCACCGCCGTCATGGGACCGTCCGGGTCCGGCAAGTCCACGCTGCTCCAGTGCGCGGCGGGCCTCGACCGGCCGACGAAGGGCACGGTCCTGGTCGCCGGCACGGATCTCGCGAAGCTCGACGAGGTCGCGCTGACCACGATGCGCCGCTCGACGATGGGCTTCGTCTTCCAGTCCTACAACCTCCTGCCGGCGCTCACGGTGTTCGACAACGTCGCGCTGCCGCTGCGGCTCGCGGGCCAGCGGCCCAGCCGCCGCAGGTGCTCGCGTCGCTGGCCGAGGTGGGACTCGAAGGGCACCAGGGTCGTCGCCCGGCCGAGCTGTCCGGTGGCCAGCAGCAACGCGTGTCGATCGCGCGCGCTCTGATCGCGCGACCTCAGGTCGTGTTCGCCGACGAGCCGACCGGCGCCCTCGACCGTACGACCAGCCACCAGGTGCTCGAGCTGCTGCGTACGTCCGTCGACGAGCAGGGCCACACGATCGCGATGGTGACCCACGACCCGGTTGCCGCCTCGTACGCCCACTCGGTGATCTTCCTCGAGGACGGCCGGCTCGTCGGCAGCCTCCAGCACGGCAGCGCTTCGCAGATCGCCGCGATGATGAGCGAGCTCGAACGATGATGCTCCTCGACCTGAGCCGGACACCGTGCGGCGCAATGTGGCTCCGTACATCGGATCGTTCGTCGCCCTGTTCCTCGGTGTCACCTTGATCGCGCTGACCGTGGAGATGATCACCGCGGTCAGCGAGGCCACCGCTCACCTCGCGCCCGGTGACACGAAGACCCGCATGCAGCTCGACGACATGACATCGATGTTCGGCGTCATGTCCGGGTTCTCCGGGTTCATCGCGATCTTCGTGGTCGCCAGCACCTTCTCGTTCGTCGTCTCCTCGCGGCGACGAGAGCTCGGGCTGCTGCGCCTGATCGGCTCGACTCCCCGCCAGGTCCGGCGGATGATCCTCGGTGAGTCGCTGATCGTGGCGACGGTGGCATCGCTCGCCGGGTGCGTGTTCGCTCACCTCATCACGCCGCTGACCCTGTGGCTCGCTCATGAGCGCGGGCTCACCCCGATGAAGCTCGATCCACCCAGCTTCTGGCCCACGCTCGCCATCGCGTTCCCGATGGGCGCCGTCGTCGCGCTGATGGGGGCCCGCTCGGCGGCCCGCCGGGCGTCCAAGATCCGCCGGTCGACGCGATGCGTGAGGCCGCGGTCGAACGCCGCCGCATGGGCTTCTGGCGACTCGTGGTCGGTCTGGGATGTCTCGCGGGATCGCTGGCCATGCTCATCACCATGGGTTCCGTGACGGGCGAGCTGTCACTCGTGCTGGGCATCTTTGCCCCGGAGATGCTGGTCATCTCGGCAGTCTGCTTCGGCCCATGGCTGTTCCCGGGCCTGGCCCGGCTGATCGCCTGGCCGTTGGTGCGCAACGGTGACGTCACGATCCGGATGGCGCGCGACAACGTCGCAGCATCGGCCAAGCGCACCGCCTCGCTCGCGGCGCCGACCCTCGCGATCTCGGCGATCGGCGGGTCACTGCTCCTGACCCTGGGGATCGCCGCCGACTGGGACCGAGCCGTCAACCAGGAGCACCTCACGGCGCCGGTTGTCGTGCACGGCGGCGGCGCCCGCACCGCTGAGGTCCTCGCGGGCTCCTCCGCCGTCAAGCTCGCTGACGCGAGCGCGCCGGTCGGGATCACCTTGATCGACCGCGAGGGCGAGCGAGAGCTCGAGGACGCCCAGACGATCGACCCCGTCGATGCGGCCGCCGCACGCGGCCTCAAGGCCGACCAGGGATCGCTCACTGATCTCCATGGCCGGACGATCGCCCTGTCCACGTCGTACGCCTTCGACAGCGGCTACCGCCTCGGCAGCACGGTTCGCGCGGCGTTCGGGAAGGGAGAGCCGGTCAACCTCAAGGTCGTCGCGATCGTCGAGTCGGCGCCGTCGCTGTATGGCGACTGCTGCTCCCGACCGGCCTGACGAAGGCGACCCCCGATCGCTGGTTCGTCATCCCGAGGGCCGGCATCGCCGACCCGGTCTCGACGATCACCGCCGAGCTGCACGGCACCTCGGCCCACGTCGAGTCACGTGCCGCATGGCTCGCCGAAACCGACGCCGACCTGCGCAGGAACAACACCTTCTCGTTGTGGGTGCTGCTCGGCCCCTCGGGGTTCGACGCCGCCCTCGCGATCGCCAACACGTTGCTGATGGGCAGCCTCCAACGTCACCGGGAGTTCGTCGCGACGCGCCTGATCGGCGCGACCGAGCGGCAGGTCCGCAAGATCGTGCTCTGGGAGTCAGCCTTGGTGACCGCCACGTCGCTCACGATGGGCGCGATCATCAGCGGGATCGTGGGGGTCTTGGTCGGCCGGTCACTCAAAGCCACCGTGGGGAGCATGCCCGTGGACGTACCGTGGCTGGGGCTCGGCACGATCGGCGCGACCTGCCTGGTCATCGCCACGGTCGCCGCGGTTGCCCCGACGAGGTTCATGCTGCGGAAGGTCCACCCCTCCCAGGCCGCGGAGTAGACCCTCGCTGGGAGTGACGTTGTGCAGGCGACACGCCGTAGGAGCACGACGGAAACGTCACCCTCAGCGGTGCCTGGGTCAGGCGGAGGTGAGGGTGGCGAGGGCCGAGGTGAAGAGGGCCAGGCCATCGGTGCCGGGACCGGTGAGGTCCTCGACGGCGTGCTCGGGGTGTGGCATGAGCCCGACGACGTTGCCGCGCTCGTTGGTGATGCCGGCGATGTCGCGCAGCGAGCCGTTGGGGTTGACGTCGACGTAGCGGAACACGACCTGGCCCTCACCCTCGAGCCGGTCGAGCGTGTCGGCGTCGGCGACGAAGCCGCCCTCGCCGTTCTTGAGCGGGATGACGATCTCGTCGTCGACCGCGAGGTTGGACGTCCACGCGGTCGAGGCGTTCTCGACCTTGAGGGTCTGGTCGCGGCAGATGAACGTGCGGTGGTCGTTGCGGATCAGGGCGCCGGGCAGCAGGTGCGACTCGCACAGGATCTGGAAGCCGTTGCAGATGCCGAGCACCGGCATGCCGCCCTCGGCTGCCGAGATGACCTCGGTCATGACGGGCGCGAAGCGGGCGATCGCACCGGCGCGCAGGTAGTCGCCGTACGAGAAGCCGCCCGGCAGGATCACCGCATCGACGCCCTTGAGGTCGTGGTCACCGTGCCACAGCGCAACGGGCTCGCCGCCGGCGATGCGTACGGCGCGCTGCGCGTCGACGTCGTCGAGCGAGCCCGGGAACGTGACGACGCCGATCTTCATCGGGCTCCCCTCGACTCGCACCGAGTAGTCCTCGATGACGGGGTTGGACAGCAGGGTGCCGGCGAGGGCGTGCACCTCGGCGAGCGTCGCCTCGTCGGCCACGTCGACCTCGAGCTCGAACCGCTTGCCCTGGCGTACGTCGGTCACGGCGTTGAAGCCGAGCCGCGGCAGGGCGCCGTGGACGGCCTTGCCCTGCGGGTCGAGGATCTCGGGTTTGGGCATGACATCGACGATGACGCGGGCCACGGACGCTCCTTGAGTGGTCGGTGCCCTCAGTCTATCGGTGCGACTCAGGTGCCAGGAACCGCGTTCAGGACAGCTCGCGCTTGAGGATCTTGCCGGTGCTGGTCATCGGCAGCTCGTCGACGGAACTCGACCGTACGCGGGTACTTGTAGGCCGCGAACTGCTCCTTGCCCCAGGCGACCAGGTCGGCCTCGGTGACGTCGTCGTGGTCCTTGTTCTTGACGACGAACGGCCTTGATCTCCTCGCCGTGCGACTCGTGCGGGACGCCGATGACCGCGACCAACGAGACCGCAGGGTGCTCCATCAGGATCTCCTCGATCTCGCGCGGATAGACGTTGAAGCCGCCGCGGATGATCATGTCCTTGGACCGGTCGACGATGTAGTAGAAGCCGTCCTCGTCCTTCTTGGCCAGGTCGCCGGAGCGGAACCAGCCGTCACGGATCGCCTCGGCCGTCGCCTCGGGGCGGTCGTAGTAGCCCTTCATGACGTTGTGGCCCTTGATCGCGATCTCGCCGACCGCGTCGGGGCCGTCGGGCACGTCGGTCCAGTCGTCGTTGATCAGCTTCATCTCGACGCCCGGGATCGGGACGCCGATCGAGCCGACGCGCGGCTCCTCGCCGAACCGCGAGAACGACGCCACCGGCGAGGTCTCCGACAGGCCGTAGCCCTCCAGGATCGTGACGCCGAACCGCTCCTTGAACTGGCGGTGGATGTCGACCGGCAGCGCCGAACCGCCGGCCGCGGCGACCCGCAGGTTCGCGCGCCAGCTCTCCACGTCGACTGTGTCATCGAGCGCGCCGAGCAGCCCCCAGTACATCGTCGGGACACCGGCGAAGAAGGTCACCTTCTCGTTGAGCATCAGCTCCAACGCCGCCGTGCGCCTCGAACCGCGGCAGCATCACGACCGTGCCGCCGAACGCGAACGCGCCGTTCTGGATCACGGTCTGCCCGAAGGAGTGGAACAACGGCAGGACGCAGCAGGTAGGTGTCGGGGTGGCTCGGCATCGGCGCCGAACAGGTCCGCGCCGGCCAGGGCGTTGTCGCGCATGTTGCGGTGCCGCAGCTCCGCGCCCTTGGGCTGGCCCGTCGTGCCGGACGTGTAGAGGATCACCGCGGTGTCGTCGTCATCGCGCTCGACCGTCTCGAACGTCGGCGGCTGCTGCGCGACCAGCGGGCCGTAGAACTCCGGCGGCGACATCGGCTCGGGCTGCTGCGAGTCGAGCTTGATCAGGAAGAACTCGGTGCACGACTCGGTGGCCTGGAAGCCGTCCCAGCGCCGCCTCACCGATCGGCAGGTCCGGCGTGCCCTCGAACGCGAAGTACGCCTTCGCGTCGGAGTCAGCCAGGTGGTAGGCCACCTCGCGCGCCTTGAGCAGCACGTTGAGCGGCACGACGGTCGCGCCGGCCTTGAGGATCCCGTAGTAGATGACCGTGAAGTACGGCAGGTTGGGGCACGACAACGCGACCTTGTCGCCCGGGCTGGATGCCGCGCGACACCAACAGGTTCGCGACCTGGTTGGCGGCGCCGTTGACCTGCGCATACGTCAACCGGGAATCGCCGAAGACGATCGCCGTGCGATCGGCATACTTCTCGGTCGACTGCTCGAACAAGGCGGCGAGATTGGCCACGGGGGCTCCTCCGGGTGGTGACGGGGCTCTCACCATACCCGGGGTATCCGGTAATCGGGCACAACCTTTTCGAACCTCCGCGCATCTCCCTCCACAACGTCAACATGAGGGGGAAGCATGACCGCAGAGCTCGCACGACCCACACCAGTCGCGTCAGCCACGACCACCATCACGGGCACGGTCTCGGACCCGGGCGGCTACCCGCTCGCCGGCATCACGATCGTCTTGTTCGAGGGCGGACGGGATGAGGAACGCGTGCGCCTCGACACCACGACCACCGACGACATCGGCGGCTACCGGTTCGCCCGCGTCCACGCGACGGCAGGCGACGACCTTACCGCGATCGAGGCGACGGACGACACGGGCGCTCACGTCTCCACCTGCTCGACCTTCACGATCGGGTCCGACGAGCACGACGCACCACACGACCATGCCCATCGCCGGATATGTCCAGGGCACGGTCGTCGCCCAGGACGGCTCCACGACCCGGCCCGCCACCCAGGTGTGCGTGACGGCTGCCGGCGAGAACGTCGTGCAGGCCGTCAACATCTCGGCCAGGGGCACGTTCCGCATCGGCGGGCTGCCGGCCGGGAAGTACACGCTGCTGTTCCACGACGACGTCCACCTCGACGATGCCGTCGAGTGCCCACTGGATGAGCGTCACCGTCACGGCGGGCCGCACGACGACGATCGAGGACCAGGCGCTCCCCCACTCCTCGAAGAACTGAGCCGAGCGGGACAACCTTTGCGTACGGCGGCGCATCTCCCCGGTGACACATCACCGACCCGAGGGGGAAGCATGACCGCACGACTCGTACGACTGACCAGGACCACCATGGCCATCATCTGCGCCATGGTGGTCCTCGTCGCCGGCGGCACGACTGCCGCGATCGCGACGACATCGGCCGCAGCGACCACGGACACCATCACGGGAACGATCACGGACTCCAGCGGCTATCCGCTCCCCGGCATCACGATCAAGCTGTTCGACGACGGGCCCGACGACGGCACGCTCGTCGACACCACAACGACGAACACCGCCGGGCGATACCGGTTCACCGGGGTCCACGCCGAGGCCGGCGTCACCTACCGGCTCGAAGGGACCGACCCCACGGGCGCTCACGTGTTCCTCTACTCCAGCTTCGAGATCGGCTCAGCGACCGCGATGACGCACAACGCGATCATGAAGCTCGCGGGCTTCATCCAGGGCAAGGTCACGACGCAAGATCGGCTACGGCTCCGGCCCAGCCGGCGAAGCACGCCTACGTGACGGCATACGGCAAGAACGCCACGGAGACCGTCAGCGTCTCGGCCAAGGGCACGTTCCGCATCGGCGGGCTGCCGGCCGGCACGTACGCGCTGGAGCTCCAGGACCGCGACGCAGCGTTCGCGGCCCAGTGCTACAGCAACATCCGCATGGGCTCCGAGGGCTGCGAGGGCACGGCGGGCGTCACCCGGATCACCGTCGCCGCGGGCAAGGCGACCACGATCACCCCTCAGGTGTTCAGCCACCCGACGGCGACACTCGGCGGCACGGTGACCGGCCCCGACGGCAAGCCCGTGAACGACGCGGCGGTCGAGGTCGACGCCGCCGACCAGAGGCGCCTGGTCGACGACTCGTACACCAAGGCCGACGGCACGTGGACCCTCCGCGGCATCGCGTACGTCGGCAAGGTCAAGATCATCGCCCGGGACAGCGACGGCGTCCTGCGCTACACCTGGTACGTCAAGGCGGTCGACTACGCGCACGCCACGGCCGTGACCCTCAAGGAAGGGTCGAAGATCACGAACATCCGCATCACGATGCTGCAAAAGTAGACGCAGATGGGGGCGAGTCCGCCATGTGCGGACTCGCCCTCTTCTGTCGCGGTGGCTCAGCAGCCGTCGCGCATCAGGCCGGGCTTCGCACCACGCGTCACCTCGACGAACGTGACGGTGTCGGTCGCGGCCACCGCATCGGGCTTCGCGTTGAACAAGAACCCGATCCAGCCCGCGCCCTCGCTGACGAACAACCCGGTCTGGCCATAGCCCGCCTCCTCAGGCGCCACGTCACCGAGAACCCCCTGGACGCTCTCGTACGTGCTGCCCACGCCGAGGCCCGAACGCGTACGCGGGCCACCGCCCCGGATCCCGATCGACGAGACCGAGCCGTCGTCCCGGGTCTGGACGTCGAGCGGTCGTTGTAGCCCGCCGCCACCCCAGGTCGTCGACCCGGTTGCACGCAGGGACGGAGACGTCGGAGTCGAAGTAGCCGGTCGCGTAGGCGGCCGCCTTGCTCATGCCGACCTGCACCGGGCCCACGGCTCCGGGGGATGATCCGCAACGAGCCCACTGGGGCAAGCGGCATGCGCGGCGGCTCGGACGGTCTTGGTGCCGCCGCCACCGGTCGCCCGCTGGGGCATTCGCGGTCTTGGTCGACTTGGGCTTGTCGGCCTTCTTGGTCGTCGCGGTCGCCGATGGCTTGGCCTTCGGCTCCTCGTCGGACTCCGGCTTGAGCTGGTGTGCCACAACCCCCGTGCCGACCCCGCCGACCATGCTGAGCGCCAGGATTCCGGCTGCGATCTGCTGCTTCATGACTGCCTCCCGCGTGCTGGCGCCCCCTCGGGCACCCCTCGGGGACAGAGATGCCGGAAGCGCCTCAGAAGTTGTCCGTCATGGACGCCCAATCTCCCTCGTACGAATCCGCGCGCGGTGTGGATGCGAGCCTTGACCGTGCCGAGCGGGGTCTGCGTCAGGGCGGCGATCTCGTCGTACGGCAGCGAGCCGATGTCGCGCAGCACGAACGCCTCGGCCGTCGACGGGTGCGCCTGCTCCAGCGCCTCGATCGCGTCGAGCAGGTCGAGCGGCTGCCCGCGATGACGCTCGTCGTGCGCGGATCGGGGCTGACCGGCATCTCGTCGACGGACCGCTCGGCGAACCTCCGCTTCAGCGTGCGGTACGTCTGACGTGCCGAGTTCGACGCGATCACGGTGACCCAGCCCATGAACGACCCGGTGCCGGAGTAGTCGCGCAGATGCGTCGCGATCGACAGCAGGGCGTCCTGCGCCGCCTCCTCGGCGTCGAGCGTGTGCGGCAGCAGCCGGGCGCAGCGGCTCACGACCCGCGGGCGGATGGCGGTGAGCAGCTCCTCCATGGCGGACGCGTCGCCCGCACGCGCCCTGGCGATCAGCTCCTCGTCGATGTCCATGCCGATGACGATACATACGGGTTGTCGCGCATACTGATGCGTGATGAAACAGATCGGACGCTATCGCCTCGACGCGGTCGAGGGGTTCGGGGCGTTCGCGACGGTGTGGCGTGGATTCGACACCGAGCTCGAGATCCCGGTCGCCATCAAGCTGCTCGCGGAGAACTGGGCGCACCACGCCGACGTGCGCGAAAGGTTCCTCGCTGAGGCTCGCCTGCTGCGCCGCATCCACGATCCCCGAGTCGTGCGCGTGCACGACATCGGCACGCACGAGGATCGGCCCTATTTCGTCATGGACCACGTGGCCGGCGGCACGTTGCCGACCGGGTGAGCGAGCCGGGCTCCGCCGAGGACGCCCTGCGCCTGGCCGATCGAGTCGGCCCGTGCCGTGCAGGTGCTGCACGAGGCGGGACTGTTGCACCGCGACGTCAAGCCCAGCAACCTGCTGGTCGCCGAGGACGGTCGGGTGCTGGTCGCCGACCTCGGCAGCGCCAAGCGACTCGCGGAGGCCAGCGGCGTCACGGTCACCACCGGCACGCCGGCCTACATGGCGCCGGAGCAGGCCCGCGGCGCGCCGGTAGACGCCCGCTCGGACGTCTACTCCCTGGGAGCGGTGACGTACGAGCTGATCTCGGGCCGCCAGCCATACGACGTCAGCGACCCCGGCACGCTGCTCAACCGGCCCAACGACAGCAGGCCCGAGCCGCTCGCCGGGTCGCACGACGTGCCGCGCAACCTCGATCACGTCCTGGCCTCGTCGCTCGCCACCCGGCCGGCCGACCGGCCCGGCTCGGCAGAGGCGCTCGCCGACGCCCTGGAGCAGATCGTCGGCGGCGCCAAGGTGCGCCACGTGCGTCGCGTGCGGCGTGAGGTCTCCCCCGCGCTCGCGGTCACCTGGCGGTGCTGGTGTTCGCCGCCTCGGCCGTGGCGACGTGGTACCTGATCCGCTGAGGATCAGAACGTCTCGCCGGTCAGCTGTTCGTACGCCTGGACGTAGCGGTCGCGGGTCTTCTCGACGATCTCGGCGGGCAGCGCGGGGGGCTGCCGGTTGCCCGCACGGTCCCAACCGCTCTCGGGCGAGGTCATCCAGTCGCGGACGAACTGCTTGTCGTACGACGGCTGGGCCCGACCGGGCTGCCACGAGTCGGCCGGCCAGAAACGGGACGAGTCGGGCGTGAGCACCTCGTCCGCGAGGACGATCGTGCCGTCGGGTCGCGCACCGAACTCGAGCTTGGTGTCGGCGAGGATGATGCCGCGCTCCCGGGCGATCTGCTCGGCCCGTGCGTAGACCTGCAGCGTGAGGTCGCGCAGCGCGGCCGCGCTCTCGGCACCGATCGTCTCGGTGATCTGCTCGAACGACACGTTCTCGTCGTGCTCGCCCATCTCGGCCTTGGTGGCCGGGGTGAAGATCGGCTCGGGCAGCCGTGAGGCGTCGACGAGACCGGCCGGCAGCGGCACGCCGCACACCTCGCCGGTCGCGTTGTAGTCGCTCAGGCCCGAGCCGGTCAGATAGCCGCGCGCGACGCACTCGACGGGGAACATCTCGAGCTTCTCGACGATCAGGGCCCGGCCGCGCACGCGCTCGGGCACCGAGGTCGACACGACGTGGTTGGGCACGATGTCGCTCAGCTGGTCGAACCACCACAGCGACATGCGGGTGAGGATCTCGCCCTTGTCGGGGATGCCCGGCGTCAGCAGGAAGTCGTACGCCGAGATCCGGTCGGAGGCGACCATGAGCAGGTGCGTCCTGACTCGCTCGTACAGGTCACGCACCTTGCCCGAGTGCAGGTGGCGGGCTCCGGGGATCTCGAGTGGCACAGGGCCAGACTAGTGGCGCCGCTGGCGTCGCGTTCCGGGCCACCGCATGATGGGCAGATGACAGGACGCACCGACACCGCGACGCGGACGATCCAGGCATCAGCCGAGGTGCTCTACCGCGCCCTGACCGACGCCGAGGCGCGCGCGCGGTGGCTGCCGCCCGCGGGCATGACCGCCCGGATGGAGCGGTACGACCTGCGGGTCGGCGGTGGCTATCGGATGGTGCTGACGTACGACGAGCCCGCCGCCGACACCGGCAAGAGCACCGCCGACTCCGACGTCGTCGAGGCCACGTTCGTGGAGCTGGTCGAGGGTGAGCGGGTGGCCGAGTCGATCGAGTTCGAGTCCGACGACCCGGCGTTCGCGGGGACCATGACGATGACCTGGCAGCTCACCCCGATGGCGGTGGGACCGACGGTCAGCATCGTGGCGTCGGACGTACCGGCGGGCATCGCTCCCAGGTCGACCACGCCACCGGCATGCAGTCCTCGCTGCAGAACCTCGCCGCGTACGTCGAGTCAGTCTGAGGCCAGGACGGTCGCGCAGGATCCGCTGCTGGACCACGGTCCACACCTTCGAGGTCGCCCAGAAGATGAGGACGCCGATCGACAGGAAGAGACTGACCGCGGCGATGACGAGGAGCAGCACGTAGAGCATGACCGGTCGCTTCTGCTCGACCACGCCGATCGGCGCGACGGCTGGCGGCAGCAGTGTCGCTTCCTGACGCTGGGCGATGACGTGCGCGACACACATGACCGCGATCAACACCGCGGCCACGACCGTGGTCTCGCTCTGCGAGCTGCCGACCAGCGTGTCCGTGATCCTTCCTCCGGCGATCTTGGCCTGCCGAGAGGGACCACGCGTCGCCGTCGGTCAGGAAGCCTCGCCGGAAGGAGGCGCCCGGCGACGCATGCTTGTCCGCAGCGTCGATCATCCGGGCGAGCACGACCAGGACCAGGCCCAGCAGGAAGAGTGGGATCAGGGAGAGCAGCGGTTTGAGCCCGGCCGCCTTCACGAGCTTCATCTGCTCCTGTGCGAGCTTCTCGCGGTCGTCGCCGTACGTCTGCTCCAGCGCCTTGATCTGCGGCTCGAGCTTCCGCAGCTCCCGCCGCATGCGGAGCTGCGAGAGATAGAACGGCATCAGCACGATGCGGAACGTGACGGCGGTCAAGGCGATCGCCAGGGCCCAGGCCCAACCCGGCACCGAGCCCGAGCACGCCGTCGAAGATCTCGTGCCACGCCACCAGCGGGGCGGAGACGACGTAGTCGAACGGCGTCAGGACAGCAGCCAGCAGGTCGGACATGAGGTCCCTTCGCGAGAACTACAGGATCGAACCTGGAGCGTAGGCCGCGGCTTCGGGGTTGGCGGTCACGAGCTGCTCGATGCGGCTCACGACGGCCCGCACCTGGCTGACTGCGGCTCCGGTGAAGTCGATCGGCGAGGCGACCAACGTCGCGAGGTCCGCCTCGGAAAGGCCCAGGCGCTCGTCGGCGGCGAGCCGGGCGAACAGGTCGTTGTCGGCCGCGCCCTTCTCGCGCATCTCGAGGGCGACCGCGACGGCATTCTGCTTGACCGCGTCGTACGCCGTCTCGCGTCCACGGCCGTTGCGCACCGACGCCATGAGCACCTTGGTCGTCGCGAGGAACGGGAGGTAGCGGTCGAGCTCGCGCTGGATCACGGCGGGGAACACCCCGAACTCGTCGAGCACCGTCAGGAACGTCTCGAACAGTCCGTCAGCGGCGTAGAACGCGTCCGGCAGCGCGACCCGGCGCACGACCGAGCACGACACGTCGCCCTCGTTCCACTGGTCGCCGGCGAGCTCGCCGACCATCGACGCGTACCCACGGAGGATGACCGCGAGGCCGTTGACGCGCTCGCACGACCGGGTGTTCATCTTGTGCGGCATCGCGCTGGAGCCGACCTGGCCGGGGCGGAAGCCCTCGGTCACGGTCTCGTTGCCGGCCATCAGCCGGATCGTCGTCGCGAGGTTGGACGGCGCGGCAACGAGCTGGACCAGAGCCGTGACGACGTCGTAGTCGAGCGAACGCGGATAGACCTGGCCGACGCTCGTCAGGACCTTGTCGAAGCCGAGGTGCCGGGCGACGCGCTGCTCCAGCTCGGCGAGCCGCTCCTCGTCACCGCCGAGGAGGTCGAGCTGGTCCTGGCTCGTGCCGACCGGGCCCTTGATGCCGCGCAGCGGGTAGCGGGCGATGAGGTCGTCCAGCCGTTCGACCGCGACGATCAGCTCGTCGGCGACCGTGGCGAAGCGCTTGCCGAGAGTCGTGGCCTGCGCAGCGACGTTGTGGCTGCGACCGGCCATGACGAGCTCGGCGTGCTCGGTGGCGAGCCGGCCGAGCCGGCCGAGGGTGGCGATCGTACGGTCGCGCATCAGCTCGAGCGACGCCTTGATCTGCAGCTGCTCGACATTCTCGGTCAGGTCGCGCGACGTCATGCCCTTGTGGATGTGCTCAGTGCCGGCGAGCGCCGCGAACTCCTCGATGCGGGCCTTGACGTCGTGGCGGGTGACCTTCTCACGCGCGGCGATCGAGCCGAGGTCGACGCGGTCGATGACCGACTCGTACGCCTCGATGACCCCGTCAGGCGTCTCGACGCCGAGGTCCTTCTGCGCCTTGAGCACCGCGATCCAAAGTCGGCGCTCGAGCACGATCTTGTGCTCCGGCGACCAGATGCGCGCCACCTCGGGCGAGGCGTAGCGGCTGGCCAGGACGTTCGGTGTGGTCACAGCTCTATTGTCCCTTGCTCGGCCGCGAGGGCGATGTCGGTCCGGTGATGGGCGCCGCGGATGCTGATGAGATCGACTCCCTCGTACGCCTTGCGGCGCGCCTCGGCGAGGTCGGCGCCGACCGCCGTGACCGACAGGATGCGGCCGCCGGCAGTGACGATCGTGCCGTCGCGGAGCGCCGTGCCTGCGTGGATGACGTCGACGCCGTCGAGCTCGGCGACCTGGTCGAGCCCTTCGATCGGGTCACCCGTGCTCGGCGCCTCGGGATAGCCCTCCGAGGCCACGACCACGGTCACCGACGAGTCGCTCGACCACTGCGGCAGGCCGACCTCGGCGAGGCCACCGGTCGCGGCGCCGTGCAGCAGCGCCGAGAGCGGCGTGCGCAGGAGAGCCAGGATCGACTGGGTCTCGGGATCGCCGAACCGGGCATTGAACTCGATGACGCGCACGCCCCGGCTGGTCAGCGCGAGCCCCGCGTAAAGCAGTCCCTGGAACGGCGTGCCCCGCCGTGCCATCTCCTGCACGGTCGGCACGAGCACCCGGCGGGACACCTCAGCGACCAGGTCGTCGGGTGCCCACGGCAGCGGGGTGTAGGCGCCCATGCCTCCGGTGTTGGGGCCTTCGTCGCCGTCGAGCGCCCGCTTGAAGTCCTGCGCGGGCTGCAGCGGCAGCACGGTCTCGCCGTCGGTGATCGCGAACAGCGAGACCTCGGGTCCATCGAGGAACTCCTCGATGACGACCCGGTCGCACGCCGCAGCGTGATCGATCGCGGCCTGCCGGTCGGTCGTCACGACGACGCCCTTGCCCGCGGCCAGCGCATCGTCCTTGACGACGTACGGCGGACCGAACGAGTCGAGCGCGGACTCGACCTGCTCCGGGGTCTCGCACACGTGCGCGAGCGCGGTCGGCACCTCGGCACCGGCCATGACCTGTTTGGCGAATGCCTTGGAGCCCTCGAGCTGCGCGGCTTCCTTCGACGGCCCGAAGCACGCGATGCCGGCATCGCGTACGGCGTCCGCGACCCCCGCGACGAGGGGTGCCTCCGGGCCGATCACCACGAGGTCCGCGCCGATCTCGGTGGCGAGCGCAGCAACGGCCGCGCCATCCATCTGGTCGACGTCGTGCAACGTCGCGACCGCGGCGATTCCGGGGTTGCCGGGGGCGGCGTGCACCTCGATGACCTGGGGGTCGCGGGACAGTGCGAGGGCCAGGGCGTGCTCGCGGCCGCCGGTGCCGATGACAAGCGTCTTCACGGAGGTCGAGCCTATCGGCCCGGCATCTGTGGACAACCGGCGGAAGGTCCTGCGGATCCTTGCCACGACGCCGACATGAGCTCTCGGCCCTGGTGGATCCTCGTCCTGCTGCCGCCGTGACCGCAGGCTGCGGCTCACCACCCCCGAGCCGAACGAGAAGCGCTACCGCAAGGAGATGAAGGACGAGCTCAGCGACGCTTCGCCGACCGCCACGGCCTGCCGCGCCAACGTCTAGAGCAGGTCGTGGCGGACGATCGTCTGCTCGCGGTCGGGACCGACGCCGATCGTCGAGATCCGCGCGCCCGAGATCTTCTCGAGCTCCAGCACGTACGACTGGGCGGCCTGCGGCAGGTCCTCGAACGTACGAGCGGCCGAGATGTCGTCGTGCCAGCCCTCGAAGTACTCATAGACCGGCTTGGCGTGGTGGAACCCGGTCTGCGTCATCGGCATCTCGTCGACCCGCTCACCGTCGACGTCGTACGCGACACAAACCGGGATGCGGTCCCAGCCGGTCAGCACGTCGAGCTTGGTCAGGACGAAGTCGGTGACGCCGTTGATGCGGGCGGCATAGCGCGCGATCGGCGCGTCGTACCAGCCGCAGCGCCTGGGCCGACCGGTCGTGGTGCCGAACTCGGCGCCGTTCTTGCGCAACCGCTCGCCATCGTCGTCGAACAGCTCGGTGGGGAACGGACCCTCACCGACACGTGTCGCGTACGCCTTGACGATGCCGATGACGCGGGTGATCTCGGTCGGTGCGATGCCCGATCCGGTGCACGCGCCGCCCGTGGTGGCCGACGACGAGGTCACGAACGGGTAGGTGCCGTGGTCGACGTCGAGCAGCGTCGCCTGGCCGGCCTCGAGCAGCACGGTCTTGTCGGCGGCGAGCGCCTCGTGCAGCAGCAGCGGCGTGTCGGCGACCATCGGGCGGAGCCGGTCGACGTAGGACAGCAGCTCCTCGACGATCTCATCGACCTCGACGGCGCGACGGTTGTAGATCTTGGTGAGGATCTGGTTCTTGAGCTCGAGCGCGCCCTCGACCTTCTGGCGCAGGATCTTCTCGTCGAACAGGTCCTGGACGCGGATGCCGAGCCGGTTCATCTTGTCGGCATACGTCGGGCCGATCCCGCGGCCGGTCGTGCCGATCTTGCGGCTGCCGAGGAAGCGCTCCGCAACCTTGTCCATCGTGCGGTTGTAGTCCGCGATGACGTGCGCATTGGCGCTGATCACGAGCTTCGACGTGTCGATGCCGCGCTCGTTGAGCCCGTCGATCTCCTCGAACAGCACCTTGAGGTCGACCACGACGCCGTTGCCGATGACCGGCACGCAGCCGGGGCTGAGGATGCCGCTGGGCAGGAGGTGCAGGGCGTACTTCTGGTCACCGATCACGACCGTGTGTCCGGCGTTGTTGCCGCCGTTGAACTTGACGACGTAGTCGACCCGGCTGCCCAGGATGTCCGTGGCCTTGCCTTTGCCTTCATCGCCCCACTGGGCTCCGACGATCACGACTGCGGGCATGGGTATGCACCCCTCACACATGCGACAAGCCCCGTTCTCGCGGGGCTCTTACTACGGCAGTCTAGTGCATTTCGCGAGGCTCGGCGTGGGTCAATTGGCCTGACGGGCGCGGTAGGCCGCGACGGCCGCCCGATTGCTGCAGGTCGTGCTGCAGAACCGGCGCGACCGGTTGCGCGACAGATCCAGCACCAGGCCTTCGCAGTCGGCGTCGGCGCAGATGCCGAGCCGAGACAGCTCGTCCGCACGGATCACGTCGATCATCGCCATCGCGGTCTCGACCAGCATGCGTACGTCGCAGGGGACGATCGTCCTCGACGGCGTGCAGGTGCCAGTCGGTGTCGCCATGGCGTACGAGCTGGGGCACGGCCTTGGCGTCGGCCAGGATCTGGTTGACCATCTCCACCGCGTCGTCGCGATAGCTGGTCAGCAGCGTCGCGCAGTCGCGGCAGGATGCGGTGCACGGCGTCGAGCTCGGCCTGGTCGCCGACCAGCGTGCCGGTGTAGCCGTGCTGCTCGAAGAACGCCGCCAGCTCCTCCGTCGTGGTCATCGTCACGGGTGGTTCGGCCGAGTTCACGAGCATCACCGCGGCCACCAGAGCGCTCTCGGTGTCATTGGCAAAGACCATGTTGACACCTTACATCGCCAGCCGTAGTGTCATGTGTCATGACCGCTTTGACTGATGACGCCGTCCGGACGCCACTCCCCCGACGCACGTCCGGCGTCGCGCTCGCGCTGCTGGCCGCGGCCTCGTTCGCCCTGTCCGGCCCCATCGCCAAGGCCATGATCGACTCGGGCTGGACGGCCGGCGCCGCGGTCACGGCCCGCATCCTGATCGCCGGCGCGGTGCTGATCGTTCCGGCCCTGGTCGTGCTGCGTGGCCGCTGGTCCCTCGTACGTCGCAATGCCGGGCTGATCGTCGCGTACTGCTCTGATCGCCATCGCCGGGTGCCAGCTGGCCTACTTCAACGCGGTCGGCCACATGGATGTCGGCGTCGCGATCCTGATCGAGTTCGCGTGCCCCGTCCTGGTCATCGGGTGGATGTGGCTGCGCCACGGACAGCGTCCCAGCCGACTGACGATTGCCGGTGCCGTGCTGGCGATCGCCGGACTGATGCTGGTGCTCGACCTGGTCTCCGGGGCCGACCTCGACCCGATCGGCGTCCTCTGGGCGCTGGGAGCGATGGCGGGTGCCGCGGTCTACTGGATCATCTCGGCCGATGAGGACAACGGCCTGCCAGGCATCGTGCTGGCAGCATTCGGGCTCCTGCTCGGCGGCGTGTTGCTGCTGGTCGCCGGCTTGGTCGGCATCGTGCCGCTCGCCACGTCCCGCGCGGATGTCACCCTCGCCGGAACTGACCTGCCGTGGTGGCTTCCAGTGCTGACTCTCGGCGTCGTGACCGCCGGCCTGGCGTACGTCCTGGGGATCGCCGCGAGCCGGCGGCTGGGCTCGCGCCTCGGCTCGTTCGTCGGGCTGAGCGAGGCGGTTGCGAGCGTCCTGTTCGCGTGGCTCCTGCTGGATCAGGCGCCCCGCGCCATCCAGTTCGCAGGGGGTGCCCTGATCCTGCTCGGTGTCATCGTCGTACGGCTCGGCGAGCCGACGACCCAGCATGCCGCGGAGCCTGAGGCCCCCTAGGCTGGCGGTCTCATGACCTCCCTCCTCGCCATCGCCAACGCCGATGCCGGCACAGCAGACGAGCAGGCGATCAACGATGTCGCCGCAGCTCTGCACGACTTCGACGTCGATGTCGTCACGACCTCTTCGCCGGAGGATCTCGCCGAGGCGCTCGACCAGCACCGCGAGATCGACGGCGTCGTCGTGCTCGGCGGCGACGGCAGCCTCCACGCCGTCATCGGTGCCCTGCGCACAGCTGGCCGACTCGAGGACGTGGTCATCGGCCTCGTCCCGCTGGGCACCGGCAACGACTTCGCGGCGACCCTCGGACTGCCCGTCGATCCGGTCGAGGCGGCCAAGGTCATCGTGGCAGGCCGCACGGCGCAGATCGACCTGATCATCGACGGCCAGGACGAGATCGTCATCAATGCCGCCCACATCGGCATCGGTGCCGAGGCGGCCAAGGCAGCGCGGCCGTGGAAGAAGGCCCTCGGCCCCGTCGGCTACGTCATCGGCGCGGTGCTCACCGGCATACGCGGGCTGACCCAGCCGGGAGCCCATCTCACGGTCACGGTGGACGGCACGGACCTGACCCGCAAGGAGCCGGTCATCCAGGTCGCCGTCGGCAACGGCAGCTTCGTCGGCGGCGGTACGCCGCTCCTGCCGCGAGCTGACCCGTCAGACGGCGAGCTCGACGTCGCGGTGTCCTACACCGAGTCGCCGCGGCGCCGCATTGCGTACGCCTGGCACGTACGACGTGGCGACCACCATCGGCGCGACGACGTCGTCTACCTCCGCGGCACCGAGGTCTCGGTGCACGGCGACGAGCTCGCCTGCACCAGCGACGGCGAGCTCAGTGGGCCGCGGAGTGAGCACTCCTGGCGCATCGAGCCCGCCGCCCTGACGATGTATGTGCCTTAGGCGTTCTTCGGAGCGACCAATTCGGCGTACGCCTCGGGGCTCGACTCGTGCAGGAACTCACGGCACCGGTGGGCCTCACCGTCGTCTCCGAACCGCTCGGACGCATCGGCGAGGGCCACGAGCGAGCGCAGGAACGGCCGGTTGGGCTCGTGGTTCCACGGCAACGGGCCGTGGCCCTTCCACCCGTTGCGGCGCAGCAGGTCGAGCGAACGGTGGTAGCCCGTGCGCGCGAAGGCATAGCCCTCGAGGTCGAGGCCGTCGGCCAGCGCCAGCTCGGCGAGCGTGACCCAGGCGAGCGCCGAGTCCGGATGGGTGGCGGCGACATTCTTGGGGTCGTCACCCTCGGCCAGGGACGCTGCGCCCGGGTCCTCAGGCAGCAGGGTTGCGGGCGGTTCACCGAACAAGTTGGTCATGCCCGCACCCTACGGCCTGCGCTCAACACGCGACGCAGTCCTCCAGCTCACGGTCGGCAGTGGCCGGCACGAGCTCGGGGGCCGGCCGGCGGAAGCCGATCACCGCGAGGGTGCTGAGCACCCCGACCACCGTCAGTCCGACGATGACCTGGATCGCGGTCGTCATGCCGGGCAGCAGCGCGTCGGGCTGGGTCGGTCCGTCGCCGGCACCGATCACGGCCGAGATCACGGCAAGCATCACCGCGCCACCGATCTGCAGGCTGGTGTTGACCAGGCCCGACGCCAGCCCCTGCTCGTGATCCGCGACGCCGGCGGTGGCCTGCGAGTTGATCGACGGGAAGCACAGGGCGAACCCGAGCCCCAGCAGCAGCATCGTCGGCAGCAGGAAGTTGGCGTACGACATGCCGGGGCTGACCCGGAGGAACAGGGCGTAACCGAGCGCGAACGACGTGAGCCCCGCGGCGATCACCAGACGCGTGTCGAACCGCTCCAGGACCGAACCCATCTTGACGACACTCGCAACGACCAGGATCCCGGCGGGCAGGAAACCGAACGCCATGGCCAGCGGCGACCAGCCGAGAGCGTTCTGCAGGTAGAGCGTCACGACGAACTGGAACGACACGTACGCGCCGAACATCACCGCGCCGGCCAGGTTGGCGTGCACCACGCGAGCCGAGCGCAGGATCCCCAGGCGTACGAGCGGGTGGTCGTGCCGGCA
Source organism: uncultured Actinomycetota bacterium (assembly GCA_963759975.1). Classification (GTDB taxonomy): domain Bacteria; phylum Actinomycetota; class Actinomycetes; order Propionibacteriales; family Nocardioidaceae; genus Aeromicrobium. The sequence continues at coordinate 301,521 of CAVXBS010000018.1, forward strand.
GCTCGACCGCCACGAACAGCGCGGCCAGCAGGATGCTCGCGGCCAGCAAGCCCAGCGTGGCGACACTGGTCCACCCGCGCGTGGGCGCCTCGACGACGGCGTAGACGAGGATCAGCAGCGCCGCGGTGCTCGTGAACGCACCAGCGAGGTCGAAGTGCTTGAGCGACGAGGTCTGGCGCTCCGAGCGCGGGACGACCTTGAGGCCGGCGAACAGCAGCAGCAACGCAGCAGGGCCGGGGAGCAGGAACGTCATGCGCCAGCCGAGCTCGGTGAGCACCCCACCGAAGACGAGGCCCATCGAGAAGCCACTCGCACCACAGACGGTGTAGATGCTGAGGGCGCGGTTGCGAGCCGGTCCCTCGGCGAACGTCGTCGTGATGATCGACAGGCCGGCCGGCACCGTGAAGGCTGCCGCGACGCCCTTGACGAATCGCAGCGCAATCAGCGCCAGGTCGTTGCTGAGGAACGCACTCACGACCGAGGCGATGCCGAACGCGCCGACGGCGAAGAGGAACACCGACCGGCGCCCGAGCAGGTCGGCCGAGCGGCCGCCGAGCAGGAGCAGCCCGCCGTAGCCGAGGACGTACCCGGAGACGATCCATTGCAAAGCCGACGGCGACATGCCGAGGTCTTCGCCGATCGACGGGAGGGCAACGCCCACCATCGAGATGTCGAGGCCGTCGAGGAAGAGGGCACCAGCGAGGACGACGAGGAGCACCCAGGTGCGGCTCGACCATCCGGAACCCTCGGTGACGTGCGGGTGTGAGGAGTCAGGCTTGGTGCCTGTGAGGACTGAGGTCATGCGCCCAGTCTTATGCACCTGCATCTAATGCGCAAGCAACTAATGCGTGAACATCTTATGCGGGCGCGGTGATATGCTTCACACGTGTCGAAGGTGTCGGATGAGAAGCTCGCCGAGTCATGGCATGAGCTCATGGGTCGCTACAACCAGCTGACCTGCCGCCTCGACCGTGAGCTCGGCGCACAACACGACCTCAGCTCGAGCGAGTTCGAGGTCCTGCAGCTGCTGCACAACGCCAAGGAGAAGGTACGCATGTCGTACCTCGCCGAGCAGGTGCACCTCAGTCAGAGCGCGCTGTCACGGCTCGTGACGCGACTGGAGAACGACGGGCTGGTGTGCCGCAACACCTGCACCGACGATCGACGCGCGCAGTGGACCGAGATCACCGCCGAGGGTCTGCGCGCGCTACAAAGCGGCGCGTCCGACGCACCGCAAGATCCTCCGCGAGGAAGCTGGCGAATGCACCCAGCTCGCGGTCGGCGTGCTCATGCCCACCGGCCGCTGACCCCGGGCGCGGTTTACCACGGTCCCTACGAAAGCATCGTCCTCCCGCGGCAAGCAGCGGGTGGTCGCAGCACACCCCGAGGCAAAGGTCGTCCACCCGAGGCAAGGTTCCCTCGGGTGGACGACGCTTGCTTAGGGCCCGTGGTAAACCGCCGCCAGGGGGCCCAGGTCAGAGCTTGGTGCCGGCGCTGCGCAGGTTGGCGCACGCCTCGGCGACGCGGGACGCCATGCCGGCCTCGGCGGCCTTGCCCCAGGCACGCGGGTCGTACGCCTTCTTGTTGCCGACCTCGCCGTCGACCTTGAGGACGCCGTCGTAGTTGGCGAACATGTGGCCCACGACGGGACGCGTGAAGGCGTACTGCGTGTCGGTGTCGACGTTCATCTTGACGACGCCGTAGTCGACCGCCGCCGAGATCTCCTCGGGCAGCGAGCCGGACCCACCGTGGAAGACCAGGTCGAACGGGTGGTCCTTGCCGTACTTCTCGCCGACGACCTGCTGCGCGGTCTCGAGCACCTCGGGGCGGAGCTTGACGCCACCGGGCTTGTAGACGCCGTGCACGTTGCCGAACGTCAGGGCGGTCAGGTAGCGACCGTTCTCGCCGAGGCCCAGGGCCTCAGCCGTGGCGAGCGCGTCCTCGGGCGTGGAGTAGAGCTTGTCGTCGATCGCGCCGACGACCCCGTCCTCCTCGCCGCCGACGACACCGATCTCGACCTCGAGGATGATGCCTGCGGCCTTGCAGCGCGCGAGCAGCTCCTGTGCGATCTCGAGGTTCTCGTCGAGCGGCACGGCCGAGCCGTCCCACATGTGCGACTGGAAGTAGGGCAGCCCGCCGGACTTGACCCGCTCCTCCGACGCCGCGATCAGGGGGCGTACGAAGCCGTCGAGCTTGTCCTTGGGGCAGTGGTCGGTGTGCAGGGCGACGTTGACGGGGTAGTTCTTGGCGACCTCGTCCGCGTATGCGGCGAACGCCAGCGAACCGGTGACCATGTTCTTGACGGTCGGGCCGGACCAGTACTCGGCGCCGCCGGTCGAGACCTGGACGATGCCGTCGCTCTCGGCCTCGGCGAAGCCGGCGAGGGCCGCGTTGAGCGTCTGCGACGAGGAGACGTTGATGGCCGGGAAGGCGAACGACTCGCGCTTGGCCTTGTCGAGCATCTCGGCGTAGACCTCGGGTGTGGCGACGGGCATGCGAATCTCCTGAATGGCTGGCGAGGGGTGCGAAGACCAGTATCCCAGTCAGCACTACTACTGGCGAGTCACCCCAGCGCCTTGACCGCCGCCCGGGCGGCGACCTGGATCGGGCTCCACACCGAGGAGAACGGCGGGGCGTACGCCAGGTCGAGCATCACGACCTCGTCGACCGTCAGCCCCGCGGCGATGGCCGTCGCCGCGACATCGATCCGCAGCGCCGAGTCCTCGCCACCGACGATCTGCGCACCGATCAACCGGCGGGACGAGCGGTCCGCGATCATCAGGACGGTCATCTTCTCGGCGTCCGGCATGTAGCCGGCGAAGTTCGTCGTCTCGATGCTCACCGTGACGGGGTCGAATCCGGCGTCGCCCGCCTGCCGCTCCCCCAGCCCCGTGCGGGAGATCTCCAGAGCGCAGAACTTCGTGATCGCCGTACGCACGACGCCCGGGAAGCTGAGCCGCGCGTTCGACCCGAGCAGGTCGGCGGCGATGCTGTCGGCGGCGACCATGCCCTGCTTGTTGGCGTGCGTGCCGAGCGGGCACGTGGATCAGGTCGCCGGTCAGCCGGTCCTTGGTCACGACGCAGTCGCCGGCCGCCCAGATGTCGTCGATGCCCGATGACCCGCTGGTGCTCGTCGACGACGATGCCGCCCTTGGCGCCGAGCGGCAGACCGGCATCGGCCGCCAGTGCCGAGCGCGCCGTGACGCCGAGGCCCGAGGACGACCAGATCCGCGTGGACCGAGTCGTCCTTGGTCGTCACGGCGCTGACGCTGACCAGAGTCGTCGAGCGTGAATCCCGTGACCGACGTGTCGGACAGCAGCCGGATGCCGTGCGCCCGCATCGCCGCCGCGACCTGCTCACCGAGCTCGGGCTCGATGATCGACAGCGGCGCCTTCGACCGGTCGATGACGGTCGTGTCGAAGCCGCGGGCCACGCAGGCCTCGGCGATCTCGAGACCGACATAGCCGGAGCCGACGACCACGACGTGCTCCGGCTTCTTGGCGAGCCCGTCGATCAGCGCCTGTCCGTCATCGAGCGTCTGCACGCCGTAGATGCCCTCGCCGTCGATGCCGGGGAGGTCGGGCCGCACCGGCTCGGCGCCCGTCGCGATGACCAGCCGGTCGTACGAGAGGTCGACCCCTCCCCGGATCGAGACCGTGTGCGCCTCGGGGTCGATCGCCGTCACCTCGACCCCCATCCGTACGTCGATGCCGTTGGCGAGGTGCGCCTCGACGCTGCGCGCGACGAGCGCCTCGGCCGACCCGACCTCGCCGGAGATCCAATAGGGAATGCCGCACGCGGAGTACGACGTCCAGCTGCCGCGTTCGAGCACGACGACCTCGTGATCCTTCGGCAGCTTGCGACGCAGCGCGGACGCGGCGGTCATACCGGCCGCATCTCCCCCGATGACGACCACCCGTTGGCTCATGCGGTGAGCCTAGAGCGACTTCTCGAACCAGTGGTCGGGGTAGGGGTTGTCGTTGTAGCGCGGGATCTCGACGTAGCCCGCGGCGCGATACATCGCCAGCGCCTCGGTGAGCGAGCTGTTGGTGTCGAGCCGGACGACCCGGTGGCCCAGGGCGACGGACTCCTCCTCGAGCCGGCGCAGGAGCCGGCCGGCCAGGCCGAGGCCGCGCCATTCGCGGTGCACCCACATCCGCTTGATCTCGCCGATGTCGCCGGACAACGTCTGCAGGCCACCGCACCCGACGGCGACACCGCCGCTGACCGCCACGATGAACCGGCCGGTCGCACCGCCCAGGGTCTGCTCGTCGGCAGCGCCGGCGGTGACGTCGAAGCCTCCCTCGAACGTCTCGTCCAGCTCCTGGAAGTACGCGGCGACAGCAGCCCTGGCGTGCTGTGAGGCCGGATCGACGACGTCGAGGGAGACGGTCGCGGCACGGATCAGGCGGTCGGCCTGGTCCAGGCTGTCCGCCAGTCGTACGCGCTGCCGCTCCGACAGTGCGTCGACCAGGCGGTGGGCGATCGTGTCCGACCGGTCGTCGAGATCCTGCTGCGCCGCGACACCCTGCGTGGTCAGCGTCGCGATGCGCCGACGAGCGTCGGCCGGGTCGGGGGCGACCGAGATGAGGCCTTCGGCCTCGAGCTGCCGCAGCAATCGGCTCAGGTAGCCGGAGTCGAGGTCCATGCGCTCACGAAGCTCCCGCACGGTGGTGCCGCCGCCGCGCAGCTCGAACAGCAGCCGGGAAGGTCCGAGCGGCCGGCCCGAGCCCAGGAAGGACTCGTCGAGCACGCCCACGCGCTGCGACCACGATCGGTTGAAGCGGCGAAGGGTCGCCACCGGATCGTCTGACATTCTCTGACCTTAGTCAGAGGTTATTGGAACGGTCAACCTCGAGATCAGCGTGCTGGCGGATCCAGGCGTGCATCGCGATCGCAGCGGCTGCACCGGCGTTGATCGACCGGGTCGAACCGAACTGGGCGATCGAGAGCGTACGTTCGCAGGCCGCGCGGGCCTCGTCAGAGAGTCCGGGACCCTCTTGGCCGAAGACCAGGACACAGTCCCGCGGCAGCTCGGCGGTCTCGATCGGCACCGAGTCCTCGACGTTGTCGATCCCGATCACGACGAGCCCGCTCGCGCTGGCCCAGTCGGCGAACTCGGCGACCGAAGCGTGGTGGCGTACGTGCTGGTATCGGTCGGTCACCATCGCCCCGCGCCGGTTCCACCGCTTCTTGCCGACGATGTGGACCTCCGCCACCGCGAAGGCGTTCGCGGTCCGGACGATCGAGCCGATGTTGAAGTCGTGCTGCCAGTTCTCGATCGCGACGTGCAGCGGGTGTCGGTGCCGGTCGAGATCGGCCACGATCGCCCCGAGGGTCCAGTAGCGATAGCGGTCGACGACATTGCGGCGGTCGCCCTCGCGAAGGAGCTGTTCGTCGAAGTGGTCGCCGACGGGCCACTCGCCCTCCCACGGTCCGACGCCGACGCCGACCTCCGGATCATCCGTCAGGTGACCTCGATCCGCTCGCTCGCGCTCGCTCATGTCGTCGGCGCGATCCCGAACTCGTCGCGATACGCGCGGATGGCAGCGAGGTGCTCGGCGTGCCGGCCGGACTCCTCGACGTACTGCACGATCTGGCCGAAGTCGATGATCGAGATGACCGGCACCCCGAAGTCACGCTCGACCTCCTGGATGGCCGACAGGTCTCCGGCACCGCGCTCCTGACGGTCGACCGCAACCATGACACCGGCCACCTGTGCACCGGCGTCATGGACAATGTCCATGACCTCACGGATCGCGGTGCCGGCCGTGATCACGTCATCGATGATCAACACCCGGCCCTCCAGCGGCGAGCCCACGATCAGCCCGCCCTCGCCGTGGTCCTTCGGCTCCTTGCGGTTGAAGCACCAGGGCACGTCGCGGTCGTGCTGCTCGGCGAGCTGCACCGCGGTCGCCGATGCGATGGGGATGCCCTTGTACGCGGGGCCGAGCAGCACGTCGAACTCGATGCCGCTCCGGTCGATCGCCGCGGCATAGAAGCCGCCGAGGGCGGCGAGCCGGGCTCCGGTGTTGAACAGCCCGGCGTTGAAGAAGTAGGGCGACGTGCGCCCCGACTTCAGCGTGAACTCGCCGAACCGGAGCACCTCGTGCTCGAGGGAGAACTCGATGAAGTCACGCTGGTAGTCATGCATGGCAGCAGCCTAGGGCCGCGGCGATCAGCCGTTGGTCGCGGTCGTGCCCTGCTTCTTGTCGTACGTCTTCACGAGCTCGCCGATCACAACGCTGCGGTTGTTGGTGTGGAACAGCTCGGAGCACGTGAGCATCGTGATGAGCCGCTCGGTGGGCCTCTGACGGCGGGCGTCCGGGTCCGGCACCGGCCAGAGCGGCCACGACGTCGTGAACGGCACGGTGATCGAGGTGCCGGAGTTGCGCAGCTTGTAGGTGAAGATGTCGCGGCGCGTCTCGACGACGACGAGATCGCCCTTCTTGAGCTTGGGGAACCTGCTGAACGGCTCGCCGTGGGTGACCCGGTGGCCGGCAATCGCGAAGTTGCCGATCTCACCGGGCTTCGCGCCCTTGGTGTACCAGCCGACACCGCGCGCAAGGGCGCCCTTGTCGAAGCCCTTGACGATCGGCACCTCGTAGTCAGGACCGAAGCGCTTGACCCGAAGCATCGCGATGGCATCGCCCTCGACGCCCTTGTCCCACTCTCGCAGTGTCTCTGCCTTGATCTGTTCCTGCTTGTGCTTGGCCACGATGTTGGTGCCGAAGTACTGCCACGCGAACCAGCCCAGCACCGCGAGGCCGGCGACGAGCATGAGGACGCCGATCCCTCTCACGACGCGGCGCCGGGTCCTTCCGGGCGGGTGTTCAGGCGCGATCGTGGTGGTCATGGGGAGATTCTGTCAGGTGACGCCCGGCCAATCGACTCGAACCGGCAAGTCAGCGGTTGCGTCAGCCGAACGCCCGCGACAGGTCCGGGACCTCGCGCAGCTGCCGGTCGAAGATCCGGCGCGCGGTGTTGACCGAGTCGACCAAGGGATGCATGGCCAGAGCCCTGACCGCCAGCTCGCGCGAACCGGTTGTCGACGCCTCGATCGCGGTGCGTTCGACGTCCTTGACCGTCGCCACCAGCGCCGCCGCGTGCGGCGCAAGAGGGTCGAGCGGCAGCGCCCGCGGTCCGTTGGCGTCGACGACGCAGGGCACCTCGATCACGGCGTCGGACGCCAGCCCCGGGAGCGTGTGACCGTTGGGCACGTTGAGGACCAGCGTCGCCTCCTGGTTGCGGGCGATCGCGTGCATCAGCTCGAGGGCCACCCGGTCGTAGCCGCCGCCGTCGAGGTCGTCCTCGTCTCGTTCGCCGGCGCCGGTCGCATCGCGACTGTCGGCCATGTAGGACTCCTCACGATCGCGCCGCGTCCGGTCCCACGCCGCGTAGGCATCGCCGGCTTCCTCGCCGCCGGCATAGAACCCGCCTTGCTGACGCAGCAGGAACTCGCCGCGCGTCTCCTTCGCCGCCTCGATCCCGGCGATGGCGTCCTTCGTGTAGTACCAGTACCAGAGGTACTCGTTGGGCACGGCGTCGATCGTCTGCAGCCACGAGGGTCCGAACAGCCGGCCCTCCTCGATCGTGAGCAGCTTGTCGGGGTCCGACAGCAGGTTGGGCAGCACGTCGACGCCGTCGACCAGCACACGGCGCAGCCAGCCGAGGTGGTTGAGCCCGGCGTAGTCGAAGACCGCGCGCGACGGGTCGAGGTCGAGCGCCCGGGCCACCCGCTTGAACATGCCGACGGGCGAGTCGCAGATCCCCACGACCCGGTCGCCGAGAACCGCGGACATCGCCTCGGTGACCATGCCGGCCGGGTTGGTGAAGTTGATGACGTACGCATCGGGGGCGTGCTCCTTGACCGTCCGGGCGATCTGCATCGCAACCGGGACGGTCCGCAGCCCGTAGCAGATGCCGCCGGCCCCAGTGGTTTCCTGGCCGAGGACGCCCTCGTCGAGCGCGGCCCGCTCGTCACATACTCGCCCTTGCAGGCCGCCGACCCGGATCGCCGAGAACACGAAGTCGGTGCCGCGCACAGCGTCCGTCAGGTCGGTCTCGAGCCGGATCGCCGGGCCCGCGACGCCGGCCTCGGCCTCGAGCCGGGCCAGCACCTCGCCCACCCGCCGCAACCGTGCGGGATCCACGTCGTACAGCACGAGCTCGTTGACCCGCGAGTCCGAGTCGTCGCTCAGGAGAGCGCGATACACGAGCGGCACGCGGAATCCGCCACCACCCAGCACGGTCAGTTGCATGCTTTCCAGCCCCTTAGTCGTTCGGTACGGCTTCTGCCGTCACTACGTCGCACCCGGCCTCGCGGAATGCGGCAAGCGTGGTCGTGTCGGCCCCGATCGTCGTCACCAGGGCGTTGATCGCTTCGGGCCCGCACACGCGGGCGACGCCGCTGCCGGGGAACTTGTCGCTGTCGGCGACCAGCGTGACGTGGTCGGCGGCGGCGATCATGCCCTGCTTGACGGGCACCTCGACGACGGTCGTGTCGAGCACCGATCCGTCGGCGCGTATGCCGCTGGTGCCGAGGAAGAGCTTGTCGACGTGGATCTGCTTGAGCGCCTGCTCGGTGATGAAGCCGACCAGGCTGCGGTAGTTGCGCCGGAGCACCCCGCCCAGCACGATCAGCTCCGTCGCGGTGTCGTGCTCGAAGACCTCGAGCACCGCGAGGCTCGACGTGACGACCGTGATCGACCGGCCACGCAGCTCGACGGCCAGCTGGTGCGTCGTCGTGCCGATGTCGAGAAGCACGACGTCGCCGTCCTCGACCAGCGCTGCCGCGCTCCGGGCGACCGCGGTCTTCTCGTCGAGGTGGCTGGTCGAGACCTGCGCGAACGGCGGCTCCGGGGCCGTCGTCAGCGCGGCACCTCCGTGGACGCGGGTCAGCGCGCCCTCCGACTCCAGGTGCGCCAGGTCGCGGCGGACCGTCGCCTCGCTGACCCTCAACAGACCGGAGAGCACGGCGACCTCCGTGGGCCCGGTGGTGCGCAGGCGATCCAGGATGCGCTCATGGCGGACGCTCGACAGCATGGAATGCACAATAGCAGTCAACTTCGCGCAAATCTTGCCAAAAGCGCGCAGCTAGGTGAGACTACGAGTCACGGCGGGTGGCTGCACCCCGCCGCGTACAGAAGGGAACGGGTCGGTGGACACCGCGGAAACCCGGGATGTTTTCGTCGCAGGACGAGTCTTCCTCGACATCATCTTCACCGGCATGCTCGCGGCACCGTCCGGCGGACACGAGGTCTGGACCGACGGCATGGGCTCGAGTCCTGGTGGCGTGGCCAACCTCGCCGTCGCGTGCTCCCGACTCGGCCTCTCCACGACGCTCTCAGCCGCGTTCGGCGGTGACGCGTACGGCGAGTACTGCTGGAAAGAGCTGTCGGAGTCCGAGAACATCGACCTCAGCCACTCCCGCCGGTTCCCCGACTGGCACTCCCCCGTCACGGTGTCCCTCGCGTTCGACGACGACCGCGCGATGGTCACCCACGAGCACCCGCCGCCGATCCCCTCCGAGGAGCTTCTCGGCGAGGTGCCCTGCACGCGCGCGGCGTTCGCCGACATGGGTGTCGAGCGCGCCTCCTGGGTCGACACCATGGTGGCCAACGGGACGAAGATCTTCGCCGACGTCGGGTGGGACGCCACCGAGCGCTGGGACACCGCAGAGCTGCGCGAACGCCTGACCGGCTGCCACGCCTTCGTGCCCAACTCGGCCGAGGCGATGGCCTACACGCGAACCACCAGCCCGGGCGCTGCGGTCGAGGAGCTGCGCGAATGGGTGCCGCTCGCCGTCGTGACGGCAGGCAGCGGCGGGGCGTTCGCCGCCGACGCCGCGACCGGCGAGACCGCCTGGGTGCCGGGCGTACCCGTCGAGGCCCTGGATCCCACCGGTGCCGGCGACGTGTTCCTTGCCGGGCTCATGGCTGGCGAGCTCGCCGGCTGGTCGCTGCTCCATCGACTTCGCTTCGCGAACCTCTGCGCCGCCTTGTCCGTACGCGGATTCGGCGGCGCTCTTGCCTCACCGGGCTGGATCGACATCGCCCAGTGGTGGGCCGTGGCCAGGTCCGAGCGGCGGTTCGCCCGCGACTACGAGTTCCTCGACGACGTGCTCCCCGCCAAGGACCAACGCCCGGTGAGCCGGGCCGTCGCGACCATCGGCTTCGCCACGCCACTTCTCACACCCCCCAAGGAGAAATCATGACGAGCAGACGCACCATGTGGGCCGGCGCCATCGCCGTCGCCGCCCTTCTGTTCGCGAGCGCCTGCGCGCCCGGATCGGACAACAAGAAGGACTCCGACGAGCCGACGAGCGTCAAGACCGACGTCGCCAAGATGGGCAAGCTGACGCTGACCGTCTGGGACCAGGAGGTGCGCGGCGGCCAGGCCGAACAGATCGCGGCGCTCAACAAGCAGTTCGAGAACAAGTACCCCAACGTCACGATCAAGCGGGTCTCCCGCTCGTTCGACGACCTGCGCAAGACACTGCGCCTCGCGATCACCGACGACAAGGCGCCCGACGTCGTCCAGGCCAACAACGGCCGATCCGACATGGGCCAGTTCGTCAAGGCTGGGCTGCTCCGCTCGCTCGAGCCCTACAGCAAGGCGTACGGCTGGTCCGACCGCTACCCCGAGTCCGTACGCGCCCTGGCGTCGTACACCGAGGACGGCAAGACGTTCGGCGCCGGCAACCTCTACGGCCTTCCGCAGGCCGGCGAGCTCGTCGGGCTCTGGTACAACAAGGCCAAGCTGTCCAAGCTCGGCATCGAGGTGCCGACGACCCTGACGGACTTCGAGGCCGCGCTGGCCAAGGCCAAGCAGGCCGGCGAGACGCCGATCCAGTTCGGCAACCTCGACGCCTGGCCGGGCATCCACACGTACGGCTTCGTGCAGAACCAGTTCGTGGCTCGCGACGACATCCGCAACCTCGGCTTCGGTCGAAAGGGCGCCTCCTGGATGTCGGCGGAGAACGAGAAGGCCGCCACGACGTTCGCCGACTGGGTCAAGAAGGGCTACTTCACCAAGGACTTCAACGGTCTCGGCTACGACCCCGCGTGGCAGGACTTCGCGAAGGGCAAGGGCGTGTTCCTCCCCGCCGGGACCTGGCTGCTGGCCGACCTCCAGAAGGCGCTCGGCAACGACCTCGGCTTCGCCCTCCCGCCGGTCGGCGAGACCGGCAAGCAGGCCGTGACCGGTGGCACGGGCCTCCCGTTCGCCGTCACCGAGGCCAGCAAGCACGCCGACGCGGCCGGGGCCTACATCGACTTCATCACGAGTCCCGAGGCGATGAAGCTCATCGCCAAGGCCGGCAACCTCCCGGTCACCGACGTCGACTCCGCCGGCACGACCGGAGCCCAGAAGGAGGTGTTCGACGCGTGGACCAAGGCCACCGAGGATGACGCTCTCGGTGCCCTACCTGGACTACGCGACGCCGAACTTCTACGACCTGCTGACCGCACAGGTCCAGAAGCTCGGATCCGGCTCGGAAGAGCCCAAGAGCTTCCTGGACAACCTCGAGAAGGAGTACACGAGCTTCACGGCGAGCAACGGTGGCTGACACCGTCCCCCAGCCTCCCCGGGCGGGCCGTCGGCAGGCGGGCCCACCCGGGGAGCCCCGGCGCATCGCGTACGCCTACATCGCGCCGGCTCTCGTGGTCTTCGGGCTGTTCTTCCTCACCCCTTTGCTGCACGCCGTGTGGCTCTCGCTCTACGAGTGGGACGGGCTCAGCGTCGGCACCTGGGTCGGGCTCGACAACTATCGGCTCGTCCTGACCGACGACGCGCTTCGGGAGCCCTTCGTCCACGCCCTGACGCTGATCGTGTTCTTCAGCATCATCCCGTGCGCGTTGGGGCTCGCCCTGGCCAGCATGATCACCCGCAGCGCGGTACGGGGCGTCAACTTCTTCCGTACGGTCCTGTTCCTGCCCCAGGTCGTCGCGCTGGTCGTCGTCGCGGTCGCGTGGCGGCAGATCTTCGCCCCCGACGGCCCGCTCAACGACTTCCTCCGCACGGTCGGCCTGGGCGACGTGGCGCGCGGCTGGCTCGGCGACGAGCGTTATGCGCTGATCTGCATCGGCATCGTCGGCATCTGGGTGTGCACCGGCCTGTGCGTCGTGCTGTTCCTCGCCGGCCTGTCCAAGGTGCCCCGCGAGCTCTACGAGGCGGCGCGGCTCGACGGCGCCGGCCCGATCAGAGAGTTCATCACCATCAGCGTCCCGGCCGTACGCGGTGAGCTCGCCGTCGCGCTGACACTGACCCTCGTCGCCGCGATGCGTACGTTCGACCTGGTCTATGTCATGACCAGCGGCGGCCCCGGCACCTCCAGCCGCGTGCCTGCGTACGAGGTGTGGGACCGCGCGATCAACAAGGGCCAGGTCGGCGTCGGCGTGACCGTCGCCCTGATCCTCACGGCGTTCATCCTGCTGTGCACCGTCCTGATCAACCGGCTCTCGGAGGGTGCGGACTCATGACCTCACGCCTCGAGCGCATCACGACGTATGCCCTGCTGATCGCCGCATCGGCGTTTGCGCTGTACCCGATGGGACTGATCCTGTTCAGCGCCCTGCAGCCCGACTCGGTCGGCGGCACCGGCGCGTTTCACTTCGACAACTTCGAGACCGCGTGGCGGGTCGGGCACTTCGGCCGCTACATGGCCAACAGCATCCTCGTCGCCGTGGTCGTCGTCGTGGTCAGCGCGACCCTGTCCTCGCTGGCCGGCTACGCGTTCGGCACCATGAAGTTCCGCGGCTCGAACGCCCTGTTCTATCTCCTGCTGCTCGGCCTCATGGTGCCGAGCGAGGCGATCGTGATCCCGCTCTACTACGACCTGCGTGGCCTGGGGCTCACCGACACGTACGCCGCGCTGATCCTGCCGCAGATCGCCCAGTCACTGGCCTTCGGCGTGTTCTGGATGCGGCAGTACTTCCGCAGCGTCCCGCCCGAGATCGTCGAGGCCGCCCGCATGGACGGCGCCGGACACGGCCGCGTGCTGTGGTCGATCCTGCTCCCGATGGGCCGGCCCGCGATCATCACGATGGTCCTGCTGGTCCTCATGTGGACCTGGAACGAGTTCCTGCTGCCGCTCGTCATGCTGCCGACCAACGAGGGCCTGCGCACGGCCCCGCTCGGCCTGTCGTTCTTCAAGGGCCAGTACACCGAGGGCACGTCGCTGCTCGCTGCTGGTGCCGTGCTGGTCGCGCTGCCGATCGTGGTGTTCTACATCTTCGCCCAGCGGCACTTCATCCGCGGGATGCTCGAAGGCTCGGTGAAGGGATAGCCCGAGCCACCACAGACCCTGGGTCAACGGGACCCAGACCGCCTGCCACGACAGAAGGGAAGAGTTCATGCTGAGACATCAGCACGCACATCCATGGCGTCGCGCTGCCCTCGTGGGGGCCGCGGTGCTCGCGTTGGCGGCGCCGGTCGTGTCCGCCTCGGGGGCGGATGCCGGCACGGTCCACACCACCGGCAAGCACCGCAGTCCGGCCGACCTCGACGTGCTCTACGTCGGCGCGCACCCTGATGACGAGGCCGGACGGCTCTCGATGTTCGGCGAGTGGCGCGAGCGGTACGGCACGCGCACCGGCGTCGTCACCGTGACCCGCGGCGAGGGCGGCGGCAACGCGGTCGGCCCCGAGGAGGGTCCGGCGCTCGGGCTGTTGCGCGAGCACGAGGAGCGCGACGCCGTCGCCAATGCCAACATCACGGACGTCTACAACCTCGACAAGGTCGACTCCTTCTACTCCGTCAGCGAGCCGCTCTATCGCGAGATCTGGGGCCACGAAGACACCCTCGGCCGGCTCGTACGCGTCGTCCGCGAGACCAAGCCCGAGATCATCGCGACGATGAACACCGCTCCCAGTCCGGGCAACCACGGGGCACACCAGGAGGCGGCGCTGCTCGCGGTCGAGGCCTACAACCTCGCCGGCGACCCGACGGCCTACCCCGACCAGATCCGCAAGGAGGGGCTGAAACCGTGGACGGCGAGCAAGCTGCTCACGACCGCCGCTCGAGGCTCCGGCGCGTCGAACGGCGAAGCGTGCGCGACGACGTTCAAGCCGACCGACCCCACCGACGACATCTACGGCGTGTGGAGCGGCCGCACGTCGAAGCAGTACGGCAAGACGTGGGCCCAGGTCGAGCGGGAGGCGCAGCGGTTCTACAAGAGCCAGGGCTGGGCCGGGTTCCCGGACGTACCGGCCGATCCGACGAAGCTCGGCTGCGACTACATGACCCAGATCGACTCACGGGTGCCGTTCACCCGCGGCGACCTCACCGCGGCGGCGTCCTCCTCGGCGACGATGTTGCAGGGCGCGGTGCTGCCGACCCCTGACGGCCTGCCGCTCGGGACCAAGCTCGACGTGTCGGCATCCACGTTCACCGTCGTGCCGGGCGGGTCGAGCACGATCACGGTCAAGCTGACCGCGCCCCGGACCAAGCGACTCTCCGGCGTGACCCTCTCTGTCGGCCTTCCGGACGGCTGGTCGGGCGCCGGCAAGGTCCGGATCGGCAACGTGCAGCCGGGTGCCACGCGCACGAAGACGTTCGAGGTCACCGCTGCTGCTGACGCGGCGACCAACAAGCGGGTCCTCGCTGACGTCGAGGTCCGATCGGGCGGTCATACGGGTTATGGCAACCAGCAGCTCGAGGTGGCCCCGGCGGTGTCGGGCACCCAGCAGCTGCTGCCACAGGTCGCGAGCTTCTCGAAGTGGGCGGCCGACAACGGCGTCCCGCAGCTGCGTGGCACGGTCAAGCCCGTCCTCACCCTGCCGAGTGGCGGGTCGCGCGAGGTGCGAGTCGACCTGGTCAACAACAGCGGCTCGACACAGAGCGGCTCGGTGGCTCTGAAGCTGCCCCAGGGGTTCAGCGCCGACGCCACCACCAAGCCGTACGACGGCCTGACGGCGGGTGAGAAGTCGAGCGTGACGTTCACCGTGACGAATGACGACGACTCGTTGCCGACCTCGAACGAGGGCGGCACCGGAGGCGACTACAACTACACGATCGAGACCAAGTCCGCTGCCGGCACTGCGAGCTCGGCGGCCGCGCTCGAACTCGTGCCGACCACCGCGATCGAGGAGGCGACGCCCAAGGTCGACGGCGTCATCGACAGCGGCGAGTACGGCTCGTCGGCGATCAACCTGAGCCGGGTGTGGGAGGGCTCGGCGTGCACCGACGCCGCCGACTGCTCCGCCGTCGGACACCTCGCCCGCCATGGCGACGACCTCTACGTCGCCGCCGAGGTCACTGACGAGCAGATGGGCACACTGCTGGCGACGAACGACTGCAAGCGGCACTGGCGTACGGACTCCGTCGAGATCGCGATCGATCCCAAGGGCAGGTCGGAGAACACCTCGACGACGTTCAAGATGTTCGTGCTGCCCGACACGTCCGATGGCGGAGCGTGCGCCGGCCGCGACGCCGACAACAATCAGGGGCCGATCGCGAAGACCGCGCCCTCAGTGACGTACGCGGCCAAGGTCACCGACGACGGCTACGTCGTGGAGACCAAGATCCCGGCTGCCGAGCTGCCCGACACGATCGATCCCGAGCACCTCGGGGTCAACGTGTTCGTCTACGACTCCGACACCCAGGACAAGACCGGCCAGACCCGCATCGGCTGGTCGACCTGGGGCGGCGTGCAGGGAGATCCTTATCGCTGGGGCGTCGTCACGGCACCGGGCTGGACCCCGCCGGCGGTCGCGACGAAGGCACCGACGATCCCGGACGAGGCCCTGTCCAGCGTCGACTCGCCGTTGTCGATCGCGCAAGCGGTCCGCACCGGCGTCGCCCTTGCGGGGGGCCCGGCGGCAGATCAGCGACGGTCGGCCGTCGTCCGCAGCGCCACGCGTTCGGGCTCGACCGTGACGGCACGCGTCGACGTCAAGGGCAGCGGCACGGCGACACTGTTCGCCGTCGATGCTGACGGCGACAGCGCCGGCAAGGTCACGGTCGACCTGACCCGCGGCCACCGGAGCATACGCATTCCGGTGACCGGGTCGGCTGTCCGCGTCGTCATGGCGTTCGCGGCCGACGCCGGCGGCACGACCAGCTCGGCGGCAGCCATCCGCTGAATCCACCCGCTGTGGGCCCGGCGCACCCGGGCCCACGGTGGGTCCTCACCTCAGGAGCACCTCGTGAACGACCACGCCGCAGCCGGGGCGCACATGGCCGCCGAGATCCTCGAGCAGCCCGACCGGTGGCGTGAGCTGCTGCGGTCCGGTCGCGACGACCTCGCGGCGGCAGCGCAGCTGATCCGCGCCACCGATCCCGCCCTCGTGGTGTTCGCCGCGCGAGGGTCGAGCGACCACGCTGCGATGTACGCGCAGTACCTCACCCACAACGTCCTCCGCGTCCCCGCGGTGCTCGCGACACCGAGCACTGTCACCGCGTTCCACAGCGAGCTGCGCTATCCGCGCTCCGTCATGCTCGCGGTGTCGCAGTCGGGTGAGTCGCCCGACCTGCTGGAGACCGTCCGGGCCGCGCAGCGCGCCGGCGTCCCGGTCATCGCCTTCACCAACAACAGCTCGAGCAGTCTGGCCGGCCTGGCCGAGGCTCATGTCGACCTGTCCGCCGGGCCGGAGCTGTCAGTGGCCGCGACCAAGACCTACACCGCCGAGCTGCTGGCGCTGAACCTCGTGATCCGGCTCGCGGGTGGCGCCGAATGGGATGCGCTGGAGCACCGGGTCACGCTCGCTGCCGAGATCGCGGCCTCGACCATCACCTCGCCGGTCTCGGACCTCGTCTCGGCGCTCGTCAATGCTGATCGCGTGCTGGTCGTCGGGCGTGGCTACTCGATGTCAACTGCCAAGGAAGGCGCGCTCAAGCTCATGGAGACCAACGCGATCGCGGCCTCCGGCTGGAGCGCCGCGGACGCCACGCATGGGCCACTCGGCCAAGTCGTTCCCGGCACACCTGTCATCGCCCTCACGGCGAGTCCCGACGGTCGCACATCAGTGACCGAGTTCGCCGAGGCGGCCGGTCGAATCGGGGGTCGCATCATCACGGTCGGTGTGCCTGTGACCGGCCCTGCCGTGCACATGTCGCTGCCGCTGTCGCGGTTCGCCGAGCTCGATCCTGCCCTGCTACCGCTCATCGAGGTCATTCCGCTGCAGCGGCTTGCGCTGGAGCTTGCGCTGCGTCGTGGCCGGGACCCGGACCGGCCGTCAGGTCTCACGAAGGTCACCAGGACGCGGTGACCCGAAAGAATGCCGATAGTTCTTCCAAAACCTCTACACGCTTGCCTTGCTGGCGTAACATGATCAGTGCAGGGTCAATGTGCGCAAGCTGTTGGAGCCTGTTGTCGCCCCACCGTTTCACCCCCCGAGAACGGTGGGGCGACTTTGCGCTCGGCCGGGCGAGCTCTGCGAGCGAGCGTCGAGTGCAGGTTGAGCGCTTGCCGAGCAAGCTTGCTACTCGACAGGCGAGGTCTCGACGGTCGAGGTATCCGCACCACGAAACGACCGGGCGAACAGCAGCACCACCGGGATGAGCACCAGCGGGATGACGAACGCCCAACGCAGGTGGTCCGCCGAAGCCGCAGCGCCGATCAGCCCTCCACCCAGGATCGCGCCGAGGTAGTTGGCGATGTTCATCCGGGCGATCGCCACGTCGAGCGACTTGGCCGGCACCACTCCCGCCAGTGCCGCGAACGACAGGGGCGCCAGTATCGCCAGGCCAAGGCCCGCGACGAAGAAGCCGGCGATCGCCATGGCCGGCGCGGCCGCCGACACCACGAGCCCGAGACCCACGATGCCCACGCTCGTACCGACCACGACGACCGTCGCGGCCCCGACACGCCGCACCAGGAAGTCGCCGCCGAAGCGCGAGATCAAGGCGCCGGCCTCGTACGCCCCATAGGCCAGCGGCGCGACACTCTTGGTCGAGTCCAGTGCGTCCTCGAGATAGACGCTGCTCCACGTCAGGATGCCGGTGTCGGCGGCATAGAACAGCAGGACGACCAGGCCGAAGACGAGGATCGGACGCCACGGCAGGTCGAGACCCTTGGCCGACAGGCCCGGATCGTGCTCCTTCGCCTCGATGAAGTGGGGCGCCGCCAGGGCGACCGTGATCCACGTGACGACCGCGATGATGAGCAGGGAGATCGCCAGCGGCAGGTCGATCCCGGCAGCCCCCGCGGCGAACAGCGCCCCGGCGATGCCGGCGATCGACCACATGCCGTGGAAGTTGGCCATGATGCTGCGGCCGTACGCGTGCTGCACGCGTACGCCCTGCATGTTCATCCCCGCGTCGACCGCCCCGACGCCGAGGCCGTAGACGACGAAGGCGGCGACCACGAGCGGCAGGGTCGGCGCGACGCCGACGAGCAGCGCGCCGAGCCCGATCGTCAACAGCGCGAGCCGGAATGCCACAGCGCTCGTGCGGCGCTCGGCCACCATCCCGGCGATGACGCTGCCCGCGCCGGAGACCACCGCGACGAGCACCAGGATCCCGGTGAGGCCGCCGTCGCCGATGTCGAACTTGTCCTTGATCCGCGGCGCCTGCGTGACGATCGCGGCGAACACGAGGCCCTGCAGGAAGAATCCGGCTGCCACCGCGATCCGCGTACGTCTGAGGTCGCTCGTCACTGCGCCATCGTAGGGCCGCGGGTGGGCGCCCACGCGCAATCGCAAAACCCTGCGACAGGGTGTGAGGTTTCGTCGACCGCGCGACGATCGGGGTTCGTTCTCGCCGCCTTCGTCCTCTGGATCAAGATCATCCGCCCGCTGACTCAGGTCATGAAGCCCAGTGGGGCGTACGAGATCCCGGGGAAGACCTTCGTGGTGTCGAGCGACGGGAACCGGGACCGCAGGATCTCGGTCAGGACGCTGCGATAGTCCGTCGTCACCGCCAGGTCGCCGTCGATCTGCCGGCCGGAGGACAGCGTGGGCCAGCGCGAGTAGTAGCGGCCGCCCTTGACGCCACCGCCCAGCACGAACACCGCATTGCCGTACCCGTGGTCGACACCGCTGGCCCCGTTCTCCTGCAGGCGTCGGCCGAACTCGCTGAGCGTCACGACGGTCACCCGGCCTGCTGAGAGCCCGAGGTCGAGGTAGAACGCCGCGAGGCACTGCGCGAGCTCGTCGATCGACGCGTTGATCCGCCACTGCAGGTCGACGTGGTGGTCCCAACCTCCGGCGTCGACTGCCACCGCCTTGACCCCGACATTGGCGCGGATCAGCCCGGCAGTGGTCTTGAGCGCCTCGCCGAGCTGGGAGTACTGCGGATACGTGACGCCTGCGAGTGGTCCTTCGTTGACGGTGTCGTCGATAGCCGCGGCACGCTCGGACATCGTCAGCGCATTCACGCCCGCGGATCCGATCGTGCCGCCGTAGCGGGCATATTGCGCCCGCAGGCTGCCGGTGACCCGCGACCGGAGGGCGGCGTCCTTCGGGAACGGCCCGGCCAGGTCCGAGAACTGCCCGGTGGCCAGCACCGGGGCCGGACCGAGCAGCGCCGTCGGTGTCAGCGTTGAGCCCACCTGGATCCCGTCGAACACGTCGGGCGAGGCAGCGAGACCGGCGACCATCCGGTTGACCCAGCCGACGCGTGCCGCACTGCCCGGGTCGGCATCCTCGACCAGCTCCATGGCCTCGAAGTGGCTGCGGTTGGGCACCGGCAGCCCGACCGCATGGATCGCCGCCATCTGGCCGAGCAACCACAGGGGGCTGAGCTTGGTGAAGGCCGGGTGCAGCCCGAACGTGGTGTCCCTGAACAGCAACGAGTTGGCCGCGACAGCGGTGCTGGGGCGAGCGGCGTAGTACGCCGACTCGGCGTGCGGCACCACCATCGACAATCCGTCGGCGCCGCCCCGCAGCGAGACCACCACCAGGACGTTGCCGTCACCGGCGCCGTAGACCGTCGAGGTCATGACGTCGCCGAACATCGAGGTGGCGACGCCTGCCATCGAGGCGAGCCCGGCCGCCTTGAGCACTGATCGGCGGCTGACCTCGTAGTCGCCGCAGCCGCAGACGTCAGGATCGGTCATCGGAGCATCCCTTCGGGCAGGTTGAGCACGGCTCCCCTGATGAGCGCCCAGGTCCACTCGGAGACCTCTGCAGCCGAGGCGAACTCGTGCGACAACGGCAGGTTGAGCGCGCTTGCGACGGCGGACTGCAGGTCCGACGGAGCGCCTCGGCCGAGCAGCATCCTCGCCTGGTGCTCCACGAGATGGCCGAGCGCTCGCGGCCACGCCGAAGGCAGCTGGTCCTTCCGCGCCGGCACGTAGACCTCGGCCGATCGCCACCAGTTGCCGGCGAGGTCGTAGTGGTTGTTCCAGCTCCGGAGGACCCGCGCCGGCGACGCCCAGATCGCGCTCGTCTCGGGGAATCCGTCGGGCCGCGGCCAGCCGAACTGGCTCTGACCCACCCCCTCGGCCATCCAGAGGAGATGCAGCGGGAACGACCGCTCCGTGCTGCATCCCGTCGGTCGCAGGCCGAGGACACGGGCGGCATTGACGACGTCCTCGATCGGCGTACGCACCTTCTTGCGCTTTGTCGCCTGGAAGTCCGGGTGACGCACGAGTGCTCGCAACGTCGCCTTGATGTCGGTGTCGGACGCCCGGTACGCCTTGGCCACAGCTGAGACGATCGAGGACGACGGCGTGTCCGAGACGAACCGGACACACAGGCGTCGCGCGATGCGCGTTGCTGTCGCCGGGTGACGGGCCAGGTAGTCGAGGTAGGCGTTGACCGCCGTCCGGCCGTCCTTGGATGAGTTGGCGTGGTTGAACCCGAGGACCCTGATGCGCCCGACGTAGTGGAGCTCGGGGTCGTACGACGCTGCGTAGGTGTCGAACGTCCTCACCCGGAAGCCGGTCAGGATGCGGGCCGAGTTCTTGACGTCGTCCTCGTCGTAGCCGGTCGGCCGGCCGACGGTGAACAGCTCGAGCAGCTCTCGGCCGAGGTTCTCGTTGATCCCGTACTTGGTGTTCGATGAGTTGTTGAGCCAGCCCGACATCGCGGGATGGAGCACCGCTCCGCGAAGGAGGCTGCGGAAGCTCCCGAGCGACCTGCTGCGGATCATGGCATCGAACGAGTAGCGCCACGGGAACGAGCGGCTCTCCCCCATCGGGATGTAGAAGAGGTTGGACCAGAAGTCGGCCATGACCTCGCGCACCTGGCGCCGCGTCGCCACCTTCATCGCCACTGTGTACGCGCTGAGGTCGCGCCCATACGCGTACGCGGTGTGGTTTTCGTTCTGGTGGTTGGCCCACGCCCTGGCAGGCGGGTCCTTGAGGTGTGGGAACCAGGTGATCACGGCATCACCTCTGGTGTCGGACAGCTTGCTCCACACGAACTGCCGCTCAAGCCACGTCAACGAGCTGCGCGACGAGCCCAGCTCGGTGATGAGCCACTCGTTGACGCCGAAGCTGAACCGGCTGGCGATGTGCTGATTCACCGTTGTCAGAATTTTCGGCGTCGTGCTGGCAGACATGCGCGCCATGATGACGTGCTCCCTCGTGCGGTCTCTCCCAAGACCGGCGACCGCCCGACGGGACTCCCAACCCGGCGGCCTTGCGCGACGGATCTCCCAAACCGTCGTGCAGATCGTCCTGCCCTGACCTGCCCTCACCATAGGCGCGAAATCCCACAGCTGTCCCCGGGTTGAAAAAATCGCGAACCGGGACCGACTAGCATCTGCGCATGACTCCGACGGCACACGACGGCCCTCGGGTTCCTCGTATGTCGGACGTCGCCGAGCGTGCTGGGGTCTCCCATCAGACCGTCTCGCGGGTCATCAACGGCATGCCGGGCGTACGTCCTGAGACCCGCGAGCGCGTCCTCCAGGCCATCGAGGAGCTGCACTACCGCCGCAACCTGGCCGCCCGGTTGCTCGCGTCGAGTCGCTCACGGACGGTCGGCGTCGTGACCTGGGGCGCCGGGCAGTACGGCCCGGCCAACACCCTGCTCGCGCTCGAGGCCGCAGCGCGCGAGTCCGAGTACCGGCTCGCCACGGTCAACGTCGAGACGCTGTCGCGCGAGGCGTTCCGGGCCGCGGTGACCGACCTGCAGGAGCGCATCGTCGAGGCGATGGTGGTCATCGTGCCCCACGAGACGATCCTGCGTGAGGCTCACTCCCTCGACCTCGACATCCCCACCGTGGTGGTCGAGGGCGACATGTCGCGCACACCATTGACCGCCGGGTTCGACAACTTCGAGGGCGGCCGGCTGGCAACGCGGCACCTGCTGTCCCTCGGCCACGAAACCGTGATCCACCTGTCGGGCCCCAACGGTTGGGCCGAGGCGCATGCCCGTCGGGACGGATGGCGCACCGAGCTCGAGAGCCAAGGGCGACGGGTCCCTCCGCTTCGCTGGGGCGGGGACTGGAGCGCGGCGAGTGGCTATCGCACCGGGAAGTCCCTCGCCCGTGAGCGCGACGTGACGGCGGTGTTCGCCGGCAACGACCAGATGGCACTGGGGCTGCTGCGCGCGCTTCGTGAAGCCGGCCGCCAGGTCCCCGAGGACGTCAGCGTGATCGGATTCGACGATCTCCCCGAGGCGGGCTACTTCCAGCCGCCGCTGACGACGATGCGCCAGGACTTCGCGAGGCTCGGGCAACGGGTCATGGAGGTCCTGTCGCGGGTGCTCGACGGCGAGAGTGAGCCGACGGTCGACCTCGTGCCGACCGCACTGGTCGTCCGCGAGTCGACCGCCCCGCCGCCCGCCTGACACACGCGCAGTCGGCACAGCGTGTCACTCGCTGGAGTCCACGAAGAGTGGCGCTCCGGGCTTGACGTGGCTTGTGATCCGCACCACACTACCCTGATGTGAGCGATCACGTGAGCGCTCACATCTCGCCTTTGGAGGAGGGCCCCCTTGAACCTGCACGCGCCCGATTCCGGTGACGTGACCGACGTCGTCATCGGTGTCGACTTCGGCACCCAGTCAGGACGCGCCTTGGTCGTCCGGGTCGCAGACGGCGAGGAGCTCGGCTCAGCCGTCCACCCGTACGCCCACGGAGTCCTCGACCGCGCGTTGCCGGACGGCACACCACTCGGACCGGACTGGGCCCTGCAGGTGGCCTCGGACTACCTCGAGGTGCTCCAGGTCGCCGTGCCCCGCGCCCTGCACGAGGCCGGTGTCGACTCCGCGTCCGTGATCGGCATCGCCACCGACTTCACCGCCTGCACCATGGTGCCGACGACCGACGACGGCACGCCGCTCTCGGAGCTGCCCGGGCTCGAGGGCCAACCCCATGCGTACGTCAAGCTGTGGCGCCACCATGCAGCGCAGGGACAGGCGGACCGGCTCAACGAGCTCGCCCGCAAGCGCTCCGAGGTGTGGCTGGCCCGCTACGGCGGCCTCATCTCATCGGAGTGGGAGTTCGCCAAGGGCCTGCAGCTCCTGGAAGAGGCTCCCGACGTGTATGCGCGGATGGCCCACTTCGTCGAGGCTGCCGACTGGATCGTGTGGCAGCTCTGCGGCACGTTGACCCGCAACGCCTGCAGCGCCGGCTACAAGGGGATCCTGCAGGACGGCACCTACCCGAGCCATGACTTCCTCGCCGAGCTCCACCCCGATTTCGCCGACTTCGTCACCGACAAGATCGACGGCCCCCTCGCCGCCCTCGGGCAACGGGTCGGCGCCCTGACCGAACGCGCCGCAGCACTGACCGGGCTGCCCGCCGGCATCGCCGTGGCGGCCGGCAACGTCGATGCCCACGTCACGCCACCGGCCGCGCAGTCGATCGGGTCGGGCCAGATGGTCCTGATCATGGGCACGTCGACCTGCCACGTCATGAACAGCGACGTGCTGCGCGAGGTCCCGGGCATGTGTGGCGTTGTCGAGGGTGGCATCACCCCCGGCCTGTGGGGCTACGAGGCCGGCCAGAGCGGGGTCGGCGACATCTTCGAGTGGTTCACGACGCAGCAGGTGCCCGCCTCGGTCGCGCAGGCCGCCGACGACGCCGGGGTGACGGTGCACGAGCACCTCAGCCGGCTCGCCGCCGAGCAGTCCGTCGGCGAGCACGGGTTGCTCGCCCTCGACTGGCACAGCGGCAACCGCTCGGTGCTCGTCGACCACGACCTGTCCGGGCTGATCGTCGGCCTGACACTCGCGACCCGGCCCGAAGAGGTCTACCGCGCGCTGCTGGAGGCGACGGCGTTCGGCACCCGTCTGATCGTCGAGACGTTCGACGAGGCCGGGGTGCCGGTCGAGGGCATCGTCGTCGCCGGTGGCCTGCAGAAGAACGCGCTGCTGATGCAGATCTACGCCGACGTGCTCAACCTCCCGCTCTCGACGATCGGCTCGGACCAAGGGCCCGCACTCGGCTCGGCGATCCACGCGGCAGTCGCCGCCGGCGCCTACCCCGACGTGCACGCGGCCTCCGATGCGATGGGGCGGGTCAACCGCGACACGTACCTCCCAGATCCCGGGCGCGCCCAGGCGTACGACGCGCTCTACGACGACTACCGCACGCTCCATGACCACTTCGGTCGCGGCGGCGACGACGTCATGCACCGGCTCAAGGCGCGCAGACGTGAGGCCAGCCGATGAACCACCCACCGACTCGCGCAGGGGCTTCGACGTCTGCGCAAGGCAACACAGCAGAACGGACAGGGACAGCCCCTGCAGTCCGAGCAACGATGAGGAGAAAATCAGTGCGCAAGATTCTCGCAACAGCAGTCGTGAGCACCGCGGTGGCGCTCAGCCTGACCGCGTGCGGCGGCTCCAGCGACGGCGGAGGCGGCGGCGACAAGGGCACGATCGGCGTCGCCATGCCGACCAAGTCGTCGGAGCGCTGGATCGCCGACGGCAACAACATCAAGAAGCAGCTCGAGGCAGCCGGCTACAAGGTCGACCTGCAGTACGCCGAGGACGACATCCCGACCCAGGTCTCGCAGGTCGAGAACATGGTCACCAAGGGCGAGAAGATGCTCGTCATCGCGGCGATCGACGGCACGGCGCTCGGCGACACGCTGCAGAAGGCCAAGGACACCGACATCCCGGTCATCGCGTACGACCGCCTGATCCGTGACACCGACGCCGTCGACTACTACACGACGTTCGACAACGAGAAGGTCGGCACGCTGCAGGCTGAGTCGCTGCTCGCGGGCCTCGAGGCCAAGGGCAAAGGCCCCTACAACGTCGAGCTGTTCGCCGGCTCGCCGGATGACAACAACGCGACGTTCTTCTGGAACGGTGCGATGAAGGTCCTGCAGCCCAAGATCGACTCCGGCGACCTCAAGGTCGTCTCGGGCCAGACCGGCTTCAAGCAGGCCGCGATCCTGCGTTGGGACCCCGCCACGGCACAGAAGCGCATGGAGGACATCCTGACGAAGAGCTACAGCAACGAGACGGTCGACGGCGTCCTGTCACCGTACGACGGACTGTCGCTCGGCATCATCGCGGCGCTCAAGGCCAACGGCTACGGCGGCGGCGACAAGCCCCTGCCCGTCGTCACGGGTCAGGACGCCGAGGTCCAGTCGGTCAAGTCGATCCTCCAGGGCGAGCAGTACTCGACGATCTTCAAGGACACGCGCGAGCTGGCCAAGGTCACGGTCGCGATGATCAAGGCCATCGGTGCTGACAAGAAGCCCGAGGTCAACGACACCGAGACGTACGACAACGGCAAGAAGGTTGTCCCGTCGTACCTGCTGGACCCGGTGCCCGTCACCAAGGACAGCGTCCAGAAGGTCCTGGTCGACTCCGGCTACTACACGGACGCCGACCTCAAGTGATACGTGTGGGGCGCCCCTTCTGCGTAGGGGCGCCCCACATCTCACACCCTCACTGGACCGACAGGACATCCGCACCATGAAACCCATCCTGGAGATGCGCTCCATCACCAAGGAGTTCCCCGGCGTCATCGCGCTCGACGACGTCAACCTGACCGTCAACACCGGCGACATCCATGCGATCTGCGGTGAGAACGGCGCCGGCAAGTCGACGCTGATGAAGGTCCTCAGCGGCGTCTACCCGCACGGCTCCTACGCCGGCGACATCGTCTTCGAGGGCGAGGTCGTCGAGTTCAAGGACATCCGGCAGAGCGAGGCGGCCGGCATCGTCATCATTCACCAGGAGCTCGCGCTCATCCCCGAGCTGTCGATCGCCGAGAACATCTTCCTCGGCAACGAGAACGCCTCCGGCGGCATCATCAGCTGGGACCGCACCAACCGTCAGGCGATCGAGCTGCTGGCTCGCGTCGGCCTGGCCGAGAACCCCCTGACCCCGGTCAAGCACCTCGGTGTCGGCAAGCAGCAGCTCGTCGAGATCGCCAAGGCGCTGTCCAAGGAGGTCAAGCTGCTGATCCTCGACGAGCCCACCGCAGCCCTCAACGACGACGACTCCCAGCACCTCCTCGGCCTGCTCAAGGGCCTGCAGGACAAGGGCATCACGTCGATCATGATCTCCCACAAGCTCAACGAGATCGAGCAGATCTCCGACGCCATCACGATCCTCCGCGACGGCAAGACGATCGAGACCCTCGCCGTCGCCGAGGACAAGGTCGACGAGGATCGCATCATCCGCGGCATGGTCGGCCGCGACCTCGAGCACCGCTTCCCCGACCACGAGCCCGAGATCGGCGACGTCCTGCTGGAGGTCCGCAACTGGACCGTCATGCACCCGGTCGACGGCTCCCGCACCGTCATCGACAACGCCAACCTCGAGGTCCACCGCGGCGAGATCGTCGGCATCGCCGGGCTGATGGGCGCGGGCCGCACCGAGCTCGCCCGCAGCATCTTCGGGCGCTCGTACGGCAGCCACATCGAGGGCCAGCTGATCCTCGACGGCAAGGAGCTGCACCTCAAGTCGGTGCATGCCGCGATCGAGGCCGGCATCGCCTACCTCACCGAGGACCGCAAGGCGCTCGGGCTCAACCTGCTCGACGACATCAAGCGCTCGGTGACCGCGGCCGGGATCGACAAGCTCCGCAAGGGCCTGACGGTCGACCAGCGCGAAGAGGTCGTCGTGGCGGAGCGCTATCGCAGCAGCATGAACATCAAGACACCGACCGTCAACGAGGGCGTTGCCAAGCTCTCCGGCGGCAACCAGCAGAAGGTCGTGCTGAGCAAGTGGATGTACACCGACCCCCAGGTGCTGATCCTCGACGAGCCGACCCGCGGCATCGACGTCGGTGCCAAGTATGAGATCTACGGCGTGATCCAGCGCCTCGCCAAGCAGGGCCGCGGCGTCATCGTCATCTCCTCGGAGCTGCCAGAGCTGCTCGGACTCTGCGACCGCATCTACACCCTCGCCGAGGGCCGCATCACCGGCGAGCTCGATCGCGCCGAAGCCGACCAGGAGACCCTGATGCGCTACATGACCACGACACACGGACAAGAGGTACGACGATGAGCACCGCAAACACGATGAAGGGCCTGTTGCGAGGCAACGTCAGGCAGTACGGCATGGTCATCGCCCTCGTGGCGATCGTCGTGTTCTTCCAGATCAAGACCGACGGCGTCCTGCTGCGCCCGCTCAACGTCACCAACCTGCTGACCCAGAACGCGTCGATCCTGATCCTCGCGATCGGCATGGTCATGGTCATCATCGCGCGTCACATCGACCTGTCCGTCGGCTCGGTCGCGGCCTTCGTCGGCGCGATCGCGGCGACGATGATGACCAAGTGGGACATCCCCTGGCTCATCGCCGTGATCCTCTGCCTCGGCATCGGCGCGTTGATCGGCGCCTGGCACGGCTTCTGGGTGGCGTATGTCGGCATCCCGGCGTTCATCGTGACGCTGTCGAGCATGCTGCTGTTTCGCGGCCTGACGCTCGTCGTGCTCGACGGCGCGACGATCGGCAACCTGCCCCATGGCTTCGAGTCGATGGGCAACGGCTTCCTCCCCGAGGTCGGGCCTGACACGGGCCTCGCCAACCTGACCCTCGTCATCGCGGCGCTGCTCGCGGTGTTCCTGGTGTTCCTGGAGTTCCGCAAGCGCGCGTCGGCCATCCGCTACAACTTCGAGGTCCTCCCGCTCCCGGTGTTCTACGCCAAGCTGATCGCGATCGTCGCGGCCCTGTTCTGGTTCTCCTACATCCTCGCCCAGTATCGCGGCCTGCCGATCGTCGGCCTGATCCTGTTCGTCCTGATCGGCATCTACAGCTTCGTGATGGAGCGGACGATCATCGGCCGGCACGTCTACGCGATCGGTGGCAACGTCGATGCCGCGACGATGTCGGGTGTCCGCACGCGCCGCATCGACTTCCTCGTGATGACCAACATGGGACTGCTCGCCGCGCTCGCCGGCATGGTCACCGCCGCGCGCCTCACGGCCGCCAACCCCAAGGCCGGCACCAACTTCGAGCTGGACGCCATCGCGGCCGCGTTCATCGGTGGTGCCGCCGTCACCGGCGGCGTCGGCACGGTCATCGGCGCCATCATCGGTGGCTTCGTCATGGGTGTCCTCAACAACGGCATGTCCCTGATGGGCACCTCGATCGACTGGCAGCAGGCGGTCAAGGGTCTCGTGCTGCTGGCCGCCGTCGCGTTCGACGTGTGGAACAAGAAGCGCACGTCGGTCGGCGGTGGTGCCGGGTCCGAGGATGCGTCCGCCACGGCGCCACCACCTGACGACCTCGTCGACGAGATCAACCAGGCGGCGGTCCCCGGCACGGAGGAAGTGCGCACCTAGCCGCGGCGCCCGCCGGTCGAGTAGCAAGCTCGCTCAGCGAGCAGGGGGTCCCCCCACGAGCTCTGCGAGTAGGGGGCGTATCGAGACCACGGGCGCCATAGGATCGACCGCATGAAGGCCTCGAGCGCACGACTGTCAGGTCTCGGCACCACGATCTTCGCCGAGATGAGTGCCCTCGCGCTGCGCACCGGCGCGGTCAACCTCGGCCAGGGCTTTCCGGACACGGACGGCCCTGGCGAGGTCGTCGAGGTCGCGGTCGACGCCCTGCGCGGCGGCCGCAACCAGTACGCCCCCGGCACCGGTGTCCCGGAGCTCCGCGAGGCGATCGCGGCGCACCAGAAGCGGTTCTACGGACTCGAGGTCGACGCCGACTCCGAGGTCGGCGTCACGACCGGCGCGACCGAGGCCATCGCCTCGGCGCTGCTGGGGCTCGTCGATCCCGGCGACGAGGTCATCGTGCTGGAGCCCTACTACGACTCGTACGTCGCGGTGATCCAGATGGCCGGTGCGGTACGCCGGCCCGTGACGTTGCGGGCGCCCGACTTCCGGCTGCCGGTCGATGACCTGCGGGCCGCGGTGTCGCCGCGCACGACGGCGATCCTGCTCAACTCACCGCACAACCCGACCGGCAGCGTGCTGCGGCGCGAGGAGCTCGAAGCGATCGCCGAGGTCGCGATCGAGCACGATCTCGTCGTGATCAGCGACGAGGTCTACGAGCACCTCACGTTCGACGGCCTCCCGCACATCCCGATCACGACCCTGCCCGGCATGGCCGAGCGAACGCTGACGATCTCGAGCGGCGGCAAGAGCTTCTCCTTCACCGGCTGGAAGATCGGCTGGGCGACAGGTCCGGCCGAGCTCGTCCGCGCGATGATCGGCGCCAAGCAGTTCCTGACCTATACGTCAGGCTCGCCGCTGCAGCCGGCGATCGCGCATGCGCTGGGCGCCGGAGATGCCTACTTCGACGACCTCCGTGCCCGGCTGCAGTCGCAGCGTGACCTGCTCTGTGACGGCCTGGCCGAGCTCGGGTTCGACGTCTACGTACCGGAGGGAACGTACTTCGCGACGACCGACATCACGCCCCTCGGGTTCACCGACGGCGTCGAGTTCTGCCGGGCGCTGCCGGAGCGAGCCGGCGTCGTCGCGATCCCCCACCAGGTGTTCTACGACCACGTCGACGTCGGACGCCCCCTGGTGCGCTGGGCCTTCTGCAAGCAACCGAACGTCATCGAAGAAGCCCTCGACCGCCTCAAGGTGCTCGCTACCGCCGGCCCCTAGTGAGGCCGCCCGCGGCCGAATGTGAGCGAAGCGAAGTGGCGTCACGGAGCGGGTTCACCTGTATGCCGGGGCTCGTGACGTGCCCTCGGTCGCGCCCTTGCGGAGCATCGGCAGGACCCTTGGACGTACGAGCTCCGACAGGACGATCACGCTGGTCGACCGCACGACCGATCCGGACTGGCTGATGTGCAGCAGGGTCGCCTGCAGGTCCTCGTGCGACGTCGCCGCGATCTTGCACACCACGTCGGCCGTGCCGCTCGTGACGTAGGCCTCGAGGACGTTGGGCAACGAGTCGAGCTCGTCGGTCACCGCGTCGAGCATGCCTTGGGCGATCTCCAGCGTCACGAACGCCAGCACGGGGTGGCCCGCGGCGACGAGGTCGACGTCCGGGCCGTACCCGGTGATCACCCCGGCCCGCTCGAGCTTGGCGAGTCGTGACTGCACCGTCGCGCGCGCGACCTTGGTGATGCGGGACAGCTCGAGGTCTCCGACGCGCGGGTGCTCACGCATGGCCTCGACGAGCGCGACATCCAGCTGGTCCATACGCCCTCCAAATGGGCAGATTGTGTAGTTCGGCTCAAGACTACGCGACTGATGTAGCACATGCGCACACCGCTCACTACGCCGCTTGCCCATCCAGTCTCGATGCGTTGGTGTGGACCCATGACTCTCGACCTGACTGACTCCGAGCGCCTCGCCCACCTCGACCTCGACCAGCTCAAGCAGCTCGTCGGCCTGGTGGAGTACGACACCGCAGCCGACCCCTTCCCCGTGACCGGATGGGACGCCGTCGTGTGGGCGGTCGGCAATGCGACGCAGTCCGCGCACTTCTACCAGTCGGCATTCGGCATGGACCTCGTCGCCTACTCGGGTCCCGAGACCGGCAACCGCGACCACCACGCGTACGTCCTGGAGAGCGGAGCCGTGCGGTTCGTCCTCAAGGGCGGCGTCGACCCCGACAGCCCGATCCTCGACCACCACCGGGCTCACGGCGACGGCGTCATCGACATCGCTCTCGAGGTGCCCGACGTCGATGCGTGCATCGACCATGCCCGTGCCCAGGGCGCCACGATCCTCGAGGAGCCACACGACCTCACTGACGAGCACGGCACCATCCGCATCGCGGCGATCGCGGCATACGGCGAGACCCGCCACACGCTCGTCGACCGCAGCGCGTACACCGGCCCCTACCTGCCCGGCTACGTCGAGCGACGCTCGTCGATCGTGAGGCCTGAGGACGCGCCGAAGCGGATCTTCCAGGCGCTCGACCACGTCGTCGGCAACGTCGAGCTCGGCCACATGGACGAGTGGGTCGACTTCTACAACCGGATCATGGGCTTCACCAACATGGCCGAGTTCATCGGCGACGACATCGCCACGGAGTACAGCGCCTTGATGAGCAAGGTCGTGGCCAGTGGCAACCACCGCGTGAAGTTCCCGCTCAACGAGCCCGCCGTGGGCAAGCGCAAGTCGCAGATCGACGAGTACCTCGAGTTCTATCGTGGTCCCGGCGCCCAGCACCTCGCCCTCGCCACCAACGACATCCTCGACACCGTCGACCGGTTGCGGGCCGCTGGGATCGCCTTCCTCGACACTCCTGAGTCCTACTACACCGATCCCGAGCTGCGAGACCGCATCGGCAACGTGCGCGTCCCGATCGAGGAGCTGCAGAAGCGCGGCATCCTGGTGGACCGCGACGAGGACGGCTACCTCCTGCAGATCTTCACCAAGCCGATCGGCGACCGGCCCACGGTGTTCTTCGAGCTCATCGAACGCCACGGGTCACTCGGCTTCGGCAAGGGCAACTTCCAGGCGCTGTTCGAGGCGATCGAGCGCGAGCAGGCCAAGCGCGGCAACTTCTGATCACCACCGGGGTTGCTGTTTGGGCCCCGGAGGGAGACTGTGGGGCATCGGGGTGACCCACGAGGCCGTGGCGTCGTAACCAACCGCGACTCGATCTCGTTGACCCGGTCACAGGTCGAGAGGAGCGCGCCGTGAGTTCGATGTCAGGGCTGGAGATGCTGGTTGCGACCCTCATCGAGATCCAGGGCATGCTGATCGCCTGGGCCATCTATCCGAAGATCTTCAACCGCAAGTCCCAGCGGGGCTGAGACCCCGTTCAGCGGTCGGCGCGGCCGTCGATCCTCGCCATGTGCCTACCCGGGCGACGTCTGGCTCTGGGTCGGGCACTCCGTCGGCCTACCGCTTCACCGTGAACGCGTGAGCCTTGGACCTCGATCCGACATACCGGGGGTCGGTGCGGAACGTGGTCTGGACCGTCCACGTTCCCTTCGACAGCCTCGGGACGACGATCTTGGCAACGCCGTCACGGACCGTGGCTCTGACGAGCTTGGCTCGATGACCCTTGCGCGTGAACCGCACCTCGGCCGAGCCATCGACCTTGATGCCACCCATGGTCGGCGACACCTGCACACGCCCGTAGCCCCTCGTGCGGCTCGTCGGTGCCACGATGTTGCGATACGTCGTCGTGGTTCTGCCCTTCACGACACTGAACGGGCTGCTGAGGGCGGCCCCAGCGGTCGACGCGTCACCGAGGTACTCGACGGCCATCGTGTAGTGCCCGACCTTGAGATCGGCAGGCAACGAGAACGTCACGACACCCGCAGAGCTCAACGGCTTGGTCTGCAGCGGGCCGACACCCTTCAGCCGAACATCGCCAGTCGCTCCAGGCACATTCACCGTGATTCGCGTGCTCTGTCCGAAGTACTTCGAGGCCGGCGCCGAGACCCACAGCGACGACTTCGCCTTGGACACCAGCACGGAGAAGGTGTGTTCCGTCGGTGCATTCTTGTCGTCTCCGGCGTATGAGATCCCGAACGTGTGCTGACCCGCCTCCTGGGCCGGCACCGTCAAGGTGGCGACTCCGCCCTGGATGTTCGCGGGTGCACCCAGCGGTTCGCCGTTCTTCGTCAGCTGGACCACACCACCCGGTGCAGTCGCGGCTTCCCCCGAGACCACGACGCCGAGGTCGAACGCCACTCCGGGGCGTACGTCGGAGGGTAGGTCGTCGATCGCGATCTCGGACGCGCCCCGGACCACGTCGAGCTTGAGGACGGCCGACGACGCGGCATGGTCCTTGTCGCCGGAGTAGGTGACGCGGAATTCCGTGGTCCCAACCTCGTCGCCGAGCAGCGACACGGTCGCCCGGCCCTCTTCGTCGAGCGCGACCGGGTCGCCGAGAGCCTCACCGTCGCGCTCCAGGCTCACCGAGCCGGTCGGCACGGTGTCGCCCCCTGCGACAGTGACGTCGACGTCCCTCGGCTGACCGACGATGAGACGACTGGGCGCAGCGGCTGTCGACGTGGTGGTGTCGGCCGGCGGCGGGCGGAACATCGTACGCTCCAGCGGTCTGACCGTCATCGAGTCGACGGAGCCATCCGACGCCGCGAACGCGCGGATCTCGTCGGCTCCTTCCGGCGGGAACACCAGGTCGGTGATGGTCACGCGTCGATCCCCGGTGAACACTTCGACGGACGCCTTGTCGATGTAGATCTGCAGGTCGAGCCGACCGTTGTGCAGAGCTACCGGCGCCGAATCGCGGGAGGCGAACTTGGCGCTGAAGCCCACGTCGCCGGACGTGCGGCGGTCGACGAAGAGACGGCTCTCGTCGGCGTCATAGCCGATCCGGGTGGACGTGTCGCCCGCTCCGAGGACGGTGATGCCGGTCTCGCCGTTGCCGCCGGGGATCAGCGTGGTGTCGATGCGGGCAACCTGCTGGCTGGCGACCACCTCACCGGTCGGCACCCCGCCTGCGTGGTCGTACACCGCCGGCCGTTCGATGTCCGCGACCTCCCGCACGACCTTCTGCACGAGCCGTGGGCCCTTGGCGGTCTGGGCCAGCTCGAC
Source organism: uncultured Actinomycetota bacterium (assembly GCA_963759975.1). Taxonomy (GTDB): domain Bacteria; phylum Actinomycetota; class Actinomycetes; order Propionibacteriales; family Nocardioidaceae; genus Aeromicrobium. The sequence goes on from CAVXBS010000018.1 coordinate 335,258, forward strand.
CTCCCGAGGCAGCGCCATCGCGCTGCGCCAGGCGCTCGTGGGCGTTTGGCCGGCGTAGTCCCAGTTGCTCATCCAGCCGAGCATCACGCGTCGGCCGGCGGTGTTCGAGAAGGAGACCGCGGCGTAGTAGTCACGACCCCAGTCGAGCCAGTCGTACGACTGCATGACGTCGGTCGCGCTCGTGTCGGACTGCATCACCTGGTCCACGAGCACGTGACCCCAACCGCTGCGGTTGTTGTCGACGACCCGGATCTGCGCCTGCTTGCCGATGAGGTTGCCGACGCTCCAGCTGCGCCAGTCCAGGCTCTCGCTGTCATTCCCGGTGGCCGTGCGGACGACCTTGCCGTCCACCACCAGGTTGACCGTCGTCTCATCAGAGCGTGGCTTCACCTCGTCGTCGGTCATCACGACGTGGTCGAGGGTGATGTGTCCCCAGCCGCCGGCGGCCTGGTCGACGATGCGCAGCTGCGCGGTCTGTCCCTTCAGGTCGGAGACGTCCCAGCCCGCCCAGTTCAGTGCCCCCTCGTTTCGGCCGGTGAGCCGTCGCTTGACGGTGCCGTTCACGATGAGCTGGACTTCAAGGCTCTCTGGATCGGAGGCGCTGCGTCCACCTCCGCCGACCAGCATCGCGATGTTGTCTCGCGTGATCTGGAATTCCGGCGAGGTCAGCGTTCCCTTGCGGCCGTCACCGGTGGGCCCCGCGTCGACACCAGCTGCCACCTCGTAGGTGTTGATCCGCCGCTCGCCGATGTACTGCTCGCCACCACTCGTGACGGGTTGCGTCCGTGGCAGCAGATCGCCTGTCCCGGTCCACCCGAAGTCGTCAAGGTGCTGGTTCGCGGCCATCTCGAAGCCGTCGAAGAGCAGGTCTCCGGCGGGCGGGTCGTTGTCGAGCTTGTCGGACGTACGCGGATGGTTGCCGCCGCCGACCAGGACGTTGACATACGGCTTGTCGATCTCGAAGGCCGGCGAGGTCGCGGTGCCGACGGGCGAGTCGCCGCCGCGGAAGGAGTTGAGCAGCTTCGCACCCGCGAAGCCGGTCACCGGACTCTGACCCGGCACCGCCCCCGCGGCCGGCGATGTGCCGAACGGACCCGGCTGGTCCCCGTCACCGGAATTCACCACGGTCCAGGGGGCGTAGCTGTCACGTTCGAAGTCCTCGACGACCTCGCCCGGCGGCGTGCCGCTCGGCTGGGCGGCGCTCTCGGACGTGAAGGTCGTGCCGTCGAAGCCTCCGACGAAGTACTGGCCTCCCGATCCACCCGCCACCGACCCGGGGTTCAGGTTCATGGTGAGGACCCACTTCTTCGCGCCTGGATCGCCTTCGACCGGCAGCTCGAAGAGGTCGGGACATTCCCAGGCGCCGCCGGTCGCATTGGCCGGCCCGAAGTCGCTGAGGAAGTCCCAGCTCTTGAGGTTCGTGGACTTGTAGAGCACGGCCTTGTGGTCGAGTGCCTCGACGGCCACCATCACCCAGTACGACGACTCCGGCGATCCACCGTCGTACCAGAAGACCTTGGGGTCGCGGAAGTTGTTCGACCCGCGGTCGAGGACCGGATTGCCGGCGTACTTGGTCCAGGTCATGCCGTCATCGGTGCTGTAGGCCAGCGACTGCGCCTGTCGGTTGCCGTACGTCGGGTGGTTCTCGTAGGCGCTGGTGTAGATCGCCACCAGGGCCGGATCGTCCACGGTGCCGAAGCCCGTCGTGTTGCCGTGGTCGACCACGACGGAGCCGGAGAAGATGGCCTCGTTGGCCGATCCCTCGATCGCGACCGGCTGCTCCTTCCACGTCAGCAGATCGGTGCTGGTGGCATGGCCCCACGACATGTTTCCCCACGACGTCCCGGACGGGTTGTGCTGGAAGAACAGGTGGTAGACGCCCTTGTGGAACACCATCCCGTTGGGATCGTTCATCCAGTTCTTCTCAGGGGTGAAGTGCACCGCGGGCCGATAGGGCTCCTGAGCAGGTCCGGAGCCGGCAGCCGTCGCCGGCAGGGTGAGCAGACTGGACAGGAAACTGAGGATGCCGAGGAGCACGAGCACGTTCCGACGCGAGGTGAGATACACGAGAGTCCTTCGAACTAAGGCATGACATCGATGTCATGACAACGATGTCATGTGACGTGGCCCACAAAGTAATGCCCCGGTCACCGCCTGTCAATGGCGGGCCCTCCTCGCCAGCTCGTTGAGCCATGTGGCGGAGTCGAGCTGAGTCACCTGTTCACCATGGCGGGTACGCATGGCCGGTTTTTCCTGCGGTTTCAGTCAATTGGGTCGACCCGGCACCACCGTACGAACAGGCCGGGGGCAGACATCACCAGCCGGTCGCGAGGACCCGCTCCAAGGAGTCGACGAAGTAGTCAACCGACTCCTGTGTGACACACAGCGGCGGCTTGATCTTGAGCACGTTCTGGAAGTCGCCGGTGGGCTGCATGATGACCCCCAGCTCGAGCAGGCGGTCGCAGATCGCGGCGGTCTCCTCGGTGGCGGGCTCGAGCGTGACGCGGTCGCGCACGAGCTCGAGGCCCAGATAGAGGCCGGAGCCATGGACGGCACCCACGATCGGGTGCGCGGAAGCGAGTGCGACGAGGCGAGCCTTCAGATGCGCGCCGACGACGCGCGCGTTCTCCTGCAGGCGCTCTTGCTGGATGACGTCGAGCACGGCGAGGCCGATCGCCGACGACACCGGTGAGCCGCCCGTTGATGAGAAGAAGTACCCCCCGGTGCGATAGCGCTCGGCGATCTCGCGACGCGTGATGACGACACCGATCGGTTGCCCGCTGCCCACGGACTTCGCGACGGCCACGACATCGGGCACGGCTCGCTGCTGCTGGAAGCCCCAGAACCACTCGCCGAGCCGGCCGTAGCCGACCTGGACCTCGTCGGCGATCGCGACGCCGCCGTGCCGGCGTACCGCGGCGTACACCTGCGCGAGATAGCCGTCGGGAAGCGCGACGCCGCCGGCGTTGCCGAAGTACGGCTCGCAGATGAACCCGGCTGGCGGCGTTCCCGCGGCTGCCAGGTCGTCGATGACCTGCACGGCCTCGGGCGCGTAGCGAGCCGCGTCGGGGCCGCGGTGGACCCCGCGATAGGGGTTGGCGGCGTCGACGGTGTGCACCCAGTGCGGGCGGGTGGTCAAGGGCATTGGGGTTGTCGGCGATCGAGGTCGAGACGGCGTCGCTGGCGAAGGTCCAGCCGTGATACGCCTCTCGCATGGCCACGATGTCGGTGCGCCCGGTCGCGGCCATCGCGATTCGGATGGCGAGGTCTGTTGCCTCCGAGCCGGAATTGACGAAGAACACCGTGTCGAGCTCGTCGGGCAGCGTCGCAGAGATCCGTTCCGCGAATTCAGCGATCACCCGGTAGTTGAAGCGTGAGTTGGTGTTGAGCAGTCGCATCTGCCGGTGTGGCTGCCTCGACCACCGTGGGGTGGGCGTGTCCGACGGAGGTGACGTTGTTGACCATGTCGAGGTAGACGCGGCCGTCGATGTCGGCGAGGAACTCCCGCCATCCTCGCTCGATGCGAGGAGGATGCGCGTAGTAGTGCTCCTGCACGTCGGCGAGCACCCGTTCGCGGCGCGCGAGGGTGTCGTCGTCGGCCTCGACGATGACCGCCGGAAGACCGATGACTCGGTGCGGGGTCGCCGGCGAGGGTCTGCCAGCCAACGGCGTACGGCGGTGCCACGCGCAGCGGGACCTCGCCCGCATCCGGCACGGGTGAGCTGGACCTCGATCGGGGTGCGTGCGGGCAGCATGCCTTGGTCCGGCGTCCCATCCGTGCACGCCGGTGAAGTGGACGGCGTACTCGTCCACGGAGACGGTGAAGCCGTCGTCGTTCCGCGTGAGCTGGCCGCCCGCCGGGACATCGACGGCACTGTCGCGCGGCGAGCCACAGGGTGAGCGCGGTCGGCACGGTCGCCGGTACGGCGGGGGTGCGCGCTGGGGCGCCGGTGAGCCGAGGGCGCCACGCCGGCGCGACCGCCGCAGGTGCGCCGCCATCCAGGGCCGCCAGCGCGGCGCCGCTCGAGCGCCTCCTGGTCCAACCAGCGTCCCTCGTCATTGAGCGGCGACATCGTCCCGGCGTCGAGGATCACCGCGCCGGCCAAGCCGTCGACCAAGGGAGCGCTCGTTCCACGACGGGTTGCGGACGGGGCGCGAAACCCAGTGCCCGACGGATGCATGTCGCCCATCACCTCGAAGGGCACCGACGCCGCCTGCTGGAGGATGCGGAACTCGCGATCCAGCGCGGCGTCGGCGTAGGCGTTCTTCGCGTCGAGGCGGACCTGTTGACGGCCGCTCAGCGCCAGGACCACCCCGCGAAGGGCGACCAGCGGCCAGATGGCGTCGACCTCGTCCTCGCTGAGCGGACGCAGCGAGTGGAAGGCGCGGATGGCCGGCAGCGTGTCGGCTGGGGTGAGGCCGTCGTGATGCAGCAGGGAGGAGACGGTGACGGCGATCTCGTTCACGGCCCAGGACTCGGCGACGTCCCCGAAGTCGATGACGGCATCGGGCAGCGCGCCGGGCGTACGAGCTGCGATCACGTTGTCGTCGGTGATGTCGAAGTGCCCGAGTTGACTGGGCAGGCGCGAGGACACTGCATCCAGCCGGCTCTGCGCCGATTCGGCGACGGCGGAGGCGAACTGGCGCACCTCGGTGTCGGGCTCGTCGGGCTGCGAGCGTCGCGATCACGCGCTCGGCATGGCGCAGATCCCACTGCAGCACGCGAGCCGGACGCCGGATGTCGTACGTCGGCGAGCGCGACGCTCACCTTCGCGGCGAGCTCTCCCATCCGCGCCACCGTTGCGGGGGAGAGGTAGCCCGATCCCATCAGCGTGACGCCGGAGACGTGCGTGATGACCCGGGCGTGGATGCGCCCCTGAGAGGTGTCCCACCACGCGGACATCGGCCCACGCGGGCCGGCGACCACCCTGAGGGACGCGCAGCGTCGGCTCGCGCTCGGCGACGGTCGCGGCGGCGAGGTCCTGCAGCTCGATCTCCGCCTCGCTGAAGACGGGGTTGCTGAGCTTGAGGACACCGATCGGTGCGGTGTTCTCGGTGTCGGACACCACGAAGTTCTGATCCTGCTGGCTTCCCAGCTCGGTGACGCTGCACGTCAGCCCGAACGTCTCGTCGCATCAGTCGCCGGACCTCGTCGATCCCGAGCGTCGGCGTGGGCAGCTCGTGGTGGGCGAAGAAGTCGAAAACCTGATCAGCCATGAGAGTTCCGTCGCTCGTTGTCGAAGACGGCAGGGCCGCCGGCCAGGGGGATCGTCATGGGCTGCACCTTTTCACAGCGGGCACCCTTCGGTCGTGGCCACTGCACCGGCGACGGCACCCTCCGCGCTTCGCGCGACGACGACGATCAACGGCCCGTACGACGTTCGCCACTCACTGTGCGCGGCGTCGTGCGTGCCCGGGGCGATCGAGACCGTCGCGGTCGCCGAGCGCCCTGTCACGCGGAGCGGCACTCGCGACCCATCGACGAAGGCCACGAGCTGATCCGCCGCTTCGCCGCTGACCGTGACGCCGAAGGTGAGCTCGTGGGCACCCTGGCCGCGGCGAAGACGTACGTCGGTCACGACCACGGAGAGCTCGCCATCGCCCACAGGGCGCGGGTGCTCGAACACCTGCTCGTCGGCCAGCCGGGGCGTACGCGAGGGAGCGACCCGCCGTGACCTGGACGCCTCGATCGAGCGGGCGAGCTGCAACAGGTTCGTGTCCGAATAGGCGGGACCGGCAACGGTGAGCCCCACGGGCATGCCGGTGTCGTCCATCGTGCCCATCGGGATCGTCACGGTGGGTATGCCGAGGTGCCGGGGCACGAGGTTGCCGTTGGAGACCCACACTCCGTTGCTCCAGGCGATGTCGGCCGATCCTGGATCGATGTCGGCGTCAGCCGGCCCGACGTCGGCGGCCGCGGGGAAGACGACAGCGTCGATGCTGTTCTCGGTGAGCCAGTCCTCGAAGTCGCGCTGCCGCGTCTGCTCGAGACCGCGCATCCCCGCCTCGATCGACGGGATTCGGTCCCACGGTGTGACCCCGGCGCGAGCCCTGTCGACGTACTCAGCGAGGTCGTAGGCGACGTCGAAGGGCAGGACGCCGTACCGATCCGGCAACGCACCCGCCGGCGCGGGGAAGATTCGCGCGGGATCGGCGTCGGCGATGCCGGACTGGCCCGGACTTCCGATCGTCTGCAGGAAGCTCATCGAACGCCCAGATCGACAGCTCCCACAGCTCCCGGTCCAGGAACTCGGCCGGGACGATGCCGCGATCGACCATCGTGCGGGAATCCGGATGCAGGCCTTCGTAGTTCTCCACGACCGGGAAGTCCGTCTGGACGATCTCCGCACCGGCGGCCACCAGGTCGTCGTGCACCTGTTTCCACAGGGCCATCACCGACTCCCGGGTCTGGATCGGGCATGCGCTGTCAGGATCACCGTTGACGTACATCCTGGGCACCGCGAGCCGTACACCCTGAAGCGGAAGTGGCGGCAGATCGATGTACGACTCGGGTCGTACCTCCGAGGCTGCGGGAAGCGTGATCCACTCCTGGAGACGCCAGAGATCACCCTCCCGGATCGGGTCGTCGCCGACGATGGCGTCGAGCACATGCAGCAGGTCGTCGATGGTGCGGGCATGAGGCACCACGACATCCATGGTGGGTACCAGCGGCCAGTTCCCGCGCACCGAGATCACCCCGCGAGATGGGGTGTAGGCGACCAGGGCGTTGTTCGATGCAGGTGCGCGGCCGGACGACCACGTCTCCTCGGCGAGGCCGAAAGCAGCAAAGCTCGCCGCCGTCGCGGTGCCCGAACCGTTTGACGAACCCGATCCGAATGCCGATGTGAGATATCCGGCCTCGTAGGGGCTTTCGGCACGGCCGTAGAGACCGCGCTGCATGCCACCGGCCGCCATGGGCGGCATGTTCGTCAGCCCGAGACATATCGCGCCGGCCTCCCGCAGCTGACTCACCGCGAACGCGTCGTCCTCAGCCACCAGGTCTGCGAACGCCGGCGAGCCAGCGGTCACGGGCAGGCCGCGCACCTTGTAGCTGGCCTTCGCCGTGTAGGCGATGCCGTCCATCGGACCGCGGGACTGCCCGCGCGCCCGGCGCCGGTCCGACTCGCGGGCCTCGTCGAACGCAGCTGGATTGAGCACCGGGACCGAGTTCAGCATGATCCCGGATCGGTCGTAGTGAGCGATCCGGTTCAGGTAGCGCGCGACCAGCTCGGCACTCGTCACCGTGCCGTCCCGGAGGGCCTCCTGCAGCCGATCGAGATCGGCTTCGACGACCGAGAAGGTCGGTGGAGTCATGACAACGCCTCGGTTCGGATTCAGTGGAGGAACGACCGTCGGCGACGCGCCGCGTGCTGCCGTAGCCAGGCTAAAACATACACCGTACGTTTATGGGGGTGCACCCCTGGCGCCGCGTTCGCTGCGCGGAATCGGCCGTAGGCTGGGGCGAATTCGACAGGAGACCGGCCATGGCTCGACCACTTCGTCCGATCCTCAATCGCGCTCTGATCGCCCGCACCGCCTTGGCCCTCGTGGACCGCCATGGCGTCGAGGGGGCGAGCATGCGCCGAGTCGCGCAGAAGCTGAGCGTCAACCCGACCTCGCTCTACAACCACGTCCCCGATCGGGCCGCGATGATCGAAGATGTTCGGGCGCTGGTGTCAGCCAAGATCGATTCGACGCCGCTGCGCGAGCTGCCCTGGGAAGCGGGACTGGTCGCCTGGGCACGGTCCTACCGGCAGGCCTTCGCGCGGCATCCCCGTACCGTGCCGCTACTCATGACGACGCGCGCCTCCGCACCGGTGCTGTTGGCAGAGTACGAGGACTTCGTGGTCGCGGCAGAAGCCGCTGGATGGGCCAGCGCCGAGGTGCTCCCGCTGCTGACTGCGTTCGAGTCGTTCATCCTCGGTAGCGTCCTCGACATGTCAGGGCCCAGCATCGTGTTCGACCCGAGGGGACAGGAGGAGCGGTTTCCGCGCCTGGCCGCCGCGTACTCCACGTTGCAGGATGAGCATCCGGACGATCCAGTTGCCACCCGCGCGTTCGAACGAGGACTCGCGATGCTCGTCGCGTCGGTGCGGCCGCAAGGCTCGGATCGCGCACCGGGATGAGCGTGGCCAGGGCATCCGGACTTCGGTGATGCCCCGTGGGTGCTATCGAGCCACCTGCTCGTGCCCCCGAGTGACCAGGACGTACTGGCCGATCATGTCGCCGAGGAGGCTACCGGCGGTGATGTCGCTGGTGACGTGGCCTGCCATGTACAGGCGGGAGTAGGTGATCTGGCCTTCCATCCATCGATAGTCCGCGATGCGGTGGGGTTCGAGCTGGCCGAGATACGTTCGAGCGCCGGCGGCCCGGGTGGCGTGCCGTGAGGGGTAGGAGCAGGGGCAAACCGCGCCCTTCTTGACGGTGTGGTCGGTGCGCAGCGAGGGATCGAGAACGTACGGCGCGGACTGTTGATACTTCGTGCCGAGGTCATCGGCGGCCGTCTTGGCCATGCTGAGGATGAGCTTGAGCTCCATCTTGTCGGCCTTGCCCGTCTTGGCAGGTTCGAGCTCACGCTGGTCGTGCAAGTAGAGCTTCCAGATGTCCTTCTTGCCATGAGCCTCCAACCACGTGGCGGCCGCGACCCCCGCAGGGGTCCGTTGCTTGTCGAGTGCCTGCACCACGGTCAGTTCGCGATGGCGCTCAGCCTCGGACGGCGGCTTGGGCACCTGGGTTTCAACCCAGGCCAGGAAGGACTTGTCGTCAGGCGCGCTGCCGTGGGTCTTCCACCACGACGCCATGAGGGCGGTCGCGGTCTTGTTCTGGGCAGCGATGTCGGCCGAGATCGAGGCGGTCTGCGCGTCGCTGAACAGCGTCGGTGGAGGGCTGGCTTTGATGCGGCCGGTGGCCGACAGCTTGGGGGCGCTGTCGGCGATCAGGGGTCGCGCGAACCCCGCGGCGACGGCGAGCACCGCCAGGACGACGACGATCAGGTAGCGAAGTCTGATTCGGCGTGGAGCTTTCGTCGGGGGTGCGGTGGTGGTCATAGGGTTCCGTTCTGTGAGCCGGGGTGAAGTCTGGAATGCAGGCTGGTGCCATGGAGATGCCGCAGGTCGTTGTCGGCGATGTCGGGTCGTATGAGTGAGGTCGCGGCGACGTACTTGCTGAAGGACCTCGGTCGGGCCCCCAGACTCCTCAGCATGCGATCGGCTCGGGCCGGGACTTGCCCGCCCTTGGTCTCGACCAACAGGTAGTTCCCGTCGATCCAGGCGTCGCCACCGCGGAGCGTCGCCAGCAGGTTCCAGTCGAACGTGACGCGGGTGCCGGCCATGAGGTCAGCGAGGCTGGCTCGGGCGTAGGCGACCTCGGCCGTCGCGACCAGCACATTGACTTCGAGCTCAGGATGCGCAGCAGCCAGGACTGCGCGCACGAATTCGCGTTCAGCACCTTCGAGGCGCGCATAGCGATCGGGCCGCGAGGGCGCGACCGTCTTGACCGTGCTGCCCCGGCCGTCCTTCGTCTTGACCTCGACGCGGCAGAGCTGGTCCTCGACATAGAGGCGGCTGCGGACCTTCCAACGTCGACGGCGCCCCTGCACATGGGAACGGGACGAGCTGTAGGTAGGAGTGTCGAAGTAGGTGCTGCGGTAGGTCGTGGACCGGCGACCGTCGATCTGGAGCACCCGGTGGCTGTCGCTGAGGGCGTCGACAAGGCGGCGCGCAGTCTCAGTCGTGACCAGGTACTTGCGGTCCACGCGGTGCAACAGCGCCGCGTTCGCCACCACATCATCCAGTGCGACCGGTTCCAGTCCGGACAAGCCCAGTCGCTCGCCGAGGCTCTCCTCCAGTCCGGGTTCTTGGCGGAGGGCGGTCACGCGTCCACCCGCTCGGCATCCGGTTCGGTACCAGCAGCCCCGTCGGAGGGCTGCCAGGCCTGGTCGGCGACCTCGTATCTGACGGAGACCCGGGTGGTCTCGCGCACGAAGTCGGCGTCGTCGATGATCACGGCGACGATGGGCACAGCCAGCTGGTCTGACAGCTCGAGGCGAGCCTTGTCGGGATCCAGGACGAGATGGTCCAGCGTCAGGCGCATCACCCGGGTCGCTGGCTGGGTGCGCGAGTCATCTGTGATCGCGACCACCAGCACCAGCAGGACGTTGAGAACGACCACCAGCCACAGCTGTCGCTCCTGCAGTCCGTTCACCAAGCCGAGGACCAGGGCGATGAAGGTGTAGGCGACGTCCTTGAGGGTGAACGCGGTGCTTCGCAGCCGGACCAACGAGAGCAGCCCGAACAGACCGAAACCCACACCGGCTTTGAAGCTGCCGGCCGAGATTGCCGACAGCGCGGCGAACAGCCCGATGTTCAGCACCGCGAACACCAGCGGCATCGCCGGTGCTGAGTGTCGGCGCCGGTAGAGCCAGCCCACCAGCACGAACAGCGCCAGCACGTCGACACCGAGCCGGACCAACAGCCCGACTGCGTCCGAGGACAGGACAGTTCCCATGAATCCCACAGGCCTTTCAGTTCCTCACCGGATCTGCTGACCCGATGGCTGGGTTCGACGCTAGGAACTCCAGATGAAGAAAGAATGAAGTCTTGGGGCCGCCGGCTGCGGCCAGTCGACTTCATCGAGCCTTCACGTTCGCGCACTACTCTGAAACGGTGACCAGCCGCAGGCGCGTCCTGATCGCCGAGGACGATGCGCGACTGGCGAGCGTTCTTGCTCAAGCCATGTCGGAGGCGGGCTGGCAAACCGAGCTCCACCGCGACGGCCGCAGCGCCCTCAGAGCAGCGCTTCCCGGCGGCTCAGACCACGCATTCGATGTCCTGCTGCTCGACTGGATGCTGCCGGGCCTCGACGGCATGGCTGTGTGCCGCCGCCTCCGAGAACTCGGCGTCAGCACACCCGTGATGATGCTGACCGCGCGGGCAGGAGTACCTGACCGGATTGCCGGACTCGACGCGGGCGCAGACGACTACCTCGCCAAGCCGTTCGACCTCGATGAGCTGCTGGCCCGGATTCGTGCCCTTCACCGCCGAGCGTCAGCACCGGATCAGCCGGGGCCCCTGAGGGTCGGCGATCTCGAGCTCGATCCCGGCTCCAGGCGAGTGACCCGCGGGGACACCGACATCGAGCTGTCGGCCCGCGAGTTCGACATTCTCGCGTTGCTGCTCCAGCGTGCCGGCCAGTGCGTGACACGACTCGCGATCCTCGACGAGGTCTGGGATGGCGACACGGATCTGAAGAGCAATGTGATCGACGTGCACATCGCCACCCTGCGCACCAAGATCGACAAACCCTTCGGCACCCAGACGATCACCACCGTGCGCGGAGCCGGCTACCGGCTCGATGAGGGCTCCCGATGAGCCGCGACCGAAGTCGGCTCTCGCGGCTGCCACTTCGGGCGCGCCTCGTCGCCGGCTTCTCCGCCACCATGCTGCTCGTCCTGACCGCTGCAGGCGGGTTCGTGTTCTGGCGCGTCCAGTACGCGCTCGACCACCGGCTCAACACCGAGCTCGCCAAGACGGCTGGCGTCGTTGCGCCCCTGGTCACCTCCATGGGCGAGATCTCCAATGACGACGCGTTGCGCGCTGCCGGAGACCACTACCAGGTCCTCGATCGCACCGGCCGAGTCCTGACGGCAGACAAGACCGCCGGCCCGACTCCCCTCCTCACCCCAGATGAGGTGCGCTCCGCACTCCGACGCCCCCTCCGAAAGGACATAGGAGAGCTCCTCCCCGCCAGCGACCGGCCACTGCGGGTGTACGCCAAAGCACTGCCAGCTGGCGCTCGCGGCGATGCCGCGGTGCTGGTGGTGGCGACCAAGCGGAACCAGCGCGACGAGGCTCTCCGAGAACTTCTCGGACAACTGATGGCAGCGGGCCTCGGCGCGTTGATCATCACCGCGGTCGTCGGCGACCGCCTCGCACGCGCCGCACTGAAGCCGGTCGAACGCTACCGGTCGCAGGCGGCCGACATCGCGTCCGGCGCGACAGGAGTACGACTCGACGTACCGGCTCAGCGCGACGACGAGGTCACCCGTCTCGGTCACACGCTCAACGACGTCTTGTCGGCTCTTGAGAACGCGCTCGAGCACGAGCGACGGTTCGTCAACGACGCCAGCCACGAGCTACGCACCCCCTTGACCCTGTTGACCAGTCGCGTGCAGCTCGCCCTGCGCCGCCGCCGCAGTGTCGCTGAGCACGAAGTCATACTCGAGGAGATCGGCACGGACGTGGGTCGGCTGTCCACGTTGGCCGAGCAGCTGCTCGCCCTCGGCGCCGAACAATCCGCCACCGCCTCGACCGAGTCCACGGACCTCGCTGCGGTGGCGCTCAGGCAGATCGAGCTCCGCCGCTCGCTCGCAACGCCGGACTCACCCTTCAGCGCGCCCGGGGCCCTTGAGGTGGCCACATCCGGTCCCGCTGTCGTAGAAGTCGGAGCGACGCGAATCACCCGGCTGATCGACAACCTCCTCGACAACGCCGCGATCCACGGCGCACCGCCCGTCATGGTCACTGTCGAGACGGTCGACGGGCTGGCTCGGCTAGTCGTGGCCGACGCAGGCCCTGGCATGGACCCGGATCTGCTCAGCACTGCCACTCAACGTTTCGCCCGATCACCAGATGCCCGAGCTCGTCCTGGCTCAGGGCTCGGCCTCTCTTTGGTGGACAGCATCGTCGCTGGCGCGGGGGGCCAGCTCCGCCTGTGCTTCGAAGGTCACCACGACCGGTTCGGGACCGGTCTGGATCTCGTGTGCGACCACGACGAGCGCATGACGGTCACCGTGCTGCTGCCGGTCGGGCGTAAGTAGCGGCATGGCTCGGGCGGGCCGATCTGTCACCTGACGAAAGACTGGCCACCGTCGACCGGCCAGAGCAGTCAGGCCCGATTGTCGAGCACAGACGCCGCGCTTGTCTCGGGGCGCAGGTCCAGTCGACGTAGCAGCTGAGCATTCAGTGCTACGACCACCGTCGACGCCGACATCAAGATGGCACCAACCGACATCGGCAGGACGAAACCTGCTGGCGCCAGCACTCCAGCCGCCAGCGGCACTGAGACGAGGTTGTAGCCGGCCGCCCACCACAAGTTCTGCTTCATCTTGCGGTACGAAGCCTTCGACAACGCGATGATCGACAGCACCGAACGCGGGTCGTCGCTGGCGAGGATGACTCCTGCGGACGCGATAGCCACGTCGGTGCCCGCGCCGATCGCGATGCCGACATCGGCTTGAGCGAGGGCGGGCGCATCGTTGACGCCGTCGCCCACCATCGCGACCTTGCGACCTTCAGCCTGCAGGGCAGAGACCTTGGCTGACTTGTCCTCCGGGCGGACCCCGGCGAAGTACCTGTCGATGCCGAGCTCGTCGGCGACCGATGCGGCTACGGCCTCGGCGTCCCCGGTGATCATGACGACCTGGACGCCGAGCTTGTGCAGCGCATTGACCGCCTCACGCGACTCTGACCTGACCGCGTCGGCCAGTTCGAGACCGCCGACGACGGCCCCGTCCACGACGGCGTGGAGGATGATCGACCCTTCATCCCGCCAGTTGTTGGCTGCCTCGACTTCATCGACACCGAGCTCTTCAAGCAACCTGGGACCTCCGACCCGGACTTGACGTCCTTCCACGGTGGCAGTGACGCCGACCGCAGGTGAGGAGGTGAAGCCCGTCGCGGCGGGAATGTCCAACGACCGGTGCTGAGCAGCACGGACGATCGCTTGGGCCAGCGGGTGCTCACTGTCGGCCTCTGCAGCGGCCGCAAGCCGGAGGACGGCGTCCTCGTCAAAGCCCGCTGCCGGTGCAACCGACACGACGGTCGGCTCGCCCTTGGTGAGCGTCCCCGTCTTGTCGAACAGGACCGTGTCCACGGTGCGCATCGACTCCAGCGCCAGCCGGTCCTTGACCAGAACACCACCGCGCGCAGCCCGTTCGGTGGAGATGGCAACGACCAGCGGAATGGCCAGACCCAGGGCGTGGGGGCACGCGATGACCAGCACGGTGATGGTGCGGATGACCCCATCATCAGGCATGCCGACCGCGGCCCACACCACCGCGGTGATGGCGGCCGCGCCGAGGGCGAACCAGAACAGCACTCCAGCCGCGGTGTCGGCGAGGCGCTGCGCGCGCGACGACGAGCTCTGCGCCTCGGCGACCAGGCGCTGGATTCCGGCCAGAGCGGTGTCGTCGCCGATGGCGGTCACCTCCACCCGAAGGCCCGAGTCGGTGGCAACGGTGCCGGCTGTGACGACGTCGCCGACAGTCCGCGCGACTGTCTTGGACTCACCGGTGATCATGGACTCGTCCATCTCAGCCTGACCGGCCACGATCCGCCCATCAGCCGGGATGCTTCCTCCGGGGCGCACGATGACCACGTCGCCGACGACCAAGTCCGCCGGTGACACCGTCACAGCTTGCCCGTCCGTGACGCGTTCGGCCTCGTCAGGCAACAACGCCGCCAGCGAGTCCAGCGCCGAGGTGGTCTGCGCCAACGAGCGCATCTCGATCCAGTGGCCCAGCAGCATGATCACGATGAGCAAGGCCAGCTCCCACCAGAAGTCCAGCTCGTGGTGCAACACGTCAAGGCTTGCCCCCCAAGAGGCGACAAATGCGACGCTGATGGCCAACGCGATGAGCAGCATCATCCCCGGCGCTCGCTCGCGGATCTCGCTCACGGCGCCGGTCAAGAATGGCCGCCCACCCCAGCCGAACATCACGGTACCGAGCAGAGGCGAGACCCATTCAACCCAGCCGGCGTCTGGCAGGTCGTAGCCAATGAGCATCGCGAACATCCCAGACATGCCGACAACGGGAACTGCCAGAACCAGCATCACCCAGAACAAGTCACGAAACTGTGCCACGTGATCACCGTGGCCGCCGTGGCCCTCGTGACCCGCGTGGCTTTTGTCGCTCTCGTGACCGCTGCGGTCCTCGTGAGAGTGGGTGTCGTCGTGCTGGTGTTCGAGTTGCTGCTGGTGTGCGGAGTGGTGGGTGCTCATGGTTCCTCCAGGATCGCGGTTCCTGCTGTTGCGATTGCGGTATCAGGTTCCGGCCTTGGTCAGGCGCGGACTGCCGTGTAGCCAGCTTCGGCCACGGCTTGGGTGATGGCGGAGTCGTCGACGCCGTCCGACGAGGCGACAACGAGGCGGCCTGTGCTGGCGCTCACCTCGAGGACCTCGACGCCGGGCAGTGCGTCAACCTCCTCACGAACGGATGCCTCGCAGTGACCACAGGTCATGCCGGTCACCTGGTACTCGGCGTTGTTGCTCATCTCTTGTCCTCGTTTCTCTTTGAGTTTCCCGGCGCCTGTTGACACCGGCAAGGCCACGGCTCGTTCAGCTTCGAACGAGGCGAGCAATGGCTTCGGTGGCTTCGCGGATCTTGACCTCGGACTCCGCTCCCCCCGCCCGCGCGGCGTCGACGACACAGTGGTTGAGGTGGTCGTCCAGCAGACCGAGTGAGACTGACTGGAGCGCCTTGGTCATTGCGGACACCTGGGTGAGGATGTCGATGCAGTACTGATCCTCTTCGACCATCCGCTGAAGACCGCGCGCCTGGCCCTCGATGCGGCGCAGCCTCTTCAGATACTGATCCTTCTGCTCGATGTAGCCGTGTGCGTGCTCATCGGTAGCGCTGCGTGTCATCTCGGTCTCCTTCGGAATTACCCCCGAGGGGTATTGGCTCCAGGTCTTGACACTATACCCCCTGGGGGTACATAGTCAAGGCCACCAGCATACCCCCCACCCGTATAGGAGAAACGAAAATGAGCACGACATCAGAAACAACCACCGATCGTCGGTGGTGGGCTCTCGCGCTGATCGCGACGGCTCAGTTCATGGTCATCATGGACACCTCGATCATTGGCGTCGCACTTCCGAAGATGCAGGGCGATCTCGGCTTCTCGCAGGAGAATCTGTCCTGGGTCTTCAATGCCTACGTCGTCGCGTTCGGCGGCCTGCTGCTCCTGGGCGGCCGGTTGTCCGACATCTTCGGCGCCCGCCGCCTGTTCAGCCTCGGCTGGCTCATCCTGCTTGGTGGGTCGGTCGTCGCAGCTCTTGCCGACGGGGTCACAGTCGAGCTGACCGGACGCGCCATCCAGGGCGCCGGCGCAGCGCTCATCGCGCCATCCGCGCTGACGTTGCTGATGATGCTGTTCGGGAGCAACCCGAAGGAGCTCATGAAGGCGTTCGCCTTCTACGGCGCAGCCGCGCCTGCCGGCGGAACAGCCGGGGTGTTCCTCGGTGGAGTCATCACTGAGTACGCGTCATGGCCGTGGGTCTTCTACATCAACGTTCCGATCGCTGTCATTGCGCTCGTAGCAATCCCCGCTCTGATGCCCTCTGGCGCCATGGCCGGTCGGGGTTCGGTGGACCTCCTGGGTGCCGGTGCCGTCACCGTCGGGCTCGCCTCGGCGGTGTATGCCATCGTCAGCGCACCGGAAGACGGTTGGGGCTCGGCGCGAGTCATCGGCTTCCTGGCCGCCGCGATCGTCCTGCTCGGCTCCTTCCTGGTGATCGAGCGGAGCCGTCGCGAACCTCTCGTTCGGCTGTCGATCTTCCGCACACCCAACCTCGGGGCCGCAAACCTCGCGCAGGTCCTGCTGGGCGCCGCGTGGATTCCGATGTGGTTCTTCCTGAACCTCTACCTCCAGCAGGTCCTCGGATACAGCGCCTTCCCCAGCGGAGCTGCCCTCATCCCGATGACTGCTTTGATCATGCTGGGGATGATCGTCCTCGCGCCGCCACTGATGAACCGGTTCGGCGCCAAGTCGCTCATCGTGGCCGGACTGGCCACCCTGGCTGTCGGCCTCGGCTGGCTCTCGTTGGTTCGCCCTGACGGCAACTACTGGGTCGACGTCCTGCCCGCCACTCTCGTTGCTGCCCTCGGCATGTCGCTGGCGTTCATACCGTCGCTCGGAACGGCGATCTCCTCGGCCCGTCCCGAGGAAGGCGGGCTCGCATCAGGCATCGTGAACACCAGCTACCAGATCGGATCCGCTCTGGGTCTCGCGATCATGACTGCGGTCGCTGCTGCGCAAGGCGCCGACAAGGTGTCGGACATGTCGGCCCTCACCGATGGGTTCTCGGCGGCGTTTGTCGGCGCGGCGCTCGTCGCCGCGGCCGGCGCAGTCATCGCCGCCATCACGCTCTCGACTCCGAATCCGACGCCTAGCGCCGATGATTCGATGTCGGCGGCGAGCTGACGCTCAGGGGGCATCGCCGCGCTGCTCGTGAAGGTTGCGTGGCGTTGCCCCCTCACAAGGTGTCCGTGATTCTGCGCTCGATCAACATGCCAGTGACCCTGTCGAGCACCACCCGCATGTACATCTCGTCGGAGCAGCCGCCCCGACACAGTCGACCTTCCTGTGCTCGTGCCGGTGACTGTCCAGCGCCGGTATCCCGGTGACGTAGCGGGGCGACGAGGCCCTGCGACGAACCGCACCAACCTGCGCCACCGCCATGACATCCGATCTGACGACGACGCAGCGACACCTTCACTACCTGGGAACGTCCGCGGACGAGACCGCATTGCACCGGTTGAACCAGTGGGGGGCGCCGGGGGCGACGGGAGCCAAACCCTGAGGTCGATTTTTCGTGGAGCCGCTTGTCAGAATCGAACTGACGACCTTTTCATTACGAGTGGTTGTTGCGGCCATTTTCCCTTGCAATTGCAGGCCCATCCATGCCTCCGATTGCACCGATTCTCACTCGGGGGCGCGCCGGGGGCGCGCCCCGGCATAGGTGCTGGACCAAATGCGAGCCTGACATCCTCACCCCGAGTGAATCCATGGCTCCCGAGCCGCTGATTTCCCAGCGGTGCACCTGGGCGCACCGCTGGGCATCAGATTGCACACGGACGACGCTGGGTCAGGCCAGTGTCCGGAGACATCGGTCCTACTTCGCTACCGAGGCCGTCGGGATCGCCCCAGTGCTCAGCCCCCACTTGGCCAGTGTCGCCTTGTACTCCGGCCCATCCATCAGCGACTGCATCGCCGCAAGCAACGCCGGAGTCAGAGGCGAGTCCTTCGCCAAGCCGAGAGCAACGACGCTGTTGCCCTCCTTCTTGACGTACTGCTTCGGGGACAGCTCGAACGCCTGCGGCTGCTGCTTGGCAGCCCACGCCAGCGCCGACGTGTCATAGAAGACCCCCTCGATCCGCTTTGACGCAAGCTGCGTCAGCGCGCCCTGAACGTTTGGCAGCACCACCGCATTCACGGCCTTCTTGCCCTTGGCCTCACAGTCGTCGGAGATCTGCGGCAGGTAGATCTCCGCCTGCGTGGCGCCTGCGATCACCGCGATCTTGTGACCACACAGCGTCATCTGGTCAGTGATGCTGAGCTTCAGCGGATTTCCCTTGCTGAACACCAGCGAGGAGCCCGCGTTCCAGTACTTCACCATGTCCAGCACCTTGAGGCGCTCAGGCGTCGGCGACATGTTCG
This sequence comes from uncultured Actinomycetota bacterium, assembly GCA_963759975.1. GTDB lineage: Bacteria > Actinomycetota > Actinomycetes > Propionibacteriales > Nocardioidaceae > Aeromicrobium. Next base: position 353,698 of record CAVXBS010000018.1, read on the forward strand.
TCGCCGTGAAATCGAAGCGCCCAGCCGCGATGCCAGGGATCACGGTGTCGAACGACACATTCTTGATCTTGATCTTCAGACCCATCTTCTTGCCCAGCAACTGGGCGATCTCGACGTTGTAGCCGACCGGCGTCTTGTTGTCCTCAGCAAGGAACGACGTCGGCGGATAGTGCAGGTCCGCCGCCATCGTCAGGCTGCCCCGACCCTTGACGTCCGCCGGAACCAGCTTCTCCACCGCAGGGTCAGCCTTCACCTGCGCGACATCGATCGTCCCCTTCCGCGCCCCATCAGCATCAGAGCTGCTGGTGTCACCACCACAGGCAGTGACCGTCAAAAGCAGCGCCGGAGCAAGTGCCGCAACGGCCAACCGTCGCTTCAACGTCATACGAGTCATGTTCATCTTCCTTGGGTTGTGGGCGAGATCGCTCTCGCCCTGGTCAGCATGGGTGTCATGTCGCTGGGTGGTCATGTGGGATTCCTTCTGGTGTGCGAGGTCATGGCTCGCGTATCCCGTCCCGAAGCTGTGCCGGCACGTCGTCGAGTCGTACGGACATGGCGCGCTCACGTTGATCCAGTCGTCCTTCATGTGGGCGAGGAGGTAATCGCGCCGTGTGGGCGCTCGCTCGGCACGCCAGTTCGTGATCAGCGCGCGGACCGTGAGCCGCGCCAATGCGGCGACCGGGAGCAGGGAGAGCTCCGAGTCCTGGATCGGTCGCGCCCGCTCGTAGCCGGCGACAAAGACGCAGGCATCCCGCCAGGGCTGATCCGGCTTCCGGCCGACCAGATTTGCCACGGTCACAGCTGGATCGAAGATCACGGCGCTGCGCACGGCGTCACCGAAGTCGATGACGCCCACGACAAAGTCATCCGCCTGTGGATCGACGACGACGTTGTGAGGGCTGTAGTCGCCATGGATCATCTGGGTCTCGAGATCGTTCAGCCGGGGCACGATCGTGGCACCGAAGAGCCGGAATACCTCCAGAGCCAGCTGTTGGTGCTCGGAGCTGGGGACGTGTCCGACAAGCTCGGCGAGCTGGTGGAACTGCCGGATGTCCCACACCAGTCCGCGTTCGGCTGCAGGGTGCTGGAACGGCTCGAGCGCCACGTCGATCCGGCCCAGGACCTCGCCCGCCTGGGCGAGCTGGGTGGCGTTCGGGTTGGTCTGTCCCAGGACGGCTCCTTCGATGAAGGAGAGCACCCTGAGGACTCGCGTCGTGCGGTCGGCCTCTGTGACGACCACGTTGTCGTGCCCGTCCAGGGTCAGCTTCACCCGCTGCACGGGCAGCTCCGCTGCGGTGCGTTCGAGAAAGCGCATGGCTGCGGTCTGCAGCCCGACCACCAGCTCTGATTCGTCCGGCGGTGAGACCTTGACGAGGTGATCGCTTGCGTCGCCCCTGAGTCTGAAGGTGTCGTCCTTCTCCGTCGCCAGGCGCTCGAGTCGCCCGCTCAGGCCGTACCGCTGCTCGAGGGCGTTGCTCACCAACGTCACGTCGATGGGCTCGTGCGTTGACGCGAGGCCGCTTTCTTCGAAGAGCCGCATAGCGGGGCTCATTCGCGATGAGTTGCTCACTGCAGTCCCTTCTGTTGCCGTTACAGGTGCTGGTTTGCGACCTTCGCGAACGTCTCGAGGAATCGCGTGACATCGGAAGCGTTGAAGGCGAGCGGGGGTCGGATCTTCAGGATGTTGGCTGATTGGCCGGTGCCGCTGATGAGGATGCGCTGGTTGCGCATGCTGGTGATCACGTCTTCGGCTCGGGCGCGGTCTGGGAGCAGGGTGTCGCGATCGGACACGATCTCGACGCCGACATACAGACCGCTGCCGCGAACCTCGGAGACGTACGGAGACTCCTGCGTGATCTCTCGGAGTCCAGTACGCAGCGTGTGGCCGTTCTCTCTGGCTGTTGCTGGATGTTCTCGGTCTCGAAGACATCGAGCACTGCGGCGCCGGCGGCGACAGGGATCGAGCTGCCTCCGAAGGTGTTGAAGTAGCGGACGTTCTGGCCGAACTCGGCGCAGACTTGCGGACGGAAGACCACGCCTGACAGTGGCATCCCGTTGCCGATGGGTTTGCCCATCGTGACGATGTCCGGGAGTACGTCGTGGCGACTGAACCCCCACATGGTGTCTCCGAGGCGAGCGAAGCCGGACTGCACCTCATCGGCGATGTAGACGCCGCCTGCCGCGTGGATCTCCTCCACCATCGCCTGCATGTAATCAACGGGGTCGGTGAAGATTCCGTCGCTGGTGTAGGCGCAGTCGGTGATCAAAGCGGCCATCGTGTAGCCGTGGCGCTCGAGGTCCGCTATCGCGCTGCGGACCTGGCCTCGCATGTGCTCGGCGAGCGTGGACCCGGGTGCAACCAGACGAGGATCGGGCGGATCGATGAGGCGTACGTTCGGCCCCAACGGTGATCCGGCACCCAAGTGCGGCGAGAAGCTCGCGACTTCGCGCGTGATGCCGTGGTAGGCCCACCGCGTCACGATTATTCCTTCACCGCCGGTTGGTACCTCGCCACCCGCATCGCGAGATCGTTGGCTTCCGAAACCGAGCAGGCAATGCTCAGCTTGGACAGCTCGTCGGGGAAGGTCGCCAGAAGCCGCTCTGCGTAGTCGACCAGCGATTCCTGGAGATAGCGGGTGTTCGTGTTGACCGCGGACATCTGCCGGGACACGGCCTCGGCCACGTGCGGGTGGGCGTGCCCGACGCACGGAACGTTGTTGTAGGCGTCCAGGTAGTCGTTCCCATCCCGGTCAATCAAGTGCGCGCCATGACCGGAGACGAACTCGACCGGCTCCTGGTAGATCAGCGTGTAGCCAGGACCCAGCACTGCGTCTCGACGCCGGATGATCTCCTGCTGGCGCTCAGGCAGCGCTTCCAGCGCGCCCGGATCAAGCGGTTGGGATAGTTGACCAGTGCTCGACTCAACGTCGATGTCATCAGCGGACAACCCTTCAGTCGGTGGTCGGGTGAGGTGCGTCACCTGATCATACCATCATTTGTTCCAGTTCCAACCTAAAACTTAATCTCATTTTTGCCGCCCTCGTGTCCGCTGCCGTGTGCCCCGCAGGTTGTTTGATTCACGGTTATGGTCATGACGTGACCAGCAACCCCACGTCCCGCGACTACAACAAGGCATCGGTTCTGGACGTTGTCCTGTCACGGGCGCCCCTGACCCGAAACGCGCTCATCGAGCTGACGAGTCTGAGCAAGGCGACCGTGTCCAGAGCCGTCGAGGAGCTTCGCCTCGACGGCTTCCTTGTCGATGGCGGTGTGGATGCCGTGGCCGGCCGCGGGCGTCGGTCAACCTCTCTGGACGTCCCCGGCACGGCAGGACATGTCGTCGGAGTCAGTCTGGGCGCGCAGACAACGTGTGTCTTGGTGACCAACCTGAGGGGTCGCGAGATCGAGCACGTGATCGTCCCCACCATCGACAACGACGAGGCCGGGGCCGCGGCCGAATGGCTGGTCAACCTGATCAAGCAAACCGGCGAATCCGCAGCGGGGCCGATCCGACAGATCGTTGCGGCGGTGCCCGGCCACGTCCGGGACGGCTCGGCGATCTTTGGTCCCACCGAGTCGAGGAAGATCTTCAATGGTTCCGACCTCCACCGAGCCCTCGAGGACCGGACTCCTGCCCCCGTGCTCATCGACAGTGACGCGAACGCGTCCCTGCTTGGGATCCTCACGGAGGACGCCACGATGCGGAACGCCGCACTGTTCATCGTCAGCACGATGTTGACGTTCGCCAGTTGCACCGAACACGAGATCGCCAGGGGACGTACGCCCTCCTTCGGCGACGTCGGTGTACTTGATTCCGGAGTGCCTGACGAGACGCTGGACGGATTGTTGAGCAACACAGGTCTGCTTCGGTTCGCTCGTGGACGCGGAACGGAACTCGACCGCGTCGAGGAGCTGTGGCTGGAGCTGTCTGACAACGCATCTCGCGCTGAGGTAGTGGAGGCGTTCACCACGGCACTCGTGACCGCGATCAGTTCCGTCGCCGTGACGTTGGACCCGGAATCGGTGTATTTCGTCGGTCGGCTGTGCCCACTCGTTGACGAAGTCCTGCCTGAAGTTCGCAGGCGCCTCGGGCAACGTCTCCCAGCCATCCCGGACGTCGCGATCGTGACGCAGCTTCTCGGCCTGTCGGTCGCACGAGGAGCGGCATACGAAGGGCTGTCGATCACGCACAACACGCTACGCGACGCGGTGCTCGACGCACGTCGCCAGAGCCAGGCTTCACAGCAGGCCGAACCGGCCTTCTGATCTCGTGCCGTCCCCAGTTCCAGCGAGTGACGACCCGAGGCGTCCCCCGGGGGACGCAAATCAGCGCGGGTTGCACGAGACAGCGAGACGCGGCTGCTGTGCAGAACGGCGACCATGATCGCCCGGGCTACGTCTGAAACCGGCTATGACTCGATGAGCGCCCATCCTGAAGTGAGCCCGGATGCCAGCAGGTGCGTGCAGTGACGTACGACCGCGGTCGCGACCTCGTCGGTGGTCGACGTCCCACCCAGGTCAGGCGTGCGGATGCCCTCTTCCAACGTGGCCTCGATGCCTTCGATCAGCACCCGGGCTCCGTGGTCCTCGCCGAGGTGGTCAAGCATCATCGCCGCGGACCAGATGGTGACCGATGGGGTTCGCGATGCCCTTGCCGGCGATGTCCGGCGCAGAGCCGTGGACCGGCTCGAACATCGAGGGATGGCGACGCGGCGGGTTGATGTTCGCGCTCGGTGCCACGCCGATCGACCCGGCCGCTGCGGCAGCGAGGTCGGAGAGGATATCGCCGAAGAGATTGGAGGCGACGATGACGTCGATGCGATTCGGGCTTGAGCACCATCCGGGCCGCAAGGGCATCGATAAGGACGCTTCTCGAGGTGACTCCGGGGGTCCGTCGACGCAGCTCTGCACGACCTCGTCCCAGAACGGCATGGTGTGGATGATGCCGTTGGACTTCGTCGCGGAGACGAGTCGCCCTTGGCGTCGCTGTGCGAGCTCAGCCGCGTACCTGGCCACGCCGCTGATCCCGGTGCGGGTAAAGACGGACTCCTGCACCGCCATCTCTTCTGGGCTGGCCGCGATACATCCGCCCACCGACCTCGGAGTACTCCCCCTCGACGTTCTCCCGCACGACGACCAGGTCGAGGGGCTCACCCCGGCCAGCGGGGAGGCAACGCCCGGCAGGAGCCGGACCGGGCGCAGGTTCACGTACTGCTCGAACTCCCGGCGGATGGGGATCAGCAGTCCCCAGAGCGTCACGTCATCGGGGATGTCCGACATCGCCGACCGCACCCAGCAGGATGGCGTCGCCCGTGGCCAGCTGGTCGAGACCGTCGACCGGCATCATCCGACCGTGCGCCCGGAAGTGGTCGGACCCCCACTCGCGGGTTCGCCAGCTCATCGTGAACCCCAGGGCCGGAGCGATGGCGTCGACGCAGGAGACGGCCGCCGACATGACCTCGGGGCCGATCCCGTCACCGGCGATGACATCGACGGTGTACGCAGACGCTGTCATGACCGCACCGGGATCGAGATGTACTTGATCTCGAGGAACTCGTCGATCCCGACGCGCCCGCCCTCACGGCCGAGTCCGGACTGTTTGATCCCGCCGAACGGCGCCGACGGGCTCGAGACGACGCCGCTGTTGATGCCGACCATGCCGACCTCCAGCCGCTCGGCGACGTCGAGCGCGTGGTCGATGTCCTGCGTGACGACGTACCCGACCAGGCCCCACTCGGTGTCGTTCGCCCGGTCGATCACCTCGTCGAGGTCGGTGAACGTCTGGATCGCGGCGACCGGGCCGAAGATCTCGGTGGACATCAGCGCGCTGTCGGGATGCGTGTTGACCAAGACGGTCGGGTGGACGAAGTAGCCCGGCCGATCCGGGCTGTCACCACCGACGAGCACCGAGGCGCCGCGGTCGACGGCGTCGGCGATCAACGCACGCACCTTCTGCCGGCTGGCCTCGTCGATCAGCGGTCCGACGTCGACACCGGCCTCGCGTCCCGTCCCCGACGACCAGGGCGCCCATGCGCTCGGCCAGTCGGGAGGAGAACTCCTCCGCGACGGCGGCGTGGACGAAGAAGCGGTTGGCGGCCGTGCACGCCTCCCCCATGTTGCGCATCTTCGCCTGGAACGCCGCCTCCACCGCGCGATCCATGTCGGCGTCCTCGAGCACGAGGAACGGCGCGTTGCCGCCGAGCTCCATCGACGTGCGCAGGACGCCATCGGCTGCCTGCGCCAGCAGGAGCTTGCCACTGCCGTGGAGCCCGTGAAGGACAGCTTGCGGATGACGCCGCTGTCGAGGATCAGCGTCGACGACCCGGCGGACTTGGCTCGTCGGCAGCACGTTGAGCACACCGTCAGGCAGGCCGGCGTCGGCGAGGATCTGCGCGAGCGCCAGCGACGACAGCGGCGTCTGCGGTGCCGGCTTGAGGATGCTCGTGCAGCCGGCGGCGAGGGCGGGCCCGATCTTGCGGGCACCCATCGCGAGCGGGAAGTTCCACGGGGTGATCAGCAGGGACGGTCCGACGGGCTGCTTGACCTGCAGGTTACGGGCGGCGCCGAACGGGCGGTGCGAGTAGCCACCATCATGGCGGACCGCCTCTTCAGCGAACCAGCGGAAGAACTCCGGCTCGCGTACGTCGACTTCGGACTGCGGGCTTCGGCCAACGGCTTGCCCATCTCGAGCGACGATCAGGTGCGCGAGGTCGTCGCGTCCGCTCGACCATCAGGTCGTAGGCGCGGGCGAGGATGTCGACGCGGTACCCGCGCCGGGGTGCGACCCCACGAGCGCTGAGGCAGCGCGACGCGGCGTCCACCGTGCCGCGAGGCACTTCTTGATCAGGCGTCTGAGACGTCGTCAGCTCGTCGCCGGTGGCCGGGTTGATCACCGGCAGGTGGCGAGCGGTGGCGGAGGTGTCCATTTCCCGCCGAGGAAGAGGTCCGCGGAATTTCGGGAAGGTCCAGGGTGGTTTCAGTACTCAAGCGGATGTTGGTCCTGTGACGGGTCTTGGTCGGAAGGTCATCGATGGCTTCTCTCCAGTGATGTCTGGGGCGGCTGGAACGGTGCTAGAAGGCGGTGTATCCGCCGTCGACGGGGAGTACCGCTCCGGTGATGTAGGAGGATTCCGGCGATGCCATGAAGAGGATGGCGTCTGCGATCTCTTCGGGGGTGGCGAGGCGTTGGAGCGGGATCTGGCCTCGCGTTGGCGGCGGTAGGCCTCGGGGTCGTCCCGGCGTTGGAAAGAGGCCTCGATGATCGGGGTAGCGGTCAGGCCTGGAGCGACGACGTTGACGCGGATGTTCCGTGGGGCCCACTCGATGGCCGCGCCCTTGGCCAGCATGATCAGGCCGCCCTTGGCCGCGGAGTACAGGACTTCATCGGCCTTGCCGACCATGCCGAGCCGTGAGCCGACGCAGGACGAACGAGCCTCCGGCGGCCGGCATCAGCGGCGCGAAGTGCTTCATCACCAGGAACGAGCTGAGCAGGTTGCTGTGCAGCACGTTCTTCGCGTCCTCGTAGGCCATCTCGGTGAGCGGGCCGCTGACCTGCAGGCCGTGGTTGAGGACGACCACGTCTACGGTGCCGAAGGACTCTGCGGCCTGGCTGGCCAGGCTTTCGACGAATGCTTCGTCGTTGAGGTCGCCCGGGAACGTACAGGTCATCGGGTTGGGCGCTGTCGAGTTGTTCCCTGCGGCCGGTCAGGAGCAGACGGGCGCCTTCGCGGCGGAAATGGGAGCTCACAGCCTCGCCGATTCCGCTGCTGGCGCCGGTGACCAGCGCGGTGGTCTTATCAAGTCTCATGTCGGGCACTCCTTGTTGGTGTGGTGGATGATGGAATGCTGGGTACGGATGCCGGACTCAGTTGAGGAATCCGCGGGCGTCCACGGGCCAGCGCTCCAGCGACGTGCCAGCGCTGTCGGTGACGATGAGCTCCTCGAAATTGATCACGACCGGGCAGACATGGTTGGGCACCACCGGAAGCACGGTGCCGACGCTGGGACGGAAGTCGCCGGCGGGCAGCGCAAGGAAACCGTGGTACTCGTTGAGCTTGGACAGGACCGCCTCGTGCCGGCGATACCGCCATAGCCATTCGGGGTTGCCCTCGCGGCTGATGGCTTTGGTCCCGACGTCGAGGATGACCTGATCGGGGACCCAGTCGCTGACCACGGTGCCGGCAACGAACAGTGCGATCTGATCTTCGGTGCAGGCGCCGAGCCGGGTGTTGTTCAGGTCGTTGAAGACGTACTCGCCGGGCCGGATCTCGGTGATCACGCTGCTGGTGGAGAACTCGATGGTGGGTGTGGAGCCGGCGCTGACCACCTCGGCGATGATCCCGACGGCGGTGAGGCTGCGCACCGCCGTGATCAGCGCGGCATGCTGGTCCTGCGCGGCACGCTTGCGGGCGTCCGGGCCGGCGCTGCCGTGGCCTGGGTAGGTGAAGACGCCGACCGGCACCAGGCCGCGGTTGCGGGCGGCACGCGCGAGGTCGCCCGCGGCCTCGGGCGGTGCCCCGGAACGGCGGGCGCCGCAGTCGACCTCGATCACGACCTGCAGCCGCTCCGGTTCGTCATCCCATCGCATCGGCCAGGGCATCGATCGCCGCGACGTTGTCGACGCCGACCCGCAGCCGGGTGGTCTCGGCAAGTCGACGGATCCGCGGCCCTTTGGTTCCCGCGGGCCAGACCGGGTAGGCGATGAAGATGTCCTCGAATCCGGCCGCGGCGAAGACCTCGGCCTCACCGACGTTGCCTGCGGTGATTCCCGACCGCCCCGGCCTTGACCTGGCGCCGACCGATTTCCACGCACTTGTGGGTCTTGACGTGAGGCCTGACGTCAAGGTCGTGCTGGGCGGCGAAGGCCTGCATGCGGTCGATGTTGTCCTGCATGACATCGGCCAGCACGATCGGCGCCGGGGTGTCGATCCGGTCCGATGCCAGCGCGTTCGAGCTGCTCGTTGAATGCGTGCACGCTGTTCATTGCTTGCGATCGACGGTCCCGTAGACCGTCCGTGCAGATCATCTGGATCTCGACGGGCGTGTTCAGCGGCAGCCCGGCGACACCGATCGCGGTGCGTGCGTGCCGCCCGTTCTCACCAAGCACCTCGATGAGCAATTCACTGGCCGCGTTGGCGACCCGCGACTGCAGACCGAAGTCCGGCGCGCTGGCCACGAAGACCAGCATCTGCACGATCCGGACCCGGTCCAGATCGCCCACCGCCTGCACAGCGGCGGCGAGGCAGTTCAGCACCGCATGGCGCGCGAGCTCCTGCGCCGTCTCCAGCTCGACGTCCCGGCCCACAACCCCTTGCCCCAGCAGCACACCGTCTTTGATAGGCAGTTGGCCCGCGATGTGGATGCTGGAGTCCAACCGACCGGTGGTCCACGTAGTACGGGTTGTCAGCGAGGCTGGGAAGCTCCAGACCAAGGGCCTGGAGCCGACCAGCCGAATCCGTGCTCAGTGGCGACTCACCTGTACATCCGTCTTAAGCACGGGCGGGCAGGCCGAAGAGGACGGGAAGGTCGGCGATGTCGGTGATCCGCTCGTAGCCGAGCCAGTGCTCGTCGTGCTCGAAGCCGCGGTCGACGTACACCTTGTTCTTGATGCCCATGATGGCCGCGGATCGGTGGTCGTACATCGGGCTCGCGGAGACATGCACGATCTCGTCGGGTGTCACGCCGAGCTTCTCGAACATGTACTCGAACGCACGCGAGCCGCGGCTTGTAGATGCCTATCTGCTCGGCGCTGATGACAACCTCGAACGGGGCCTGGAGGTTCTCCGCGAGGCGCACAGCATGGGCGGTGTCGCTGTTGGTGATGATGACCAGCGGGATCTCCTCAGCCAGGCGGTTCAGCGCGTCGGTGACCCCCGGGTACGGGGCCCAGGTGGGGATCGATCTCGTAGACCGCCCGTGCGTCGGCCTCACGGAACTCAAGGCCGAACTTGCGCGAGGCGCGTTCCATGGAGTCGGCGACGATCTGGTGGAACGGCTTGTAGTCGCCCATGCACTCGTCGATGCGGTACGCCTTGCAGGCCTGCAGGTAGTCATCGGCGATCTCGGCCGGCAGCCGGTCGCCCAGAACCTCACGGATCGCGTCGTTGATGCGGAACTGGATCAGCGTCCCGTTCATGTCGAACGTCGCGAACTTCGGCTTGAAGTCGAATGCCACGATCTCTCCAAGGTTTCGGTCCCGCGCTCGGCTAGCTTGGGTTGTTAACTGTTAACAGTAGGTGTAACCTCGGTGAGTGTCAACGCGACCCAGCGCCAGGCTTCTCAGCGAGAGCAGACGACTGGTCTTTCACAGGTGAGGAGCACCACGATGAAGTTCACGTCCTATTGGCTCGATACCGCACCCCAAGGTTTTGCGGAGAGGTCACGGACCACCGTGGAAGGACGGGCCGACGTCACCGTTGTCGGTGGCGGCCTCACCGGAGTCGTGGCGGCTCTGCATCTCGCGCGCGGTGGGGCGAACGTGCACCTGTTCGAGCAGCACACCATTGGGTTCGGCGCATCGGGCCGCAACGGCGGGATGGCGACCACCGGCATGTCCATCGGCATCAGGGATGCAGTCGACAAGATGGGCTTCGACAAGGCCGCCTCGCTGTACCGCAGGTACGGCGAAGCGGTTGACCTGATCGAGAAGCTCGTCGCGGACGAAGGCCTGGACTGCAACTTCGCGCGCCCCGGCAAGCTGGTGCTCGCTGCAAAGCCGGCGCACGTCCAAGGATTCGAGAAGACCGCAGAGCTGTTGACCACCCGCCTGGGGTCGGACTTGCAGCTGATCCCGAAGGCGGAGCTGCGCACCGAGATCGGCTCGGACGCGTTCCACGGTGGAATGGTCGACTCGAAGAGCGCCAGCCTCCATGTGGGCAAGTACATCCGGGGGCTCGGCGAGGCAGCCGAGCGCGCCGGCGTGACGATCCACGAGCAGGCCCCGGTGCTGAAGCTGACCAAGCAGACCTCAGGCCACGAGCTCGAGACCCCTCGAGGCCGGATTCAGGCGGATCAGGTGCTCGTGGCGACAGGCGCATACACGCGCCGGCCGTTCCGCTGGCAACAGGTCCGCATCGCACCGGTCGGCAGCTTCATCATCGCCACCGAACCGCTCGATGCGGCCATGGTCGACGACCTGCTGCCCAACCGGCGGGTGGCTTCGGACTCGAAGAACCTCCTGAACTACTTCCGCATCACACCCGACAACCGCCTGCTCTTCGGCGGTCGAGCACGATTCGCGATGTCCAACCCGCAGTCCGACGAGAAGAGCGGCAAGCTCCTCCGCGACGCGATGGTGCGCATCTTCCCCCAGCTGTCCGATGCCAGGATCGACTACTGCTGGGGAGGCCTGGTCGACATGACCCTCGACCGTATGGTCAAGGCGGGCCAGCACGACGGCGTCTACTACTCGATGGGGTACGCCGGGCACGGGGTCCAGATGGCGACGTACATGGGCCGCCAGATGGCCGAGTACATGTCCGGCGCTCCCGAGGCGAACATCTGGCGGGACTTCGCGTTCCGTCGCATCCCGGGACACTTCGGTCCCCCGTGGTTCCTGCCTTTCGCCGGCGCCTATTACAAGTTCAAGGACCGCATCGGCTGAGACCAGGCCGCTGGTCGCCTCCATGGCGACCAGCGGCCTCAGGCTGTTTCGACGTCTTCGGCGATGCGGCGCTTGAGGGTCCCGATCGCGCCGTCGAAGTGCTCCCTCAGCCACGCGACGGCTCGCTCGGCCTCGCCCTCGCGGACCAGCTCGAGGAGCTGCCGGTGCTCATCTACCAGGTCGTGGCGACGTGGTCGGAGGTCCGCACCCTGGTCGTAGGCCTCCGTCAGCATGGCAAGGCACAGCCGGGTCTCGCTGATGACCGTCGCGAACAGGCGCTCGAGGCGCGGGCTGCCCACAGCCGCCACCATGGTCGTGTGGAAGTCCATGTCCCGATCGACGACGGTCTTCCAGTCATCGGACTTTTCCGCAGACTCCATCGCTCGTACGATGCGGTCGAGGTCTGGGTACGCCGACTCGGCCCGAGGAGTTCCGGCGATGCAGCGCAGCGCCGTCGACTCCAGCGCCTCACGGGTCAGGTAGATGTCCTCGATGTCCTCGACAGTCAACACGGGCAGGAAAACACCGCGGTGCGGCTCGCTGCGGAGGAGGCCCTCCTGGATTAGCCGCTGGATGGCTTCGCGCACCGGCCCCCGACTGACGCCGAAGCTCGCGGCGAGCTCCACCTCGTTGAGCTGGGTTCCGGGCGGGACGTCACCATCGAGGATGCTGGCGCGGATTCGTTCCCCCACCATGGACGCCAGAGTGGTCCGCGGAATCGACGTCGACGTAGCGTTCTTGTCCGCCACAGTGCGGTTCCCCTCTGAAAGCCGGAAGCAGATCCGGCGCGGCGACTAACTGTTGACATTCTACACATCGAGGTGGAACAGGTGCCCGTCTCGCCGGTCAGAGAACGCTTTCCAGGAACTTCTGCGTTCTCGCCTCGGTGGGGCTGCACAGCACGTCGGCAGGCACGCCCTGCTCGACGACGAGGCCCCCGTCCATGAACATCACGGTGTCGGCAACGTCCTTGGCGAAACCCATCTCGTGGGTCGCGACGATCATCGTCATCCCTCGCTCGGCAAGGTCCTTCATCACCGCGAGCACCTCACCGACCCGTTCGGGGTCGAGCGCACTGGTGGGCTCGTCGAAGAGCATCACCTCGGGGTCCATCGCCAACGCGCGCGCGATCGCGACGCGCTGCTGCTGGCCGCCGGACATCTGCCAGGGGTAGTGGTCGCCATGTCCCTTCAACCCCACGCTGGCCAGCAACGCGTCAGCGCGCTCGGCAGCGGCCTTCTTGGTGACGCCCTTGACCAGCACCGGCCCGGACATCACATTCTCTCGAGCGGTCATGTTGGGGAACAGGTTGAACTGCTGGAACACCACGCCCATACGGGTGCGCTGGGCGGCAGCCTCCTTGCGACCCAACGCCTGGTAGGAGCTGCCGGTCTCACGAAAGCCGAGATCCTCGCCGTTCACCTTCAGGACCCCACGGTCGATCTCCTCGAGTCCGTCGATGCACCTCAGAAGGGTCGACTTGCCCGAACCCGAGGGTCCGATCATGCAGACGATCTCACCGCATTTCACGTCCAGGTCGATGCTGTCCAGCACCACCCGGTCGCCGAAGGACTTGCGCAGCCCACGCGCGAACACCGTTCCGTCGCCGATCATCTGGCTTCACCACCCAACGTTGAGTCCAACGGAACCGGAGTCGGTTCCGCGCCGGCCATTGCCCGCGATCTCGTGCGGGAGTACCTCTTCTCGATCAGTGACTGCGGGTAGCTCAGCGCCAACGTCATGATCAGGTACCACAGGCAGGCCACGATCAGCAGCGGGATGGTCTGGTAGGTCGCGTGCGTAGATCAGCTGGGTGCTCTGCAGCAGCTCGGCCACTCCGAGGACGCTGACCAGTGAGGTCTCCTTGAACATCCCGATCACCTGATTGCCGGTCGCCGGAATGATCGTCGGCATCGCCTGCGGGATGATGATCCGCCGCAGCTTCGTCGCGCTGCTCATCCCGAGCGAGTCGGCCGCCTCGATCTGACCCTGGTCGACCGAGGCGAACCCACCGCGGATGATCTCGGCCAGGTACGCCGCCACGTTCAGCGACAATCCGATGATCGCCGCCGTCGTCGCGCTCAGGAGCTTGTTCACGTCCACGCATGGGAGATGTCGGTGAACGGGATCCCGATCGCGATGTTCGGGTACAACGCGGCGATGTTGAACCAGAAGATCAGCTGCACCAGCACCGGCGTGCCACGAAAGAACGTGATGTACGCCGACGCCAGCAACCGTACCGGCTTGATCGACGAGGCCTGCATCACCGCGACACCCATCGCCAGGATCGTGCCGAAGAACATCACCACGACCGTCAGGATGATCGTCAGGCGCAGACCCCGCAGCACCGTCGAGGCGGTGAAGTACTTCGCCACCACGTCCCACTGATAGTTCTCGTTCGTAATCAGCGTGTGGGCCACGCCCGCAGCGACCAGCACACACGCTGTCCATGCGGCGTACTCCAGCCACTCCCCGCCGGTGCAGCCTCGGCTTCTCGGTGGCATCCATGCGGGCCACCTCCTCAAATCAGGCTCGAATGGCGGACATCGGTCCTACTTCGCTACCGAGGCCGTCGGGATCGCCCCAGTGCTCAGCCCCCACTTGGCCAGTGTCGCCTTGTACTCCGGCCCATCCATCAGCGACTGCATCGCCGCAAGCAACGCCGGAGTCAGAGGCGAGTCCTTCGCCAAGCCGAGAGCAACGACGCTGTTGCCCTCCTTCTTGACGTACTGCTTCGGGGACAGCTCGAACGCCTGCGGCTGCTGCTTGGCAGCCCACGCCAGCGCCGACGTGTCATAGAAGACCCCCTCGATCCGCTTTGACGCAAGCTGCGTCAGCGCGCCCTGAACGTTTGGCAGCACCACCGCATTCACGGCCTTCTTGCCCTTGGCCTCAAAGTCGTCGGAGATCTGCGGCAGGTAGATCTCCGCCTGCGTGGCGCCTGCGATCACCGCGATCTTGTGACCACACAGCGTCATCTGGTCAGTGATGCTGAGCTTCAGCGGATTTCCCTTGCTGAACACCAGCGAGGAGCCCGCGTTCCAGTACTTCACCATGTCCAGCACCTTGAGGCGCTCAGGCGTCGGCGACATGTTCGTCGCCGTGAAATCGAAGCGCCCAGCCGCGATGCCAGGGATCACGGTGTCGAACGACACATTCTTGATCTTGATCTTCAGACCCATCTTCTTGCCCAGCAACTGGGCGATCTCGACGTTGTAGCCGACCGGCGTCTTGTTGTCCTCAGCAAGGAACGACGTCGGCGGATAGTGCAGGTCCGCCGCCATCGTCAGGCTGCCCCGACCCTTGACGTCCGCCGGAACCAGCTTCTCCACCGCAGGGTCAGCCTTCACCTGCGCGACATCGATCGTCCCCTTCCGCGCCCCATCACCATCAGAGCCAGAACTGTTGGTGTCGCTACCGCACGCAGCCACTGTCAAAAGCAGCGTCGGCGCAAGGGCCGCAACGGCGAACCGTCGCTTCAACGTCGACCTCCGCATGTGGTCGCTCTCTGCCGGCCTGCGTGTCCTGTCGCCATGTCGCTGCGGGGTCATGTCGTGCTCCTGGTAGTGGGGGCCGGCCCTGATTCGCCCTGTACGCCCTCCGGGGCTTGCACGGCATCGGGACCTCGTGATGTGAGGCAGATTACTCAGCGTGCTGCTAACTGTCAACAGTTAACCGCCGTGGCCACATGGGCTTTGTCGACTGCCAGACGGCGGATCCCCCCGTGAGACAACGACTCAGTCCTTCCAACCCTGCGGGCCGTGTCGTACTGGTGCGCCCAAGCCGATACTGCTGCGAACACCAGAGGCGCGGCCGGCCGCGCCTCTGCTTGCAGCATCCGTTTCCCGCACCGCTCGCACTGCCGCAGCTTGCTCGGCTCCTTCGAGTCATTGCCATGGATCATGACCTCCTGACACCACAAGGCCGAGACTTCTAGCCCGAAAGGACACCACGCCCGAGTTTCGTCACACACCTAATGCACTCCCGGAAATCAGGACCTGAAGGTGGCCACTCAGAGCGTCTTGGCGGCCCTAGGGATCCAGGAGGTCGCATGTCCATCGACAAGGGAACGTCAACATCACCTGCTGGCAAGATCTGCCCGCAATGCGGCAGCTTTATCCCGCAGCAGAAGCGTGGTCGGCCCCGAAAGTACTGCTCGCAATCTTGCCGCCAGGACGCCTATGAGAAGCGCAACGATCTGCCCAGCTGGCGCGCGGAACGCCTAGCCAGGGAGTCAGCGCGCAAGGTCGAGCGCGCATACCGGCGCACCGAGTACGAGAAGGCCCGTCGATTGACGCGCCTCAGCACGAGTCCACGGCACGACATTCACGAGCAGCTGGAGGCATGTCTGGACGCCGTGTGTGCCGACGAACTTGCGATGGCCGAAGTCCTGGAGAACGTGTCCTGCATCGTGCTCGACGACCTACTCTCCAAGACCGCCAAGAGCGAGCACCTCGGTCGCGCAATCGAACAACTCGTCAGCGACGTGCGACTGACTGGATTCCGCGCGACCCCACCCGAGTTCCCCAAGCCCTGAGCTGTCCGGACGGATGTCAGGGGAACGTTCCCCCAACGTTCCCCCCAACGTTCCCCCGAAAGTTGGGCGACTCTTGGCCACTCAACCCTGGAACGTGGCCTTGGGGTTTAGCGCTATATCCACAGGGCGCATGCATGCAACGGGATCTCCACAGATTTGCCCTCGAGCACGTTCGTTCCCACCTCGACAGCTCGAGACTGGAGGGTCGAGCACGTCGCTTGCACACCACTGATGGTGGGAGGAAGGAACGATCGCCATGACAGAACTCAAGTTGCTGTCGCCCACCGAGGTGTCGAAGATCCTCGGCGTTGCGACATCGACGTTGTGCCGGATGCGGCAGAACGGAACGGGACCGCGGTGCGTATGGGTCACTGACCACGCGCCTCGCTATCGCGAGGACGACTTGCTCGCTTACGTCGAGTCACGAGCGTCCTGATGGGAATCCGACAGGACCGATCTGGCCGGTGGCGTGCTGAGCTCAAGTCTGGGCGCGAGTACGTCGCCGGTCGGACGTTCGACACCAAGCGAGAGGCCGAAGCTTGGCTGTCGCGCGAACGCGCATCGCTCGCAGGTGGTGTCGATCCGCGGGCCGGCAAGGTCTTGGTGAGGAAGGCGTTCGCAAGCTGGCTAGTGGATCGCGAGGGCACCGTCGCGATCAAGACGACGAAGGCGGATCGATCGGTCCTCAAAGCCTTGCCGCCCGGCGTGGCTAATCTTCACGTCAATCGGGTCACCGACCGCGAGGTCCAGCGGTGCATCAACGACTGGTCGCGGCGTTACGCCGAGTCAACGGTGAAGCGATACCGAGCGACATTGATGGCGTTCTTCGCGTCTTGCATCCATGAACGGCTGATCGCGGTCAACCCCGTGTCACGCACTCGAGTGCCGGCGCAGCTGACGCCGGCTGCCGAGATGATGCCGTTCTCACGCCAAGAGCTGGAGGCCGTTCGCGACGACATCGCCGTCCTCAATCCAGCCTTGGCCGATGCGGTCTGGCTCGCTGGGTGGACCGGTCTGCGGTGGTCAGAACTGCGCGAGGTGCGGGTATCCGACTTCGTTGAGGTTCCTGTCCCTCGACTGGTGATCCGACGCGCACAGCCGGAGGGGATCGGCACCAAGCGGCCGAAGTCCGGGCGCACTCGTCACGTTCCTCTGGTCGACACCGTGCTGCCACTGGTGAAGTCGATGACCGCGGGCAAGGGCCCGAATGACCTGCTGGTCACCACCGAGAACGGTGCGCGGCTCTACGCCACCGCGTTCAAGAACTCGACCCACTGGGCAGAGACCGGACGAGGACGGCGCCTGCACGACCTCCGGCACACAGCGGCATGCCTGTGGCTCGAGGCCGGAGTCTCCCCCACGACGGTCCAGGCATGGATGGGACACGCGGATCTGACGACGACCCAGAGATATCTTCACTACCTCGGGACAAGCGCCGACGAGACCGGATTGGGCCGGTTGAACCAGTGGGGGCGCGCCGGGGGCGCGCGGCCTGCGGGGGAACATCAATAATTCGTTGAGCCGCTTGTCAGAATCGAACTGACGACCTTTTCATTACGAGTGAAACGCTCTACCGACTGAGCTAAAGCGGCCGAGGTTCGCCGGGGATCGCCCGCCGAACCGATCACTGAGTCTACCGGGTGATCGCACGGACATCACATCGGCCTCTCCCCCGTAGAATCGCACTCGTGACCGACACGACGCAGGCCGAGCTCGAGGAGATCCGGGCGAGCATCGACAACATCGATGCCGCTCTGATCCATGTCCTGGCAGAGCGCTTCAAGTACACCAAACGCGTCGGCAAGCTCAAGGCCGAGCACGACCTCCCGCCCGCAGATCCCGAGCGCGAGGCGCGGCAGATCACCCGTCTCCGTGCGCTGGCGATCGAGGCCGACCTCGACCCGGCGTTCGCCGAGAAGTTCCTCAACTTCATCATCGACGAAGTCATCCACCACCACGAAGCAGTCCGCGGCTGAGCGACAGCATCGCAAGGGCCTGAAACCCGTGCTGGTGGTGGATCCACCCGTCACCACCGCTCTGGACGCGTCGATCGAGAGCTCGCTCCGCACCGCTTGGAGCCCGTGTGGTGATGGCTTGCACCACGAAGCAGTCCCTCAGCCCTAGTCGGGCAGTCGCGAGCGGGGCTAGTGTGCTCGGCATGGCTCTCGCAGACGACATCCTCGCCGGCATCGACTCCGGCACCCTCAACGACATCGCCCAGCAGGTGGGTGTCGAACCCGACAAGCTCCAGGGCATCATCCGGGACAGCCTCCCGGCCCTGCTCGGCGGCATGGAGCAGAACGTGCAGAGCGGCGACGGCGCGGCATCGCTGGCGAACGCGCTGGGCCAGCACGCCGACGCCAACCCGCTCGGCGACATGGGTGCCTTGATCAATGGCGCGCTGGGCAGCGGGATCCTCGAGAAGGTCCTCGGTGGTGCAACGCCGAATGTCTCAGAGGCGATCGGCAGCAAGGCCGGAGCGTCAGGCGTCGACGTCGAGAAGGTCCTCAAGATCGTCGCGCCCATCGTCATGGCGTTTCTCGCCAAGCGGCTGACGAGCGGCGGCAAGGCCGACCCCGCAGTCGTGCAGCAGGAGGTCCAGAACGCGAGTACCGAGGCCAAGGCCCAGTCGCCGGACCTCGGGTCGATCCTGGGCTCGATCCTCGGCAGCCGCTAGGGGACTCCTAGTTCTGTTCCTTGCAGACCAGGCCTGCCTTGGGCACGGTGCCCTCGGTGAAGAAGCTGTCGACTGCCTTGGTGATGCACGCATTGCCGGAGGTGTAGGCCGTGTGGCCGTCGCCCTCGCGCGTGATCAGCACGCCCGAGGACAGCTGCGACGCCAACGACTTGGCCCACTCGTAGGGCGTCGCCGGGTCGCGGGTCGTGCCGAGCACGAGGATCGGCGGCGCCCCCTTGGCCTCGATCTTGGGCAGCGGGTTGGTCACCTTGATCGGCCAGTCGGCGCAGCCGAGCGCACCCCAGCCGAGGGCCCGGCCGAACACCGGCGACACCTTCTCGAACCGCGGGAGGGCCGCCTCGGTCTCGCTGGACCGTCACGTGGTCGGGCGCATCGAGGCAGTTGACGGCGTAGATCACCTGGCCGATGTTGCCACTGTAGGAGCCGTCCTCCTTGCGATCGAAGTAGATGTCGGACAGCCGCAGCAGGACGCTGCCGTCACCCTTGAACGCCGCGTCGAGGCCCTGCGAGAGATAGGTCCAGGTGGTCTTGTCATAGAGCGTGACCGCGATGCCGTAGAACGCCTGACCCTCGGTCAGGTCGCGACCGGCCAGCGCCTTCATCGGCGTCGCGTCGAGCTGCTTCATGAGGTCGGCGATCTTGGCGAGGCCGGCATCGGCGTCCTTGCCGAGCGGGCAGCTCGACTGCTTGACGCAGTCCTTGGCGTACGCGTCGAGGGCCCGCTGGAAGCCGGTGGTCTGGCCGAGGCTCGAGCCGATGGCGTCCAGCGACGGATCGACTGCGCCGTCGAGCACCATGCGGCCGACGTTGGTCGGGAACAGCTGGGCATAGACCGCGCCGAGCTCGGTGCCGTATGACGCGCCGAACCAGTCGAGCTTGGACCGGCCGAGCAGCGCCCGCACGACGTCCATGTCCTTGGCGACCTCGACGGTCGAGACGTGGGCCGCGAGCTCGCCGGAGTTCTTCTCGCAGGCCTTGCCGAGGTCGGTGATGCTCTGGCGGAGCGCCGTGATCTCGTCGGCGTCGTCGGGATCGGGGTCGGTCTCGGTGAAGGCATCGAAGCCCTTGTCGGACAGGCACGTGAGCGGCGAGCTCTCGGCGACGCCGCGCGGGTCGACGCCGACGATGTCGTACTTCTTGCGGACGTCGTCGCCGAACTCGCCGGCCATCGTCTTGGCGAAGTCGATCGCCGAACCGCCGGGGCCTCCGGGGTTGACCAGGATGCTGCCGGTCGCCTTGCCGCCGTCGGCAGGGTGGACGATGGCGCGGAGCTTGGTCGTCGCCCCGTCGGGCTTGGCGTAGTCGATCGGCACCTTGATCCACGCGCATCTCGCGGAGTCATCGCAGCTCGACCAGCTGACCTTCTGGTCGTAGAACTGCTTGAGCCCGGACGGCGCCGACGTGGCGGCCGGCTTGGGCTCGGTCCATGTGTCCGACTTGTCATCGGTCAGGAGGACGGCCGACACGATGGCCACGCCCACGAGCATGGCGAAGGCGGCCACGACCGAGATCACGATCAGCGTTCTGTTGCGAGTCACCTGCGGAGTCCCATCATCATGCGTTCGAGGGCGAGCAGTGGCGCGGCGTTGGCGGTCAAGGCCGTACGACACTCGACGATGGCATCGATCGTGTGGATCGTCGACTCGGGCGTCCACACGCGCGCCATCTCGGCGATGTCGTCGGCCACGTCGGCGTTGACGAGATCGACGCCGGTCGCGCACTGGACGGCCAGGACGTCACGGCAGAACGACAGCAGGTCGAGCAGCACGCCGTCGATCGAGTCGCGGGCCATGCGCTTGCGACGGCGGTCCTGGTCCTTCTGCAACGTCGAGAGCGCGCCGGCGTAGCCCGGGCGGGCGGCGACCGCGCTCCTCGACGCCCCACGTCGTGCGCAGGTCGTCGAGCTCGCGCTCGTCGGCGGGGTCGCAGAAGTCCTTGGCCCGCGCCGTGGCCTCCTCGTTGACCTGGTGCGCGGCCGGCAGGCAGTCACCGAGGTCGCGCAGCGCCACCGGGATCGAGAGGATCGCCCGGCGCCGCTCGCGTGCGCCCGGGTCCCGGGCCAGCCCGCGCGCCCGGCCGATGTGTCCCTGCGACGCGGCGGCGACGGCGTGCGCCAGCTCCGGCTCGACGCCGTCGCGCGCGACCAGCAGCCCGGTGATGGCCTCGGTCGACGGGGTGCGCAGCAGCACGCTGCGGGCGCGGGAGCGGATCGTCACCGACACGTCGTCGACGGCCGGGGCGCACAGCATCCAGACGGTATGGCGCGACGGCTCCTCGATCGCCTTGAGCAGGGCGTTGGCAGCCTCGTCGGTGAGCCGGTCGGCGTCCTCGATGATCAGGATCTGCCAACGGCCGAGCGCGGGTCGCAGCGCGGCCGAGCGGACGTACTGGCGGATGTCCTTGACGCCGATCGAGAGCCCGTCGGTGGTGATCAGCGTGATGTCGGGATGGCTGCCGGCGCGCGCCGTCGTGCACGAGTGGCACTCGCCGCACCCGCCGAGCTCGCACTGCAGCGCGGCCGCGAACGCACGCGCCGCGTTGGAGCGGCCGGAGCCGGGCGGGCCCGTGAACAGCCACGCGTGCGTCATCGAGCGCCCGTCGCCGCCGGCCGACGCGACCGCGGCCTGCAGCGTCTCGACGACGGGCTCCTGGCCGACCAGGTCGGCCCACACGGTCATGCCGAGGCCTCCGTCATGCCGTCGCCTGCCCGAGCCACGGCTCGACGGCCTGCGCGGATCGTCGCGTGGATCTCGTCGGGCGTGCCGCCACCCCCGACCACGAGGTAGTGCTGCGGGTCGGCGGCAGCGAGGTCGAGGAAGTGCTGGCGTACGCGCTGGTGGAACTCCAGCGGCTCGGACTCGATGCGGTCGGCACCCTCGAACCGCGCATGGCCGATGGCCGGGTCGATGTCGAGGACGATCGTGAGGTGCGGCCGCAGCGACGAGGTGGCCCAGCGGGCGATGTGCTCGACCTCGGCGGGGTCGAGCTGCCGGCCGGCACCCTGATAGGCCAGCAGCGAGTCGACATAGCGGTCGGTCAGCACGATCGTGCCCTCGGCGAGCGCCGGCAGCACGATCTGGTCGACGTGCTCGGCCTTGTCGGCGGCGTAGAGCAGGACCTCGGTGCGGGGCGACAGCTCGCCGGTGTCGTTGTCGAGGACGATGTGGCGCAGGATCTTGCCGACCTCGGTGGCGCCGGGCTCGCGGGTCAGCAGGACGCCGTGGCCGAGGCCCTCGAGCCACTCGACGAGCTTGACGCGCCTGCGTCGACTTGCCGGCACCCTCCCCACCCTCCAGGGCGAGGAACACCCCGGTTTCGGTGAAGAGCGGATCCATGGGGCGAGCCTAGTCGCGACGGGAAGGACGCTCGACGCGGGCGACGAGCTTCTGCGGAGCCAGCACGCAGAAGCTGTCGGTCAGCAGCTCGGCGAGCTCGTCCCAGTCGGTGTCGTCGCGCAGCTCGAGCCCGACGACGTCGCGACCCCAGCGGGCGACGAACCAGGGCGGCACCGGCCTGGCGGAACGCCTCGAGCTCCTCGCCCGGCGCCCGGAACGTCACGACGGTGACCGGCCCCTCGTCGGCGATGAACCGCGCGTAGGCCTCGGGCCGGCCGTCGTCGATCACGAGCACGTGCGCGAACGTCTTGTTGCGCACGCACCAGCGCAGGCCGGTCCACGCGGTCTCCTCGTAGGTCTCGGGGAGCGCGAGGCAGATCGCGCGCAGGCGGTCGACGATGTCGAGCGACACATCGGGCATGCGCCCAACCTAGGACTCGGCGCCGACACTCTCGTCGGTCCCCGGTGGTCAGGCGGATCTCGTGACCAGCAGCGCGACGCCGATCAGGCCCGCCCACAGCTCGGAGTACGGCACGAACGTCACCGCGACCATCGCGACGATCGCGACCGCGAACGGGCCCGCCGTCCGCATCGACGAGTCGTGCAGCCGAACGTTGACGAGCCACAACGCCGCGAGGAACGCCGCGCCCGGGACCGGTCACGAAGGCGCTGCTGACCAGGTCGGACGACCTCGGAGTGATGCCGTAGTAGTGGTCGATGCGGGCCGCGAGACCGGCACCGACCGCCGCCGCCGCACCGAAGATCACGTAGTGCCCGAAGCCCCAGACGAAGCCGACCGAGTTGTCCGTGAGGATGCCGGAGTTGTCGCGCGCGAAGTAGAGCCACCAGCCGCTGAACGTGATCAGCACGCCAGCCGGCCACGACGAACCACAGCTCGGCCGGCGGGTGCTCCTCGTCGAACGCGACCTGCAGCGCGATCGTCACCGACAGGATCGTCTCGCCCAGCACGATGATGAAGAACAGTCCGTAGCGCTCGGCGACGTGGTGCGGGTGCCACGGCGTGGTGCCGGCCAGCTCGGCGAAGAACGGCACCCCGAAGTCGCAGCGCCACGAGCGACGACGAACAGCCAGATCGGGATGTGGCCGCCGCGTCACCAGGAGCGCGATGACCCAGCCGGCCTGCACGAGCGATCAGCCCGTACGCGTAGCGCAGCGCCGTGCGTCCGCCGCTCCGGGTGGCCGGCCGCGGCGCGCAGCCACATCAGCACCAGGCCGACCCGCATGATGACGTAGCCGACGACGCCGAGGGTCAGGTCCTCGTTGAAGAACGTCGGGCACGCCGGCGGCCAGCACCAGCGACCCGAAGACCTGCAGCAGCGTCAGCAGCCGGTTGATCGTGTCGTCGGGGTCGTACGCGGAGTTGAACCAGACGAAGTTGAGCCAGGCCCAGAAGATCGCGAAGAACGAGACGCCGAACCACACGAGGCCGTGACCGGCGTGGCCCTCGGAGATCTCGTGGTGCAGCGACAGCGCGGCCTGCGCGATCGCGACGACGTAGCAGAGGTCGGTGAACAGCTCGAGCGGCGAGGCGGTGCGGTGCTCCTCGTGCGGGTCGCGCGGTGACAGTGGCCTGACGATGGGGCGCAACATGGCCCCGATTGTGGCAGTCGTCGCCCAGCGTCACGACCGATCGACCTACTTCTTGGCCGCGCGCTCTTCTTCGCCGGCGACTTCTTCGTCGCGCCTTCTTGGCGCGTCTTCTTCGCAGCCTTCTTGGCGGTCTTCTTGCCGCCCTTCTTGGCCGGGCCCTTGGCGCGGCGCTCGGCGAGCAGCTCGAAGGCGCGCTCGGGCGTCAGCGTCTCGAGCGAGTCGTCCTTGCGCAGCGTGGCGTTGTACTCGCCGTCGGTGACGTACATGCCGAAGCGGCCGTCCTTGGCCACGACCGGTGTGCCGCTGACCGGGTCGTTGCCGAGCTCCTTGAGCGGCGCGGCGGCGGCACGGCGACCGTACGTCTTGGGCTGCGCGTAGATCGCGCGGACCTCCTCCTCGGTGATCGTGAGGAGCTGCTCCTCGCGCTCGAGCGACCGGGAGTCGGTGCCCTTCTTGAGGTAGGGGCCGTAGCGACCGTTCTGCGCCGTGACCTCGACGCCGTCCTCCTCGACGTAGACGACCCGCGGCAGCGTGAGCAGCTGCACGGCCTGGTCGAGCGTGATGGAGTCGAGGTCCATGGTCCGCGAACAGGCTCGCGGTGCGCGGCTTGTCGGCCTTCTTGGCGTCCTCGGGCAGCGCCTCGGTGACGTAGGGGCCGAAGCGGCCGTTCTTGGCGGTGATCACGAGGCCGGTCTCGGGGTGCTTGCCGAGCTCCTTCTCCATGCCGGCGGGCGTGGCCAGCAGCTCCTTGGCCTTGTCGAGCGTCAGCTCGTCGGGCGGCAGGTCGTCGGGGACGTTGGCGCGGGTCGGCACCTTCTTGCCCTCGTCGTCCTCGGTGAACGGCGGACCCTCGACGTACGGGCCGTAGCGGCCGACGCGCAGGTCGATCGTCCTCGCCGAGCGGGAACGTCGCGAGTCCGCGGGCGTCGATGTCGGGCAGGTTCTCGACGAGGCGCTTGAGGCCGGTGTTGCCCTCGCCCTCGCCGGTCCAGAAGCTGGTGAGGACGTTGAGGCGCTCCTCGCGGCCGCCTGGCGACCTCGTCGAGGACGTCCTCGAGCTCGGCGGTGAAGGTGTACTCGATGAGCCGCGCCGAAGTGCTGCTCCATCAGCCGGATGACGCGAGAACGCGATCCAGGCGGGGACGAGCGCGGTGCCCTTCTTGTAGACGTAGCCGCGGTTCTGGATCGTGCCGACGATCGAGGCGTACGTCGAGGGGCGGCCGATCTCGCGGGTCTCGAGCTCGCTGATCAGCGTGGCCTCGGTGAAGCGCGACGGCGGCTTGGTCTCGTGGCCGGCCTTGCCGAGCTCGGCGGCCGTGACGGTCTGGCCCTCCGACAGGTTGGGCAGCTTGGTCTGCTGGTCGTCGCCCTCGGCGTCGGAGTCGTCGTGCGACTCGACGTACGCCTTGAGGAAGCCGTAGAACGTGATCGTGCGGCCCGAGCTGCCGAACACGACGTCCTCGCCGGTCGCGGCGGTCGTGCCGATGCGGATCGAGACCGAGTTGCCCTTGGCGTCGCGCATCTGTGAGGCGATCGTGCGCTTCCAGATCAGCTCGTAGAGCCGGCGCTCGTCGCCGCGACAGGCCGGTCTGCTCGGGCGTCTTGAACTTCTCGCCTGCGGGGCGGATCGCCTCGTGGGCCTCCTGCGCGTTCTTGACCTTGCTGGCGTAGACGCGCGGCTTCTCGGGCAGGTAGGCCTGGCCGTAGAGCTCGGTGACCTGGGCGCGGGCGGCGTTGAGCGCGGTCTGCGACAGCGTCGTCGAGTCGGTACGCATGTAGGTGATGTGGCCGCCCTCGTAGAGGCGCTGGGCGACCTGCATCGTGCGGGCGGCGCCGAAGCCGAACTTGCGCGACGCCTCCTGCTGCATCGTCGTGGTGCGGAACGGTGCGTAGGGGCGGCGCGTGTAGGGCTTGGACTCGACCGAGCGCACCGTGAACGGCTGGTCGGCGAGCGCCTCGGCCAGCGCGCCGGCCTGCTCTCGTCGAGGTGGGCGACCTTGTCGGACGTCAGCTGGCCGGTGTTGTCGAAGTTGCTGCCCGATGCGATGCGCTTGCCGTCGACGCTGAACAGCTTGGCCGGGAACTGGCGCGGGTCGTAGCCCTCGCCGGCGTCGAACGTGGCCTCGAGGTCCCAGTAGGACGCGATGCGGAACGCCATGCGCTCGCGCTCGCGCTCGACCACGAGGCGGGTCGCGACGGACTGCACGCGGCCGGCGGACAGGCCGCTCATGACCTTCTTCCACAGCACGGGGCTGACCTCGTAGCCGTAGAGGCGGTCGAGGATGCGGCGGGTCTCCTGCGCGTCGACGAGGTCCATGTCGACGTCGCGGGGGTGCGCGATGGCGTACTGGATCGCGTCCTTCGTGATCTCGTTGAACACGATGCGCTTGACCGGGACCTTGGGCTTGAGCTCGTCGAGCAGGTGCCACGCGATGGCCTCGCCCTCGCGGTCCTCATCTGTCGCCAGGACGAGCTCGTCGGCGTCCTTGAGCAGCTTCTTGAGCTTGGTCATCTGCGACTTCTTGTCGGCCGACACGACGTAGATCGGCTCGAACTCGCTGTCGATGTTGACGCCCAGGCGGGCCCACGTCTCGCCCTTGAACGCGGCCGGCACCTCGTCGGCGCCACGCGGAAGATCGCGGATGTGGCCGACGGACGAGTCCACGACATAGCCGTCCCCGAGGTAGCCCGCGATGCTGCGGACCTTGTTGGGGGACTCGACGATGACGAGGCTGGTCACTGGTGAACTCCTGAGTTGGTCAGACGCAGCACACCGTAGCGTGTGTCGTCAAGACTTCGTGCATCCGCATCTGTGAGCAGCCGCCGCGCGTCGATCCGTGACAGTCGGTCCTCGGGTGTCAGGAGTCGGTGGAAGAATGCCTTGTGGCCTTCTCCGGGTATGCGCAGCTGTGGGCGGACAAGCGCGTCCGCACGCTGTTCATCGCCGCGTTCTTCGCGCGCATCCCCGCGATGGCGGCGCCGCTGGTCTTCACCCTCTACGTCGTCGACGACCTCGACGGCACCTACGCGCAGGCGGGCGTGGTCGCTGCCGCCACGACACTCGGCGCCGCGATCGGCTCACCGTGGCGTGGCCGCTTGATCGACCGGCTCGGCCTGCGTCGCGCTGTCGCTGCCCTCGATCATCGCCGTCGCGCGTCCTCTATCCCCTGGCGGCGTCGTCGACGTACGCCTGGCTGATCCCGGTCTCGCTGCTGATGGGCCTGTTCCTCATCCCGATCTTCTCGATCGTGCGGCTGTCGCTGAGCGTCATGGTCGAGGAGCGCCAACGGCGCACGGCGTTCTCGGCCGACAGCGTCATCGCCGAGGCGAGCTTCATCATCGGTCCCGCCGCGGGCGTGCTGCTGGTGACCCAGGCCGGTGCCGACGTGGCGCTCTACTCGATCGGCGCCTGCGAGGTGCTGGCCGGGCTGATCTTCCTCGCGCCTCAACCCGCCGACCCGATCGACGCGCAGACGACCGGCGAGCCCGCTCCCGACGAGCCGGCGACCAGGGCGCCGTTCCTGTCGGTGCCGGTCGTGTTCCTGTTCCTCATCTCCGGTGGCACGATGGCGACGCTGATGGCCACCGACCTCGGCATCGTCGCGGAGCTGCGCGAGCTCGACCAGCGTCGGCGCGATCGGCTTCACTACGGCGCTGTGGGGCCTGTCCTCGCTGGTCGGCGGCCTGATCTACGGCGCGCTCGACCGGTCGATCCGGCCGACCTATCTGCTGCTCGCCCTCGGCCTGACCACGATCCCGGTGGGTCTCGGCAGCCAGGTCTGGTCGCTGTCGCTGTGGGTCATCCCGACCGGGTTCCTGTGCGCGCCGACCATGACCGCCGCGGCCGAGTGGATCGCCAAGCTCGTGCCCGAGGAGCGGCGCGGCGAGGCGATGGGCTGGCAGGGCACGGCGTTCACGATCGGCGGTGCGGCGAGCTCTCCTGTCGTCGGCGCGGCGATCGACGATGTCGGTGCGTGGGGCGGCTTCGTCACCGGCGGCCTGATCGCCACGGTCATCGCGCTCGTGTGCTGGGGCGGACAACTCATACCGGCCTTCCGGCCCGAGCGCTACGTGTCGGTCGACGACCCGAACACCGTCACCACGTAGCGCACCTCCGCCGATGAGGCGTTGCGGTAGATCACCGGTGCGGGGTCACCCATGCGCAGCCGGTCTCCGGCCGCGAGCTCGTGACTCTCCTCCCCCACGACGAACGTCAGTGTTCCTTCGACGACCCACACGACGTGCATCCCGAAGTCGTACGACTCGGCGGGGACAGCGACTTCCTTGCCGGCCGGCATGACGATCTCGGTGATGTCGCCGGCCGGCGTCGTGAGGATCTGGCGTCGCTCGTACCCGGTGTCCGGATCGATCCACAGCTCCTGGTCGGCCCGCGGCAGGACCCGGGTCCCGCGCGGCTCGCCCCGAGCGATCAAGGTCGAGACCGTGAGGCCGAACGCGCCCGACAGCTTGCCCAGCAGCGTCGCCGTCGGACTGCTCTCGCCGCGTTCGACCTTGTGGATCATGGCACGCGACACCCCGGAGCGCTCGGCCAGCTCGCTCAGCGACCAGCCGCGGCGCTCGCGCTCGAGCCCGACCCGCTTGCCAATCCGGACGCTGACGTCGTCTACTATGTTAGACATATCGCCACTATAAGGGAGCATCGATGCAGATCCGCGACGCCGTGCACGGCGACTTGCCGGCGATCCTCGAGATCCACAACGACGCGATCCGCACCACGACCGCGATCTGGGACGAGCACGAGGTCGACCTCGACGATCGGCGCGCATGGTTCGATGCCCGCCGTGCCGCCGGGCTCCCTGTGCTGGTCGCCGAGGTCGACGGCAGCGTCATCGGCTTCGCGTCGTACGGTCCGTGGCGGCCCAAGACCGGCTACCGATTCACCGTGGAGAACTCGATCTACGTCCATCCGGACCATCGTGGTCACGGCGCGGCGAACGCCCTGATGCCGGTCCTGATCGAACGCGCCCGGGCAGCGGACGTGCACTCGATCGTCGCCGGCATCGAGGCCGCCAACACGGGCTCGATCGCGCTGCACGAGAAGTTCGGCTTCCGCAAGGTCGCGCTGCTGCCGGAGGTCGGCTTCAAGTTCGGCCGCTGGCTCGACCTCGCCTACCTTCAGCTGACGCTCTGACGCTCGTCCCCCAAGGACCGCGCGCCGCGGCCGAACGTCGAGCGGGAGCTACGTCAGGAAGCCGTCGGCGGCGAGCTCGCGCACCGAGCCGGCGTACGTACTGGCGGAGCTCGGCGGCGTCGCGGTCCAGCAGCGACGCGAGGGCGTCGAGGATCTGGCCGGCCGTCAGATCGCCCTCGCTCGCGCTGACCAGCCCGGCCTCGACGGTGTCGACCTGGCGGGCACGGCGTACGCCCTGCTGGAGGCGCAGCACGATCGCCTCGGGGTGCTCGGCGCCGACCGGCCCGCGGGTCTCCTCGACCAGGTCGGGCGCCTGCCGGAACGCGTGGTCGAGCAGCGCCGCGTCGTCGAGCCCGCGCAGCGCGTCGATGCGCCGGCCCCAGGCCGCGACCGCCGGGCCCACCGGCGGCGCGATCTCGCCGGCCCACTCCTCGAAGCGGTGCACCGGCGCAGCCGAGGTCTTGCGCAGGCTCAGCCAGCCGAAGCCGACCGCCTCGATGCCGCTCGTCGGCGAACCAGTCGAGCCACGCGTCGTAGCGCTGGACGTAGTCGGGCGCCGTCGGCCAGCCCGGCATCGGCGAGCCACATCTCGACGTACTCGGCCGGGTCGACCAGCTCACGCTGCACGACCCACGCGTCGAGCGGCTGCCCGGCGAACCACTCCTCGAGGTCCGTCCTGCCAGTCGCGTGCCGTCCGGTGCGCCCAGTTGGCGAGGATCTGGCACCAGCCGCCGTCGTTGAGGTGCGCTCGCCGCGTTCTCGACGAGGTGCCGCACGACGCTGTCGCCCGGCATGCCGGAGTCGCGGTAGACCAGCACCTCGCTGCCCGGCGGCGAGATGACGAACGGCGGATTGGTCGCGATGAGGTCGAACGTCTCGCCCGCGACCGGCTCGAACAGGCTGCCGTCGCGCACGTCGATGTCGACGCCGTTGAGCGTCGGCGGTGAGGCGGGCCATCGCGAGGGCCCGCGGGTTGACGTCGGTCGCGACGACCTCGCGGCGTGCTGCGCGAGGTGCAGGGCCTGCACGCCGCAGCCCGTGCCGAGGTCGAGCGCCCGGCCGACCGGCTCGCGGATCGTCAGCTGCGCCAGCGACGACGACGCCTCGCTGATGCCGAGCACGTAGCCGCGGTCCATCGGCGCCTGCCGGCCGTCGAGGCCGGGCGTGGGGTCGCAGACGATCCACCAGTCGTGGTCCTCGTCGCCGTACGGGCGGACGTCGACGAGCGCGCGGACCTCACCACCGGAGGCGTCGAGCATCCCGGCGGCGACGAGCGGTTCGACCAGATCCGGGCAGGGCGGCGTCGGCACGGTCGCGGTCGACCGGCACCTGCAGCGCGAACAGCCGCACGAGGGTCGCGAGCGCGCCGCCGCCGCTCGTCGCCCGTCTGCGCCGGGACGGTCTGGTTGCGGCCGAGGGCGCGGTGCGCGTCCTCGCCGAGCAGCGCGAACACCGCGTCGACGGTGAAGTCCGCCCGGGTCAGCGCCGCGCGGAGGTCCTGGACGTGCGCGTCGTCGATCATCCGCCCAGCCTGTCAGATGCGCCAGAACCGCGCAGTGGCGCAACGTGCGCGATCGACCCGGAGGTCTGACGCCGATTGCGCCCTCGCAGGGTGCGACTACGCGGCCGGGACGTTCTGCGGCTCGGGCTCGTCGACGATGTCGGCCTCGAGCGCGATCGGGCGACGCTTCGAGACGTAGACCGCCACCGCGATGATCAGCGCCGCGACGCCGGCGATCGAGTAGCGGATCCAGCTCGCTGGCGTCGTCGCCGTAGGTGTACTTGATGATCAGCGGCACGATCAGCAGCGCCACGAGGTTCATGACCTTGAGCAGCGGGTTGATCGCCGGTCCGGCGGTGTCCTTGAACGGGTCACCGACGGTGTCACCGATGATCGTCGCCTCGTGGGCGGGCGATCCCTTGCCACCGTGGTTGCCGTCCTCGACGAGCTTCTTGGCGTTGTCCCACGCACCACCGGAGTTGGCGAGGAACACCGCCATCAGCGTGCCGGTCGCGATCGCGCCGGCGAGGTAGGCGCCGAGCGGTCCGACGCCGAGGCCGAAGCCGACGGCGATCGGGGCGAAGATCGCCAGGATGCCCGGCGTCGCCAGCTCACGCAGCGAGTCGCGCGTGCAGATGTCGACGACCTTGCCGTACTCGGGACGACCGGTGCCCTCCATGATGCCGGGGATCTCGCGGAACTGGCGACGCACCTCGTAGACGACCGCGCCGGCAGCGCGGCCGACGGCGTTGATCGCCAGGCCGGAGAACAGGAACACGACGGCGGAGCCGATGATCAGGCCGACCAGGTTGCTCGGGTCGGCGACGTTCAGCACGCCCGTCAGGACCTGCGGATCGCTGACCGACAGACTCTGCAGGAACTCGACGCCTTGGCCGGCGTTGCCGCTGATGCCCTTGAGGACCACGACGAGCTGGTCCTTGATGTTGTCGGTGAACGCGCCGAACAGCGCGGTCGCGGCCAGGACGGCCGTGGCGATCGCGATGCCCTTGGTGATGGCCTTCGTGGTGTTGCCGACCGCGTCGAGCTCGGTGAGGATCTGCGCGCCCTCCTCGTCGACGTCGCCCGACATCTCGGCGATGCCCTGGGCGTTGTCGCTGACCGGGCCGAAGGTGTCCATCGCGACGATGACGCCGACGGTCGTGAGCAGGCCACAACCGGCGAGCGCGACCGCGAACAGCGACGACGATGATCGAGCCGCTGCCGAGCAGGAACGCACCGAAGACGGCCGCGCCGATGACGAGCGCGGTGTAGACCGCCGACTCGAAGCCGACCGAGAGGCCCGACAGGATGACGGTGGCCGCGCCGGTCAGCGAGGTCTTGCCGACATCCTTGACCGGGCGGGTCTCGGTGCCGGTGAAGTAGCCCGTGAGCGCCAGGATCAGGGCGGCGAGCACGATGCCGATGAGCACCGCGACGATCGCGATGAGTGCGCGGGCTCCAGCCGTCGAGCCGCTCGAGGCGGGTCTGCCGAACAGCTGGCGCGGCCAGACCGGTCGTCCTTGCCGGCGATGTCGAGCTCGCCGAACGTCGTCGGCAGGTAGAACGCACGCCACCGCGACGGAGGCGATCGCCGAGATGACCGCCGAGATGTAGAACGAGCGGTTGATCGTCGCGAGGCCGTTCTCGCCCGCACGCGGGCGCGGGTGATGTAGACACCGAGGATCGCGGTCAGGGCGCCGATCGCCGGGATGATCAGCGGGAAGACGAGGCCCTCCTCGCCGAATGCGACCGAGCCGAGGATCAGGGCCGCGACGAGCGTCACGGCGTACGACTCGAAGAGGTCGGCAGCCATGCCGGCGCAGTCGCCGACGTTGTCGCCGACGTTGTCGGCGATCGTCGCGGCGTTGCGCGGGTCGTCCTCGGGGATGTTCTGCTCGACCTTGCCGACGAGGTCGGCGCCGACGTCAGCGGCCTTGGTGAAGATGCCGCCGCCGACTCGCATGAACATCGCGAGCAGCGCGGCGCCGAAGCCGAAGCCCTCGAGCACGTCCGGGGCATCGCCCTGGTAGATCAGCACGACGGCCGACGCGCCGAGGAGGCCGAGGCCGACCGTCAGCATGCCGACGGTGCCGCCGGTGCGGAACGCGATGCGCATGGCCTTCTCGCGGCCTTCGTTCTGGGCGGCCGCGGCGACGCGGATGTTGGCGCGCGTCGCGAGCCACATGCCGAGGTAGCCGATCAGCGCGGAGAAGCCGGCACCGAGCAGGAAGAAGACCGACCGGCCGATGCGGATGTTCGCATCGCCGGGGAGCAGGAAGAGCAGTCCGAAGGCGAGCACGGCGAAGACCGCGAGGGTCTTGAACATGCGGCCGAGGTACGCCGAGGCGCCCTCCTGGACCGCGAGTCCGATCTCCTGCATCTTCTCGGTGCCTTCAGAGGCCTTGAGTACTTCGGCGCGGAAAACCGCCGCCATGATCAGCGCAACGACGCCGATCGCCGCAACGACCGCACACGATGATCGTGTTGTCGTTGGAGAGATCGAGGTCACTGGCTGCCGCAACGAGTGTCGCGTTCGCCATGAAATTCCTCCAGATGTAAGCCAGGACGTAAAACAGGTCTGGTGAGACCAGACCGCGTGACGCAGGTTACATGGACGTCCTGTGAACCGGTGCGACCGGGATCACAGTGCGTGCTTGGTGCGGGCTTCCTCGATCGTCGCGTGCAGGCCGAAGACCTTGTCGAGACCCGTGATCTCGAAGATCTTGAGGATGCGTTCCTGGGTGCACACGATGTCGAGCGAGCCGCCGTCGGCGCGGACGCGCTTGAGGGCGCCGACCAGGACCCCGAGGCCGGTGGAGTCGAGGAAGTCGACCTTCTGGACGTCGATGATGAGGTGGGTGTGGCCGGCGTCGACCGCCGCGACGATCGCCTCGCGGAGCTTGGGGGCGGTGTAGACGTCGATCTCGCCGCCGACCTCGATGATCTCGAACTCGCCCTCAGCGCGCGACGTCAGTGACAGCTCCATCTCCACCCCTCTCTCCGACTTGCATTCAATCACGATCCGCCGGCCAGCGCCGACCCGTGAGACGGTGCCGGACGGTCTGGGAGAATCACGAGGTGGACCCCGCCGATCTCGTGCTGCGCTACGGCGAGCGGGTGACCCACGTCGAGCGGGTGCCCGGCGCGCGAGGCGGTCGTCGAGCCGTGGCCCGACTGGGTCGACCCGGCCGTACGCGCGATGTACGAGGCCGAGGGCATCTCTGCGCTGTGGGGCCACCAGGCCGAGGCACTCCACCACGTCCACGAGGGCCGGCACGTCGTGATCGCCACCGGCACCGCGTCCGGGCAAGTCGCTGGCCTTCCAGGCGCCGGCGCTGACCGGGCTCGCCGAGGGCCGCAGCGGCAGCGCGCTGCGCGGCAACCGGCTGCCCGACCGTCCTCTACCTCGCGCCGACCAAGGCGCTCGCGGCCGACCAGCTGCGCCGCCTGTCCGGCGCCAAGGAGTTCGCCCGGCCGGCCACGGTCGACGGCGACAACTCCCGCGAGGAGCGCGTCTGGGCGCGCGACCACGCCAACTACCTGCTGACCAACCCCGACACGCTGCACCACTCGATCCTGCCGGCGCACGCTCGATGGGCGCGGGTGCTCGGCGGCCTGAGCCACGTCGTGGTCGACGAGTGCCACCACTACCGCGGCGTGTTCGGCGCGCACGTCGCCCACGTCCTGCGACGCCTGCGACGCGTCTGCGCCTACTACGGCGCCGAGCCCGACGTTCGTGCTGTCGTCGGCGACCGTCGCCGAGCCCGAGGTGTTCGCGGGCCGGCTCACGGGGCTCGACGTCGTACCGGTGACCGACGACGCCTCGCCGCACGCCGCCCGCACGATCGCGCTGTGGGAGCCGCCGCTCCTGCCGGGTCGCGACCCGGTCAGCGGCGACGCGACCGAAGGAGTCGTACGCCGCGCGGCGACGACCGAGGCCGGCGAGCTGCTGACCGATCTCGTGATCGGCAAGGTCCGCACCCTGGCATTCGTACGCTCCCGCCGTGGCGCCGAGTCGGTCGCCGCGACCGCGCAGCGCCGGCTCGGCGAGGTCGACCCCGAGCTGGTGGCGCGGGTCGCGACCTATCGCGGCGGCTACCTGCCCGAGGAGCGCCGCGAGCTCGAGCAGCGTCTGCGCAGCGGCGACCTGCTGGGGCTGGCCAGCACCAACGCGCTGGAGCTCGGCATCGACATCGCCGGCCTCGACGCGGTCATCAGCGTCGGCTTCCCCGGCACGCGAGCCGCACTGCAGCAGCAGTTCGGCCGCGCCGGCCGCTCGGGCCGCGACTCGATCGGCATCCTCGTGGCCCGGGACGATCCGCTCGACACCTTCCTGGTGCACCACCCCGAGGCGCTGCTCGGCGCGCCGGTCGAGGCGTCGGTGTTCGACCCCGACAACCCGTACGTCCTGGGCCCGCACCTCGCGGCGGCCGCGCAGGAGATCCCGCTGACCGAGGACGACTTCGCGATGTTCGGCCCGCGTACGGCCGAGGGCGTCGCAGGCGCTCGAGGCGGCCGGCTGGCTGCGCAAGCGGTCCGGCCGGCTGGTTCTGGACCAAGCGCGAGCGGGCCAGCGACCTGGCCGACATCCGGTCGAGCGGCGGCGCGCCCGTGCAGATCGTCGACGCCGTGACCGGCCGCCTGATCGGCACGGTCGACGCCGGCTCGGCCGACTCGGCGGTCCACGAGGGCGCGGTCTACGTCCACCAGGGCGACGTCCACATCGTCGACGACTACGACGTCGAGCACGGCGTCGCGGTCGTGCACCGCGACGACCCGGACTACTCGACGATGGCCCGGTCGGTCACCGAGATCGCGGTGACCGAGACCGAGCGCACGACGCAGTGGGGCAAGGCGGCGATGTCGTTCGGCTCGGTCGACGTGGTCAACCAGGTCGTGTCCTACATGAAGCGCAGCACGACCGGCGGCGGCATCCTCGGCGAGGAGCTGCTCGACCTGCCGGCGCGCACCCTGCAGACCAAGGCCGTGTGGTGGACCCTCGAGCCCGACGCCGTCGCCGCCGCGCTTCGAGACCGGCGACGTGCCGGGCGCCGCCCACGCCGCCGAGCACGCGGCGATCGGCCTGCTGCCGCTGCTCGCGACGTGCGACCGCTGGGACATCGGCGGCGTCTCGACGGCCCTGCACGCCGACACCGGGACCATGACGGTGTTCGTCTACGACGGCTATCCCGGCGGCGCCGGCTTCGCCGAGCGCGGCTACGAGCTCGCGGCTCGCTGGCTGCGGGTCACCCGCGACGCGATCGTGGCCTGCGAGTGCGCGACCGGCTGCCCGTCGTGCGTCTACTCCCCCAAGTGCGGCAACGGCAACGAGCCGCTCGACAAGGCCGGCGCCGTGCGCCTGCTCGAGACCCTGCTGACCGACGCGCCA
This sequence comes from uncultured Actinomycetota bacterium, assembly GCA_963759975.1. Taxonomy (GTDB): domain Bacteria; phylum Actinomycetota; class Actinomycetes; order Propionibacteriales; family Nocardioidaceae; genus Aeromicrobium. Next base: position 389,523 of record CAVXBS010000018.1, read on the forward strand.
CCGGAATGAGTTCCACAAGAACTCTTGTACAACTGCTCTTGTGGAACTATCGTGGTGGCATGAGCCACGCCGAGAAGCACCGCGACCGGACATCCGCCGGATCACCGAGGCCGCCGTGCTCAGCGCCATGGCGCACCCGTTCCGGGCGCGGCTGATCGATGCGCTCAAGGTCGACGGACCCTCCACCGCCTCGGCACTGTCGCAGCCGCACGGGCCAGGCCGTCGGCAGCGTCAGCCATCACCTCAAGGTGCTGTCCGAGGTCGACTCGTCGAGGAGGTGCCCGAGCTCGCCCGCGACCGCCGCGAGCGTTGGTGGCGCCTGGTCGACGCCGGCTGGTCGTGGACGTCGTCGGACTTCGCCGACGACCCGGTTGCCGCGACCGCCGCGGCTGCCGCCGAGTCCGGCGCACTTCAACCGCCAGGTCGCGCGTACGCACGAGTGGCTCGACAACCACGAGGCCGCCGGCGAGTGGGCCGACGCCGCGTTCGCGACGCAGAACTGGCTGCACCTGACGCCCGCCGAGCTGCACGAGCTCGAGCGTCGAGATCGTCGAGCTGCTCCAGCGCTGGCAGGACCGGCCCATCGACGACGACGCCGAGCGAGAACCGGTCTTCGTCTACAGCCGGGGATTCCCGAGCCAGCCATGACCCCGACTCCGACACCGGTCGCCGAAGCACCGCCGCTGAGGCAGAACCGGAACTTCAACCTGCTCTGGCTCGGCGAAGGCGTCAGCCTGCTCGGCAATGCCACGACCGCCGTCCTGCTGCCGCTGCTCGCCGTCGTCGACTTCGGCGCCGGCCCCGGCTGGATGGGCGCCCTGACCGCGGCGGCGTGGCTGCCGTGGCTCGTCATCGGCCTGCCGGCCGGCGCCTGGATCGACCGGCTGCCGCCGCGCCGCGTCATGATCACCTCCGACCTGGTCGCCGCCGCGGCGCTGGCCAGCGTGCCCGCCGCGTGGGCCGTCGATGCACTGACGCTCCCCCACCTCGTCGCCGTGGCGCTGGCCAACGGGACCTGTGCGGTGTTCTTCCGCACGGCGTACGGCAAGCTCATCCCCGAGATCGTCGAGGCCCGCCATCTCGAGCAGGCCAACGGCCGCATGTTCGGCACCGAGTCGGCGATGCAGGTCGTCGGGCCGGGCGCCGGCGGCCTCATGGCGCAGTTCCTCACCGCGGCAGGCGGCGCTGGCCGTCGACGCCGTGAGCTATCTCGTGTCGGCCGTGTGCCTGTGGCGCATCCGCCCGGAGACCGAGTCGGTCACCGGGCGACACCGGACGTCGAGCCGCTGCGCTCCCGGATCAGGACCGGGGTGGCGTACGTCGCCCGCGACCCGTACCTGCGACCCCTGACCCTCATCGGCGGGATGTCCAACTTCGGGCTGACCGGGTTCACGACGTTGCTCGTGCTCTTCATGGTCGACGAGCTCGGGCTGTCGCCTTCGGCGGTCGGCTTCATCATGATGACCGGCAGCGTCGGCGGGTTGCTCGGCGCCGCACTCGCCCGCCGGGTGTCGCAACGCGTCGGTTCCGGCCGGGCCTCGACCTGGTTGCTGCTGGCGTCTGGCCCGTCGGCCCTGTTCCTGCCGCTGGCCCGCCCGGGCTGGCAGATCGCCTGGCTGCTCGCTGGACTGTTCCTCGTCGGGCTGTTCGTGGTGTCCGGCAACGTCATCCGCAACGCGTGGCGCCAGCAGTACGTGCCGGGTGACCTGATGGGACGAGCCATCACCGCGAGCCAGGTGATCAACTTCGGCACGATGCCGCTCGCCGCAGCGGTGGCGGGCGTGCTCGGCGAGCACATCGGACTCCGCCCGACCATCGCCCTCATGGCGGCGATCCACGCCGTCGCGTGCCTCGTGATCCTGCGCACTCCCCTCGCCCGACTGCGCGTCCTGCCTCAGCCCACTCACTCCCAGCAAGATGCCGAGTCCAAGACCTCAGTCCGAGCTCACTCCCCGAGGTAGAAGTCAGGGGCGGCGCGGGCCTTCTGCTCGAACGCCCACCGGTGGCCCCACCAGGTCCGGCTCGTGGCGCGGGCCGTGATCGTGGCGACGTCGAAGTCCATGCGACAGGTCAGGACCGTGGCGCCGTTGCGCTCGCGCGATCCGCCGCGCGGCCGCGCAGGCGTCGTCGCCACCGACACTGGCCTGGGACGCCGACAGCGCCGCCAGGTCCGCGGCAGCGGCGACCCGGTGGCGCAGCCTGACCAGACCGGCCATCTCGGTGATGACCAGCCCGCGACCACGAGCAGCACCGCGACCGCAGCCGCAGTCGACCGTCACGGCTCCGCGCTCCGGTCGCGACGTCACGGAGACTCCACGGTCGCGACGGAGTCGGCCTCCATCGTCTGGGAGCCCGATGCCGACGAGAAGAAGGGCAGCGGCATGCGCGACCGGGCGATGACGGTCACCGTGACGGTCCCGGACTCGGTGTCGACCGAGACCTTGGCACCGGCCGGTGCGTGCCGTCGGGCGACGCTCCTTGGCGTCTGCACGGACTCGCCTCGGGCGATCATGCGCGCCGCCTCCCGCGACGCGTCCGTGATGCGGATCTGGGTCAGCCCCAAGCGAGACGATCCAGAGCAGCAGGAACGCGAAGGCGACCCCGAACGGGGCGATCGTCGCCAGCTCCGCCGTGACCATCCCGCGCTCGCGCCTCATCCGGCCCGGATGCCGAGACCGGGAAGGAGGTCCGAACATGTCGTGCAGGACCCCAGCCGAGCGCCCGTTCGAGGATCGTCCCTGAAGGACTCCATCCAGGGGTTGTCGCTGTCGAGGAGGCCGAGCTTGTAGAGCACGGCGGCGATCATGACGGCACCCAGGGTGCCGACGGTGTATTCCGCGGTCGCCATGCCGCGGTCGTCGTGCGTGAGACATCGATGAATGTCCTTCGGTGAGTCGGGGGTCCGGGGCGACGAGACCGCCGCCCCGGACCGGGACGGTCAGAACGGCAGGATGTCGGGGATCTTGTCGATCAGGTCCTTGACGAGGTCGCCGAACCACTGCGACTGGCCGATCTTGACGAGCACGCCGCCGATCGTGCAGGCGCCGAGCGTGCCGACCGTGTACTCGGCGGTGGTCATGCCTCGCTCGGCGCGGCGCAGGAGCTGCTTCATGGGGTGTCCTTTCGATGGATGGATCTGTCGAAGGAGAAGATGCGGGCGGCTGACGGGCGAACTGCGACGCCGACTTCGTGGCTGGGGACAGCGACGGGCGCCGCTCGACGCTGTGGACGTGCCGTCAGAACGTGAACGAGCGGAACGTCGCGATGATCGTCGGGACGATGCCGATCAGGAAGAACGCCGGCAGGAAGCACACGCCCAGCGGCGCGGCCGTGCGCACGGCGACCTTGCGGCTGCGCTCGCGGCGCGCGGCGCGGCGCTCACGGCGCAGGTCGTCGGCCACACCCGACACGACGTGCGCGACCGGCATGCCGGACGGCTCGGCGCGACGGAACGCCCGGCCGACCGGGGCAAGGACCGGGTCGGCGGCCAGGATCGCCACACCGCCTCGGAGTCGCCGGCGACCGCCAGGCGGTCGGCGACCGAGCCCGAGCTCGGAGCCGAGCGGGTCAGCAGTGGCTTCGGCGGCGAGCGCGAACGCCGTCACCGGTGGTCGTCCGACCTCGAGCGCCGCGACCATGAGGTCGAGCGCGGTCGGCAGCTGCGCCGCGATCCTGCGCGCTCGCGTCGGCGCGCGGCCGCCGTCTCCAGCCGGCTGACCGATCGGTGCACGACGGGCGCGAGCGCCGACACCGATCGACGGCACCCGACGGCCAGCCCAGCAGCACCACGAGCCGCCACCGGGGTCAGCGACCGCGGCGACCAGCGCCGGGTCGAGCTCGACCGGTCGCCGTCCGGCCGCCGAACAGCGCGCGCTGCCGGCGCCGTCGTGGACGCCGGCACGAGGCACCAGACGGCCAGCGCGGCGAGCAGCGCCGCGGATCACCGCTCTGCCTCCGCACCGCGCGATGCGCTCGACCCAGGCGACCCCGGCGCAGGCAAGGCCGACACCGGCCGCCAGGACAGACGCACCGGGCACCGTGCCGGTCAGCAGACGCGACCGGATCGCCGCCCATGCCCGCGCCGAGCGCCAGCCCGAAGACCGGCAGCACCGCCATGAGCCGGCCGTCGCTCGGGCCGGCGCCAGCGCCCGACTCGACCTCGCGCTCGAGCTCGAGATCGTCCGCGCGCCGGCTCCTCCAGCCGGTCGAGCACCCGCGCCAGCGGCGCGCCGGAGCGTTCGGCGACGAGCCACGCGCCGGCGAGCGTCGCCCAGCAGCTCGGCACCGGGCTCGGCGGCTGCGTGCCGCAGCGCCGCCGGCGACATCGCCGCCGAGCTCGGCGGCGCGGGCGGCCGGCGCGAGGAAGTCGAACTCGGCGGCCAGCCGCCGAGCGCCCGCTGCGGGCAGGACCCGGCGCGCAGCTCGGCCGCCATCAGACCGACCGCCTCGACGACCGCGGCGACGTCGCTCGCCGACCGCGCGCGCGACGCTCGGCCCGCCACCTGGCGGACTGCGGACACGCCGACCGCGACCGACCGTGGCCACGACGACGAACAGGCGCCGCCGGACAGGCCGACCCGGCCCGAGCACCACACCGACGGCCAGCGACCAGCGACGACGGCCGACGCAGGGTCCGACGCGCGCCGGGGAGCGCCGAGCCGGTGACGCATCCGGCTGCCGCCGACGGCCACCGCAGCCGGACCGACGCCACGGCCACCACGCGCCAGGACGCGTCACGCGAGCAGCGCCTCGAGAACTGCTCGTGGCCGGACCACGCGCGCGCCCCCGCCGACGAACGTGAGCGCCGGGACGCACGGACACCAGCCCGCCGCGATCGCGCTCCAGCACCGCGATCTGCTCGACCCGGCGTGTGCCGTCTGGCACCGCGGCCGAGGTGGATGACGAGGTCGACGCCCGCCGCCAGCTGGCTGTGCACCGCGTCGCGCGGCAGCCCGGCAGCGACACCGAGCGCCTCGAAGCGGGCCGGCACGTCGGCGCTGAGTTGGCGTGCAGCGTGCCGCACCCGCCCTCGTGCCCGGTGTTGAGCGCGGCCAGCAGGTCGACGACCTCGGCGCCGCGCACCTCGCCGACCACGAGCCGATCGGGGCGCATGCGCAGCGCCTGGCGCACCAGATCGCGCACCGTGACCAGCCGGCGCCCTCGACGTTGGCAGGTCGCGCCTCGAGCCCGACGACGTGGGGGTGGTCGGGTCGCAGCTCGGTGGCGTCCTCGACGACGACGATGCGGTCGCGCGGGTCGACCAGGGCCAGCAGCGCGGCCAGCACCGTGGTCTTGCCGCTCCCGGTGCCGCCCGTGACCACGAATGCCGCCCGCGACGCGATGATCCGGCGCAGGATCTCGGCGCGCCCCGTCGCCAGCGAGCCGGCAGCCGTGCAGCTCGTCGAGGGAGAACGATCGCCGCGCCGGCACCCGCAGCGAGATGACCGTGCCGGGCCGGGCGAGCGGCGCCAGCACGGCGTGCAGGCGGGTGCCGTCGCGCGAGCCGCGCGTCGACCCATGGGCTGGCGTCGTCGAGCCGGCGTCCGGCCTGGGCCGCCATGCGCTGAGCGAGCCGGCGCACGGACTCCTCGTCCTCGAACCGCACGTCGACTGCTCGAGCCCGTCGCCGCGGTCGGCGAAGACCTGATCGGCGCCCGTTGACCAGCACGTCGGTGACGCCGGGCAGGGCCAGCACCGGGTCGAGCGGCCCGGCGCCCAGCATCTCGCTGCGCAGCCGGTCGACCAGCGCCAGCACCGTGCCGCTGCCGGCCACCTGGTGCTCGGCCCGCAGGGCGTCGGCCACGGTGTGCGGCGGTCGGCTCGGCAGCGTCGGCAGCCAGGCGCTGTCGCACCCGTTCGACGATCGCGCAGCGTCGGTCATGACCGTCGTCCAGCCCCAGCGCGTCGAGCACGGCGCGCGGCCGTCGCCGCAGCGATCGCGACCGCCGGGGCCCGTGGCCGCGGTCGATGGCCGGCCGCGGATGCGACGGTCGAGGCGATGCGCGCCAGCACCGGGAGGCCGAGCGCCTCCGCGACCGCCGCCGGGCCGATCCCGCCGCGCCGGCTGACGCTGACCACCACGACCGACGAGCACGCCTGCGCAGACCGGCCGAGCACCTGCCGCGCGGCCCCGACGCCGCCGATGTCCTCGGCGACGACGACCACCGTCAGCACCGACCGGCCGACGATGTCGACGCCGAAGCGGGGTCGAGGTGCGCGGCACATCGGCCACGACGAGATCGAAGCCCGCGCACGGCCGCGGTCGAGCACCGACGGGACCGCCGCCGGCAGCTGCGCCGCGCCCGGCGCGGTCCCACGACAGCGGTCGCGAGGCCGTGGTGACGGGCAGCACGTCGGCCAGCGACCCGGCGCTCAGCCGACCGCGGGTCGCGGCGAGGTCGGGCCACCGCAGACCCGTCGGCCCGCTCGCTGCCCAGGAGCAGCTCGAGCCCACCCCCGCGGGTCGGCGTCGAGCAGCAGCGACCGCAGCCCGCGGCGGTGCACCGGCCAGCCCGAGCGCGGCCGCGAACGTGGACGCGCCCGACCCCGCCGGAGCCACCGACGACGCTGACCAGGCACCCCTCGCCCCGCCCGTCGAGCGCCGACGGCCAGCGCCTCGAGGAGCGCTCCTCCTCGTCGAGCGACGAACACACGCCACGGCTCCCAGCTCGACCGCGTCGGCCACCACGCTCGGGCTCGCGGGCGATGAGCACGACGTGGTCCCGCCGCGGCAGCGCGCATCGGGCCACGTCGCCGGCCAGGTCGTCGCCGACCAGCACGACCGCCGCCTGGCGCCACTCGCGTCGCGCGCCGTCGAGGTCGGGGGCCACCTCGGGCGACGCCCGGCCGCGGCGCACCAGCGCAGCGCGTCGTCGAGCAGCTGGTGGTCGGCAGTGGCGATGAGGGGCGCGGCGATGTCCGCCATGCGTCGAGCGTCGCGCGCCGCCGGGCCGGCGAAACCGCCGCGGCACGAGGCTGTGGACGGCCGCGGCCTGGCTGCCTGTGGATGGACCGCGCCTATCCTGAACGCGTGAGCCCCACCGAGGTCGGCGGCGTTCTTCGATCTCGACAAGACGATCATCGCCAATCGAGCACCCTCGCCTTCAGCAAGCCGTTCTTCCAGGGCGGCCTGCTGACCCGTCGCGCCGTGCTGCGCAGCGCCTACGCCAACTTCATGTTCGCGGTCAGCGGCGCCGATCACGACCAGCTCGAGAAGATGCGCGCCTACCTCACCCAGATGGTCGCCGGCTGGGACGTCGAGACGGTCCGGCAGTTCGTCTCCGAGACGCTGCACACCATCATCGACCCGTTGGTGTTCGACGAGGCGGTGCACCTGATCGAGGAGCACCAGGCCGCCGGCCGCGACGTCGTGATCGTGTCCGCCTCCGGGTCCGAGGTCGTCGAGCCGATCGGCGCGATGCTGGGCGTGGACCACGTGATCGCCACGACGCTGGTCGGCGAGACGGCAGGTACACCGGCGAGGTCGACTTCTACGCCTACGGACCCCACAAGGCGACGGCGATGCGAAGATGCGCCGAGCGGGGCTACGACCTGGCCGAGCTACGCCTACTCCGACTCCGAGACCGACGCCCCGATGCTCGCGGCCGTCGGCCACCCCTACGCCGTCAACCCCGACAAGACCCTGCGCGCCCTCGCCGTGGCGAACGACTGGCCCATCCTGGTGTTCGACCGACCCGTCGCGCTGCGCAGCCGACTCAGCCTCGACACCCAGTCGGCAAGGCGGCAGCTGCCGCTGTGGTCGCAGGTGCGGTCGGCGCCATCGCGATGTCGTGGTGTCGCGCCGCAAGCACCGCGTCGGGCCTGACGCTCGTGCGCTTGTGAAGCAACGCGCACAACATTACGAGTCAGTAGGTCTGCGCAGAACGACGATCGGCGTAGACAAGGAACCAAGAACTCCACAGCGGCACAGCACCTCGGTACCCACGCGGCGATCACCCGCCTCACTGGGACAGTTGCTCGACCGGATTCCCGCGCATTCAGGCAACGGAGCCACGACGACTCAGATCCAGCACGCCTGGTAGCCGGGAAAATGCTGGCCAGGCGGCGCCTTCCTTCGCGAAGGCGCCGTCGTTCTGTGTGGCTGGCGATCCCCGGCCTGAGATGAGTCAGCTGGTGAGTCCGCCGTCGACGACCAGGACCTGGCCGGTGATGAAGTCGTTCTCGTCGGTCGGTGAGGAACTGCACCGCCCGCGCGACGTCGTCTGGCTCGCCGAGCCGACCTGCTGGCGTACGCCGGACGATCTGCTGCATCTGTCCCTCGTCCAGCCCGTGGCTCATCTCGGTGCGGAGGTAGCCAGGCGCGACGGAGTTGACCGTGATCCCCCTCGAGCCCAGCTCGCGCGCCAGCGACCGGGTGAACGCGTCGAGCGCCCCCTTGGTCGCCGCGTAGACCGACGAGGCCGCGATAGCCGGACAGCCCAACGATCGAGGAGATGTTGATGATCTAGCCGGACCCCTTGGCGAGCATCCGCCGGCTCACCAGTTTGGTGACCTGGAACGTCGCCTTCAGGTTCAGGTCGATGACCGTGTCGACGTCGTCGTCGGAGAAGATCGCGAGGATGCCGTCGCGCGCGACACCGGCGTTGTTGACCAGCACGTCCACGCCGCCCCACTTCGCCACGACGGCCTGGACGAAGGCCGCGGCATCGTCTCGGTCGGACAGGTCTGCCTCAACGAAAAGGAAGCGGTCGCTCAGGCGGGGTCGGAGGACCACGAGTCCACTTCGGGGGTCGACGACCGCGCGCACGTAGCAACGCGGTCACCGCTTTCCAGATAGGAACGGACGAGGCCGGCTCCCAGTCCTTTGCTACCGCCGGTGATGATCACGGTTCGGTCAGCCATGTTGATTCTCCTTGGATATGTCGCGCCGGACTGTCTTGCTGCCGATCGTGCTGATCTCGGGAGACGAATCGAATACTGCGGGGTCGGTACGCCGGGGAAGATCCTCGCAGGCCTCTCGGATCGCGGCGTCGAGCTCGTCGATGTCACACTGTCTGCAGGCACGACCTCTACGGCGACGATCGCGCCCGCCAAGGCGCTCGCGCGACCGAAAACTCGAAGAGCTGACACGCCAGGACCGCATCGATGCGCTCTTCGACGGGCAGCGGATGCACCTTCACACCGCCCACGTTGATCACGTCGGAGATCCGCCCCCGAAAATGCAGTCGATCCCCTTCTAGCTCGACCAGATCGCCTGTCGCCCGCCAGCATGCGTCATCAGGTCTGGCTCGCCGTAGTACCCCAGCATGCCCGTTTAGGTTCGTACCCACAGTTCGCCGTCCTCGACTTTGAGCTCTACTCCGGTCTTCGACTCGAGCGCCGAGACCGGAAGGCCATTTTCGCTGTCGCTGACTGACGAAATCGCACCGAACTCGTTCGCCGCATAAATTGAGTGATCCGGGCGCGGGAAAGCCTGCGCGAGATCCTGAGCACGGCCCGGTGGAGCTTCGCCGCCCAGCGTGATCTGTTCAGAGCGGGCGCCTCGACCGTCGGAAACCATCTCGGCCAGCACGAATCGCCAGAATGTCGGAGTCGCGCTCGCGTGGGTCACGGCTGCTCGCGCATCGCCGCCAGCCCATCGGCTGGAAGATGGGGCTGCCACGAGCAATCGCCTGAGACCATGACATGCATGAGGACCTGGAGCCCACCGAACTGGTTCAGGCCGTAGCCAAGCAGCCAACGTCCGGTCGGAAGGACGTCTGACAGCGGGAGAAGCCTCGACCAGTCGTGTCGCACTCCGCGCGGTGTGCCCGTGGTGCCGGTCGTCAGCACGAGATGCGGCTCCGAACGCCTGAAGCTCTGTCGTCACGGCCACCGGCTGCGATCAGCTCGGAGGGGTCGAGGACCGAGTAGTTGCCGACCACGCCTCCGACGACACGACAAAGGCGTGGTCAAATCGCTAGCGAGATCGGCCACGATCTCGGCCGTCGCCGTCGGCGGGTAGACACAAGCCTCGGCGCCACAGCGACGCTCCACCAAGAAGGGCCACGACGGCGTGCGGATCTGGGTCGCGTATAGCGAATCGTTAGACCCCTGCCCCTCGGAGATTCGCAGCGCGCTCCGAGCCGCCACCAAAAGGTCGCCGTACGTCGACTCGGATCCGTAGGAGATCGCTGGGGCCGCGGCGTCGTTGCCGCGGCGCGGGAGAGCTCGAACAAGCTGGCTTCTCGCCGTAGAAGTCGACGATCTCGCCGACGGTCTGCGGGATCTGACCCTCGCTGAACGGGTCGCGACCGAGTTCGTCCTCGAGCATCACCGAGAATTCGGCCGTCTGCAGGAGTCCAGTCCGATGCCCTCTGCGAAAAGCGGGGTGTCCAGCTCCACCCGTCTTCCTTCTTTTGCCGCTTCAGAAACGTCCTGATAGTTCCGAGGATGCGATCGGACTCTTCCACTTGGTTCTCCTAGGTATCGGGTTGTCGGATGGCAATCGGGCCGTCTTACGGTCTGCTTTTCAGCGGCGAACATACCGTAGCCCAGGGTCCCGTCCCGCCACATCGACTCCAGGATGTCGGCGCTCCGCACGAAGTCGTCGAGGCCCTTGTACCGAGGCCTCGACTTCGTCGCGTGCACCTCCGCGTTTGCGCGCCAGCGGTCGAAAGTCGGCAGCGTCGCTCGGTCAGGTCCTCGACGGTCGACCACCAGGCCAGCGGCGTGCGGCGAACTCTACGTAGTCCTCCAAGGGCTCCATGCGTGCCTCGCCGAAAGCCGCGCGCAGGGTGGCGAATTCGTCGGCGCGCGCGCAACTCGCCGAACGGGATCTCGCGCTGCCTGATGATGTCGCACAACGCCATCCGCCCGCCGGGCGTCAGGACTCGAGCGCACTCGCTGACGAGTTGCTCGCGTCCCGGCATCAGGTGCGACGACTCGAGCACCCAGACCCGATCGAAGCTCTCGGACTCGAAGCCGTTGTCGGTGCCGTCGCGCAACTCAAACGAGGCCTGGTCGGACAGCCCACGCTCAGCGGCGCGTACGTTGCTGCCTCGACACCGACCTCGCTGGTGGTGATGCCGACGACCTTTACGCCGAACTGCTCGGCCAGCTGGCAGGCCGGCGCTCCGGTGCCGCAGCCGACGTCGAGCACGCGAGCCCCGGTCGAAGCTCTGCGGCGTCCGCCATCTGCTGGTCAAGGCCCGGTCGCCGCCGGCAGCGACTCGTCGCCAGTCGAACACGCCGTAGTGCAGGTCGTCGCCGAGCAGCAAACCCCAGGCCGTGGTGACCGGTCGTAGTGAGCAGCAGGTGTGTGATCCGCGTTCACGCGTCACCGGTCCTTTCAAGCAATTCTCGCCTGGACGCGGTACGTGTGGCTGACGACCGCAGTGGTTGGAACATCGGAATCGACTTCCGCTGTCGACGGTCGAACGACGATTCAGCTGGAGAATCCCGCTTACCGTACTCGATGTCGGCAGCGCCGGTGAGCACCGCATCGCACGTCCGCGTCATTTGCTGCGACCCGCTCAGTGCTCGAAGGTTCGCAGCCGCTTGGCCACGGCGTCCGCCACGGCCTTCATGCCCACGGCCCGCGGGTGGACGACGACTCCGTCGCCCGGCCGCGCCGTCATGCCGTTGACCCACGCGTCTTCGCCGGCACACATCCCGTGGCCACGGCCGACCGTGCGCATCGAGACGAACTCGATCTTGGCCTCCGAAGCCGCCGCCCGGAGATTGCCCTCCACCGCCCGCTCGGCGTCGTAGATGCTGCGCTGGTCGGCGCGCGGCAGGACCGACTCAGGGCACGCATCGGGCTCGGGGAGCACCGGGAGGTAGCCGACCAGGACCACGGTCGCCTTGGGAGCATCGCCGCGGATCTCCTGGAGCGCGACGAGCACGTCATCTCGCTCCTTCTTCAGGAGCTTGCGCATGCTGCCCTCGACGTAGTCCTGGCAAGCGCCGGCCTTGGGCTTGGCAGTCGGGATGCAGGCAGCGAGCAGGTTCGTGAACAACAGGTCGTTGTTGTAGCCGATGCCGACCGTCACGAGCCGGGTCTGGTCCGTGAGGGCGTCCTCCTGCGCGCGTACGGTCTTCTGGCCGGGGACGGGCACGTCGTGCAGCAGGTGATAGGTCGAGGCGCCGGCGCAGCTGACATCGATGAGCTCCGGTATGCCGAGCTCCTTGGCCAGCAGGTGCGGATAGTTGCGCTTCGACTGGAGGCAGACGTTCGGCGCAGGCTGCTGCGGCGACGATCTCCGGCCCCGAGACGAACGAATCACCCATCGCGACGTATTGAGTGATCTTGCTGGGCGGCACGTGCGGCTGGCTCTCCGACGACGGCGGCGGCTCGGACTGCTGGCAGCCGCTGAGCACCAGGACCATGGCCGACACGGCCAGGAGAAGCAGGTGCTGCGTGCGCCTAGGTCGCCGAGTCATGCCGCGAGGCTATCCAATGGGCTCGAACGTGAGGACTAACGGGTCAGCGACTCGATCGCCGTCAGACCGGCCGCGTCCTTGCCGTGCACGACGGCGACGTCCCAGTAGACCTGCGCGCGACCGTCGACGGGCTCGTCGAGCACAGCCGCGGCGGTCCCGACATCGGCGATCGCGAAGTGGCCGACCGGCCTGCCGTAGTTGTTCCAAGCCGCCACGGCTGAGTAGCCCAAGGCGCTCAGCTCAGACCACACTGCCAAGGGATCGTTGCCAGCAATGCGTGAAAGCTTGGGGTCGTACTCGAAGAACATCACCGGGGCGGAATCAGACCAAGCTCGGGCGATCGACGGGATCAACTCGACGTCGTAGCCGTCCGTGTCGGACTTGACCAACCTCAGTGATGCGAACTCCGGATGGTCGGCCCGAAGCTGTTCGGGCTCACCGAGCAGCTGTCGATCAGATGAGCCCGGTTCGAAACGGGTCGTGCCCCCACCCGAACGGGCGCCATTGGTGTGTCTGACTGAGCGGCAGTGAGCAATGATTCTTGGACCGTGACTCGATGGTCGTCGTCCACATTCGGTGGAGGTAGTTCAAGAAGAACTTATCACCTTCCACGCAGAGAACCGTGGCGTCAGTTGCCGCCAATATCTGCAACGTCGAATCGCCAACGTTGGCACCTACATCCAGCACAGTCAGCGGCTGGTCCCCCCAGCGAGAAGTTCCGCGAGACGCACGAGATTCTGGCTGTACTCCGGCATCAGCCGGGCGAAGTCTGGAAGTCGGTGCGACCACGGCAGGAGCATCCGCACGCCCTGCACTTCACGCGTCACAGCACGGTCGGGCCAGACGTCACGGACGACCCAACCCAGCCGGCGACGTACGCGAGGGACGGTCGACTCGAAATGTGGCCGGTCATCGGTCGGTTCTTGCGAAGCCTGCGGCTCGTCAGCGGCGCGGGGCCGACCGCCACGACTGAATTTTGTCCGCGATCTCGGGTCGCTCGAATCTCGCCGTAGCCGTAGCCGATAGCCATAGCCATAGCCGTAGCCGACCACCCCCTCCACGAGGAAGGCCGTTCAGCACGACCCCGTAGAGGCGTCCACCGAGGCCCTCGATGCGCTCCGCAGCGAGTCTCAGGACTTCCTTGCGCGTACGACCGAAACGCGCAAGCAGGAGCACTCCATCGACATGGCGGATCAGGGTGGATGTGTCGGCGACCGGCAGGATCGGAGGAGCATCGATAACGATCACGTCGTAGTTCTCACGAACGAGTTCAGAAGGTTGCCACATATTCAGTCTCGAGCACCTCCGAAGGGTTTGGCGGACGGTCCAGTCGCGAGGACATCGAGGCCGCTCTCATGGACTTGAATCGCATCGGTCAGAGGCACGTGGCCGAGCAGCACGGACATCATGCCAACGGAATTCTCGAGTCCTAGGTTGGCCGCGACGCTGGGGCTACGGAAGTCGCAGTCGATAAGTAGAACTGACTGCCCCGTGGCCGAGAAGGACTTTGGCGAGATTGACGGCGGTGAGCGTCTTCCCTTCGTTTGCCAGCGCACTCGTGACCAGGATCATCTGCTTGCGTGCGTCAAGATCGGCGAACCGAAGATTCGCCCGTAACACACGGAATGCCTCGGCCAGCGGGCTGTCAGATCGGACGGTGCTTCGCTTGTCTTGGCCACGGCGGAGTCCAAGGGAAGCGCCGAAATCACGGTAGCCCGTCGAGGCATCCACGTCAGCCCGCGTCTTCACCGTGCGGTCGAGCCTGTCCCGCAACACCGCACCCATCGAGCCCACCAGAGCGCTGAGCAAGACCCCCAGGACAGGAGAGCCAGATCGGAGGACCTATGGGACGCGTTCAGCGTCGGTTCTCCAGCGGGGCGGGCGACAATGGCGGCGGGCAGGTCTCGGTCGGACGTTCCAAGTCTTCAACGTGAAAGCAGCTGCTCGACCTCGGCATCGGCGATGCCCTTGGCCTCTTCTGGTGTCACCCCAGTCGCGGTGACCTGTACAATTTGTGTGTCGACCACCACGGAAACCGTGATCCGGTCGCGAGCTCCGCTCGGGATATCGGCTAAACCAGTCCGGTCGGCGACCTCTTGGAGCAGCTCGGGTCTTTGGCGAGGTCCGCATATGACGAGGCGCGCTGGGTGACGATCAGAGTGGGAAACGCGTCGGCTCTGTGAGCCATTGGGCACACGATGAATATGCGGCCGACCGACTGGTAAGTCGGGGCTGCTAAACGCAAACACCATGCTGATCGGGCTGCCCAGAATTAGTGTGGTAGCGATAAATTTCCAGCGCACCCGGAGAACCTTGATGAACTGCTGCGTGTCCATTCACCCTCCGGAGACTCTGAATCCAAAATCGGCAGGCCCGACCCGCCGCCGAGTTTATGCGATCAGGACAGTTGGGGCTCACTGAGGGGCGGCGATTCCGACGCCGGATCGCTCCGCCGCTACTATCATTCACCATGACCACGGCGGATCGCACGAACCAGAGAACAGAAGCGAGACGAATGTCAGCGCAGGTCGGCACACGATTGAAGGCGCGGCTGCGACCCAGGATCAGCGTGACGGCGGACAAGGTACGCCGACAGATTGGGCGCGCAGACAACCCGGAAGTCCGCAAGGCCCGCACCTTGTTGCGCCGGGCCCGCAAGGGGGACCTCGAAATCCTGGAGCTTGGGGACTCGATGGTGAGCTTCGTGGCCTCTTACGACACCGACAAGAGACCGTTCGATCGCATGCTGAAGGACGCGTTCGACCCAAACGTCACGTTTCTGGCCGTCCATGGCGGCAGCTACAACCCCCCGATCTACGATCATTACCTCCGGCTTGTGGAAGGGACTGCGTCGCGACCGCTGGTCATCTTGCCGCTGACGGTCCGCGTCCACACGCTTCCCTGGATCGAGCACCCGCTCTACGGCCACCAGCGTGCGATCCGTTCTTGTCCACCGTCGACGCCGCCTCCCCGTTGCGAAAGATACGCCTCGGGCTGCCCGCTCCGACGACGGAAGATTTCGAGCGGTTTCGCGCTCTGCCCTTCTCCACTTGGGCTGGCGACCTCGCGATCGGCGACTACATCAGCAACCTGAAAGCGCCCGACCTCAGCGAGGACGACGCGGCTCGTCTCCTGTACGCCTATCACCATGGCGGGGACATCGTGCCCGGAAAGCCCCTCGACATGATTTGCGCCCTCGGCGCTCGCCTGCGACGGTTGGACGTCCCAGTAATCGCGTATCAAACTCCCGTACCGGTCGAAAAGGGTGTCGAGCTCCACGGCCAGTCGTTCTACGATCTCGCTGAGCGCAACTTCGCCGCGCTCGAGGACGCCTTCAAAGCCGGCTACGGAGACATCGATGTTCTCCAGACTGGCCTGTCTGTGCCGACCGCCGACTTCATCGACTGGCGCGATGGGTCTGAACACGTCAACCAGCACGGCCGCTCGACGATCGCCACCGCTGTCGTCGACGCAGCCAAGGCTCTCCGGGCATAGCCCGGCACCAGGATCGCTGATGCCACCAAGAGGAGCGACAGTCGCTCAGGGTCCAGTTCGCCTACAGCCGGCCGGCCGCGGCCCTGCGACGCGGTCGAGCGCGGGTGGACAACGTGAGGTCCGGGAGGCCGCAACCTGGCGCGCCTGATCCGGGCGGGCCGCTCGACGTCCTGCTGTTCGGCGACTCGGTCGCCGCGTTCGACCGCCCCCTATGACGCCGACCCGCGGCGGCTACACACGACGGTGCGCGACGCGTTCGGCCAGGACGTCACCAGTGATGCGGACTTGGCGCCGGCTTCAAGTGATTTCTCTTCCAGGCGCATGCCCGCCGTCGAAGGCGATCTGCTGCCGCTCGCGATCATCCCCCTGATGCGACGCGACTCGCTCCCCTGGGTCGAGCACCCGAACTATGGGGACCGCCGGGCGACCCGGTTCCTGTCGACGGTCGACGGCTCGACGCCGCTAAGGAAGATCCGCACGGGCTTTCCTGCGCCGACGGAGGCCGACTTCGACGGTTCCATGAGCTGAGCTTTACGACCTGGGCCGGCGATCCGCGGATCGGCGGCGGCATCCGTCAGCTGAAGGGCGGCGACCTGAGCCGGTCGACGCCGCCAAGCCGCTGTACGCCGATCACTACGTGGACGCTCGACGCCGACAGCGCTCCGGTCGAGGCGCCGCGCAGCCTCGTCAGCGGCTCCGCGGCCTCGGTGCCCAGGTCGTCGTCGACGAGTACCGCCGCCGTCGGAAGGGCGTCCAGCTCCACGGCCAGGCATTCCGGACCTGCCCGAGCGTAACCTCGAGGTGCTCGAGGCCGCGTTCACGACCGTCGACGGAGAGGTGCCCGTCGTACGCATCGGGCTCGAGTCACCGACCCGCACTCCGTCGACTGGCGCGACGGCACCGAGCACCTCAACGAGGTCGGCCGGTCGAGCGTCGTCGACGCGTCATGGCCGCCGCCGCGCGCTTCGCGCCTAAGGGCGTGGTGGGCCGCCGACGCGCCGGCAGCGCGGCCCCGGTGTCGGCCAAAGCCGCCTCGCCCTCGACCAGTCCCGGCGCGACTCCGCGGAGGTGTCCTCGTCGCGGCTCATCCACCACACCGCGAGGACGCAACGAAAGACGGTCGCAAGGGGCTGGGTCTGGACCAGGTCGGCCACCGTCCAGAACGACAGCGTCCCGACGAGCGTCGCGATCAGCGCGCGCGGCCAGAGCGCGATCCAGATTCAGCGACTGGACGGCCGCCCTGATGCTGCCGACGTTGAAGAGCACGAAGCCCAGACCCAGGATGATGCCGCCGCCGGCGAGCACGCCGACATAGAGGGTGTGCGCCTCGGCGATGAACTGGACCCCGATCCCGAAGAACGGCGAGTTGTGGAAGTCGTGCAGCCCTTGGGCCAGGACCTCGCGACGGCCGTCGTCGCTGACGGTCGTGGTGCTGTTGCTCGTGAGGCGAGTCGCTGCAGCACCTCCTCGGCGAGGGACGGGACGGCCAGCAGCACCGCCGAGGACGGCCACACCGACGGCGGCGACCACCTCATGGACCCGGCGGCGCACGGTGGGGAGCAGGAACATGCACAGCACCAGCACGATCACCGCCGCGACGATGGGGCCGCGCGATCCCGAGACGTAGAGGCCGCCGAGGAGAAGCGGCAGACTTCCCCAGCCGATCAGCTTGAGGATCAGGCGGGGCTGCAGAGCAAGCCAGCACGACAGCCCCATCGCCATGACGCCCGTCGTGCCGAGTCGAAGGGGGTGGCTCGTGAACCCTGGGCACGCACTCCCGACGGGTAGGGCACCGCACCGAAGAGGTTCAACAGGATCGGCTGACCGTAGTAGCCCGCGATCGCGGCCATGCAGCACAGCGCCGCGCCCGCGACATAGGCAGCGATCAACCACCGCAGGGCTCGGGGCATGAGCATGCACGCCAGCACGATGACGCCGGGGATGGCGTAGTTGTTGAACAACAGGGAGGCCAGCGACGACAGCTGCCCCGGTCGCTCGCCCAACGCGGTGCCGACTGCAGAAGTGGCGTATCGCTCGTTGTAGTAGGCCTCGGAGATGGGGAACACCAGCAGGAAGCAGGACGCGACGACGGCGCTCAGGCCGTACGCATGGAGCCACCACGGCACCGGCGGGAGCCGGCGTGGATCCAGCGTGGGGGCCAGCAGCATCCCGCCGAACAGCAGGAAGAGCTGGCGCACACCGACCGGGCCGATGCCGACGTCGTCCCACGAGGCGGTGAAGCAGTACAGCCCGATCAGCACGACGCCGAGGACGGCCATGCGTACGCCCGAGATCACGACGAGGCACCCGACTGGCGACGAGCGCCGAGAGGACGAGCCAGATCTGCGCGGTCTGCAGCACCGACCAGAGGATCACCAGCACCCCGAGCACCACCATCACGAAGGAGACGGCGGCCGCCTTCGTGGCGGGGGTGAGGCGAGAGGTCATGTCACGGCGTCGTTGCATGCGGTTGTGACCTGGTCGACCTGCGCAGCTTGTTGCGCACGGTGCTGTAGAGCTTGGCGTGCCGGATCGGCTGCGTCAGGATGCCGACCAGGTAGAGCGTCGAGGCCCTGACCGCGATGAAGCGCTCGCGCAGCGACCGGGAGTGCGCGAGCCGGATCTCCGTCGCCTCGCGGATGATCGGCCACGTCGTGTTGGCGCCCTTGCTGTCGTCGTGCCAGCGCAGGCCTCCGAACACCTCGGGGATGTAGACGATCGAGGGCTCGGTCTCTGCCAGCCGCGCGAACAGGTCCATGTCCATGCAGTACTGGTAGTCCGCGTTGAAGCCGCCGACCTCGCGGACCAGCGAGGTCCGGTAGGCGAACGAGCCGGTGAACATGTTGGATCCCAGACCGATGAACGCCTTGCGGGAGAACTCGCCCGGCGTGTACGTGCGTACGACCCGGCCGTCGTTCTTGAAGATCGTGCTGCGGCCGGCCACGAGGTCGGGCTTGCTCTCGAGCGCGGTCCTGACGGCGTCGAGCGCGCCGGGGTAGATGATGTCGTCGGCGTTGAGCCACACGATGTAGTCGTTGGTGGCCTTGTCGAGCGCCTTCTGCAGCGCATCGGCCTGGCCCTTGTCGCGCTCGCTCACCGACTGGAACCACGGCTGGTCACCCCAGCGGGCCACCACGGCGTCGACCGACCCGTCGTTGGAGCCACCGTCCTGGATGATGACCTCGTCGCCGTCGACCAGCTGGTCCTCGATCGACTCGATGGTCAGCGCAAGGTAGGGGCCGGCGTTGTAGGACGGGACAAGGAAGCTGAGGGGGACGGTAGCGGTCATCGTCCGCATTCTCCTGACTGGTGACTGACGGAAGGCATGGAGGCGTGGCGCCTCAGTGTACTCATCTGGACGCGGTCTCCTGGCGGTTGACCAGCGCCTCGAGGATCCCGCGAGTCCGGCGGATCGTCGACTCCCACGTGAACTCCGTCGCCGCGGCCACGTGCCGCTGCGCGCTGCTCGTCCGTCATCGCCTCCGCGGCGCGCACGGCGTCCGCCAGGGCATCGGCCGTCCAGTCCGCCATGACGAAGGCGTGACCGCCGGCCACCTCGGTGGTGGCTCGCTCCGGGCCGATCACCACGGCCTTGCCGAGCCGCATGCCCTCGGCGACCGGCAGGCCGAATCCCTCGAAGTCGGACGGGAACACGATCATCTCGGCCTCGGCCATGACCCGGACGAACTCCTCGTCGGGCAGGAACGGTGCCAGCTCGACGGCACTCGGTGAGGGCCCGCTCCGCGATGGCCTGCGTCAGGCGCTCGCGCTGCGCCCCGGCACGCCGAGCATCAGCAGGCGCGGGCGTCCGGCCGCTGAGCCACGAGGGCCGCCCAGGCGTCGAGGACCAGGTCGACGTTCTTGTTGGTGTGGTGCGCGAACGTGATGGCCGGGCCGTCGGTACGGGCCGGTGGCCAGGCCGTCACGTGGTCGGCGCCGAGGTGCGCCACGGCGCCGGGCGATGGCCTGTGTGTGCGGATGGCGCTCGTGCAGGTCGTCGAGGCTGCGCTGCGAGATCGACGAGCATGCCGTCGGCGGTGCGGTAGCCGCGGCCGTAGGAGACCCGGCGCATCAGGCGCTTGGCGCGCGTGAACTGCTCGGGTCGCATCTCGTGCCGCAGGTCGTAGAGCACCATCGCCATCGGGCGGGCCCGGACGCAGCAGCGTCGTCGACGGGAGCGTCGCGAGCACGACGTCGGGCCGCACCTGCCGCACCAGCCGTCGTACGTGGCGGGTCTGCGCCCACGGGCGGCGCACCGCAGCCGGCCGTCCCACGCGTACGGGATGGCGGGTGTGCCGCGGCGTCGGGAGCGTGGAGTCCTCCGGGACGAGGACGTGCAGCTCGTCGTCGGGGAAGAAGTCGCCCCACTGGTCGAGCAGGTGCTCGGCGTACGTGCGGATGCCGCCGAACTCGGCGCACATCGCGTCGACGACGATCTTCACCTGATCGTGCCGTCAGCCTTCTGCACGAAGATCATCAGCGTGGGCGCGAACGTCGGGAGGCGTGAGCCGGCCGAGCAGGGCGGCCATGCGCCAGGCAGGCGGAGAACGGCCGAAGTAGGTCGGCTCGCTGGTGTGCCCGTAGACGTAGACGCTGTGGGCGCCGAACAGCCGCCGCAGGTCGCGTCGGGTGTTCATCTGGTAGCGGGTCGGGAAGACGTCCTCGGCCTTGCGGTCGGGCTGCAGCTTGGAGAGCGTACGCACGTGCATCCGGTTGGGCACCGCTCGGGCCGCGACGCCGATCATGCCCCACTTGTTGGGGGTGCGGGCGGCGAACCAGCCGCCCGGCTTGAGCACCCGCATGACGTCGTCGGCCACCGTCCCGGCGCTCGGCCGCACCGACGTGCTCGAGGACGTGGTCGGCAATCACCAGGTCGAAGCTGGCGTCGTCGAACGGCAGCGGGTCGCCCAGACGCGACGACCTTGGCGGTGTCGAGGGCAGGGTTGTCGAGGACGGCCGGATCGACGTCGGTGCCGACGACCTCGCCCACCCGGCCGCGCAGCATCCGCAGGCGCACGGACATCGCCGGCATGGGGTCGACCGCCCACTGACCGCGGCCCGGCGCCGAAGTCGAGCACGCGGCTCTTCTCATCCACCAGGGCGTTGATACGCGTGTAGAACTCGATCTGCCCGTCGGTCCGGGAGTAGCCGCCGACCGCGGCCTCGGGGTAGAGGCGCTGGAGGGTGGGGTCGGGGGTGAATCCTGCGTCCGTCATGTCGCCTTCCTCATGAACAGTCCGTCGCACTGCAACAGCCGTCCGGTGTCATCGGAGATCCCGGTCTCGAGCGCCCAGAGCTCGAGTCCGTGGATGACCGAGGTCCTGCGACGAGCTCGTCGTACAGCTGCTGCCCCTCGTAGAGCTCGACGAAGCTGAGCTCGAGCTGCACGGCGGCGAACCGGTCGAGCAGGTCCCCGCCCCGTCGAGGACCTGGCGTTCGTAGCCCTGCGTGTCGACCTTGAGCAGGCTGCGCTCCGGTGCCACGGCATGATCGCGGACCAGCTCGGCGACCGTCGTCACCTGCACGTCCTGGGTGCCGATCGTCGCCGACTTCGGATCCGCCGACAGATGCCGCTGGGTCATGGTGAGCAGCGAGGAGGAGTAGGAGTTGCCGGCGACGTTGATCGTCGTGCTGCCGGGCTCGGCGCCGACCGCCGCGTGCACCGTCGACCACTGCGGGTCGCCCGACGCACGCTTGGCCAGCACGCCGTGTGCCGAGTCGAGGGGCTCCACCGACACGATGCGGCCGGCGAACCCGGCGTGGCGGACCATCTGGCCGAACTGGCCGACGTTGGCGCCGATGTCGATGACCGTGTCGATGCCCGCGTGGTCGAGCGACCGGCGCAGGCGGTTGACGTAGGGATCGCGTCCGATGTCGAGATTGGCCCGCCCGAGGGTGCGGCGGACGACGAGCTTGGCCCTCTCGCGGGTCCGCTGCCGGAGCGTCTGGTCGGTCACGGTGCCATCACGGGGCTCGCGTTCACAGGGCAACCCTACAATCCGGCAGTCTGGCGCACCGGGAAATCTGCCGGTTGAGCCGAAGGTGTGAACAGGTGCGGTCTGGCGGGTTTCGACTTGAGCAGCGAACCGGTCTGGCACCATTGACGGCGAGCGCCACTCGAGCGTCGTTCACTTCTCCGGAGAATCGGAGCATTTCACTTCATGACCGTGTTGATCACCGGAGCCGGCGGATTCATCGGCGGCCACCTCGTCGCAGACCTGTTGAAGTCCGGCAAGACCGTCCGCGCGGTCGACGTCAAGCCCCAGAACGAGTGGTACCAGGTACACGGCGACGCCGAGAACATCGTCGCCGACTGCGCCGACATGAGCGATGCCCACAAGATCGCCGCAGGGCACCGAGGAGATCTACAACCTGGCCGCCGACATGGGTGGCATGGGCTTCATCGAGAACAACAAGGCCGAGTGCATGCTGTCGGTGCTGACCAGCACCAACATGCTGGTGGCGGCACGCGACGCCGGGACCAAGCGGCTGTTCTACAGCAGCTCGGCCTGCGTCTACGCCGGCGACAAGCAGACCGACCCCAACGTCACAGCGCTCAAGGAGTCCGACGCCTACCCCGCCGATCCCGAGGACGGCTACGGCTGGGAGAAGTTCTTCAGCGAGCGGATGGCTCGCCACTTCCGCGAGGACTTCGGCATCGAGACCCGCGTCGCGCGGTACCACAACGTCTACGGTCCCGAGGGCACGTTCGAGGGCGGCCGCGAGAAGGCGCCGGCTGCACTGTCGCGCAAGATCGCTCTGGCCAAGCTCAGCGGCGATCACACGATCGAGGTGTGGGGAGACGGCGAGCAGAGCCGCAGCTTCATGTACATCGACGACTGCGTGCGCGGCTCCCAGGAGATCCTCGCCGGCGACAACGTCGAGCCGGTCAACCTCGGGTCTTCCGAGCTCGTCACGATCAACCAGATGATCGCCATCCTCGAAGACATCGCCGGAATCAAGGTCACGAAGAACCACGACCTCTCGGCACCGCAGGGCGTGCGCGGTCGCAACTCCGACAACACGATGTTCCGCAGCATCTACGGCTGGGAGCCCTCGATCTCGCTGCGCGACGGCCTCGAGAAGACATACGGCTGGATCTACGATCAGCTGAGCGCTCGCAACTAACGGCCTCAGCGCGCGAGGGGCGACGCCTCGGCGGCGCGAGTGAATGCTGCCGAGGCGTACATCAGCCACTGGTGCACGCCCGTCGGCTTCCTGCTCGCGTACGCCGCCAGAGCCGACGCGATAGCCGTCGGGCTCGGCGGCGTGGCCCAGCCTCCGGCACCGTGACCGACGCCGGGTCGACGCCCTTGGCGACCAGCACCAGACGCTCGGCAGCACGACCGACGACGCCGTTGTGCGTCCCGAAGGCACCCGCCGCGATGATCTCAGCGTGCACCAGCGCGGCCACGACGAGCCCCGGCGCCTCGGTCGGCTGGCCGAGCATCCAGGCCGAGCTCGGTCAGCCGGGCCACGCCGTCGGGATTGACCGGGCGACCGAGGTCGTCGTCGTCGACAGATCCGGCCGCGGCCAGCGCATGCATGCGGGCCATGCGCCTGGACGGGCGAGCGGTTCCACACGGGCAGCAGGCCCAGCAGCTCGGACGACAGCCGCACGGCCCCGCGAGCAGTCGCGTCCCCGCCGCCAGCGGCCAGCTCGTCGGCGTCGTAGGCGCTGCCCTCGAGCGACGCGGTCGCGGCCGCGCCCAGCAGCAGCGACCTGGCGGTGTGGTCGGGGGTGCTTCGACGCAGCCCGCGATCGCGAAGCAGCGAGTCGATGCCGTCGCGGGTTGCTGCGAACGCCGAAGGGATGCCCTCGAGCTGGGCGGCTGAGATGAACGGATCGGACACGCCCGAAGCGTACCGGCCGGCCGTGTGCCGGCCCGGTAGCCTCAGAAGGTGACCGACTCCCCGCGAAGATCGCACCGCCAAGTGGCTGGTCGGGGACCGGCTGGCCTGCGTGCTGCACCTCGGCGACGGCTCACTCGCCTACCAGCTCGCCGAGCAGGGCCACGAGGTCGTCGTCGCTGGCGACGACGTCACCGCCAGCCGCCACGAAGACATCCAGTACGTCCGCACGCCGGCGAGCGGCTGCCGTTCCTCGCCGACTCCTTCGACGTCGTGATCGCTCCCGAGGTGCGCGAGGCGCCGACGGCGCTGGCCGAGTACGCCCGCGTGCTGCGCCCCGACGGCCTGCTGTCGACCGATCTCGCAGCGCTACGACGACTCGATCCCGTGGATGCGCAAGCTGCGCGAGATCACCGGCGCCCGCGACGCGCCACCGACGCCCGTCGACACGTTCACCGCGTCGGGGCTGTTCCACGAGCCCGAGACCCACGAGTTCGGCACGTGGGAGAAGCTCGACCTGCCGGGCCTGATGCGCTTCGCCGAGGCGACCAAGCCACCCGTCCGTCGGCGAGGCCGCGCTGTCACAGGTGCGCGACCTGTTCATGAGTACGGCGCGCAGACCGGCTTCCTGCGCCTGCGCCACGAGACTCGTGCGTACGGGCGCGGGTCGACAAGACGAGCATGGCGCACGAGGTCGAGCCGCCCGACACGATGCTGCTCGACTTCCGCTGAGCGGCATACGGGTCGCCGATGGCCACGCAGTAGCGTGTCGCCATGCGAAGACTCCTCCACTCCCTCCTCACGATGGTGGCCCGCGCGACCGCGAAGGCCCAGCGGTCGTCGCGCATCGAGATCGGTGACGGCGCGCTCGCGTACGGACGGCCGCACCTCCGCGCGGCTCGTGGAGCACGCATCGTGATCGGCGACAACGTCAGTCTGGTCTCCACGACGTACCGCAACCCGCTCGGGATCAACCACTCGGTGATCATCCGAGCCCTGCTGCCAGGTGCCGAGGTGGTGATCGGTGAAGGCTCCGGCATGAGCGGCGGCAGCATCTCGGCAGCCATCTCGGTGCGCATCGGCTCCGGCACCCTGCTGGGCGCCAACGTCACGATCATCGACACCGACTCCCACCCGGTCAACTCGCTGACCCGCGCCACCGACCCGATCCCCCCGCCCCAGCCGGAGGACGCCGTCTCGATCGGCGACAACGTGTTGATCGGCACAGGCGCGATGATCTGCGTGGCGTCACGATCGGTGACAACTGCGTCGTCGGGGCCGGCGCCGTGGTGCGCAGCAACTGCAACCCCGGGACGATCGTCGTCGGCAACCCGGCACGCGCGGTGGGCCTCGTCGACGTGGGCCAGGACCGCGAGACAGCCGCAGAATCGGTGGCCGGCGCGTAAGACCCCACGAGTGGCGTGCCGAGCGGCGAATCTGGCCAACGGGCGCGACCGATGAACTACTCTTTTGCCTGCACAGTCTCGGCCCGCCGAGCGCCTTGTTCCCTCGGAAGCGCATGCATGCCCGACGGAGTCCTCCACGGTCGCCGGATCGTCATGGTCACGCACGACTACGCGCCCGACCTCATGGGTATCGCGCCCTACTCGACCGAGACGGCCGAATGGCTCGCGGCGAAGGGCGCCGAAGTGACGTGCTGACGATGCCGCCGCACTACCCGGACTGGAAGGTCCCGACGGCTCGCCGCGCGGCTACGCCACCGAGGAACGCAACGGGGTCACCGTTCGGCGACTCCCCACGTACGTCCCGAGCAACCCGTCGTTGTTGCGTCGTCTTGCCTTCGAGGGCTCTTGGACGATCGCGGCAACGCCGTTGCGCATGCGCAAGGCCGTACGCAACGCAGATGTCGTCATCGGCGTCTGCCCGGGCATCTTCGCGGCTCGGCTACGCCCGAGCATCGCCGGCCGCCGGCGTCCACTGATACAGATCGTCCAGGACCTCGTCGGTCAGGCAGCCCAGCAGTCGGGGATGGCCGGGGCGTCGACGGGCAGCGGGGGCGCTGGCACGGATGGAAGCGCGTTCGCTGAGTGCGCCTACGCCGTGACCGTTCCCGGCCACGGGTTCATCGAGCCGCTGCGGTCGCTGGGGGTCGACGCCGACCGCATCCACATCGTTGCCAACTGGAGTCGTGTCCCGATGACCGACGAGACGAGGCCGAACCCGCACGTGACAGCAGCCGGTTCGTCGTCATGCACGCCGGCAACATGGGGCTCAAGCAAGGGCTCGACGAGCTCGCGCCCATCATTGCCGACCTCGAGACCTCGATGCCCGAAGTGCAGTTCGAGTTCGTCGGGCGGCGGCAGCCAGGCCGGTGCGCTCGGCGAGGCAATCGCCGGTCGCAGCAACGCGTCGCCTCCGTTCGCACGTGCCTGAGGAGGAGCTGGCCGCGACTCTGCGGTCCGCCGATGCCTTGCTGGTTCACGAACGAAGCACAGTCAAGGACATGTCACTGCCGAGCAAGCTGACGACCTATTTTGCGATGGGGCGGCCGGTCATCGCAGTGACCCGCGCCGATGGCACGACCGCCGGCGAGGTGCGCCGGGCCGACGCCGGACTGATCGTCGAGCCCGGCGACGCCGCCGGTTTCATGGCCGCGGTCGAGCGGCTGCGAGACAACCCGGAACTGGTCGAGCGGCTGTCGCGCAACGGTCGCGAATACAGTCGCCAACAGCTCGACCGCGAGGTGTCGTTGTCGCCATCAGCCAGCTGGTCGTCGACGCGCTCGCAACGCTCAGGTCACAAGGACGGCGTCGCAGCCAGGTAGTCGGCGGACTCCTCGACACCGGACTGCACGCGGCGGATGTCGACCTGCACCATCTGGTCAACGACCTGCTCGAAGCGCGCGGTCGGCTCCCAACCCAGCTGCCGTCGGGCCTTGCTCGCGTCGCCGATCAGCCCGCCAACATCCGTGGGTCGGATGAGCGCGGGGTCTTGGTCGACGTACGGCCACGGGTCGCCGAGCCCAGCCGACTCGAAGGCGACCTCCAGGAGCTCCTCGAGCGTGTGCGACTCCCCGGTCGCGATGATGTAGTCGTCGGGCTCGTCGTCCTGCAGGAGCAGCCGCATGGCCGAGACGTAGTCGCTCGCCGCGCCCCAGTCGCGCTCGACCGCCAGATTGCCCAGCGTGACGCGGTCGCGGACGCCGCAGGCGATCTCGGCGGCTGCACGGGTGATCTTGCGGGTCACGAACTGCCGTCCCCGCAGCGGGCTCTCGTGGTTGTAGAGGATGCCGCTGCAGCAGTAGAGGTCGTACGACTCGCGGTAGTTGATCGTCAGGTAGTGCGCGAAGCTCTTGGCCACGGCGTACGGGCTGCGCGGATAGTGCGGCGTGTCCTCGGTCTGCGGTTGCTCCTTGGACAGACCGAACATCTCCGACGTCGACGCCTGGTAGAAGCGCGCCGCACAGATCCGTGGCGATCCGGATGCCCAGCAAGGCGTCGAGCATGCGCAGGACAGCCATGCCGTTGACCTCGGCGACGTGCTCGCGGTTGTCCCAGCTGGCGCCGACCGAGCTGAAGGCCGCGAGGTTGTAGATCTCGTCGGGCCGAAACTCCTCGAGCAGCCGCTCGAACCCTGCGGCGTCGCGCAGGTCGTGCTCGCGGACCAGGCGACACCGCGCAGATAGGGCAGCTGCTGCGGCCTGGATGACGGACCCGGGTTGCAGCGTGCCGACCACGCGATAGCCGAGGCCGACCAGCAGCCGTGCCAGGTAGACCCCGTCCTGCCCCCGACACCGGTGATGAGGGCCGTCGTCGGGGCTGACCATCAGGCGGTGCTCGCCGCGGGGCGGCCAGCAGCTCGATGTCGGCGTCGACCATCAGCTCGGCCAGCTCCTTGGCATGGGTCTTGGCCTTCCAGCCGAGAGCTCCCGGCCTTGGCCGGGTCGCCGATCAAGGCATCGACCTCGGTCGGGCCGTTCGTAGCGCTCGTCGTAACGCACGTACTTCTCCCAGTCGAGACCGGCGTGCGCGAAGAGTACTGGATGAACTCGCGGACCGTGGTGCCGGTGCCGGTGGCCAGCACGAAGTCGGTCGGGCTCGTCGTGCTGAAGCATCCGCCACATGCCCTCGACGTACTCCTTGGCGTAGCCCCAGTCGCGGACCGCGTCGATGTTGCCGAGGTAGAGCTCGTCCTGCACGCCCGGCCTTGATCCGCGCGACGGCGCGGGTGATCTTGCGGGTCACGAAGGTCTCGCCGCGACGGGGCGACTCGTGGTTGAACAGGATGCCGGAGCACGGCGAACATGTCGTAGGCCTCGCGGTAGTTGATCGTGACCCAGTGCGAGTAGAGCTTGGCCGCGCCATAGGGCGACCGCGGATAGAACACCGTGCTCTCGTTCTGCGGAGGGGGCGTCGCGCCGAACATCTCCGACGTCGACGCCTGGTAGAACCGGCAGTCGAGCTTGGCCGCCCTGATCGCCTCAAGGAGCCGGATGGTGCCGACCGCGTCCGTGGAGGCGGTGTACTCAGGCATCTCGAACGAGACCTTGACGTGGCTCATCGCGCCGAGGTTGTAGACCTCGTCGGCTGGATCTCATGGATCAGGTTGACCAGGTTGACGCCGTCGGTGAGGTCGCCGTAGTGCAGGAACAGTCGCTTGCCCGACTCGTGCGGGTCCTGGTAGATCTGGTCGATCCTGCTGGTGTTGAAGGTCGACGATCGGCGGATCAGACCGTGGACCTCGTAGCCCTTCTCGAGCAGCAGCTCGGCGAGATAGGAGCCGTCCTGGCCTGTGATCCCGGTGATCAGTGCGCGCTTCATGACCTGCCTTGTGCTAGTGATGGACAGTCGTGTCGAGTTGGCGTACCGATGCCCCGCCGAATAACTCTCGCGTAGCATAGCGCTGGCGATCGCACACCCACGATGGAGACGAGGCAACATGAGAAGACACCCCTGGATCGCACGTCCCGGACCTACGTCGCGGGACACCGCGGACTCGTCGGCTCGGCCGTCCTGCGGCACTTCGAGGCGAGGGGATTCACGACGTCATCGGCGACCCGACGTCGTCCGAGCTCGACCTGCGAGATCGCGCGGCAACGTTCGACTTCTTCGCCGAGCAGCGTCCCGAGGTCGTCGTCCTGGCGGCGGCAAAGGTCGGCGGGATCGCCGCCAACGACACGTACCCCGCCGATTTCCTGACGCGACAACCTGCGGATCCAGCTCAACGTCATCGACGCGGCTGTCGAGCACGGCACCGAGCGGCTGCTGTTCCTGGGCTCGAGCTGCATCTACCCGAAGTTCGCCGAGCAGCCGATCCGCGAGGACTCGCTGCTGACCGGCACGCTCGAGCCGACCAACGACGCCTACGCGATCGCCAAGATCGCCGGCGTCCTGCAGCTCCAGGCCGTACGACGCCAGCACGGCCGGCACTTCATCTCCGCGATGCCGACCAACCTCTACGGTCCGGGCGACAACTACTCGGCGACCGAGTCGCACGTTCTCCCGGCGTTGATCCGCCGGTACCACGAAGCCGTCGCGGCCGGCGATGACGACGGTGACCAACTGGGGCTCCGGCACGCCGCGCCGGGAGTTCCTCCACGTCGACGACCTCGCCGCGCCTGCCTGTTCCTGCTGGAGAACTACGACGAGCCGGCGCCCATCAACGTCGGCACGGGTACGGACCTCACGATCGCCGAGCTCGCCGAGATGGTCGCGGAGATCACCGGCTTCACCGGCGAGACCCGCTGGGACACCTCCAAGCCCGACGGCACGCCCCAGAAGCAGCTCGACGTGTCGCGGATCAACGAGCTCGGCTGGAAGGCCGAGATCGGCCTGCGCGACGGCGTCGAGCGTACGTACCGGGAGTTCATGGACTCCCGGATGGCCGGCACCGCACGCAACCTCAGCTAGGCCGGCGCCGGGAGCTCAGCCGAGAGGCTTGCGGGCGAACACGTCCAGCACGTTGCGGAAGAACGCATCGCGCTTCAGGAGGCTGTCGACCGACGAGCTGATCGGTGTCCGCATGCGCTCGGGCACGCCGAGCGAGGCCAGGTAGTGCGTGGTCTCCAGCGAGTAGCGCACGCGTGACTCGGTCGCGATCAC
This sequence comes from uncultured Actinomycetota bacterium, assembly GCA_963759975.1. Classification (GTDB taxonomy): domain Bacteria; phylum Actinomycetota; class Actinomycetes; order Propionibacteriales; family Nocardioidaceae; genus Aeromicrobium. The sequence goes on from CAVXBS010000018.1 coordinate 419,315, forward strand.
CTCGAAGCCCAGACGCTCCAACGTCTGCCGCATGCTGCTCCTGGAGTGCAGCCGCATGTGGGTGTCGGACACCCTGCGGTCGATGACGCGAGACGCCCTGCCTCCGGTCGCCTTGGACACCGCCAGTGCCGCCCCGTCCATCGCGGACCACCGTGGGGTCTGCATGAACAGGATCCCACCGGGCTTGAGGAGGCGCAGGCACTCGGTCAGCAGCTCGTCCGGGTCCGACACGTGAGCGAGAACACACCACATCGTCACCGAGTCATACAGGTTCGAGCCCTCGATCGTCGGCAGGTCGCCCAGATGGAGGTCGATGTCGTGGGTCTCCTTGGCCACCTCGACGGCGCCGGGAGCAAGCTCACTGCCCGAGACCTCATAGCCTGCGTCTCGCGCGAGGGCGAGGAAGTCGGCCCCTCCGGATCCCACGTCGAAAGCGTGCGGCCGGAGCTGCCGCCCAGCAGTCCCGAGATGCGCTCGATCGTCTCCCGCCAGACCACGTCCAGCATCGACGAGCGCCTGGCGTTCGCATAGAGCTCGAACAGCTCGCGGTCGTACTCGTCGTAGAAGTCGTGGATCGTCGGCCGCGTCCTCGGGATTGGACAAGAACCTGAGGCCACAGGAGCGACAACGGACGATGACCCGTCCGCTCGTACGAGCGCGAGGGTAGGCGTGGACGTCGGACGCACCGCACGCTTCGCACGTGGTCGTGCCGGTTGACATGAGTACCTTTCGGGCTCCCCCCGCCGCCAATCCTAGCGAGCCGCGGACCCGCATGTCATGCCGATCGGCACGAAGTTGACGCCCTCGTCTGGCCTAGGTCGCGGGGTCGGGATCGACGTCCCGCTCGACTGCCTGCGGTGCGGCCGGCTGACGCCACAGCAGCCGGTACGCGATGGGTCCCAAAGGGAACCAAACGAACACAATCGATGCGAAAGAGCTCGCCCAGAGCACCCCGCTCACGCCGATCGAGTGGACCAGCAGCAGCGATCCGCCGATGTTGCAGATGGCCATCGGGACCCCGAAGATCAGCTGCTGGCGGAACTTCTCGTTGCCGTTGAGGAAGAACACCAACGGTGCGGAGGTCGAGACGACCACGGTCCACAGCGCGGCCGCCGCCAGCAGGGCCGTGCTGGGCACGAGGTCGTCGCCCAGCCACAGGCGGACCACCGGCTTGCCGAGCAGGAACAAGATGCGGAGAGCAGCGACCGCTGCCCCCGGCACAGGCTGCCGTGGTACGCACGAGCGCTCGCCGGGCCCACAGGACGTCGCCGTGCTTCGTGGCGTCGGCGAAGGCGCTCCACAGCTGGATCGCGGCCACGTTGATCGTGGTGGACACCAGCCCGAACACCCGGATCGTCACGCTGTAGGTCGCGGCGGCCTCCGACCCGAGGACCGACGACACGATCAGGGTGTCCAGCTGGAAGGCGACCGCGGCGAGCAGCGCGATGCCGGTGAACTGCGCGCCGGACGACAGCAGCTCCTTGACCAGGGCCCTCGAGACGTACGCCCGACGAGGACGTATGTCCTCGGGCAGCGCCCGGATCACCCGCCGGGACTGGATCCAGAACACCACGGGCGGGGTCAGCGCCATGCCGGCGACACTCCACCGGATGTCATGCGTGAGCGCTGCGGCGACCGTCGCCACCGCAGGGGCGCCCACGTTGGCCACGCCGAGCCAGAACGACGCGGCATGCGCCCGCTGGTGGGCCAGCTCGATCTTCTGGCCGAGGTTGGTCGTCAGCTGGAGCGCAGCGCCGGCGAGGGCGATGAACGCCGCCACGTGGATGTCGATCGCGGGCACTCCGTCTGCGCCCGTCCACGAGTTCCAGGGCAGCGCGAAGGCGAGCAGGCCGGCCAGGACCAGGCCCGCGACGGATGCGCTCGCGACGATCGCATAGGAGGAGGAGAGGATCGCCCGGGCACGGTCCGGGCCGTCCTTGTTGAGGCTGAGCTTGCTGACCAGGCCGTTCGCGATGCCGAAGTCGCCCAACAGGAGCAGCGTCGTCGTCAACGTCAGCGTCATGAGGACGCCGTAGCCGTCGACGCCGAGGAAGTGGACGAGCACAGGTGTCAGGAGCAGCGTGCCCAGCGTGGTGCCGCCTCGTGTGGCGATCGCCGCGATGGCCGACCGTACGAGCGCACGGTTGCGGGCCACCCCCCGTGCCGACTCCGTCATGCGTCGAGGGTCTGCCGGTAGATGCCGAGCGTCTCCGCCGCCATGCGCTCCCACGTGAACTCCGCAGCACGCGCCTGGGCGGAGTCGAGCCGTGAGGTGTCGGGCGCCACGTCCCCGACCAGTGCCTTCAGTGCTGAGGCGAGCTGTGCCGGATCGTCCGGGGACACCACCGTGGCCTGCCCGCCGGCAACCTCGACCAGGCATGGCGTGTCGGCGATGATCACGGGGCACCTCGCTGCGAAGGCCTCGAGCACGGGGAGACCGAATCCCTCGTACCTGCTGGCGAACACCATGCACGCGGCGCCCGCGTAGACCCCGGGCAGGTCCGCGTCGGAGACCCGCATCTGGTGCACGCGGTCGCTCAGGCCGTGGCGGTCGAAGAACTCCGTCTCCTCGGCGTCGAACGGCCCACCGCCGACCGCGACCAGGTGCAGGTCGGGGCTCGCCCCGGCCATCTCGGCGAAGGCGTCCGCGAGCAGCGTGAAGTTCTTGTAGGTGCTCCGCATGCCGACGAACAGGACGTACGTCTCGGGCAGCTCCACCACCGGTGGACGCGGGGAGAAGAAGGTGCTGTCGACGCCCAGGTAGGCGACATGGACCGGCTTGCCGGGGTCGCCCCAACAGCTGAGCAGGTCTGCCTTGGTGGTCTCGGAGATGCACACGATGGCGTCGGCCGCATCGACGTAGTCACGCTTGCTGCGATGCGGGATTGGGGCCTGGCTCATGCAGCTCCGGCATGAGCTCGGGGATCATGTCGAAGACCGTGGTGATCCGCTTGCGGGCGCGGTAGGCGTTCTTGTACTGCGGCCAGTAGTAGGTGCTGTGGACGATGTCGACAGGCTTGGGTGGCAGCCGGGTCACGGCGTTGACGGCGCCGAGCGCTCGGCCCCGGAGGAACCGGCTGTCGCCCTCCACCAGCCTCATGCGATCCGGGAAGTAGCGGTGAAGGTACTCCGTGCGGGTCAGACCCAGTGGCAGCACGAGGTCCACGTCGTCTGACCTGTCGAGCTCTCTGGCCAGCTCGGCGAAGAGCCTGGACACCCCGCCGACTCGCTGCACCAGGAACGCCTGGGGGTCGATCAGTACGCGCATCAGCTCACCTGGCGGCAAGCTTGGCCGCCGGGATGCTCACCAGTCGCTTGACGTTCCGTCGCGCTGTGCGCACGGCGTCGGAGAAGATCAGGCGTGTCGGCGCCTTGAGCGGCTCGCGGTGATAGAGGTGCAGGTTGTAGCCGTTGGTCGCCAGCTGGAAGCCCAGCCGCTCGCCCAGCACCCGCAGCGACTCGGTGGTGTGAAGGGTGATGTGCTGACCGTGCTCCGGACCGAAGTAGAACCAGTCGTCCACCGCCGGTGCCGGTTCCGGCAGGATCCCGGTGGTGAACAACAGTCGATCGGTGCGCGCCGCCGTCGGCGCGAGCTCGGCGTAGGGATCCCCGAGGTGCTCGAACACCTCGAACGCCGTGATGAGGTCGTAGCGCGTCCCCGGCTGGTCCTCGAAGCCGCGCGCGAAGAGATTGTTCGTGAAGGGATCTGAGTGGAAGAAGTCGTAGCCACGGTCGCGCATCATGCGGCTGAACGTTCCGTAGCCGCCGCCCCAGTCGAGGAACCGGCCCTTGGCGATCCGCTCGCCGGCCAGGATCATGGACGTCTTCTTGCTCATCATCGCGCAGCGCTGCAGGAGGCCCGAGTCCTCCTCGTTGATCGGCTCGGCGTATGCCTCATCGAGCCAGGTGGGACCGTCGACGAAGACCACGCCACACGAGGTGCACTGGCGGTAGTCGGCCTGGTACTTGCCCAGAACCGTCTGAGGTGCCGTAGTCCACGGTGCGGCTCGCGCAGATCGGGCACCCGACTGCCTGTGGCATTTTCTCCCTCACCTGGTGTGCTGTGGACCGGCCCACATACTATCCCGGGCGGACTCGCCCCCAGCGCATACGTGTGAGATCGAAATCGCCGACTGACCCTCGGTCCCCGATTGTGTCCGCCGCAGTTCTTATCGTGGGGACTGAAGGGAAGGAGGCCGACATGAGACATTCACTCGCGCTCATCGGACTCGCGATGGTCTGCGAGACCTGCGAGGGCGAGATCGACCTGCCCGAGGACCTCGAGTCCGGCACCGGCATGTGCCGGCAGTGCGGCATCGCGTTCCTGGTCGATGCCCCCTACGAGGCGGACCGGACGTCCCGCCGCAGCGCCTGAGCGCAGCGTGCCCACCGGGCAACTAGAATTGTGCGGTGAAGTTCCTCAACGATCTGCAGCCCTCGTACGACCTGACCTACAACGACGTGTTCATGGTCCCGGGGCGCTCCGACGTCACGAGCCGGTTCGACGTCGACCTGTCGACCGCCGACGGCATCGGCACGACGCTGCCGCTCGTCGTCGCCAACATGACCGCGATCTCCGGCAAGCGCATGGCCGAGACGATCGCCCGCCGCGGCGGCATCGCGATCATCCCGCAGGACATCCCGCTCGACATCGTGCGCCGCGACGGTCGCAGCGCGTGAAGGCCGCGCACACGGTCTACGACACCCCCGTCACCGTCAGCTCGTCCACGACGGTCGGCGAGGCCATGAGCCTGATCCCCAAGCGCGCCCACGGCGCGGTCGTCGTGGTCGAGGACGGCAAGGTCCTCGGCATCGTCACCGAGCGCGACGGCGCCGAGATCGACCGCTTCGCGCAGGTCCGCGAGGTCATGACGACCGACATCCTGACGTTCGACGCCGGCACCGATCCCACGACCTGCTTCAACGAGATGTCGGCGCGCCACATCGACTTCGCCCCCGTGCTCGACGGCGGGCAGCTCGTCGGCGTGCTGACCCGCAAGGGCGCCCTGCGCTCGACGATCTACCAGCCCGCCGTCGACGCCTCCGGGCGCGCTCGTGATCGGCGCCGCGGTCGGGCATCAACGGCGATGTCGTCCGGCAAGGCCGCGGACCTGCTCGCGCATGGGCATCGACGTGCTCGTCGTCGACACCGCGCACGGTCACCAGGAGAAGATGCTCGAGGCGCTGCCGCTCGTCGTCGCCGCCCGTGACGCGTACGAGGCCGCGTCCGGCCACCGCGTCCCGATCGCCGCCGGCAACGTCGTGTCGGCCGACGGCGTGCGCGATCTCGTCGCCGCCGGTGCCGACATCGTCAAGGTCGGCGTCGGCCCCGGCGCGATGTGCACGACCCGCATGATGACCGGCGTCGGCCGCCCGCAGTTCTCCGCCGTCCTCGAGTGCGCCGCCGCGGCCCGCGAGCTCGGCGCGCACGTGTGGGCCGACGGCGGCGTCCGCTACCCCCGCGACGTCGCGCTGGCCCTCGCCGCCGGTGCGGCCAGCGTCATGATCGGCTCGTGGTTCGCCGGCACGCTCGAGAGCCCCGGCGACCTCAAGGTCGGCCCCGACGGCCGGCCCTACAAGGAGTCGTTCGGCATGGCGTCGGCGCGCGCGGTCTCCAACCGCACCCGCGACGCGGCCGGCTTCGAGCGCGCCCGCATGGCGCTGTTCGAGGAGGGCATCTCGTCCTCGCGCATGTTCCTCGACCCCGATCGTCCCGGCGTCGAGGACCTCGTCGACGCGATCATCGCCGGCGTACGGTCGAGCGCCACGTACGCCGGCGCCCGCTCGCATCGCGGAGTTCCACGAGCGCGCCATCGTCGGCCTGCAGAGCTCGGCCGGCTACGACGAGGGCCGCCCGCTGCACGCCTCTTGGTAGGCGGCGCGCGGCTCCTTCGTCCCGCTCATTCCGCTGCTCGCTGGCGCTCGCATCGGGCCGCCTGCTCGCTTCGCTCGTTATGGCTGGGTCTGCCTGGGCTGGCCTAGAGCCTTGCGTTGGCTGACTGGTGGTGGCGGATGCCGTCGAGGATCAGGGTGAGGCCGAGCTCGAAGGAGTCGGCGTCCGCCCGTTCGAGCGGCTCGTCGTCGATCGCGCCGGCGCTGCCGGCCTGGAGGTGCGTCTGCTCGTCGGAGACGTGGCCGAACACGAAGTAGAGGATCGTCGTCGCGGCCGAGCGGGCGAACGCGTCGTCGAACCCACCGGCCGCGATCGCTCCCGCGAGCCGGCTGTTGAGCGACACCGCACCCAGGCCGAAGGCGTGGACCGTGGCGATCAGCTCGGCACCGTCGCGATAGGCGAGCATCGCGTCACGCAGCTCGCGGCTCGCCGCCAGGACCTGCACGTCCCAGGGCTCGTGCGTCGGCAACGGCCGCGGCACCGCGTACGAGCAGCTCGTCGGCCACCGCCGCGAGGAGGACCTGCTTGTTGGCGAAGTGGTGATAGAGCGCGCTCGGCTGGAGCCCCAGCTCGGAGGCGATGCGACGCATCGACATGTCCGGCAGCCCGTACATGTCGAGGATCCCCACGGCTCGTTCGACGATGTCGGAACGGTGGTAGCGCACGCGGGCCTCCGGCTCGAATTGACGTCCCGGCCAGCCTATAGGTTAGCCTGAACGCCGTTCACCTGAGCATCGTTCAGGTACGTCCCAGGAGCCCCATGCCAGCACCACCTCATCGCGCAAGAACGCCGTGTCGACGACCGACCTCGCGCTCATCGCGACGTTCGCCGCCCTGATCGCGGTCTGCGCGATCATCGGCGACTTCAGCGTCACCGGCATCGGCGTGCCGTTCACGCTGCAGATGTTCGGCATCTTCCTCGCCGGCGCCGCGCTCGGCGCGAGGCGCGGATTCCTCGCCGTGCTCCTCTACCTCGCCGTCGGCACCGCCGGCGTGCCGATCTTCGCCGAGGGCACACGGCGGTCCGTCGGTATGGGTCGGCGTCACGGGCGGCTACCTCCTCGCGTTCCCGATCGCCGCCTTCATCGTCGGGCTCGTCGCGAGCCGCGTGGCGCGCACCAACCCCGCCGCGTTCACCGTGGTCGTGTCGATCGCCGCGGCGATCGTCACGGTCGCCGTCGTCGGGACCCTCGGCACGATCGGCATGGCGCTCAAGCTCGACGTCAGCCTCAAGGTGGCCTGGGGCTACGCCACGCCGTTCTTCGTGGCCGACATCATCAAGGGCGTGTTCGCGGCGATCGTCGCGGCCGCGGTGCATCGCGCGTTCCCCCAGCTGGTCGCCAAGCGCTGACGTGATCCAGCTCGACGAGGTCACCGTCCGGGTAGCCACTCCCGGCGGCGACCTCGTGCTGCTCCATCCGACGACGCTGAGCCTGACCGAGCAGCGGGTCGCCCTGATCGGCAGCAACGGCTCGGGCAAGTCGACGCTCGCCCGACTGCTCAACGGACTCGTCGAGCCGAGCGACGGGCGGGTCACGGTCAACGACCTCGACACGACCCGCGACGGCGCGGCCGTACGTCGTCAGGTCGGGTTCGTCTTCACCGACCCGGGCGCGCAGCTCGTGATGCCGACCTGCCTCGAGGACATCGCGCTGTCGCTCCGCCGCAGCATCAAGGACAAGAAGGAGCGCCTCGCGAAGGCGCGCGAGATCCTGGCCGAGTTCGATCTCGGCCGACAAGGCCGACACCAGCGTGCACGCCTTGTCGGGCGGCCAGAAGCAGCTGCTGGCCCTGGCCGGTGTGCTCGCGACGGATCCGGCGATCCTCGTCGCCGACGAGCCGACGACGCTGCTCGACCTGCGCAACACGCGCCTGATCGCCGACCGGCTGTTCGCCCTGTCGCAACAGCTCATCCTCGTCACCCACGACCTCGACCTCGCCCTGCGCTGCGACCGCGCGCTGGTCATCGACGACGCGCGCGTGGCGTTCGACGGCCATCCGGCCGATGCGGTCGCGTTCTACCGCCAGCAGGTCACCCATTGAGCCAGTTTCTCGTCGGCAACTATCGGCCCGGGTCGACGTTGCTGCATCGCATACCGGCGGGCCCGAAGCTGGGCCTGCTCGCGCTGTTCAGCCTCGCCACGGTCGTCGTCCCCGGCATGTGGCCGGCCCTGGGATTCCTGGCCGCCGCGATCGGCCTGGCGGCGTGGGTACGTATGCCGTTGCGCAGCACCTTGCGCGCGCTGCGGCCACTGCTGCTCGTCATCGTGCTGGCCACGGCGTTCCAGGTCTGGCAGCGCGGCTGGCCGACCGCGATCCATGTCGTCGCCGGCCTGCTGGCCGTGGTGATCGCCGCGTTCGTCTTCACCGCGAGCACCTCGATCGACTCGATGCTCGATGCCATCACGCGAGGTCTCGGGCCGTTCCGACGGATCGGGGTCAATCCCGAACGCGTCGCGCTGGCGTTCTCGCTGATGATCCGCGCGATCCCCGGAGTCCTCGAGATCGCGCACGAGACGAGGGCCGCGGCGAAGGCACGCGGGCTCGAACGCAACCCACGCGCGCTGCTGACCCCGATGGTGATCCGCACGGTCGCGCACGCGTACGAGACCGGCGCCGCCCTGCAGGCCCGCGGCATCGGGGACGTCTAACCCCTGACCTCGCCGTGCTCGACGCAACGGGCCGACCAGCCCCGCGGGACGACCTGCACGACCATGCGCCGGCGGCACTCGGCACAAAATCTCGGCGGCTCCATCTGCAGCAGCACCGCGCACCGCGAGTGGTCGCGGCGTCGATCGCCTCGCCGCAGTGACCGCAGTACGTCATGTCAGAGCGTCTTCTGGAGTTCCTTGATCGGCATGCCGAGCTCGGCCAGCAGGTCGATGTCCTCGTTGGCGTCGCGGCCCAGCGTCGTCAGGTAGTTGCCGACGATGACGGCATTGACGCCGCCCAGCAGGCCCTCGCGGGTGCCGAGGTCACCGAGGGTCAGCTCGCGGCCACCGGCGTACCGCAGGATCGTGTGCGGCATCGCGAGCCGGAACGCGGCGATCGTCCGCAGGGCATCCTGCGAGCTCATGAGCTCCTGGTCGCCGAACGGCGTGCCGGGGCGCGGGTTGAGGAAGTTGAGCGGCACCTCGTGGGGCCGGAGCTCGGCGAGCTGGGCGGCCAGCTCGGCACGCTGCTCGATCGACTCGCCCATGCCGACGAGACCGCCGCAGCACAGCTCCATGCCGGCCTCGCGGACCATGAGGCAGGTGTCCCAGCGCTCCTCGTACGAGTGCGTCGAGACGACCTGCGGGAAGTACGACTTCGCCGCCTCGAGGTTGTGGTTGTAGCGGTGGACGCCCATCTCGACGAACTCGTCGACCTGCGCCTGGGTCAGCATGCCGAGCGAGCAGGCGATGTTGATGTCGACCTCGGCCTGGATCGCCTTGATGCCCTCGCGGACCTGGTCCATCAGCCGCTGGTCGGGACCGCGTACGGCCGCGACGATGCAGAACTCGGACGCGCCGGTCTTGGCGGTCTCCTTGGCGGCCTCGACGAGCTCGGGGATGTTGAGCCACACCGCGCGTACGGGCGACTGGAACTGACCCGACTGGCTGCAGAAGTGGCAGTCCTCGGGGCAGCCGCCGGTCTTGAGCGACACGATGCCCTCGACCTCGACCTCGGGCCCGCACCACGTCATCCGCACCTCGTGGGCCAGCTCCAGCAGCTCGGGGATGCGCTCGTCGGGGAGCCGCAGCACCTCGACGAGCAGCTCCTCGGGGAGCCCGAGGCCCTGCTCGAGGACGTGGGCGCGGGCAACCTGCAGGACGTCAGTCATGCAGAGGAATGTATCCTGAACACCGTTCAGGTCAAACCTCGGCCATCCGAGATCCTGATCACCCGCCATGGATGAGCTCATCGACTTCGACCGCGCCCACGTGTGGCACCCGTATGCCCCGATGGACTCCCCCGCCACGCCGTTGCTGGTCACCTCGGCCCGGGGCAACCGCCTGACGCTGGCCGACGGACGCGAGCCGATCGACGCGATGTCGTCGTGGTGGGCCGCGATCCACGGCTACCGCCACCCGCGCCTCGACGCGGCGCTGCACCGTCAGGCCGACACGATGTCGCACGTCATGTTCGGCGGCCTGACGCACGAGCCGGCCATCGAGCTCGCTCGCCGGCTGCTCGACCTCGCCCCGGCCGGGCTCGACAAGGTCTTCTTCGCCGACTCCGGCTCGGTCGCCGTCGAGGTCGCGATCAAGATGGCGCTGCAGCTCCAGCGCGGCACCGGCCACCCCGGCCGTACGCAGCTCCTCACGCTCCGCGGCGGCTATCACGGCGACACGTTCGGGGCGATGAGCGTGTGCGATCCCGTCGGCGGCATGCACCAGATGTTCACCGACGTGCTGGCCGAGCAGGTCTTCCTGCCGCGCCCGCCGGCCGGCCTCGATGCCGACGCCGACGGCGTGGATCGCCGAGGCCCAGGCAGTCGTCGACGCCCTCGACGACACGATCGCCGCGGTCATCGTCGAGCCCGTGCTGCAGGGCGCCGGCGGCATGCGGGTCTACCCGCCCGAGGTCCTGCGCTGGCTGCGCGAGCTCTGCGACGCGCGCGGGTGGCTGCTGGTGCTCGACGAGATCGCGACCGGCTTCGCCCGTACGGGTGAGATGTTCGCCGCCGACCACGCCGGCATCAGCCCCGACATCATGTGCGTCGGCAAGGCCTTGACCGGCGGCTACCTGACCCTCGCCGCGGTTCTCTGCACGCCGGCCGTGGCCGCCGGCATCGACGCCTCGGAGTCCGGCGCGCTGATGCACGGTCCGACGTACATGGCCAACCCCCTCGCCTGCGCCGTCGCGGCAGCCTCCCTCGACGTGCTGACGGAGTCCTCGTGGCGGCGCGACATCGCGCGCATCAACGCCGCTCTCGACGCGGGGCTGGCGCCCGCGCGCGACCTCGACGGCGTTGCCGACGTACGTACGCTCGGCGCCGTCGGCGTGATCCAGCTCGACCACCCGGTCGACGTCGCGGCGGCCAGTGCGGTGGCACTGGATCACGGCGTCTGGATCCGGCCGTTCCGCGACCTGATCTACACGATGCCGCCCTACATCAGCACCGACGAGGATCTCGCCGTCATCACCGGTGCACTCGTCGCTGCCGCTGGAGGCACCCGATGAGCCTGCACACGTGGCTCGGCGAACAGGCCGCCCAACGGCAGCGCGACGGCCTGGTCCGCTCGCTGACGACCCGCACGGGCGACCGCGACCTGATCGACCTGGCCGGCAACGACTACCTCGGACTCTGCCGCGATCCGCGGGTCACCGCCGCTGCCGCCGACGCGGCCGTGAGATGGGGCGCCGGCGCGAGCGCGTCACGCCTGGTCACCGGCACACTGCCGGTGCACACGGCGCTCGAGTCGACGCTCGCCGAACGGCTCGGCCACGAGGCGGCCCTGGTGCACTCGACCGGCTATCACGCCAACCTCTCCGCCGTGACCGCCCTCTCCGACCGCGACACGCTCCTCGTCTCGGACGCCCATGTGCACGCCTCGCTCGTCGATGCCTGCCGGCTGTCCCGGGGGACGCTCGCGGTCGTCGCCCACAACGATCTCGCCCAGGTCGAGGCGCGCCTCGCCGAGCGTACGCAGGCGCGAGCGTTGGTCCTCGTCGAGTCGATCTACTCGGTGCTCGGCGACGCGGCACCGCTCACGGAGCTCGTCGGGCTGTGCGAGCGCTACGACGCGACCCTGGTCGTCGACGAGGCGCACGGCGTCGGCGTCGCGGGCGACGGCGGCGGCCTCGTACGTGAGCTGGGCCTGGCCGGCCGGCCGTCGGTGATCGTCACGATGACGCTGTCCAAGGCGCTCGGCAGCCAGGGTGGCGCGGTCCTCGGCAGCCGGGCCGTCGTCGACCACCTCGTCAACCGCTCACGCCCCTTCATCTACGACACCGGGCTCGCGCCTGCCGCCGCGGCAGCCGCCCTCGAGGCGCTGAGGATCATGGACGTCGAGCCCGAACGCGTCGCCCGGCTGCACCACGTCGCCGCGACGCTTGCGGATGCCGCCGGCGTCCCGCGCGTCGCCGGAGCAGTCCTCTCGGTGGAGATGGCCGGTCCGGCCGAGGCGCTCGCCGCCCAGGCCGAGTGCGCTGCGGGCGGCGTACGCGTCGGCTGCTTCCGGCCGCCGTCGACCCCCGACGGCATCAGCAGGCTGCGGCTCACCGCGTCGGCCGGCGTCGGCGATGACGAGCTGATGCTGGCCGCCAAGCTCATCGGCACGGTCGTGCCATGACGCGCTACGTCGCCGTCACCGGCACCGATACGGGAGTCGGCAAGACCGTCACCACGGCCGCACTGGCGGTGGCGTTGCAGCACGCCGGGCACCACGTCGCCGTCGTCAAGCCGGTCCAGACCGGTGTCGTTGCCGGCGAGCCCGGCGACATCGACGACGTCGTACGCCTGACCGGCCTGCCGGACGTCGAGGAGATCACCCGGCTGCTCCATCCCCTGGCGCCCGAGAGCGCCGCCCGCCTGGAGGGCGTCTGGTTGCCGACGGTCGACGAGATCGCCGTGCGGATCCGGCGCATCGAGGCCGATGTCGTCATCGTCGAGGGTGCCGGCGGCCTGCTCGTACGACTCGACGTCGAGGGCGGCACCATGATCGACCTGGCGCGAGCTCTCGAGGCCGAGGTCGTCGTCGTCGCTCGCGAAGGTCTCGGCACGCTCAACCACACGGGCCTGACCGTCGACCGGCTCCGCGCGGAAGGGCTGGTCCCGCGTCTCGTGCTGGGTTCCTGCTCGCCCGACCCCGGCCTCGCCGAGCGCAGCAACCGGGCCGACCTGCCGCGGCTGACCGGTCTGGCGATCGACGGTCGCATCCCCGCCGACGCCGGCGCACTCGACCGTATGGAGTTCCGGCACGAAGCACCCGGGTGGTTCTCCGCCCTGCCGGGCGGCAGGCGGTAGCGTCCCCGGATGGACAACATCCGGACGGCGGCACTCGCGATTGCTGCACTCATCGCCGCTGCCGCGTTCGTTCGGTGGCGGCTGCTGACCCGCCGCCGCGTGCTCGGCTCGCCGGCGGACCGGGCGACGTACGAGACACTGCACACCGCCTCGCAAGCCGCGCCAGCCCTGCGCCGCGGCCTCGACGCCGACAGCGCAGCGCTCGCTCTGCCCCACGTACGGACGCTGCTGGGCCAGCACACCGTCGCGATCACCGACCTCCACGGCCGGCTCGCCGGGCGATGCGCCTGACGTCGCCAAGCTCACCGCCGATGCCTTGGCGAGCGGGACCACGCAGGCGTCCGACCACGCGATCGTCGCGCCGCTGTCGGTCGAGGAGCGCGTCGTCGGCAGCATCGCCGTCGTCACCGACGAGGCGTCCGCGGGCCTGGCTCGCGCGACCACCGAGGTGGCTCGATGGATGTCGAGCCAGCTCGAGCTCGCCGAGCTGTCGGAGTCGCGGACCGCTCTGATGGAGGCCGAGCTGAGGGCGTTGCGCGCCCAGATCTCGCCGCACTTCATCTACAACTCCCTCGGCGCCATCGCGTCATTCGTGCGTACCGATCCCGAGCGGGCCCGCGAGCTGTTGCTGGAGTTCGCCGACTTCACCCGCTACTCGTTCCGCGAGCACGGCGAGTTCACGACGCTCGCCGAGGAGCTGCGATCGATCGAGCGCTACCTCGTGCTGGAGAAGGCCCGGTTCGGCGACCGGCTGCGAGTCGTCACCCGGGTCGCCCCGGAGGTCCTGAGCGTCACCCTGCCCTTCCTCGCGATCCAGCCGCTGGTCGAGAACGCCGTACGCCACGGGCTCGAGGCCAAGGACGGCGACGGGACCGTCACGGTCGTCGCGCTGGACGAGGGCGTCGAGTGCGTCATCACGATCGAGGACGACGGCGTCGGGGTCGAGCCCGAGACCGTACGCGATGCGCTGTCGGGCCACACGACCAGCGCGTCGGTCGGGCTCGCGAACGTCGACGAGCGGCTCCGCACGGTCTACGGCGACGAGTACGGGATCGTGGTCGAGACCGCGCCCGGGCACGGCACGAAGGTCACGGTCCGGCTGCCCAAGTTCCACCCCGGCACGGAGACGACGTGATGCCGCCGGTGTTGTGGTGCCGCCGACATCTCGGCATGATCACGGCATGACCGAGCGCCAGCTGCGGAATCGTCCGGCTCTCATGCCGTCGCCACTGCGAGCCCTCGTGGTGGACGACGAGCAACCTGTCCTCGACGAGCTGGTGTGGCTGCTGGGTCGCGACGACCGCATCGCCTCTGTACGCGCGGCTCGCTCGGGCGCGGAGGCCCTGCGCGTGCTCGACGAGGGGGAGATCGAGCTGGTGTTCCTCGATGTCGCCATGCCTGGCCTCAGTGGTCTGGAGATGGCTCGCCTGCTCGGCCGGTTCCGGACACCCCCACGCATCGTGTTCGTGACGGCTCACGACGCACACGCCGTCGAGGCGTTCGAGCTGAATGCCGTCGACTACCTGCTCAAGCCCATTCGCGAGGAACGCCTCCGCGAGAGCGTCCGCCGCGCGTGCGCAGACGCCGACTCGGTGCCTGGCACGAGCGCGGACCAGATCGCCGTCGAGCTCGGCGGGGTCACCCGATTCGTGTCGCGCTCATCGGTTTCGTACGTCGAGGCGCAAGGCGACTACGTACGCCTCCATGTCGTCGACGGCGGCAGCCACCTGATCCGCACGCCGCTCACGACGCTGGCCGAGGACTGGCAGGAGGCCGGCTTCGCCCGCGTCCACCGCAGCCACGTCGTCAACCTCGCGCACCTGCGTGAGCTCCGGGTCCAGGCCGGCCGATCGAGCGTGCTCGTGCCGGTCGGCTCCGAGCTCATCGAGATCCAGGTCGCCCGCCGGCACGCCCGGGCGCTGCGTGAGCTCATCCACGAGCGGGCCCTGTGACGGAGCGCCCTCCCCCGAAGTACACCGGCCGGGTGCGGGTCACGAGTCCGCTGACCACCGCGCCGGCGCACGTACGTCGCAGCGTGCGTCAGGAGATCGACGAGTCGACCGGCATCGGCGAGGTCTACATGCGATCACTCATTCGCGCCCAGCTGCGGGCGGCGCTGACGGTCGCAGCGACCCTTGCACTGTCGATCGGCGCCCTGCCCCTGCTGTTCCTGGCGTTCGACAGCGTCACGGAGATGCACGTCCTGGGGGTGCCCATCCCATGGCTGATCCTCGGTGTGCTGGTCTATCCGGGACTGTTCGCGTTGGGCTGGGTCTACATCCGGCAGGTCGAGCGCGCCGAGCGCGACTTCACCGAGCTCGTGGAACCGCACCGCCCGGAACACGGCGAATGAACTCAGCGTACGGAGTCATCGCGGTGGCGCTGGTTGCGATCGCGACGCTCGGCATCGGCGCGTTCGGCCTGCGTATGAGCCGCACGACGAGCGACTTCTACGTCGCGTCACGCTCGGTCAGCCCGGTGTGGAACAGCTCGGCGATCGGCGGCGAGTACCTCTCCGCGGCATCGTTCCTCGGCGTCGCCGGGCTCGTGCTGAGCCACGGCGCCAACATGCTCTGGTATCCCATCGGCTGGACCACCGGCTACCTCCTGCTGCTCGTGTTCGTGGCCGCGCCACTGCGACGGTCCGGGGCGTACACGATCCCAGACTTCGCGCAGGTCAGGCTCCAGTCGATGGGCGTACGCATGGTGGCCAGCTGCCTCGTCGTCGCGGTCGGCTGGCTCTACCTCATGCCGCAGTTCCAGGGCGCCGGCCTCACCCTGCGCACCGTGACCGGTGCGCCCAACTGGGTCGGCACCGTCGTGGTCGCGGTGATCGTCGTGGTCAACGTCGTGTCTGGCGGCATGCGGAGCATCACGCTGGTCCAGGCGTTCCAGTACTGGCTCAAGCTGACCGCGCTGCTCATCCCGGTGTTCTTCCTGCTGCACGCATGGCGCGGCGACGGCCGGCCCTCCCCCGTCGCGCCCGAGGAGTGGTTCCAGCCGTTCAGCCATGCCGACGGTCCCGGCCTCTACCTGACGTACTCCGTCATGATCGCGACGTTCTTCGGCACGATGGGTCTGCCGCACGTCGTCGTGCGGTTCTACACCAATCCCGACGGGCACGCCGCCCGGCGTACGACCCTCATCGTGCTGGCACTGCTCGGCACGTTCTACCTGCTGCCCACGATCTACGGGGTGCTGGGCCGGATCTACGCGCGAGACCTGCTGGCCTCGGGGCGCGCGGACACGGTCGTCCTCGAGCTGCCGTCCCGGGTCATCGGCGGCAGCACCGGCGAGGTGCTTGCCGCGTTGCTGACCGCCGGCGCGTTCGCGGCGTTCCTGTCCACCTCATCCGGCCTGACGATGTCGGTGGCCGGCGTGGTCGGCCAAGGCCTGGCGCGTGGCCGGATCTCGACCATCACGGCACTTCGCATCGCGGCCGCGGGGTGCGTCGTGGTCCCGCTCGTCCTTGCACTGTCAGCCGAGCGGATCGCGGTCGCCAGCTCGGTGACGTTCGCGTTCGCCCTGGCTGCCTCGACGTTCTGTCCGTTGCTGGTCCTCGGCATCTGGTGGCGGGGGCTGACAGCTCGCGGCGCCATCGCGGGGCTGGTGGGCGGCGGGCTGTGCGCCGGCACAGCGGCGATCATCACGATCGCGATCCGGCCGGACGGCTGGTTCGGCGTCGTGATGAGCCAGCCGGCTGCGTGGTCGGTGCCGATCGGCTTCGCCCTGATGGTCGGCGTCTCGCTGGCCACACGGTCAGACGTACCAGCCAATGTCTCCCGGACCATGGTGCGCCTGCACACTCCCGAACGCCTCGACGTCGACCGCCGGTTCTAGCCGTCAACGGTTTACCACGGGGCCCCGGGCAAACGTCGTCGTCCCGAGGCAACCATGTGCGTCCGGTTCGTCCGCCCGCGGCAAACCTCGTCCGCCCCATGCAAGGGTTCCTCGGGCGGACGACGTTTGCTTAGGCCCCGTGGTAAACCGAGCCACCGTTCAGCCTGAAAAACCGACCGTTCGTCGTACGCGGGCGACCGCACGTCGCAGGGGCGTCGGCTCCCACCGCACACCCCATGAAGTGATCTGGTTCACACGAATCGGGGTACCTAGGTTCAGAGCGGCGACACGCACCCGTGCCGCCCTGCCTTCACGGAAGAGGTGATCCACGGTGGCCGAGAGAATCACGCCCGAGGCCCACGCGGCCTATCAACGCATCCATGCGACGGACGAGTTCGCGGAGCTCAAGCGCTCCTACCTGCGCTTCGTCGTCCCGCTGACCGTCGCCTTCATGACCTGGTACCTGCTCTACGTCCTGATGTCGATCTACGCGGGCGACTTCATGGGGCACAAGGTCGTCGGCAACATCAACGTCGCGCTGGTCTTCGGCCTGCTGCAGTTCGTCTCGACGTTCGCGATCGCCATCTGGTACGCCCGATTCGCCGCCCGGCGGATGGACCCCATCGCGGACAGTCTGCGTGATGAGTACGAAGAGGAGATCGAGCGATGAGTACGACCATGGTGCAAGCAGCAACCGACGCCGGGGGCCACCAAGGGCTGACCGCTTCCCTGTTCATCGTGATCGTCCTGATCACGGTCGGCATCACGTTCTGGGCCAGTCGGAACACACGCACAGCAGCCGACTACTACGCGGGCGGACGCAGCTTCTCCGGCGCACAGAACGGGTTCGCTGTCGCCGGCGACTACATGTCGGCCGCATCGTTCCTCGGCATCTCGGGCGCCATCGCGCTGTCGGGCTACGACGGGTTCCTCTACTCGATCGGCTTCCTGGTCGCCTGGCTCGTCGCACTGCTGCTCGTCGCTGAGCTGCTGCGCAACTCCGGACGGTTCACGATGGCCGACCAACTCGCCTTCCGCATGAAGCAACGGCCCGTTCGTACGGCCGCTGCCACGTCGACCGTCGTCGTGTCGATCTTCTACCTGTTGGCCCAGATGGTGGGCGCCGGAGCACTCGTCGCACTCCTGCTCGGCGTTGACAGCCAGACCGCCAAGAACCTCACGATTGCCGGTGTCGGCGTCCTGATGATCTTCTACGTCACGGTCGGTGGCATGAAGGGTACGACCTGGGTCCAGATCGTGAAGGCCATCTTGCTGATGGGCGGCACGATCCTCATCACGGTTCTCGTGCTGGCCAAGTTCAACTTCAACATCAGCGATCTGCTGGGCACGGCCGCAGACAAGAGCGGCGCCGGCAAGGCGTTCCTCGAGCCGGGCCTCAAGTACGGCGTGTCGACCGAGTCCAAGATCGACTTCATCTCACTCGGCCTTGCCCTGGTCCTCGGAACCGCCGGCCTGCCGCACATCCTGATCCGCTTCTACACCGTGCCGACTGCCCGGCAGGCGCGCAAGTCGGTGCTGTGGGCCATCGGCCTCATCGGGTCGTTCTATCTCATGACGCTGGTCCTGGGATTCGGTGCCGCGGCACTCGTCAAGGGGGATCAGAAGCAGGCCATCGCCGACTCCGGGGGCAACCTCGCGTCGCCGTTGCTGGCCGAGGCCGTCGGCGGCGGTCCCGACTCCACCGGAGGTGCTTTGCTGCTGGCATTCATCTGCCGCGGTCGCATTCGCGACGATCCTCGCGGTCGTCGCGGGACTGACCTTGACCTCGGCCTCGTCAGTGGCACACGACCTGTACGCGAATGTCTGGAAGGACGGCCAGGTCAGCGAGAAGCAGGAGGTCAAGGTTGCCCGCATCGCCGCATTCGTCATCGGCGGCGTCGCGATTGCCTTGTCGATCCCTGCGCAGAAGCTCAACATCGCCTTCCTGGTGGCACTGGCATTCGCAGTCGCCGCATCCGCCAACCTGCCGGCGCTGCTCTACAACCTGTTCTGGCGGCGATTCAACACCCGCGGAGCGGTGTGGAGCATCTACGGCGGACTCATCGCGTCGGTCGGCCTGGTGATCTTCTCACCGGTTGTCTCCGGATCGGAGACAGCGATGATCACTGGTGCCGACTTCAGCTGGTTCCCGTTGGCCAACCCCGGCATCATCTCGATCCCGCTCGGCTTCTTCTTCGGCTGGCTGGGCACGATGACGGCCCGCGACAGCGACGCCGAGGAGCGGTATGTCGAGCTGGACGTCCGG
Organism: uncultured Actinomycetota bacterium; assembly: GCA_963759975.1. GTDB lineage: Bacteria > Actinomycetota > Actinomycetes > Propionibacteriales > Nocardioidaceae > Aeromicrobium. The sequence continues at coordinate 438,266 of CAVXBS010000018.1, forward strand.
TCGATGACCGGAGCAGGCTCGGAAAAGTAGGACTGGGCCTGGTCGAGCTCGTCGAGACTTCCCGGGGGTCTCGACGAGCTCGGCCGGCGGCCTTGCGCAACCCCGCCGCAACCCCGTGAACGGCATCTTGTGGGCTGCGCCACAATCAAGAGTGAACCCCCGGACGAGGAGCCACCGTGACCGAGCAGAACATCAGCAACCTGTCCCACGAAGACCGAGTGTTCGAGCCACCGGCGGACCTGGCGGCCAACGCGAACGTCAAGGCCGAGGTGTATGAGCAGGCGGCTGCCGACCGGGTGGCGTTCTGGGGCGAGCAGGCCGACCGGCTCGAGCTGGGGCACACCGTTCACCGAGGTGCTCGACTGGTCCAACCCGCCGTTCGCCAAGTGGTTCGTCGGCGGCAAGCTCAACGCGGCCTACAACTGCGTCGACCGGCACGTCGAGGCCGGCAACGGTGACAAGGTCGCGCTGCACTTCGTCGGCGAGCCGGCCGACGACACCCGCGACATCACGTACGCCGAGCTCCAGGACCTGGTGTCCCAGGCTGCGAACGCGCTGATCGACCTGGGCGTGCAGACCGGCGACCGGATCGCGATCTACCTGCCGATGATCCCCGAGGCCGTCGTCGCGATGCTCGCGTGCGCCCGCCTCGGCGCCCCGCACACCGTCGTGTTCGGCGGGTTCAGCGCCGACGCGCTCTCGAGCCGCATCCTCGACTGCGAGGCCAAGGTCGTCATCACCGCCGACGGCGGCTACCGCCGTGGCGCGCCGTCAGCGCTCAAGCCCGCCGTCGACGAGGCGCTGACCAAGTGCCCCGACGTCACCGGCGTGCTGGTCGTGCGCCGCACCGGGCAGGACGTCGAGTGGACCGAGGGTCGCGACGTGTGGTGGCACGACGTCGTCGACTCGGCGTCGAAGGACCACACCCCGGAGATGTTCGACGCCGAGCACCCGCTCTACGTCATGTACACGTCCGGCACGACCGGCTCACCCAAGGGCATCCTGCACACCACGGGCGGCTACCTCGTGCAGTCGGCCTACACGTTCTGGGGGGTCTTCGACTACAAGCCCGAGGACGTCTACTGGTGCACCGCCGACGTCGGCTGGGTCACCGGGCACTCCTACATCGTCTACGGGCCGCTGGCCAACGGCGCGACCCAGGTGCTCTACGAAGGCACGCCCGACACCCCGCACAAGGGCCGCTGGTGGGAGATCATCGCCAAGTACAAGGTCACCGCTCTTCTACACCGCACCCACCGCGATCCGTACGTTCATGAAGTGGGGCGAGCAGATCCCCGCCGAGCACGACCTGTCGTCGCTGCGGATCCTCGGCTCGGTCGGTGAGTCGATCAACCCCGAGGCGTACGTCTGGTACCGCGAGAACATCGGCGGCGGCCGGACCCCGATCGTCGACACGTGGTGGCAGACCGAGACCGGCGCGCACATGATCAGCCCCCTGCCCGGCGTCACCACGGGCAAGCCGGGCTCGGCGATGACCGCGATCCCCGGCATCGCCGCCGAGGTCGTCGACGACGCCGGCAAACCGGTCGAGCACGGCGAGGGCGGCTACCTCGTCATCACCGAGCCGTGGCCGTCGATGCTCCGCACGATCTGGGGCGACGACGACCGCTACAAGGAGACCTACTGGTCACGCTGGCCGCGGGTTCTACTTCGCCGGCGACGGCGCCCGCAAGGACGAAGACGGCGCGATCTGGCTGCTCGGCCGCGTCGACGACGTCATGAACGTCTCGGGCCACCGGCTGTCGACGACCGAGATCGAGTCCGCCCTGGTGTCGCACCCCAAGGTCGCCGAGGCCGCCGTCGTCGGCGCGACCGACGAGACCACCGGCCAGGCCGTCGTCGCGTTCGTGATCCTGCGCGAGTCCGCAGGCGACGGCGGCGAGGAGATCGTCCAGGAGCTGCGCAACCACGTCGGCAAGGAGATCGGTGCGATCGCCAAGCCCCGCCAGATCATGATCGTCCCCGAGCTGCCCAAGACCCGCTCGGGCAAGATCATGCGACGGCTGCTGCGCGACGTCGCCGAGAACCGCGAGGTCGGCGACGCCACGACCCTCGCCGACAGCGGCATCATGGACAAGATCACCGCCGGAATGAAGACCGCCAAGGACGAGGACTGACCCTGCGACCTTCATCACGCTGACAGGCTCAGGACGGGTTCCGTTCAGTTTCGTCTCATCTTCACAGGGAATGTTGTGGGCATGACGACGATCAGGAACGACGAGAAGCCGGCCCCGACGACTCGACGCATCAGCACGGACCTGGTCCTGGGCCTCGTCCTTCTCGGCGGCGTGATCATCGGCCGGCTGCTCTGGGCCGTCACCGACGGCAGCTTCCTCACGGCACTGGGCGCACGCTGACCTGCGCGATCCGGTGAGTCACTTGTAGGCTCGCCGGTATGAACAAAGCTGACGATCCGACCATCGGTCGGCTGGTGGCCGACGCCAGCCGCGACATCTCGGCACTGGTGCAGTCGGAGATCAAGCTCGCCAAGAGCGAGCTGAAGTTCAGCGTCAAGGCCGGCGGCATCGGTGCCGGCCTGTTGGCGGTCGCGGCCTTCTTCGGCCTGCTGATCATCGTCATGCTGTCGATCTCCGGCGCGTACTTCCTCACCATGACCGGCCTCGACCCCGCGTGGGCGTTCCTCATCGTCGCCGGGGTGTACGTCGTGCTGACGATCCTCGCGATCTTCCTGGGCATCGTGCTGCTCAAGAAGGTCCGCGCACCCGAGCGACGATCGCGACGGCCAAGGAGATCCCGGCCGCCCTCAAGGGCCGCCCGAGTTAGCTCCTCAGCGGGCGGCGCGGGCCGTCACGGTGCGGCCGACGAAGCCGGCGATCGCGACGATGCCGCCGCCGATCGCGAGGATGACGAGCCAGGCGTCGAGCGAGCTCGCCGCGCGGTCGACCAGGAGCTTCTGCAGCGTACGGGCGAACTCCGACGGCGCCTCGGTATGGTCGAGGATTGCCTGGCTCACGGGGCCGCTCGAGAGCCACAGAAGCCCGGCGACAGCGATCATGCCCGCACCGAGCCAGGCCACGGCCGCGGACGTACGCCGCGCCAGTCCCACGCAGGCCACTGCCGCGATGACGGCGACGATGCCCGCGATCCGGCCGGCCGCCGTCGACTGCTTGACCCGGTCGACCATCTCGCGGTCGCTGGCATCCGTCACGACTGGCACGACCAGGTGCTTCGGCACGGCGAGGGCGACGGGCAGGTCGCCGGTGGCCTGCTTGGTGACGAACGTGGCCATCGGGCTGACGTCGATGCCCAGCACCTTGGGCATGGGGTCGGCGAACGCCGCACGATGGGAGCCGCGTTGCGTCTCCTCCCACGCCTCGACGAAACCGGCCTGGCTGCTGGTGCGCTCCATCGCCCCCGAGAGCACGGTCGCGGCCGGTCCCTTGACCGCTGCAGGCAACACGCCACGCGCCGACAGCTCATCGGTGAGGTAGGCCGAGAACGCGCTCTGCAGCTCGGTGTCCTTGGCGAGCGTGCTGCTGAACGCCACGTAGCCGTCCTCGTCGACGATGTGAGTCGACAGCCACAGCAGCGGGACCGCCGCCAGCAGGGCAAGCAGCGCGACGGCGCCACTGACGAACGAGAGAAGCGGTGCGCATCAGGCACATCCTCCGGTTGAGACGGTCGACGTCGCGTCGATGCCGGCGCGCGCGTCGTCGGCGACCTGTCGAGCCGTCAGGGCGTAGCCGGTCGACTTGTCGGTGATGGAGGCCGCGAAGATCACGCCGAGCACGTCGCCGTCCGTGGAGACGAGCGGCCCGCCGGAGTTGCCCGAGCGTACGAGGCCGCGCACCGAGAACGTCTCGCGTACGACCTGGCCCTTGTCGTAGATGTCGGGGCTGCGCAGCCGCATCTCGCTGCGGATGCGGGCGGCGCGGGCGTCGAACGGCCCGTTCTCGCGGAAGCCGAGGATCGCCGCGGTCCTGCCCGGCCTCGCCGGTCGTGTCGAAGTCGAGCGGCCGCAGACCGGCGCCGTCGACCGCGAGCACCGCGACGTCGAGCTTGCGGTCGAACAGCACGACCCGCGCGCTCGGACCGTTGCCCGTTGATCACGACCGACGGGTGCTCGACGCCCGCCACGACGTGCGCGTTGGTCATGATGCGTCCCGTCGGCGTAGGCGAAGCCGGAGCCCTCGATGCCGCGCTGGCAGCTGGCCTGGCCGAGGATCTTGACGACGCTGCCGCGACGCCTTGCGCACGCCCGGGCTGGTGAGCGTCGCGTCGTCGGGCGGCCCGACCGGCTTGATGTGCTCGGTCTCGAACGGGTCGATGTAGCGCGGGAAGAGGTTGGCGTCGAGCACCTCGTTGAACGACCGCAGCACCGAGGTCGCCCGCGCCGGCATGACGCCGTCGACCTGGTCGAGGATCGCCGAGTCCCGCGAGGCGGTCGACAGGTAAGGGATCGAGGTGCCGCTGACCGAGTAGCCCAGCGCCCAGCCCGCGCACAGCACCGCGACGATGCTCAGCACGCTGCCGCCGACCGCGTCGAGCCAGCGCAGCGGCTTCCACTTGAGGCCGTTGCGCAGGTCGGTGCCGACATACGTTCCGATGGCCTGTCCGATCGCGGCAGCGCCGACGACGAGTCCGAGCGCCAGCAGCGACGAGCTCACGGTCGCGGTGTCGCCCGACAGGACCTTGGGCACGACCGCGAGCGCGAGCAGCCCGCCGACCAGCAGCCCGACGGTGGCGATCAGGTTGACGACGAAGCCCTGGACGTAGCCCGAGACGGCGTACGCCAGCAGGATCACGATCGAGATCAGGTCGAGGGAGTTCATGAGAAGTCCGGCAGGGGCCGGGTCACGCTGTCGTCCCACGGCTGCTCCCAGCCCAAGCGCTCGAACAGTCGCGCCACGACGCCGGCGGTGAAGCCCCACAGCGGGACGCCGGAGCCGACCTCGAACGCGGGGCCGCGCCAGCCGGACGGGATGCTCGACGCTGAACCGGTTGGCCGGGTCGAGCAGCCGGCGTATCGGCTGGTGGATGATCGCGCCGACCTCCTCGGCACTGACCGGCATGAGCGGCTTGGGCTCGCGCCAGTAGCCGAGGACCGGGGTCACGGCGAAGTTGCTCGGCGGCAGCCACAGCGTCGGGAGCGTGCCGAAGACGTCGACCGTGTCGAGGTCGAGCCCGACCTCCTCCTGGGCCTCGCGCAGCGCCGTGGCGACGGCGTCGGCGTCCTCGGGGTCCGTGGCGCCGCCGGGGAACGAGATCTGGCCGGCGTGGTTGCGCATCTTGGCCGCGCGCTCGGTGAGCAGCAGCTCGGGTCCGTTGTCGCCGTCGGCGAACAGCATCAGCACCGCCGCCGGACGCGCGTCGGCCGGCGGATGCGGGAAGCGCGGGGCCAGCTGCTCGGCCTCGACGGATCCGGCGAGCTCGGCCAACGGCTGCAGCCACTCCGGGAGGTGCTCCCAGCTCATGCCGCCGCCTCCCAGAAGAAGCCACGATATGGAGCCGGCGGCATGAACCCAGCCACATGGTTCATTCACGCTGGCGCTCACTCATGGCGAAACCCCCAGGTGCTTCTCGATCGCGGCAGTCAGGTCGGCATACGAACGGAACGCGACGCGCTCCGTGGCGACCATTGTTCCTTGTGCGTCCACGAACACGGTCTGCGGCAGACCGATGACCTTCAGCGGCGCCTTGGTCGTGGAGTCGGGATCGGACAGCAGCGGGTAGGTCACCCCGGACTGCTCGGCGAGCTCGAGCGCGGCATCGGGCGCCGAGTCGGCGAAGTCGACGCCGATGATCCGCAGCTTGTCCCCGTACGCCTGGTGGGCCTTGGCCAGCAGCGGCAGCTCCTCGCGGCACGGCGCGCACCAGCTGGCCCAGAAGTTGATGACCGTCGGGGTGCCCGCCAGGCCTGACAGGCGTACGGGCGTCCCGCCGCCGAGGCAGTCGAGTGTCAGGTCTGGCAGCGCGTCGTCGGCCGGCGCGGCGCCGTCGGACGCGGGGCAGTCCTCGATGTGCGCCCGCTTCTTGGCTGCGGCGAGCTCACCGGCGCCTGTCGTCGGCGCCTTGCCGCCGCCGAACGTCGGTGCGTCGTCGTCCGGGCTGGGTCCACCGCAGGCCGTGAGGAGGAGCGCGAGGCAGGCCAGGATCAGTCGCGCCCTCACGCAGGACCCTGCGTCGTGATGAGCGCCGCCGCCTCGGCCGGATCGATCGGGCCGGTGCCGAAGGACGGGCACCAGTGGGCGACGGGGCAGGCCCCGCAGGCGGGCTTCTTGGCGTGGCAGCAGCGTCGGCCGTGCCAGATCAGCCGGTGGCTCAGCATCGTCCAGTCCTTGGCCGGGAAGATCGCGGCGACCGCGTGCTCGGTCTTGACCGGATCCTTGACGATCGTCGTCGGGCACCCACTGGAACCGGCGCACGAGCCGCGCGAAGTGCGTGTCGACCGTCAGGCCGGGGACGTCGAAGGCATTGCCCAGCACGACGTTGGCGGTCTTGCGGCCCACACCGGGCAGCGTCACGAGGTCGTCGAGCCGGCCCGGGACCTCGCCGTCGTACCGCTCGACCAGGGCGGCGGAGAGCCGCAGCAGGCTCTCGGTCTTGGCGCGGAAGAAGCCGGTGGGCCGGATCAGCTCCTCGAGCGCGGCTCGGTCGGCGGCCGCCATGGCCCGGGCGTCCGGGTAGACCGCGAACAGGGCGGGCGTGATCGCGTTGACCCGGCGATCGGTGGTCTGCGCCGACAGGACCGTTGCGACGAGGAGCTCGAACGGCGTACGGAAGTCGAGCTCACAGCCGGCGTCGGGATAGGTCTCGGCGAGCACCCGATTGACCTTGCGGGCCCGGCGTACGAGCGCGGTTTCTGGTCGGGTCACGTCGCTCGGCACAGGGTCCAGACGTACGTTCACCGGCGCGTATTCGGCATCGGCCGTCCCGATGTGGGAAACTGCGATCGGTGCACACACTGTGACCAGTGCAACATGAGTGATAGGGAAGACCCGTGACCGACGACGTTCTCCGCCAGGCACCGCTGTTCTCCGGCCTCGACGACGAAGTAGCCGCTGCGCTCGAGTCGTCGATGTCCTCGGCCTCACTGCGCCGCGGCGAGATCCTCTTCAACGAGGGCGACGACGGCGACAAGCTCTACGTCGTGACCGAGGGCAAGATCAAGCTCGGCCGCACCTCCCCCGACGGTCGCGAGAACCTCCTGGCGATCCTCGGCCCGGCGCAGATGTTCGGCGAGCTGTCGTTCTTCGACCCGGCCCGCGCTCGGCGACCGCCACCGCGGTGACCGATGTCGAGCTCAAGAGCCTCGGCCACGAAGCACTCAGCCCCGTCCTCAACGCTCACCCCGACGTCGCGCACGCGCTGCTGAACCAGCTCGCGGGACGCCTGCGCCGCACCAACGAGGTCGTCGGCGACCTGGTGTTCTCCGACGTGCCCGGCCGCGTCGCCAAGGCCCTGCTCGACCTGGCCTCGCGCTTCGGCCGTCGCGCCGACGACGGCGTGCACGTCAACCACGACCTCACGCAGGAAGAGCTGGCGCAGCTCGTCGGCGCCTCCCGCGAGACGGTCAACAAGGCGCTCGCCGACTTCGCCTCACGGGGTTGGCTGCGCCTCGAGCCCCGCAGCGTCGTGATCCTCGACCTCGAACGCCTGCAGCGCCGCGCCCGCTGACCCACAGGCCTCCGGTTAGTCCTTGAGGTAGTCGAGCTGGGCGGCGACGCTGAGCTCGGCGGCGCCCCAGAGGACTCTGGTCGACGTCCCTGTAGACCGCCTCGACGACCTCACGCGCGGTCGTCGCGCCGGCGTCGACCGCTGCGCGCACCTGGTCGAGCCGCTCGGCACGGTGGTCGAGGTAGAAGTCGACGACACCACGAGGATCGTCGACGACCGGCCCGTGACCCGGCAGGATGCGCGCGACCAGCCCCTCCTCGATGAGCTCGCGGATGTGCGCCAGCGAGTCGAGGTAGGGCCCGAGGACGCCGTCGGGGTGCGCGATGACCGTCGTGCCGCGGCCCAGGATCGTGTCGCCGCTGAGCAGCGAGCCGTCCGCGACGAGCCGGAAGCACGTCGAGTCGGTCGTGTGTCCGGGGTGGCGATGACCTCGATCTCGAGGCCGTCGACGACGATCGTCTCGCCGTCGACCAGCGGCTCGGCGCCGCGGGTGAACTCCGGGTCGATCGACCGCGCCGGCGCGCCGGTCAGCTCGACGAAGCGCCCGAGCGCCTCGGTGTGGTCGAAGTGCCGGTGCGTGAACAGGATCAGCCCCACCGTCGCCGGCCGCCGCCAGCACGGCCTGCAGGTGCGTCTCGTCGGCCGGACCCGGGTCGACCACGACCGACCGCTGGCACCGGGCTCGCGCAGGATCCACGTGTTGGTGCCGTCGAGCGTCATGATGCCGGGGTTGTCGGCCAGGACGTACGACGGCGCGGTCGGTCACGCTGACGGCGTCGGTCATGTGAGGTCTCCCAGGTCGGTCTCGAGGAACAGGTCGCCGTCGATCTCGACGAGCCGCGGCACGATCGTGCGGATCGTACGTTCGGCAGCGGCCGCGAGGACCGTCTCGGCGGAATGCTCGGCGACCTCGCGACAGGCGACCATGGTCGGCGGCATCATCGCGGCCTCCCCCGCCTCGACCGCCGCGAGCACCTCGCGCAGCGGCGCCCAGCTCGCGTGGTCGGCCTCGCGGCTCATCGTCGCCGACCCGCTGACCCTCAGGCAGCGCCGCGACGAAGAACCGGGTGTCGTAGCGCCGCGGCTCGAACGCCGGCGTGATCCAGTGCGCCCACGCGCCGAGCAGGTCGGCTCGCAGGACCAGCCCGTGGCCGCGCAGGAAGTCCGCGAACGTCAGCTCGCCCTCCTCCAGCGTCACGCGTGCGGCCTGCATGTCGACGCCGCTCGTGTCGGAGAGCACCGTGTCTCGTCCGGGCCCGGCCAGCAGCACGCCGGTCTCCTCGAACGTCTCGCGCACGGCGGCGACGACGAGTCCTCGCGCCAGCGACTCGTCGCAGCCCATGCGCCTTGCCCACTCCGCCGGCGACGGCCCGGCCCACGGCACCTCGTCCGTGACGTCGCTGGGGTGCATGCCGCCGCCCGGGAACACGTACATGCCCGCGGCGAACGCCATGCTCGTCTGCCGGCGCATCAGGTACGCCTCGATGCCGTCGGCCCCGTCGCGCACGACGATGATCGTCGCCGCATGGCGCGGCTCGACCACGATGCCGTTGTAGCCCTGCGCATGTTCTCGCAGCCGCTCGGGCAGTGGGATGCGCATGGGGTCAGCCGACCTCGACGATCAGCTCGACCTCGACGGGCGCGTCAAGCGGCAGGACGGGGACGCCGACGGCGCTGCGGGCGTGCGTACCGGCGTCGCCGAAGGCCGCGCCGAACAGCTCGCTCGCGCCGTTGGCCACACCCGGCTGGCCGGTGAAGTCAGGCGTGCTCGCGACGAACACCGTCGCCTTGACGACGCGGACGACCGGGTCGAGCTCGACCTGCGACTTCACCGCGGCGATCGCGTTGAGCGCGCACTGGCGGGCGCAGTCGTATGCCTCCTCGGCCGAGACCTCGCCACCGACCTTGCCGGTCGGCGATGAGCTGGCCGTCCTTGAGCGGGAGCTGGCCCGACGTGAAGACGTACGAGCCGGTTCGCACCGCGGGGACGTAGACCGCGACCGGCGCGGGCACCGGCGGGACGGTCAGCCCGATCTCGGCGAGCCGGTCATCGACACCGCTCATGCGATCGGCCGCTTGAAGTAGGCGACGAGGTTCTCCGGGTTCATTCCGGGCACGATCTGCACGAGCTCCCAGCCGTCCTGGCCGAAGTTGTCGAGGATCTGCTTGGTGGCGTGCACCAGGACAGGGGCGGTGAGGTACTCCCATTTCGTCATGGCACGACTGTAACGGTCGGCCTGCGGATCTCGCCCGGCGAAGTAGGCTCGTCGCGTGGCCCTCTCGACCCAGCTCCATGTCGTCACCGGCAAGGGCGGCACCGGCAAGACGACGGTGGCCGCGGCGCTCGCGATGTCGCTCGCCGGCAAGGGCAAGCGCGTCCTGCTCTGCGAGGTCGAGGGCCGCCAGGGCATCGCCCAGCTCTTCGACGTGCCACCCCTGCCCTACGAGGAGCGCAAGATCGCGGTCGGTCTCGGCGGCGGCGAGGTCTACGCCCTGGCGATCGACCCCGAGTCGGCGCTGCTGGAGTACCTCGCGATGTACTACCGGCTCGGCCGGGCCGGCAAGGCGCTCGACCGGTTCGGCATCATCGACTTCGCCACGACGATCGCACCCGGCGTACGCGACGTGCTGCTGACCGGCAAGGTCTACGAGGCCGCACGGCGGCGCAACGGCAACGGCTTCGCGTACGACGCCGTCATCATGGACGCCCCGCCGACCGGCCGCATCACGCGGTTCCTCAACGTCAACTCCGAGGTCGCGGGCCTGGCCAAGGTCGGGCCGATCCGCCGTCAGGCCGACTCGATCATGCAGATGATGCGGTCGCCCGACACCCACGTGCACCTCGTGACGGTGCTCGAGGAGATGCCGGTGCAGGAGACGATCGACGGCATCGCCGAGCTGCAGTCGGAGCGGCTCCCGGTCGGCCACGTCGATCCTCAACCTCGTACGCCCGCCGCTGCTGTCGGCCGGCACCCGCGAAGCCCTCGAGGCCGGCACGCTCGACGCACGACCAAGGTCGTGCAGTCGCTCGCCAAGGCGGCGCTCGAGCCGGCCGCGGCGCCGGCGCTGATCGCCGGCGGCGAGGCGCACCTCGAGCGCCAGCGACTGCAGGACGGCCAGCGCGAGATCCTCGAGGAGTGCGGTCGGCCGCTCGTCGAGCTGCCGGCGCTGACCGACGGCATCGACCTCGGCGCCCTGTTCGAGCTGGCCGAGCAAGCTGAGGGATCTCGCATGACCGGCCGCCCGCAGACCTCGCCGTCGACCCGCAAGGGCCGCACCTCGCCACGCGGGTGCACCCGGAGGGCCGGCCGCCGGACGCACTGGACGTCGACGCGCTGCTCGCCGACCGGACGACCGAGATCATCGTGTGCTGCGGATCCGGCGGCGTCGGCAAGACCACGACCGCCGCCGCCCTGGCCCTGCGCGCCGCCGAGCAGGGCCGCAAGGTCTGCGTCCTCACGATCGACCCGGCCCGCCGCCTCGCCCAGGCGATGGGCCTGACCGAGCTCGACAACACCCCCCGCCCGGTCAAGGACGTCGGCGCCGACGGCGGCACGCTCGACGCCATGATGCTCGACATGAAGCGCACGTTCGACGAGGTCGTCGAGGCAGCACGCGACACCCGAGAAGGCGCAGCAGATCCTGGCCAACCCGTTCTACGTCGCGCTGTCGAGCTCGTTCGCCGGCACGCAGGAGTACATGGCCATGGAAAAGTTGGGTCAGCTGCACGCCGAGGCGGTCGACGAGGAGCGGCGCTGGGACCTCATCGTCGTCGACACCCCGCCGTCGCGGTCGGCGCTCGACTTCCTCGACGCACCCGACCGGCTCGTCGTCGATGCTCGACGGCCGCTTCATCAAGCTGCTGCTGGCCCCCGCCAAGGGTCCGGCACGGCTGCTGAGCGCCGGCTTCGGCATCGTCACGAGCGCCCTCAACAAGGTCCTCGGCGCGCAGGTGCTGACCGACATGCAGACCTTCGTCGCCGCGTTCGACACCCTCTTCGGCGGCTTCCGGCAGCGGGCCGAGAGCACGTACGCCCTGCTGCAGGCCCACGAGACCGCGTTCGTCGTCGTCGCCGCACCCGAGCCCGCGGCGATGCGCGAGGCGTCCTACTTCGTCGAGCGGCTCGCCGGCGAGGAGATGCCGCTGGCCGGCCTCGTCGTCAACCGCGTGCACCGACGACGGGGCGGACGGCATCTCCAGCGCGGACGCCGAGTCGGCGAGCCGCAAGCTCGAGCAGGGCAGTGCGACCGACAAGATGACCGCCGACCTGCTGGCGATCCACGCCGAGCGCATGCGCGTCGCCGCGCGTGAGTCACGGTTGAAGCGCAGCTTCAGCGCCGCCCACCCGGGCGTGCGCGACGGCGTCGGTCGCGGCGCTCGCGGGTGACGTGCACGACCTCGACGGGCTGCGCGAGATCGGTGACCTGCTGGCCGGGTCGACCCAGCCGGCGAGCTAGACCGCGACGGAGAGGATGCTGCGCCAGGCCGTGACATTGGGACGGCGACGCAGCAGCGCACGGCGCTCACGCTCGGTCATACCGCCCCAGACGCCCCACTCGATGCGGTTGTCCAGCGCTTCGGCCAGGCACTCGGCCCGGACGTGGCACGTCCCGCAGACCTGCTTGGCGCGGTTCTGCTCAGCGCCCTTGACGAACAGCGCATCGGACTTTCCCCGACACGCGGCTTCGGCCGCCCAGTTTTCGTTCCACATGATCCAGACCTCCCCGAGACCGATCCCCTGTGGACCGAAGTTGGTTGTTGAGATCAATCTAAGAATTCCCGCGGGGAAGCGTCAGAGCGATAGTGACCATCTTTCTCTAGTCACGATGGACTAGACACGTTGTCGCCACTGGGACGTCGCTTAGCAACGTCCCGTAACCTGACTCCTATGTCTTGGGATGAGCTCCGCGCCTCGCTGCGCCAGACCGCGCAGCGCGAAAAGCATCACGACGGACCGCTCTCGATCGTGGGCACGCATGGCGCTGCTGTCGGCCGTCGCCGGCATCCTGCTCGCGGCGATCTTCATCCCCGGCACGGCGCTGTTCGCGTCGACGGCCAACAACGTCAGCAACGACATCGTCGACCTGCCGCTGCAGCTCGACGACCAGCCCAGCGCCCAGACGACCCGCCTGCTGGCCTCCAACGGCGACCTCATCGCGTACTTCTACGAGGAGAACCGCCAGGACATCCCGCTGGCCAAGATCTCGCCGCTCATGCAGGACGCGATCCTGTCGATCGAGGACGCCCGCTTCTACGAGCACGGCGCGCTCGACCTCAAGGGCACGCTGCGCGCACTGGTCAACAACGCCTCCGAGGGCCAGACGCAGGGTGGCTCGTCGATCACGCAGCAGCTCGTCAAGCTGACCCTCGTGTCGCAGGCCACGACCAAGGAGCAGCGGCATGGCGGCGATCAAGAAGTCGACGGCCCGCAAGATCCGTGAGCTCAAGCTCGCGATCGAGTACGAGGAGACGCACACCAAGAAGGAGATCCTCGAGCGCTACCTCAACCTCGCCTACTTCGGCGACAGCGCCTACGGCATCAGCGCCGCGTCCTACCACTACTTCTCCGGCAGCCCCGCCAAGCTCAACGTGCGCCAGGCCGCGACGCTGGCCGGCCTGGTCAAGAACCCCGTCGAGTTCGACCCCCGCGTCTACCCCGAGAAGGCCCTGGCGCGCCGCAACACGGTGCTCGCCGTGATGGCCCGGCTCGGCAAGATCCCCGAGGCCGACGCCAAGCGCTACCAGGCCGCGCCGCTGGGCCTCAAGATCACCAAGTTCCCCAACGGCTGCGTCTCCACCGTCGCCGAGTTCTCCTGCGACTACGTGCGCCGCTACCTGCTCAAGACCTCAGCGCTCGGCGCGACGGTCGAGGAGCGCCAGCGCGCACTCGAGCGTGGCGGGCTCACGATCAAGTCCAACATCGACGTGCGCATGCAGAAGGCCATCAACAAGGCCGTCTCCTCGACCGTCGCACCCAAGGACAAGGCGATCGGTGCGATGGCGCTGCTCGAGCCCGGCACCGGCAAGGTCAAGGGCCTGGCCCAGTCCAAGCCGATGGGCCGCGACAAGAAGAAGGGCCAGTCGTTCATCGACTTCACCGTGCCCCGCGCCTACGGCGACTCCGGCGGCTTCCCGGCCGGCTCGACGTTCAAGATGTTCACCGTCGCCGCAGCGCTCAAGCAAGGCATCGACGTCGGCCAGACCTTCAACGTCACCGCCCAAGATGACGATGCCGGCCGGCAGCTACTTCGCCTGCAACGGCGGCGGAACGTCGCCGTGGCCGGTCAGCAACTCGACATCCAGTGGCAGCATGAACATGTACACCGGCACCCGGCTCTCGGTGAACACCTACTTCGCCCAGCTCGAGAAGAAGGCCGGCCTCTGCAACACCGTACGAGCCGCCGAGTCGATGGGCATCAAGGTGCCGGATCAGAACCAGGTCGGACCGTTCACGCTCGGCGTCACCAACGTGAGCCCACTCGACATGGCCGCGGCGTACGCCGTGCCGGCTTCGGGCGGCATGTACTGCGCGCCACGACCGATCGACTCGATCGTCGACTCCACCGGCAAGACCATCGCGAAGTACCGCGCCAAGTGCGAGCGGGTCATGAGCAAGGACGACGCCGCCCAGATCAACGACATCCTGCGCGGCGTGCAGGAGCCCGGCGGCTTCGGCTACGACCTCGGTGGCACCGGTCTCACGATCCCGTCAGCGGCCAAGACCGGAACCGCCCAGGACAATCAGTCGGTCTGGTACGCCGGCTACACGCCCAAGCTCGCCGCCATGGCGATGATCGCCGGCGTCAAGAAGAACGGCAGCCCCAAGTCGCTCGCCGGCGTGACGATCAACGGCCGCTTCCTCGACTTCCACACCGTCGGCGGCAGCTCGCTGGCCGGCCCCATGTGGGCCAAGGCCATGCACGCCATCCAGGACTTCCTGCCATCAGAGAACTTCGACAAGCCGCCCAAGGGCAAGCCCGCACCGCCGAAGAAGGAAAAGAAGAAGAGGGCGTCGACCAACGACACCAGGCGGGACGGCAACGGCCGGGGCGGCCGGGGCGGCAACGACACCGGCGGCGGCGGAGGCCGCTGAGCTCAGGCGCCCAGCTGGCGCTTGACCTCCGCGGCGACGGCGCCGCCGTCGGCCTTGCCCTTGACCTGGGGCGACACGACGCCCATGACCTTGCCCATCGCCTTCATGCCCTCGCCGGCGGACCCGGTCGACTCGACCGCGGCCGTGACGATGACGCTGATCTCCTCGGCGGAGAGCTGAGCGGGGAGGTACTCGGCGAGGATCGCCGCCTCCGCCCGCTCCTTCTCGGCGAGCTCGGGACGGTTGCCCTCGGCGAACGCCTCGGCAGCCTCGCGGCGCTTCTTGGCCTCGGAACCCAGGACCGTGATGACGTCCTCGTCGCTGAGCTCGCGGACCTCCTTGCCGGCGACCTCGGCGTTGGTGATGGCGGTGAGCACCATCCGCAGGGTCGACGTGCGCAGCGCGTCGCGCGCCTTCATCGAGGCGGTGAGGTCGTCGTGAAGCTGGTCCTTGAGTCCTGACATACGTCTAGTCTCCCACCACGGCTGTGAAAGGCTGGGGCCGTGCGCCCATTCCTCTGGCCGATCGCGGCTGCCGCGGCCGGGCTGGCGTACGCGTCGATCTATGAGGTCCGCGCCTTCACGCTGCGCGAGGCCACGGTGCCCGTGCTGGCGCCCGGCTCGAAGCCGCTGCGGGTGCTCCACCTCTCCGACGCCCACATGACGCCGAGCCAGCGCATCAAGCAGGAGTGGTTGCGCGGCCTGGCCGACCTGCAGCCCGACCTCGTCATCAACACCGGCGACAACCTCGCCCACCTCGACGCGGTGCCCTCGGTACTGCGGGCATACGGCGACCTGCTCGACCTGCCCGGCGCGTTCGTCTTCGGGTCGAACGACTACTTCTCGCCCATCCGCAAGAACCCGGCCAAGTACCTCACGGGCGGCACCGGCGGCGACTGGAACCGCAAGCGGGACCTGCCGTTCGATCAGCTGCGTCATGCGTTCGAGCAGCGCGGATGGGTCGACCTGAGCAACCGGCATGCCTCGTTCGTGGCCGGAGGCCGCCGGCTCTCGTTCGTGGGCGTGGACGACCCCCACCTCAACTACGACGTGCTCGACGACATCCCGGCCGACGCGTCTGCCGACCTCGCGATCGGCGTGGCGCATGCGCCCTATCTCCGGGTGCTGGACCGATGGAACTCCCTTGGCTATCCGCTGATCATGGCCGGTCACACGCACGGCGGTCAGCTCCGGCTGCCGTTCTACGGGGCGCTCGTCACCAACTGCGACCTCGACCGGAGCCGGGCTCGCGGCCTCCACACCCACCAGGTCGACGGTCATGATCCCTCGTGGTTGCACGTGTCAGCGGGCCTCGGCACCTCGCCGTACACACCCGTACGTTTTGCCTGCCGCCCCGAGGCGACGCTGCTCACCCTCACTGGGATAGACTCTTCCGGGTCCCGCAGCTAGGGGCATTCGGGCTGTGGCGCAGCTTGGTAGCGCGCGTCGTTCGGGACGACGAGGCCGCAGGTTCAAATCCTGTCAGCCCGACCATGTGAATGGCCGAACCCCCAGGGGTTCGGCCATTCGCGTTGGGTCACAACCGCGGGCCGAACGTCATCACCGGCACCGATCCGCCCCGGTGCTGGCGCGGCTCGGGTGTCACCGGGCCGAAGCCCGTCGCCTTCAAGATTGCGTTCGTCAGGGTCGTCAGGAATGCGTACATCGGGATGCCTCTCGTCGTGTGCCGCGTTCAGAAGCGGCATGTGTCAGTACGACGAAAGAGCCACACCCCTTTCCTACATAGAGACGAATGCGAGCAGAACTCAATCTGATCGCAACGTCCGACCAGCGTGGACGTGTCGCTCGCTGTGAAACACTCGGAACATGGCCGACGACCAGACTCCCCCACCGCCCGCGAAGAAGGTGGTCAAGCGCGTCGTCAAGAAGACCGTCGTCCGCCCGTCGTCACCGCCGCCCGCCGGGGCCGTCCGCTACGGCAGGCCGGTCTCCACCACGCGCACCAAGCCGCAGGCCAAGGTCGCCACCCGGCCCACCGCGAAATCGGCCGGCTCGACCAGGGCACGCCCCGGCGTCAAGGTCGGCGCGGCTGGCAAGGCCTTGGGCTCGCGTGGCGCGGGTGCCGTCTCGAGCGCCGCCGGAGCCGCGGGCTCAGCGGCTCGGACGACCGGCACGTTCGTCGCGGATCGCTTCCGCGCAGTGATGGCCTGGCGCATCCCGCACATCGACCCGCGCCTGGCCTCGGCCATCACGGGTCTCGTGGTCGGGCTCGTGTCGGTCGGCATGGGGCTCATCGCGCTCGAGATCTTCAACGACGTCCGCGGCGTGGCCTCGGGCGGCAAGCAATGGGGATCTCTGACGTTCGTCGTCGTCACGTTCATCGCGATCATCATCGGCGACCTGCTCCTCACGGCGTTCGGCACTGCCCGCGCAGGGCTCATCAGCTTCCTCGGTGTCGTGCTCACGATCGTCGCGATCCTGGGCGTGTTCCTCGAGATGGCAGACGACAACCGGGCACTCGTGCTCGTCCCGGCCCTCGGTGTCGTGACCTACCTGGTCTCACACTGGCTCATCAGCGTCGCCGAGAGCAGCCCTACAATTCCCGAGTGACCGACATCCTCTGGAGTCCTCCACTCGATGGCAGCTCGCGGCTCGAGCAGTTCATGCGAGGGCTCGACCGCCCGTTCGCCGACTACGACGAGCTGTGGGCCTGGTCGGTCGAGCAGCCCGACGATTTCTGGCGCGCCGTGTGGCGGGAGTTCGACATCCCGTCCGACGGCGATCCGACGACCGCGCTTGCCGACGCGTCGATGCCCGGCGCGGTGTGGTTCCCGGACGTACGGCTCAACTATGCCGAGGTCATGTTGCGCATGCCGGGCCGTGCCGACGACGACATCGTCGTGGTCGCCGCCTCGCAGAGCCGCGACGACGTACGCCTGACGGCCCGCGAGCTGCGCGATCAGGTCGCACGAGCCCGCGCAGGGCTGGTCCGGGCCGGCGTCGTGCCCGGAGACCGGGTCGCCGCGTACGCGCCCAACATCCCCGAGACCCTCGTCCTGCTGCTCGCGGCCGCGAGCCTCGGCGCGGTGTTCTCGTCGTGCGCACCCGAGTTCGGCACGCAGAGCGTCGTCGACCGGTGGCAGCAGATCGAGCCGACGGTCGTCCTGGCGGTCGACGGCTACCGCTACGGCGCCAAGGGTGTCGACCGGCGAGCCGAGGTTGCAGCGATCACGGAGAGCCTGCCCAGCGTCCGTGCGCTCGTGTGGCTGCCCTACCTCGATCCGGCGGCACCCGCACCGGACGGCGCGATCACATGGGCTGAGCTCACCGCCGAGGCCGCGCCGCTGGAGTTCGTACGGCTGCCGTTCGCCTCACCGCTCTACGTCCTGTTCTCATCGGGCACGACAGGACTGCCCAAGCCGATCATGCACGGCCACGGCGGCATCACGATCGAGCACCTCAAGGCGCTCGCGCTCCACCACGACCTCGGCCCGGACGACCGGTTCTTCTGGTTCTCCACGACCGGCTGGATGATGTGGAACCTGCTCGTCTCGGGCCTCGCGGTCGGGTCGACGATCGTCATGTTCGACGGCAACCCGGCACACCCCGACCTCGCAATGCTGTGGCAGCTCGCCGAGCGCCTCGAAGTCACCTACTTCGGCACCAGCGCGCCCTATCTGCTGCAGTGCCGCAAAGAAGGGCTCATCCCGCACGACGTCGCCGACCTGTCGCGGCTGCGCGGCGTCGGTTCGACGGGCGCACCACTGCCGGCGGAGGGCTTCAGGTGGGTCTACGACGCGGTCAGCCCCACGGTCCAGCTCAACTCCATCTCGGGCGGCACCGACGTGTGCTCGGGCTTCGTGGGCGCCGCACCGATCGTCCCGGTCTACGCCGGCGAGATGTCCTGCCGTCTGCTCGGCTGCGCCGTCGAGGCGTACGACGAGGACCGCCGGCCCGTGATCGGCTCGCTCGGCGAGCTCGTCATCACACTGCCCATGCCCTCGATGCCGATCGGCTTCTGGGGCGATCCCGACGGGTCGCGTTACCGCGCGGCATACTTCGAGGACATCCCCGGCGTGTGGCGCCACGGCGACTGGATCACGATCACCGAGCGCGGCACCTGCACCATCACGGGCCGCAGCGACGCGACGCTCAACCGCGGCGGCGTACGCCTCGGGACCGCCGAGTTCTACACCGTCGTCGAGGCGTTGCCCGAGGTCGCCGACAGCCTCGTGGTGCACCTGGAGGATGACGAGGGCGGCGCAGGTCAGCTGCTGCTGTTCGTGGTGCTGGCCGACAGCCTCGCCCTCGACGAATCGCTCCACCAGCGCATCGCGATCGCCCTGCGTACGCAGCTCTCGCCTCGCCACGTGCCCGACGCGATCCACCAGGTCGCCATGCTGCCTCGCACGCTGTCGGGCAAGAAGCTCGAGGTTCCGGTCAAGAAGGTCCTGCAGGGTGCGTCGATCGAGGACGCCGCCGCCAAGGGGGCGCTGACCAACCCCGATTCCCTCGACGCCTTCATCACCATCCGCGAGTCGCTGTAGTCCCGCTGGGAGTGACGTTCGGGTCGCGAATCGCCGTGCACGGGCGCCCGAAAGGTCACTGCCAGCGGGGCTCTAGACCAGCAGCTCGGCGATCTGGATCGTGTTGAGGGCCGCGCCCTTGCGGAGGTTGTCGCCGCTGACGAACAGCACGAGGCCGCGCTCGCCGTCGACGCTCTGGTCCTGGCGGATGCGACCGACGAGGCTCGGGTCGGTGCCGGCGGCCTGCAGCGGCGTCGGCACGTCGACGAGCTTGACCCCGGCAGCGCCCGCAAGCAGCTCGGTCGCACGCTCAGGGGTGATCGACCGGGCGAACTCGGCGTTGATCGACAGCGAGTGCCCCGTGAACACCGGAACGCGTACGCACGTGCCGGCGACCTTGAGGTCGGGGATGTGCAGGATCTTGCGGCTCTCGTTGCGGAGCTTCTGCTCCTCGTCGGTCTCGTACGACCCGTCGTCGACGATCGAGCCGGCCATCGGCAGGACGTTGAACGCGATCGGTGCGACGTACGTGACGGGGGCGGGGAACGTGACGGCCGAGCCGTCGTACGCCAGCTCGTTGGCCTTGTCGACGACCGCGAGCGCCTGGCCGTGCAGCTCCTGGACGCCGGCGATGCCGGAGCCCGAGACCGCCTGGTAGCTGCTGACCACGAGGCGTACGAGCTGGGCCTCGTCGTGCAGCGGCTTGAGGACCGGCATCGCGGCCATCGTGGTGCAGTTGGGGTTGGCGATGATGTTCTGGGTCGCCTTGGCGATGTCCTCGGGGTTGACCTCGCTGACGATCAGCGGGATCTCGGGGTCCTTGCGGAACGCCGAGGAGTTGTCGATGACCATCGCACCGGCCGCGGCGAAGCGAGGGGCCTGCGCCTTGGACGTCGTGGCGCCGGCGGAGAACAGCGCGATGTCGAGACCCGACGGGTCGGCGGTCGCGGCGTCCTCGATGACGATCTCGCCGCCCTTCCATGGCAGCGTCTTGCCGGCCGAGCGCGAGGATGCGAAGAACCGCACCTCGTCGGCGGGGAAGTTGCGCTCCTCGAGGATGCTGCGCATCGCGACGCCGACCTGCCCGGTGGCGCCGACGATTCCGATGCTGGTCATCGTCCGGTACCTCCGTAGACGACGGCCTCGACCTCATCGGTGCCGAGGTCGAACGCTGCGTGCGCGGCGTTGACGGCCGCGTCGATCTGGTTCTCGGTCACGACGACGGAGATGCGGATCTCCGAGGTCGAGATCATCTCGATGTTGACTCCCGCATCGGCGAGCGCGCGGAAGAAGCGGGCCGTGATGCCCGGAGACGAACGCATGCCGGCGCCGACGATCGACACCTTGCCGACGCTGTCGTCGTACTGCAGCTGCTCGAAGCCGACCTGATCCTTGAGCCGTGCGAGGGCGGTCATCGCGGTCTGGCCGTCGGCGCGCGGCAGAGTGAACGAGATGTCGGTCAGCGACGTCGTCGCGGCCGAGACGTTCTGCACGATCATGTCGATGTTGATCTGCGCATCCGCGAGGGCCTGCAGGATCGTCGCGGCCTCGCCGACCTTGTCGGGCACGCCGACGACGGTGATCTTGGCTTCGCTGCGGTCGTGCGCGACGCCGGAAATGATTGCTTGCTCCATGGAGTGCCCCTCTTGGATGACGTCCTCGGTCTTGACGACCCAGGTGCCGGTCTTGTCGGAGAACGACGAACGTACGTGAATCGGCATGTCGTTGCGGCGGGCGTACTCGACGCACCGCAGGTGCAGGATCTTGGCGCCGTTGGCGGCCATCTCGAGCATCTCCTCGTACGAGATGCGGGGGATCTGGCGCGCGTTGGGCACGATGCGCGGGTCGGCGGTGAAGATGCCGTCGACGTCGGTGTAGATCTCGCAGACGTCGGCGTCGAGCGCCGCGGCGAGCGCGACCGCTGTGGTGTCGGAGCCGCCCCGACCGAGCGTCGTGATGTCCTTGGTGGTCTGCGAGACGCCCTGGAAACCGGCGACGATCGCAATCGCGCCCTCGGCCAGCGCGGCCTCGATGCGGCCCGGCGTGACGTCGATGATCTTGGCCTTGCCGTGCTCGGAGTCAGTGATGACGCCGGCTTGCGAACCGGTGAACGACCGGGCCTCCTGGCCGAGCGTGCCGATCGCCATCGCGAGGACCGCCATGCTGATGCGCTCGCCGGCGGTCAGCAGCATGTCGAGCTCGCGGCCCGGGGGCAGCGGCGCGACCTGGCTCGCGAGATCGATCAGCTCATCGGTCGTGTCGCCCATGGCGGACACGACGACAACGACGTCGTGACCGGCCTTCTTGGTCGCGACGATGCGCTGGGCGACCCTCTTGATGCTGGTTGCGTCGGCAACCGAGGAGCCGCCGTACTTCTGGACGACAATGCCCACGGGCCCATTCCTTGTCATGTGGCGCTTAGCCTGGGAAACGTACGGTTTGCGCGACGCTGCGCGCGACAAGTCTACCGGTTCGCCGCAGGTGCCCGTCGTCGTGATCCTGCCGATGGACAGTGAGAAGCCGTCAGCTTCGGATGGCGGCGTTGCCGATCGTCGTACGGCCCTCGAACGCGCGGCCGAGGGTCAGCTCGTCGGCGTACTCGAGGTCGCCGCCGACGGGCAGTCCGCTCGCCAGCTTGCTGACGCGCAGGCCGAGCGGCGTCAGCATGCGGATGAGGTAGGTCGCGGTCGCCTCACCCTCGAGGTTGGGATCGGTCGCGATGATGACCTCGGTGACGACGCCGTCCTGCAGGCGCTGGAGCAGCTCCTTGATGCGCAGCTGGTCAGGTCCGATGCCGGCGATCGGCGAGATCGCACCGCCGAGCACGTGATAGCGGCCGCGGAACTCCCGCGTGCGTTCGATCGCGACGACGTCCTTGGACTCCTCGACGACGCAGATGACGCTGAGGTCGCGGCGCGGGTCGGCGCACACGCGGCACTCGGTGTCGACCGTGACGTTGCCGCAGATCGAGCAGAAGTGGACCTTGGCCTTGACCTCGACGAGGGTTGCGGCGAAGCGGCGTACGTCTTCGGGGTCGGCGTCGAGCAGGTGGAACGCGATGCGTTGCGCGCTCTTGGGACCGATGCCGGGCAGCTGCCCGAGCTCATCGATCAGATCCTGGATCACACCGTCATACATATGTCCTCAGCCTAGTCGGCCGAGGAAGGACTGGAGCATCTCGTGGCCGCGCGCCGTGAGGATGGATTCGGGGTGCATCTGCACGCCCTCGACCGGGTGTCGGCGGTGGCGTACGCCCATGACGATGCCCGACGCCGTGCGCGCCGTGACCTCGAGCTCGTCGGGCAGCGTTGCAGGGTCGATCACGAGCGAGTGGTAGCGGGCGCAGACCAGCGGCGTGCCGAGCCCCGCGAAGACCCCGAGGCCGTCGTGATGGATGAGGGACGGCTTGCCGTGCACGATCTCTGGCGCCCGCACGATCGTCCCGCCATAGACCTCACCGATCGCCTGGTGGCCGAGGCACACGCCGAGCGTCGGGGTGATCGGGCCGAGGCGCCGGATCGCCTCGATGCTGATGCCGGCGTCGGACGGCGTGCCGGGGCCGGGCGACACGATGAGGTGGGTGAAGTCGCCCCGTTTGCGCGCTGCCACGAGATAGTCGACCGACACCGCGTCGTTGCGCACGACCTCGCTCCGCGCCCCGAGCTCGCCGACGTACTGGACGAGGTTGTAGACGAACGAGTCGTAGTTGTCGATGAACAGCACCCTCGCCTGCGTGACCGGTGGGCCGGGGGCCATGCGCGACTCCGGCGTGGCCGGGTCATCGCCGTCCTGGACCGGAGGCCGCCAGAAGCGCCTGAGCTCGTCGCGCACCCACGCCGTCGTACGCCCGACCGGCCACCCGCCGACACCTTCGCAGGCGACGACCGGCACGACACCTCGCAGCGAGTTGCTGACGAAGACCTCGGTCGCCGTCGACAGGTCCTCGACCGTCAACCGGCGCTGGAACACCGGGACGGTCCCCTCGCGCAGGATCTCGATGACGCGGGCGCGCGCCGTGCCGGGCAGGATGCGCCCGTCCGTCGGCGGCGTGTGCACTCCGTCGTCGTGGACCACGAAGATGTTGGCGCGCGCGGTCTCGAGGATCGCACCGTCCTCGGCGAACAGCAGCAGGTCGCGGTCCGGGGCGTGCTCGAAGGACAGGGCTCGCCGGTCGCTCCACTTGTGCTGGCCGAATCCGCCCTCGATCGTCCTCGGCGTCAGGGTCCAGGCGTCAGCATCGTCATCGATGACCCGGCTGCTCATCGAGACCGCGACCCCGCGGTCGCCGGGAACCGCGTCGATGCGCATCCGCTGACGACCACGCAGGCTCGCCGCCCGGCGCAGCACGGCGTCCTCGAGGCCAGCACGGATCGTGTCGCCGTAGATCGCTCGAACGCTGGCGTCGAGGCGCGCGAGGTGCGCTTCGAGGTCGGCAACATGGCCGTCCTCGACCAGCAAGGTGTCGTAGATGCCCATCGACTCGTCGACAGTCGGCGGGTGTTCGGGGACGCCCGGCAGCCGCGCCTCGACGACCCGCGGTGCCTCGGCGGTGAGCTCGAGCACCCCGCCGATGGCGTCGATCAGCGGCCGGGCCTTGACGAGGCACTCGGCGTACTCGCCTTCGGGCGTCGAGTCGGCAACGATGCCACCGCCGACGCCGAGCCAGACGCGGTCGCCGCTGGAACTCGAACGTGCGAATCACGACGTTGAGCTCGAGGCCCGCAGCAGGGCTGACGTGGCCGATCGCCCCCGTGTAGGCCTCGCGGCCGGTCGCCTCCAGCGTGTTGATGATCTCCATCGCGCGCACCTTGGGCGCGCCGGTGACCGAGCCGGGCGGGAACGTCGCGCGCAGCAGCTCCGAGTCGCGGACGCCACGGGCGACGTGGCCGACGACGTCGGACACCAGGTGCCAGACCGCGTGGCGCTCGGCGCGGGTGATCGCCGGAACGCGTACTGATCCCGGCACGCTGACCCGGCCGAGATCGTTGCGCATCAGGTCGACGATCATGATGTTCTCGGCGCGGTTCTTTGCCGACGCGACAAGCTCGTCGGGATCGCTGTCGAGCGGTGCCGTGCCCTTGATCGGCGAGCTCAGCACCTCATCGCCCGTGCGGCGCAGGAACAGCTCCGGCGACAGGCTCGCCAGCGCACCCTCGGGGCTCGAGACGTAGGCGGCGTATGCCGGGTGAAGCTGCTCGACGCCGGCGCAGAACACGTCAAGCGGATCGCCGTGGAACGGCGCCTCGAGCCGGGTGCACAGGTTGGCCTGAAAGATGTCACCGGCCGCGATGTGCTCCAGCACGGCGCTGAGGGCGGCGCGGTGCGCGTCTGGTGTCGGCGTCATCTCGAACGTGCCGACCTCGTAGGGCTGGGGCTGCGCCGAGCCGACCTCGAGCGCCGCGATGATCCTGGCGTCGCGCTCGTCGTCCGGGCGCAACCACTCCAGCCACCAGGTGCCGTCGGTGCGGCGCAGGACGTGGTCGTAGAACGCGATGCGGTGATCCGGCTGCGGGATGGGGCGGTGCGGAGTGGCCGGCAGCTCCTCGACGAGCCGGCCGAGCTGATAGCCCCATGCACCGATCCAGCCGCCACCGAAGCCGCCGACGTCGGACGGCAACGGATCGAGGTCGATGCCGGTGAACGGGTCGCCCTCGAGCACGGCGGCGGGATCGAACGCGATCAAAGCCTCGCCGTGGTGCCAGGCGCCGAGCAGCGCGACGAGACGCTCGCGGCCCCGGAACACCCGGAGGACGTCGAGCGGGTCGAGGTCGAGGTCGAGACGCCTGCGGCCGAGGCCGTGGTCAGTCGTGGCGGGACTCGTCAATGACGTGCGCCCCCAGCTCCCGGCTCAGGAGGTCCTCGGGATCGATGTCCTCCTGCTCCACGACAGGATCGTCGCGGGTCGCGGTGGCATCAGGGTCCTCGCGGGCCTCCGGCGTGACCGGGTCGCGCAGCGCCTCGCGTACGGACTCGGGCACCGCGACACCCTTGCGCGGCGCAGCCGGGCTCGGATCAGCCGATGCCGGCTCGTCGGTGTCGGTGCCGGCGCCGGGACGAGCGCTCGGGTCGACGATGGCCTCGATCCTCCAGGTGACTCCGAGCACGGCGTGGAGCGCTTGCTGGACATACTCCTCGGACCGGCTGTTGATGAACGAGTCGCGCGCGCCGGCGTTGACCAGGGCGATCGTGAGGGTCGAGCCGTCGAGGCCGGTGACCTGGGCGTTCTGGCTGAGCATGACCCAGGCGAAGCGGCGCAGGTCGCGGATCTTGTCGAGGATCTCGGGCCACAGCCGGCGTACGTCCGCGATCGTGAGGTTGCCGGTGGCCGGCTGGTCCGCTGGTTGAGGAGCCGACGAAGGAGGCGTCTCGGACCCAGGATCGTGGCTTCGAGGCTCCGCTTCGCTGCGCACCTCAACCACCGCGGGTTCGGCGGGGATCTCGGCCACGGGCTCGGCGACGGGGGCGGGCTGTTCGGCGACGGGCTCGGCGACCGGGGCGGGCTGTTCGGCAACAGGCGCGGCAACCGGAGCCGGGGCTGCGACGACTGGGGCCGGAGCGGAGGCAGGAGGAGCGCCCCCGCCGTCGATCGCCAAGCGGCGCTCGAGGCGGTCGAGGCGGGCCTGGAACCCCTGTGTCGAGTTGTCCGAGCCCGGCACCAGGATGCGTGCGCACATCAGCTCGAGCAGCAGCCGGGGAGCCGTGGCACCGCGGAACTCGATCAGCGCCGCGTTGACGATGTCGGCGGCCCTGGTCAGCTCGGACGGGCCGAAGTTGCTGGCCTGGCCGAGCAGCCGCTCGGCCCGGTCGCCCGGCACGTCGAGCAGGCCCTTGGACAGCGCATCGGGAACTGCCGCGACGATCACCAGGTCGCGCAGCCGCTGCAACAGGTCCTCGGCGAACCGGCGCGGGTCCTGCCCCGACTCGATGACCTTGTCGACGACCCCGAACACCGTCGAGCCGTCGCTCGCAGCGAACGCGTCGATCGCCTCGTCGAGCAGCGAGTCGGGGGTGTAGCCGAGCAGCTGCACCGCCAGGTCGTACGTGACGCCCTCAGGTCCCGCACCGCCGAGCAGCTGGTCGAGGACGCTGAGGCTGTCGCGGACCGAGCCCTGCCCGGCCCGCACGACCAGCGGCAGCGCGCTGGGCTCGAGCGTCACGTTCTCGGCAGTGCAGAGCTGCAGGAGGTAGTCGCCGAGCGTCTTGGGCGGCACGAGACGGAACGGGTAGTGGTGCGTGCGCGACCGGATCGTGCCGATGACCTTGTCGGGCTCGGTCGTCGCGAAGATGAAGCGCAGGTGCGGCGGCGGCTCCTCGACGAGCTTGAGCAGCGCGTTGAAGCCCTGCGGCGACACCATGTGCGCCTCGTCGATGATGTAGACCTTGTAGCGGCTGCTGACCGGGGCGAAGAATGCTCGTTCGCGCAGGTCACGGGCGTCGTCGACGCCGCCGTGGCTGGCTGCGTCGATCTCGATGACATCGATGCTGCCCGGACCGCCGCGGGCCAGGTCGCGGCAGCTCTGGCACTCGCCACAAGGATCGGCGATCGGGGCCTTCTCGCAGTTGAGCGCCCGCGCCAGGATGCGCGCGCTCGTCGTCTTGCCGCAGCCTCGCGGACCGGAGAACAGGTAGGCGTGGTTGACCCGGTTGGCGGCCAGCGCGTGACGCAGTGGCTCGGTCACGTGGTCCTGCCCGATCACCTCGGCGAACGTCTCCGGCCGGTAGCGGCGATAAAGGGCGAGGGGGGCATCCACGGAGTAGAGCCTAACCATCGTCGCCGACATCGCCTACCGCCCGACCGGCCTCCGGTCACCGCCTCAGGTGATCTCGACCCCGATGAGGGTTCTCAGCCGCTCCGCGCCCAGGTCGGTGAGGTCGACCGCACGGTGCCGCGGCCTGTGAGCGACCCTTCCCGCCGCGAGGAACTAGGTCACCAGCGGCCGTCGATCAGCTGACGAGCTGCTTGACCCGCAGCCAGTCGTCGACCGCGGCGTACGCCGCCTTGCGCGGCTCCTCCAGCGAGATGAACACGTCGTGCTTGGCGCCCTCGATCGGCACGACGGTGACCTGGTCACCGAGGCACCCGGCCCAGCGCGCGATCTGCTTGACGTCGAGGACGGCATCGGCGGTGGCCACCTCCTCGTTGTAGCGCCTTGCGAAGCGGGTGCGCGTCGAGCGCAGCACCAACGAGGGCACGCCGATGTCGAGTCCCTTGTGCAGCTTGGCGTGGCCACGACGGATCGCGGTCAGCCAGCCGTACGAGACCGGGAACCCCTCCAGCGGCTTGAACGCGGTGTTGAAGTCCCACTCCCCATTGGCACTGACGTGAAGGCTGCTGCCGTACGCATCGGTGTGCGGCAGCTTGATGATCGACTTGGGCTTGAGTCGTGCCACCGTGGCGATCGCCGTCGTGCCGACCGAGCGCATCCACGGCGCGCCCTGCAGGTCGAACCACGGGCTGTTGAGGATCACGCCGGCGATGCCGGCAGCCTTGCTGCCACCGGGCTGCTTGTTGAGCCGGTTGAGCCACAGCGGCAGGATCAACCCTCCGGTCGAGTGCGGCCGAAAGCACGACAGGCTTGCCGCCGGTCTCCTCCCGGATGATCGCGAGTGACCTCTCGAGCTCGACGTCATAGAGCGCGAGGTCCGAGACGTAGTGGCCGGTCTGCCCCTCGCGGCGCGAGCGGCCGCACTTGCGCAGGTCGAGGGCGTAGAACGCGAAGCCTCGTTCGGCGAAGAACTCGGCGAGCTCGCGCTGGAAGAAGTAGTCGCTGAAGCCATGGACGTAGAGCACCGCCGCGTCGTACGCCTCACCAGGCACGCGGCGGACCAGGGTCGCCTCGACCTGGCCCTCACCGTCCGGATCGGACCCCAGCGCAATCGTGTGCTGCTCGTAGCCCTCGCCCAGCTCGTCGGGGATCCAGTCCGTCATTCGCACTCCTCGTTTGGCCAGGGACGTCGGGTCCAACAGTATGGGACGGTGACCGAGACTCGTGAGATCCAGCGGACGCTCGACCTCGCCCTGCGCGTCGGCGACATGCTGCTGGCCAACGGCGCCGGAGCCGCAGACGTCACGGCGACGATGTCGTCGATCGCGCACCACCTCGGACTTCGCCAGGCGCTGGTGGACGTCACGTTCACGACGGTCTCGATGAGCTATCAGCCAACGCCCGACGATCCGGCGGTCGCGTTGATCCGCCACGTCAAGCAGCGGGAGACGGACTTCGACGACCTCACCCGCGCCGACCACCTCGTGAGGGATCTGTTGTCGGACGAGATCGACATCGAGGAAGCACGCGTACGGTTGGCCCAGATCTCGTCGACGGGACACCGCACGCCGCGCTGGGCCGTCACGCTCAGCTGGGGTGCGATCGGCGCCGGGGTCGCGTTGCTGATCGGCGGCGACTGGGTCGTCACGCTGATCGCCGCAGTCGCCGCCGCGGGACTCGAGGTGCTGCAGCGCTACCTGACTCGGCTCCGCCTGCCGTTCTTCTACGCTCAGGTCGCCGGCGGCCTGTTCGCGTCCCTGCTGGCGGTCGGCACATCGGCGGCCGGCATCGACGGCCAACCCTTCGCTCGTCATCACCGCGAGCATCGTGATGCTGCTCGCCGGGCTCGGCTTCATCGGCGCGATCCAGGACGCGTTGACGGACTTCTACCTGACGGCAGGTGCCCGCATCCTCGAGGTCATGATCTCGACGGCCGGGGTCATCGCCGGCGTGAGTGGCGGTCTCACGGTCGGCCGGATCCTCGGAGTCGACATCGAGCTCGACCCGCGCGCGGCCGGGCTCTCACACCTTCCCCTTGTCGTGATCGGCGGCGCCGCTGAGCGCCGGCGCGTTCGCCTTCGCGGCATACGCGCCGAGCCGCGTCCTGCTCCCGATCGCGGCCATCGCCGGGACTGCCTCCGGGATCTACCTCGTCCTGTCGGAGAACAACCTCGGCCGTGCGTGGCCGGCGGCGATCGCGGCGGTCTTCATCGGCGTGGTCAGCTACACCGTTGCGGGCTGGGCCGAGGTGCCGCCGCTGGTGATCGTCGTCTCGGGCATCGTGCCGCTGCTGCCGGGCCTCTCGATCTATCGGGGGCTGTCGCTGCTCGGCGCCGACGACTACACCGGCATCCTCGCGATGATCACGGCGGCCGCCATCGCGATCTCCCTGGCGGCCGGCGTGATCCTCGGCGAGTACGTCGCACAGCCCCTGCGCCGCGAGGCCCGCCGCCTCGAGCAGCGTCTCGCCGGTCCGCGCCTGGTCGGCCCGCTCCGGGCCCGCGCCGTCCGCAAGGCGGCAAGAAGGGAAACATGCACTCGATGTGAATAAAGTTCTCGGCAGCACTAGACTCGCCGTGCGCCGCGTGGCGCGATCGCCGAGGAGTCGTACATGAAGCTTCAGCTGTCAGACGAGGACGTCAGCCTTCCGCGAGGAGATGCACACGTTCTTCACGACGCAGATCCCGCAGGACGATCCGCGACACGGTCGCCGCCCGCCGCGAGCTCAGCAAGGAGCAGATCGTCGCGTCGGTGCAGGCCATGAACGCCGCCGGGCATCGCGGTGCCCAACTGGCCCGTCGAGTGGGGCGGCAAGGACTGGACCCCGCTGCAGCGGCACATCTGGCACGAGGAGATGCAGCTCGCGAGCGTCCCGCCGCCGCTGCCGTTCAACGCCTCGATGGTCGGCCCCGTCATCGCCGCGTTCGGCTCGCAGGAGCTCAAGGAGCGGTTCCTGCCGAAGACCGCCAACCTCGACATCTGGTGGTCGCAGGGGTTCTCCGAGCCCGACGCCGGCTCCGACCTCGCCTCGCTGCGCACGACCGCGGTCGCGCGACGGCGACGACTACGTCGTCAACGGCCAGAAGACGTGGACGACGCTCGGCCAGTACGGCGACTGGATCTTCACGCTGGTCCGCACCGACCCCACGGTCAAGAAGCAGGCCGGCATCTCGTTCCTGCTGATCGACATGACCTCGCCCGGGCGTCACGGTGCGCCCGATCGAGCTGATCGACGGCGGCCACGAGGTCAACGAGGTGTGGTTCGACAACGTCCGCGTGCCGGCCGAGAACCTCGTCGGCGAGGAGAACAAGGGCTGGGACTACGCCAAGTTCCTGCTCGGCAACGAGCGGGTCGGCGTCGCACCGGTCGGCTCGACCAAGCGCACGCTGTCGCAGGCCAAGGAGTACGCCAAGACGGCCGGCCCGGGTGGCACCTCGCTGCTCGACGACCCGCTGGTCGCCGCGCAGATCGCCGACCTCGAGAACGAGCTCCTGGCCCTCGAGCTGACCGCGCTGCGCGTCGTCGCCAACTCCGCCGACGGCAAGCCGCACCCGGCGTCGTCAGTGCTCAAGCTGCGCGGCACCGAGCTGCAGCAGGCCGTCACCGAGCTGTTCGTCGACCTCGCCGGTCCGACTGGCGCTGGCGTCGGGCGCCGGCGAAGGGTCGGACGTACCCGATCTGGCTCGCGTCGCGACGCCCAACTACCTCAACTTCCGCAAGGCGTCGATCTACGGCGGCTCCAACGAGGTGCAACGACAGATCATCGCCGGCACGATCCTGGGACTGAGGGGCTGACATGGACTTCCAACTGGACTCCGAGCAAGAGGCCCTGCGGGACGCCGTCCGCGGCACTGCTGGCCAAGGCGTACGACACCTCCGAGACCCGTCGCGCGGTGACCAAGCAGGACCCGGGCTGGGACGACAAGACCTGGCGGCAGCTCGCCGAGATGGGCGTCCTCGGACTCCCCTTCGCCGAGGAGGACGGCGGCATGGGCGCCGGTCCCGCCGAGGTGTCGATCGTCGCCGAGGAGATCGGGCGGGTCATCGCGCCCGAGCCGTTCGTCGAGGCCGTCGTGCTCGCCGGTGGCCTGATTGCCGCTGCGGGCACGACCGAGCAGCGCGCCGAGATCCTGGGCGCGCTGGCCGAGGGCGCGCCTCGTCCCGGCGTTCGCGCACACCGAGCCGGCGTCTCGCTACGAGCTCGGCCGCCACCGACGTCACGGCGTCGTCCGCGAGCGGCGACGGCTGGACGCTCAACGGCGTCAAGGAGCCGGTGCTCGGCGGCGCACGCGCCGACCTGCTCGTCGTCAGTGCGGCGGTCGAGGGCGGCACCGGACTGTTCCTCGTCAAGCCCGATGCCGACGGCCTGACCCGCACGGCCTATGCCACGTTCGACGGCGGCCGCGCCGCCCGGGTGGCGTTCGACAACACCCCGGCCACGCCGCTCGGTGAAGCCGGCGCCGACCAGTCGGACGCCATCGCGGCGACGGTCGCGCAGGCCCAGATCGCGTACGGGCACGAGTCGCTCGGCGCGATGGAGACCGCGCTGCGTACGACGACGGAGTACCTCAAGACGCGCAAGCAGTTCGGCGTACCGCTCATGACGTTCCAGGCGCTGACGTTCCGGGCCGCCGACATGTACGTCTCGCTGGAGCTGGCTCGCAGCACCGTCACGCTGGGCGACGCTCGTGCTGCTCGACGGCGGCGACGCCACCGAGGCGGCGTCACGCGCCAAGCTGCAGGTCAGCAAGGCGGGCCGGCACATCGGCCAGGAGGCGATCCAGCTGCACGGCGGCATCGGCATGACCGCGGAGTACAGCGTCGGGCACTACATGAGCCGGCTCACCGCGATCGACCACGCCCTCGGCGACGGCCGCCACCACCTCAACCGGCTCGTGTCGACGCTCGACGACCACACCGTCGTCGAGCCCCTGCCCTGATCGGTAGCGGTGACTCAGCGACCTATCCGCGCTGACGGCGGTCGAGTTGGCGACGCGTCAGCACCCGTGACAGGTCGCTGACTCACCGCTCCGCCGGGAGGGCGAGCTCACTGCTCAAGCCTCGGCGAGGGTCTTCGCGTCGGCCATGACGCCGGCGACGAAGATCGCGATGCCGCCGGCGTAGTACTCGTCGGAGTTGGCGCACTCGATCATCGCGGTCGCCGCCGCGCGCAGCCGAGGGTAGCGATCCTCAGGCAGCGACTGTGAGCATCGCGCGCTTGCGATCGAGCTCTTCCTGCCGGTCGCTCCGGCTTGAACGCGAGCTCGGCGCCGGGCTCGCCGGCTGACGAGCGTCATCGCGATCTGCATGGCGTAGTGCGCCACGGCCGCCGAACTGCTCGACGTCGAAACCGGCGAACGACGAGCTTGTCGAGGAATCGCTCGGTGAGGTCACGGCCGACCTCGGCCTGCATGATCTGCTGGGCCACGAGCGGGGACGCGCTGGGATGTGCGCGCATGACATCGACGAGCGACGTCATGGCCTCGCGAAGGTAGTCCTCGAGCGGCAGGTCCTCGTCGGGGATCCGGAGCGACGACACCACCGCGTCGCCGACGGCGGCCAGCAGCGCCTCCTTGTTGGCGAAGTGCCAGTAGAGCGCCATCGGCGTCACGCCGAACGCGTCGGCGACCTTGCGAACCGTCAGCGCGTCGAGGCCCTCGGCATCGACGATCGCGAGAGCACGATCGACGACCAGGGCCGGGTTGAGCGAATTCTTGGGCTTCACAGTTGACAACTATACGGCATACATGATTCCTTTACATCGTACATTTACAACGTAAAGGAGTGGTCATGGACGACCGCAGGAACATCTGGGCTCTCGTGGCCGTCGCGCTCGCGACGTTCATGACATACCTCGACAACAACATCATCAACGTGGCGATCCCGGTCATCGAGCGGGACCTGCACCTGACGCACCTCGGGCATGGAGTGGATCGTCAGCTCATACATCCTCACGTTCGCCGGGCTCATGCTCGTGGGCGGACGTCTCGCCGACCTGTTCGGTCGCCGGCGCCTGTTCCTCATCGGGCTGGGCGTCTTCACCGTCGCGTCGTTCGCGGCCGGGCTCTCCGGCGACGTCGGCACACTGATCGCCAGCCGCGCGGTACAGGGCGTCGGCGCGGCGCTGCTCACCCCGACGACGCTGGCGATCATCTCGGCCACGTTCACCGACAAGCGCGAGCGCAACGTCGCGGTCGGCATCTGGGGAGCTGTCGGGCGCCCTCGCGCTCGCCGCCGGTCCGCTGCTCGGCGGGCTGCTGAGCGAGCACGTGGCGTGGGAGTGGATCTTCTTCATCAACGTGCCGCTCGGGCTGATCACCGCGGGCATCGCCGTGTGGGCGATCGACGAGTCGCGTGACCCGGTCACCCGTCAGCTCGACCTGTCGGGCCTGATCTCGTCGACCGTCGCGCTGTCGGCCCTGACGTACGCCCTGATCGAAGGCATCTCGCGCGGTTGGACGTCGACGCCGATCCTCGCTGCGTTCGCGGTCGCGGCCGTCAGCGGCGCTGGCGTTCGTGTCGATCGAGCGTACGGCCGACCGATCCGATGGTCGACCTGGCGCTGTTCCGCGACCGGGTGTTCTCCGGCGCGATCGTCTCGCTGATGCTGTGGGCGTTCGGGCTGTTCGGGATCTACTTCTTCACGTCGCTCTACCTGCAGGGCGTGCTGGGCTTCTCCCCCACCCGCGCCGGCATGACGTTCGTGCCGATGGCGCTGTTCATGGCCACGACAGCCGCGTCGTCGGAGACCGTCGCCCGCCGCTTCGGTGCGCACCGGTCGGTGACGTTCGGCATGGCGCTGATGGGCACTGGCGATCGCCTCGGTGGCGCTGCTCGGCAGCCGACGCAGGCGCCGCTCGACCTGATGCCGAGCTTCATCGCGATCGGCATCGGCGGCGGCCTGACGATCCCGTTGACGGCCACGGTGCTCGGCGTCATGCCGGCAGGACCAGGCCGGTGTCGCGTCGGGCGTCTTCAACACCTCGCGCGAGCTCGCCGGGCTGCTGGGCATCACCGTGATCGGCGTGATCCTGAGCAGCCGCGAGGACTCGCTCATCGCGCTCGGGACACACCCCGATCGATGCCTACCTCGGCGGCTACCGGCTGGGCCTCGTGATCGCCGGGCTGCTGGTCGTCGCCGGGGCGGTCGCCGCGTGGGCCGCGCTGCGCAAGGCCGAGACCGAGCCGGTCGTCAACGAGGACGTGCTCGTCGGCGTCTGAGTCCTGAGCTGCGGCGCCCCGCCACCACTCCCTCCGGTGGCGGGGCGTCGCGCTCCGGGCATGAAAGGACCCCTCGCGCACCCGACAGAGCTCACTGACCCTTGCTGCCTTCCGGCCCTGGGGGAGTTGGGTGATGTGTCGCCGCGCGAGGGGCTGATGTCCATCATACGGAGCGCCGCCGTACGCCCTCAAGTCGGGCGCGGGCGTACCGATTCGTCGGCAACGCCGGTGGACCGGTAACCTCGTCCGCGGAGGATTCGCATAGTGGCCTAGTGCGCTCGCTTGGAAAGCGGGTTGAGTGAAAGCTCTCAGGGGTTCGAATCCCCTATCCTCCGCTGCCACGCCAGGAGCCAGCGCAAACTTGACCAACGTCGAGTGCCGCGCTGGTTCTTGTGCGTCTGGGCCACAGAGGAGGCAGGGCATTTCACCCCAAACCCCACAGCCAACCTCTGGCATCTCGCGCCGGTATCCGACAGGCTGACGACATGACCCAGTACCTGCTTTCCGTGCACTCCAGCTCCAGCGACTATGACCGGTCGCTCGATGAGATGCAGCCCGTGTTCGAGGCCGTCGAACGGTTCAACCAGAAGCTTGCCGCCGATGGCATCTGGGTCTTCGGCGGCGGTCTCGAGCGCATCGAGGCAGCGACCACGGTGGACGGCATCGGCGGCAAGACGTCTCGTGACCGACGGGCCGTACCTCGAGACCAAGGAGTACCTCGGCGGCTTCTGGGTCATCGAGGCAGCCGACCTCGACGTCGCCCACCAGATCGCCCTCGAGGCGTCGAGCGCGTGCGGCGGCAAGGTCGAGGTCCGCCCGTTCCAGGCTGAGTAGACAAAATCTCGCGGCAGGTGTCGTATCGGCGCCTGTCCGTTCGTGGAGAGGGCAGAGGCGGCCGACCGGCCACCATCGACGAAGGGGACGACCATGACTCAGTACCTGCTTTCCGTGCACGGCCCGTCGAGTGTCTGGGACACACCACTCGAGGAGGCCCAGCCGATGTACGAGGCGACCGGGAGATTCAACGACACGCTCCGTGACGAGCGACGCATGGGTCTTCGTCGGAGGCCTCGAGCGACCCGAGACGGCCACGACCGTCGACGGCACCGGCAACGACGTGATCGTCACCGACGGTCCCTACATGGAGACCAAGGAGTACCTCGGCGGCTTCTGGGTCATCGAGGCGGCCGACCTGGACGCTGCGCTCAAGATCGCCGCCGAGGCCTCCAAGGCCTGCGGCGGCAAGGTCGAAGTCCGACCCTTCGCGGGCGAGTGACCCAGAGCGCGGACCTGCGCGCGGAGATCGACCGGATCTACCGCGAGGAGTACGGCCGTGTGGTGGCTTCGCTCGCCCGTCGATTCGGTGATCTCGACATCGCCGAGGACGCGGCGGCCGAGGCCCTCCTCACCGCGATCGAACGCTGGCCGGCCGACGGCATACCGCCCAACCCGGGCGGGTGGCTGACGACGACAGCGGGCAACCGAGCCATCGACCGGATCCGCCGCGAGTCCTTGCGCGACACCAAGCACAAGGCGGCCATGATGATCACCGACGACACCCCCCA
Source organism: uncultured Actinomycetota bacterium (assembly GCA_963759975.1). Classification (GTDB taxonomy): domain Bacteria; phylum Actinomycetota; class Actinomycetes; order Propionibacteriales; family Nocardioidaceae; genus Aeromicrobium. The sequence goes on from CAVXBS010000018.1 coordinate 474,058, forward strand.
CGAACCGACCGGACCGGTCGAGGACGACCGGCTCCGGCTGGTCTTCACCTGCTGCCACCCCGCCCTCGCCCCGGAGGCGCGCGTGGCGCTGACCCTGCGGCTGCTCGGCGGCCTGACGGTCGAGGAGATCGCCCGCGCGTTCCTCGTGCCGGAGACGACGATGGCGCAGCGCATCACCCGCGCCAAGGCCAAGATCAAGGCCGCGCACATCCCCTACCGGGTGCCCGACCGCGACGACGTGACCGACCGGCTCGGCGCCGTGCTCGCGGTGATCTACCTGGTGTTCAACGAGGGCTACCTCGCCGGCTCCGGCGCCGATCCCGTACGCGCCGAGCTGACCGCCGAGGCGATCCGGCTGGGTCGCATCCTGCCGGCAGCTCCTGCCCGACGAGGGCGAGGTCGCCGGGCTGCTGGCCCTCATGCTGCTCAGCGAGGCCCGCCGAACGGCCCGGTTCGCCGGCGGCGAGCTCGTGACACTCGACGAGCAGGACCGCGGCGGCTGGGATCGTGCGCTCATCGACGAGGGGCATGCGCCTCGTCCGCGAGTGCCTCGCCCGCGTCGCAGCGATGTCGGCGCGCCCCGGCCCCTACCAGATCCTGGCCGCCGATCAACGCCGTCCACACGGACACCAACGACGCCCGCGACACCGACTGGGCGCAGATCGTCGCGCTCTACGACCAGCTGTACGCCGTCACGCCCACGCCCGATCGTCGCGCTCAACCGCGCCGTCGCGGTCGCCGAGCTCGACGGCCCCGATGTCGCGCTCGCGATCGTCGACTCGCTCGACCTCGACGGGCTATCACGCCTGGCACGCCACCCGCGCCGACCTGTTGCGACGCCTGGGTCGCAGCGCCGAGGCGCGCGGCGGAGTACGACGCGGCGATCGCGGCGACCGAGAACCCGGCCGAGACGGCCTACCTGGCCCGGCGGCGAGCCCACCTCGTCGATCCGGACGCCTGAAAAAAGTTCTGCCTGACCTGTCGTATCCACGTTCCACCGTTCGTGGGACTGGTGAGAGGCAGCAACGGGCTGCTTCACCACACAGGAGCTCGACATGACCATCACCACCGCCTCCGCAGTCCGCACCACCACCGCAGCCGGAACGCGTACGATCGGGCGGCACGCCGTCGTCGCCGCCGTCGCCGCAGCAGCCGCCACCGCAGCCGTCGCCGCCGTCGCCCACGCGGCCGGCGTCCCGCTGACCCTCGACGGCGAGCCGATCCCGCCCTCGGGCTTCGCCACCTTGACCCTGGTGTGCACGGTCATCGGCTTCGGGATCGCCGTCGCGATGCGCCGCTGGGCCCGCAACCCGCAGCGTACGTTCGTCCGCACGTCGCTCGCGCTCACGGCGCTGTCGTTCGTTCCCGACCTGCTGGTGCCGGCCGCTCGGCCGACACTCGCATCACCCTGATGGCGACGCACGTCGTGGCCGCCGCGATCGTCATCCCCGTCGATCGCCGCCCGCCTCGCACCGAGGCGCAGCTGACGGCATGCCCCGCACGAAGGGCCCGCGCGAAATCTGCTCACAGCAGAATTTCGCCGGGCCCTCGGCATTTCTGCCTACGCTGGAGCATGACCCAGATCGCCCGCCTGCACGCCGTTCCGACCCACCGGATCATCGATCCAGAGCCTCTGTGGCGAGAGGTGCTGGGTCAACGACTCCGGGAGCTGCGCCGCCGTCGCGGGGAGACCCTGACGGAGACGGCTGAGCGCGCCGGCATCTCGCCGCAGTACCTGTCGGAGGTCGAGCGCGGCCTCAAGGATCCGTCGAGCGAGGTCCTCGCCGCCGTCGCCGGCGCGCTCGGAGCAACCGTGATCGACGTGACGTCCCAGGTCACCGGTGACCTGGGCAGCTCGCCCGCCGCGACCACACCCCAGGCGCACGGACAGGCCCTCCTGCTGGCCGCCTAGGTGTACTCGGCCATCAGGTTGGTTGCAGTCGGCTGATCGGTGGTTTGCCTCCGAGCGCGCTGTGGCGTCGCTCATTGTTGTAGTGCTCGAGCCATGTGTGCAAGGGCCGCTATGCCGCTCGGCATTGCTGGTGAAAACGGTTGGCGGTATGCCCACTCGGTCGCCAGGGTCCGGTTGAGTCTCTCGATCTTTCCCGTTCTGCCACGGGCAATGGGGGCGGATGAACTTCTGGGTGATGCCCAGATCGGCGCACGCCTGCTTCACATCCGCGGAGTATCGGTAGGCGAACGCGTTGTCGGTCATGAGCCGCTCGATCCGGTGTGATGCCATGGGCGGCGAAGTAGGCCGCAGCTCGTCTCAGGAACGCCGCGCACGCTGGTGCCCTTCGTCGTCGGGCAGGATCTCGGAGTAGGCCAGCCGCGAGTGGTCATCGACCAACGAGTGAACATTAGTCGTAGCCGATCGGCTTCTTGTCGGCCCTGGCCTGGTGGTTTCGGACGGTCTGGCCCTTGGCTCGCCAGCCTCCTCCGTCGGGAATCTTCCCAAGTTTCTTGACGTCCATGTGGGCCAGCTCGCCTGGACGTTCACGTTCGTAACGGATCGCCGTGGCCTTCGATGACTTGATCAGCTGCCCGGTCATCGGGTCACAGTCCCGCAAATACGCCACTTGGTGACGACGCAGAATCCGCGACACCGTCCGGGCCGGGACGCCGATCCTGGGACCAAGAACGTCTTGGCCGTCACCGCTTGCAGCCCTGGCGGCGAGGACCTGCTTCTCAACCTCATCGCTGGTCTTGGTCGGCATCGAGTGAGGGCGCGACGACCGGTCACGCAGACCTTCGACACCTGCCTCGGCGAACCGGTCGATCCATCGCTTCACGCAGCCGCGTGAGACGCCCATCGCCGAAGCAATGTGGGCTTGCTTCCAGCCGGCCTGATGACGCTGGACGATCAGCAGCCGGCCATGAATCGTGGTGCGAGCACTACCGTGGGACACGAGAACCTCCGTGATGGATGTGAGTCTTCGACAACCCACACCCCACCCGGGGGTTCTCACTTCGTCAAGCAGATCCTGCTACCCACGTCCTGGCCGAGTACACCTAGGCAGCCACAGCCGTACGCCGTTGCAGCACCTCGTCGGCCAGTCCGTACGCGATGGCCGCCTCCGCGGCGAACACCCGGTCGCGGTCCGTGTCGGCCCGCAACGCCTCGACCGTCTGACCCGTGTGGGCCGACAGGATCGACTCGATCGCCGCGCGGATGCGCACGACCTCGTCGGCCTGCAGGATCAGGTCCGGGATCGCGCCGCGGCCCTGGACCGCGGGCTGGTGGAGCACGACCCGGCTGTGCGGCAGCACCGACCGGCGGCCTGGCTCGCCGGCGGCGAGCAGCACGGCACCGGCTGCGATGGCCTGGCCGACGCAGGTCGTGGCGACCGGCGCCTGGATGAACTGCATCGTGTCGTAGATCGCCAGCATCGCGGTCTCGTCGCCGCCCTCGCAGTTGATGTAGAGGTTGATCTCCTGCCCGGGCTGTCGGCCTCGAGGTGCAGCAGCTGGGCGATCAACGCGTTGGCGACGCCCGAGTCGATGCCGGTGCCGAGGTAGATGATGCGCTCGGCGAGCAGGTGCGAGTAGACGTCCATGACCCGCTCCCCCCGCGGGTGCTGCGCGATGACATTGGGGATCGTGTAGGTGCTCATGCCGTCACCCCCATGCCCATGAGGTGCTTCTTGGTCGGCATGACCTGCTCGAAGTTGTCGACGATCGCGTCGACGAAGCCGTAGTCGACGGCCTCCTGGGCGGTGTACCACCGGTCGCGCAGCGAGTCCTCGAAGATCCGCTCGACCGGCTGCCCGGTGTCCTCGGCGATGATCCCGAGCACCGTGTCGCGGGTGTAGCGCAGGTCCTCGGCCTGCAGCTCGACGTCGACCGCGGACCCGCCGATGCCGGCCGAGCCCTGGTGCATGAGGATCCGCGAGTGCGGCAGGGCGTACCGCTTGCCCTTCGTGCCCGACGACAGCAGGAACTGTCCGGCGCTGCAGGCCAGGCCGAGCGCCAGGGTCGCGACGTCGCACGGCACCAGCCGCATGACGTCGCGGATCGCCAGCATCGACGGCACCGAGCCGCCCGGCGAGTGGATCCAGAGCACCGCATCGGCGACCGGGTCCTCCGCCGCCAGCGACAGCAGCTGGGTCGCCAGGAGCGTGCCGTTGTCGTCGTCGAGGGCGCCGTCGAGCACGAGGACGCGTCGGTGCAGGAGCTGTTGCCGCATCTGCCCGGAGAAGAGGGTGGTCTTGTCGTTGTCAGCCATATGACCATCGTGCGGACCCGCGGGGCCCGGCAAAAGGTTTGCTGCTGGGGGCGGATCAGCCCAGAGCAGAGGCCCGCCAGCGAGGTCACGGAGCGGCGATGAAACCGCGGTCGCTGAGGAGTGGGACGGTCCGGCTCGAGCCGACCTCGGCGGCCACTGCGACGTCGGCGGCGAAGCCCGCCTCGACCAGCTCCTGCCCGCTGGCGCACGCCATCACGTGCGACTCCTCGCGACCGGCGATCAACCGGTAGGCGTCGGCAGCCTGCGCCGCCTCGGGCGACAGGCCGGGCCAATCGTGGTCCTCGAGCGCGGCAAGGACCGCACCTGCACCCCACAAGTCCTCGATGGCGGGGCGCAGCGTGCCGTCGGGCCACCGTTCGCCGGCGGCGACCACCGCGATCGACGCCGACTCGGCATCGTGCTCACGAGCGATCCAGTCGGCGACTGCCGCGGCATTGCGCAACGACGCCCCGACGACTGTCGTGACGACCGACGCCAGGTCGACCGAGATGGCCGAGCCGTTGGGTGACGGCAGGACGAGCCGCTCCATGGGGCCGGCCGCTCGTATGCTGGCCGGCGACAGGCTCACCTCCCCCGGCTGCGCGACGCTGCGCCCCACGGCCAGAGTCGCCCGGTGCTGCGCGGCGTAGGTCGGCGCATCCTCAGCCTCCCAGGGATAGGGCAGCACGACGATGCCGAGGTCCGCGGCGACGCTGAGTGAGGTCGAGAACGACAGCACGTCAACCACGACCGCGACGTCAGCACCGGCGGCGATCGCCCGGCCGCCCGTCGCACCCCAGTCGAACCTGACTCCGTGCGAGGGCTGGTGGACGACAGAGTTCACAGGGTCGACTGTGTCAGACCGAGATGGCTGCGTCCTCGTGGGCGACGACCGGACTTCGTCTCTCCCACGCGATGACGCCACCGAAGGCGGCCAGGACGACGATCCAGCCGACGATCGCGTCGAGCACCCAGTGGTTGCCGGTGCCGACGATCACGATCGTCATGATGGCCGCGTAGGCCAGCCCGAGAGCCTGGATGATCCTGTGGACGTTGGCGCGGATCAGCACGATGGCGACCCACAGCGCCCATCCGGCGTGCAGCGAGGGGAACGCCGCGAGCTCGTTGGTCATGCCGCCGAGTCCCTTGGGCGCCGACGCGTCGGTGCTCCACCAACCGGCAGCCGAGTGCAGGCTCAGCACATCGACGTACATGCCGCTGATCATGCGCGGCGGCGCCGTCGGCATCACGAGGTAGAACGCCAGCCCCATGATGGTCGCGAACACGAGAGCACGACGAGCGGTGACGTATTCCGAAGCGCTGCGGCGATAGATCCAGATCAGGACGATGGCCGTGACGATGTAGTGCGTCGTGGCGTACCAGTAGCTGCCGAACAGGCCGAGCCAGTCGTACTGGACGAACTTGTCGTTGAGCCACGACTCGGCGTCGATGCGCCACGACTTTTCGAACGCGAGCACGTCGAGCGCACGCCCGCGGGCCGGTGCGAAGTCGTTGGACGCGAGCAGCCGCGAGGCACTGTAGCCGACGTAGAGGATCGCGAGAAAGGTCAGCTCGATGGCGCCGCGCTTGAGGCCGAGGGGCAGACCAGATCGGCGTACGACTTCGGTACGCCCTGTCTGCTGTGACGACTGCGTCATCACGCCTCCTGCACCTCTTTGCCCGACCTGAGCCCGGCAGAAGGCGCCCAGGTGCGCCTTCGTTCTTCACTCTCTATGCCCGCTGTTGCCAATGGCAACCAGAGACAACCCTGATTTCTTCCCTGAGAGTACCGTCGATCACCGACGTTTTGCCCTCGAAGGCATAGCCGACCTTGACGATCTCGACGATCTCAGTGGCTGCGCGCGGCGTCTTGGGCTCCTCGACCTTGGCCTCGCTCGCCTCAGCCCGGCCGTCGCGGCGGCCGTCTGAGCGTCATCATCGGTCGTCGTGGCCATACGGCTACCTCCGGCCATCGGGCAGCCTGTCTACACTGACCGGGTGATCTTCAGGAGGGTGAGCGAGGGACGCCCCTATCCGGACCACGGGCTGACTCAGAGCACGTGGGCCGAGATCTCGCCTTCGCAGGTGCGGCTCGACGATCTGACGACCACCAAGACCCAGCTCGACCTCGAGCACCTCCTGGATGACGACTCGACCTACTTCGGCGACCTGTTCGCCCACGTCGTGAGCTGGCGGGGCGAGCTCTTCCTGGAGGACGGCCTGCACCGCGCGCTGCGTGCCGCCCTCCAGCAGCGCAACATGCTGCACGCCCGCGTCCACTCGATCGACAAGTCGGCGACATGACCGAGCGCAGCGAGGGAACCAACAGTGCGCTCATGGCGACATCTCCGTATCGTCGCCTTTCCACGGAGGTGGCGACATGACCCGGGCCTATCGGGTGCTGACGCTGGTCGTCGCCGCTGGAATCTTCGCCTTCGGCGGCATCACGGGCTTCCGTCTCCTGACGTCGAGCGCCGACACCGTCGACCCAGCCCCCACGTGCACCAACAAGACGGTCAAGAAGGGCGACAAGCTCGACAGCAACCTCGTCACGGTCAATGTCTTCAACTCGTCGACCCGCTCGGGACTGGCCAACCGCGTCACGATCAACCTGCAGACCAACGGCTTCCTCGGCGGCGTGATCGGCAACAACGAGAGCGCCACCAAGCCGAGCCGGGTGGCAATCTTGACCAACGACCCGAAGGATCCGCGCGTACGCCTGGTGGCACGACAGTTCAAGGACAAGGTCGCCTATCGCAAGCTCGACGTGACGGTCGACGGCGGTGTCGTGGTGATCGTGGGCGACGACTACGCGGGCCTGCGCAAGAAGGCCCCGACCCGCATCACGTCCGACCGCGAGATCACGGCCTGCGTCCCCACCGTGACCCTGCCCTAAACTCCTACGGTGTTTGAGGTGCGGGGCCGAACTCGGCCCCCTACTGGCAGAGCTCGTGGCGGGACTCCAGCAGAGCTCGCTCCGCCTCACCCATCGATGCCCCAGCCGGCCAGCCGGCCGTGGCGGCCGACGGCACGCAGCCGGTCCTCGGTCTGCTCGCGCACGGCCCGGTCGGCGACGATCAACAGGTCGTCGTGGATCGCGATCCGGTCGGTGCGATGCGGTACGAACGTTGCGCCGTCACGGACCACCAATGACACCGAGGCACCCACCGGCAGTCGCAGCTCGCCGATCTCGACGCCGGCGAGCTTGGAGCCGCTCGGCACACGGATCTGGAGCAGGTCGGCCGACACCCGCTCGAGCGGGGCCGCCTCGACCTCGACGTCGCGCGCCTCGTCGCTGAGCACACCGCACCAGGCGGCCAGCCGCGAGAGCGGAGCGGCTTGCACCAGCGTGTAGACGACGACGGCGACGAAGACCACGTTGAACAGGTCGCGCGAACCCTGGACGTCGGCCGCCAACGGGATCGTGGCGAGCACGATGGGTACGGCGCCGCGCAGCCCGGCCCACCCGACGAACAGCTGCTCGCGGAGATCACGTTTGAACCACACGGCACAGGCGAAGACCGACAGCGGACGCGCCACGAAGGTGAGGATCGCGCCGGCCGCGAGTCCGTGCCAGACATGCCACCAGCGCAGGTCGTCCGGGCTGGCGAGCAGGCCGAGCATCACGAACAGGCCGATCTGGGCGAGCCAGCCGATGCCCTCGACGAATGACCGGGTGGCGACGCGGTGCGGGAGCTCGGTGTTGCCGAGCACGAGCGCGGCGACGTAGACCGCCGCGAACCCGCTGGCATGCACGTACGCCGCAGAGCCGTACGCCAGCACCGCGAACGCGAACACCACGAGGGGATAGAGGCCGGATGCCGGCAGGGCGATCCGGCGCAGGCCGTTGGCGCCGATCCAGCCGATCGCGAAGCCGATGAGACCACCGGCGATGAGCTCGAAGACGATCAGGCCGGCCAGTGCCCACACACCGTGATCGAGGGCGTCGCCGGTGCTGATCGCCACGACCAGCACCACGATAGGGGCGTCGTTGAGGCCGGACTCGGCTTCGAGGGTTCCGGTCACCGAGTGGCGCAGCGGAACCGTGCGCAGGACCGAGAACACCGCTGCGGCATCCGTCGGGGTCAGAACGGCCGCCAGGAGGATCGCGAGCTCCCAGTCGAGGTCGAGCAGGAAGTGCGCACCAGTGGCGACCACCGCGATGCTGATGACCGAGCCGAGGGTCGCCAACAGCAGGCCATAGCCGAGGTTGGGTCTGACGTGCTCCCACTTGGTGGTCAGACCACCCTCGGCGAGGATCAGCACCAGCCCGCCGAACCCCAGCGCGTGCGCGAGGTCGGCATCGGCGAACTGGATCCCGAATCCGGAGCTACCGAGCAGCAGGCCCAGAAAGAGGTAGACGAGGAGCGACGGCAGTCCGGCCGTGACCGAGACCCGCACCGCGAGAACCGCCAGCACCAGGACGCCGGAGCCGATCAGGAGGATCTGGTCGAGCTGGTCGGCATCCACGAAAGGCTCCTCCCAGGGTGTCGACGGACCCTGATTCTATCGGTCCTCGAGGGTGGGCCTGACCGCTCACATACGATGCGGACGACCAAGGAGGCCAGCGTGGAACACGTCCGCTACGGCGACGATCGCTCCCAGTTCGGCGAGCTGACCCGCACCGCGGGTCTGGCCAAGGGGCTCGTCGTCGTGATCCACGGCGGATTCTGGCGGGCCGCGTACGACCTGACGCTCGGCCGCCCGCTTGCTGTCTCACTCGTGGAGCACGGCTGGACGGCGTACAACCTGGAGTACCGCCGCGTCGGCAACGGCGGCGGCTATCCGAAGACCCTGGACGACGTCGCGGCCGGCATCGACGCGCTCGCCTCGGTCGAGGGGCTCGACACCTCCACCGTGATCACGCTCGGGCACTCCGCCGGAGGGCACCTCGCCGTGTGGGCGGCCGGCCGGCCGAAGCTGACCGGTACGCCCTGGGGAGACCCGGCTGTGCCGGTCACTGCCGCGGTCGCCCAGGCCGGTGTGTTGGACCTCAACGCTGCGGTCAACCTCGGGAGCGGCGCTGCGGGAGCGTTCATGGGCGAGCATGCCGACATCACTCTGGCTGACCCGATGGCGCAAGCCCCGCTCGACGTTCCGGTTCGCTGCGTCCACGCGACGGACGACGACACCGTGCCGCTCAGCCAGTCCGCGCAGTATGTCGAGCGGACGAACGCGGCCGGCGGCGATGCACAGCTGGTCGAGGTCGACGGCGATCACTTCACGGTGATCGACCCCACGTCTGCCGTATGGGCCCGGACCTTGGAGATCCTGGAGCACCTTCGGTGAGTTTGGCTGTCCGGGACCCTTGCCACGGCATCGATTCCTGAGCACACACGAAGTGCCCCGACCGATGGTCGGGGCACTTCGTGTTCGTGGGCGCTCAGTGCTTGAAGGCGTCCTTGACGTTCTCGGCCGCATCCTTGAGGTCGGACTTGGCCTGATCGCCCTTGCCCTGACGCTCAAGCTCGTCGTCGCCCGTGGCGTTGCCAACGGCTTCCTTCGTCTTGCCCTTGGCATCTTCGGCGGCATTGCTCAGCTTGTCATCCAGTCCCATGATGGGGCTCCTTTCGTTGGCTTCTCCCGAGTTACCCGGTTCGCAGCTTCGTAACCACGTCAGTCGGGCGTCGCCTCGTGGTGCCGACGGCCGTGCGTACGTCGCTGCTCCTTCATCTCCGCCTCGAACAGGTGCGTCCGCCCCTCCGCGAGGGCCTCTCGTGCTGAACGCTCGTGCTCCTGGAAGGCGGCGTAGTAGCCGGCGTCGTACTCCTCGATGACCTGGAACGTCCAGCGCCCCTCCAGCACGTTGCGGCCGATCAGCTCGGTGCCGAGACGGTCGGCGATCTCGTCATGACCGGCCTTGCGGAACAGGTCGACGGCCTCGTCGAGCGCCAGGTCAGCCTCGCCGGTGCGGCGGTGGAACGTGTAGAGCTGGCCGCGGGCCTCCTCGATGATCTCAAGCGCCTCGCTGAGCTTGCCGAGCGCCTCGACCGTGACGTCGTCGACGCCATCGGGTCGCGTGTGCTGCGGCTTCGGTGACTCACCCATGGCAACAACGCTAGGTCTCCCACGCGCCCTCGGCACGTCGAGCACTACGCCCTCCCGGCGACCCGGCCCATCCGCTCCAGCGCCTCCGCGAGGCGTACATCCATCTCGGCCACCCAGAGGGGCAGCACGTCCGGGTCGTACTCCCGCCACTTGATGCTCGTGCGGCGTCGCAGGTCCTCGAGGGTCAGCTCACGGAGGGGATGCATGCAGCCATCATGATCGGCTTGACGCAATGCGCGTCACATGGCCCTTCGCCTTGCGGGTTCAGTGAACACGTGTGACCCTAGAAATGTAACCCAGAGTTACACCATCGATCCGGAGAGTCCCGATGCCCGAGCCACTCACCGAACGAACCCCGGCGCTGCAACGTCTGCGCAAGATCGCCGCGACGCTCACCACGCCGCTGGCTCCCGACGACTACCTCAAGCTGATCAACCCGCTGTGGTCCCAACGCGAGCTGCGCGGCCGGGTCGAGAAGGTCATCCCGGAGACCGAGCGCGCCGCCACCCTCGTGATCAAGCCCGGATGGGGCTGGTCCTGGGATCATCACCCCGGCCAGTACATCGGCATCGGTGTCGAGCTCGACGGCCGCTTCCATTGGCGGTCGTACTCGCTGTCGTCGGTCCCGCTCAAGGAGAACGGCACGGTCAGCATCACGGTCAAGGCGATGCCGGAGGGATTCCTCTCCGAGCACCTGGTCAACGGCCTCGCGCCGGGCACGATCGTGCGTCTCGCGGCGCCCCAAGGCGACTTCGTGCTGCCCGACCCGCCACCGGAAAAGGCCCTGTTCCTCGTCGGCGGAAGCGGCATCACGCCCGTCATGTCGATCATCCGGACGCTTGATCGTCGCGGATCGATGCCGGACGTCGTGCTCGCCTACTCCGCGGTGCACCCCGAGGACATGATGTTCCGCGACGAGCTGCGACAGCTCGCCGAGACCCACGACAACTTCGCGCTGTACGAGCGGTTCACCGACACCGACGGCATCCTCACCCCGGACCAGCTCGACGACGTGTGCCACGACTGGATGGACCGCGAGACCTGGGCCTGCGGGCCCGGCCCGATGCTTGACGCGTTCACCGATCATTACAAGCGCCTCGGCCGTGAGGAGCACATCCACGTCGAGCGATTCACCCTCAACGCTGCCGGCGGCGAGGCCTCGGGCGGCACCGTGACGTTCGGCGTCGGAGGGCCCTCGATCGAGGTCGACGGCGCCACCACCTTGCTCGAGGCGGGTGAGCAGGCCGGCGTGAACATGCTGTTCGGCTGCCGCATGGGCATCTGCCACACGTGCGACGTCCCGCTGGCGTCCGGCCGCATCCGCGACCTGCGCAGCGGCGACGAGCACGACAACCCCAACGAATACATCCAGACCTGCATCTCGGTCGCCGCCGGCGACTGCACCCTGACCCTCTAGCCCAGCCTCCCCAGAGAAGGAGAGACCCGATGGCATTCGCAGACGTACGTGAATACACCCACCTGACCGACGAGGAGATCGAGGCCATCGGCCGCGAGCTCGACGAGATCCGCGCCGAGGTCGAGGCCGACCGCGGTCAGGCCGACCGTGACTACGTCACCCGCATCATCACGCTCCAGCGGCGACTGGCCGCTGCCGGCCGCATCACCCTGTTCGCCAGCTTCTTCCCGCCGGCCTGGCTCCTCGGCACCGCGATGCTCGGCTCGGCGAAGATCCTGGAGAACATGGAGATCGGCCACAACACGATGCACGGCCAGTGGGACTGGATGAACGACCCGGAGATCCACTCCAGCAACTGGGAGTGGGACACCACCCAACCCGCCGAGCAGTGGAAGCACTCGCACAACTACATCCACCACCAGTTCACCAACGTGCTCGGCCACGACAACGACATCGGCTACGGCATCCTGCGGATGTCCCGCGACCAGAAGTGGACGCCCTACAACCTGGGTCAGCCGGTCTACAACTTCCTGCTCGCCGCGTTCTTCGAGTGGGGCGTCGCGCTGCACGACCTCGACATCGAGGCGATCCGCAAGGGCAAGAAGGACCCCAAGCTGCTCAAGAAGCAGCTCAAGCAGATCGGCGAGAAGGTCGGCAAGCAGGGGTTCAAGGACTACCTCATGTATCCGCTGCTGACCGGTCCGTCGTTCTTCAGCACGCTGAGCGCCAACTTCACGGCCAACGTCATGCGCAACTTCTGGTCGTACATGATCATCTTCTGCGGCCACTTCCCCGACGGGGCGGTGCACTTCACCGAGGAGGAGCTCGAGGACGAGACCCGCGCGGAGTGGTACCTGCGCCAGATGCTCGGCTCGGCCAACTTCGAGGGCGGCAAGTTCCTGCACGTCATGAGCGGACAGCTCGGCTACCAGATCGAGCATCACCTGTTCCCCGACCTGCCCAGCAACCGCTACGCCGACATCGCCGTCAAGGTGCGCGACATCTGCAAGCGGTACGACATCCCCTACACGACCGGCCCGCTGCACAAGCAGTACGGGCAGACCCTGCGGACGATCATGAAGCTGTCGCTGCCCAACCGGCGCACGAGCGACAACCCGGCCCCGCTGTCGCCGCGCAAGCGTCGTCGGCTCGACGACACCGAGCGCCCGGTACGTCGCACGGAGCTCGGCAAGTGGTCGGGCGCGGCCTCGGCATGAGCGCGTTGCTCGACGGCCGCCCGAAGGCCGGCGGGCTGCCGGTGCCGTTCGCGTGCGAGGACGATGATGGGGCGCTCGACCACTCCCGGGTGGTCAAGCGCCGCGCCATCCGCTGTGCACTGAGCCGCATCTGCGGCATCTGCGGCGAGACCCTGTCCCGGCCTGTCACGTTCATCGGGCCGGACGCAGAGGCGGCCGACGGGCTCTTCACCTTTCCGCCGACCCACCTCGAGTGCGCCGAGGCCGCGCTGGCGCTGTTCATGCCGATCGGAGGGCGCCACCTCGGTCAGGCCGAGGCGCCGCTGCGGTGGTCGCTCGTCACGACTGGCGGCTTCGACCTGGTCCGGCCCGACGACCACGGCGGCATCGTTCGGTTCCGTCCCAACTCGGTGCTGGAGACCAGGACGTACGACTGACGCCCGCCGCGTCAGACGGCGTCGGACAGGGCCTGGAACTGCTCGTCGGTCAGCTCGATGCCTGCGGCGCCGATGTTGTCCTCGAGGTGCGAGACGGTCGACGTGCCGGGGATCGGCAGCACGACCGGCGAACGCTTGAGCAGCCAGGCGAGGGCGAGCTGCGACGGGGTCGCACCCTGCGCCTTGGCGATCTCGGCGAGCGGTCCGCCGTCCTCGACCAGGCCACCGGTCGCGAGCGGGAACCACGGGATGAAGCCGATGCCGTTCGTCTCGGCGTGATCGAGGAGCGCCTCGGCCCGACGGTCGGCGAGGTTGTAGAGATTCTGCACCGACACGATCTCAGCGGTCTTCTGCGCCTCCTTGAGCTCGTCGACGGTGACCTCGCTCAGGCCGATGTGGCGCACCTTGCCCTGCTCCTGCAGGTCTTTGAACGCGCCGACCTGGTCGGCGACCGGCACCTCCGGGTCGATGCGGTGCAGCTGGATCAGGTCGATGTGGTCGACACCGAGACGGCGGAGGCTGAGCTCGACCTGCTGCTTGAGGTAGGCGGGCCGGCCGACCGAGATCCACGCACCCGGACCGGTGCGCACGAGGCCCGCCTTCGTCGCGATGACGACGTCATCGGCGTACGGGTGAAGTGCCTCGCGGATGATCTCCTCGGACACGTTGGGACCATAGGAGTCCGCCGTGTCGATGAACGTCACACCGAGCTCGACCGCCCGGCGCAGCACACGGATCGCCTCGTCACGGTCGCGAGGCTCGCCCCACACCCCGGTCCCGGTGATCTGCATCGCGCCATAACCGAGGCGGGTGACGGGGAGGTCGCCGCCGATCTGGAACGTGCCGGACGTGCTTGCAGAAAGCGTGGAAGTCATGACGTGGTCAAGAAACCGCGCCGCCGACTTATTCCGGACTTCGGGTCTTCCGGTGCCGTTGCGGGCGCGTGCCACAGTGGGTCGCATGCAGATCGACCTCCACGGACGTACGGCACTCGTGACCGGATCTACCCAGGGCATCGGCCTCGCCATCGCCACGGCTCTTGCCGGCGCGGGCGCCCGGGTGGGCGTCAACGGGCGCACCGACGACTCCGTCTCGCGGGCCACCGCCGAGATCCGCGAGTCGGTGCCCGACGCCGATCTCGTTGGAGTCGCGGCCGACGTCACCACAGAGGCCGGTGTGGCCCAGGTCGTCTCGCTCCTGCCTGAGGTCGACATCCTCACCAACAATCTCGGCGTCTTCGAGGCCCGACCGGCGCTCGAGATCACCGACGAGGAGTGGCGCCGCTACTTCGACGTCAACGTCATGAGCGCGGTCCGCCTCATTCGTACCTATCTGCCCGGCATGATGGCGCGGGGCTGGGGTCGCGTGCAGAACATCGCCAGCGACTCGGCGGTCGTCATCCCGGTCGAGATGGTGCACTACGGGATGTCCAAGACCGCCCTGCTCGCCGTGTCGAGAGGTTTCGCCAAGGAGGCGGCCGGCTCCGGCGTCACGGTCAACTCCGTCATCGCCGGGCCGACCCACACCGGAGGCGTCGAGGACTTCGTCCGATCCCTGGTCGGCGACGAGCTGCCGTGGGACGAGGCGCAGGCGGAGTTCATGCGAGTCCACCGTCCCCAGTCGCTGCTGCAGCGCCTGATCGAGCCCGAGGAGATCGGCAACCTCGTGGCCTACCTGAGCTCGCCACTGGCATCTGCGACGACCGGAGCAGCCGTACGCGTCGACGGCGGCTACGTCGACTCGATCGTGCCCTGACTCAGTCGACCATGCGGAACGTCGCGTCGGCACGGTCGAGGGCGGTCGCGATCGCGTCGACCCGCAGGCCGTACGCGTAGTGCCGCAGGTGCTTGTCCGGGAAGTTGTGCGCTCGGAAGGATGTGAGCTGCGGGTGCGCCAGACCGGCGACCGGCACGAAGCTCGCATCTGCGGCAAACCGTGCCGAGCCGTCGTTCCTGGCGAGGCTGACCTTGAAGTCGTAGTGCCGCAGGAAGCTCCCGGGGGCATCGACCGACTCGAACGACACGCGACCGTCGGCCTGGGCCGCGAGACCCCGGACCACCCGGAACTCGGAGGTGGCGAGCTGCGTCGGGGTCGCGTCGAGGCTCACCACAGCACCGGAGTGCCGCACGTAGCGGTTGGGGTAGTTGAGGCTCTGCAGTCGCGTGACTCGCCGTCCAGTCTCGGCCGGGTACTGCGTGAGCGTGCCGAAGCCCAGCTGGTCGTACCCGCCGGAGTTCGGCCCGTAGTCGCCACCACCACCGTCTGGCCGCAGGGTCGCAGCGATCTCGGCGACCCAGGGGGTGTCAAGACCCATCCGACCGGAGTAGTGCCCGAGGACCTGGTCCCACACGGGCCGACCCTGACCGCGGCTCCCCGAGCCCGGCACGGTCTGGGTCTGCCAGCCGGCGTGGGATGCGGTCGTCGCCCGGGGCCCGGACTGCCACGTGTACGGGGTGAACGGCACGTCGTGACCGAGGTTGTACTTCGCGACGTACTCGGCCCCCCTGAGGAAGCGGTTGTCGTCCGCGCCGTAGCAGTCGATGCCCTGGTTCCAGGCCATCTCGCAGAAGGCACCCATCAGCCCGATGCCCATGACGGTGTGCCCCTGGTCCCGGCCGCTCTCCTGCCACTGGGCCAGCCCGTCGTCGTGGAGGAACGGGACCGCGTGTGCGAGCGAGCCGTTGCCGGCACCGTCGTGGAAGTAGGCGACCGCCCGGTCCACGAGGTCGTCGCGGTCGGCGAAGATGCCGATGGCGAGGACCGACGCCATGTTGCACAGGTCCCAGTTGGCCCAGTAGTTCGTGATCACCGCACCGTTGTGATCGGTGAGGAACTGCTCGTTCATGGGATGGAAGATCGTGAGCAGCATGTCGCGGAACCGACCGAGGTCGAAGTCGGGTCGGTCGCGCACGAGCTCGGCAGCATTCGCGAACTGGTAGCCATAGATGCCCGCGGCGAGGAACCGGTCGGCGTTGCCGGTGACCGTCCTCAGCTTCGCTGACCAGGCGTTGAGGATCCTCACCGCGGCGGCGCCGTGTGCGTCCTCGCCAGAGATGCGCCACCGCAGGGCGTTCTGGTACGCCGCATGAATGTCGGTGAACAGCGGCCCATAGTTCTCACCGGCGCCGCCTCGGATGACGGTCTCGACCGGACGGGGAGACCAACCGGCGCCTGACCGACCGTTGCCGGTGAGCCGGCCCCAGCCTCCCGCCCACGGCTCGGTGCCGATATGGCCCGAGATGCGTTCGAGGTCGGACAAGGTGTGGACGAGGCCCGGATGGGCGTACGTCGAGGCGGTCCCTGATGCTGCGGCGGCGCGTGCACCAAGCTGGAGGGGCGCACCGGCGGAGGCGCCGAAGACCGTCAGGGGCACCGCGAGCGAAGCCGCCCTGACGAATGACCTGCGCGAGATTCCATTGGCTGATGGCAGGGGGCCGCGATTCGTCGACATCGTCATCCATTCCGTGCGAAGGAGCTACGAGAGTCGGATCGCGGAATCCGTTGCCCGGAATCCTCACACACGGACGGGCCCGCCCGGGCCATCTCATGCGAGGCGTCCCGCGAGGTGAGATCAGGTGATCTGGTTACTCGACCGGGCTCAGCAGGATGACGGGAATGAGCCGATCGGTCTTGGTCTGGTAGTCCGCATAGGCCGGCCAGGCCAAGACAGCCCGCTCCCACCAGATCTCCCGCTCCTCGCCGCTGAGCTCCCGCGGCACATAGTCCTTGCGCACGGGCCCGTCCTGGAGCTCCACGAACGGTGCGCCGACGACGTTGTGATACCAGGTCGGGTGCTTCGGGGCCCCGCCGCGCGACGCGACGATGGCGTACTCGCCGTCGTGCTCGACCCGCATCACCGGGGTCTTGCGGAGCTTGCCGGACGACGCACCGATCGACGTCATCAGGACGATCGGCCGCCCTTCGAGGGCGTTGCCCTCGGCGCCGTTGGTGCGTTCGAACAGCTCGGCCTGCTCGCGGGCCCAGTCGGACATGCTTGGTGCGTACTCTCCAGTCAGGGGCATGCCTCAAGCCTGTCAGAGACCTCCCAAACCCGCCGCGTGCCGTCTCACGGCATGATCGACTCATGGACCACGTGAAACTGGGCACCAGCGATCTCGCCGTGTCGGCGATCATCCTCGGCTGCATGAGCTACGGCGACTCGGACCGTGGCACCCACCCGTGGACGCTCTCGGAGGAGCAGAGCCGGCCGTTCATCCAGCAGGCGGTCGAGGCCGGCATCACGACGTTCGACACCGCCAACATGTACTCCGACGGCAGCAGCGAGGAGATCGTCGGCCGGGCGCTCGCCGACTTCGCCCGTCGCGAGGACGTCGTCATCGCGACCAAGCTGTTCTATCCGATGGGCGGCGATCCGGAGAGCGGCGGCCTCTCTCGCAGGGCCGTTCTGACCCAGATCGACGACAGCCTGCGCCGCCTCGGCACCGACTACGTCGATCTCTACCAGATTCATCGCTGGGACCCCGAGGTCCCGATCGAGGAGACCATGGAGGCGCTCGACGAGGTCGTCCGCGCCGGCAAGGCACGTTTCATCGGCGCGTCGTCGATGTACGCCTGGCAGCTCGCGCAGGCCCAGCACGCCGCCGACCTCAACGGCTGGACTCCGTTCATCTCGATGCAGGACCAGTACAACCTTGTCCAGCGCGAGGAGGAGCGCGAGATGCACCCGTTCTGCCTCGACGAGGGCATCGGTGTCATCCCGTGGAGCCCCCTCGCACGCGGCCGGCTGACGCGCGACTGGGACGACCTCAGCACGTCCCGCAGCGGGTCCGACGCGGTCGCGCAGAGCTACTACGGGCAGGCGGAGGAGTCCGATCGCGCCATTTCGGCCGCCGTCGGCGAGATCGCCGCCGCACGAGGTGTGTCACGCGCCCAGGTCGCCCTCGCGTGGGTGCGACAGCACGATGTGGTCACGGCACCGATCGTGGGCGCCACGAAGCCACTGCACCTCACGGACGCGGTCGCCTCGCTCGAGATCACCCTCAGCGAGGACGAGATCGTCCGGCTCGAGGCCCCGTACGTCCCACGGCTCCCCGAGTTCTGAGGATCGTCACGCGCGCGGCCCCGGCCGGTGGTGTGATGTTCGGCTCAGGTTCGACAGTCTGACTCCATGGATGGGCAGGATGGAGCACACTTGAGCCGGGAGGGTTGAAGGGCGAGCCATGCTTGCAGTCGTGACACCTGACGGTCGACGATGCGCTACTACGTGATGACGTCGCCGGGCGGAAGCGAGGAAGTCGTCCGCATCAGCGAGGGAACACCGATGTACTTCGACGCGAAGACCCGCCGCTGGGTCCCCGATCCGCTCCTGGCGCTCGAGGTGCGGATGAGCAACGACTGGCGCGAGGTCGCCTCGCACGAGCTCCCCCTGGGCCTGGCCCATGCCGGCGAAGGGGTCACCCGGACCCGGAAGTTCGGCACCCTCCGCCGTGGCCGTCACTCCCGCAAGTGACGTGGACGGCAGACTGTCCCCCATGACCTCGGCGATGCCCCCAGAGCTCCTCCCGTACGCCCTCGCAGCCAAGGGATTCATGCCCGAGGACGAGGGAGAGTTCCTGCATCGGACCGCCCGCGAGCGACTCCCCCACGGGCCGGCCCTGGAGATCGGGACCTACTGCGGGAAGTCCGCGATCTACCTCGGTGCCGCGGCACGCGAGGTCGGCGGTGCGGTGCTCACGATCGATCACCACCGCGGATCCGAGGAGAACCAGGCCGGCTGGGAGCACCACGACGCGACGCTCGTCGACGACGAGCTGGGTCTCATGGACACGCTTCCGGTGTTCCGGGCGACGATCGCGCGCGCCGGCCTCGAGGACCACGTGACTGCCGTGATCGGTCGCTCGACCAGTGTCGCGACGTGGTGGCGCACCCCCCTGAGCCTGCTGTTCATCGATGGCGGGCATGCCGAGGTGCACGCCCAGGCCGACTACTCCGGGTTCGCGCACTGGCTCATCGCCGGCGGCACCCTGGTGATTCACGACGTCTTCGAGCGACCCGAAGACGGCGGCCAGGCGCCGTTCCACGTCTGGCAGCGCGCCGTGGGATCAGGCTGCTTCGAGCCGCGCGAGACGGTCGGCTCGATGCGGACGCTAGTGCGTACCCGGGGCGATGCCGGCGAACCGGTCGGATGACGAACAGCCGCACTCGAGCATGATCTCGCCGAAGTCCACGCCGATCTCGTGTCCGGTCATCACGCCGGCACCGGGCGTCGTCCCGGTCAGGACGTCCCAGGCGAGGATCACCGCGGCCGCCGTGTAGGTCGTGTGCTCCGCAGGCCAGTTGACGTTCTCCGGGAAGACGAAGCCGGTCCAGTAGGCACCGCGGTCACCGCGCAGGTGCTGCATGTCCGCGAACAGCTGCTCGGCGCGAGGATCGCCGATGGCCTGCAACGCCATGACCAGCTCACACGTCTCCGCACCGGTGACCCACGGGTTGGTGCTGACACAACGGATGCCCAGCCCGTCGACGACGAACGTGTCCCACTGCGACGCGACCATCGCGTCCGCGGCGGCTCCGCGCACAGCTCCACCCAGCACCGGGTAGTACCAGTCCATCGAGAATGTCGACTTGTCGAGGAACTGGTCGCGGTGCTCGCGCAGCGCGTGCCCGAGCCGGCCGCCGGCGAGCTCCCACTCCGGCTGGGGCTCCCCCACGAGCTCGGCGAGCGCGACGCCGCACCGCAGCGCCTGGTGGATGCTGGAGCTGCCCGCCAGCAATGCTTCGCGATTGACCGTGGCCGGCCCGTTGGCGTCCCACTCGCGCGACCAGGCGATGCCACCGAAGGGCAGCTGCAGGTCGACGACGAGGTCGAGTGCGCGGCGTACGGCCGGCCACATGCGTTGGAGGAAGGCCCGGTCCTGCCGGATGCGCCAGTGGTGCAGCACGCCGACAGCGAGGTAGGCGGCCATGTTGGACTCCGTGCTCGAGTCGTCGATGCGTCCCTGGACGATCTTCATGGGCCACGAGCCATCGGCGCGCTGGGTGCGCAGGCACCACTCGTATGCCGCTTCGGCGGCGGCAAGCTCGCCGCCCACCACCAGCGCCATCGCGCCCTCGACGTGGTTCCAGGCATCGGTGTGCTCGCCGACGGCCCAGGGGATCGCGCCGTCCGGCTCCTGCATCGCGGCGATACTGGCCGCCGTCTCGGCGACCTGGTCCGGCGTCATCAAGCGTCGTCTCCGGGCGGCACCATCGGTTTGCGCAGGTAGAGCACCATGCTCTTGCCGATCAGCGGGTTCAGCGCCCGCTCGGCCAGGCGCGTAGCGGTGCTGTAGCCGCGGGTCTTCATGATGTCCCAGACCAAGACCTGGTGGTACGCCTTGACCAGCGGGTTGTCGTCGTTCTTGACACCGACAGCGCACTTGAGCCACCAGTAGGGCGAGTGCAGGCCGTGCGCGTAGTCGATGCCGTCGAACGTCATGCCGGCGTTCTCCAGCTTGCCGATCAGCTCCTTGTCGGAGTAGATCCTGATGTGGCCGCCCGGCGTGTTGTGGTAGTCGTCGGACAGCTTCCAGCAGATGATCTCCGGCAGCCACCGGGGCACCGTCACGGCCATCGTGCCGCCGGGGCGCAGGACCCGCACGAGCTCGTTGATCGCCTGGATGTCGGCCGGTATGTGCTCCAGCACCTCGGACGCCACGACGCGGTCGAACTCACCGTCGGCGAACGGCAGCGCCAGGGCGTCGCCCTCCTTGATGTCGGCGGAGGCGCCCTCTGGAACCTCGCCGGCCTCCTTCATCGCACCGAACAGGTCCAGCACGTTGGACAGCTCGTCGGCGTCCTGGTCGAACGCGATGACGTCCGCGCCACGACGGTACATCTCGAACGCGTGCCGGCCGGCGCCGCAGCCCATGTCGATGACCCGGTCGCCGGGACGCAGTCCCAACCGGTCGAAATCAACGGTCAGCATGGTTCTTCTCCTCTGGTGCGGACGCCGCGCTCGCAGCGATCACTTCTTCGTACGCTGCGGCAGTGGCCGCCGCCACCGCTCGCCAGCTGAACATCTCCAGCACGCGCTGACGGCCGGCGCGGCCCATCGCGGTGCGACGGTCCGGGTCGTCCAGCAGCTCCACGATCGCGGCCTCGAGCTCGCCGACGTCGCCTGGCGGCACGAGGATCGCGCACGCGCCGTCGTCGCCGACGACCTCCGGGATCGCGCCGGCCCGGCTGACGACCAAGGGCGTCTCGCAGGCCATCAGCTCGGCGGTCGGGAGGGAGAAGCCTTCGTACAGCGACGGCACGCAGGCGACCTCGGCCGAACCCATGACGTCGACCAGCTCAGCGTCGCTGATGCCGTTGACGAACCTGACGTCGTCGGCGATGCCCAGCTCATCGATGAGTCGCTCGGTGCGACCCCCGGGCTTGAGCGTCGTGACGAGCAGCAGCTCGACGTCGCGCTCGGTCCGCAGCTTGGCGAACGCCTCCAGCAGCGTGGCGATGCCCTTCATCGGGGCGTCGGCGCTGGCCATCGCGACGATCCGTCCGGGAACGCGCGGGGCGGTCGGCGGGACGAACACGTCGTCGACGCCCAGTGTGATGACCTCGAGCCGCGACGGGTCGACCCCGAAGTCGGTGATGATGTCACGCCGGCTGGACTCGGAGACCGTGAGGATCTTGGGCAGCTGCCGGGCGACCTTCTTCTGCATCCCCAGGAAGCCGTACCAGCGGCGCAGGCTGAGCTTCTTGCGGAGCGTCGGCGCGTTGGCGATGTCGATGCGGCGGTCGAACGTGATCGGGTGATGGATCGTGGTGATCAGCGGGAAGCCCTGCTCGGCGATGTCGAGCATGCCGAACCCGACCGTCTGGTTGTCGTGCACGATGTCGAAGTCGCCGCGACGGCCCTTGAGGAGTCGCGCCACGCGCTTGCTGAACGTCTTGGGCTCGGGGAACCCGGCGGTCCACATCGTCAGGACCTCTTCGACGTCGATGAGGTCGCGGAACTCCTTGGGCCGCGGCGTACGGAAGGGGTCGGGTTCGCGGTAGAGGTCCAACGAGGGGACCTTGGTCAGCACGACCCCTTCGTCGAGCTCCGGGTAGGGCTGACCTGAGAACACCTCGACGGTATGACCGAGGGCCACCAGCTCCCGACTGAGGTGGCGGACGTAGACGCCCTGACCGCCGCAGTGTGGCTTGCTGCGGTAGGACATGAGTGCGATGCGCAAGTGCCGCCTCCGGTTACTGGCTGGTAGTGAAGTTGTATCACCCGGCTCCGCATCAGCGGCGACGCGCCTTGTCGAGGATGCCGTCATCTCACGAGCGGGCGCCCTGGCCGCTGTTGCCGGGATAGAACGAGTGGGTCGCGGTGACCCCGCCGTCGACCGCGAACTCGCCGCCGGTGGTGTAGCCGCTCTCGTCGCCGGCCAGGTAGACGTACAACGGCGCGACGTCGTCGGGGGTGCCCACCCGTTCCAGCGGGACGCGCGTCGCACCCCACTGCATCGCCGCCTCGCCACCGACCTCGCGGGTCATGCCGGTGTCGATCATGCCGGGGTGGACCGAGTTGACCCGCACGCCGTACGCGCCGAGCTCGACCGCGGCGGCCTTGGTCATGCCGCGGATCGCGAACTTCGTGCCGGTGTACGCCGTCAGGGACGCCATGCCGGCCAGTCCTTCGACCGAGGAGCAGTTGATGATCGAGCCCTGGCGGTGCTGCTTCATCGACGCCGCGACCGCCCGCATACCGAGGAAGCAGCCCCGCATGTTGACGTTGATCAGCAGGTCGAGGTCGTCGAGCGGCATCGTGTCGACCTCGCCGAAGCGCAGGACGCCGGCGTTGTTGACGAGCACGTTGACCGGTCCGCCGAGCTGCGCCTCGGCTTCGGCCACCAGCCGATCCCACGACGCCGGGTCGCTGACGTCGTGGTGGCTGTACGACGCGGCGTCGCCCAGCTCGTCGGCGAGGGCAGATCCGTCGGCCACGTCGGCGATGACGACCCGCGCACCTTCAGCGACGAACGCGCGAGCGATCGCCGCGCCCTGTCCTTGCGCGGCGCCGGTGATGATGGCGTGCTTGTCCTTGAGGCGAGACATCGTTCTCCTTGTGCGTACGGGGGCTAGAGGGTGAGGATCGAGTCGGCCGCGAACGAGACCTCAGGGTCACGGCCGGCGAAGAAGTCACCGAGGGTCCGGTCGAGCTCGTCGATCGACCAGACATCGGCCTCGGTGTCGAACCGGCGCTCGACGACGGGAGCGGCCAGGACCGCCACCATCCCGCCGTAGACGACGAACACCTGGCCGCTGATGCGGGCCGCTGCCGGCGAGGCGAGGTAGGCCACCAGGGGCGCCACATGGTCGGGGCTGTAGGGGTCGATGGCGGTGCCGGACTCGTCGGGGCCGAACACGTCGGCGGTCATCGCCGTGCGGGCTCGCGGGCAGATGGCGTTGGCCCGTACGCCGATGCGGGACAGCCCACGAGCGGTCGACAGGGTCAGCGCGGTGATGCCACCCTTGGCCGCCGCGTAGTTGGCCTGACCGGGCGAACCGGTCAGGAATGCCTCGGAGGCCGTGTTGATGACACTCGCGTCGACGCTCCCGCCGGTCTCCTTGGCCACCTGGCGCCAGTGCGCGGCCGCGTTGCGCGACAGCAGGAAGTGACCGCGCAGGTGGATGCGGATGACGAGGTCGAACTCCTCGTCCGACATGTTGAACAACATCCGGTCGCGGGTGACGCCGGCGTTGTTGACGAGGACGTCGAGGGCGCCGTACGTCTCGAGAGCGGTCTGCATGATCAGGTCCGCGGTCGATCGATCGCCCACGTCGCCGGCTGCGATGGCCACCTCGGCGCCCAGCGCCTTGATCTCGGCAGCGGTCTCGTCAGCGGCACCCGGCAGGTCGTTGAGCACGATGCGGGCACCTGCGCCGGCGAGCGCAAGAGCCTCGGCACGACCGAGTCCTGCTCCCGCACCCGTGACGACGGCAACCTTGCCGTCGAGCGAGGTGCCGGTCACGCAGGGCCCTCGGCGATCCGCAGCGCCGATTTCGGGCACGAGGCCACGGCCCGCTCGACGCGTGAACGGTTCTCGTCGGTCACCGTCGGGTCCTCGACCTGCAGCTGGTCATCGTCATCGACGAAGAACATGTCCGGTGCCGTCGCCTCGCACAAGGCGTTCGCCTCGCAGACGTCGTAGTCGACCTCAACCCTTGCCATCAGTGACCCGCCTCCTCGCTCGCGCTGAGCGTAGAACTAGAACGTGTTCTAGCCTAGCCCAGGGCGGTGAGTTTGGATATGGTCCAGTCGCCATCTCCCCTGGTGAGGGTGACCACCAGGCTGTTGCGGCTCATCTGTTGGTTGGCCTTCTTGCCCGTCCCGGCCGTCGTCGTCTGATTGAGGAACACCAGGACCTTGGCCCGGTGCTCGGTCGCCTTGATGATCGCCGAGGACACCGCGACGGCCTGGAGGACGATCTTGTTCTTGGTCGTGTTCGCGCGCACCTGCGCCATCGTGGAGTCGTACTGCTTGCGGAACGTGGGGGTCATCCGGGCTCGCGCGACCTCCATGTCGTTCGCCAGCGTCTTGTAGTCGTACGACAGGGTGCGCTGGGCGAGGTCCGCGGCCGTGACCAGCACCTCGGTCCGCGCATCGTCACCGACGAGCACCCCGCCCGGGGCGACCGACGCCGAGCCCTGCTCAGCACGCCACCACGACAGGCCGACGCCGGCTCCAGCAAGCAGGACCAGCACGGCCAGCACCAGGGTCAACCGGCGCAGCACGAGCTCGCGGAGGTCGCCGAGGCTGGGCACGGCCAGGCGTCGGCCACCAGCGGGCTTCTCGACAAGCTGGGACTCCGGTTCGGCCTCGAGCTCGGCCGGCGACTCAGGTGCGGGCTCGGGCTTCGCCGGGGCCTGGGACCTGAGCCTTGGCTCGGGCCGGGCCTCCGGCTCGGGCCGCAGGACCGGGGTCACGTCCGAGTGGCAGAACCGGCAGCGGGTGGCGGCGGCCTTGATCGTCTCGGCACAAAAGGGGCAGACGCGTTCGTCGCGCTTCAGCTTCGCCATGGTCAGCCCACGAACTCGAGCTGGGAGATCAGCCAACGGCTGCCCTGCTTGGCCATGGTCAGCTTGATGCGCCAGAACCGGTCCTCGACCTTGCCCTTGGTGCCCTTGTTCTGCACCTTGCTGCCCGCCGCCACGAAGACCGTCGCGGAACGCGGCTCGACCTCGCTCAGCCCGATCTCGTCGACCCGGCCCTTGGAGATCGACTCCTGGCTGACCGCGGTCTCCTTGAGCGACTTGAGCGATGCCGTGTACTGCTTCTTGAAGGTCCCGGTCGAGCCTGCCAGCACCCGCTTGGTCAGCTCGTCCATCTTGGTGTGGTCGACCGCCAGGAACGCCAGCGTCTCCGACCCGTGCCGCACGAGTGACGTCGGCATAGCGCCCGGCGAGCTCCTCGGTCGGCGTGCTGCCGGGCGCCGCCTCGCTGCCTCGTACGGCGAAGAGCACCAGCCAGGCCAGCAGGCCGACGAGCGCGAGACCGAGCGCAGCGTTGAGCGCAGACGTACGGTTCACGAGTTCCCTCCGGCCGACGCGCCCCTCCAGTCGTAGAGCGGCGGCGCATACTTCATACCACGCATGTTCACGGGCGATCCGGACGTGCACTCGGCGGGGTAGTACGGCACAAAGCTCTCCTGTGTGGTGGGTCGCCACTGCCCGGGCGGCAGGTAGCCCTCGGTGCAGGCGGGCGGGCTCTGGTTCAGGTTGAGGTGGACCCGGCCGAACTTCTGGTCGCCCGGCGTCAGCGCCGACGGGCCGGCGGAGATCAGTCGCGGGAAGGTGACCAGCAGCTGTTCGAGGGCGGGCAGACGCGCGTCGAGGACCTCGGTCACGTTGACCAGGTGCAGCAGCATCGGCGGCAGCACGGTGCGCAGCGTGCTGACCAGCTTCGTCAGCTCCTCGGCCGCAGGGCCGGCCCGGTCGAGGATGCGCCCGACGTCGGCGTTCGAGTCGGCCAGCGTGCCGGTGACGTCGGCGAGGTCGCGGGCGAACCCGCGGATGTTCGCGGCGTTGTCCTGCTGGGTCTGCAGCACCGTCTTGGCGTTGTCCAGCAGGGCGATCGTCGACGGACTCGTTGGCCGCGGCGGCATCGACGAACTTCTGGGTGCTGTCGACCATCGAGCGCAGCGGATTGGCGTTGTCGCGGAACATCGTGCCGAGCTCGCTGACGACGGTGTTGAGCTCGGTGCCGTCCAGGCTGGAGACGAACCGGCTGAGGTCCTGCAGGAGCACGTCCTCCCCGAGCGGGAGGCTGTCCTTGGTGCCGTGGACGGTGTCGCCGTCCTTGAGCATCGGCCCCTTCTTGGAGCCGGGCTCGAACGAGATGTACTGCTCGCCCACGACGCTGAGGTTGTGGACGAACACCGGTGAGTCCGCCGGCACGTGCGTGTCGTCCTCGAGCGCGACGTCGACCCGCAGTCCGTCGGCGTCGACGTCCATCTCGGACACCTTGCCGATCTTGACGCCGCGATAGGTGACCTCGCTGCCCTGGTAGAGGCCGCCCGACTCCGGCAGGAGCACGTGCACCGTGTAGCCGCGGCCCAGCGCCTGGTCGACGAACGCCGAGGTAGGACGCACCCACGTAGACCATGCCCGAGCGCGCTCAGGAGCACGAAGGCGAGCAGCCTGACCTTGATGCCGCGCCTCATGACGATCCTCCGCCGAGCAGGCCACGTGAGCAGCTGGACCAGCGCGCCGTCCGACCCGCTGCCGCCGGCATCCGGCGTGTCGGCGTGGCGACTGGCGTCCGTCGGGTCGTGGGCGGCGGGTCGTCGAGCCGCCGTGCCCCTCGAGCGTTGGCCAGCGCGTCGGCCACCTCGTCGACGCTCGACTCCGTGCACAACGGCAAGCGTGCCGAGCAGGGCGCAGAGCTGGTCGATCGCGTCGCCCGCCGGGGAGCAGATCGGCGCGGCCGGGGTCGCCCGGCACAGCGTGACGACGTCCTGCAGGGTCGTCGGCAGGAGCCCGCCCTCGCTCACCGGCGTGAGCTTGATCTGCATCTTGAAGATGACGTTGGCGAAGTCGCCCTTGATGGCGTCGGCCGCGTCGATCGGGAACGGGTAGCTGGCCGCCGACGACCAGACCCGGGCACGAGCGAGTCGCCGGTGTCGGAGAGCTTGCGGAGCACGGGCTCGAGGTGGCGCAGCTCGGCGATCAGGTCGTCCTTGGTCTCGTTGACGACGCGCGTGCCCACGCTCGCCGAGCTTGTCCAGCTCGGACAGCATGCTGACGAGCTGCGTGTGCTGGTCGCGCAGCACGGTGATCGCGGGGCCGGCGGCATCCAGCGCGTCCCCGATCGTCTTCTTCTCGGCGACGAGGGTCCCGGTCAGCCCGTTGAGCGACTCCATCGCCTGCACGATGTCGCCCTTCTGGGAGTTCGAGCGTGCTCACGAGGGTGTTGACCTGGCTGAGGACGTCACGGATCTTGCCGGTACGCCCGTCCATCATCTCGTTGAGCTCGTGCGTGATGGTCTGGATCTGGCCGACGCCGCCGCCGGTCAGCACGAGTGACAAGCGCGCCGAGGACCTCTTCGACCTCGGGATTGCGACCCGTGCGATCCATCGGGATCACGTCGCCGGGTCCGAGCCGTCCGGTGCTGGCGCGTCTTGGCGTCGGCGCTCGCCGCCGGTGCCGACAGCTCGACGTACTTCTCACCCAGCAGGCTCGTCTGGCGGATCTCGGCCTCCGCGTTGGCGGGAAGCACGACGTCCTTGCGGATGCAGCATCTTGATCCGGGCGTGCCAGCCGACCCGGGTCACGGACTCGACCTGCCCCACCGGCACGTCGGCCACCATGACCGAGGAGCGCGGCACCAGGTTGAGCGCGTCGGCGAAGTCGGCGCTGACCTCGAAGCCGTCGCCGCTGCTCGACCTTGTTGCCGGGCAGCGGCAGGTCGTAGACACCGTTGAACGTGCAGCCGCTCACCAGGAGCAGCGAGCATCGCACCGACGATCAGGCGAAGGCGCATCATGAGCGCACCACCCCCGAGCAGGTCGAGGAGGGTGGGCAGCTCGCCGGTCTCGCCGGACGGAGCCGAGTTCGCGGGGGTCTCCGGCTCAGACGGGAGCGGTCGTGCGCCGGCTGCGGCACGCTGGCGGCCGGGCCCGACGTGGCGCGGGCAGCAACGGCTTGAGCAGGTCGGTGAGCATCGTGCAGACCGACTTCAGGCGTGCCGACGGCTGACCAAGGTCTGGCACAGGAACTGGTCGGGACGGAACTGGATGCCCGGGAGTGATCTGCACGCGGGAGCCGTACGTGCCGGTGCTCGGGCTCGAACGCCAGTGCGAGGTTGCCCATCGCCAGCGAGCCCTTCTGGACGACCAGGCCGAGGGCGTCCTTCTGGTTGTCGACCCGTTCGAGCAGGCTGCTCAGCAGCTTGACGTCCTTGCCGAGGGTCGCCCGGTTCTCGTGCACGAAGCCCTTGACGCTGCCGAGCACCTTCGCCAGGGAGGCCAGCACGTCGCGGAGCTCGTCGCGCTCACCGGCGAACTGGCCGGACACCGAGGAGAGCTCCTTGAGGAACGCCTGGACCGTGGTGTCGTTCGTCGGCCAGGGTGTCGGTGATGTTGCGCCAGCGAACGGACGTTGTCGAACAGCGGGCCGCGGTTGTCGGCGAACACCTCGGCCGCCTGCGACAGGTTGCGGATCATCTTGGACCCGAGCTCGCCGTTGCCGCCGAGAGCCTTGGCGCTCGCCGACAGCAGGTTGTCCAGAGCGCCCGCTGGTCGAGCCGGCCTTGGGTCCGAGGGTCATCGCGAGGTCGTCGAGCGACTTGAACATGCGGTCGAGCTCGATCGGGGTCTTGGTGCGGGCCAGCGGGATGTCGGCGTGGTCCCGCATCTCCGGGCCCTTGGAGTACGCCGGGAAGATCTGGACGTAGCGGTCGGCCACCAGCGTGGGCGTCACGACCGCGGCCCCGGCGTCGGCCGGCAGCTTGTACTCCTTGTCGTACGTCATCTCGACGCGAACGCTGTCGCCCTCGGGCACGACGGCGGTCACCTCGCCGACGCGGACGCCCATGACCCTGAGGTGGGTGCCGGGATAGACCGCGACGGCCCGATCGAAGTGCGCGGTGACGGTCCGGGACCCGCCCTCGCGGGGATAGACCACGAAGGTCAGCAGCAGCAGCGCGACAGGCACGGCCGCAGCGATCCATTGGGCCCTTCTGCTCATGCCGGTCATCCGCCACCTCCGGGCTTGGTGAGGCCGAACTCGCCGGTGAAGACACCGGTGATGTTGGGGACGTAGGCGTCGAACCACGGGCCGCTGCCGACGATGTTGCCGAGGATGCTGACGTACGGACCGTAGTTGTGGATGAGCGTCTCGATCTGGTCCTCCCGGGCGTGCAGGAAGGACAGCACGTTCTCGAGCTTGTCCAGCGTGGGACGCAGCTGTTCGCGGTTGTCCTTGACGACGCCCTCGAGCTCGACCGCCAGCCGGTTGGCGTTGACCAGGAGCTCGTGGATCGTCTGCTTGCGCTGGTTGCAGCTCCTGGAAGATCAGGTTGGCCTGCTTCATCAGCGTCACCAGGTCGCCCTTGCGCTCATCGAGCAGCTGTGGTGACGTTGCTCGAGCGCCGCAGCAGCGTTCTCGATCTCCTCGTCGCGCGACGCGATCGTCGTCGAAAGGCGGGACAGCCCGCTGAAGCTCGACCGCACCTCGGGCGCGGCGGAGTCGACGACCTCGGCCAACGAGTCCAGCGCCTTGGTGAGGTTGGCCTTGTCGGTCTCCTCGGTCTGCGTCGTCAGCTCGCCGAGCGTGCCGACGATGTCGAACGTGACGTCGGTGCGCGTCAGCGGGATCGTGGCAGCCGGCGTCCATCGTGCCGGACCCCTCGGGCTTGATGTTGAGGAACTTCTCGCCCAGCAGGCTCTTGACCTCGACGCTGGCGCGGGTCGAGCGGCCGAGGGTCGCGCCGGAGACGTCGAAGTCCGCGATGACCTTCGTGGTGCCGATCCGCAGCTTGTTGACCCGGCCCACGCGGACGCCCGCGACCTGGACCTCGCTGCCGGTGCGCAGGCCACTCGCGTCGCTCAGCTCGGCGTGATAGGTCGTGCCGCGCAGCCAGGGCAGCTTCTGCAGGTTGAACGAGCCCACCATCACCAGCAGCAGCAACGCCAGCGAGATGATGCCCATCTGCAGGATCTGGGAGTCACTTCGACGTGCCATCAGCGACACCTCTTGGCGTTGCTGTAGAGCGTGAAGTCCGACATCTGCTTCTGGACGTCGGCCGGCAGCGTGTCCATCAGTGCGCTGGGCAGCACCACGCCGCCGTGGAACTCGCAGAGGTAGTAGTTGTACCAAGAGCCGTAGACGCCGATCCGGGTCTGCTTGGCGAGCATCGTCGGGAGCAGGTCGAGCGTCTCGTCGAGGTAGGCCTTGTTCTCGCGGCTTGGCCAGGATCGTGAACAGGCGGCGCAGCTGGGCGACATCCTCCTTCAGCAGCGGCCGGCCCTCGCGTCAGCAGGTCGGCGACCGACTCGGTGACGTGGGAGATGTTGGTCAGCGACGAGCCGATGACCTCGCGGTCCTTGGCCAGGTCGCCGAACCACGACCGCATGCTCGTGATCAGCTCGTCGAGCTGCTGGTGGTGGTCGTCGACCGTCGTCATCAGGGTGCTCAGGTTGGTGATGACGTCGCCGATGAGCTCATCGCGGTCGGCCAACGTGTTGGTGAGCGACGCGGTGTTGGAGAGCAGCTCCTGCACCGTGCCGCCCTCACCCTGCAGCACCTGGATCAGGTTGAGCGAGAGCTTGTTGACGTCCTCGGGGCGCAGCGCGGCGAACAGCGGCTGGAAGCCCTGGAACAGCGCGGTCAGGTTGAGCGCGGGCGTCGTGCGGTCCAGCTGCAGGGTCGAGCCGGGCTTCAGCCGCGGCGCCCCTTCCTTGCCCTGCGACAACGACATGTAGCGGTCGCCGATCAGGTTGAGGAAGCGGATGCTGGCCCGTGAGTCCTGGGTGAGCGGGACACCGTCCTTGACCTTGAACGTCACCATGGCCTCGGTGCGGTGATGGATCTTGACGTCCTTGACCTTGCCGACCACGACGCCGGCGATGCGCACCTGGTCGCCTGCCGTCAGCTCCGAGGCACTCGAGAACACCGCCTTGTACTCGGTCTGGGAACCGAGGCCGAAACCGCCCATGATCACGACGAGCATGCCCGTCACGATCACCGAGACGAGGGTGAAGATGCCGAGCTTGATCGCGGCGAGGCTGAAGGCGGTGTCCCGGGCGTTCATTCGATGCCGCCGTCGGGATCGTCCTTGTCGGACCCGTCCTTCAAGGGCTGGAACGGGCGCCGGCACGTCATAGTCGTCCGGCAGCCCGAGGCACCAGGGCCCATGGCCGACCTCGCCGAACTCCGGCGCGTCGGCCTCGGTGTAGGCGCTGCGCTGAGGCGCGCCCAGCTCGAGGGTCTGGTGGATGATGCCGTCGTTGAAGACGTTGTCGGCGTTGTCCCTCTGCCGATCGAGTCCCGACCAGCACGCACTTGAGCTCCGGGCGAGTACGTGTCAAGCAGCGCCAGCAGCGGCCGGCCGGACCGGGTCTGGGCGATCAGCGCGTCCTCGTTCTCCGCCAGCGTCACGCGGGTCGTGCGGGCGAGGCCGGTCAGGCTGCCGAGCGCCCGGTTGAGGTCACCCTGCTTCTGGGTGAGGGTGCGCGCGGTGACCGTCGCGTTGCGCAGGAGTCGGATCAGGTCGGGGGCGGCCAGGTCGTACGTGGTGGCCACCTGCGACAGCAGCTTGAGGTCGGTGCGCAGCGTCGGCAGCTCGACATTCATGCGGTTGAGGTAGTCATCGAGCGTCTCGAGCGTGTCGCCGAGCTGCTTGCCCTTGCCCTGCAGGGCGTGCGAGAGCGCGTAGAGCGTCGAGTTGAGGTCAGCGGGGCGCACGGAGCGCAGGAGCGGGAAGAGATTGGCGAGGATGCTCTGCAGCTCGACGTTCGTCGTGACCCGGTTGGCCGGGATGACCGAGCCGTCGCGCAGGGTGCCGCCGGCGGAGACGCCGGTCTTGGGCGGGATCAGCTCGAGGTAGTTCTGGCCGAAGAGCGTCGTCGGCAGGATCTGCACCGCCACGTCCCCGGGGATCGTCCGGGCCGCATCCGGCTTGAGCGACAGCGTGATCCTGGCCCGCTTGCCGTCGCTCTCGATGCCCTTGACGTAGCCCACGAGCGCGCCGTGGAGCCGGACGTCACCGAACCGGGCCAGCTGGAGTCCGGCGCGGTCGGCCATGACCGTGACATCGGTGCTCGACGTGAACTTCTTCTCGTACATCGCGATGCAGAGACCGATCAGCAGGCAGACCGACACGAGGTACGCGATCCCGGCGAACCACAGTCGGTGGTGTTCGCGCGGGGTGTCGTGGACGAGGCTCGCGAGCATCGGCTACCCCGTGATCCGCACGGTGGTCGTCGATCCCCAGATGGCGAAGCTCAGGAAGAAGTTGACGACGACGACCGTGACGATCGATGAGCGGATGGCGCGCCCGACGGCGACGCCCACGCCGGCCGGACCGCCCGAGGCGGTGTAGCCGTAGTAGCAGTGGATCAAGATGATCAGGACGGCCAGGACGATCATCTTGCCGAACGACCAGAGGATGTCGACGGGCGGCAGGAACTGGCGGAAGTAGTGGTCGTACGTGCCGACGGACTCGCCGTAGACCATCGTGGTGATGAGCCGCGGCGAGAGGTACGACGCGAGCAGCGCGACCGTGTAGAGCGGGATCACCGAGACGAACCCCGCGATCATCCGGGTCGTCACCA
The DNA here is from genome assembly GCA_963759975.1 of uncultured Actinomycetota bacterium. GTDB lineage: Bacteria > Actinomycetota > Actinomycetes > Propionibacteriales > Nocardioidaceae > Aeromicrobium. The sequence goes on from CAVXBS010000018.1 coordinate 507,148, forward strand.
GGAACGGGATCGAGGGCACGCCCATGACCTCGAGGGCGTCGATCTCCTCGGAGATCCGCATGGCGCCGAGCCGCGCGGTGTAGCCGCAGCCGACCGTGGCGGCCAGCGCGATCGAGGACACCAGCGGCGCCACCTCGCGGGTGTTGAAGTACGCCGAGATGAACGCCGTGAACTTCGCGACGCCGATCTGGCTCAGCGAGGCGTAGCCCTGCAGCCCGACCTCGGTGCCGGCGAAGAACGCGAGGAAGGCGATGACGCCGACCGTGCCGGCGATGACGGACAGGGCGCCGACTCCGAAGACGACCTCCGCGAGGGTCTTGGCGACCTCCTTGCGGTAGCTGCGCAGCACGTGCGGGATCGAGCCCAGCGCCTTGGCGTAGAACAGCAGCTGGTCGCCCATGGTCTCCAGGCGGGTGCGCCCGGACTTGACGGCTGAGGTGCCGAGCTCGGTGAGAACGCTCATCACAGGCCTGCCTGGGGGACGAACTGGAAGTACAGCGCCGTGATGATCGAGTTGAGCAGGAACAGCAGCATGAACGAGAGGATGACCGACTCGTTGACCGCGCGGCCGACACCGGCAGGGCCGCCGCCGGCGTTGAGCCCCTTGTAGGACCCGACGATCGCCGCGAGGAAGCCGAACGTCGCCGCCTTGATCATGGAGACGTAGATGTCGGGCAGGGTCGCCAGCGCGGTGAACGAGGCGAGGAATGCGCCGGCGGACCCGCCCTGCACGATCACCGTGAAGTAGTAGCCGCCCGCGATGCCGGCCGTGATCACGATGCCGTTCATGAGCATCGCCACCGTGACGGTCGCCAGCGCTCGAGGCACGACGAGACGCGCGATCGGGTCGATGCCCAGGGTCTCCATCGCATCGATCTCCTCGCGCATCTTGCGCGCGCCGAGGTCCGAGCAGATCGCCGAGCCGGCCGCACCCGCGATGATGAGGGCCGCGGCGATGGGCGCTGCCTCTCGCACCGTGGCGAGCACCGCGGTGGCACCGGCGAAGGACTGGGCACCGAGCTGGCCGGTGAGGTTGCCGACCTGGAGCGCGATGACCGCGCCGAACGGGATCGACACCAGGATCGTCGGCATCAGCGTGACGCTGGCGACGAACCAGGCCTGCTCGACGAACTCGCGCAGCTGGAAGCGGGTCGTGAAGGTCAGCTTGGCGACGTCCCACGACATCGCGGCGACCTGGCCGGGGCCGCGCACCACCGAGGCAAGACTCAGGCCCATGTCTCCTCCTGGTGGCCATCGACTCCGCTGCGACGGGACCCTGGCGGGGCAACGTGTGTCATGTCGGCGGCCGGCGTGACTTCAGAAGAGTAACGACCCGGTGTGATCTGCGTTACGTTTTCAGGGGTTCTGGTGGCCGCGTGCCGCCCGGCACGACGGCCGAAAAACGAGGCCTCGCCGAGCTGGGTGCCCGACGCATAGCCACGCCCGTCGACCGCGATGTTGGAGGCGCAGGCGCCCGCGGCGTACAGGCCGTCGACGGCCGACCGGTCCTCACGAAGGACGCGACCGTCGGGATCGACGGCAAGGCCACCGCACGTGAACCCCGAGTAGAAGGCGTGTCCGGGCGTCAGGTCGTACGCACCGTAGGGCGGGACGTCGAGCGGCACCAGATACTCAGCGGCCTTGTGGAACGCCGGATCTTCGCCGTCGCGAGCTGCCGCGTTGTAGTCGTCGAGCGTGCGGGCCAACGAGCCGGCCGGCACGCCGAGCCCGACCTCCATCTCGGCGATCGTCTCCCATCCGTCGACCAGCGGCTGCAGCCCGTATGCCGGCTCGGCCATCTGCGCCGAGTCCAGGATCAGCCACGCCTTCTGGTCGGGCTGGTCGAAGACGAAGGCCGACGTACGGGAGTGATAGGAGTCCTCCGCGACGAATCGCTCGCCGCGACTGTTGACGCAGATCCCCGACACCAGGTGGCCGGGCGGGTAGAACGGGGCCGTCAGGAACGCGCCGTCCATGTGCTCGGTCACGCCACCGACCGACTCACCGAGCCGGATGCCGAGACCGTCGTCGTACGTGTTGCCGAGCGCCATCCCGCGGGCCAGGAGCGCCTCGAGGGGCGGCGCGAACGCGTGCACCATCTCCGGGTTCATGACGAAGCCCCCGGCGGCGATGACGACGGCGCCGGCACGCACGGCGCCGGTCTCGCCGAAGCGTTTCCAGGTCACCCCGACCACACGCTCGCCCTGGGTCACGAGCGCGGTCGCGCCGGTGTCGAAGCGGACCTCGACACCGAGCTCGTCGAGCTTGTCGAGTGCGAGGTCGAGCACGAGTGCGCCGCCGCCGGAGTCACCCACGACCGGGGGCTGGTGCCCACGCGGCGCCGGCTTCGCGATGTCGTGGAACGGCCACACCTTCTCGTTGCCGGTGAACATCACGCCCTGGGTGCCCGGTGCCATGACGCTCTTGTCGGGATAGAACGAGCGCTCGAACTCAAAGCCGAGCGACTCGAGCCAGCCGAAGTGCTCGACACTGCCCTCGCTGTAGAGCCGGATCTTCTCCGGGTCGCAGTCGGGCGAGACCGCCTGCAGGTATGCGGCCATCTCCTCGGGAGTGTCCTCGTAGCCCGAGACCTGCTGCACCGGGGTGCCGCCGCCGAGGTAGAAGTGGCCTCCGGCCATCGCGCTGGTGCACGACAGCCGTCCACCGCGGTCGAGGACCAGGACCCGAGCGCCGGACGTCGCCGCCTCGATCGCAGCGGCGGTGCCGGCCATGCCGGCGCCGATCACGAGCACGTCGACCTCGTCGGACCACGACGCGACCTCGTCGGCCGGCACCTGGTCCGGAATCTCCATCGCGGTCATGAGTACGTCACCCGGACCTTCTCGGAGGCCGGCTCGCTCTGGCACCCGAGGCGTATGCCATCTGCGAGGTCCTCGTCCTCGAGCACGTCGTTGGCGCGCATCGTGACCTCACCCTCGAGCACGCGGATCGCGCAGGCCGAGCACTCGCCCTCGCGGCAGGAGTAGGGCGCCTTCACGCCCTTGCTCTCCAGGTGCTCCAGGAGCGTCGTGCCGGGTAGCCAGTCGTCGTACTCGTAGTCGACGCCGTCGAGCTCGACCTGCAGGCGCACCTGCGGGCCCGCCGGAGCGGCGGCTGGCTCGTCCTCGTCGGCTCCTGGCTCGCGCTCGGCGGCGGTCTCGAACGGGTTGCCACCCAGGGAGACGAACTTCTCCTGGTGGCGGCGGTCCCGGGGGAACTCCAGCTCCTTCAGTGCGGCCACGGTCGCCGCCATGAACGGCGCCGGCCCGCACACGAATGCGTCACGTTCGACGTACTGGGCAGCGAACGCGCGCAGCTGGTCCTGCGAGGGCAGGCCCTGCACGGACTCGAGCCAGTGGACGACCTGCAGGCGGTCGGGGTGCTCGGCGGCGAGCTCCTTGAGCGCTGCGCCGAAGATCACCGAGCGCTCGTCGCGGTTGGCGTAGAACAGCACGATGCGGCCCGAGCCGCGGGCCAAGGACGTACGGATGATCGACATCACGGGGGTGATGCCGCTGCCGCCGGCGAACAGCAACAGGTCGGCGTCGAGGTCCTTGGGCGTGAAGATGCCGCTCGGCGGAAGCACCCGGAGCCGGTCACCGGGCCGGAGCTCGGAGCAGATCCAGCCCGAGGCGTAGCCGTCGGGCGTGCGCTTGACCGTGATCGTCAGCGGGCCGTCCTCGGCCGGCTGCGACGAGAGGGAATAGCTGCGCGCCACCAGGCCGGTCCGGTCGCTCGGCACGGCGACGGTGAGGAACTGCCCCGGCGTGTAGGCGAAGTGCTCCCGGTGCTCGCCCGGGTCGAGGACGACCGAGCGCGCGTCGCCGGTCTCCTCGATGACGTCGAGCACCTCGAGCTCGAAGGAACTCTCACTCATGGGAGGTGCGGCCCCGGTCCAGTCCGACCGGGTCGACTCCTGCGCCGACCGTGACCATGCCCTCACTCACGGCGTACTCGATCGACGCCAGCAGCTGCGGGCAGGCCGAGTGGACCGGCCGGCCGTCATCCTGCTGGTCGAGCTCGGAGAAGACCGCGCAGGTCTCGACGGCTTCGCGGGTCCACTGGATCGAGGTGTGGTGCTCGCTGTTCTTGCGCACCATGACCTGCGCCTGGCACTGCCGGCAGGTGACGTCCGACAGGTTGCCCCGGGTGTAGAGCTCCCGGTCCTCGAGCGTCTCCGCCCGGGTCGGGACGATGTACGTCATCAGGCGTCCGCCGTCTTGCCGATGCTTTCGAGCAGAGTGCGGTCCTCCGCCGCCTTGCGGGCGAGGTTCTCGGCGACCTCGGCGCGCCAGTTCTCGTTGGCCTTGGTCGTGTCGACCTCGAACTCGAAGCGCTCCACCATCTCGGGCTCGACATCGGCCTTGTCGACGTAGAACTGCTCGTACCAGCGGCGCAGCTGGTAGACCGGGCCGTCCTCCTCGCACAGCAGCGGGTTCTGCACCGGTGCTTTGTTCTGCCAGATGGCGACGTCCTGCAAGAACCCCTGCTCGAACGTCTCGGCGTACTTGTCGCCGATGTACTTCGCCGTGGCCTCGTCGACGCCTTCCGGCTTCTCGACGCACAGGCCGTACTGCAGGTTGAACGAGTTGGGGCCGGTCGGGATGTGGCAGTTGATCAAGATGACCTTGGTCAGGAAGCCCTTGTAGTCGGTGTCGAGCCAGTTGATCATGTAGGACGGCCCGAAGTAGGTCGCCTCCGACTTGAGCACGAGGTCCTCGTCGCCATAGCCCTCGGCCTTCATGTCCGGGCGGCCGGTCGACTCCATGAACTGGGTCGCCTTGTCGCCCTCGAAGACGTTGCGGAAGTTCGTGGGGAACGCGAAGTGGATGTAGAAGAAGTGCGCCATGTCGACGACGTTGTCGATGATCTCGCGACAGTGGGCGTTGTCGACCTCGATGACGTTCCAGGTCCATTCGGTGTACGCGTCGGTGCCGACGCCTTCGAGCTCGGGCGGCAGCGCGTCCAGGTCGGCCGGGCTGCCCTCGGGGTCGTGCCAGATCATCAGCATGCCGTTGCGGACGACGCTCTCGTAGCGCTGCGTCCGGGCCCGCAAGCGGGACGCGTTTGGCGTACGGGATGGCCTTGCACTTGCCGTCGCCGCCCCAGCGCCAGTCGTGGAACGGGCAGGCGATCTCGTCGCCCTTGACGGTGCCCTGCGTCAGGTCGCCGCCCATGTGCCGGCAGTAGCCGTCGAGGACGTGCAGGTCACCCTCGGAGTCGCTCCACACCACGAGCTTGCCACCGAACGCCTGCACCGAGTGCGGCTTGCCGTCGGTGAACTCACGCTCGAGGCCCAGGCAGTGCCAACCACGGGCGAATCGCTCCGGGACGGTGCCGGTGTCGAGAACGCGGGTCTCACTCACGATTGCCTCCGATTGCGGTCCACTGTGGACCAAAACGAGAACACGTTATAGTTTTACCACATGTACGTCGCCCTGACAGCCGACCAGCTTCGCCTTCGTGACGAGCTGAAGGGCTACTTTTCCGAGCTGGTCACCCCTGAGCGCCGCGCCGCCCTCGCCGCCTCTTCCGGAGAGTTTGGCGACGCCACGGTCTACAAGGACGTGATCCGCCAGCTCGGCGCCGACGGCTGGCTCGGCATGGGCTGGCCCGAGGAGTGGGGCGGGCAGAACCGCTCGATGGTCGACGAGCTGATCTTCACCAATGTCGCAGCCGTCGCCGGGGTGCCGATCCCCTATCTGACGCTCAACACGGTCGGTCCGACGATCATGAAGTACGGCACCCAGGAGCAGAAGGAGTACTTCCTCCCCCGGATCGTCCAAGGTGAGCTGCACTTCTCGATCGGCTACTCGGAGCCGGGCTCCGGCACGGACCTGGCCTCGCTGCGTACGCGCGCCGAGCTCGACGAGTCGACCGGCGAGTGGGTCGTCAACGGGCAGAAGATGTGGACCTCGCTGATCCAGTACGCCGACTGGATCTGGATGGCGTGCCGCACCGATCCAGACCTGCCCCGGCACAAGGGCCTGTCGATGATCCTCGTGCCGGCCGACGCCGAAGGCTTCTCCTACACGCCGGTGCACACCATCGCCGGCGTCGGCACGAGCGCCACCTACTACGACAACGTCCGGGTGCCGGCGGACAACCTCATCGGCGGGCGCGGCGGCGGCTGGGCCCTGATCACCAACCAGCTCAACCGCGAGCGCGTGGCGCTCACCTCCTCGGCACCCCTCGTCCACTCGATCGAGCTCGTCACCGACTGGGCCCGGCAGACCAAGGACGCCAACGGCGCACGTGTGATCGACCAGCAGTGGGTGCAGATCCTGCTGGGCCGGGCCCAGGCGCGTACCGAGGCGTTGACCCTGATGGGCTGGAAGCTCGCCACCGAGATCGACACCCTCTCGCCCGCCGACGCTTCGGCCATCAAGGTCTACGGATCCGAGCTGGCGATCGAGGTCTACCGCTCCCTGATGGAGGTCGTCGGGCCCGCCGCCGGCATCGCGGCCGACTCGGCCGGCGCCGTGCTCGGCGGCAGGCTCGAGCGCTACTTCCGCTCGTCGCTCGTCATGACGTTCGGCGGCGGCACGAACGAGATCCAGCGGGACATCATCGGCTACGTCGGACTCGGCCTGCCGGCCGCACAACGCTGAATTCACGAACACCGATAGGGACTCCCATGGACTTCACCTTCTCTCCCGAGGCCGACGACGCCGCTGCCCTGGCGGCGACGATCCTGGGCGACCACACCAACCCCGCCCGGCTGGCGGAGGTCGAGGCCGCGGGCAACCGCTTCGATCCCGCGCTCTGGACCGCGCTGCGCGGCGCAGGACTGCTGACCCTCACGACACCCGAGGCGCACGACGGCGCGGGGCTCGGCTTCGTCGAGCTGTGCCGCGTGCTCGTCGAGGCGGGCCGCACGGTCGCCCCGGTGCCGTTGGCTCCGGACTCCGTCGCGCGGCTGTGGCTCGGTGAGCACGGCAGCGACGAGCAGCAGCGCATGGGGTTCGCGTCCGACGTGCTGAGCTGCGCGATCGCCGAGGAGCACGATCACGCCCCGACGACACCGACGACCACCGCGGCCGAGGACGGCGGCACGTACGTGCTGACCGGCACGAAGTACCTGGTCCCCGCCGGCACCGCCGCCGCCGCCTTCCTGGTGACCGCGACGACGACCGACGGGCCCGCGGTCTTCCTCGTCGACGTCAACGAGGTGGGCGTCCGCGAGCAGCACCTCAGTGACGGCGACGTCGCCGGCCTGATCGAGCTCGAGGGCGTACGGGTCGCCGCCGGCCGGCGGATCGGCGACTCCGCGGCTGCGCAGCGCCTTCTGGACCTGCTGACCGTGGCCTCGTGCGCGGTGCAACTCGGCATCACCGAGGGCGCCGTCGCGCTGACCGCCGAGTACGCCACGACGCGCGAGCAGTTCGACCGGCCCGTCGCCACGTTCCAGGCCGTCTCGCAACGGCTGGCCGACGGCTACATCGACACCCGGTTCCTGGCGCTCACGGTGTGGCAGGCCGCGTGGCGGCTCGCCGAGCACCTGCCCGCCGAGGAGGCCGTCGCCACGGCCAAGCTCTGGGCCGCCGATGCCGGCCACCGCATCGCGCACACGACGGTGCACATCCACGGCGGTGTCGGCGTCGATCTCGATGGGGTGGCGCACCGCTACTTCACCGCGGCCACGCGCCACGAGTTCCAGTACGGCGGCGCGACGGAGCAGGCGCTGCGCCTCGGCCGGCGCCTCGCAGCCGAGCCCGCGTGACCATACGGGACCTCCTCGTGGCACGAGCCGAGCAGGACACGCCGGCGCTGCTGACCCACGAACGTACGTGGTCGTGGCGCGAGCTCGTCGCCGACGCATCGGCCCGAGCCGCCGCGATCGGTCGTCTGCTGGGTCCCGAGCGGCCGCCGCACGTCGGCCTGCTGATGGACAACTCCGCCGAGATGTTGCTCGGGCTCGCGGCTGCGGGCCTCGGCGGGCATGTCGCGGTCGGGGTCAACAGCACCCGCCGCGGTGAGGCGCTCGTGGCGGACCTGCGTCGCGCCGACGTCCAGGTGCTGCTGACCGACGCGACCCAGCGCCGCACTGCGTCGACGGACCTCGACCTCGACGGCATCCAGGTGATCGACACGATCAGGAGTGGGACGTGCCGCCGGCCGAGGCCCCGGACGCGTCGCCAGCCGACACTCTCTCTTCATGCTGATCTTCACGTCGGGCACGAGCGGGCGCCCCAAGGCCGTGCGCATCACGCACGAGAAGGTGACCTATCCGGGCGCGTACCTCAGCGAGCGGTTCGGGCTCTCCGCGGACGACGTGCACTACGTCGCGATGCCGCTGTTCCACTCCAACGCCGTGATGGCGGGCTGGGCGCCCGCCCTCGTCACCGGCGCTGCCGTGGCGCTGCGTGAGAAGTTCTCCGCCTCTGAGTTCCTGCCCGACGTTCGCCGGTTCGGCGCGACGTACGCGTCCTACGTCGGCAAGCCGCTGACCTACGTCCTGGCGACGCCCGAGCAGCCGGACGACGCCGACAACCCGCTGCGCCTCGTCTTCGGCAACGAGGCCGGCGACCGTGACATCCAGGCGTTCGCGCGACGGTTCGGCTGCCGCGTCGTCGACGGATTCGGCTCCACCGAGAACGCCGTCGTGGTCAGCAAGCTCCCGGGCACGCCATCGGGTGCGCTCGGCTGGCCGGCCGACGGGGTCGCCGTGCACGACCCCGAGACCGGGCTCGAGTGCCCGCGCGCGACGCTGGACGCGAACGGCCGGGTGACCAACCTCGACGAGTGCGTCGGCGAGCTCGTGAACACCACCGGCGCCGGCCAGTTCGCCGGCTACTACAACGACGACGAGGCGACCTCCGAGCGGATGCGCGGCGGCATGTACTGGTCCGGCGACCTCGCCTATCGCGACGCCGACGGCTGGGTCTGGTTCGCCGGTCGAACGGCCGCGTGGCTCCGCGTCGACGGTGAGAACCTCGCCTGTGCGCCGATCGAGCAGATCCTGCTGCGGCATCCGGCGATCGACCAGGCGGCGGTCTACGCCGTGCCCGACGAGCGCTCCGGCGACCAGGTTGCGGCGGCTCTGGTCCTGCGGGGCGAGCTGGGACCGGACGACCTCGAACGCTTCCTCGACGAGCAGCCTGACCTGTCACCCAAGGCGCGCCCCCGCTACGTACGCATCGTCGATGCCCTGCCCCGCACGGCGACGCACAAGGTGCTGCACCGCGAGCTGACCGCAGCCGGAATCGCCGACATCACCTGGACCCGCGAGGCCCGCGGCACGAGCTACTCGCCCCCCTCGCCGGTCGAGTAGTTGACCGAGCTCTGCGAGGGAGACGTATCGAGACCACGCGAGACGAAAGACTCACGCGAGCACTCGACGTCACCTGACGTGGTCTCGATACGATCGCTCGTTCCTCGCGATCACTCGACCACCGAGTTGTCGCCTGTCGAGCCCTACAGAGACGACAGGCGTTTGATGGTTTCTTCGTACTCGTTGACCAGGTCGGCCATCACCTCGGCGACCGGACGGACGGAGTTCATCGAGCCGACGATCTGGCCCACCGGCATCGAGATGACGTCGGGGTTGCCGGCCGAGTTCATCCGGCTGTGCGCGTCGGCCACGAGGAGGTTCTGCAACGGCATGGGCAGCGGGCTGGGCGCTTCCTCGGTGTCCCACGCCTGGGTCCACTTGGTCTTGAGCAGCCGGGCGGGCTTGCCCGTGTAGATACGTGTGCGCACGGTGTCGGCACTGGACGCCCGCAGGAACGCCTCGGTCATGCCGGCGTTGGTGTTGAGCTCCTGGTACTCCTCGGTCGTCAGCCACACCGAGCCGGTCCAGACCCCTTGCGCGCCGAGGGCGAGCGACGCGGCGACCTGGCGCCCTCGGCCGATGCCACCGGCGCCGAGCACGGCCACGTCAGGGCCGACCGCGTCCACGATCTCCGGGGTCAGCACCATGCTGGCGATCTCGCCGGTGTGGCCGCCGGCCTCGTAGCCCTGGGCGATGATGATGTCGACGCCGTTGGCCACGTGCGACAGCGCGTGCTTCGCCGCTCCGGCGAGCGCGGCGACCTGCACACCGGCTTCGTGGGCCTGGTCGATGATGTCCTTCGGCGGCGAGCCGAGAGCGTTGGCGATCAGCACCGGCCGGTGCTTGCCGCCCAGCGCCACGTCGACGTGCGAGCGCGCCACGGAGTGCAGCCAGCCCAGGACGCCGGCCCGGCCCTCACCCTCGGGCAACGGCGGGACGCCAAGCTGCTGAAGGGTCCGCTCGACGAACGAGATGTGCTCGTCGGGGATCATCGCCTGCAGGTCGACGGCCTTGCCCTCGGTGGGCACCTTCATCGGCATCACGACGTCGACGCCGTACGGCTTGCCGTCGGTGTTGTCGTCGAGCCAGTCGAGCGTCCGGTCGAGCTCATCGGCCTCGTTGAACCGGACGCAGCCCAGCACGCCGAGCCCGCCGGCCCGGGAGACCGCGGCGGCGACGTGCTCGGAGGGGGTGAACGCGAAGATCGGGTACTGGATCCCGAACCGCTCGCAGAGCTCAGTGTGCATCGGCGACAGCTCCCCGGTGCGTGGCTTCGGCGATCTCCTTGGCGGCCGGGTAGTTCGCCTTGCCCGTCGCGGTGCGCGGGATCTCGTCGACGTACGCGACCGAGCGCGGCAGCTTGTAGCCCGAGAGCAGCCTGCGCAGGTGCGTCTGCAGGTCTTCGAGGGTCGGCGGCTCGGTGGATCGCGACTGGATCACGGCCGACACATGGTGCCCCCACTTCTCGTCGGGAAGGCCCACGACGAGCGCGTCGTAGACGTCGGGATGGCTCTTGAGCGCCATCTCGACCTCCTCGGGGTAGACCTTCTCGCCGCCGGTGTTGATGCAGTTCGAGCCGCGGCCCAGCAGCGTCACCTTGTTGTCCTGCTCGATGCGGGCGTAGTCGCCCGGCACCGAGTAGCGCTTGCCGTCGACCTCGAGGAACGTACGCGCGGACTTCTCCGGGTCGCGGTAGTAGCCGATCGGGACGCTGCCGGAGCGGGCGAGCCGGCCGATCGCGCCGACGTTGGCTGCGTCGATGACCCGGTTGTGGTCGTCGAGCACGACGGTCTCGGCACCGAGCGCGACGACAGGACCCTGCCCCTGGATGTTCTCGCTGTCCTGCAGGCCGGTGCCGGAGAACCCGGTCTCCGACGACCCGATCGAGTCGGTGAAGAACGCGTTGGGGAAGGCCTTCATCCAGACCTCCTTGACCGGGCGGCTGAAGATCGCGGCGCTGCTGGCGACGGCGACGAGGGAGCTGCCGTCGTAGCTGCCGGCTTCGTACGCCTCGATCAGCGGTCGTGCCATCGCGTCGCCCGTCATGAAGATCAGCTGGACCTTCTCGCGGTCGATGATGCGCCAGGTCTCCTCGGGGTTGAACGCGGGCTCGAGGATCGTCAGGTGCCCGGCGAACAGGTGCATCAGCATCGCCGCCTGCGCGCCGCCGTGCATCAGCGGGCTGAGCGGGAACGTCACCATCGGGTCGGTGGTCTTGGCGGTCTCGGACTGCGTGAACTCCTCGATGCGGTTGCCCGTCATGAAGTCGATGCCACCGCCGAGGACGCGCCAGAAGTCCTCGTGCCGCCACATCACGCCCTTGGGGAAGCCCGTCGTGCCGCCGGTGTAGACGATGTAGAGGTCGTCGCCGCTGCGCGCACCGAAGTCGCGCTCGGCACTCTGCCCGGCCAACGCCTCGTCCCACGTGATCCCGCCGAACAGCGAGAGGTCGGCGTCGCTGTCGGGAGCCGTCGGGTCGGGCATCGCCACGATTGTCTTGAGCGCCGGGTGCTGCGGCGCGGTGGCCGCGACCATCTCGGCGTACGGGCGCTCGTGCAGCAGCGCGATCATGTCGGAGTTCTCGATGAGGTAGCTGAGCTCGGCCTCGACGTACCGGTAGTTCACGTTGATCGCGACGGCCCGGATCTTGAAGATCGCCAGCAGCGCCACGACGTGCTCGATGCTGTTCTTGGCGTAGATCCCGACGTGGTCGCCTGCTCCGATGCCGCGAGACGCGAGGAAGTGCGCGAGCTGGTTGGACTGCGCCTCCAGCTCGGCATAGGTCATCTTGCGGCTCCCGACCTGGAGGATCGGGCGGTCGGGTACGGCATCGACGGCGTGCTCGAACAAGTCGGCAATGTTCAGTGGCATGCGCCCAAGACTAGAACACGTTCTCGTTTTTGACTACGCTCTCGTCATGCCCACCAACGCTGCCCACTGCCTCGTCGAGCTCGAAGGCAACACCCTCGTCGTCACGATGAACCGTCCGGAGGCGCGCAACGCGCTGTCCGGCGAGATGCTCGAGATCATGAGCGACGCCTGGGACCGCACCAACTCCGACCCTCAGGTCAAGGTCGTGATCCTGACCGGTGCGGGGGGCTACTTCTGCGCGGGCGCCGACCTCAAGTCCATGTCATCCTCGGCGCCGTCGGACAAGTTCGAGTCCGGCGAGTTCGACCCCGCCATCATCAAGCCGCTGCTCAAGGGCTTCCGGCTGACCAAGCCGCTCATCGCGGCGGTCGAGGGCCCGGCGATCGCCGGAGGCACCGAGATCCTGCAGGCGACCGACATCCGCGTCGCGGGCGAGTCGGCGCGGTTCGGCGTCTCCGAGCCCAAGTGGGGCCTCTATCCCCTGGGCGGATCGGCCGTACGCCTGCCGCGCCAGCTCCCGTACACCGTGGCAGCGGACCTGCTGCTGACCGGCCGGCACATCAAGGCGCCGGAGGCCAAGGAGATCGGACTGATCGGGCACGTCGTCCCCGACGGCGAAGCACTCGCCAAGGCGCACGAGATCGCGGATCTGATCGCCGCCAACGGACCTCTCGCGGTGCAGGCGGTGCTCAAGACGATCCGTGACTCCGAGGGCAAGCACGAGGACGACTGCTGGCAGGCCGACGCCGCCGTCGGCGCCGCGGTGTTCGCGTCCGAGGACGCCAAGGAAGGCCCCCGCGCGTTCGCCGAAAGGCGTACGCCCAACTTCCAAGGCAAGTAGAACCACTCGCCGGTCGAGTAGCCCATCTCGCCGGTCGAGTGGGGAGGCCGTCCGCGGCCGACCCGTGTCGAGACCTCGTGAGCTCACCGGCACGAGCAAGCCCTTCAACTTCCGAGGTCTCGATACGCCGCTCGCAGAGCGAGCTTGCTACTCGACCGACGAGATGGTTCAGCCGACGCTTTTTCTCGCCGGTCGAGTGGGGAGGCCGCCCGCGGCCGACCCGTATCGAGACCTCGTGAGCTCGACGGCACGAGCAAGCCCTTCGACTTCCGAGGTCTCGATACGCCGCTCGCAGAGCGAGCTTGCTACTCGATCGGCGAGATGGTTCAGCCGACGCTTTTTCTCGCCGGTCGAGTGGGGAGGCCGTCCGCGGCCGACCCGTATCGAGACCTCGTGAGCTCGACGGCACGAGCAAGCCCTTCGACTTCCGAGGTCTCGATACGCCGCTCGCAGAGCGAGCCTGCTACTCGACCGGCGAGATGGTTCAGCCGACGTTGCGGTCCCCGGTCCAGAAGCGGGCGCGCAGGGCCTTCTTGTCGGGCTTGCCCAACGCGGTCAGTGGCAGCGAGTCCGCAACGATGACCTCCTTGGGCGACTGCACGGCACCCTTGCGCTCCTTGACCGAGGCCTGGATCTCCGTCTTGAGCTGGCTGAGCGAACGACCGTCGCGCTTCGCGTCCTCCCGGAGCACGACGATCGCCGTGACGGCCTCGCCGAACTTCTCGTGCGGCGTGCCGATCACGCCGACCTGGGCGACGGCCGGGTGCTCGGCGATGACGTCCTCGACCTCCCGCGGGAAGACGTTGAACCCGCCGCTGACGATCATGTCCTTGACCCGGTCGACGATGAACCAGAATCCGTCCTCGTCCTCACGGGCGATGTCGCCCGTGTGCAGCCAGCCGTCATGGAACGCCTCGGCGGTCTCGTCCGGCTTGTTGAGGTAGCCGCCAGCCAGCACCGGGCCGGCGACGCAGATCTCGCCCGGCTGCCCCTGCTCGACGGGCTTGCCGTCCTCACCGAGCAGGGCCGTACGGAGGAAGGCGCTCGGGCGTCCGCAGCTGGCCAGCCGTTCGGGCGTGTGGTCGGCCTTGGCGAGGTACGAGATCACCATGGGGCACTCGGACTGGCCGAAGAACTGGGCGAAGATCGGCCCGAACCGTTCGATCGCCTCGGCCAGGCGCGTCGGGTTGATCGGCGCCGCACCGTAGTAGACCGTCTCGAGGCTCGACAGGTCACGCGTGTGCGAGTCCGGATGGTCCATCAGGGCGTACAGCATGCTCGGGACCAGCATCGTCGCGCTGATCTTCTGCTCCTCGATCGTCCGCAGCACCGTCGCCGGGTCGAAGCCGGGCAGCACGACGAGGCGGCCACCCTTGGCCACCGTGGGCGCGAAGAACGCGGCGCCGGCGTGCGACAGCGGCGTGCAGATGAGGAACGTCGGCGTCTCGGGCCACTCCCACTCGGCCAGCTGCACCTGCGTCATCGCGGCAATGCTCGAGGCCGTGCCGATCACGCCCTTGGGCGTGCCCGTCGTGCCGCCGGTGTACGTGATGCCGACGACGTGGTCCGGCGCCAGCTCCTTCGCCACCAGCGGCTGGGCGTCGTACGTCGCTGCCTTGGCGGCCAGGTCGTCGATCGTGATGACGGTCTCGAGCGACGGCACCTTCTCCTTCAGCGCCTCCGCCCGCTCCAGGAATGTCGGGATGTTGTCGACGATCAGAGCCGTCGCACCGGCGTCGTCGAGCACGTACGCGTGGTCATCCAGCGAGCCGAGCGGGTGCAGCGCCGTACGCCGATAGCCCTGGGTCTGGCCCGCGCCGATCAGGAACAGCACCTCCGGGCGGTTGGCGGCCAGCAGGCCGACGGCCGTGCCCGTGCCGGCGCCCATGTCCTCCAGCGCGCGGACGTAGCGGCTCATCTGGTCGGCCATCTCCTGGCCCGTGATGCTGCGGTCCCCGAGCTGCAGGACCGGGGCGTCGCGGTGCCGCTTGAGCGATCCCAGGAGCATCTCCCCCGAGTGCGGTCCGCGGTGGATGTCGGCGTCGAGTGTCATGTCTAGCGAGCTCCCTTGCCCGGGCCCTTGACCCGCGGATCGTCCTTGAAGTTGATCGCGTCGCGCTCCGATGCGCCCACGGTGTTGATCGTGATGCCGCCGTCGACGTCGAGGATCGTGCCGGTGACGTACGAGGAGGCGTCCGACGCAAGGAACAGTGCAGCGTCGGCGATGTCGGCGTGCGTGCCCCACCGGCGCAGCGGGGTCGACGCCGTGATGTGCTCCTTGATGCCGGGCATCGTCGCGATGACGTTGTCCATGCCCCAGGTGTCCTCGATCGGACCTGGGCTGATGCCGTTGACGCGTACGCCCGCAGGGCCCCACTCGATCGCGAGGCACTTGGTCAGCATGTTGACCGCAGCCTTGGACGCGCAGACGTGGCTCTGGAACGCCAGGGGCTTGACCGCCTCGGGCGCCGTGATCGCGATCAACGACGCGCCCGGTGCGCGGAGGTGCTCGAAGCTCGCGCGGTAGAGGTTGAACGTGCCCATGAGGTCGATGTCGACGACGGACTGGAATGCCGTGGACGACATGCCGAGCGCCGGCGCGTAGAAGTTGCCGGCCTGACCCGCCACGACGATGTCGATGCCGCCGAACGTGTCGGCGGTCTCCTGCATCGTCTCGGCGATGCGGTCGTAGTCGCGGGCATCGGCGGGCAGCCCGAGGGCCTCGCCGCCCGCCTCGGTGATCTCCTTGGCGGCCGAGGCGCAGCGCTCGACGTCGCGGCTCATCACGACGACCTTGGCGCCCTGCTCGGCGTACCGCTTCGCGATCGCGAGGTTGAACCCCCGCGTGCCGCCGGCGACGTAGGCAACCTTGCCCTCGAGGACATTCGTGCCGAACACAGTCATGCCTGCTCCCCCTTGGTGAATGACGCCATCGCGCGTTCGGGCTCCCAATAGGCCTTCATCGACGCCACCCGCCCGTCGTCGTGCACGGTGTAGACCATGATCAGGTCGGTCGTGCTGTAGCTCCCGTCACCGAACGTCGTCCTGATCCGGCCGATGTTGGCGCACGTGGCGCTTCCGGGATTGGCGAACGAGTCATTGATCTCGAACGCGAACCGGTCGATGGGGGCGATCGCGGCCTCCCAGAAGGCCCGGATGCCGTCGTGGCCGCGGTGGCCCTTGCCGTCCGGGTCGAACATCGACGGTCCGACCGGGTCCTCGATCACGGCGTCCTCGGCGTACACCGTGAGCCACTCGTCGAGATCGCCCTTGGCGACAGCGGAGTAGGAGCGCTGCGAGGCGGTGCGGGCGGGGTGCGGGTCGTTGGGGGCGTTCCAGGTGATGGCGTCCGACGAGATCATGTCCGCGATTCTAGAACACGTTCTACTTTATTTGATAGGGCTCGCTTCCGTCGGAGGGCACTTGCAGGCAAAACTAGAACATGTTTCACTTTCTCCATGACAGTTGTCGGGACCCTGCACGCGCCCATGAAGGTCGAGTTCGACTACACCAGGTCCCTGGGGCCGACGCTCTCGGAGTTCATGACCGGCCTCAAACGTCGTCAGATCCTCGGTGGCACGCTCTCCGACGGGACGGTCGCCGTGCCCCCGCCGGAGTACGACCCGCACACGTACGACCCGGTCACCGGGCTGGTTCCGGTCAGCGACGAGGGCGTCGTGCAGACCTGGGCCTGGGTGCCCGAGCCGGTCCCGGGCCAGCCGCTCGACCGGCCGTTCGCGTTCGCGCAGGTCGTGCTCGACGGCGCCGACCGGCCGCTCCTGCACGCGGTCGCGGTCGACTCGGCCGACCAGATCCAGACCGGCATGCGCGTGCGAGCGCGCTGGGCCGAGGAGACCGTCGGCGCGATCACGGACATTCGCTGGTTCGAGCCCCTCGACGACTCCCCCGCGACCACGCCCGGCGCTGAGGGCGACGAGCCGGTCACCGGCATCGTCTCGCCGGTGCACCTCGAGTACGACTTCGCCGCGTCGCCCGAGGAGTCGGCATTCTTCCGCGGCCTCGCGGAGGGACGCATCCTCGGTCAGCGCTGCCCGGTGTGCGAGAAGGTCTACGTGCCACCGCGCGGCGCCTGCCCCGTCGACGGGGTGCCGACGACGACGGTCGTCGAGGTGCCCGACACCGGCATCGTCACGACGTTCTGCATCGTCAACGTGCCGTTCCTCGGCCAGAAGATCACGCCGCCGTACGTCTCGGCGTACATGCTGCTCGACGGCGCCGACATCGCGTTCCTGCACCTGCTCCTGGGCGTCGACCCCGCCGACGTACGCATGGGGATGCGGGTCAAGGCGGTCTGGAAGCCACGAGACGAGTGGGGCACGACGATCGAGAACATCAGCCACTTCGAGCCGACCGGGGAACCGGACGCCGACTTCGAGACCTACCAGGTGCACCTCTGATGACCCGCGACGTGGCGGTCGTTGGCTTCGCCCAGCGACAGATGAAGGAGTTCGACGGCTCGCCCACGTGCGTCGAGC
Organism: uncultured Actinomycetota bacterium; assembly: GCA_963759975.1. Taxonomy (GTDB): domain Bacteria; phylum Actinomycetota; class Actinomycetes; order Propionibacteriales; family Nocardioidaceae; genus Aeromicrobium. The sequence goes on from CAVXBS010000018.1 coordinate 524,630, forward strand.
TGCTCGTGCCCATCTTCGCGGAGCTGTTCGAGCAGACCGGCTGGACCAAGTCCGACATCGGGTTCTGGTGCTCGGGGTCGAGCGACTACCTCGCCGGGCGGTCGTTCTCGTTCGTCTCGGCGGTCGACGCGATCGGCGCGCTGCCGCCGGTCATGGAGTCGCACGTCGAGATGGACGCCGCCTGGGCGCTCTACGAGGCCTGGGTCAAGATCCAGACCGGGCTCGTCGACACCGCTCTCGTCTACGGCTTCGGCAAGTCGAGTGCCGGCCAGCTGCGGCGCATCATGTCGCTGCAGATGGACCCGTACACCGTCACCCCGCTGTGGGCCGACGCCGTGTCGGTCGCTGCGATGCAGGCCCGGTCGGGCCTGGAGTCCGGCGCCTGGGACCAGGACCAGATGGCAGCCGTCGTCGCGCGCTCGATGAGCGACGCAGCTGACAACGAGCACGCGATCCGCTCCCGCACCACCTCCGTCGAGGACGTCCTCGACCAGCCGATGTATGCCGACCCGTTGCGCCGCTGGGACTGTGCTCCGGTTTCGGACGGCGCCGCGGCGATCGTCATCTCGGCGGCCGACGCGCCGGCGTTCGACCGGTTGCCGGGTCAGGCGGCCTGGATCACCGGCTTCGAGCACCGCATCGAGCCGGGTGCGCTCAACACCCGCGACCTCACGGTCTCGGAGAGCACCAAGGCGGCCGGTGCTGCCGCCGGCGTCGACGGCGTCGACCTCGCCGAGCTGCATGCGCCGTTCTCCCACCAGGAGCTGATCCTCGGCTCGGCGCTCGGCCTCGGCGCTGACGTACGGATCAACCCGTCGGGTGGGGCGCTCACCGCCAACCCGATGTTCACCGCCGGGCTCAACCGGATCGGCGAGGCCGCACGGCAGGTGTGGTCGGGCTCGTCGCAGCGCGCGCTCGCGCACGCCACGTCAGGGCCCGCCCTGCAACAGAATCTCGTACTCACGATGGAGGCACGATGAGCACCTTGGCTGCTGTCGTCGGCGTCGGCCAGACGCACCACCGGGCCAAGCGCGGCGACGTGTCGATGGCCGGGCTACTGAGGGAGGCCGTCGACCGCGCCCTCGCCGATGCCGAGCTGACGTTCGCCGACATCGACGCGATCGTGATCGGCAAGGCGCCTGACCTGTTCGAGGGCGTCATGATGCCCGAGCTCTACCTCGCCGAGGCGCTGGGCGCGCCCGGCAAGCCGTTGCTGCGGGTGCACACGGCCGGCTCGGTCGGCGGCTCGACCGCGATCGTCGCGGCGTCCCTCGTCGAGGCGGGGATCCACGAGCGCGTCCTCACGGTGGCGTTCGAGAAGCAGTCGGAGTCCAACGCGATGTGGGCACTGTCGATCGCGGTGCCGTTCATCATGCCGGTGCACGCGGGAGCCGGTGGGTACTTCGCGCCGCACGTACGGTCGTACATCCGGCGTTCGGGCGCGCCCACCCACATCGGCGCGATCGTCGCCGCGAAGGACCGGCAGAACGCGCTCAAGAACCCCTTCGCCCACCTGCAGAATCCCGACACCACGGTCGACTCCGTGCTGGCGTCGCAGATGCTGTGGGATCCCATCCGGTACGACGAGACGTGCCCGTCCTCCGACGGCGCGTGCGCCCTGGTCATCGCCTCAGAGTCGGCCGTCGAGCGCTCCGGCATCACGAACCCGGCCTGGATCCACGGCACCCAGATGCGCAGCGAGCCCACCACCGCCGCCGAGCGCGACCAGGTCAACCCGCACGCCGGCCGCGAGGCCGCGGCCGCCTCTGGAAGCAGGCCGGCATCACCTCACCGATCGACGAGATCGACTGCGCCGAGATCTACGTGCCGTTCTCCTGGTTCGAGCCCATGTGGCTGGAGAACCTCGGCTTCGCCGAGCAGGGCGGCGGCTGGAAGCTCACCGAGGCCGGCGAGACCCGCATCGAGGGCCGCATCCCGGTCAACATGAGCGGCGGCGTGCTGTCGTCCAACCCGATCGGCGCCAGCGGCATGCTGCGCTTCGGGGAGGCCGCGCTGCAGGTCATGGGCGAGGCCGGCGAGCACCAGGTCGAGGGCGCCCGCAAGGCGCTCGGCCATGCGTACGGCGGCGGATCCCAGTTCTTCGCGATGTGGGTCGTCGGCGCCGACAAGCCGGACCACTAGCGCCCGCACAGCGAGTGGCGCGATGTGGCTGGTCGCTGGCCCTCTGGCGCGACCACACCGCGCCGCTCGCGGCGGTCAGACGTACTGGACCGGGAGCTCCTTGATGCCGTTGATCCAGCCGTGGCGCAGGCGCTTGGCCTCGCCCAGCTGCTTGATGTCGGGCAGCCGGTCGGCGAGCGTGTCGAACATGATCTCGACCTCGAGCCGGGCCAGGTTGGCGCCGATGCAGTAGTGCGCGCCGTGGCCACCGAACGAGAGGTGCGGGTTGGGGCTGCGGGTGATGTCGAACGTGCCGGGATCGGTGAAGACGTCCTCGTCGTGGTTGGCGCTGGCGTAGTAGAGGCCGACGCGCTCGCCCTTCTTGACCTCCACGTCGCCGACCATGACGTCGTTGATCGCGGTGCGCTGGAAGGTCGTCACCGGCGTCGCCCAGCGGATGACCTCGTCGACCATCGTCGAGGGGCGCTCGGCCTTCCACAGCTCCCACTGGTCGGGGTGCTGGAAGAACGCGTTCATGCCGTGCGTGATGGCGTTGCGGGTGGTCTCGTTGCCGGCGACCGCGAGCATGATGACGAAGTAGCCGAACTCGTCCTCGCCGAGCTGGCCGTGCCCGTCGACGTCGGCGGTGATGAGCTTGGTGATGATGTCGTCCTGCGGGTTCTTGCGGCGCTCCTCGGCCAGGCCCATGGCATAGACGAGGATCTCGGCGGCGGCCTCGTCCGGGTTGCCCTCGAAGTCGGGGTCGTCGAACGACATCATCGTGTTGGACCAGTCGAAGAGCTTGCCGCGGTCCTCCTGCGGTACGCCCATGAGGTCCGCGATCGCCTGCAGCGGAAGCTCGGAGGCCACCTCGTTGACGAAGTCGCCGGAGCCCTTGGCGATCGCCTCGTCGACGATGTTGTTGGCCCGCTGGACGAGGACGTCGTGCTGGGCGTTGATCGAGCGCGGGGTGAACCCGCGGCTGATGATCTGGCGGATCTTGGTGTGGTCCGGCGGATCCTGGTTGATCAGCATGATGCCCTGCAGCTCGACCTGGTCGCGGGTCATGTCGGGGGCGAACCGGATGATCGCGCCGTTCTCCTGGCTCGAGAAGTCCTTGCTGTTCTTGGACACCGCGGACACGTCGGCGTGCTTGCTGATCGCCCAGAAGCCCTCACCGTTGAAGCCGGCGCGGGACTCCGGTGCCTGCTCGACCCACCAGACAGGAGCGGTCCGGCGCAGCTCGGCGAACTCGTCGAGCGGGACGCCTGCTTGACACAGATCGGGGTCGGTCGGGTCAAAACCGCTGGGAATCGTGGGGGCGGCGGGCGTCGTGGTCACATGGGCTCCTAGATTTCTATAACACGTTCTAGTTCATCCTGACACGACTCCCGGCGTTTCGGAAGGCTTGTGCAAGACGAGAACGTGTTCTAGTTTTACCTCATGGGCACCCCCGTGATCGTCGACGCTGTCCGCACGCCCCAAGGCAAGCGGAACGGTGTGCTGGCCGGTCTGCACCCCGCGGTGCTCCTCGGCATGACGCAGTCCGAGGTGATCTCCCGCGCCGGGATCGATGCCGAGCTCGTCGAGCAGGTCATCGGCGGCTGCGTCACCCAGGCCGGCGAGCAGTCCAACAACATGGTGCGCCGCGCGTGGATGCACGCGGGCCTGCCGAACGCCACCGCCTCGACCGAGATCGACGCGCAGTGCTCCTCGGCCCAGCAGGCCACGCACCTCGTCCACGCCATGATCGGGGCCGGGCTGATCAAGGCCGGCATCGCCTGCGGCGTCGAGTCGATGTCGCGTGTCCCGCTCGGTGCCAACGTCCCGCCCGGGCACGGGCTCTCCCCGACCCGGACGACTGGTCGATCGACCTGCCCAACCAGTTCGAGGGCGCCGACCGCATCGTCCGCGACCGCGGCTTCTCGCGAGCCGAGGTCGACGCGTTCGGCCTGTGGTCGCAGGAGAAGGCCCGAGCCGCGCGCGACGAGGGGCGCTTCGCCCGCGAGATCTTCACGATCAAGGCGCCGGTCCTCGACGAGGACGGTCAGCCCACCGGCGACACGCAGGTCGTCGACGCCGACCAGGGCATCCGCGAGACCTCGCTCGACCGGCTCGCCGGCCTCAAGCCCGTACTCCCCGACGGCACGCACACCGCCGGCACCTCGTCGCAGATCTCCGACGGCGCCTCGGCGCTCCTGCTGATGGATTCCGACCTCGCGGCGTCGCTCGGGCTCAAGCCCCGGGCCCGGATCGTCGCTTCGTGCCTCGTCGGCGCCGACCCGTACTACCACCTCGACGGACCCGTCCAGGCGACCGAGAAGCTCCTCGCCGACACCGGCATGTCGATCGGTGACATCGACATCTGCGAGGTCAACGAGGCGTTCGCCGGCGTCGTGATGTCGTGGGCCAAGGTGCACGCGGTGCCCGAGGGCAAGATCAACGTGAACGGCGGCGCGATCGCGCTCGGCCACCCCGTCGGCTCGACCGGCACGCGCCTGCTGACCACCGCCCTGCACGAGCTCGAGCGCAGGGACGCGAGCACGGCCCTGATCTCGATGTGTGCCGGTGGAGCGCAGGCATCAGGCACCATCATCGAACGCATCTGATCCGAAGGACTGCCATGACCGACAACAAGACACTGCGCGACGAGGCCGACTACGTCGTCGTTGGGGCCGGCAGCGCGGGAGCCGCCGCCGCATCCCGACTGGCCGCATCAGGCGCATCGGTGATCCTGCTCGAGGCGGGCAAGAAGGACACCTCGATGCTCGTCACGAAGCCGGGCATGATCGGGCCGATGCACGCCGACCCCAGCATCAAGAAGCGCGTCGACTGGGGCTACTACACCGTGCCCCAGCAGCACATGAACAACCGCGTCATCCCGCAGACCCGCGGCAAGGTCGTCGGCGGGTCGAGCTCGATCAACGGCTTGCTGTGGGTACGCGGCAACCGCGCCAACTACGACTCCTGGGCCGCCGAGGGCAACACCGGGTGGGACGCCGACTCGGTCAACGAGACGTACCGGAGGGTCGAGGACTTCGAGGACGGTGCTGACGAGTTCCGCGGCGCCGGCGGACCCATCAAGGTCACCCGCCACACGCAGCCCACCGAGGCGTCGCTGCAGTTCGAGCAGGCGACGGCCGACACGCTGGGCGTCAAGATCCTCAAGGACTACAACGCGGCCGAGCAGGAGGGCGTCAGCCGGTTCCAGCAGAGCGCATTCGAGGGCAAGCGCTACTCGTCGTCGCGCGGCTATCTCACCAACACCGACTGGCCGACGATCCAGGTGCAGGCGCAGGTCCACGTCCAGAAGGTCGTCATCGAGAACGGCCGCGCCACCGGCGTCGAGGTCGTGGACAAGGGCGGCAGCCGTCGCGTGGTCCGGGCCGGCAAGGAGGTCATCCTCTCGGCCGGCGTGTTCGGATCGGCGCAGATCCTGATGCTGTCGGGCGTCGGCCCGGCGGCCCACCTCGCCGATCACGGCATCGAGGTCAAGGCCGACCTGCCGGTGGGCGACAACCTGCACGACCACCTCTTCGTGCCGACGACCTGGCTGATGCCGAACGCCGTGCACCGCGGCATCCCGACCTACTTCGCCCGCGGACTGGTCAAGGAGCTGACCCGCGGTGGATCGTTCCTGGAGAACACCGTCTTCGAGACCGTGGCCTTCCTGCGTACGTCGTTGGCCACCGACGTCCCCGACCTGCAGATCCACGTGCTGCCGTGGGCGTACCCGTCGCCCAACCAGGACGCACCGGTACGCCACAAGGTCGACCGCCGGCGCGCGCTGACCGTGATGTCGACGCTGATCTATCCACGCAGCCGCGGCACCCTCAGACTTGCATCGAGCGATCCGAGCGCTGCGCCGCTCATCGACATGAACTACCTCGCCGAGGCCGGTGACCGACAGGTGCTGATCGAAGGAGTCGAGATGATCCGCGAGATCATGCAGTCGGCGGCATTCGGCGGCAACGTCACCGCCGAGCTGCACCCCGGACCTGCGATCGACTCCGAGGCGCTCAAGGCCGAGGTGCTCAACCGGGCCACCACCGTGTATCACGGGGTTGGCACCTGCCGGATGGGCGTCGACGAACGGGCCGTCGTGGGACCGGACCTCAAGGTCCGCGGCATCGAGGGCCTCCGGGTCGCAGATGCGTCGATCATGCCGTCGATCATCGGCGGCAACACCAATGCGCCATCGATCATGATCGGCGACAAGTGCGCGGAGCTGGTGCTGGGATGAATGCACAACGACCGGCAAGCCTGACCCCTGAGTTCCTCGACGGCATCGTCCAGCGGGTGCCGGGGACCACCGGCAACACCTGGAAGCTGACCGAGGTCTACACCGGCGATCTGCTCGTCGAGCTGCCACAGTCCTCGCCGAGCGACATCGCGGGGGCGTTCGACACCGCTCGCGCGGCACAGCAGATCTGGGGCTCGTGGTCGCTGCGCAAGCGGCTCAAGGTGCTCAAGAAGTTCCACGCCCTGGTCCTGGACAACCAGTACCTCATCACCGACCTCATCCAGGCCGAGAGCGGCAAGAACCGACGCATGGCGTTCGAGGAGTCGTGCGACGTGCCGATGGGCGCGAGCCACTACATCAAGCGCGCCCCATCGGTGCTCAAGGACCGCAAACATGCCGGCCCCGTGCCGGTGCTGTCTCATTCGACCGAGGTGCGCCGCCCCAAGGGTGTCGTCGCGATCATCGCGCCGTGGAACTTCCCGTTCGCCACCGGGATCTCCGACACGATCCCGGCCCTGATCGCGGGCAACGGCGTCGTGGTCAAGCCCGACAACAAGACCGCGCTCTCCCCGCTGTTCGGCGTACGCCTGTTGGAGCAGGCGGGCATGCCCAAGGGGCTGGTGCAGGTCATCTGCGGCGAGGGTCCAGACGTCGGCGGGCCGATGCTGGAGAACGCCGACTACGTCATGTTCACCGGGTCGACGGCCACCGGCCGGATCATCGGCGAGCTCGCCGGCAAGCACCTGATCGGCGCGTGCCTGGAGCTCGGCGGCAAGAACCCGATGCTGGTTCTCGAGGACGCCAACGTCGACGAGGCCGTGCATGCGGCGCTGTTCGGCGGGTTCGGCAACTCCGGCCAGATCTGCATGCACATCGAGCGGCTCTACATCCACGACTCGATCTATGACGAGTTCCGAGACAAGTTCGTCGCCGCCACCGAGGCGATGCAGATCGGCGCGACGTACGACTTCGGTCCCGACATCGGCTCACTCGTGTCGGTGGACCACAAGGACCGCGTGGCCTCGCATGTCGACGACGCCCGGGCCAAGGGCGCCACCGTGCTGACCGGGGGCAAGGCGCGACCCGACCTCGGCCCTGCGTTCTACGAGCCGACGATCCTCGAGGGCGTCACCAAGGACATGCTGGCCGGCTCGACCGAGACGTTCGGCCCGGTCGTCGGCCTCTATCGCTTCCATCCGAGGATGAGGGCATCGCGCTCGCCAACGACACCGACTACGGCCTCAATGCCAGCGTCTGGAGCGCGGACACGAAGCATGGGCTCGCCGTGGCACGGCGGATCGACTCGGGCAACGTCAACGTCAACGACATCCTCGCCACGGCGTACGCCTCGAAGGGCTCGCCGTCGGGCGGCCTCAAGCAGTCCGGCGTCGGCGCCCGCCACGGCGACCAGGGCCTGCTGAAGTACACCGACGCGCAGAACATCGCGCTGCTCAAGAAGCAGGTCATGGAGCCGAAGGCTGGTCAGTCGTACGAGGCCTATGCCAAGCAGACGCAGATGTCGCTCAAGCTGATGCGCAAGACCCGACTGCGCTAGCTCGGCGCCCGGTGGGGCGGTGAGTCAGCGACGTATCCGAGGCGCTGAAGGTCGCTAGGTCACCGCTCCGTCGCTGAAGAACTCCTCCGCTCGGGCCTTCAGGGCGTACGCCACGGAGTCGAAGCCGGCCTTGACCCAGTCGCCGTTGAGCTCCATCACCAACGCCGCGTGCTCGCCGCTCAGCGTGTCGGTCGTGCAGTACGCGCAGCGATCGGGCCCGAGCTCGGAGATGTACTGATCGCGGATCGCGAAGATCCCCTCCATCTCCTCGCCGGTGTCATAGCGCAGGTGGTGCGGCGGGTCGACGATGCGGATGAACTCGCGGTTGACGAACGTACCGTCCGAGCCGTCGGGGTTCGGCAGCGTCAAGTCGATCTGCTCACCGAGCTCGAGGCTCGTCTCAGCCGCGATCGTGTAGGGATTCCACTCCGGGTAGCGCGGATAGTCGACCAGCACGTCCCACACGAACGACGCCGGTGCCTCGATCTCCACCGTCACCGACGTGACCACGAACGGGGCAGTCATGCGGGCATGTGCTCGCCGCCGTTGACGTCGAGCACCGCACCGGTGACCTCCGACGCCAGGTCGGACAGCAGGTAGAGGATCGCGCCGGCACAGGCTTCGTCCGTCGGGATCCGGCCCAGCGGGTTGCGCGAGGCGATGTCGTCGTAGACCTCCTGCTCGGTGATGCCCTTCTCCTCGGCCGTCATGGTCAGGTAGAACCGCACGCCGGGGCCGTCGAGCCAGCCCATGATCGCCTGGTTGACGCGGATGCCCTTCTCGCCCAGCTCGAGCGCCAGGTATTGGGAGGCGCAGCCCATGGCGGCCTTCGCCATCGCGTATCCGCCCTCACCACGCATCGGGACCCGCGTGGACATCGTGCCGACGTTGACGATCGACCCACCGCCGGTCATGTGTGGGACGACAGCGCGGCTCATCCCCAGCGACCCGTAAACAATGATGTCCATCGCTCGGCGCAGCGCCTTGTCGGGAGTGTCGAGCAGATCGGTGAAACCCGGATGCCCGTACGCGCTGTTGACCAGGCCGGTGACCTTGCCGTATCGCTCGACGGCGGTCGCCACGACCCGTTCGACGTCTTCGGACTTGCGTACGTCGCACTGCACGGCAACTGCGTCGCCACCGGCCGAGATGATCTCCTTGACCACCTGTCCGGTGACCCCGTCAGACCGCGCAGCCAGCACGACCTTGGCACCCTCGGCCGCCGCACGCGCCGACAGCTTCGCGCCAAGTCCTGCCCCGACACCCGACACGATGACCACCTCGTCCTTGAGGATCACGACATCTCCTTCTCGTAGAACGCGAAGTCCTGCTCGAGCCCGGCCTCGGTGAGTCCGAAGTCCTCGGCGGTGTACGTGTGCGAGCCGTGGCGTTGTGCCTGGTTGCGGGCCATGTACGCCTCCAGCGCGTCACGGTCCACCGGCAGGCCCAGCTCGTCCATGACCTGCGTCGCGGTGCCGACCGGGTCCGAGACGGTGTCCTTGAACGTGACGTCGACGAACCGGTCCGGCCGATTGGCCCGCACCTCCGCGTACTGCCCGAGCGCCGTCACGAACCGGTCGCGCCAGTAGGGACCGACCGCCTTGGGGTCGACCTCGTCGCTGTACTGACCCGAGATCGCACAGACCATCGAGGCGTACGACGGCACGGCGCTGGTCGGCGACCGGTGGGTCATGACGATCTTGCAGCCGGGGAACGTGTCGAGGACCGTGTCCACCGCGGTGAGGTGGTGCGGCGACTTGAGGATCCAGGGCTTGCCGTCGCGATCGGGGCTCTGCCACTGCAGGACCTGCAGCCACTCCTTGAGGTCGCGATAGGCGGGTGCCTGGTCGAACTCGCGCAGCCACAGGCCGTACGTCGGCACCCAGTAGAACGAGTCGTAGCTCATCGACGTGAAGGTGCGGTCGAGCAGGATGACGTCCTCCTCGGGTCCGTCCCACTCGATCGTGTGGATGTCGCCGAAGTCCGGTGCCATCTCGAGGAACATCTCGTAGCGGTCGCGCGCGCTTCTTCTTGCGCAGCTCGGCGTCAGGGCTCTCGCCGGGGAACGGCAACGGGTACGACGTCTCCCACGACAAGCGTCGAGGTCACCTCGGGCGACGAGGCCAGGAGACGGTGCAGCAGCGTGGATCCCGTGCGCGGCAGGCCGCAGATCTCGGCGGCGACCACCACCTCCTCGTCGAGGATCTCGGGGTGCTCGGCCTGCAGCTGCTTGAGCCGCAGCCGGTCGGCCAGCGACGCGACGAGGCGCCTGTGGGTCAGGTCGAGGCCCAGCTCGGACAGCCGTGCCTCGTCGGCGAGCGCCCTGCGTCAGCACCGTCAGCGGCTCGACGAACCAGTCGTCGCCGTAGTCGCTGAGCCCGGTCTTGTCGCGGGCCGCGGCGAGCAGCCCGTCGACGTCCAGCGCGCTGGCGGTCTCGGCGGTGGTCATGGCGCCTCCAGGTCGATGTGCCCAGATCACCCTTGCACTCCGGCAAGGGGTTGCGGTCGGCGCCGAGCCAGCGCAGCAGCGCCGTGCCGCTGGTGTGCCCGCACGTGTCGATCCAGTTGCCCCAGCCCGGATCCTTGTCGGCGACGACGATCGTCAGCCGGCCGTCGTCCAGCTTCGCGGTGTGCTTGTTGATCGTGATCTGGCGCTCGTGGTCGAGCGACTCCATCCACCAGTTGTCGAGCTGGAAGTTCCAGTAGGGGCAGTCCGGCACCTCGGTCTCGATGACCCAGGCCTGCCCGGGCTCGAGCGTCCAGTAGCCGTGCAGGTAGAAGATCTCCGGATCGCCGCCGGCCTTCTGGAACATCTCCTGGCCGAAGTCGGGCATCTCGTTGGGCCGGGTCATGAACATCTCGGTCCAGCTCGCGAACAGGGCGGCGGTGCCGTGCAGCGAGAACGCAGCCGTCGCGAGCGCCTTGGCCAGGTGCGCCGGGTCGAGCTCCTTGCGCTCGATCGGGTCACCGATGCGTTCGATGTGCCACCGGCCGGGGACCTCGGTCGTACGGTCGAGGTGCGTCTGGCGGACCACGAGCCCGGTCGAATCGGGGGCAAGGGGCAGCCAGTTCTTGTCGTGCGGGGTCGCGCTGGCGATGATCTCGACGGTGCCGTCCGGCTCCACCACGAGGTCACGGTCGGAGATCTCGCCGGTCGACGCCATGGTGCCGTCGATCGCATACCGGTTGGCCTTGGAGCCGATGCTGAAGTAGGCGATCGAGCCCCGCGTCCCGCTGATCCGGTACGAACGGTCGCCACGGATGTTGGCCGAGAGGTAGACGTTGTCAGGGTTGTCGGCGCCGAGCTTGACCCGGTCGAGCTCGTGCAGCCGGGGGAAGTCGGGGTCGGCGTTCTCGACGGTCGTGTAGAGCATCTCCCTGAGCAGACGCGTCAGGTAGCGATAGCCCTCAGCCCGATCGAGGGGCGTGTCGGGCGCGGCATCCCGCAGGATGACCTCGCCCGCCTGCTCCAGGGCGCGGCAGAAATCGGTCCATGCCTGGCCGGAGGAAACCTCCGCAGCCCCGTTACCCATTGATACCTCCACGGAGAAATCTAGAACACGTTCTACCAGTTTCGCACACATCGGACAACCGCTCGGTAGAGTTCGGCACCTCATGAGCAACGACCTCTCGACCGACTTCGCCGGCCTGCCCGGCGCCGCCCTCGTGGTCGGCGGCAGCGGTGGCCTCGGCGCCGAGATTGCTCGTACGCTCGCCGCGCGGGGCAGCGATGTCGCGGTGACCTATCGGGAAAATGCCGATGCCGGCAGCGCTGTGGCAGCAGCCGCGGCCGCGCTCGGCGTACGGTCGTCGGCCCATGCGCTCGACGTGACGGTGGCCGCTGCGTGTGCGTCCGTGCTGACCGAGGTCGCGAGGGCGTACGACGGCCTGCACACGCTCGTCCACGCCGCGGGGCCGCACGTCCCGATGGTCCATCTGTCGACCGTCTCGCCCGCCGACTTCGCCGAACAGCTCACGCAGGACGCCGTGGGGTTCTTCAACCTCGTGCAGCCCGCCCTGCCCCTGCTCCGGCAGACCCAGGGATCGATCGTCGCGGTCACCACTGCCGCGACCGCACGCTTTCCCGTGCGCGACGGACTCTCGTCGGCGCCCAAGGGAGCCGTCGAGCAGGTCCTGCGCGCGCTCGCCGTGGAGGAAGGCCGCTTCGGCGTGCGGGTCAACGCAGTCGGGCCCGGGATGCTGACCGACGGCATGGCTGCGCGACTCATCGAGTCGGGCGAGCTCGACGACGAGGCGCTGGAGATCACCCGCCGCAACATCCCGCTGCGGCGCTTCGGCAACGCCGCCGACATCGCCGAGGCCGTGTGCTTCCTGGCCTCAGCGAGGGCCGGATTCATCACGGGTCAGAAGCTCGACATCGACGGCGGCTACACGGTATGACGCCGTTCGCCGGGCGCAGCATCCTGGTCACCGGAGCGTCGTCAGGACTCGGTGCCGCTGCCGTCCGCCGGTTCGCCGCCGCCGGTGGCCTCGTCCACGCCGCCTCGCGGGACCAGGCGAAGCTCGCCGAGGTTGCCGCGTCCTGCGCCGACCTGCCGGGCGAAGTCCGGTTCGGCGCGCTCGACGTGACGTCTGCCGCCGACTGCCGAGCCGCGGTCGCCGCCACCGTCGACGCGTACGGGCGCCTCGACGTGCTGGTCAACAATGCGGGCCGGCACGACTTCCGGGTGACGACGGACGTCACCGAAGGAGCAGTGGGACGCCGACATCGCCCTCAACCTCAGCGGCGCGTTCCACCTGAGCCAGGCCGCGATCCCGCATCTGCTGGAGACCGGCGGCAACATCGTCAACGTCGCCTCGGTGGCCGGCGTCGTGGGCGAGGCCTACTCAGCGGCCTACACCGCCGCGAAGCACGGGATCGTGGGGCTCACGAAGGCCTTGGCGATCGAGTACCTGGACACACCGTTGCGGGTCAACTGCATCTGCCCGGGCGGCATGGACACCCCGCAGGCACAGACCATCAGCGTGCCGGACGACGCCGACTGGGAGCTGATCATGCGCGTCGCTGCGAAGCGTGGGCTGATGGACGCCGACAGCGTCGCGGCGGTCATCACATTCCTGGCGTCCGACGAAGCGTCCTCCATCCACGGCAGCATCCAGATGGTCGACCACGGCCACCTGGCCGGCTGAGCCCCGGCCGCTTGGCTGTCAGCTGCAGATCGAGTCGCTGGCCGTGCGGGTCGTCGCCTTGACGGCGTCGGGCGTGGCCGGCTCGAAGCCCGCGTTGACCCGGTCGGCCCCCACGATCAGCCAGACGCCCGTCATGCCGCTGGGCTGCTCGACGATCTCGGCCTTGAAGCCGAACTTCTTGTCGAGGGCCTTGGCGGTCTTGAGCGCCTCGGGGGTGCTGTCGACGAAGATGCGGGTCCGCGCCGAGTTCTTCTGCGCGGTCTCGACACCGGAGACCACGTAGCCCTCCTTGACCAGCGCGGCCTGGGCCGACGAGGCAAGCCCCTGGGTGCCGGCGGCGTTGAGCACCTTGACCGGGGTCTTGGGTGCCGTGGCGGTCTCGGTGTCCTTGCTCTCGACCGGGACCTCACGATCCTTGGCGATCGAGGCGAAGATCGTGTCCGCGTCGGCCGTCTTGACGACCCGGTTGGGGTCGGTCGGCGCCGTACCGTTGGGCATCGTGATGAACCGGATCTTGGAGTCCGGCACGGCCCTGGCCCGCTTGGCGAGGCCCGTGAGCTTGGAGATCGACGAGATCCCCTCGTCGACGGTGATCGACGAGGTCAGGGCATTGAGGAACTTGAACAGCCGGTCAGGGCGGGTCAGCACGCCGGCGCTCCGGGCCCGGCCGATGATCGACGACATGACGACCTGCTGGTGACCGAGCCGGCCGATGTCGCTGCCGTCGCCGACGGCGTGGCGCGTACGGGCCAGGGCGAGAGCGTTCTTGCCGTTGAGCTTCTGCTTGCCGGCCGGCAGGTCGAGCTTGGCGTCGGGGTCGACCATGGGCTTGTCCAGGCACACGTTGACGCCGCCGAGGGCGTTGACCATCGAGGCGAAGCCGTCGAAGTCGAGCTGCACGAAATGGTCGATGTGGACGTTGCTCAGGGCCTCGACCGCGCGCACCGAGCAGGCCGGGCCGCCGGCCAGCGCCGAGTTGATCATCAGGTTGGCGCCGCCGGCGAAGGCTCCGCTCCCGGTGTCCTTGCAGGCAGGCAGGTTCGTGAGCGTGTCACGCGGGATCTGGACGGCGTCGACGCGCTTGTTGTCCTTGGCGAAGTGCACCAGCATCAGCGCGTCGCTGCGCTGTCCGGCCTCGTTGCCGTAGCCCTTGGACTTGAGCTTGCGGGAGTCCGAGCCGATGAACAAGATGTTGGTCGCGCCCTTGGGGGTGTCGTCCTTGACGACGTGATCCTTGTCGCCGAGCGACGCCGACGCGATGTTGCCGTTGAGCTTCCAGAACGCCGCCGCGCCACCGATGCCGAGCACCAGCGCGAACACACCGACCCCGATCACGAGGCGTCGCCAGACCCGCTTCGGGCGGCGTCGCGCTCCCCTGGGCGTGGGTGGCGTCTCAGTGCTCGTCACGGGGTGGATCTCCTGCAGGGTCGAGGGCCGGTCAAGGACCGGCAGAATTGCTTAGGATACGAGCCAGACCTGAGAGAACCGTGTGAACGCGACGTGACGCTCCCCACGGCCCGTTCCGGGACCACATCGCCAGCTCACGGCGTGGGGGTCAGCAGGAACAGCTTGATCTGCCGGTTCGTCCGCGCCTCGTACTTCGCGAAGTTGGGCCACATGTCGAGCAGATGCGCCCACGCGGCCTCGCGCTCATCGCCCTGGAGCCGGCGGACGACCATCATCGACGTACGGCGCCGGAACCGCACCGTGACCTCGGGGTTGGCCTCGATGTTCTTGACCCACATCGGCTCCTTGTCGCCGCCGAAGTTGGAGCCGGCGATGAGGATGTCCGGCCCGTACGGCGAGCACAGCAGCGGGGTGTCGCGCGGGATCCCGCTCCTGCGGCCGACCGCCGTGAGCATCAGGTTGGGCAGCCCGGCGAAGTCGAGCAGCGTGAGGCGGCCCCGAGTCACCCGCTGGAGCAGCTTGTCGAACCACATGATCTGCGGCAGGATCCGCGGCAGCCACGAGATGGCGCCGACGCGGATGGCGAGTGGAGTGAGCAGGCCCATGGCGGAAGACTACGGCGCGACAGTCGTGCCGTAGACGGGTTCGGGGCCTGCGGCTTCGGCGATCAGGTCGCGCAGCGCGGGTCCGACCTCGTCGGCCGCCCAGCGTCGGCCGGCGTCCCGCCGTGGCCCGTGGGTCCAGCCCTGCTCGAGGCAGATCTGGCCGCCTTCGATCTCGATGACCCGTCCGGTGATGCTCCTTGGCGTCGACCGACGCGAGCCAGGCGACGACAGGTGAGTTGTCCTCCGGCTCAGCCATCGCCGACGTGTCGAACGCACCCTCGGTCATGCGCGTCCGGGCCACCGGGGCGATCGCGTTGACCGTGACGCCGTACCGGCCCATCTCGGCGGCGGCGACCAGCGTCATGCCGGCGATGCCCGCCTTGGCCGCGGAGTACGTCGTCTGCCCGATCGAGCCCTGGAGCCCGGCGCCGGACGACGTGTTGATGACGCGAGCGGCGCGTTGCCGGCCCTCCTTGGACTCCGTCCGCCAGTACGCCCCGGCGTGCCGCAGCGGCGCGAAGTGACCCTTGAGGTGCACCCGGATGACCGAGTCCCACTCCTCCTCGGACGTGTTGACCAGCATCCGGTCGCGGACGAAGCCGGCGTTGTTGACCAGGATGTCGAGCCCGCCGTACGTGTCGATCGCCTGCCGGACCATCGACTCGGCCTGGGCGAAGTCGGCCACGTCGGCACCGTTGGTCACGGCCTCGCCGCCGAGCGCCCGGATCTCGGCCACCACCGCGTCGGCCGGCGACTCCTCCTTCTCCCCCGCCAGCGAGACGCCGAAGTCGTTGACCACGACCTTCGCGCCCTGCCGGGCCAGCTCGAGCGCGTGCGCCCGGCCGATGCCGCGGCCCGCTCCGGTGACGATCGCGATCCGACCTGCGAGAAGGGTCATGCGTGCTCCTTGGTGACGACGTGGAGGAAGACGGGTGGCTCGCCGCCGCCGTGACAGGCGACGGTGGCGCCCGAGACGTACGACGCGAGGTCGGACGCCAGGAACGCGACGACCCGGCCGACCTCCTCGGGCTCGGCCATGCGGCCCAGCGGGATCGTGGCCTCGACCGCGGCCACCGTCGCGTCGTCGCCGTAGTGATCGGCGGTCTGCTCGGTGCGGCACAGGCCGACGTCGATGCTGTTGACGCGGACGCGAGGCCCCCACTCGACGGCGAGCGTCCTGGTCAGCGAGTCGACCCCGGCCTTCGCTGCGCCGTACGACGCGGTGCCGGGCGAGGGTCGCAGCGCCGAGACCGACGAGATGTTGACGATGGCCCCGCCGTCCGGCTGCCGCTGCATGACCGCGTTGGCCGCCTTGGACACCGTCAGCACAGCGGAGAGGTTGAGGCCGAGGATCTTGTCGTCGAGCCGTGGGCTCGAGTCGGCCGCCAAGGCGTACGGGGCACCGCCGGCGTTGTTGACGACGATGTCGAGGCGGCCGTGGCTCGCGACGATGCCGGCGATCAGCGCGTCGACTGGCTTCGGATCTCGCACGTCGCAGACCCGGTGCTCGGTGCCGCGCCACCGGATCGTCGGTGCCGGACCGGCCGCACGTGACCACGGTGGCGCCCGCCTCGACGAGGACCGCAGCGATGCCGCGGCCGATCCCGCGCGAGCCGCCGGTCACGAGGGCGACGCGTCCGGAGAGGTCCAAAGCCAGAGTCATGCTGACAGGCTACCAAGCAAATGTTAGGTTGGCAGCCATGAGCCTACGTTCTGAGCTGCGCGACGACGGCATTCGCGTCGTCACGATGGATCACCCGCCGGTCAACGCGCTGCCCGTGCAGGGCTGGTCCGACGTGGCGGACGCGATGGACGAGGCCGGCGCCGATCCGGCCACCAAGGTCGTCGTGCTGCGCGCCGAAGGCAAGGGCTTCAACGCCGGCGTGGACATCAAGGAGATGCAGAACACCACAGGCTTCGACGCGCTCATCGGCGCCAACAAGGGTTGCTACGCCGCATTCAAGGCCGTGTACGAGTGCGCCGTGCCGGTCATCGTCGCGGTGCACGGGTTCTGCCTCGGCGGCGGCGTCGGCCTGGTCGGCAACTCCGACATCGTGGTCGCCAGCGACGACGCGTACTTCGGCGTGCCCGAGGTCAATCAGGGTGCGCTCGGTGCCGCCACCCACCTCGCCCGCCTCGTGCCGCAGCACCTGATGCGCACCCTCTACTTCACCGCCCGCACGATCCCGGCGACCGATCTCGTGCAGCACGGCTCGGTGTACGCCGTCGTGCCGCGGGACGAGCTCGACGACCTGGCACTGGGCCTCGCCGCCGAGATCGCCGCCAAGGACACGCGGGTCATCCGCGCCGCCAAGGAGGCGCTCAACGGCATCGACCCGGTCGACGTCAACACGAGCTATCGCTTCGAGCAGGGATTCACGATGGAGCTCAACCTCATGGGCGTGAGCGATGAGCTCCGCGACGACTTCGGGCGGGCACCGACAAGGCGCGGGCGGACAACGCATGAAAGCGCCGTCGAAGGAGCTGACGATCGATGAGGTCGTCGGCCGCATCGAGAGCGGCATGACCGTCGGCATCGGCGGCTGGGGCTCGCGTCGCAAGCCGATGGCGCTCGTACGGGCGATCCTGCGCAGCGACCTGACCGACCTGCACGTCGTCTCGTACGCCGGCCCGGACGTCGGCCTCCTGCTCGCCGCCGGCAAGGCCAGCCGGGCGACGTACGCCTTCGCGACCCTCGACTCGATCCCGCTCGAGCCGTTGTTCAGCAGGGCTCGCGTCGAGGGCACGGCGGAGTTCCGCGAGTGGGACGAGGGCATGTTCCAGACCGGCCTGCGCGCCGCCGCCCAGCGTGTCCCGTTCCTGCCGATGCGTGCCGGCCTCGGCTCCGCCGTGCTCGAGAACGACTCGCGACCTCCGCACGGTCGCTGTCGCCGTACGACGACGGCGAGGAGCTGGTCGCCGTGCCGGCGCTCACCCTCGACGTCGCCCTGGTGCACATGAACCGCGCGGACACGCAGGGCAACGCGCAGTACCTCGGCCCGGACCCCTACTTCGACGACCTGTTCTGCATGGCGGCGCGCGAGGCGTACGTGTCGACCGAGCAGATCATCGACACCGCCGGGCTGACGGTCGACGCACCCCTGCAGAGCCTGCTGCTCAACCGCACGATGGTCGACCGGCGTCGTCGAGACGCCGAACGGTGCGCACTTCACCGACTGCACCCCGACGTACGGGCGCGACGAGGCGTTCCAGAAGGCGTACGCCACGGCGGCGAAGACGCCGGAGGACTGGGCTGCGTTCCACGAGCGCTTCCTTTCAGGCGACGAGGCGGCCTACCAAGCCGCGGTCACCGCGTTCCACGAGGAGGCCCCGGCATGACCGTCACCCGATCCGAGTACTGCGCCGTCGCCATCGCCGACTGCTTCGCCGACGACGGCGAGATCATGGGCAGCCCCATGGGACTGCTGCCCACGCTCGGCGCCAGGCTGGCCAAGAACACGTCCAACCCCCTGCTGCTGCTGACCGATGGCGAGGCGCGGATCCTGCGCGGCACACCTCCGCTCGGCCAGACCGCCGACGTCACCGAGGGCTGGATGCCGTTCCGGCTCGTGCTCGAGTCCGTGGTCCCGTACGGCAAGCGGCACGTCATGATGGGCGCCACCCAGATCGACCGCCAGGGCAACCAGAACATCTCGGCGATCGGCCCATGGGACCGGCCGACGCGCCAGCTGCTGGGCGTACGCGGTGCGCCCGGCAACACCGTCAACAACCGGACGTCCTACTGGGTCCCGAAGCACTCCCCGCGCGTCGTCGTCGAGCAGGTCGACATCGTCTCCGGCATCGGCCGCACCCGGGCCGAAGCCGCCGGGCCGGCCGCCACCCGCTTCCACGACGTGCACCGGCTCGTCACCAACCTCGGCGTGTTCGACTTCGGCGGACCCGGGCACACGATGCGGTTCGTCTCGGTCCACCCCGGCGTGACGGTCGATGACGTACGCGAGGCGAGCGGCTGCGAGATCCACGCGGACGGTGACGTGCCCGAGACGCGTACGCCCACCGACGGCGAGCTGGTCCTGATCCGGGAGCTCCTCGACCCCAAGGGTCTGCGCGAGCGGGAAGTGCCGTCAGCGTGATCGAGCAGCTGCTGTCGACCCCGCTCACCGAGCTGACCGGCGTACGCCATCCCGTCGTCCAGACCGGCATGGGCTGGGTCGCCGGCCCGAGCCTCGTCAGCGGCACCGCCAACGCCGGAGGTCTCGGCATCCTCGCGTCGGCGACCATGACGATCGCCGAGCTCGAGCAGGCCATCATCGAGGTCAAGGAGCGCACGGACGCTCCGTTCGGGGTCAACCTGCGCGCCGACGCCGCCGACGCGGCGGCCCGCTGCGACCTGCTCATCGCGTACGGCGTCAAGGTCGCGTCGTTCGCGCTCGCGCCCAAGCCCGAGCTGATCGCCACGCTCAAGGAGCACGACATCGTCGTGATCCCCAGCGTCGGCCTGCCCAAGCACGCAGTGAAGGTCGCGTCGTGGGGCGCCGACGCCGTGATGATCCAGGGCGGCGAGGGCGGTGGGCACACCGGCTCGGTGCCGACCACCCTGCTGCTGCCGACGGTCCTCGACGCCGTCGACATCCCGGTCATCGCCGCAGGCGGGTTCTTCGACGGTCGCGGGCTGGCCGCCGCCCTGTCGTACGGCGCGGCCGGCGTCGGCATGGGCACTCGGTTCCTGCTGACCGCCGACAGCCGCGTGCCGGACACCGTGAAGCAGCGCTACCTGGCGGCGAGCCTCGACGACACCGTCGTCACCAGGAAGGTCGACGGCATGCCGCACCGCATGCTCCGCACCGACCTCGTCGAGCAGGTCGAGGCGCGGCTCCGGCTTGCGACGCCTGGTGCCGACCGCGCGGCGGACGCTGGAGTTCAAGCGCATGGCCGGCATGACCTGGAAGCAGCTCGCCGTCGACGGCCGGGCGATGCGCAAGGAGCAGGGCCGCACGCTCGGCCAGCTCGCCCTCGCCGCCAACACCCCGATGATGCTCAAGGCGGGACTCGTCGACGGCGATGCGACCGCCGGCGTGCTCGCCTCCGGCCAGGTGGTGGGCGTCATCGACGACCTGCCGACGTGCGAGGAGCTGATCGACCGCGTCGTCACCGAGGCGGCAGCGGCGCTGAAGCGAGCCGGCAGCTACCTGGTCTGAATTCTTGGACAGGTTGGCGCGATCGAGGCTGGACGGCCCGAAGCGGCCCATTCATGCTGGGTGAGTCACCTGCAGGAAGGGCAGTCTCGATGTCACGCGTCAGGATCCACAACTTTTCCATCTCGCTCGACGGCTTCGGCGCCGGGGAGCCACAGACGGCCGAGACGCCGTTCGGGCACGCCGGTGAACGTCTGCACGAGTGGATGTTCGTCACGCAGTTCTTCCACCAGATGGGCGGTGAGCCCGGCGGCACGACCGGTGTCGACGACGCCTTCGCGCGCGGGCACGAGGCCAACATCGGCGCCGAGATCATGGGCGCCAACAAGTTCGGCCCGCCGGGATGGCACGACGATCCGGACTGGAAGGGCTGGTGGGGCCCCAACCCGCCGTTCCACACGCCGGTCTTCGTGCTCACACACCGCGAGCGTCCTTCCGTCGAGATGGAGGGCGGCACGACCTATCACTTCCTGAACGCTTCACCGGCCGAGACCCGCGACGCCGCAAGCGAGGCGGCGGGCGGGCTGGACGTACGCATCGGCGGCGGGGCCACGGTCATCAGGGACTTCCTCGCCGCTGGTCTCGTCGACCACATGCATCTCGTCCAGGTGCCGATCGTGCTCGGCCGGGGAACGCGGGTCTGGGACGGCCAGGAGGCGCTCGAGGACTCGTACGACATCGAGGCGGTCTCGACGCCCAGCGGCGTGACCCACCTGACGTTCACTAGGAAGGGTCGCTGAAGCCTGCCTAGCTCGCTGCGGCGATCGCGGTGAGCATCTTGTCGGCGAGGTCGGCGCGGCAGATGACGAGGTCGGGCAGATAGGGGTGCTCAGCGTTGTAGGTCAGCGTCGAACCGTCGATCCGCGACGCATGCAGCCCGGCCGCCAGCGCGACACCCACCGGCGCCGCCGAGTCCCACTCCCACTGGCCGCCCGCGTGCAGGTAGGCGTCGGCGTCGCCGCGCAGCACCGCCATCGCCTTGGCGCCGGCTGATCCCATGGGTCGCAGCTCCGCGTCCAGGGTCTCGGCCACCTCGGCGGCGAACGCCGGGGGCCGGCTGTCGCTCACCAGGAAGATCGGGTGGGAGTGCGGGCCCCGTACGACCGAGGACCTGGTGGTCGAGTAGACCATCGACAGCGCCGGCTGCGCGACCGCCGCGGCCGTGATCGCCGAGCCCGGCGCACCTCGCTCCCACAGCGCCACGTGGACCGCCCAGTCGCTGCGGTCCGCCATGCCGTACTCGCGGGTGCCGTCGAGCGGGTCGATGATCCACACCCGATCGGCGGTCAGGCGTTCGGGAGAGTCGGCCGACTCCTCCGAAAGCACGGCATCGCCGGGCCGGCGCTCGGCCAGCAGGCCCAGCAGCAGCTCGTTGGACTGTTCGTCCCCGGCGTTGCCGAGCTCCTTGCCGGTCAGGCCCGACGCGGCCTTCAGGTCGAGCAGCAGGGCTCCCGCCCGCTCGGCCAGCTCGGCCGCCAAGGCGGCATCGCGCTCGTTCACGTCGGTCACGTCTGCTCCACTCGGTCGATGACGATGCCCGCGAGCGTACCGGCGTCTCCGTCACTGGGCCGCAGCAACAGGTCAGGGCGCAGCGGCGCCTCGTACGGCGCGTTGATGCCGGTGAAGTCCTTGATCTCGCCGGCGCGCGCCTTGGCGTAGAGCCCCTTGGTGTCCCGCGCCTCGGCCACCTCGAGCGGTGTGTCCATGAAGATCTCGAGGAACGGGATCTCGTCGGCTTCGTGCGCCGTGCGCGCCGCGTCGCGGTCCGCGCGATAGGGGCTGACGAGCGAGACGATCGCCACCACGCCGGCGTCGGCCATGAGCCTGGCGACCTGGGTCACCCGGCGCACGTTCTCCTGCCGGTCCTCCGGGCTGAACCCGAGATCGGAGTTGAGTCCGTGCCGCAGGTTGTCGCCGTCGAGGATGTACGCCGGCTGACCCGCCGCGACGAGTCGGCGCTCGATCTCGACCGCGACGCTCGACTTGCCCGACCCCGACAGGCCGGTCAGCCACAACGTCATGCCCCTGGTCCTGCGGTGCTCGCGCGTCACGGCGCCGCTGTGCCAGACGATGTTCGGCTCGTTCTGACTGGGACCGAGGATCATTCCGGCGGCGACCGTGTTGTTGGTGGCCTCGTCGATCAGCACGAAGCTGCCGGTGTCGCGGTTGCGCCGGTACGCGTCGAAGTGCAGGGGCTTCTGCGTACGCAGCCGCACGCGGCCGATCTCGTTGAGCCCGAGGCTCGGCGCCTCCTCGACGCGGTGCAGCGTGTTGATGTCGAGGCGGTACTCGAGCTCCTTGACCGACACGCGGGTGTCGCGGGTCGTGTGCAGCAGCGTGTAGGTCGCGTCGGTCGCCAGCGTCAGGTCGCTGTCCATCCAGCAGATCATCGCGTCGACGTCCTGCGTGCTGACCGGCCGGTTGTTGGGCCGGCAGAGCATGTCGCCGCGGCTGATGTCGAGGTTGTCGGCCAGCTCGATCGTCACGGCCTGACCCGTGAACGCCTCGTCGAGCTTCGTCCCGCCGGGACCCCACACGTTCGTGACCATCGTCGAGAAGCCCGACGGCAGCACGACGACCTCGTCGCCGGGCCGGAACACGCCACCGGCGACCGTGCCGGCGTACCCGCGGAAGTCGTGGAAGTCGGCCTGCTGCGGCCGGATGACGTACTGCACCGGCATACGCGCGTCGATGAGGTTGCGGTCGGAGGCGACGTGCAGCTCTTCGAGGTGGCCCAGCAGCGCCGGACCTTCGTACCAGGGCATCGCCGCGCTCGGCGTCACGACGTTGTCGCCGGTCAGCGCCGAGACGGGTATGAACGTCAGGTCGCGGACCTCGAGCTTGGACGCGAACGCCTCGAACTCCGTGCGGATCTCGTTGAACCGCTCCTGTGAGTAGTCGACGAGGTCCATCTTGTTGACGCACAGCACGAGGTGCGGGATGCCCAGCAGCGTCGCGAGGAACGCGTGCCGCCGCGACTGCTCCAGCACACCGTTGCGCGCATCGATCAGGATCAGCGCGACATCGGCCGTGGACGCACCGGTGACCATGTTGCGCGTGTACTGGATGTGGCCGGGAGTGTCGGCGATGATGAACTTGCGCTTGGGGGTCGCGAAGTAGCGGTAGGCCACGTCGATCGTGATGCCCTGCTCCCGCTCGGCGCGCAGGCCGTCGGTGAACAGCGCGAGGTCCGGGCCGTCGAAGCCGCGGGCGGCGCTGGCCGTCTCGATGGCGCCGAGCTGGTCCTCGAAGATCGCCTTGCCGTCGAACAGGAGCCGGCCGATCAGGGTGGACTTGCCGTCGTCGACGCTGCCGGCCGTCGCGATGCGGAGGAGCTGCGACATCAGAAGTAGCCCTCCTTCTTGCGGTCTTCCATGCCGGCCTCGGAGATCGCGTCGTCGGCGCGGGTGGCACCTCGCTCGGTGATGCGCGCTGCGGCGACCTCGGCGACGACCGCCTCGCGCGTCGCGGCCGGCGACTCGACGCAGCCCGTGCAGGTGGCGTCGCCGATCGTGCGGAACCGGACCGTCGCCTCGAACGGCTGCTCGCCCGGCCCCGGCTCGATGAACCGGTTGACCGCGAACAGCATGTTGTCGCGCTCGACGACGGTTCGCTGGTGCGCGTAGTAGAGGTCGGGCAGGTCGATCTGCTCGCGGAGGATGTAGTTCCAGATGTCGAGCTCGGTCCAGTTCGAGAGCGGGAAGACCCGCATGTTCTCGCCCTTGTGGTGCCGGCCGTTGTAGAGGCTCCACAGCTCTGGCCGCTGGTTCTTGGGGTCCCACTGGCCGAACTCGTCGCGGAAGCTGAAGACGCGCTCCTTGGCGCGGGCCTTCTCCTCGTCGCGGCGCGCGCCGCCGAACACGGCACCGAACTGGTTCTCCTTGATGCCGCGCAGGAGCGACACGGTCTGCAGCTTGTTGCGGGGTCCGAGCGGCCCGCCGATCTCGGCGACCCGGCCGGCGTCGATGTCGTCCTGGACGCTGGCGACGATCAGCCGCAGCCCGAAGCGCTCGACCGTACGGTCACGGAACTCGATGACCTCGTCGAAGTTCTGCCCGGTGTCGATGTGCATGACCGGGAACGGCACGGGCGCGGGCCAGAACGCCTTGGCCGCCAGGTGCAGCATCACGACCGAGTCCTTGCCGCCCGAGAACAGCAGGGCCGGTCGCTCGATCGTCGCCGCCACCTCGCGGAAGATGTGGACGGCCTCGGCCTCGAGCTTGTCCAGATCGGTCAGCACGTACGTCTGGGTCATCGCGAGCCTTCACGCACGGCACGACTGAAATAGAACATGTTCTAGTTTTGCAGGCGATGTCCAGAACTGCAACCACTTCACGCCCTAGAGTCGGCTCGTGAAGACGTACGTCGTCAGCGGGGCTGCGAGCGGGATCGGCGCCGCCACGACCACATTGCTGCGCGCCCAGGGCGACCGGGTGATCACGGTCGACCTCCGCGACGCCGACGTCATGGCCGACCTGTCGACGCCTGCGGGCCGGACCGACGCGGTCGCCGCGATCCGGCAGCTGACCGACGTGCGTGCACGGGGTCGTGCCGTGCGCCGGCATCGCGGGCGCCACCGGCGTCGACTCCGCCCTCGTGGTGTCGGTCAACTTCTTCGGGGCGGTCGCGCTCGTCCGCGGGCTCCACGCCGAGCTGACCGCGGCCCAAGGCGCCAGCGTCGTCCTGCTGGCGTCCAACTCGATCACCGGCATGCCCGGGTGGCGCGCCTCGGTCGCCGAGCACTGCCTCGCCGATGACGAGCCGGCCGCGCGCGCCGACGCTGCCGAGGCCGATCCCGTCATGGTCTATCCCGCGACCAAGGCCGCGCTGGCCTGGTGGGCACGTCGTGAAGGCATCAAGGACGAGTGGATCGGCAGGCGGCATCCGGCTCAACGCCGTGGCCCCGGGCATGATCGCGAGCCCGATGACCGACCGGCTCCTGGCCGACACCGAGATCGGGCCGCTCGTCGAGGCGTATCCGACGGCGATCGGTCGCCTCGGCCGGCCCGACGAGATCGCGAGCCTCATCGGGTTCCTGCTGTCGGACGCGAGCAGCCTGATGGTGGGCTCGGTCGTGTACGCCGACGGCGGCACCGACGCGATGCTGCACCCGAAGGCGCCCGAGGGCTGGGACGTCTAGCGACGTTCGTCAGCTTCCCCACGGTCCGACGTTCGGGAGGAACATCTTCATGGCCCCGACGATGCTGCTGGCATCCTCGAGCGCCTCCTCGGCCTCCTGCACGGTGACCTCGGGAGTGTCGAGCCCCGGGTATTCCGCATCATGTCGGCGGGTCCGCAGTGAACGGAACGGGCGGACGACCTTGCTGGCGTTCGGGCCCAGTTGTGCCTCGATCGCTTCTTGCGTTGCTCGATGACCGTTCTTGCTGGTCGCCCTCAGCCCCTGCTGGGCGAGCACGGCGCCCAAAGACTTCCGCGCCGCGTCATAGATGACAGCGAACGCGCCGGGCGGATCCGCAGGGAGCAGGGCCGGCGCGGAGGCGAGATGGGTCTCGGCCTGGCGCATCAGCATCTCCGCGTGCTCCGACGACGGCACAACCTCTTCGATCTCGCCTTGATCGATCAGGTTCTGCAGCTCGACCTCCCCCACCGGCCAGCGACCGTCACGCATCGTGCTGCCCGATCACATCGACGACAGGTCGCGACAAGACGGTGCGCTTGAACGAACTGTTGTCGTTGGCCCAGGCCGCGGCGGCGACACGGCGTACATTGACCTCGCGGCGCAGCACTGTCTCCGCTTCGGCCACCGCATCGGCCAACGCATGCCGATCTGGGTTGCCGATCACCAGCAGGTCAATGTCATCGGGCACAGCGCCGGCACGCTCGGCATACCGCGCTGCCCACGATCCGTAGATGAAGGCTCTCTCGATGCCAGGAACCTCCGCGAGTGCGGTACGCAGGACGGCGGCAGGTCCGAAGGTGACCGCGAGGAGATCTGCCAGGGGATTTGTAGACCACAGAGTCCGTCACAACTCGGACGAGGCGTGTGTTGCCACGGCGCGTCGTGGCAACGAAGCCGCCCTGTCTCTAGACGCGACACCTCGCGCACGACGGTCGCGAGAGAAGTACCGGCTCAGCTCCGCGATCTCGCTCAAGGTTCGTTCGCGCTGCGGGTCCAACATGATGACAGCGAGGACGTTGCCCTGACTCCGTGACCGCAGAAGAGGCAACAGCAACGGGCTGGCTGTTTTCATAAAACAGATCCTAGGGACTCGTTCAATGCAAACTCTTGAGTTTAGCGACCTTCGACGTACGCCTTGAAGTTCTTGCTGCCGGTGTCGAGCGCGCTCTTGAGCACGCGCTTCAGCACGAAGCCCGGCATCGGCACCTTGACGCCGATCTCGAGGTCGAGCTTGACGTGGGTGCCGGTGTCGGTCGGCGTCAGCGTGTAGGTCGCGACCTGCTTGGACTGCACCGAGCTCTCGGCCAGGGTCCACGTCACCGAGTGCGGCTCGTCCCACGTGTAGTCGGTGACCTCTTCGTCGGTGAACCCGGCGGCAGCGACCTTGGCGCGTACGCGTTTGGGCCGGCCGTCGTCGTGGCGGGACTCGACGGTCGGCAGACTTGTGCGCGCTCGAACGCTGCGGGAGGTCCTCGATCGCAGCGACGGCGTCGAAGACCTGCTCGGGCGTAGCATCGACGTCGAACTCAGTCGTGCCGGAGACAGCCATGCGCGGAACAGTAGTCGTTCCGCCCCGGCGCCACAGGACGTTTCGACGATCGAGGGGACCGCATCATGGGGACAGCCATCACCGACGAGCAGATCCAGGAGCTGGCGGCGACGGCCAGGCCGTTCACGCTGGCGCTCCTGTGGTGGGGAGCCGAGCGGCATCAGGACGGCGCTGCGGCGATCGAGCTGGAGCATCAACGTCGGATGGTGTCGCTGCGCGTCGACGGGACGATCGCGGTGCTCTGCCCCGGGGGCGACGACACGTCTGGCCGGAGTCGCGGTCATGACGGTGTCGCCCGAGGAGGCCGAGCAGGTCATGGCCGGCGACCCGTGCGTGCAGGCCGGCATGATCCGCGTCGAGGTGCACCCCGGCGCGGGGTTCCCCGGCGACACCGTGCCGGGCTGAGCCCCACCGGTGGTTGAGGTGCGTAGGCCGCCCGCGGCCGTAGCCTCGAAACCACCTCGAACCAGCGGGTGAGGGTCAGAGCCTCTCGATGATCGTGACGTTGGCCTGGCCGCCGCCCTCGCACATGACCTGCAGGCCGTAGCGGCCACTCGTACGCTCGAGCTCGTCAGCAGCGTCGTCATCAGGCGGGTGCCGGTCGCTCCGATCGGGTGGCCCAGGGCGATGCCGCCGCCGTTGACGTTGACCTTCTCGTGCGGCACGTCCAGCTCCTGCATCCACGCCAGCACGACCGAGGCGAACGCCTCGTTGCACTCGAACAGGTCGATGTCGGAGACCGTCATGCCCGCCTTTCCAGGGCGTGCCGCGTCGCGCCGATCGGGCCCGTCAGCATCCAGATCGGGTCGTCAGCGCGTACGGACAAGTGGTGCACGCGGGCTCGCGGCGTGAGCTGGTGGTCCGCTACAGCCTGCTCCGAGGCGATCAGCATCGCGCTCGCTGCATCGCTGATCTGCGACGCGACGGCCGCGGTGATCCGGCCACCGGGCGCCAGCGGCTGCAGCGCGGCCATCTTCTCCAGCGACGTCTCGCGCGGGCACTCGTCGTCGGTGAACTCGCCGACCGGCACGATCTGGCTGTCGAACCGGCCCTCGGCGATCGCCGTGCGTGCACGCTCGTGCGATGCGAGCGCGAACTGCCTCCATCTGCTCGCGGCTGATGTCCCACTTCTCGGCGATCATCTCGGCGGACTTGAACTGGCTGACCTCCTGGTCGCCGTAGCGCGCCAGCCAGCCGGGCGACTCCGCGAACGGCGTGCGTGAAGCCGTACTGGTCGGCCACGAGCATCGCCGCGGAGATCGGGATCGCGCTCATGTTCTGCAGGCCGCCGGCGACGACGAGGTCCTGGGTCCCGGACATCACGCCCTGCGCGGCGAAGTGCACGGCCTGCTGGCGACGAGCCGCACTGCCGGTCGATCGTCACACCGGGCACGTGGTCGGGGAGCCCGGCGACCAGCCAGGCCGTACGCGCGACATCGCCGGCCTGTGAGCCGATCGTGTCGCAGCAGCCCATGATGACGTCGTCGACCGCGCCCGGGTCGATGCCGGTGCGATCCATCAGGGCCCGCAGGACATGACCGCCGAGGTCGGCCGAGTGCATGCCGGCGAGCGATCCGCCGCGCCTGCCGACCGGCGTGCGGACGGCGTCGACGATGTAGGCGGTCGGGAGCGTCATGCTCGTGATCCCGTCGAGCAGGATGGTGAGGTACTGGTCGGCCACGTCGTGGTGGCTGAGCTTGCCTCCGGGCCGGTACCACCGCACCGCGACCCATACCGTGTCGCGGATGAACCGGTAGACCAGCTCGACGTCGAGGTCCTTGCGCAGCGCGCCCGAGCACACGCCCTCGCGCAGCAGCGTCAGCCACACGTCGCGCGACTGCTGGTTGCGGTCGGCGAGGTAGGAGAACCGGTCGAACGTGCCGAGGTAGTCCGCCTCGTTCTGGAAGATCGCCACCTCGTCGCGGTGGTGGTCGATCGCCTCGAACGACACCCGCACGGCCGCCTCGAGCTTGGCGCGCGGATCGTCGGTGCCGGCCAGGATGCCGGCGTACGCGCCGAACAGCTCCTCCTGGAACGACGACAGGATCTCGTCGACCATCGACTCCTTGGAGTCGAAGTGGTGATAGAGCGAACCGCTCAGGATGCCGGCCGCATCGGCGATGTCGCGGACCGTCGTGTTCTTGAAGCCCTTGGTGGCGAACAGCTCGGCCGCGATCTGCAGCAGCTCCTCGCGCCGGGTCGGCGTCGACGGCTGCTGGTCGGTCATCTCAGGCTCGCTGACTCGACACGGAGATGACCTCGCCGGTCAGGTAGGAGGAGTAGTCCGACGCCAGGAACACCATCACGTTCGCCACCTCCCACGGCTCGGCCGCGCGGCCGAACGCCTCGCGCTGCTTGAGCTCGGCCAGCAGGTCGTCACTCGTGACCTTCGCCAGGAACGGGTGCATCGCCAGCGACGGCGCGACCGCGTTCACCCGGATACCGTGCGGCGCGACGTCGAGCGCAGCGCACCGGGTCAGCGCCATGACGCCGGCCTTCGCCGCCGCGTAGTGCGCCTGCCCCTCCTGCGCGCGCCAGCCGATCACCGAGGCGTTGTTGACGATCACACCGCCCTTGCCGGCCGCGCGCATGCGGTTGCCGGCCGCGCGTACGCACCGGAACGTGCCGGTCAGCGTGATGTCGAGGACCTTCGACCACTCGTCGTCGGTCATCTCCAGCACGTCGGCGGTGCCGCCGAGACCGGCGTTGTTGATCATGACGTCGACGCCGCCGTGCTCGTCGGCGAGGTCGAGCAGCGCCTGCACCTGGGCCTCGTCGGTCACGTCGACGGCGAGCGCGCGTACGCGGTCCTCGCCGAACTCCGCCGCGAGCGCGTCACGCGCCTCGCCGAGCCGCCGCTCGTGGGTGTCGCTGATGACGACCGCGCCGGCGCACTCCTCGAGGGCACGCCGCGCCACGGCGGCGCCGATGCCGGCGCCGGCGGCGGCGGTCACCACGACGACCTTGCCGGCCAGCAGGCCGTGGCCGGGTACGTAGTCGGGGGTGGGCTGCTCGGGTCGGCATCGTCGTCATCCGCGGGCCTCTTTGGGAAGGCCGAGCACGCGCTCGGCGAGGATGTTGCGTTGGATCTCGTCGCTGCCGCCGTAGATCGTGTCGGCGCGGGAGAACAGGAAGAGCCGCTGCCAGCGGTCGAGCTCGTACGACTCGCCGGTCGCGGTCAGCGACACCGGCACCGCACGACCTCCATGGCCAGCTCGCCGAGCCGGCGGTGCCAGCCGGCCCAGACGCAGCTTGGCGACGTTGTCCGCGCCCGGTGTCGCCTCGGTCAGCGACCGCACGGCGTTGACCCGCATGACCTCGAACTCCGCGCTCTGCGCGGCGAGCCGGTCGCGGATCACCGGGTCGTCGATGCGTGCCGTTGCTGCGCGCCAGGTCGATCAGGTCGTTGAGCTCGCGCTCGAAGGCGACCTGCTGGCCGAGCACCGACACGCCCCGCTCGAAACCCAGCAGGGCCATCGCGACCCGCCACCCGTCACCGGGCTCGCCGACGATCATCCCGGCGGGCGTCCGCGCGCCGGAGAAGAAGACCTCGTTGAACTCCGAGCCGCCCGTGATCTGCTCGATGGGCCGGATCTCGACGCCGTCCTGGTCGAGCGGCACCAACAGGAACGACAGCCCGTGGTGACGTGTCGATCCCGGCTCGGTGCGGGCGATGACGAAGATCCAGTCGGCCTCATGGGCCCACGATGTCCACACCTTCTGACCGTCGATCGACCCACTCGCCGGCAGCCTCGTCCAGCACCGCGCGGGTGCTCACCGCCGCGAGGTCGGAGCCGGCACCCGGCTCGGAGTAGCCCTGGCACCACAGCTCGTCGACGGACCTGATGCCCGGCAGGAACCGGGCCTTCTGCTCATCGGTGCCGAACTCGAGCAGCGTCGGACCCAGCAGCTGCTCGCCGAGGTGGTTGACCGTGCCGGGGCGTCTGCGCGGGCATACTCCTCATGGAAGATGGCCTGCTGCGCCAGGCTCAGCCCACGGCCGCCATGCTCCTCGGCCAGCCGAGACAGGTCCAGCCGTGCTCGGCCAGGAGCCGGTTCCAGGCCAGTCGTTCCTCGTACGCCTCATGACCGCTGCCGGAGCCACCGAGGCCCCGCAGCGCGGCCCATTCACCCGTGAGGTGGTCGGCGAGCCAGGCGCGGACCTCCTCGCGGAAGGCTTCGTCGTCGGGGCTCATGTCAGCTCGTCGGCTCGGGGTCGTCCGGATGAGGTAGCCTACCAAGCACTTGCTTGGCTGGCGTACGTACGAAGGAGGATCGCGTGACCGACACCGTCCCGGGCCTCGTGCGTCGCGCTGCTGAGGAGTATCGGCGACGCCGTGGCCTGCGCCATGGACGGTCGCACCGTGACCTTCACCGAGCTGCACGACCGCGTTCGTCGCACCGCCGCGGCCTACCTGAAGCAGCGGATGCCGGGCGGTCGCGTGGTCCTCTGGGCACCCAACAGCATCGACTGGATCGTCGCGGCACTCGCGGTGACGTACGCCGGCGGCACCCTCGTGCCGGCCAACTCGCGCTACACGGCTCACGAGGTCTCTGACATCGTCGACCGCACGGGCGCAGCCCTGGTGATCGTCGCGGACGGGTTCCTCGGGCGTACCCAGATCGCCGACCTACGGTCACTCTCCCCCACGGCGCGGATCCTCGACCTCGCCGACATCGGCATCCTCGCCGCCGACGTCGACGAGCTGGATCTGGCGACGGTCGAGGCGGTCGGCCGACGCCGTCGCGCCCGACGACATCGCCGACATCCTCTTCACGTCCGGCACGAGCGGGCGCCCCAAGGGCGTGCTCAGCGCACATCGCCAGACCGTCGCCGCGGCCGCCGCGTGGAGTGCCGTCGGCGAGGTGACCAGCGCCGATCGCTACCTCGTGATCAGCCCGTTCTTCCACTCGTACGGCTACAAGGTCGGCGTCCTCGTCGGCCTGCTGCACGGCTGCGCACTCTTCCCCATGGCGACGTTCGACCCCGATGCGGCACTGGGCCTGATCGAGTCCGAGCAGATCACGATGGTGCCCGGCGCCCCGGCGATCTTCCTCGGCCTGCTCGAGTCGCCGGCGTTCCCGGACACCGACACGTCATCGCTGCGCTTCGCCAACACCGGTGCCGCGAACGTGCCGGTGACCCTCGTCGAGCGGCTGCAGCGCGAGCTCAGCTTCGACCTCGTGATCACGGCGTTCGGGATGACCGAGTGCGTCGTCGCCACGATGTGCCGTCGCGGCGACAGCGACGAGACCGTCGCGACGACATGCGGCCGGGCCATCGACGGGATGGAGACGGCGATCGCCGACCCGGAGACCGGCGAGCACCTGCCGCCCGGCACCGAGGGCGAGCTGTTGCTGCGCGGCTCGCAGGTCATGCAGGGCTATCTCGACGACCCCGCCTCGACCGCCGAGGCGATCGACTCCGACGGCTGGCTGCACACCGGCGACGTCGGGGTGCTCGACGCCGACGGCTACCTGCGGATCACGGACCGACTCAAGGACATGTACATCTGCGGCGGCTTCAACGTCTATCCCGGCCGAGGTCGAGCAGGCCCTCGGCCGCCTCGACGGCGTGGTCGACGTGGCGGTGATCGGCGCGCCCGACGAGCGCCTGGGCGAGGTCGGCAAGGCATTCGTCGTACGCCGTGAAGGCGGCCCGGACGCCGACGCCGTGATCGCGTACGCCCGGGAGCGGCTGGCCAACTTCAAGGTGCCGCGCGAGGTCGTCTTCGTCGACGCCCTGCCCCGCAACCTGTCCGGAAAAGTCCTGAAGACCGAGCTGAGGAGCGCATCGTGAGCACTGTGCCGTCTGAAGAAGCTGACGTCGTGACGTACGAGGTGGTCGACCAGGTCGCGCGCATCACGCTCAACCGGCCGGAGTACCGCAACGCGCAGAACTCCAAGATGACGTACGCGCTCGATGCCGCGTTCCAGCGCGCCACCGATGACGACGCGGTCAAGGTCATCGTGCTGGCCGGCAACGGCAAGCACTTCTGCGCCGGCCACGACATCGGCACGCCGGGCCGCGACGTGGACCAGACGTTCGAGCGCAAGGCCGTGATCTGGTGGGACCACACCGACAAGGAGGGCGGCGACCAGCGCTTCGCCCGCGAGTCCGAGGTCTACCTCGGCATGTGCCGGCGCTGGCGCGAGGTGCCCAAGCCGGTCATCGCGATGGTGCACGGCGCCTGCATCGCCGGCGGGCTGATGCTGGCCTGGGCGTGCGACTTCATCATCGCCTCGGACGACGCGTTCTTCTCCGACCCGGTCGTACGCATGGGGATCCCCGGTGTCGAGTACTTCGCGCACCCGTGGGTCATGAATCCCCGTGCCGCCAAGGAGTTCCTCTACTCCGGCGACCGGTTCACCGCCGATCGTGCACTGGCGCTGGGCATGGTCAACCAGGTCGTACCGGCCGAGGAGCTCGGAGTCGACGGTGCTCGCGCTGGCCGGGCGGATCGCGCAGATGCCGCGGTTCGGGCTGGCGCTGACCAAGAAGGCGGTCAACCAGGCCGAGGACCTGCAGGGCATGCGGGCCGGCATGGACTCGGTGTTCGGGCTGCACCACTTCGCGCACGCCCACAACGCCGAGGTCGGAGAGACGCGCTCGCCGGGCTCGACGCGAAGTCGATGGCGGCAAAGGCTCGGGACGATGAGGGCAGAGCGAGCAGGACGTGAACCTCGACTTCTCCCCTGACGAGCTCGCTTCCGCGACGAGGCCCGCGCCTGGCTGGCCGCGAACGTACCGGCGGAGGCGTTGCCGTCGATGGACACCGCCGACGGGTTCGTCGCGCACCAGCAGTGGGAACGCCGGCTCGCCGACGCACGCTGGTCGGTGGTCTCGTGGCCCGAGGAGTTCGGCGGCCGCGGCGCGTCGCTCGTCGAATGGGTCATCTTCGAGGAGGAGTACTACCGCGCAGGGGCTCCTGGTCGCGTCTCGCAGAACGGCATCTTCCTGCTCGCGCCGATCATCTTCGACCACGGCACCGCGGAGCAGCAGCGACGTTGGCTGCCGTCGATGGCGACCGGCGAGAAGATCTGGGCGCAGGCCTGGTCCGAGCCCGAGGCCGGTTCCGACCTCGCCTCGCTGCGGTCGACTGCCACGGCGGTCGACGGTGGCTGGCTGCTGAACGGGCAGAAGACCTGGTCGTCCGCGCGCCGCGTACGCGCACCAGGGGTTCGGGCTGTTCCGCTCCGACCCCGAGGCCGAGCGGCATCGCGGGCTGACCTACTTCTGCTTCCCGCTCGACGCGGACGGCGTGACCGTACGCCCGATCGCCCAGCTCGACGGCGAGGCCGGCTTCGCCGAGCTGTTCTTCGACGACGTCTTCGTGCCCGACGCCGACGTGCTCGGTGATCCCGGTGACGGCTGGCGCGTGGCGATGAGCACGGCGGGCAACGAGCGCGGCCTGTCGCTGCGCTCGCCGGGTCGTTTCTGCGCCTCCGCCGACCGACTCCTCGACCTGTACGCCGACAGCCCGGACCCGGCGCTGTCGGCTGACGTCGTCGACGCGTGGGTCCGCGCCGAGGCGTACCGGCTCTTCACGTGGGGCACGGTCACCCGACTCGCCGAGGGCGGCGACATCGGGGCCGCCGGCTCGGTCAACAAGGTCTGGTGGAGCGAGCTCGACGTCGCCCTCCACGAGACCGCGCTCGACCTGCTGGGGCCCGAGGCCGAGGTCGCCTCCGCCTGGACCGACGGCTACCTGTTCTCACTGTCTGGGCCGATCTATGCCGGCACCAACGAGATCCAGCGCAACATCATCGCCGAACGCATCCTCGGCCTCCCCGAGAGGCGCGGGGATGAAGTTCGAGCTGACCTCCGAGCAGACCGGGTTCGCCCGGTCCCTCGACGACCTGCTGTCCCGGGCCGACACCGCTGCAGCGAACCGGGCCTGGGCTGCTGGTGACCACGAGCCCGGCCTCAAGCTCTGGTCGCGGCTGGCCGAGGTCGGCGTGACGTCGCTCGCCGCCGAGGCGACGCCCGTCGAGGTGGCCATCGGGTTCGAGGCGATCGGTCGCCACGTCGTGCCCGGCCCCTGGATCGAGTCGGCGGCCTACCTCCCGGTCGCGCTGCCCGATGTCGACCTCGCCGAGTCGCGCGCGACGGTCGCGATGCCATACGCCCTCGACGCCGACATCGCGCACGACGTCTTCGTGCTCGTCGACGGTGAGCTGCACCGCGCGACCGCGGGCAGCCCCGTCGCGTCGGTGGACCCCAGCCGCCACCTGTTCGACGTCACGGCCGGCGCACCGGTGGAGCATGGCGACCTCGACGCGGCCTTCGACCTCGCCGTCCTCGCGACCGCCGCGGAGCTGCTCGGTGCGGGTGAGCGGGTGCTGGCCGACTCCGTGACGTACGTGAAGCAGCGCACCCAGTTCGGCCGCGCCATCGGCTCGTACCAGGCCATCAAGCACCAGCTCGCGGACGTACGCATCGCGCTCGACTTCGCCCGGCCGCTGGTCCTCGGCGCGGCCGTGGAGCCGACCCCCCGCTCGGTCTCGGCGGCGAAGATCCAGGCGGCGAGTGCCGCCAACCTCGCGGCCCGAGTCGGCCTGCAGGTCCACGGTGCCATCGGCTACACCGAGGAGTACGACCTCAGCCTGTGGCTGCTCCGCATCCGCGCGCTGCAGTCGGCGTGGGGCTCGACGGCGTACCACCGCGACCGCCTGCTCACCGCACTGCAAATCGATCGGGAGCTGCCGAACGATCCGGTCGACAAGCTCAAGGAACGAGCTCGTCATGACGGACCTCGCGCCCACCCGGGAACACACCGAGCTCGCCGCGTCCGTGCGCAACCTGCTCGAGCGCCGGTCCGACAGCCAGGCGGTTCGGCGTGCGATGGCGCAGCCAGCCGGATTCGACCCCGACCTGTGGGCGACGCTGTGCGACCAGATCGGGGTCGCCGCGCTGGCCATCCCCGAGGAGCAGGCGGAGCCGGCTTCAGCCTCGTCGAGACGTACGTCGTGCTCGAGGAGCTCGGCCGCGCGCTCACTCCTTCGCCGTTGCTCGCCTCGGTCGTCGCCAGCGCGGCGCTGCTTGACCGACGGTCCTTGAGCTTGTCGAAAGGACTGATCCCCTCGAACGCATCGCCGCCGGCACCGTCGCCACCCTCGCCTGGTCCGGCATCACCGGCCCGGCCGACGCACCCGTCGGCGTCACCTTGGGCGACGGTGCACTGACCGGCTCGGTCTCCCCCGTCCTGCACGGCGACACCGCCGAGATCCTGCTCGTCGTCGCGTCAGCACGACGATGGCGTCGGGCTGTTCGGCGTCGATCCGGCCGCTGCGGGCCTGACACGTACGCGGGTGCCGGGCATGGACCCGACGCTCGCCTTCGCCCGCATCGAGCTCGACAACGTCGCGGCCGAGACGATCACCCTGGACGCCACCGAGCTCTTGGCGACGGCGCACCGCGTCGGCACCCTCGCCACCGCTGCCCTGCAGGTCGGCTGCGCCCAGCGCGGGCTCGACATGACGGTCGACTACACCAAGCAGCGCGAGCAGTTCGGCCGCCCGATCGGCTCGTTCCAGGCGCTCAAGCACCGGATGGCCGACCTGCTCGTCCAGGTGCAGATGTCGCGGTCGGGGGCCTGGGCCGCGGTTCAGGCGCACGTCGAGGGCGCCGCCAACGCCGAGCGACTGGCCGCCGCTGCTGGTTCGTACTGCGCGGAGGCGGCGATGGCGGTCGCCGCCGAGACGGTCCAGCTGCACGGCGGCATCGCGATCACGTGGGAGCACGATGCGCACCTCGTGCTCAAGCGTGCGCAGGCGCTCAACCAGCTCTTCGGGCTCCCCCACCAACAGCGCGCATCGCTGATCTCCTGACGACGCTCAGCTGGCGCTGACGCTCAGGACGACCTTGCCGCGCTTGCCGCGCTGTTCGAGACGCGCGAACGCCGCTTCGAAGTCCTCGAGCGCGAACACGCTGTCGACCTGCGGCTGCAGCTCTGGCAGCGCCGCGAGCTGCTCGCCGTCCGGCTCGACGATGAAGTAGTCGGCTCCCGGGGCCTCGGCCGCGACCGTCACGATGCGTTGGGCGCCATCAGCATTCCGGGTGAGCGCCTCGCCACCGACGGTGTCGAACAGCAGGTCGCAGGTCTCCCCGTCCTCGACAACGACGGCGCCGAGCCGCCGGGCGAGCTGCACGGCGATGTGCCCCACGCCACCGCCCGCACCGGTCACCAGGACACGTTGACCCTTCGCTGAGCCCGCCGTGGACGACGAGGGCCTGCCACGCGGTCAGGCCGGGCATCGGGAGCGCTGCGGCCTCCTCATGGCTCAGCCCGGCGGGCTTGGGAGCGAGCACGGCTCGCGGCACGATCGCCCACTCGGCGGCGACGCCGTCGCGGTCGAACGGCGTCAGCGCGATGACCTCTTCGCCGGTGTCCTCGACAACCCCGGAGAGCTCGTACGACGGGGTGGCCGGCAGCCGGTCGGTCGGCCAGGTCAGCTCGTCGCGGGTGATCGCAGCGGCATGGACGCGTACGAGGACGTCATCCGGTCCGGGCTCGGGTCGCGGGATCTCCTCGAGTCGTAGCCCATCGGCGTGCAGACGTACGGACTTCATGAATCCTCCTCGTTGCCGGGATGCCCTCCGACGCTATCGCGGATCTGGGCTACACGGTGATGCGCTCAGCAGCACTCATCCGCCACGCCAGGGCCGGGATCATCACTGCGGCCAGCGACGAGATGCAGCCCGATGAGGGCGACGGCGGTGCGCGGCGTTCGCCGCGGCGAGCAGCGGGCGGGACCAGCGAGATCGCGGTCAGCGACACCGCCGTCCACACGAACCGCTCAGCGGGGCGAGCGCTCCAACGCTGCAGCACGATCGCGATGCACGATGCCGACGAGCGAGAAGAAGCCGGTCACCACGGCCACACCTGAAACCGGGATCGTCTCGTCGCTGCCGGACACCGCGAAGTCGACGTCGGCTGCCCGGGCGAGCGCCGCGCCGAGCGGTGGTGGCGACCATCGCAGCAAGCGCGGCGACGACACCGGTCACGGCGAGCGCGTAGTCGACCGGACGCGGCCGGTGCGGCTCCGTCACTGCACGACGCCGTCCGCCGGCAGGCGCTCCGGCAACCCGAGCCGCGGGAACTGGTCGTCGTGGAAGATCGACGATCTCGGTGACCGCCCCGCCGCTGATCCGCAGGACGTCGATCGTCAGCGGCAGGTAGGCGCCGCTCGCGCTCCTGCCAGAGGTAGAAGGCGATCGGCGGGCTGCCGGTTGACCGAGGTGAGGACGCGTACGCATGTCACCGTCAGCTCCTCGAAGCCGTCGCTCGATCCAGTCGCCCAGCACCGCGTCACGGCCGACGTAGAGGCCCGGCGTGGGCGGCATCGAGTAGCGGACGTCATCGCGCAGCATCGTGGTGATCGCGTCGATGTCCTTGGCCACGCTGGCGTCGGTGAAGCTGCGCACCAGCTCACGCGTCGCGGCGTCCTCGTCGCCACCGGTCCAGTCCTGCCGCTCGGCGGGCAGGTGCTCCCGCATGCCGGCGCGGGCCCGCTGCAGCGCACTGTTGACGGAGTTGACCGAGTCGCCGAGCAGCTCCGCGACGTCCTTCGCCGGCCAGCCGAGCACGTCCCGCAGGATCAGCGCGGCCCGCGGGCGGGGCGCGAGGTGCTGGACCGCAACAACGTACGCCAGCTCGATCGTCTCCCGGGCGACAGCGAGTGCTCTCGGGCTCGTCCGCGTCATCCGCGGGCAGCTCGTCGAGCAGGCGGTCCGGATAGGGCTGCAGCCACAGCACCTCGCCGCCGGTCGCCGGCTCGGGGCGGCGCTTGGCGAGCAGGTCGAGGCAGGCATTGGTCGCGATCCGGTAGAGCCAGGCCCGGAACGTCGACCGCCCCTCGAAGGTCTCCCGCCGGCGCCACGCACGCAGGAACGTCTCCTGGACGGTGTCCTCGGCGTCCTCGAACGACCCGAGCATCCGGTAGCAGTGCACGTGCAGCTCCCGCCGGTGCGGCTCGGCCAGCTCCGAGAATGCCGCCTCGTCGACCTCACCCAGATCACTCACGCCCAGATCCTCCAGTTGCATGTCCACACTCATCACATCAGCCTTCCGTCTCGTCGTGTTCCTTTCGTATGTATGACGGCGGCGCGCGCGAGAACTCATCACTCGGTCAAGGACGAGGGGTAAACATCGTCGCCCATGAAGCGTAGGTTGTGGCGTGGATCACAGTTCCAGGACGGGTCGCCTGCATCCGATGCGAGCGACCCGGCAATCGCACGGGGGGCAGGACATGAAGAAGTTCGTGGTGGTGGCGGTCGCCGGACCGTTGGTGGCCGGCAGCCTGATGGCCGGCAGTGTGCTGGCGAACGACGGAGGGGCGGCCGACGAGCGGGCTCTGACTGCCGACCGAGGGGCACCCAGTCGCTCGGTCGAGCAGCGGGTCGACCGGTTGCTGGCCAAGATGACGACCGAGGAGAAGCTTCAGCAGGTGCAGCTGCTCTCCGACGGACAGATCACCGACAAGGACGCCAAGGCCGGGGTCGGAGGGGTCTTCAGCCTGACCGATCCGGCGAAGATCGACCACTTCCAGCGGATCGCGATGACGAAGTCGCGGCTCCACATCCCGATCCTGTTCGCGTACGACACGATCCACGGCTACCGCACGATCTTCCCGGTGCCCCTCGGCGCCGCCAGCTCGTTCGACCCCGACGTCGCACGCGCCGACGCCAAGATCGGCGCCCGCGAGTCGACCACGGTCGGCATCAAGCAGATCTACAGCCCGATGGTCGACGTCTCGCACGAACCACGCTGGGGCCGGATCGTCGAGGGCAACGGCGAGGACCCCTACCTCGGCTCGGTGTTCGCCGCCGCCCGGGTCAAGGGCGCTCAGGGCGATGACTACAGCAAGCCCGACCGGGCGGTCACCAGCGTCAAGCACTTCGTGGCATACGGAGATCCCGAGGGCGGCCGCGACTACGGCACCACCGACCTGTCGGAGCAGACGCTCCGCAATCTCTACCTGCCGCCGTTCAAGGCCGCAGTCGATGCCGGCGCTGACACCGTGATGTGCTCGTTCAACGCCCTCAACGGCGTGCCGGGTTGCGCCAACTCCTACACCGAGACGCAGATCCTCAAGAAGGAGTGGGGCTTCGACGGGTTCGTCGAGAGTGACTACACGGCGGTCGCCGAGACCCGCGCCTGCCCGCCGAAGAAGCCGGACGAGGGCTCGTGCGGCCACGGCACGGCGGCCGACGGACCCGACGCCGGCGCCAAGGCCCTGATGGCCGGCACCGACTCGGAGATGGTCAGCACCTACATCCGCGACTACGGCAAGCAGCTGCTCGCCGATGGCCGGATCTCCAAGAAGCGGCTCGACGACGCCGTCCGACG
This sequence comes from uncultured Actinomycetota bacterium, assembly GCA_963759975.1. GTDB lineage: Bacteria > Actinomycetota > Actinomycetes > Propionibacteriales > Nocardioidaceae > Aeromicrobium. The sequence continues at coordinate 564,909 of CAVXBS010000018.1, forward strand.
CATCCTGCGCGTCAAGTTCCGCGCCGGCCTCTTCGAGCGCCCGTACGTCGACCAGGCCAAGGCCACCGACCCCGCCAGCTTCCTCACGGCCGCCGACCGCAAGGCGGCGCGCACCGCCGCGAGCCGCTCGATGGTGCTGCTGCAGAACAAGGACAAGACCCTCCCGCTCGACCCGGCGAAGAAGACCGCCGTCATCGGTCCGCTCGGTGACAGCCCGCACGACATGCTCGGTGCTTGGTGGGGCAAGGGCGAGGATGGCGACGCGGTCAGCGTGCTCAAGGGCATCGCCGCAGGCTCGTCGGCCACCACGACGTACGCCCAGGGCTGCGCGCTGAGCAACGAGGAGCCGCCGGCCTACGACCCGGCCGATGACTGCCCGTCCGATGCCGGGTTCGCCAAGGCCGTGGCCACCGCGAAGGCCGCGGACCAAGTGGTCCTCGCGGTCGGCGAGACCCGCGAGATGAGCGGCGAGGCGACGAGCCGCTCGACGATCGACCTGCCCGGCAAGCAGCAGGAGCTGATCGACGCGATCAAGGCGACCGGCAAGCCGTTCGTGGTCGTGCTCTTCAACGGCCGCCCACTGACTCTCTCCAAGGTGGTCGGGTCGGCGCCGGCCGTGCTGGAGGCCTGGGCCCCCGGAGTCGAGGCCGGCAACGCGGTCGCCGACGTCGTGTTCGGCAAGGTCAACCCGGGCGGCAAGCTCCCGGTGTCCTTCCCGCAGCGACTCGGCCAGGTGCCGATCTACTACAACCACGAACCGACGGGCCGGCCGTGCGACGTCGAGCAGAAGTACGACTCGCGCTACCGCGACCTGCGCACCTGCGACCCGCTCTTCCCGTTCGGCTTCGGGCTGAGCTACACGACGTTCAAGGTCTCCGACCTCAGCCTGAGCAAGTCCGCGGTCTCCCGCAAGGGCAGCGTGGTCGTGTCGATGAAGGTCACCAACACCGGTGACGTGGCCGGGGACGACGTCGCACAGGTCTATCTCCACGACCCGGTCGCCAGCATCTCCCAGCCGGTACGCCGCCTGCGCGGCTTCGAACGGGTGACACTGAAGCCGGGCGCCTCCAAGACCGTGCGGTTCACCCTCGACGCCAGCGACTTCGGGTTCTACGACAACCGCGGGAAATTCGTCGTCGAGCCCGGAGCGATCCAGGTGTATGCCGGCGACAACTCGACGGCGAACCTCACCAAGACGTTCCAGGTGACGGGGTGAACACCGCGCCCAGCCAATCCGTGATGGCGGCGCGGATTGCGGGGGCGTCCTTCTTGAGGGAGTGATCACCCGACACCACGACGAGCGTGTGCCCGTTCGGCAGGGTCGCCGGCTCCGGCACGCCGAACGGGTCACGCTCACCCTGGATCACGAGGGTCGGGACGGTCACGGCAGCGAGCTCGGGGAGTCGGGTCTTCTCGGGACGACCCGGCGGGTGCAGCGGGAACGCCAGGCACAGCACTCCGGCTGCCCCGACATCGGCGGACGTACGACAGGCGACCCGGCCGCCGAACGAGCGGCCGCCGGTGATCAACGGCAGGTCGGCGAGCTCGCCGGCGTGCAGGTGCTCGGCGACAGCGCGCCACGCGGCGTCGACCTGAGCCGGTGGCGCGGGCGCGCGACGGCCCGCGACCCGATAGGGCTGCTCGACCAGGGCGACCACGAGCCCCGCACCCAGCGCCACGGCGGCGGCGAGCTGCAGGTCGTGGGCGGTCACGCCACCACCTGCCCCATGGCCGAGCATCACGAGTCCGCGGGGGTCACCACCTGGTCGAGCCACGTGCACCCGGGCGTCGCCGTACGGCGTCGGCACGAGGGACTGCGCGACATCGGTCATACCCAGACCGTACGGGCACGTGTGGTTGGGTGTCGTTGTGACCGAGAACGAGAACATGTTGCAGTCGGCGTTCGATCGCTATGCCACGCGCGTCGACGAGATCTCCCAGACCCGGGACTGGTCGGCGTTCGCCGACATGTTCACCGAGGATGCGACCTATCGCGAGCACGCGTATGGCGACTTCACCGGCCGCGAGGAGATCCGCGCCTGGGTCGTGAGGACGATGAACGAGTTCCCGGCCACCGAGATGATCGCGTTCCCGGCGGCCTGGTCGGTCGTCGACCCAGCCACCAACCGGGTCATCTGCGACATCCGCAACATCATGCGCGACCCGGGCGACGGATCGATCCACGAGGCCTCGAACATCACGATCCTGACGTTCGACGACGACGGCAACCTGATCCGCGAGGAGGACATCTACAACCCGCAGAAGTTCGCCGACATGACTCGCGACTGGTGCCGGGTGGCGGAGGCTCACGGCACGCTGAGCGACACCGGCCGGAGAATGCTCAGCGCGTTGGGTGGATGACTCGCGACGCCAGCTTGTCGAGATAGACCAGGACCTTGTCCTCGTCGGAGTCGGGCACCCCCCAGATCAGCTCCGAGGCCCCGGCGGACATCCAGTCGGCGAAGTCCTGCTCGGTCGGCCTCTTCGCGACCAGGATCCGTATGTCGGGCTCGCCCTCGCGACCCGCATCGGCCCACTCCTTGCGCAGCAGCTCGGCCTTGGCAGCGGTGTCGGTCTCGATGGGGGTCGTCATCCAGCCGTCGGCGTTCTGGGCGATCCACTTCATCGTCTTGGGACCGCCGCCGGCGCCGATGATGACCGGGATCCGGCCCTGCGGCGGCTTGGGATAGGCCCAGCTCGGGCCGAACGACACGAACTGTCCGTCGTACGACGCCTCGTCCTGGGTCCACAGGGCGCGCATCGCCTCGAGGTACTCCTTGAGCACCGTGCGGCGCTTGTTGGCCGGTACGTGGTGGTCGGTGAGCTCGTCGGTGTTCCAGCCGAACCCGGCGCCGATCGTGACCCGGCCGCCCGAGAGGTGGTCGAGGGTCGCCAACGTCTTGGCCAGAGTGATCGGGTCGGACTCGACCGGCAGGCACACCGCCGTCGACAGGCCGATCCGCTCGGTCACCGCAGCGCACGTCGCCAGGGTCGTCCACGGGTCGAGCGTGCGCATGTAGCGGTCGTCTGGCAGCTCCTCGCCACCCGTGGGGTGCAACGCCTCGCGCTTCACGGGGATGTGCGTGTGCTCGGGCACGTAGAACGTGTCGAAGCCGCGCTCCTCCGCGGCACGGGCGAGATCGGCGGGCCTGATGCCGCGGTCAGACGTGAAGAGCACGATTCCGTTGCGCATGCCACCAATGTAGAACGTGTTCTACCATGAGCGCCATGGCCCACACCGTCTTCGAGCCCGCCGATCTCGGTCCCGTGCGGCTGCGGAACCGGACCGTCAAGGCTGCGACGTTCGAGGGACGCACTCCCCACGGCCTGGTGACCGACGAGCTGATCGACTATCACCTCGCGCCGGCTCGCGGCGGAGTCGGCCTCACGACGGTTGCCTACCTCGCCGTCTCGCCTGAAGGGCGTACGCAGAAGGAGGTCATCGTCGTCAACGCCGCGTCGGCACCCGGCCTCGCCCGGCTGACCGATGCGATCCACGAGACCGGGGCCAAGGTCGCCGGCCAGCTCGGGCACGCAGGGCCGGTCGCCAACGGCCGGTCGAACGGCGTGCACGCCCTCGCCGCATCGAGGATGCCGTCACCGCTGAGCATGCAGATGATCCGCTCGGCCACCGCCGCGGACATCTCCCGGATCACCAGGGACTACGTGCGTACGGCGCGGATCATGGTCGACGCCGGCTTCGACGTGCTGGAGATCCACATGGCGCACGGCTACCTGCTCAGCTCGTTCCTCGCGCCGGGGCAGAACCGGCGCAAGGATGACTGGGGTGGCACGCTCGACAGCCGCGCGACGTTCGCCCGCGACGTGGCCCGGGTCGTACGCGATGAGGTCGGCGACAGCGTCGCGGTCACCGCCAAGATCGGTATGACCGAGGGCTCACGCCGCGGCTTCTCGATGCCCGAGAGCCTGGAGTTCGCGCAGATGCTGGAGGCCGACGGCCACCTCGACGCACTGGAGCTCAGCGCCGGCAGCTCGCTGCTCAACCCGATGTACCTCTTTCGCGGCGACGTCCCGCTCAAGGAGTTCGCGGCCACCATGCCCGCGCCCGTACGCCTGGGGCTCAAGACGCCGATGGGCAAGGCGTTCTTCAAGGCGTACCCGTTCGAGGAGGCCTACCTGCGCGAGAAGGCGCTCGCCTTCCGGGCCGGCCTCGCGATGCCGCTGATCATGCTCGGCGGCATCAACGACCGGGCGACGATGGACCGGGCGATGGCCGAGGGCTTCGAGTTCGTCGCCATGGGTCGCGCCTTGCTCCGCGAGCCCGACCTGGTCAACCGCATGCAGTCAGGCGAGACCACCCGCGGTCTCTGCATCCACTGCAACCAGTGCATGCCAACGATCTACTCCGGCACCCGCTGCACCGTGCGGGAGACCCCGTCGGAGCCGGGCTGAACGTTCAATTGCTACGGCCTCCAGAGGGTGTCTGTGCACGTAAGTCCCGACAGTTCTCCGGTTCTGCCCGTCGTTGCTGCGGTTCCCGACCCCACCATGGACCCTGACTGCACAGGACGGGGGAAATGGCCAATCAGCACCGCAGCTCCTCTCGGCGTGTGACCATGTGCAGATGGCCGGTCGCGTGTATGGAGGCCTCAGCAGCCAACAACGAGAAGACCGCCGTCGAGAGCAGTTGCTCGCCGCGGCGGCTGAGGTGGTGCGGCGAGAAGGACTCCACGGCGTGTCGTCCCGGGTCGTGTGCGCGGAGGCGGGCCTCACGGCGCGATACTTTTACGAATGCTTCGAAAACGTCGACGACCTCTTGTCGACCCTCTACACGGGTGTCCGCGTTGATGCAGACGCACGTATGACCGAGGCGATCGACGCGGCGGGAAGCGCTCCCCGCGATCAGATCAAGGCGGTCATCGGCACGATCGTCGACATGGTTGCAGAGGACGCGATGCTGGGGCAGCTCGCATTCGTCAATCGGCCCGGCCACCCCAGCCTCGAGCGGCTCCAGCGCAACGCGCTCAAGGCGCTCAACCGGCGGATCTGTCACCTCGACAGGGAGCTGTACGCCCAGCCGAGGACAGCCGAGGGCCGGCACCGGGTGGAGCACGCGGTCGCCCTGGTGAGCAGCGGCGCCTGGGGCGCGCTGGAGCGGTGGTGCAATGGCGAGCTCGACATCACTCGGGACGAGATGGTCGCGTTCTCGTGCGACCTCCTCTTCGCGGTGAGCGACCAGATCGCACACGAAGAGACGTGAACCAGGGCTCCGGACGTCGGCGTCGATTTCGTCCCCCCAGCCTACGCGCGGCGGGATGCGCGCCCGCCCAACGTCCCGGCGAGGTGCAGCGAGTGCTGGATCGCCAGCGCGTCGAACTGCCACGTGATCTCGCGGACAATGTCGATGACATCGGGGTCGTCGGTCTCGATCGTGACGACGAGATGGCGGTTGTTGTTCCAGCCCGGTGCGTCAATCGTGATGTCCGGGATGGCGCCCAAAGCAGTCGACACGGTCGAGAAGGCGTCGTCGCTACTCATCTGCATGTTCAGTACGACGCGATGCATGCTCGTCCTCCCTGTCCGGAACTCTCACATCAAGAACGACGGCGGAGCCTGAGCCGCCGCCAGGATCGGCTACCTCGAGGACCACGAGCTCGGCGTTGACCTTCGCCTCGCCGGCCTCGAACCACATCCACAGGCCGAGCAGGAGCAGCAGCGTGATGCCGACGTGGGCGAGCAACACCTGCCACCACCAATCGAGATCCCCGAGGATCACGTAGGCGGATATGAAGAATGAACAGCCAGCGAGGATGGCGCACAAGCGAAACCACGGTCCAGAGGAATGGGCGCCGATCGGCGCCTGCTTCGCGGTCACACGCTCGTCCGTTGACGTTTTGTCATGATGTCCACCGCGACGGTTGCGGGTGCGAATGAGCCGGGCCGGCGAGTCGGATCCACTGCAAGGTCCGTCTCATCCAGGAAAAGGGCTGCCATCGGGTCATGGTCGGCGTCCGAGCCGGCTGGCGTCGGCGTACGCGAAAGCGCGACGGCAAGACCGATCGTTGCCGCCATGATGAAGAGCTCGATCAGGGCCAGGCGCAGGAACCCGGCGCCTTGCTTGGCGATCCGACTGCGTTGCACATAGCCGAAGCTGCCAAGCACGACCAGCGCGATGACCTTGAGGAGCACGAGTCTGCCGTATGCCGAGCCGAACAGCTCATCAATCGAGCCAAGCGATACGTAGGCGTTGACCATGCCTGACGCCCCCACGATCACAAATGCCCAGACCGCCAGAGCAGAGAATCTCGCGGTCGCCGACTCAAGCCTCTTGCTGCCGCGCAGGGCCACCCAGCCGAGTGCAACGAGACCGCCGACCCACAACGTCACGCCCACGACATGCAGCAGCAGGCTGATCGTCGCGAGGTCGTGTGAGCCCGTCGAAGCCGCGTGGCCAGTACGCGTGATCGGCGCCATCGTGGCAAGAGCCAGCCCGAGAATCCCGGCAAGCGCTATGGTGCCGCGGGTCCATCGCGCCGCAACTGCCACAAGCCCGGCGCCGAGTGCTTGCAGCAGAACAGCGCGGCCGGCCGGCATCTTTGCGTACTCGGTGATGAACGGGCTCGAGAGCTCTGTGAGCGGTTTGGCGAAGATGTCTGAGACGTTGAGGAAGAACAGGGCCAGTGTCGCCGCCGACCAGATCGCCGCCCACCTCGACGCGATTCGCACGGCCTGGACGGACGGCCCTAGAACTTCGTCGGTGGACGACGGCAGCAGGAATACGGCGACCAGCAGGAAACCGATGACCATCACGGCGCTGACATCGGTCAGGAGCTTGGTGAACGGAACGGCCCACCCGACGAACACACCAGGGCTGGGGAGGTCACCGACCATGGATGCTGGCGCTCCCCCACCGATCTCAAGAACGGCCACCATCACGAACGCGCTCAACATGAACGCGAGCGCGGCGTCACGTATTGTCCTGGTCATTGCGACACCTCAATCACGAGGCCTCCTGAGTGGTGCGCGCAGGAGACCGATCACGACCGCCGCCGCGAGAACGCCCCAGAACAGATAGGCGCGAGATTGGTGCTTCTGCTCCGGAGGGTCGATGTGCTTGACCGCGCGGCCTGCCGTGGTCGTCCAGCGGATCGTGCCCTCGACGGGATGGCCGTCGGCCGAAACCACCCGGTAGGTCGCGGTGTAGCGACCCTTCTGGTCACTCGGCGCAAGTGCCGCAGTGACCTCGGCGTTGACCGCGGAAACGTTCGACACCGCAACCTTCGTCCCGTCGGGAGCCCGTACGGCGACGTAGGCGGGCTTGCCGATGTTCTCGTTGAACGTGAGTGAGATCGACGCGGGGGTGCTCGCCATTGAGGAACCGTCCTCGGGGTCGGAACCAACGAGCGACGCGTGCGCCGACGCCGGTCCCGCCCCGAGGACAAGGCACAGCAGAGCCAGCAGGCTCACGCGAAGAACGACGCTAGGCACGACGTCGACCCCGTCGCAGTGCGACAACCAGCGCTGCCAGGGCAACCGCCAGCGAGCCACCGCCGAGCAATCGCGCCGTGTCGTCGCCTTCGTGCGCGATCGACGGCTCGCTCGTGGACGCGACGCTCTTTTCGACCACCGGCGCAGCCAAGGTCAGCGTCGGCGCCGGATGCTCCGGCTCCGTGTCACCCTTTTGAACCTCGTTCCAGCTGACCACCTCGCCGTCACTGTAGGTCTGCTCCGCCGCGAACGAGACCGACTCGTCGTCGGGGAACGGGCCGCCCGAGAGGGCGAACTCGTCGAACTGCGATGGGGCAATGCCATCGCCGGTCGTCGACCAGGTGATGGTGCGCACAGCTTCGGTCAGCTCGAACTCGCCGACCTTCGTCGGCTTGGCCAGCTTCTGCTTGTCGAGGGTGACCGTCCACCCGGGCTTCGACTGGGCCGTGACGAAGGCGAACGGTGTGTCCTTCGGCAAGCTGACCACCAGCTTGGTGGTGGACGCCGTGTCGGACTCGGTCGGCACCCTGAAGACGGCCTTGCCGAAGCCGCCTTGCGCAGCATCCGTCGATGAGACGGACACATGCGCCGAAGCCGGCACGACGATGCCGACCAGGATGATCGTGATGAGCGCCAGCCCGCCCAGGACACTGACGATCGCCCGGCCGCGGTGCCGGCTCGCCGCCTCGGTCAGGGTCGGCCGCTTGACACAAGTTGACATGCCTTTGCCTCATTTCCTATTTCTGATTGGGCTTTGGGGAGTCTCTGATGAGCCGCGCGAACACGACGACGTTGCCGAGTGGGTCGCCGTTCTTGAGGGCACCGCCGGTGGTGACCATCCGAAGCTCAGGTTCTGAGCCGCTGGCGTAGACCTCCTCCGCGGGGAACGAGCCCTTTTCGTAGGACTCGATACGGGTGACCAGATAGTTCGCCGAAGCCCCGTCGGCGCGGTCCACGACAATCGGTTGGCCAATGCGCAGGCGGCGGAGGTTCTTGAAGATGCCGGGCTCGTTCGTCGACCGGCGGATGTAACCGGCGAGGACCGTGAGGCCGCTCTCGCCAGGCGTGACTGAGCCGGTGTACCAACCCGCCCGCTTCACTGGCGGCAGCTCCATCATGCCTTCGGTGGTGGCCTCCAGCGGGACGAGCCGGGTGTCCAGCCCGATGTTGGGGATCGAGAGCGTGACGGGCTCCGATCGCGGGAGCGTGGGGACGGCTGTGGGGCCGCCCGAGATCAGCGGCGCGCCCGATGGGCGTGAACCGGTAGGGGTCTGGGAGGTGCCCTCGGCAAGCGCGAACCCGGCCGCGCCCGCGACCAGCACGACGAGGAGGACACCGGCGGTCAGTGGGCGCTTGCGGCGGCGGGCAGTCATGGCTTCTCCATCTCAGTTCGGTGCTCGGTGCTGTTGGTCAGGTACTCGAGGGCCGCAACCGGGTTGGCCGCGGCACCGCCAGGACTGGGGAGCATGCGCCGCAGGGACGCGAACACCACTGTGTTCTCCTGGTATCCGCCCTCGGCAGCGCGGTACTCGCCGCTGCAGGTGATCAGCCGGAGCCCGGCCTGCTCGATCTGCCCATAGACGGCTTGGGTTGGGAACGCGGACTTGGCGAATGACTCAATGTGGTCAACGGCGAACTCCGCCACCACGCCGTCGGCGCGGCGTACCTGCACGAGGTCACCGGGCCGCAGCGAACTGAGCCTGTAGAACACCGCCGGGCCGGTCCTGGAGTCGACGTGTCCGACGATCACCGCAGGCCCCACTTGGCCGGGGGAGGGTGAGAAGCGGTACCAGCCGGCCGTTTCGGCCCGGCTCAGTGGTGGCACCTCGAGCGATCTGTCTGGCTGCAACCCCAGTTCCATCAGGCGGCTGCTGACACCTATTGCGGGAATGTCAACGCGCGTAGGGCGCAAGGATGGCGCCCCGGCCGGGCCATCTGTCGGAGGCTGGACGACCGGTGGCAACAGCGCTTGTGGCCACGATCCAGCCGAGGCCTCAGGTGGTGGGGCTGGTGCACGCGGTGAGTCGCCGTCGCGCAGCAGCCCCGAGATGACGAGGACGGAGCCGGCCAGCGCCAAGGCGCCACAGAGTACCCCGATAGGTCCGTGACTCGTCGCTGCTCGTCGCATCTGGGGGATCACCTGACCGTCGGCTTCAGGGTGACTGACTGAGCAGTGGCGTAGAGGATGACGTTCTCGCCACCCTTCGAAGCCGTCGCCGGGCGGAAGCCGATCACCCGCAGGGTCGGGCGGGTGGTGGGACCGTAGACCTCCTGTGTCGGGAAGTCAGCGAAACCGACGCGCTGCACCCGGTCGACCCGGAACGACACGCTGGTGCCGTCCTGGCGGCCAACCACGATCTCGGCGCCGCGGGCCAGTCCTCCGACGTCTGCGAAGATCGCGTCGGTGCCCGACACCTGCCCGATGACGACGGCCGGGCCCTTCTGGCCCGGAGCGGCGCCGCGTTCGTACCATCCCGCTTGCGTGGCGCCAGTAGGTGTCTCGACGGTGCCGCTGGGGGTCAGGCCAAGCCTCGTGAGGCCGGTGCGCAATCCCAGCTTCGGGAGGGCGAGCGTCGTCGGGTTCACTCGCCGCTTGATGTCCCAGACTCGCCTCACCTCCTGGGCGGCGGGTGCCTTTTTTGCTGGCTGCTTTGCTGCTTTTGTGGTCGTTCTTTCGGGCGCTGCGGCGGGCGCGGGTGTGCCTCCGTCGAAGGTTTGATCGAGCAGCCAGATCCCAGTCATGGCCATACCCAGCGCGACTGCGGTGGTCACGGCCGCCAGCTGGGCGGCGGAGCGCCGGGCGGGAGCACCGGGCCCGGCGGCCACGTCGTGCCCAGACCAGGGTCGGCCGGGTCGATTCGCCGCGCGAGAGGGCCGCGCCGATGGCGGCGTTGGTGACGGTGACGGGCGGAGGTCGAAGCGCATGCCATCGAACCGCCACTGGGGGGCCAGCACGCGCAGGGGCCCCTGCATCATCAACCAGATCGCGGTCCACACGGCGCCGAAGTGCACGGCGTACGCCGCAAGTGACGACGGTTGCAGCCCCAGGCCGCCCAGCGCAGACCAGGCCAGGCCGGCTTCCGGCAGCACGGCGACCAACGCCAGGATGCTGGGCCAGTCCTTGTCCCGCCTCAGTTGCTGCGCCGCGTGATAGAGCGTTTCCCACCCGACACCCAGCACGGCGATCACCACGAGCACCAGAAGACCGCGTCCGAGGGACAGGTCGCTCAGCAGTCCGGCGACGATAAGTGTCAGCGGCACGCCGACCATCGCCAGCAGGGCAAGCCGGGTCTCGATTCGTCCGATCAGCGTCGGGGTCACAGCGACCGACCTCCCATCCACTTCAGCCATGCCGTGGCCGACCTCGCCGGGGTGAGCCGACCGCCCAGGCCCTGCTCAGCCAAGCGGTCGGCGATGGTCAGGGCTGCGCTCTGCAGCCCGGCAAAGGAGTCGACCGGAGCCAACCTGGCGCCGCGCGCGGTCATCCCCGTCGCGAACACCCGCCCGCCCCCGCTGTCACAACCGACGACGGCGAAGTCGTCGTCGACCCGCAACCCCGCCAGTGCGTTGACCGATGCCCCCGTGTGGGCGACCAGATCGGCGACGAGCGGATGGTGCTGAGTCGCCATGTCGAGGCCGGTCGCGTCGATCACGTAGTTCACGGGGATCTTCAGGTCTTCGCCGTTGCCGAGCCGGACGTGCGTGTCCACCCGGCCCTGGTGGGACCGGAACGTACTCACCTCGCCGACCACCGCGTCGTACCAGCCTTCCTCACGGCCGCGACGCAGCTGAGTAGCCCACGTCTTGCGGTACGGCGTCGAAGTGGATCCCAGCTCGCGGATCAGGTCGATGCGCTCTGCTTCTGGGAGCCGGCTCGTGGTGTCGCGCAGTTGCCCGCTGAAGGCCGCCTTCGGGAAGTCGAAGGGTTGGTAGGAAAAGCCGTGGCCGCTGTCGTCGTAGTGCCGGAAGAGGTGCCAGATGTGGACGTTGCGACCGGAGGCGTCCCGGTCCTCGATCAGGCGCTCCAGCACCCGGGAGGCAGCGATGCCGGCACCGCGGACCAGCACGGAGCCGCCCTGGGACACGAGGTCTTGGTAGACGTGCTCGTGCGGCTCGTAGACGTGCACGACCTGGTCCCCGTGGGTGCTCTGGTCGCGGAACACGGCCGCCTCGGGCGTGATCTGCGGCCCGGCGGCCCCGAGGGCAAGGTGCACGTTGTGACAGCGGTACACCGCCCGTCGGTCGCCGCGCGCGCGGCGTACGACGAAGTAGCCTCCGCCGGCGCGCTTGATCACCCTCTCGGCCGTCCCCTGAGCGACCATCGACGTCCAGCCGATCCGCTGGGTCTCGCGGGCAATGCCTTTCTGCATCAGCGCGACGGTGGGCGTGTAGGGCTCGCAAAGGACGGGCTCGAAAAGGACGCGTGCGAGCGGGCCGATTCGCTTGCTGCGCCAAGCCTCCTCGAGGGCATACCCCGGGAATCCCCATGGATTGTCGATGCGGGCCGCGGAGTCGGAGCGGAGCTCGTCCTCACTCGCCAGGCCCGACGCCCGACAGGCGGCGGAGAAGACATGGTCAGGTTTGAGGTGGGGGGTGACGACCCTGATGTCGTCGGCAGCGGCGCCGCCGAGGCGGAGCCGGTCGACCAGGGCAAACGACCCAAGGCCGCCGCCGATCGAGACCAGAGCGACATCCTCGATCGGCATACCGCTGGCGGTCATGTCCTCGTCGGTGGTGGCTATGTCCGCGAGAGCGGCCCGCTGCGTCGTCGTGCTCATGGAGACTCCCAGTGAAAGTTGAGGCTTGTTTCGTACGGCGGTGTGGTGCGGCGGGATCGCCGCACCACACCGCCCCAGACGGTGAGTGCGCTCCGAGTTACTGGAGCGAACCCACCTTGCGGCGACGCGACCACGAGACCAACGCGGTCATGGCTGCGGCGAAGACCAGCAGTCCGCCGACGAGGGTCCCGGACGAACCGGTTCCGCCCACGTCATCGGTGACTGCTGTTCCCCCACCACCGGCTCCGACCGGGCCCCGCGGCACGAGGAAGTAGCCCTCGCTCAGTCCGCCGGAGGAGGTGACGTGGCCCGTGGACGTACCCGTATGTACGCCTGAAGCAACGCCTCCACCTGTCGAGATGCCACCGGTGTGGCCGCCGGGCTCATCGCCGGGCTGGTCACCGGGCTGGTCGCCCGGTTATCACCGGTTCATCACCCGGCTGGTCGCCCGGATCACCAGGGTCACCAGGCTCACCCGGATCACCAGGCTCACCCGGATCGCCCGGCTCGGCTTCGGTTCCGGTCATGTAGACCGTTGCCGTTGTCGAGGTCGACCCACCGCCCGGCGTGGTGCCGGAGACGGTGACCGGTGCGGACTGGTCACCGACCCGCGGAGTGAGCGTGCCCGTGCAGGTGGTGGTTCCGCCCGCTGCCAGCTGGCTGGCCGCGCACGTCATCCCACCCCCACCCGATCCGCCGGCCTGCAGGTTGCTGACCTTGCCGGTTCCGGTGTTGGTGACCGGCACCACCACCTGAGCCGACTGGCCCGCCGGCGCCACGGCGTTACCCGGAGCCCCAGCCGACTGACCATTGACCGTCGGCGTACCTATCGTGATGTCACAGTTGCAGTCACCCGGATCACCCGGGTCACCAGGCTCACCCGGATCACCAGGCTCACCCGGATCGCCCGGCTCGGCTTCGGTTCCGGTCATGTAGACCGTTGCCGTTGTCGAGGTCGACCCACCGCCCGGCGTGGTGCCGGAGACGGTGACCGGTGCGGACTGGTCACCGACGCGCGGAGTGAGCGTGCCCGTGCAGGTGGTGGTTCCGCCCGCTGCCAGCTGGCTGGCCGCGCACGTCATCCCACCCCCACCCGATCCGCCGGCCTGCAGGTTGCTGACCTTGCCGGTTCCGGTGTTGGTGACCGGCACCACCACCTGAGCCGACTGGCCCGCCGGCGCCACGGCGTTACCCGGAGCCCCAGCCGACTGACCATTGACCGTCGGCGTACCTATCGTGATGTCACAGTTGCAGTCACCCGCATTCTCTGCGACTTGTACGGTGGCGGCTTCCTCAGCAGATTCGCTGGAGACGTCGCCTTTCGTTGGCGCCGTGGCCGGCATGTTGCCACCCGTTTCGGCGTTCTCCGGTTCCGTTCCCGCCTGCGGTCCATGTCCCGAATCGGGACCCGCAGGGTAGGGGTAGGGAAGGATGACGACGTCACCCGTCCCGTTCCCGGCCGAAGGATCGCTCGAGTTGCCAGGAACTTCCCCGGACGGCTCGGCGCTTGGCGTGTCCGAGACGGGTGTCTCGGTGTCACCGTCGCCGGCCCCGGACGGGGTGGCTCCGGACGGCGATGACGTGATCGATTCGACAGAATCCAGGACGTCGACCACGTTGACCACGGATTGTTCGCTCGGTCGCGGCGGATCGTTCCCGGTGTCGGCATGGGCAGTGCCCATGCCGACAACCAGGAATCCACCGACGAACGAGCCGGCCACGAGGGACCGCCTCATCCATTTCTGCATGGCGTCAAACCTTTCTAGTCGAGCTCTGCGGAGACGTCGGCCTCAGCTGCAGAAGCTGCCGCCGGCTCAGCGGAGACGTCGGCCTCAGCTGTGGAAGCTGCCGCCGGCTCAGCGGAGACGTCGGCCTCAGCTGTGGAAGCTGCCGCCGGCTCAGCGGAGACGTCGGCCTCAGCTGTGGAAGCTGCCGCCGGCTCAGCGGAGCGGTCGGCCTCAGCTGTGGAAGCTGCCGCCGGCTCTGTGCAGGTGCACAACTTGTAGGCCAACGTGTAGGCGTCGGTCGTGGTGGCACCGCTCGCGTCCGTGCCCGTGAAGGTCACCGTGACCCGCTGGTTGCCCGACTTCGGGCTGAACCCAACGGTGCACGTGACCTTCTCGCCGGGTGCCAACGTCGACTTCGCACAGGTCACGCTGCCACTTTGGGAGCGAGCGGACAGGTTCGTGATCGGCGCGTTGCCCTTGTTGGTCACCTCGACCGAGAGTGTGGCTCGGTCAGTGCTGGTGAAGCGGAACGACGTCCCCTGGGTCACGCTCTGGCCGTTGACCTTCGCGCTACCCGTGGTACCGACGGTGCCTACTCCGGCGGGTGTACCCGTGTAGAAGGCGTTGCAGACCTTAGTCATCTGCGTACCGTTCTTGCTGATGACCGTGATGTTGAAGGCCATCTTGTTGGTGCCTGACGAAGCCGTGGTGGTCACCGTGCAGGTTCCCTTCGCACCCGGCTGGATGCTCTGGGTGCACTGCATGGGCTTGCTGCCGCCGGACGCTTTTCCGTTCACCTGGGTGATCGCAACCTTGCCAGTGTTGGTCACCGGCACGGTAAAGGTGACTCGGTCACCAACCTTCACCTTCGGGCCAGGAGCACCGGCCGGCTTACCGTTCGTCGTCGGCGCACCGACGCTGAACTTGACCGGCATGTCGCCCGGATCGCCCGGATCACCTGGGTCGCCCGGATCACCTGGGTCGCCCGGGTCGCCCGGGTCGCCCGGGTCACCTGGATCACCCGGATCACCTGGGTCGCCCGGGTCGCCCGGGTCGCCCGGGTCGCAGCCGTCCGTGCCGCCCAAGCCACCGAGGAGTCCGGTGACCGGTGCGAGCAGGTCGCCCAGCGGGAGACCACCGAGAAGGTCACCACCAGGCAGGGTGCCAGGCTCGCAAGGCTCGTTGCCCGGATCGCCAGGGTCACCTGGATCACCTGGGTCACCTGGGTCACCTGGATCGCCCGGGTCACCCGGATCGCCCGGGTCACCAGGCGAGGATCCCGACAAACCGCCGAGCAGGTCGGTCACGCTGTCGAGCGGCGAGGAGCCACCGCCAACGAGCGGCAGGCCCGAGTCGCCGAGCGAATCCACGGTCTTGACGTTCTCCAGGACGCTCAGGACCTCGAGGATCGCGGTCGGGTCGCCGCTGGAAACCTGGCTCACCGCCGTCTCCCACAACAGTCGCCACGCGTCGAAGTTGTCGCCCGCGTAGCTGAGGTATTCGTCCATGGCCAACAACGTCTCCGGTGACAGACGATCCGTGATTTCCGCGATATCGAGTGTCTTGTAGAGGTAGCCGGGGTCAGTCACGTTCGGCAGCGACCCAAGACTCGGCATGATCATGTTGCCGAGATTGAGCAACTTGTCAGGGGTCGGAAACTTGTCCAGGCTCGTCAGGTCCTTGGAGTTCAAGGGGATGCCAATCCCTCCGCACCCGGTGAGCAGGGTGACGTAATCGGTACCGTGACCCTTCACGTGCGACGGGTTGAAGACCGGGATCCAGCCCAGGGGGCCACCGTAGATGTCGATGATCGGCATCTGGGAGTTGCCGATGGCACCACTGGCCAGCGACAGGACCAGGTTCTTGTAGTCCGGATCGGTGTGGAACTCGGTGAAGTGAGACAAGCTGCCAAGCACCGGAATGCCGTCCTCGTTCTTCCACATGTGCTCCAGGAAGAACTCGCAAGCGTCGGCGCCGGTACTGTGGCCGGCTTGGCCGCCCCCAGTGTGACCCCCCTCCGCAGGGGCCGAGCTGGGCTCGGTTGCGGGGGAACTGGTCTCGTCGCCACCTCCCGCGAGGCCGCCGATGAGAGGCAAGCCCCCAAGCGGCGAGGAGCCACCGCCAAGGAGCGGCAGGGATCCGAGCGGGCCGGAGCCCTTGGCGGGAGCTGGCGTGCTGTCGACGGTGCCCTTGGGCTTCTCCTGTTGCGAAGAAGACTCCGACTGACCGGGCTCGCCGGCAGAGCGAGGTTGATCGCTCGTGGTCGAGTCCGGCTCGTCACCGACGGATAGAGGACCCACGACGGACGTGAGGCCGTTGAGCGGCAAGATGTTTCCGCTCTGAAGGCCGCCCGGCGCGGCCGCCGACACCGACACCGTGCCGAGGGTTGCCGCGATCGCGATGCTTGGGACGGCAATGGCACGAGCCGCTACCCGGAATGACGGAACGGACCGCTGGCGGGGCTGGGAACTCGAGGAAATCGAGTGCACCCCCTGGTCCTTGGGTTGACCCGTAGGCAGCCCGATGGGCTCCCAATTGGGTGGGGCATCAGCGCGATAGCGCCCGCCCCAAGGGTTGATGGACATAAAACTCTCCGTTTCTGAGATGTTCGATGAAGATCGCGTCGCAGTCTTGAAGTGACGACAACGTCGAACTTCGGTGTGGATACCAAACGTGGATCTCTTTCGATTTGACCGAGGGCGGGCTCCCGGGCTTCAGCCCGTGACTGGCCCTCTCCCGCCTCGCTCAGTGATCGCAGCGCCCGCGTCTGAATCGGGAAGCCGATCGGGTGTGCAGCAACCGGGACACGGTTCGCCACGCCTACACGTGGTGTTCGATCGTCACAGCGGTCCCGGCGAGCTGACCCGTCCCTGCCCGTGCACCGACCACGCCGGCGCGACCCGTCTCTGCCTGCTTCCGAGTTCAGGCACATGACGTGACGCGGACTGGCTTGCTCGCTACCGCGGGTTGGGCGGGGCTACTCGCCGAAGACCTGCGTTGACGCCGGAACAGTGCCTTGGCGGCTGCTTCCGATGCGACGTTGGGTCCGGGCTGTCGCGCCGCGATCTGTGCGCGTCGCAGAGGTGCCGACGCGCACGTTGTCAGGCGGGTGAGTACCCGGGTTCACAACCCATTGACCCAGGCAATCGCCAGGAGTCGGCACGATCGCCGATCTGTCCCGATGTGCTGGGGACCTTGAATGCGTCGATCATGGCCTTGCCCGAGTCGGCCGCGCTACTGCCGGATGCGCCGACGCCTCCGTGCATGCCACCGCCTGCAGGCTGACTGGATCCGGGCGCCGGTGCGGTCACATCGCTCGCCTGCGCGGTGCTTTCGTCACGCTGCTGGGCGACTTCTTGGAGGAGGTCCAGCGCCGGGAACTGCTTGACGAGTCGGCCCTGTGAGGGCAGCGACCTGGCTGATCCCGAGTCGTTGAGCGTGCTGCCAGGGGCGAGGACCGGCAACGGCAACACGTCGTCGGACGGAGACGTTGGGCCATCGGCGGGATCGGTACCAGCCGGGTTGAGAGCATCGCCGGCCTGCACGACCGACGGCCTCAAAAGAGGCACGAGCAGGGTGTCGAGAGGAGCCGTGGCCACGTTCAGGGGCGCGGCAAGCGTGCCGTTCAGCTCGGTCAGGACCGGGGCCAGGACGTCGTCAAGGTCCAGCGCTGGGAGCAGGCCCGTGATGGCGTGAGTCACCTGCGCGAGGTCGTGGGCCTGCGCTGCCACCGGAGCGTCTGCGGGAAGCAGCCGGCTCTGGTCGATCAGCCTGGTGGCATCGATCAAGCTGGTGGCGTCATCGAGTCGGGCGGCGGTCCCGCTCGGCGCATGCGCAACGTCCCCGACCAGCTCGGTGGCCAGCGCCGGCGTCGTGCTCGGGACAACTGACTCAACCTCGTCGATGTGGTTGACGTCCGGCAAAGCAGCCGGGTCGACTGCGCCAGAACTCTTCTCAGGAACGGTCGCGCGCTCTCCGGTCGCGGGGTCGAGTCCCGGGTCGAGTCCCGGGTCGACGTCGGCGAGACGGAGAATCGTCCCAACCGTCGGCGCGACGACGTGCTCAACCTGCGCCAACCCGGAACGGTCGCCGAGACGGGCATCCTGCAGGGCCGGGCGTTCACCGGCGGGGCCGTCCTCATCGTCGGCACCCACGGCGGCCTCGGCATTCACGGCGGCTGGGTCTGAGGCGCCGTCTTCGGCCCGGGCGGAGCTGCCCGTTGCCAGAACGACGATGGCTCCGATGGCCGCAAAGGCGCAGAACAGCAACGCTCTCCAGGCGAGCCGGCCGTAGGCCCGCTCTTCGCCAATCCGGCCGTGTCGATCATGAACCCTGCTCGATACCGCTATTGCCATCGTTGCGTCACCCCCCCCCGGAGGATCGAGGAGTCGAACTTCACCGACTCCCGCTCTTGGTGCTGCCGTTGACCTCGGTGACCGATAGTGCTCGGAATGCGGCCAGAACCGCCACTGTCGGACTAGATCCGCCGGGTCAAGATCAACCCGGCGACTCCGTACCCAAGAGCCATTATGTATCGGACGTTGTCAGATGTCCATAGACAGATACCTCGTGTTGTCAGATGTCCATCGACTGATCACGCAGGCGCCTGCCAGGGATGGGATCCATGCTGTCGGCGCTCGAATCGGCCTCGAACCATCGGGACTGATGGCGCTGCTTTGACTTCAAGTACTTGAAGTTTCTAACGTTGCAGAGGTGAGTCACCACACCGCCCAACGGACGTACACGATCAAGGAAGCAGCCGCGCTGACCGGGCTGCCCGCCAGCACCCTGCGCTACTACGAGACGATCGGCGTCATCTCGCCGATCAGCCGCGGCGCGAGCAGCAAGCACCGCGTGTATGCCGAGGACGACCTCGACCAGCTGATGTGGATCGCGTGCCTCGCGGCCACCGGCATGTCGGTCAGCGACATGCGTCGATACATCGCCAACGGCCACCACGGACCGGAGGCCGCCGCCGGCCAGATCGCGCTGCTGTCGAACCAGGCAGAACGGCTCGCGGCCGAGGCCGAGCACCTCGCTGTGCGGCAACGCTATGTCGATCTGAAGATCGACTACTGGCACGCGATCGAGGCCGGCGACACCGAGCGTGCCGACCTCATCAGCGGCGAGGCCAGCAAGCTGGCCGACGCCCTCAGGCGCTCGAAGAACTGACCCACACGACGTACGTCGCCGATCCGGCGAGCCGAAGACCCACGAGCCGCATCACCCGAAGGAGAACCATGCAGGTCAATGCCTATGCCGCGTCCGAGGCCGGCGCACCGCTCGCCCTCACCACCATCGAACGGCGAGCAGTCGGTGACAACGACGTCCTCATCACGATCGAGTACGCCGGGATCTGTCACTCCGACATCCACACCGTCAACGGCGACTGGGGCCCACAGCCCTTCCCGGTCGTTCCCGGCCACGAGATCGTCGGCACGGTCGCCGAGGTCGGCTCCGGAGTGACCAACCATCAGATCGGCGACCGGGTCGGCGTCGGCTGCATGGTCAACGCCTGCCGGGAGTGCGTCAACTGCCTTCGTGGCGATGAGCAGTACTGCGTCAAGGGCATGGTCGGCACGTACGCCGCGACCGACCGTGACGGCACCACGACCCAGGGTGGCTACTCCACCCACGTCGTCGTGGACGCCAACTTCGTGCTCTCGATCCCCGAGGGCCTCGACCCGGCCGCGGCGACCCCGCTGCTGTGCGCCGGCATCACCACCTACTCCCCGCTCAAGCACTGGAAAGCGGGACCCGGCACCAAGGTCGCGGTCGTCGGTCTCGGTGGTCTCGGGCACATGGCGGTCAAGATCGCCCATGCGCTCGGTGCCGAGGTCACGGTGCTGTCGCAGTCCCTGAAGAAGCAGGAGGACGGCCTCCGTCTGGGTGCCGACCACTACTACGCCACCTCCGACCCCGACACGTTCGCCGCCCTCGCCAGCTCGTTCGACCTGATCGTCAACACGGTCAGCGCGGCGATCGACGTCAATGCCTACCTGGGCCTGCTCGCCGTCGACGGCACCCTCGTCAACGTCGGCGCCCCGCCGGAGCCGCTGAAGGTCAACGCCATGTCCCTCATCAGCGCCCGTCGCTCGTTCGCCGGATCGGCGATCGGAGGCATCGCGCCGACCCAGGAGATGCTCGACTTCTGCGCCGAGCACGGCATCGTGTCCGAGATCGAGGTCATCGCCGCCGACCAGATCAACGAGGCATACGAGCGGGTCCTCGCCTCCGACGTGCGCTACCGCTTCGTCATCGACGCCAGCACGCTGAGCTGAGCATCAACGCCCGCTCGTCGCCACGACCTTGACGCGGCGACCAGCGGCGAGCACGGACAGTACGGCGGTCGCGCCGATGAAGCAGGCGATCGTGTAGAGACCGCTGCCGATCGGCGTGCCGTCGCTGGTGACACCGTCCTTCGCGTCGAGGAACGCCGGGAGTGCTGTCGCCCAGAGCACGGCCATGACCGCGAGATAGGCAGCCGGGTAGATCCTGGCGAACGGTGTCATCTGCTCCGGCTCGTCGCCGCGGCGTAGATGCGTGAGCAGGATCCAAGCCCCGGCGAGCCAGATCAGTCCGAGCTCGATCCCCAGCACCCATGCCTGGGCGGTGACGTTGGGAGTGTCGACCGCCGAAGATGCTCGACGGGATGCCGAACAGGCTCATCGCCGGCGGAGCCAGAACGCCGGCGAGCAGGATGCGCCAGGTCAGGGACCAGCCGCGACGCGATTCACGACCGACGAGGCGTACGACGAGGTACGTCATCACGCCGAACGAGACCGAGGCGAACAGCACCATGCTGTTCATCGGCACGGATGCCAGAGCGGGATGGTTGACGTCCTGGTTGGCGTCGTTCCACGCCCACCACATCAGCTGCGGGCCGAGCTGGTCGAAGATCTCGTAGAACACCTGGCAGACGAAAGCGACCGCGACCGACCCTGCCAGCGCGCCCCGGTGCTTGAAGATGCCCAGCACCCGCACCAGCTCGTACGCCAGCTGGGTCAGCGCGGGATAGATCGCGACGATGTAGAGCGGCAGCCGGTCCCACATGAACTGCACCGTGAAGAGGTTGTGCGCGAAGATGAAGCCGAACTGCTGGTCGAGGCCGAACCACTCGGGGAAGTACAGCGGCGGCTCGGTGACGAACAGGTAGACCAGCGGCGCGAACCACAAGGCCAGGTTGATCGGGTCGCCGCCACGGAACCGGCGTACGGCGTGCACCAGCGCGAAGACCGCCCCGGCGATGATCAGCAGCTCGAGGACGGGCATCGTCCAGCTGGCCAGGTCGAACGGATTGCGGACCGAGATGACCGGGCTGACGTCATGGCAGTCGAAGCCCAGCTGCCGGGTGACCTGCTCGGCGGCGCGTCGTCGCAGGTCGCGCTCATCGGTCACCTCTGCCCCTCGCCGCTGACGCGCCGTCGCGTCGGACCTCAGCTGGCGGCCGGGCGGCTCGCCGGGGTCCAGTCCTTGCCGGGGGGCGTGAGCTGGGAGTCGAAGCCGTACGGGAAGGTCAGGCGGCCCAGCGCCGACCTGACCTTGAACCGCAGCAGCGCCCACAGCACGCGCGGATTGCGCATCATCTGGCCGATCGACTCGTCGAGGTTGAAGACCCGCGCGAAGTGCTCGTCGACGACCGGATACTCCCGCGATGCGCCGGTGATGACGTTGAACATCGGCCAGGTCATCGCGGCCAGGATCTTGCGCTGCCACGCTGGCACGGTCTCGGTGCCGGTGGCGCACTCGTAGCCCCGGTCGCGAGCCATCGCCATGCCCCAGGCCACCTTGAGGTTCTTGCGCTGCGCGGCGAGCAATCCTTTGGAGAACGACTGGTCGAGCGTGGTCGCCGACCGCAGCGCGTCCCGCAGGAGCACGGCCGACATCGCGGCGGCACTCATGCCCTGGCCGTAGAACGGGTTGAAGCCGCAGATGGCGTCGCCGACGAACGCGATGCCTTCGGGCGCGGTGGGCAGCAAGTCGTAGCGGCGCCACTTGTTGCCGGTGGAGCGCGTCAGGTGCACCTCCGACGTCGGCGTCGAGGCAGCCATGGCGGCAGCGAACTGCGGTGTCCGAAGGCGCTCGGCCGAGGCGGTGAAGTCCTCGACGGTGCGTGGCATGTCGATGCCCCACGACCCCATGCAGGCTATTGAGCGGTTGCCCTCCATCGGGAAGAAGTTGACCAGGAACTCGTGCTCGGGCGGATGCTCGCCCTTGTCCTGCGTCGGCATGATCACCATGTGCTGCCACCACCAGGCGTCTGAGCGCTCCGCCGCGCTCGGCAGGTCGTACCAGCGCGAGACGTACGTGACCTTGGCGTCGAGCGTCTTGACCGGGGTCTCGGGCCAGCCGGCCGCGACGAGCCAGTCGGAGACGGACGAGCCGCGACCCAGCGCGTCGACGACCAGGTCCGCGTCGAGCTGCTCGTCACCGTCGGCCGTCGAGAAGCGCACACCGGTCACCCGTCCGCGGGTGCCGCCGCCGCGGTGCCGATGCCGGTCACCGACACGCCCTCGCGGATCGTCGCATTGGGCAGCTGTCGCACCCGGTCGCGCAGGACCCGCTCGATCAGGATCCGCGAGGCGTAGACCATCGACAGGGCGCCCTGCTTGCGCGGTGTCCAGCCGGGGCCTTCGAGGTATGCGGTGTCCATCGACGCCACGAGCGGCATGCCGCCGGCGGCGATGAGGTCCGCCTCGAAGCCCGGGAACAGCTCGTCGATCGCGCGCCGGCCGGAGTTGAGCAGGAAGTGCGGATGCTTGCTCTGCGGCACGCCGCGCCGGTGCCGGGCATCCGGAGGCAGCTCGTCGCGCTCGAGCACGATGACCTCGTCGACGTACGGCGCCACGGCTCCGGCGGCGCACAGCCCGGCGACGCTGCCGCCCATCACGACGGCGGTATGCCCGAGGCTCACTCGTCCTGCTCGGCGGTGCGGTAGCGGCCGCGGTGGAACAGCAGCGGCTTCTCGGCGTCGCCGTGCCCGAGGTCCTCGACCCGGCCGATCACCAGGTAGTGGTCGCCGGCCTCGTGGACGTCCTGCACGGTGCAGTCGACCCAGCCCACGATGCCGTCGATCCGGGGCATGCCGTTGCCCGTCGGCTGCCACGCGATGTCGGCGAACTTGTCGTCGGCCAGCGACGCGAACGTGTTGGACACCTCGGCCTGCTCGGCGGCCAGGAAGTTGACGCAGAAGCGCCGCGACATGCGGATCGCGGCGAACGCCCGTGAGGTCTTCATCGGCAGGAACGCGACGAGCGGCGGGTCGAGCGAGACACTCGTGAACGACTGGCAGGTCATGCCGACGGGCACGCCGTCGAGCACCGTGGTGACGACCGTGACCCCGCTGGCGTACTGGCCGAGCACGTCGCGGTACGCCCGAGCGGCCGCCTGCGCGGCGTCGCCGTCGATCTCGACGATCTCGCCGGGCCGCCACGCGAACATCTCGTGGGTGCCGCCGAGATAGGACTCGATCAGCTCGCGGGACGGCCAGGACGTCTGCGGCGTCCGGGCTCATGCCCTCGGGCAGATCTGCGTTGGTCACGGCGCCCACGTCGACCTAGCCCGACTGTCCGAACGCGTGGCCCCAGTAGGACACCGCGGTCGACTCCCGCGCCACCCAGCGCTTGTCGTCGACGGTCAGCCCCTCGCAGCCGAACTCGATGTCGAAGCCACCCGGTGAGCGTACGTAGAACGACACCATCTCGTCGTTCATGTGGCGGCCGAGGGTCGCCGACAGCGGCGCCTTGTGCTTGCGCACGCGTTCGAGGGCGCGGCCGACGTCGTCGAGCTTCTCGACCTCGAACATGATGTGCACGCAACGGCTCGGGTTGGGCATCGGCAGGAACGCCAGCGAGTGGTGCCGCGGGTTGACGCCGAGGAAGCGCAACCAGACCTTGGAGCCCGGCTCCTTGCCGACGAACTCGCCCGGCATCGACATCGAGTCGCGCAGCCGGAAGCCCAGCACGTCGCGATAGAACCGCAGCGCCTCGACGTCGTCGTCGACGGGGATCACGACGTGGCCCATGCCCTGGTCGCCGGTCACGAACGTCGCCGCGTACGGGGTGACGACCGGTCGCGACTCGTAGGTGATGCCGTGGAACAGCTCGAAGACGTTGTCGAACGGGTCGGTGAACCGGATCATCTCCTGGACCCGCCGCTCGGCGAGCTCCTCGGAGGTGCCCTCGACGAAGTCGACGCCGGCCTTGGTCAGGTGCTCCCGGGCGCCCTGCAGCGCGTCGTGGTCGGCGAGCTCCCAGCCGACACAGTCCAGTCGGTCCTCGTCGGCCGGGAAGACGATGAGGCGGCTGGAGACCTCGTCGATGCGGAAGTAGAGGTTGCCCTCGGTCGGCCCGCGCCCCTCGGCGAACCCGAGGACCTTGGAGCCGAAGTGCCGCCACGCCTCGAGGTCGGTGGAAGCGACCCGCGCATAGCCCATGGAGCGGATGTCGATCGTCATCGTGTCTGCCTCTCGACGTGACGGGCGAGGTACGCCGTGCAGATCTCGCGGAACTCCTCGGCAGCCTCGATCTGTGCCCAGTGCCCGCAGTTGGGGAAGACATGCAGCGACGCCCGGGGGATCATCTTGAGCGCGACGAATGCGCCGTCGAGCGGGTTGACCCGGTCCTCGCGACCCCAGGTCAGCAGCGTCGGCCGCTTGATGAGGTGTGCGTCGCGCCAGACCAGGCCGTCCTCGTAGCTGTCGGGATTCCAGAACGACATGCCCATCGAGCGCATGGCCTCCAGCGCGCCGGGTGCGGTCGCATCGGCGTACCGCTCCTCGACGAGCTCGTCGGTGACGAGGTCCTGGTTGACGACCATGCTGGAGATGAACGCCCGCAGCGCCTCCTTGGACGGCGCCGCCGAGAAGTCCATGAGCCGCTTGACGCCCTCGGTCGGGTCGGCGTGGAACAGGCTCAGGTTGAGCCCGCCGGGGCCCATCAGGACGAGGCGCGCGACGCGCTCGGGATAGAGCAGGGCGAACCGGGCCGCTGTGCCGCCACCCAGGCTGTTGCCGAGCAGGTGGATGCGATCGATGCCGAGCTCGTCGAGCAGCAGCTTGACCGCCTCGGCCGCGAACCTGAAGTAGTTGCCGACGATCGGCGGCTTGTCGCTCTGGCCGAATCCGGGCTGGTCGACCAGCAACGTACGGAAGTTCTCGGCGAAGCCCGGCAGACGCCGAGCCGAAGTTGGACCACGCCGAGGCGCCGGGTCCGCCGCCGTGCAGCATGACCAGAGGCAGCCCGCCACCGACCGAGGTGGGCTCGCCGGCCTCGTAGTAGTTGAGGGTCAGGTCGCCGGCCTTGGCGGACCGCCGAGTCGACTCGCGATCTAGGCTCGGCATCAGTACATTCCCGGGTCGACCTTGTGCCCGAACTCCGCCATGCCGAACATCTGCAACGCTCGCTCGGGATCGTTCGCGGCGTGCACCCGGCCGGCATGGGCATCGCGCCACGCCCGCTGCAGGTAGGTGCCCTGCGCCAGAGCCCGGCCACCGGACGCCTCGAAGAGGTCGTCGATCGCGTCGATCGCGCGCTGGGTGCCGAGCACCTGGTCGCGGCGCACCTTGAGGCGCAGCGAGATCGGGATCTTCTCGCCCTTGGCGACGAGCGCCTGCTCCTCGCGGATGTTGGCCATCGTCAGCGCCCAGGCCGCGTCGATCTCGCTGCCGGCACGCGCGATGCGCACCGCGGCGAACGGATCGGACGACGCCTTCTCACCGAGGTACGCCGCACGTACGCGCTTCTGCTGCATCTCGACGTGCTCGGCGTACGCGCCGCGGGCCATGCCGATGATCGGCGTGCTGATGGTCGTGGTGAACAGGGAGTGGAACGGCAGCTTGTAGAGCTCGCTGGGGTTCTGCTCCTGACCCGGTCCGAAGCAGCGGCCGGTGTCACCCATCGAGAGGGTGAACTCCTCGGGGATGAATGTCTCCTCGACCACGATGTCGTTGGAGCCGGTGCCGGACAGCCCGACGACGTTCCAGACGTCGACGACCTCGTACTTGTCGCGCGGCACCATGAAGGTCTTGAAGTCGACGATCTGGCCCTCCGCGTTGGAGACCAGGCCGCCGAGCAGCACCCAGGTCGCGTGCGCGGAGCCGGACGAGAAGCTCCAACGGCCCTGCAACATGTAGCC
This sequence comes from uncultured Actinomycetota bacterium, assembly GCA_963759975.1. GTDB lineage: Bacteria > Actinomycetota > Actinomycetes > Propionibacteriales > Nocardioidaceae > Aeromicrobium. The sequence goes on from CAVXBS010000018.1 coordinate 590,998, forward strand.
GCCGTCGGCGACGACGGCCTTGCCGGTCGGGCGCGTACGACGAGCTCAGCCGAGTCGAGGTGTCGTCGCCCCACACGGCCTGCTGTGCGGTGTCGTGGAACAGCGCGACCTGCCACGGGTGGACGCCGAGGACCGAAGAGATCCAGCCGGTGGAGCCGCAGGCGGAGGCGATCAGGCTGATCGCGGTGTAGAAGTCGACCGGATCGGCCTCGAGCCCGTCGAAGCGCTTGGGCTGCAGCATGCGGAAGAACCCGGTCTCCTCCAGCTCCTTGACCGACGCGTCAGGAACCTGCCGCAACCTCTCGGTCTCGTCAGCGCGTTCGCGCAACGCGGGCAGGAGGTCCCGAACACCATCCAGCACAGCCTGAGTCATCGCAGCTCCTTGAGAGATCTTGCGGCAATACTAGAACACGTTCTAGTAGTACGTCCACCGCAGGAGCAGCCCCGGCGCACGTCACTTCAGCAGCGGCGCGACAGTCGCGATGCCCTCCTCGATCGCCCGTACGCCGGTGTTGCCGAAGCCCAGCACGAGCTGAGCCGGATGCGGCTCGCGAACGGAGCGGTAGGTGCCCATCCCGTACAGGCCGACACCCTTCGCTCGCGCCTCCTTGACGACGGCCCGCTCGTCCGCAGCGTCGGCCAGATGAGCCACGGCGTGAAAGCCTGCGGCCAGCCCGGTGAGCGGGATGTGCGGGGCGTGCTCACCCAGTGCGGCGACGAGCGTGTCGCGGCGCTTGGAGTACTCGGCCCGCATCCGGCGCAGGTGGCGGTCGTACCGCCCGGACTCGATGAGCGTGGCGAGGGCGAGCTGGTCGACGATCGGAGCGCCGCGGTCCGCGACCTGCTTGGCGGCGCCGACCGACAAGGCAAGCCACTCCGGCACGACCACCCAACCGAGCCGCAGCGCCGGTGCGAGCGACTTGCTCACTGTCCCGATCGACACCACCACGTCTGGCGCGAGGCCCTGCATCGAGCCGACGGGCCCGCGGTCGTACCTGAACTCGGCGTCGTACTCGTCCTCGACGATGACGGCGTCGCGGTGGCGCGCCCACGCGACCAACTCGTGCCGGCGATCCGCGGCCAGCACGACGCCGGTCGGCCACTGATGGGCGGGCGTCACCACGACGATGCGGGCACCGCTGGCATCGAGCGCCTCGACGTCGATGCCCAGCTCATCCACCCGGATCGGCACGCAGTCGCTCCGTGCCGCACGAGCTGCAGCGGTCACGGTGCCGATCGAGCCCGGGTCCTCGACCGCGACGCCCGTACGCCCACCGGCGGCCAGGGCAGCGAGGACGATCGACAGGCCCTGCTGGAACCCGGCGCACACGACGACGCGCTCCGCGGTCGCGTCGACCGCACGCACCCGGCGCAGGTAGGCCGCCAACACCCCGCGCAGGCCGTGGTCGCCACTGGCGTCGCCGTAGTCGAACGCCGTGTTGGGGGCGTTGCGACACGCCTCGCGTACGGCCCAGGTCCAGTCGTCGCGCGGCACCAGGCCCAGGTCGGGTACGCCGGATGCGAAGTCGGCGATCAGCCGGGGTGCGGGCGGTTCCGGCGCCCGTGGCGGCTCGCCGGTCTCCCGGGTCGCCACGTCAGCGACCCGGGTCGCCGAGCCGCCACGCGAGATCAGGTAGCCCTCGGCGACGAGTTGCTCGAAGCACTCCTGGACCACTCCCCGCGACAGTCCCAGCTGCGCGGCCAACGCGCGCGAGCTCGGTAGCCGCTCGCCGGTCGCGAGACGCCCCGTGCGTACCGCATCACGCAACTGCTCCTGGAGCTGCGCCCGCAGCGGGCTCCGGTGCGTCCCGATCGAGCGCGAGCAAGAGGTCGGGACTCGAAGTGGACCACTCAACGGCCATGAAACTGGACCCTACCAAAGGGTCGCTTTGGTTCTAGCGTCTTCCTCATGACCACTCCATTGATGTCCCGCCCCCTCGCACTGCGACTCGTCTCGGTCGTCGCCGTCGCGATCGGTTTCTACCTGCCGCTCGCAGCGGTCCCGATGTTCGCCGACTCGGCCGGCACCAGCTCGGCGGCCGGCCTGGCCAACGGCGCCCTCCTCCTCGCGACGGTCGCCGGCGAGCTCGCGACGCCTCGGTTGATCGCCCGTATCGGCTACCGGTCGGCGCTCGCAGTCGGGCTCGTGCTGCTCGGACTGCCGGCCCTCATCCTGCTGACCCCTGCCGGCGCGGCAGTCTCGGCGATTGTGGTCGTCAGCGCGGTCCGCGGCATCGGCTTCGCGATCTCCGTCGTCGCCGGCGGCGCCCTGACCGCCGCACTGATTCCCGCCGAGCGACGGGGCGAGGGCCTGGCGCTGGTCGGCCTCGTCGGTGGAGTGCCCGCCCTGCTGGCGCTGCCGTTCGGCTCCTGGGCCGCCGCGCACTGGAGCTATGGAGTCGTCTTCGTGCTCACCGCCGTCGTCCCCCTCGCCGCCGTCGTCACGGTGCCCGGACTGCCCGCACGTGAAACCGCCACCGCCGCCGGCCACCGCATCACGGACGGACTGCGCAACGCCGCACTCATGGGTCCGGCCACGATCTTCGCGGTGTCCGCGTCAGCTGCCGGAGTGGTCGTCACGTACGTTCCGCTCGCCGTTGCAGACCACGCCGCCTGGGTCGCGCCCGCCGCGCTGTTGATGCAACCGGCGGCATCGACCACGAGCCGCTGCCTGGCCGGCCGGCTCGGCGACCGCCGTGGCCAGACCCGCCTGCTGGTGCCCGGGGTCGCACTCTCCGTCTCGGGCATGGCCGCCATGGCCGTGACGTCGTCCGGTCCGCTCGTCGTCGCCGGTTCGCTGGTGTTCGGCGCCGGCTTCGGGGTCCTGCAGAACTCCACGCTGACCCTGATGTACGCCCGGGTCGACGCCGAGGAGTTCGACACCGTCAGCGCGATCTGGAACGGCGCCTACGACCTGGGCATGGCCGCCGGTGCTATCACCATCGGTGCGCTCGTCGCCTCCACCGGGTTCAGCGCCGCGTTCCTCGTCGTCGCCGCGTGCATGCTGCCCGCCCTGGCCCTGGCTCGGCGCGAGGCGCGACCGGACCTGGTTCGCAGCGCCGAAGTGGACCTCACTCCCGTACCCGCAACTATCTAGATTGAAAGGCATGACCATGACCAACAAGATCATCGTATGGATGCAGTCGTCGCTCGACGGCTACAGCGCCGGCCCCAACGGAGAGTTCGACTGGGCCCAGATCGGAGACGAAATCCACTCGCACTTCGTCACGACGCTGCGCGACGCCGGGCTCTTCGTCTACGGCCACACCGTCTTCGGCGGGTCCCAGACCGTGGCGGGCCTGCGCTGCGCGCGGGAGCGGGTGGCCTCATGACCCGCAGCGTCGTGCTCTACGAGCTGATGTCGTTGGACGGATACGCCGACGACCCGGGTGAGGGCGAATGGTTCGGCGACGCCGACGCGCGCCTCATGGACTTCCTCAGCGACGTGATCGCGTCGCAGGACACCGTACTGCTGGGCCGCCGGACGTACGAGAAGTGGGCGCCGCACTGGCCGACGTCGACGATGCAGCCGTTCGCCGACTTCATCAACGACACACCGAAGGTGGTGTTCTCGTCCACAGCCCCGACGCTCGAGTGGTCAGCGACGACGCACGTCACGGCCCCTGCAGCAGAGGTCGTCGCCGACCTCAAGGAGCAGGACGGTGGCGATATCGGGATCCACGGCAGCCTGACGCTCGGCCGCACCTTGCTGGCGGCGAACCTGGTCGACGAGCTGCGTCTCGTCGTTGCCCCCAGCCTCGCCGGCCATGGGAAGCGGCTGTTCGACGGCGACCCGGGCCTGCAGCGATTCGAGCTCGTCTCGTCGGAACGTTCCGGCGGCTGCCTACTGCTGCACTACCGCCGAAGGTGACGAAACCGCTGGCAACTGCAACGTGTTCTAGGTACGGTCTGCGGCATGTCCACAGTGCAGGCGAGCCGGACCGAGTCCATGGTGCGGGTCACCATCGCATACGCCATCGCGGTCGCTGCGGGCGGCGCGTGGTTCGTCTGGGGTCCGGAGACTGACTGGCTGTGGCTCGACGGGCTGATCGCGGACCTCATTGCCACCGTCGCGATCTTCGGCGCCAGCCGGATGCACCACAACTCGAGCTTCTACGACGCGTACTGGAGTGTCCTCCCGCCACTGCTGATGCTCGCCTGGTGGATCGAGTCCGACGCGCCGGCAGGTGACGCGAGGGCGTGGCTCGCCTTGGCCGTCATCGTGCTGTGGGCGGTTCGCCTCACCGTCAACTGGATCCAGACGTTCCCCGGCCTGCACCACGAGGACTGGCGCTATCCGATGGTGCGGGACCGGGCCGGCAGAGCCGAGGCGGTCGTCGACCTGATGGGGATCCACGTCTTTCCGACGCTGCAGGTGTTCCTCGGGATGCTGCCGGCGTACGTCGTCCTGACCCGCACGGGACGGGATCCTGGGTGGGTCGATGCCCTCGCTGTGATCGTGGGCGTCGGTGCCGTCGCGATCGAGCTGACCGCCGACGTCCAGATGCACCGGTTCATCCGCACGCGCCAGCCCGGACAGGTCATGGACCAGGGACTGTGGGCGTGGTCGCGGCACCCGAACTACTTCGGCGAGGTCAGCTTCTGGGTCTCACTGGCGCTGTTCGGCCTCGCCGCGGACCCGGATGCCTGGTGGGTCTTGGTCGGAGCTGCGTGCATGTATGCGATGTTCCAGCTCGCGAGCATCCCGATGATGGAGCAGCGCAGCCTCGAGCGCCGGCCGGCGTACACCGAGGTCGTCGAGCGGGTGCCGCGCTTCGTCCCGCGGCCGCCGCGGGATGGTCGCGCCGGCGTATGACCCGACGCCGGGTGGTGATTGCCGGACTCGGCGACAGCGGCCTGCTCACGGCGATCCATCGACCACGGCGGGGCCTGTGGGGATCGCTCGTCGGCGTCCAACCGAACGGTCTCGAGGTCTTCGCCCCGAACGGCCGCGCGTTCCGCTTCCCGGCCTGGACGATCCGCGGCCTGCTGCAAGGCCTGATCGTCGAACGCGGCATCTACCGCGGCGTGCGCAGCTCCTGGGGTGTGATGGCGGGTCACCCCGGCGTGCCGGTGGGCCGCCGGACTTCGATCGTCAGGCGGCTTGGCGGTAGGGGCTTCTTCGTCGGCGGCGAAGGGTACAGCCGTGGAGGTTGGTGAATTGGAATCCGTCGACGGCGTTGCCGGTGATGCGGAGTCTGCCGCGGTGGAGGAGGTGGTGGCAGCGGGTGCAGAGGCCGATGAGGAGGTCCAGGTCGGTGGGTCCGCCCCTGGACCACCAGATGGTGTGGTGAATCTCCAGATGCGAGTGGTTGCAGCCAGGTGTGGCGCAGACACCCTGCTGGCGAGCGATCACCGCACGGCGTTGGAGCAGGTTGGGTTGGTACTTGGCGGTGCCGGCGTTCAGGATCTGGGCTTGGCGGTGACCCCCGTGGTCCTTCATGAGGAAGGCGGTGAACTCACTGACGCACAGGAAGTACATGAGCAGGTTGGGCCCGATCGGACCGTGGCCGGCGAGTGTGGCTGGTTCGGTGGCCGGCGTGGGGTCGGGGACGGTGAAGGGTTTCTCGGCGGCGTTCTTGGCCTGCTGGGCGGCCGCTTCGAGGGTGTCGGCGTCGACGAACACCGACAAATGCGGCTTGACGCCTTTGTCCGAGGGCAGCCCGTTGGCCAGGATGCTGTCCAGCAGGTCATCAAGCCCCTGGACCCGGCGTTCAGAACCAGTCCGGTCGTCGTCCTTGTCCCGGGGTGCTGCCACGGAGTCGAGGACCTTCTTGAGCTTGGCGCCGGTGACCGTGTTGAGGAAGCCGGTCACATGAAAGCCTTCGGGCAACGCGTCAACGTTGATGTCTTCCTTGTCCATCCCACGTTCGTAGGCGTCGTCGAGGTCCTGGGGGTGGAGGATGCCTTGAAGGTGCTTGATGGATTCGAACAGCTCGGCCGGTTCGTGCTCGAGGGCCACAGCGAGCAGGACTTCCTCGTGTTGGCGCATCGGATCCAGACCGACATGCTTGAGTCCGTAGACGAATGCCCGAACATGAGCAGCGCTGATCCGACCGGCGAACGCGGCCTCAGCGACCAAGGGCAGGTCCCGCAACACGATCGCGCCACGGACCAGGGCGTTGGCCGGCCCGGCGTTCATCCGCAACTGGTTGCGGACCCACGTGTTCAACGTCGACGCCCCGTCGAGCTCGAACTCCTTGGACGCCTCCAGCTCGGCCAGCAACGCAGCCTTGACCGCATCCAAAGCATCCTGCGCTGCCTGAACCGCATGCAACTGTTCCCGCACATCCCCGGACCGAAGCGTCTGCGCAGCCGTGCGCATCGCCGCGATCGTGGCCCCCGGATTCATACCCTCGATTCTATTCGAACACCTGTTCGAAGGTCAAGAGGAATTCGCTCCAATTTCGGTGATAAGTGACTGTCAGACCTGCGTGCGACAATGTCCTCGCCAGCGCTCTCCAATCCTGCGAAACTGAGCCTCATGATCAACACTGACCGCGCCGCCGCCTTTCTCGCCCTGCACCGACCCGGCGCCGGTTTCGTCCTGCCGAACGCATGGGACGGCGGATCGGCACGGATCCTCGAGCAGGTCGGGTTCAGGGCGATCGCCACCACCAGCGCCGGCATCGCCTTCAGCCTCGGCCGCGCCGACGCGCACATGCAAGGCCTGGAGATGCTGGACTGCGTCGCCCGCATCGTGGAGGCCGTCGACTGCCCGGTGAGCGCTGATCTGGAGTCCGGGTACGGCCCCACCCCTGATCATGTCGCTGCGACCGTCGCAGCGGCGCTGGAGATCGGCGTCGTCGGTGGCAACCTGGAGGACGCGATCCAGCCCGGAGTCCTGATCCCGGTCGAGGCAGCAGTCGAGCGCCTCGAAGCCGCACGCGGCGCCGCACCCAGGGGAAGGTTTGTCCTGAACGCCCGCACCGACACGTACATGGCTGGTCACCCCGACGCGTTTGCCGAGACGATCCGGCGTGCCGAGCAGTACGTCGCAGCCGGCGCCGACTGCATCTTCGTGCCCGGCGTCAGCGACGCCGACGAGATCGGCCGCCTGACCGCCGAGATCGATGCTCCCGTCAACGTGGTCGCCGGACTCGTCGAGCCCGTGCTCGATGCCACCACCCTGCGCGCCCTGGGCGTCGCCCGCATCAGCATCGGCGGCACGCTGACTCGCGCCGCGCTGAGCCTCGTCGACCGCGCCGGACGAGAGATGCTCGAACACGGCACGTTCAGCTTCGCCGACGGCGCCATCTCGTACGGCGACTTCCAGCAGCGGTTCACCTCTGACTGACCCTGCGCGTCTCAACGCCGGATGATGTCGGCGATGTCGGCGCCAGCTCGGATGAGGGCTTCAGACTGGCTGGCAACTGTATGGAGTCGGTTCTGGAGCGCGGTGCGGGCGTCGCCTGCGCCGCTGACCGTTCGGAGGGATTCCATCACAGCGTGCACTGCAGGGATTCGGTAGCCGCCGGCACGCAATGCAGCAACGATCCGTGCTTCTCGGATCGAGGCGAGCGGGTACAGGCGTGTTGCACCAGCGATGCGCTCGAGATTGACGAGGCCTTCTCGTTCCCAAAAGCGGAGCGCGGAGGAGCGCACCCCAATTGCGTTCGCCAGTTCGGTGATGCTCATCGAGTCCTCGGGGGTAGGGATCGCGTCATGCACCTCCTCCTCGACGATCATGTCGAGCGCCTCGATCGCCGCGATGCAGTTCTCACGGGCTCGAGCGAGTCCGACATGGAGTGCGACGATTCGCGCGATTGCTTCGTCATACGGAAGTGCCCGCACCTCACCCATCGTGGACCGCGCCGCGACCGGGCCGATCGCAAGAGCGAGATTTCGATAAGCCCGCAGGGCAGTCACATGGTCGGGACCGAAGTGTCGGTACCCATTGGACTTTCGTTGGGCTGGAGGGATGACCGCGAGGCGTTCGAGGTCGCGAACTTGCTGCACCGAGTAGCCGGTGGCGGCCGCCAGCTGACTGGTCGAGAAGGCGCCAGGTCCCGACGCGATCAATGCCGACACGCGTCAACCCTCCATAAGCAGTTCAAGGTCACACTTGAAGCATGACACCAGAACAGCTGCGTTCAGAAATCCGAAACCACCTTGGCGTGCTCGAACTTGCGCCACAAGCAGGAAGTGAGCATCCCGAGGTCTCCTGGGGAGACTTCTTCTACTACTTCGCCCCCGACCGCGAGGTGCCACAGAACCGCCAGCCCTACGCGACGATCGTCACGAAGGACTATCCAGACGATGTCGAGTCACGCCTCGACGCGCCAGGCCGGTGGCGCCTGAACATCCACGTCGGGTCAGCGACATTCAGTGACCTCGTTGGTTGCCCGCCGGAGTCCGCCGGAGAAATGACTGTTGATTTCAGTGAATCCGACGTGTTCCTTCCGCATCCGCTCTACGGCGCGTACGGCTGGGTGTCGATCGTGAATCCGGGGCCCCGCACCACACCGCGAGCGTTGACGGCTCTGCGCGAAGCTCACCGCTCCGATCAGCGCCGCGTCGAGCGGCGCCAAGCCCACAGCGACACGACGCGACCTCGTGGACCTAGGCGTTCGCGTCGTTCTTGGCCTTGAGCATCAGGGCGATGTCGATCAGCTGGTCCTCCTGGCCGCCGATCAGCTTGCGCCGGCCGGCCTCCAGCAGGATCTGCGCGCCCGAGACGTCGTAGCGCTCGGCGGCGTTGCCGGCGTGCTTGAGGAACGAGGAGTAGACCCCGGCATAGCCCATCATCAGCGTCATCCGGTTGAGCGTGCACTCCTCCGGCATCGCCGGGCGTACGACATCCTCGGCGGCGTCGACGATCTGCAGGAAGTCGACACCGGTGCGCCAGCCAAGCTTGTCGGCGACACCGATGAACGCCTCGAGCGGCGTGTTGCCGGCACCGGCACCGAACCGGCGTACGGAACCGTCGATCTGGGTGGCGCCAGCACGAGCCGCGATGACAGTGTTGGCGACGCCGAGTCCGAGGTTCTCGTGGCCATGGAAGCCGACCGTGGCCTCCTCGCCGATCTCGGCGACGACCGCCGACACCCGGTCCGCGACGCCTTCCATGATCAGGGCGCCGGCGGAGTCCACGACGTACACGCACTGGCAGCCGGCGTCGACCATGATCCGTGCCTGCTTGGCCAGGACCTCGGGCGACTGGGTGTGGCTCATCATCAGGAAGCCGACCGTCTCGAGGCCGAGCTCGCGGGCCAGTCCGAAGTGCTGCCCTGAGGTGTCGGCCTCGGTGCAGTGCGTCGCGATGCGGCAGATCTGCCCGCCGTTGTCCTGCGCGGCACGAATGTCGTCCTTGGTGCCGACACCGGGGAGCATGAGGAACGCGATACGGGCCCGGGTCGCCGTCTCGGCGGCCAGCTTGATGAGCTCCTGCTCGGGTGTCCTGGAGAAGCCGTAGTTGAACGACGATCCACCCAGACCGTCGCCGTGGGTGACCTCGATGACCGGAATGCCCGCAGCGTCGAGCGCCGCGACGATGCCGCGCACCTCGTCCGGCACGAACTGGTGCCGCTTGTGGTGCGAGCCGTCGCGCAGGCACGTGTCGGTCAGTCGGAGGTCGAGACCGCTCGCGGGGTCGGTCTGCGTCCACGTGCGGGCGAGGACATCCACGGCCGGGTCGATGCCAGATACCGGAGTGCTCATCGGACGATCTCCTTCGCGATCGACTCGCCGACCCGCGTGGCGGCGGCGGTCATGATGTCGAGGTTGCCTGCGTAGGGCGGGAGGTAGTCGCCCGCGCCTTCGACCTCGACAAAGATGCTGACCTTGGTCAGCCCCATCGTGGCCTCGGAGGCGTCATCGAACTGGGGATCCTGGAGCAGCCGATAGCCCGGTACGTACTCCTGCACCTGCTGCGCCATTCGTACGACCGACTCGGAGATCGCGTCGCGGTCGGCGTCGGCGCTGACACCGCAGAAGATCGTGTCGCGCATGATCATCGGCGGCTCCGCCGGGTTGAGGATGATGATCGCCTTGCCGCGCTCGGCACCACCGATCGTCTCCACCCCCGCGCTGGTCGTGCGGGTGAACTCGTCGATGTTGGCCCGCGTGCCGGGTCCGGCCGACGCGCTGGAGACCGAGGCGACGATCTCCGCGTACGGCACCGGCGTCACCCGCGACACGGCGTGCACCATCGGGATCGTGGCCTGGCCGCCGCACGTGATCATGTTGACGTTGTCGGCGCCGAGGTGCTCCTCGCCGTTGACCGGCGGGATGACCGCCGGGCCCGACGGCGGCCGGGGTCAGGTCGATCGCGCGGATGCCGGCCTCGGCGTAGCGCGGGGCGTACTCCCGGTGCACGTACGCCGAGGTGGCCTCGAAGATCAGCTCGGGCAGCTCGTCCTGCTTGAGCAGCCAGTCGACGCCCTCGTGCGAGGCCTCGACTCCGCGATCGCGGGCGAGCTTGAGCCCCTCGGATGCGGGGTCGACGCCGATCATCCAGCGCGGCTCGATGATGTCGCTGCGCAGCAGCTTGTAGAGCAGGTCGGTGCCGATGTTGCCGGGTCCGACGATGGCCGCGGTGACTTTCTTGCTCATCTGGTTACTCCTCGAAGGAGACGGTCAGGGGCGCGAACCCGCTGATGGAAGCCGTCACGCGGTCACCCGCGGCGAACGGTACGAAGGGGCCGAGGGCCCCGGACAGGATCAGGTGTCCCGCGCGCAACGGGTCGCCGAAACGTGCAGCCTGGATGGCGAGCCACCGCAGCGCCTCGAGTGGGTCGCCCAGGCAGGCGGCACCGGTGCCGGCCGAGCGCTCCTCGCCGTTGATGGTCAGGCTCATCACGACATTGCGGGGTTCGATCTCCGTCAGCGTGAGCCCCGCGTCGCCGATGACGTAGAGGCCGCTCGACGCGTTGTCGGCGACGGTGTCGGTGAACTCGATGTCCCAGCCGTCGATGCGAGAGTCGACGATCTCCAGCGCGGGCAGTGCCACGTCGACAGATTCGCGGACAAAGTCGAGGGTGATCTGCTCCTCGGACACGTCGATGTCACTGGCCAGCCGGAAGGCGACCTCCGCCTCCACCCGCGGCTGCAGGAGCGTGCGCATCGAGATCGGGGTGCCGTCGGTGCCGTGGCTGACATCCATGTCGCTGAGCAGGTAGCCGAAGTCGGGCTGGTCAACGCCAAGCTGCTTCTGCACCGCCTCGGAGGTCGCGCCGATCTTGCGACCGACGACGGTCACACCTTCCGCCAGCCGCTTGTGCACCAGGCCCTGCTGCACGGCGTACGCCGCCGGCAAGTCATCGGTCCCGATCAGATCACGCACTGGCGCGCACGGCACCCGCGTCTCCAGGGCCTGGGCAAGCCGTGCGGTGGCCGCGACTACGGCGGCCGGATCGGCCTTGATGGAGGGCACCACGTCATACTAGAACCTGTTACAGTTTTGCGGTAGTCAGCCCGACCGGAGGTCCGATGGAACAGACGTGCGACGTCGTTGTCGTGGGTGCCGGAGGCGCCGGAATGACGGCTGCTCTCGCCGCTGCGCAGCATGGCCTCGACACCGTCGTGATCGAGAAGAGTGCCTACTTCGGTGGTTCGACGGCGCGCTCCGGTGGCGGCGTGTGGATCCCCGGCAACCGGGCGCTCCGGGACGCCGGCCAGGTCGACGCGGACGACGCGCAGCAGGCCCGGACGTACCTCGACTCGATCGTCGGTGACGTGGTTCCCAAGGAGCGACGAGACACGTTCCTCGACCGCGGGCCCGAGGTCATCGACTTCCTGCTCGACCACACTCCGGTGCAGCTGAAGTGGGTGCCCGAGTACGCCGACTACCTGCCCGAGCAGCCCGGCGGCCGGCCGCGAGGCCGCAGCGTGGAGCCGGTCCCGATGGACGGCCGCATCCTCGGCGCCGAGCTCGACCGACTGCATCCGCCGTACGCCAAGGCACCCGCCAACCTCATTGTCACGCAGGCGGACTTCCGCAAGATCAGCCTCGGCCTGCGCACCATCCGCGGCCCGCTCACGATGATGCGGGTCGTCCTCAAGCGGATGATCAGCACATTCCGCGGCCGCCGCATGTACGCCATGGGCAACGCCCTCACGATCAGCTTGCGCAAGGGACTGATGGATGCCGGCGTGCCGGTCCACTACGAGACCCCGCTGACCGGCCTGCTCATCGAGGGTGGCCGGGTCGTCGGCGTCCGCGCCGACCACGCGGGCACCGAATTCGTCATCCGCGCGCGCCGCGGCGTCATCCTCGGGTCCGGCGGATTCGAGCAGAACGACACGCTGCGCGGCAAGTACCTGCCAAGCCCCACCGAGGCGGCCTGGAGCACCGGTGCCGCCACCAACACCGGCGCCGGCATCGAGGCCGGTGTCGCAGTCGGCGCGGCGACCGACCTGATGGACGACGCCTGGTGGGGACCCACGATCCCCCTGCCGTCGGGCCCGTGGTTCTGCCTCGCGGAACGCAACCTCCCGGGTTCGATCATCGTCAACTCGGCGGGCCAACGGTTCATGAACGAGGCGTTGCCGTACGTCGAGGCCACGCACGCCATCTACGCGGGTGAGGCGACGGGCGTCTCGCACGTACCGGCGTGGCTCGTCATGGACCAGCGCTATCGCAACCGCTACCTGTTCGCGGGCCTCTCGCCACGCCAGCCGTTTCCGGGTCGTTGGTTCAAGTTCGGCACGGTGCGCAAGGCCGCTTCGCTGAGCGAGCTCGCCGCCGAGATCGACGTTCCCGCGGACGCTCTGGAGGAGACCGTGCGCCGGTTCAACGGGTTCGCCGCGACCGGCATCGACGAGGACTTCCACCGCGGCGACAGCGCGTACGACCGCTACTACGCCGACCCGCGCGTGAAGCCCAACCCGTCGCTGCACCGCATCGACCACGGGCCGTACTACGCCGTCAAGATCGTGCCCGGCGACCTCGGCACCAAGGGCGGCATCGTCACCGACGAGCGGGCCCGGGCGCTGCGCCCCGATGGGTCCGTCATCGACGGGCTCTACGCTGCGGGCAACTGCTCGTCGGCCGTCATGGGACACACGTACGCGGGCCCCGGCGCGACGATCGGGCCCGCCATCACCTTCGGCTACCTCGCCGCCGAGGACATCGCGCAGACGGCGGTCGACGGCTGATGCCGATCGATCCCAGCGTCGCCATCGGCGCCGAGACCGGCACGAGCGAGTTCTCCTGGACCAGCAGCGACGTGCTGCTCTATCACCTCGCGGTCGGCGCCGGCTCGAGTCCGGGCGACAACGTCTCGGCCGACGCCCTGCGGTGGACGCTCGACAACCCGTCGTCAGAGGGGGCTGCGCTGCAGGTGCTCCCGAGCTTCGCCGTGGTCGCTCCGTCGTTCCACGAGACCGATCCCCCCGCCCTCGACCTGCCCGGTTGCGACATCAACCTGGCACAGGTCGTCCACGGCGCCCAGGAGGTCCGGGTCATCGGCCCGCTGCCGGCCTCCGGCACGGCTCGGCTCACGACCCGCGTCACCGACATCTGGGACAAGGGCAAGGCCGCCGTGATCTGGCAGGAAGGCGTCGCCACCGCCCCGGGCGGCACCGAGCTGTGGCGCGTACGCTCGTCGATCTTCGTCAAGGGCGAGGGCGGCTGGGGCGGCAACCGGGGCGAGAGCACCGCAGTGCCGGTGCCCGACCGCGAGCCGGACGCCGCCACGACGTACACCGTCACGCCGCAGCAGGCGCTGCTCTACCGGCTCTGCGGCGACCGCAACCCGCTGCACGCCGACCCTGAGTTCGCCAAGACGGCGGGCTTTCCGGCGCCGATCCTGCACGGGCTGTGCACGTACGGCATCGTGCTGCGTGAGGTCATCGACCTGATGCTCGGCGGCGATGCGGCCGCGGTCCGCGGCTTCAGCGCGAGGTTTGCCGGAGTCGTCTTCCCGGGCGAGACGCTGTCGATCGCCGCGTGGGACGAACCCGACGGGATCGTCGTGACCGCGACGGTCGGCGATGACCACCGACCGGCGTTGGCCGACTGCCTCGTGACGCGGCGCTGATCGTTGCCTAGGCTCCCGGCATGGAGCCCGACACCAACAACGCCCGCACCGTCGAGTCGTACGAGCTGATCGCCGGCGACTATGCCCGGGAGACGGCTGGCAGCCGGGTCATGGCCGGGGCGACTCGCACGCCTGGCCGAGGCGGTCCCTGGCGGGCACGTCCTCGAGATCGGGTCCGGCCCGGGCTGGGACGCCGACCAGCTCGAGGAGGCTGGGCTGACGGTTCGCCGCACCGACATCACCCAGGCCTTCATCGACCAGCAGCGGGCCCGCGGCAGGCAGGTCGACCGGCTCGACGCGATCAACGACGACCTCGGCGGCCCGTACGACGCCGTCGTCGCCCTGCACGTCCTCCAGCACGTGCGAGCCGGAGGAGTTCACCGTGGTGCTGGCGAAGGTCGCGGCCGCCCTGCGACCCGGTGGGCCGGTTCCTCGTCGTCCATCCCCGTCGGTGAGGGGACGAGCTGGGAGGACGGGCGATCCGGCCGGCCCTACTACCGGGTGCTCCGCTCCGAGGACGGAGCTTCGTCGCCGAGCTGAGCGCAGGCCGGGCTGACGCCGAATGGACCGAGCGATCGGCCCACGAGCGACGGCTGGATCTGCGTGCTGGCTCAGCTCGGCTGAAGCTCCTGGACCAGCCCGATGATGACGCCGGCGGGACCGCGGGCGTAGCCGTAGCGGTAGTAGTCCTCGTACTCCGCGATCTCGCCGACGAGCTCGGCCCCGTGCGGTCGCAGGCGTTCGAAGGTGTCGTCGACGTTGTCGACCACGAACGCGAGCCGCGGGATGCCGGGGACGTTCACCGGCGGCGACGGGTGAGGGTTGGTCGCCACCGGTCGCTCGAACGTCGACAGCTCGACCCGGCTGTGACCGTCCGGGGTCTTCAGCATCGCCATGTCCGCCCGCGCGTCCTCCAGCGCGATGAGCTGGTCGACCCAAGCGCCCTCGACCGTCGCCCGGCCCTCGAGCTCCATGCCCAGCTCGACGAAGAACGCGATCGCGGCGTCGAGGTCCTCGACCACGATGCCGGCATGATCCATCCGCACGATGCTCATGCGACGACCTCGTAGCGCATCAGGGCGATCCCGTTGTCGAACCCGGTCGCCTCGACCAGCTTCAGGTCCCGCCGGTCCTCGAAGACGTGCCGCCCGGTGCCGCGAGACGCCGGGCAGACCAGCATCCGGACCTCGTCGATGACCCCCGCCTCGATCAGGGACTGCATCAGTGTCAGGCTCCCCCACAGCCAGAGGTTCTTGCCGTCCTGCGCCTTGAGCTCCTTGATCGTGGCGACCGCGTCGCTCGTCACCGTCGCTGCCGGGAAGTCACCCCACGGTGCCTCGGACAGCGTCGACGAGGCGACGTACTTGGACAGGCCGTTGAGCTTGCGCCCCCACTCGCCCTGGTCCTCCGCGTGCGGCCAGTAGCCGACGCTCTGGGCGTACGTGTTGGCGCCGAGGACCATGGTGTCGAGCGAGTCCATGAAGGTCATCAGGTTGGTCTGGAACGGGGTGGGGGCGGCGTCGTCGAACGGCTCGCCGGACACGAAGCTGAGCCCGCCGTCCTCCTCCGCGGCGATGTTGTCGACGGTGACCCACTGCTGGACGATGAGTTTTCGTGTGGTGGTGGTCATGGTGGCGCTTCTCCTCTGGTTGGTGGTCTGTTCGGGTCGGGGACGGAGCGGACGTCAGGCCCTCGACACCGGTGCGCGAAGACGTTCGCGATAGATCGATGTGACCCCCCGACACGCATGGTGTCGAGTCTTGGGCCGATTGACGCATAGGTCCAATGCCAATCGCCGATGGAACTCATCGAGATCTTCGATATGTGCATGGTCAGGCCCGCCTTGATGCGGTGCCGACTCTGGTTCCAACCGTCCAGTGGCGCTGGGCCGGTCGAGTCCGGGTGGCGCGTACGAGCGGGCGGGTGAGGGCTGCGGACACGAGCAGCGAGGCAACGGCGAGCGCGGCGATCGCCGCTCCAGGGTCCATTCCCTCGGCCATCGCACCGGCCAGAAGCGCGCCGACGCCTTGGCAGGTGGCCCGCGCGGCGGACTCTGCGCCGAGCACCTGGCCCGAGAGGTGCGGCGGGGTCAGCTCGACGAGCACCTCCTGCTGCGCGAGCGTCGCTGCGTACCCGATGCAGGCGCAGCCGGCGAGGAGCGCCGCCACCGAGGTGCTCGGGTGGAGGACGAAGAACAGGAACGGCACTGCCAGCCACCAGCGCAGCCACGCCGCCGACGCCCGTCGCTGCGGCCCGGAGAGGACCCGGCCGACCACCACGTCGCCGAGGAGCATCCCGGCCGCGCCGGCGACGAACAGGGCCGCGGCCGCGTCGCCGGCGTACGGGACGAACAGCGCCTCGCACCCGGCGATGAGTCCGTTGGGGATGGTCAACGCGAGCAGCAGGGGCCGCGTGGACGGAAGCGACAACAGGTCGCGGTTGCCACGCCACGTCTCGCGGAGCCCAGCCCGTCCAGTGCGCCGAGCACGGCGATCGCTGACGCCGCTCCACGAGATCGGGACCGCCGAGGCGGCCAGTGCCGCGGCAACCCAGAGCACCTGTTCCACCGAGAGGAGGCGGAGCAGCGAGCCGCCGACCGCAAAGCCGAGCACCTGCATCACCCCAACGGAGACGTTCATCGCCGAGCGCGCCAGCGCGTACTGGCCCTGCGGCAGCACCTCCGCCAGGAGACCCCAGCGCACACCGTTGCCGATCGACATGACGAACGCCACCGCGAGGGCGATGAGCAGCCGGACCCACGGAGCGAGCGGCAGGGCGGCCTGCAGCGCGAGCCCGATCGTCGCGGCGGCGCACACCGCGGTCAGGGCATGTCGCGGCCGCACGGTGTCGGCGGCGGACATCAGCGTGCCGGCGCCGGCGACCTGCACGAGCGACGGCCCGAACATCGCGGCCGCCGCCAGCAGGGGCGATCCGGTCTGCGCGTAGATGAGTGTTCCCAGGCTCAGGCTGGCCACCGTGCCCGCCGCGACGCCCATGGCGCTGCCGGCCCAGAGCGCACGGAACTCGCGGTGGCGGAACAGGTCCACGTACCGGCACGTGACCTGCGGCTCGGTGTCCATGGCTCGATGCTGTCAATGCGGCTCACATCGATCAAGGCGGAAGTTCGGCCTGAATCATCGATATGATCGATGGATGGATGTGAACCGGCTCCGGGTGATCGACGCGGTCGCCCGCACCGGCTCGATCACCGCCGCGGCCGAGGAGCTGCACTACGCGCAGGCGTCGGTCAGCCATCATCTCGCCAGGCTCCAGGAGCAGGTCGGCGCGACGTTGACCCGCCGTGTCGGTCGCGGCATCGTGCTCACACCAGAGGGCGAGCTGCTCGCCAGTCGGGCCAGGGAGATCCTTCGGCGCATCGGCGATGCCGAGTCCGAGGTCGGCGCCCTCAGCCGCCAGCTGCACGGCCGCTTGCGGATCGCTGCGTTCCAGTCCGCCCTGCTCTCACTCGTACCGCCCGCACTCGCGTCCGTCCGGGCCACGCACTCAGACATCGAGCTCGAGCTCCGCGAGTCCCATCCGGAGGACTCACTGGTGCTCGTACGCGCCAACGAGATCGATGTCGCGATCGTCCACCGCCCTGACGACCTGCCGCCGGCCGATGACCTTCTCGCCGTCAAGCTGTATGAAGACCCCATCTATCTGCTGAGCATGACACCCGATGACACCGTGGCAGCGCACCGTGACTCCAGCTGGATCGCCGGCTGTGACCGGTGCCGCCAGGGCATCGAGACGCTGTGCCTCGCGGCAGGGTTCGAGCCTCGGATCGCCCTGCGGACCGAGGACATCTATGTGCAGGCATCGTTCGTGGCCGAAGGTCTCGGCGTCATCACGATGCCGGGCACCGCGCTCCGCTCGCTCGACATGGGCACCCTGCATGCCAGCGCCCTCCCCGACGCACGACGACGGGTCTGGGCCGTGGCGTCCCACGCGTCGAGCTCAGACGTTGTCCACGAGTTCATCGAGGCACTCAGGACCGCGTCGACGTCGCTCCCGTGAGGTCAGCCGCCGAGACTAGCCCTGTCCAAGAACGAGCCCTGAGGTCGGCACGCCGGTGCCGGCCGTGACGAGGACGTGCTGGGCGCCGTCGACCTGGTTGACCGACGTGCCTCGCAGCTGGCGCACGGCCTCGGCGATGCCGTTCATGCCGTGGATGTACGCCTCGCCGAGCTGACCGCCGTGCGTGTTGAGCGGCAGCCGGCCGCCGATCTCGATCGCACCGTCGGCGATGAAGTCCTTGGCCTCGCCGCGCCCGCAGAAGCCGAGCTCTTCCAGCTGCATCAGCACGTACGGCGTGAAGTGGTCGTAGAGCACCGCGGTCTCGATGTCGGCCGGTGACAGCCCGGACTGGCGCCACAGGTCGCGGCCGACGACGCCGATCTCGGGGATGCCGATGTCGTCGCGGTAGTACGACGTCATGACGAACTGGTCGGCGGCGCTGCCCTGGGCCGCGGCGACGATCGGCACCGCGCCGGCCTTGAGGTCGCGGGCTCGCTCGGTCGAGGTGACGACGATCGCCACCGCGCCGTCGCTCTCCTGGCAGCAGTCGAGCAGGCGCAGCGGGTCGGCGATCATCCGCGAGGCCTGGTGGTCCTCGATCGTGATCGGCTTCTCGTAGAAGAACGCGTTCGGGTTGCTGGCCGCGTGCCGGCGATCCGCGACGGCGACGGCACCGAAGTCGGCGGACGTGGCGCCGTACTCGTGCATGTAGCGGCGGGCCTGCATCGCCACGGTCGCCGCGGGCGTGGACAGTCCGTGCGGGTACGACCACGCGTTGTCGAGGCCGTTGGTGTTGACCTGCTCGGCGGCCCACTTCTGCACCTGGCCGAAGCGCTGGCCGGACCGCTCGTTGAAGCCGCGATAGGCCACCACGACGTCGGCCATTCCGGTCGCCACCGCCATGGCCGCCTGCTGCACCGTCGCGCAGGCCGCGCCGCCGCCGTAGTTGATCCGGCTGAAGAACCGCAGGTCACCCATGCCGAGCTCACGCGCGAGCGCGATCTCGGACGTCGTGTCCATCGTGAACGTGACGAGCCCGTCGACGTCGGCCGCCGTGAGGCCGGCGTCGGCCAGAGCGGCGAGCGTCGCCTCGGCCGACAGCTGCAGCTCGGAGCGTCCGGACTCCTTGGAGAACTCGGTCGCGCCGATCCCGGCGATCGCCGCCGCTCCGCTGAATCCGCTCATGCGGAGCCGCACCTCCAGCCGCGCGTTGGCATGCATGCCGATCGACACCGCAGCAGCGACGTCGATCGTGGTCACCCCGTCCTGCTCCGACACGATCGTCCCGGTGAAGCGCAGCGTGTCGTACGGATGCGCGGGCGCGCCGAGTCGCAAGCGCGCACGACAGGATCTGCGTCTGCGGGCCGGCCCAGTCGGTGACGTAACGCTGTACGAGCCCGGTCGTGCTGAGGATGTTGATGAAGATGTCCTTGCTGCCGTGGCCGATCGAGCGGTCGCGGTCGTGGTGCACGTCCTGGAAGTCGCGGGTCGCCAGCGCCGTCGACACCACGAGCGTCGGGGTGATCGGCAGCTCCCAGACCGGTATGTCTGAAGGAGGCTCCGGCTCCGGCTCGGGCACCTGCGTGCCGGCGGGCCGCCACTTCGCCAGCGTGACCTCGTCGTCGATCGGGTCGAACCAGACCTCGACGGCGTCGCCGATCGCGACGTCGCCCTTGACCTCGCCGATCATCCGGACGCCCTCCTCGAGGTCGACCAGCGCCAAGGTCAGCGGCAGCTGCTTGCCCGGCACCGCCGGGGCGTGGTGGACGAGGAACGAGTGCACCGTGCCGCGGCCGGACGCCACGACGTACCCACGATCCATCGCGTGGCACGACCGGGCACACCGGGCCGGGCGGGTGCCGCAGCTCGCCGCACGCGTTGCACGTCTGGATGCGCAGCTCGCCGGCCGCCGTGCCGGCCCAGAAGAATTCCGTGTCGCGGTTGATCATCGGCCGCGCCGACTTCGTCTTGTCGACCGAGGGCCGACCGGTGCCGGGCTTGAACTTGAGGACGCGGAACGTCATCGTCGCGACCTCCTCGTCGCCGACGGTCCAGACGCTCTTCGTCGTGATGAACCAGCCCTCGCCGACGCCGGTCTTCTTGGGGCCGACGACATCCGCGAGGTGCGTGCTGATGCTCGGCACCTCCCCGGGTCGCAGCGTGCGGGCGTACGTCTGGTCGCAGTTGGTGCCGAGCACCGACGGTGTAGCCGGCGTCGTCGAAGATGCTCATGGTGTCGGGCAGCGGGTCGCCGGGCATGCGCTCGGGGTTGAGCCCGTACATCGTCCACACCTGCGCCATCGCCGGCGGCGCCTCGGTGTCGGGTCCGGGTGCCCATCGCGGGTTGGCGTCGCCGATCGCCTCGGCCCAGTGCCGGATCATCGGCACGTTCACCGGGTCCGGCGCCTCGCGGGCCGGGCTGTTGCCGCGCGCCTTGATCTCCTCGACCCGCTCGAGGATCTCGTCGCGTCAGTCATCGGGGCACCCTCGGCAGGTCGAGCCCGAACATCGCGATCAGCTCGCGCTGCACCTCATTGACCCCGCCGCCGAAGCTCAGCACGAGGTTGCGCTTGCTCGTCGCGTCGAGGTACTCCACCAGCCGCCCGGTCCCGGGATCGGCCGGATCACCGTACGTCGTGACGACGTCCATCAGCGCCAGCCCGAGACGCTGCACCTCGTCGCTCGCCAGCACCTTCGACGTCGACGCATCGGCCACGGTCGCGCGCTCGGACGAGCCGCCGCGCGCGACGGCCCAGTTGAGCAGCTCGTTGACGCGGAACGACGCGGTGGCGCGCGCGAGCGTGTCGTGGACCAACGGCACCTCGAGCAGCGGTGTGCCGTCGCGGTCGACCGGTCCTCGCGCCCACTCGCGCACGATGTCGCGCAGGCCCTCGATGCGGCCGGCGGGCCCGAGCATGACGCGCTCGTGGTTGAGCTGCGTCGTGATGAGCTGCCAGCCGCGGTTCTCTTCGCCGACGAGCATGTCGACCGGCACGCGTACGTCGTTGTAGTACGTCGCGTTGGTGTGGTGCGAGTGGTCGCTCGTGACGATCGGCGTCGACGAGAAGCCGGGGTCGCGGGTGTCGACGATCAGCACCGAGATGCCGCGGTGCGGTGGCGCGTCGGGATCGGTGCGCACGGCGAGCCATACGTAGTCGGCCACGTGGCCGCCGGTCGTCCACATCTTCTGCCCGTTGACGACGTAGTGGTCGCCGTCTCGTCGGGCGCTGGTGCGCATCGACGCCAGGTCGGTGCCGGCGTCGGGCTCGCTGTAGCCGATCGCGAAGTGCACGTCGCCCGTCACGATGTCGGCGAGGAACATGTCCTTCTGCTTCTGCGTCCCGTACGCCTGCAGGGTCGGCCCGACCGTCTGCAGGGTCACCGACGGCAGGTGCACGTCCGCCCGCGACGCCTCGTTGACGAACACCTGCTGCTCGATGACGCCGCGGCCCTGGCCGCCGTACTCCTTGGGCCAGCCGACTCCCATCCAGCCGTCGGCGCCCATCTGCTTGATGATGCGGTGGTACGCCGGACCGTGGCGGTCGGTCCGCATCTCGTCGCGATCCGCGTCGCTGGTCAGCCCGGACAGATAGGCACGCGCCTCCTGCTTGAACGCCCGCTCCTCCGCGGTCAGCTCGGCGTTCTTGCCGTCGGTCTCGGTGACCGGCACGTCTGCCAGCGCGGCCGGACCGCCGAGGTGCCGGGCGGCATCGCGTACGCCCGAGAAGTAGCGGTTGAGTGGATAGGTGATGTCGACGCCCATGCCGCCGTGCAGGTGCTGGCAGGTCTGCAGCACGGCCGGCGCGCGGTCGGCGAACCAGTGCGCGGCGACGGCCAGGTCGTCGGCAGCCGGGTCGCCCGCGTCGAGGCGCCGGGCGAGCTCGCCGGCGGTCAGCGTGAACGTACGCGACGCGATGTAGACGTCGGCGATCTGCTGGGCGACGGCCTGGAACTCGGCCAGGGCGCGGCCGAACTGCCGACGGTCGCGGATGTAGCCGGCGGTGAGGTCGCGGGCGCCTTCGACGAGCCCGGCACCGAGCGCGGCCAGTCCGGCGACCGCGTGGCTGCGCACCACGTCGGCGTCGAGCACGCCGAGCGCAGGGGCCGACGTGAAGGCGTACGTCGCCTCGGTCGCTCCGCGCGAGGTCGGGGTGTCGACCCGGCTCACGCCGGGCCCCTCGGGATCGACGATGCGACCGACGGACGCCACCGGTGCCGTGGCCGAGACGAGCAGCAAGGTCGTCCCGTCGAGCACCGGCACGCCGATCTTGGTGCCGGTCACGCTGCCGCCGTCGTACGTCGTGGCGGGGTCGCGCGGCAGCGCGGACCCGGGCTCGCCGAGCGCGGGTGCGAGCAGCAGCTCGCCGGCCAGCACCTGGGGGACGAGGTCTGCCTGCAGCGCGTCAGAGCCCGATCGCACCAGCGGCAGCAGACCGCAGGCGACGGTCTCCCACACCGGGAGGTCGGCGGCGCGGCGGCCGACCTCGTGCAGCAGCACGGCGACCTCGGCCATGCCCAGGCCTTCACCGCCGAGCTCCTTGGGGGCGACCAGCGCGAGCAGTCCGGACTCCTGGAGGGCGCGCCACGACCCGTCGCCTCGGTCGAGCACATCGCCGATGACGGAACGCACCACACCTCGCACCGAGTCCACGCAGATCCCCATCCTTCGAGTGGCAGACTTCCCGTGCAAAACTATAACGTGTTCTAATCCGTCGAGGTCGATCCAGAGGAGGACGTGTGCGGAACCCGCTCGAAGCTGCCGCTGTCAGTCGTACGGCACCTGCTGCCCGACCCGTCGACGTGGGACCTGTTCGACCTGCCACCCGTCGACCTGCCCGAGGGCCGCTGGCTCGACCTGCCCCGGCGCGGCCGTACGTGGCTGACCGACGTACCCGGGCCCGACCCCGGACGCCCCGGCGATCGTGCTGCTGCACGCGGTCGGCTGCACCGGCCAGCTGACCTGGTTCCCTGCGATCCCCCGGCTGGCCGAGCACTACCGCGTCATCACGTTCGACCAGCGCTGGCACGGCCGGGGCATCACGTCCGAGCGGTTCCTGATCTCCGACTGCGCCGACGACGTGGCGGCCGTGATCGACGCGCTCGACCTCGGCCGGCCGATCATCGCGGGCTACTCGATGGGCTCGGTCATCGCGCAGCGCGTGTGGCGGCAGCATCCCGACGTCGTCGGCGGGTTGGTCCTGGCCGCCAGCACGGCGCACTTCCGTACGAACGGCCGCGAGCGGGTCTTCCACACCGGCATGGCGCTCGGCATGGGGCTGACCGCGACGCTGTCGCGCTCACGCGTGGTGCGGCGGGCCAGCACGGCGGCCGTCGAGGAGATCGAGGCCGGCAGCTCCGACACCGCCGGGTGGGCCATGAAGCAGTGGCGGTCCAGCAGCCCGTGGGCCGTCGGCCAGGCGGTCGCGTCGCTCGGGCGTCACCACTCGACGCTGTGGCTGGCGCGCGTCGACGTGCCGACGGCGGTCGTCGTGACCACCAATGACCACGTGATCCCGCCCGACCGCCAGCGCGACCTCGCCGCGCGGATCCCTGGTGCGCCACGGTGCACGAGGCGGCGTGCGGGCATGCCGGCTGCGTGCTGGAGCACCAGGCCTTCGTCCCGGCCCTGCTCGAAGCCGCCCACGCGACCTCGGCCCGTATGAAGAAGCGCCAACCCGCCTGACCCCCCGCCCCTCGCCGGTCGAGATTTGGCTCGCTCGAGCATCGGACCACGAGCTCGACTCGGCGCTGGTGGCCTGCAACTCGACCCGAATCGGGGACTGTCAGCCCAGGACGGACTTCTTCATGGCTTCCAGCTCGACCGGGAACTGGTCGACCAGGTCCCAGACGTTCGGCATCAGCTCGCGGCAGGCGATCGCGCCGATGTGCATCTGCCCGTTGTTGCTCATCACCGTGATGTTGAGGCCCGCACCGTGGAAGATCGGGCCGAGCGGATAGAGCGCATCGATCCGCGCGCCGACGAAGTACAGCGGCACCGGCGGTCCGGGCACGTTCGAGATCACCAGGTTGTGGATGACCGGGGTCTTCTCGGCGAGCCGGAGGTCCGACACCATGCGCACGGCCAGCCCGAACGTACGCGGGGCGGCGAACTCGGCCCACTCCTGCAGGGTGTCGGCCGGTACGGCGGTGTGGTGGTCCTTGGCGTGCGCGTTGGCCACCGACATCTCGGTGATCCGTTCGAGGGGGTCCTCGACGTCGGTGCCGAGCCGGCAGAAGATCGTCGAGACCTTGTTGCGGCCGCCGGTCCTGGTCGACTCGTTGCGCACCGACACCGGCACGCTCGCGAGCAGCGACGTGTCGGGCAGCTCGCCGCGGTCCTGCAGGTAGCGGCGGAGCGCACCGCCGCTGAGCGCGAGCACGACGTCGTTGACCGTCGCACCGGGGACCGCGTGCTTGATCTCCTTGATGTCGTCCAACGAGACATCCGTGAGGGCGATCGAGCGGTGGCCCGTGATCGTGCCGTTGAAGGACGTACGCGGAGCGGTCAGCGGCGCCGCCATCGCGGTGCCCTGCCGCGCCCGGCTGGCCGTCTCCACGAGCGTACGTACGGTCGGCGTCACGAGCTTCGCGAGCTGCCACGGCTTGGTCGCGGTGGCGAGCAGCCCACGGCCGACCAGCTCCAGGTCGGACGGCGCACGCTGATGGTCGCCGGCCCCGTCGCCGGAGTCCAGCGGCGGCGCATCGGCCTCGAGGCTGCACAGGTACGAGAT
>CAVXBS010000019.1:0-3667 GCA_963759975.1 uncultured Actinomycetota bacterium
AACCAGGGCGGGCCGGCCTGGCGGAACGCCTCGAGCTCCTCGCCCGGCGCCCGGAACGTCACGACCGTGACCGGCCCCTCGTCGGCGACGAAGCGCGCGTAGGCCTCGGGCCCGCCGTCATCGATCACGAGCACGTGCGCGAACGTCTTGTTGCGCGCGCACCAGCGCAGGCCGGTCCACGCGGTCTCCTCGTAGGTCTCGGGGAGGGCGAGGCAGATCGCGCGCAGGCGGTCGACGATGTCGAGCGACACATCGGGCATGCGCCCAACCTAGGACTCGGTGCCGACACTCTCGTCGGCCCCGGTGGTCAAGCGGATCTCCGTGACGAGCAGAGCGACGCCGATCAGGCCCGCCCACAGCTCGGAGTACGGCACGAACGTCACCACGACCATGGCGACGATCGCGAGCGCGAATGGGCCCGACGTCCGGATCGACGAGTCGTGCAGACGAATGTTGACGAGCCACAATGCCGCGAAGAATGCGGCCCCGGGACCGGTGACGAAGGCGCTGCTCACGAGGTCTGACACCTCGGAGTGATGCGTGTAGTGGTCGATGCGGGCAGCGAGTCCGGCACCGAGGGCCGCCGCGGCGCCGAAGATCACGTAGTGCCCAGGCCCCACACGAACCCCACCGAGTTGTCGCTGAGCACCCCGGCGTTCTCTGGCGCGAAGTAGAGCCACCAGCCGCAGAACATGGCCAGGACAGCGCCGGCCACGACGAACCAGAGCTCGCCCGGCGGGTGCGCCTCGTCGAACGCGACCTGCAGCCCGATCGTCACCGAGAGGATCGTCTCGCCCAGCACGATGATGAAGAACAGTCCGTAGCGCTCGGCGATGTGGTGCGGATGCCATGGCGTCTGCCCGGCGCGCTCGGCGTAGAACGGGACCCCGAAGTCGAGCGTGATGCCGATGATGAACAGCCAGAGGGGGATGTGCCCGCCGGTGATCACCAGGGCGATGACCCAGCCGGTCTGCACGGCGATCAGCCCTCGCGCGTACCGCATCGCCGTGCGCCGCCGTCCGGATCACGGCCGCGGCGCGCAGCCACATCAGCACCAGACCATCCGCATGATGACGTAGCCGGAGATGCCGAGGGTCAGGTCCTCGTCGAAGATCCGCGGGACACCGGCGGCCAGCACCAGCGACCCGAGGATCTGCAGCAGCGTCAGCAGCCGGTTGATGACGTCGTCGGAGTCGTACGCGGAGTTGATCCAGACGAAGTTGAGCCAAGCCCAGAAGATCGCGAAGAACGAGACCGCGAACCACACGAGACCGTGGCCCGGATGGCCCTCGGAGATCTCGTGGTGCAGCGACAGCGCACCCTGGGCGATCGCCACGACGTAGCAAAGGTCGGTGAAGAGCTCGAGCGGCGAGGCTGTGCGGTGCTCCTCGTGCGGGTCCCGCGGTGACAGTGGCCTGACGATGGGGCGCAACATAGCCCCGATTGTGGCAGATCCAGCAGGCCCGCCACGCGCTCAGCCCATTCCGTTGAGCCGATCGACCTCGCTCATCAGGGCACCGTGGTCGTAGTAGTCGACGGCGACGTAGTTGGGGATGTGGCCGCGTTGCTTCCGGCACGCGTCGAGGCGCGGGCCGAGCACGGATGCGGCGTTGACCTTCGCCGCGTCACTCACTCGCCGCTGCGGACGGTTGAGCCAGTGGTTGACGAGAAACAGAGGGGCGTCGGCCGGGCCCCTCAACCGGTCACAGCTGAAGTCCGAGACCTTCTTGGCGTCGTACGGCGTGTCCTGCACTTCGTCGAATCCCTGGAGAAGCCACGGGTACTTCTTGCCTCCCCCGCGGTTCTCGGCCAGTACGACGAGCCGTTGGCCAGAGTCGATCATCGCGCCGAGCGTCGGCCAGGGCTGACCGTTGACCGGTGTGTGGACCATCGGGAGCAGGCCGGCCTTGTTGAAGACCTTGGCCGTGACGGCTGGCGACAGCTCGTCCTGGATGAACAAGGTGATGACCTCACGGGGATGCGACGTCATCCACGCTTTGACGTCAGCCATGACCGGCTCGAGAGGCGTGGAGCCGAGCTCGCACAGGGCGTGGCACAGGTAGGGCTCGATCGGCCCCGTCGGCGTGAGGTGCGCCGCGTCCCGCAGTCGCAGCGCGCTGGCGACGACACTCCTCCCGTACGTCGCAACGCCTTGCTTCATCGCCTCTGCGCGGTCCTCCTCGGAGTTGGCCACGAGCCCGCGACGCGAGGTCGTCTGGCCGCCCCAGGTGTCGATCAGCAGCACTCGGATGCCGTCGTCGAGCTGCCCGATGATCCCGGTCGGCTGCTCGGCGAGGAACCATCCCGGCTCGTCGGCGGCCGACATCGAGTTGTGCGTGGCGGCGTACGCAACCTCGTCGTAGCGCAGCCCGCAGAGCGCGGCATGTCCGTTGCACAGCCCGCTGTCCGAGGTCCCGATTGCCGCGACGGTCTGTCGGGGCGGGCTGGAGTTCCACACCACGAGCGTCGCGAGGATCGCGAACGCTGCGCCGGCGACGATGGCCGTGCGCAGCTCCGGCCGCCCCAGCAGACGCGGGAGGACCATCCCGATCCGATCCGGTCGCCGCGCCGAGCGCACCAGCTCGATCGCGCCGTTGAGGGCGACCACGAACCCCACGACCGCCACGATCACCGAGAGCGTCATGAGCGGGCTCAGCACCGCCGCAGCTCCCGCGGCGAGGAGCACCGCACCGTGGGCCGCGCGGTGCCCTCGACCCTTTTGGGGCTCACGCAACCATGCGACCGCACGCGCGATGTACGCTCTCGGGTCGATCCCGAGCCCGAGCAGCGAGCCGAGGACGAGCACGTAGCCCGCGGCGGCGATCATCGCGGCCGAGGTCCAGAGCGCGGGGGTCAGCTCGTTCCACCCTGCGACGCCCAGTGCAGCCGGAAGCGTGTTGGTGTCCGTATGCGCAGCCACGACACCTCCGACAAAGACCGCCGTCGCCAGGACCAGTCCGCTCGACGCCGTTGCCAGACCCACGACGCGTACTGCCCGGCGCCGGTCATCGGCCAGCAGGACGACCCCGGCAAAGCACAGCAGGGCAAGGAGCGGCAAGAGCCAGGACAGGGTTGCGACGAGGTGCGCATAGCCGATCGTGGTCGACGAGAACTCGTTGTCCCCGAATCGTGCGAGAGTGACGTCGAGGCCGGGCGGCAGCGGGGCGACTGCACCCGGGACCGCCGACGAGAGCGCGGCGACGAGCACCGCACCGACGTCGGCCAGACGAAGGACGATCTGGTCGTCCGAGTCGCTCGTGAGTGCCCGGTGGACCGGGATGAGCATCGTCCGCACTGCCGGCCCGAACGCCGCGCTCCCGACCAATGAGCTCGCCACCGACTCCACGAGCGGCCGGGCGACGGCCAGGTCGGGGTCCTCTGCGATGACCCGGTCCGAGATGATGATCCCGATCTGCCGCGAGACTTCGCGGTCCGTGCGGATCGCGTCGGCATGGGCCGCGAACCGCGACCCATCGAGCACCTCGTGGTTGCCGACGCCGGCGATGGTGCCAGTCAGCAGACACACCGCACCGAGCACGAGCAGCGCGCGCGAGAACCTCGACACACGCACCATCTCCTCGCAGCGACTGTCGGAACGCTACCAAGCCGCGCCCGGTCAGGCCTTCTTTGCCACGCTCTTCTTCGCCGGCGACTTCTTGGTCGCCTT
>CAVXBS010000020.1:0-434991 GCA_963759975.1 uncultured Actinomycetota bacterium
GACCGGCGTCTCCGTCGGTGGCGAGGGCGGCTACGAGTTCGACAACGCCGTCTCCGGTGGCCGCGTCCCCCGCGAGTACATCCCGTCGGTCGACGCCGGTGCGCAGGACGCCATGCAGTTCGGTGTCCTCGCCGGCTACCAGATGGTCGACGTCAAGGTGACCCTCGAGGACGGCGCGTACCACGACGTCGACTCCTCGGAGCTCGCGTTCAAGCTGGCTGGCTCGATGGCTTTCAAGGAAGCCGCGCGCAAGGCCGATCCGGTGATCCTCGAACCCGTCTTCGCGGTCGAGGTCACCACGCCCGAGGATTACATGGGCGACGTGATCGGCGACCTCAACTCTCGCCGTGGCCAGGTAAACGCCATGGAAGAGGGCATGGGCGGTGTCAAGATCATCCAGGCACTCGTTCCCCTGTCCGAGATGTTCGGGTACGTCGGCGACCTGAGGTCCAAGACCTCGGGCCGTGCGTCATACTCGATGCAGTTCGACTCCTACGCGGAGGTTCCCAAGAACGTCGCGGAAGAGATCATCAAAAAGGCCCGCGGCGAGTAGCAGCGGACCATCTCATAAGATGGCCTGAGGCTCTCGTACAGCGGGACCCAACGGCGTTCAACAGCAACCAATTCTAAGAAGGAGCCCCAAGTGGCTAAGGCGAAGTTCGAGCGGACCAAGCCGCACATGAACATCGGCACCATCGGTCACATCGACCACGGTAAGACGACTCTTACCGCGGCGATCACCAAGGTGCTGCACGACAAGTACCCCGACCTGAACGAGGCCTCGGCCTTCGATCAGATCGACAAGGCGCCGGAAGAGAAGCAGCGCGGCATCACGATCTCGATCTCGCACGTTGAGTACCAGACCGAGAACCGTCACTACGCGCACGTCGACTGCCCGGGTCACGCTGACTACGTCAAGAACATGATCACCGGTGCGGCACAGATGGACGGCGCGATCCTCGTGGTCGCCGCCACCGACGGCCCCATGCCCCAGACGCGTGAGCACGTGCTGCTCGCTCGCCAGGTCGGCGTGCCCGCGATGGTCGTCGCGCTCAACAAGTGCGACATGGTCGATGACGAAGAGATCCTCGAGCTCGTCGAGCTCGAGGTCCGTGAGCTCCTGAGCGATCAGGAGTTCGACGGCGACAACGTCCCCGTCGTCAAGGTCGCCGCTCACCCGGCGCTCCAGGGCGACGCCAAGTGGGGCGAGTCGATCCTCGAGCTCATGCAGGCTGTCGACGACTACATCCCGATGCCCCCGCGTGAGACCGACAAGCCGTTCCTCATGCCCGTCGAGGACGTCTTCACGATCACCGGTCGTGGAACCGTCATCACCGGACGTATCGAGCGCGGCATCATCAAGGTCAACGAGACCGTCGACATCGTCGGCATCCGTGAGACCAAGCAGACCACGACGGTCACCGGCATCGAGATGTTCCGCAAGCTGCTCGACGAGGGTCAGGCCGGCGAGAACGTCGGACTGCTGCTTCGCGGCACCAAGCGCGAAGACGTCGAGCGCGGCATGGTCATCATCGCGCCCGGTTCCACGACTCCCCACACGGAGTTCGAGGGTCAGGTCTACATCCTGTCGAAGGAGGAGGGTGGCCGTCACACGCCGTTCTTCAACAACTACCGTCCGCAGTTCTACTTCCGCACCACGGACGTCACCGGCGTCGTCACGCTGCCCGAGGGCACCGAGATGGTCATGCCCGGCGACAACACCGAGATGAGCGTTGAGCTGATCCAGCCCATCGCCATGGAGGAAGGCCTCCGCTTCGCCATCCGCGAGGGTGGTCGCACGGTGGGCGCCGGACGCGTCACGAAGATCAACAAGTGAGCACTGCCAACATCTGATTGGTACACCAGCTCAGCAAGAGCCCCGTCCTGCTTCGGCAGGGCGGGGCTCTTGTCATCCCCCGAGCGGTGGATTGGCGACGTAACGCCGCGTGTGGCGGTGCCTGAGCGACCTGTTGCGGCGGGGACAGGTCGCTGAGGCACCGCCGCACGTGAGGACAGGTCGCTGAGGCACCGCACAGATGGGACTGGTTCCCGGTGGCGTCCTTTTGGCGGACAACGACTCGTTGATTTCGCAACGTCGCCGTATCCTTAATGGCATGGGACACGGCCACGGGCACGGCGCGGGTGTCGCGCATCGCGGCCGCCTCGCGCTCGTCCTGTCCCTGTCCGTCGGCGTCCTGGTCGTCGAAGCAGTGGTCGCGTGGATCACCGGCAGCCTCGCGCTGCTGGCCGACGCCGGGCACATGCTGGGTGACTCGTTCGGCATCGTCATGGCGCTCGCGGCGATCACCGTGGCGCAACGTGGTGGTGGTCCCGGTTCCCGGCGCACGTTCGGCTACTCCCGCACCGAGGTGCTGGCGGCCGGCGCCAACGGCCTGATCCTTCTTGGTCTGTCGGGTTGGGTCGCCGTCAGCGCGATCCGCCGCTTCGGCGACTCCCCGGAGCTGGAGGGCGGGCTGATCCTGCTCGCCGGCGGGGTGGGCCTGGTGGTCAACCTCATCGGCCTGCTGCTGCTCCGGCACGGGGCGCAGGAGAGCATCAACGTCCGTGGCGCCTACCTCGAGGTGCTGGGTGACGCCCTCGGATCGGTCGCCGTCCTGGTCTCGGCCACGGTGATCCTGCTGACCGGCTGGTATCCCGCCGATGCCATCGCGTCCCTCGTGATCGCCGCGATGATCGTGCCGCGCGCGATCTCGCTGCTGCGGGAGGTGGCCGAGGTGCTGCTGGAGTCGACGCCGCGCGACGTCGACCTGGGCGAGCTGCGCGAGCACATCCTGGCGATGGACGGCGTCAAGGACGTGCACGACCTCCACGTATGGACCATCACGTCGGGCATGCCGGTCATGAGCGCCCACGTCGTGGTCGAGGAGTCGGTCACGGCGATGGATGACGCGCACGGCGTGCTCGACCGGCTACGCGGTTGCCTGGCGGACCACTTCGACGTCGAGCACTCCACGTTCCAGATCGAGCCGGCAGGACACATCGACTCCGAGAGCCACGTGCATCACTGACCCTGACCACAGATTGCTGGAGGTCGTGTCGCGCGGTGGGCCATCCGTCGCTCGACGGATCTGCTCGGTTCGAACCGGCGCGGCGACGATGTGACGAGGCTCGATTTGTATTACCCCCGGAGTCTCTGTCAGAATAGTTCGGTTGCTCCGGCTCGATCGCTGGGGCGCCGAACGTCCGGCCTCTCACGCCGATCATGACGCCGGTGCCGAACCTGAGATCGAGCTTGTCCCGCTGGAAGTGCGGGTCCAACCACCTAACTCGACAAGTGTGTGACGTATGCGCCCAAGTGGCCGCGACACGCCCGACCTCGGGGGTCGGCGGGAGGGAGGAGCCTTTCTCCCTCGAATCCGGGGCGAGACTGCGAAGCGAACGAACGTAAAGGACAAGCGAGAGCATGGCGGGACAAAAAATCCGTATCCGGCTCAAGGCCTACGACCACGAGGTCATTGACTCGTCGGCGCGCAAGATCGTCGACACGGTGACGCGCACGGGCGCCAAGGTCGCAGGACCGGTGCCGCTGCCCACCGAGAAGAACGTGTTCTGCGTGATCCGTTCGCCGCACAAGTACAAGGACAGCCGCGAGCACTTCGAGATGCGCACGCACAAGCGCCTCATCGACATCATTGACCCGACGCCCAAGACAGTCGACTCGCTCATGCGCCTCGACCTGCCTGCCGGCGTCGACATCGAGATCAAGCTCTGAGGGGGACAGCGACCATGAGCACCAGCAGCACTGCCACCACGCGCGGCCTCCTCGGCCGCAAGCTCGGCATGACCCAGGTATGGGACGCCGACAACAAGATCGTTCCCGTCACCGTGATCGCTGCCGACACCAACGTCGTCACGCAGATCCGTACGCGTGAGACCGACGGCTACTCCGCCGTCCAGCTCGGCTTCGGCGAGATCGACGGCCGCAAGGTCAACAAGCCGGTCTCGGGTCACTTCGCGAAGGCCGGCGTGACTCCTCGCCGCCACATCGTCGAGATCCGCACCGAGGCCATCGCCGACTACACGCTGGGCCAGGAGATCTCCCCGGAGATCTTCGCCGCGGGCGACGTCGTCGACGTCACCGCGACCAGCAAGGGCAAGGGCTTCGCCGGAGTCATGAAGCGTCACGGCTTCCACGGCGTCGGCGCCTCGCACGGCGCGCACCGCAACCACCGCAAGCCCGGCTCGATCGGTGGCTGCGCCACTCCGGGTCGTGTCTTCAAGGGTCTGCGCATGGCCGGCCACATGGGCGCCGAGCAGGTGACGACGCAGAACCTCAAGGTTCACGCCGTCGACACCGACAAGGGCGTCATCCTCATCAAGGGCGCCGTACCCGGCCCCAAGGGCGCACTCGTCGTCATCCGCTCCGCAGTGAAGGGAGCCTGACCTCATGGCCAAGACCATTGACGCTCAGCTGCCCGTCGACATCTTCGACGTACAGGTCAACATCCCGCTGATCCACCAGGTCGTCGTGGCGCAGCTCGCCGCGGCTCGCCAGGGCACGCACAGCACCAAGTCGCGTGGCGAGGTGTCCGGCGGTGGCAAGAAGCCTTACCGCCAGAAGGGCACCGGTCGCGCTCGTCAGGGCTCGATCCGCGCACCCCAGTACAACGGTGGTGGCATCGTCCACGGCCCGAAGCCGCGTTCGACTACGACCAGCGCACGCCCAAGAAGATGAAGGCCGCCGCCCTGCGCGGTGCCCTCTCGGACCGGGCTCGCACGGGTCGCCTGCACGTCGTCGACAGCATCGTCGCCGGCGACAAGCCGTCGACCAAGCTGGCCATGGCCACGCTGCGCGAGCTCACGCCGCGTCCCCGCGTGCTGATCGTCGTCGACCGTGACGACACGATCACGTCGCTCAGCCTGCGCAACGTCGGCGACGTCGTCATCCTGACGTTCGACCAGCTCAACACGTACGACGTCCTGCTCAGCGACGACATCGTCTTCACCCAGGCCGCGTTCGACGCCTTCGTGGCGGCGCGCTCGGCCGAGGGTGCCAAGACGATCGCGCTGAGCAAGCGCACGCGACCGAGGTCGACGCGCGGACGCCAAGCCGGCCGCCAAGAAGGCAGCCAAGAAGGCGCCGCGCCAAGAAGGCTCCGGCCAAGAAGTCGACTGAGGCAGCGACCCTGGTCGACGCCCCGGTCGAGGACAAGCCTGCTGCCAAGAAGGCGCCGGCCAAGACGGCGGACGCCCCCAAGGCCGACGGCCGACGGTTCCGGACAACGCGACGGCGACCCAGCCGTACGGCCCCGGTTCCAAGGCCCCGCTCAAGAGCGGCAACGCTCCCAAGGGCTTCACGATCAAGGGCAACGCCGACTCCGGTCTCTACCACACCGAGGACAGCCAGTGGTACGAGCAGACGGTCGCCGAGGTCTGGTTCGACTCGGCCGAGTCCGCTGAGGCCGCCGGGTTCAAGCCTGTTGGAGGAGACAAGTGAGCACGATCCACAAGGACCACCGCGACATCTTGATCGCTCCGGTCGTCAGCGAGAAGAGCTACGGCCTGCTCGATGACAACAAGTACACCTTCGTGGTGCACCCGGACGCCAACAAGACGGAGATCAAGATCGCCGTCGAGAAGATCTTCGGCGTCAAGGTCACCGCGGTCAACACGCTCAACCGCAAGGGCAAGACCCGCCGCACGCAAGTCGGGTCTTGGCAAGCGCAAGGACACCAAGCGAGCAATCGTGAGCGTCGCCGCCGGCCAGAGCATCGACATCTTCTCAGGCCCGAGCGCCTGAGACGAGGACTGAGGACATATGGCAATTCGCAAATACAAGCCGACAACCCCGGGCCGTCGTGGCTCGAGCGTTGCCGACTTCGCCGAGATCACCCGCACGACGTCTGAGAAGTCGCTGACGGAGCCGCTGCCCAAGAAGGGCGGCCGCAACAACCAGGGACGCATCACGACGCGTCACCAGGGTGGCGGTCACAAGCGCGCCTACCGCATCATCGACTTCCGTCGCTACGACAAGGACGGCGTGCCGGCCAAGGTCGCTCACATCGAGTACGACCCCAACCGCACCGCTCGCATCGCGCTCCTGCACTACGCCGATGGCGAGAAGCGCTACATCATCGCGCCCGAGGGCCTCAAGCAGGGCATGACGGTCGAGTCCGGTGTCGGTTCCGACATCAAGGTCGGCAACAACCTGCCCCTGCGCAACATCCCCGTCGGCACGCTGATCAACGGCATCGAGCTGCGTCCGGGCGGTGGCGCCAAGATGGGCCGCTCCGCCGGCACCAAGGTGCAGCTCGTCGCCAAGGAGGGCAACAAGGCGCAGCTGCGTCTGCCCTCCGGCGAGATGCGCTACGTCGACGTCCGCTGCCGCGCCACGATCGGCGAGGTCGGCAACGCCGAGCAGTCCAACATCAACTGGGGCAAGGCCGGACGCAACCGCTGGAAGGGCAAGCGCCCGACCGTCCGCGGTGTCGCCATGAACCCGGTCGACCACCCGCACGGTGGTGGTGAGGGCAAGACGTCCGGTGGACGTCACCCCGTCTCCCCGTGGGGCAAGCCGGAAGGCCGTACGCGCAAGCGCAAGGCCAGCGACTCCCAGATCGTCCGCCGCCGCAAGTCCGGCCGCTGAGAAGGATTGGTTAACAGATGCCACGCAGTTTGAAGAAGGGCCCGTTCGTTGACGGGCACCTCGAGAAGAAGGTCGACGCGCAGAACGCCGCCGACACTCACACCGTGATCAAGACCTGGTCGCGTCGCTCGATGATCCTGCCGTCCTTCATCGGACACACGATCGCCGTGCACGACGGCCGCAAGCACGTGCCCGTGTTCATCACGGACTCGATGGTGGGTCACAAGCTGGGCGAGTTCGCCCCGACCCGCACGTTCCGCGGTCACGAGAAGGACGACCGGAAGGCGAAGAGGCGATGAGTGCAGCTACCCGTGAGAACATCAGCGCGCGCCGCGAGCGCCTGCTGGGCGACGAGCCCGGCGCGTTCGCCGTCGCTCGCTTCGTGCGCGTCACCGCGCAGAAGTCGCGCCGCATCGCGCGACCTGATCCGCGGCGAGTCGGTGGAGAACGCGCTGGCCACCCTGCAGTTCGCGCCGCAGGCCGTTGCCGAGAACTTCTACAAGCTCGTCGACAGCGCCGCGTGCCAACGCCGAGACCACTGAAGGCCTCGACCGCTCCACGCTGATCATCACCATGGTGCCAGGTCGACGAGGGCCCGACGATGAAGCGTTGGCGTCCGCGCGCCAAGGGTGCGGCCAACCGCATCCTCAAGCGCAGCAGCCACCTGACCGTGGTCGTGCAGCCCCGCGAGGTCGTTCAGGCCAAGCGTCGACGCGGCCAACATCAAGAACTCCAAGAAGAAGGGCGGGGACCGATAGTGGGACAGAAAATCAACCCGCACGGGTTCCGACTGGGCATCTCGACGGATCACAAGAGCCGTTGGTACGCCGACAAGCTCTACAAGAGCTACGTCGGTGAGGACGTCCAGATCCGCAAGATGCTCACCAAGGGCATGGACCGCGCCGGCATCAGCCGTGTGGAGATCGAGCGCACGCGTGACCGCGTACGCGTCGACATCCACACCGCTCGTCCCGGCATCGTCATCGGCCGCCGTGGCGCCGAGGCCGACCGCATCCGCGGCGACCTCGAGAAGCTCACGGGCAAGCAGGTGCAGCTGAACATCCTCGAGGTCAAGAACCCCGAGATGGACGCGCAGCTCGTCGCCCAGGGCGTTGCCGAGCAGCTGTCGGGTCGCGTGCAGTTCCGTCGCGCGATGCGCAAGGCGATGCAGACCACGATGCGCAGCGGTGCCAAGGGCATCCGTATCCAGTGCTCGGGCCGCCTCGGTGGCGCCGAGATGTGCCGCTCGGAGTTCTACCGCGAGGGCCGCGTGCCCCTGCACACGCTCCGTGCTGACGTCGACTACGGCTTCTACGAGGCCAAGACCACCTTCGGCCGCATCGGCGTGAAGGTCTGGATCTACAAGGGCGAGGTTGCGGGCACCCGCGCCGAGCGCGAGGCCGAGGCGGCCAAGCGTGCGGCCGCTCCCGGCAGCAACCGCCGTCCCGCCCGTGGTGGCGCCGCCGGTGGCGCACGTCGCCCCGAGCGTCCCGCCCGTGAGGACGCCGCTCCGGCGGCCGACGCCGCTGCTGCGGCTCCGGCCACCGCCGAGACCGTTGCCGCGCCTGCCGCTGCCGGCACTGCTGCAGCACCCGAAGGAGGGGAGAGCTGATGTTGATGCCACGTAGGGTCAAGTACCGCAAGCAGCACCACCCCACCCGTCGCGGCGCGGCCAAGGGCGGCACCGAGCTGGCGTTCGGTGACTACGGCATCCAGGCGTGACGCCGCCTACGTGACGAACCGTCAGATCGAGTCCGCTCGTATCGCCATGACGCGTCACATCAAGCGTGGCGGCAAGGTCTGGATCAACATCTACCCGGACCGTCCGCTCACCAAGAAGCCTGCCGAGACCCGCATGGGTTCCGGTAAGGGTTCGCCCGAGTGGTGGGTCGCCAACGTCAAGCCCGGACGCGTCATGTTCGAGCTGTCGGGTGTCGACGAGGACAGTTGCTCGCGAGGCCATGCGCCGCGCGATCCACAAGCTGCCCATGAAGGCCCGATTCATCACCCGAGAGACAGGTGAGCTGTGATGGCGCAGTCACACAACCGCAGCCGAGCTGCGCACGCGTCGGCGCCGACGACCTGGCAGCCAAGCTGGCAGAGGCCAAGGAAGAGCTGTTCAACCTGCGCTTCCAGAACGCCACCGGTCAGCTCGACAACACCGCCCGGCTTCGGGCAGTGCGCAAGGACATCGCCCGGATCTACACCGTCATGCGTGAGCGCGAGCTCGGCATCGTCGAGGAGGTACGAGGCATGACCGACAAGAACCAGAAGGACGAAGCAGTGACCGAACGCACCACGCGCAAGACCCGCGAGGGTCTTGTCGTCAGCGACAAGATGGACAAGACCGTCGTGGTCAACGTCGAGGATCGCGTCAAGCACGCGCTCTACGGCAAGGTCCTGCGTCGCAACATCAAGCTCAAGGCTCACGACGAGGCGAACGACGCTGGCATCGGCGACCGGGTTCTCATCATGGAGACACGTCCACTGTCCGCCACCAAGCGTTGGCGCATCGTCGAGATCCTCGAGAAGGCCAAGTAGGAGACGACAGATGATTCAGCAGGAGTCGCGACTCAAGGTCGCCGACAACACCGGTGCCAAGGAGATCCTTTGCATCCGTGTCCTCGGTGGCTCAGGTCGGCGCTATGCGGGCATCGGCGACACGATCGTCGCCACTGTCAAGGACGCCATCCCCGGCGGAAACGTCAAGAAGGGTGATGTCGTCAAGGCTGTCGTCGTGCGCACCGTCAAGGAGCGCCGTCGTCCGGATGGCTCGTACATCAAGTTCGACGAGAACGCAGCCGTCATCCTCAAGGCCGATGGCGACCCGCGCGGTACGCGCATCTTCGGTCCCGTCGGGCGTGAGCTTCGCGACAAGAAGTTCATGCGCATCATTTCGCTCGCACCGGAGGTGCTCTGAGATGGCCCGCAAAGGCACCATCAGCATTCGCAAGGGTGACCAGGTCAAGGTCATCGCTGGCAAGGACAAGGGCGTGACCGGTTCGGTGATCGAAGTGATCGCGAGCAGAACCGCGTCATCGTCGAGGGCGTCAACCGCGTCAAGCGTCACACCAAGCCTTCACAGGCCGGTGGCGCAGGCTCGGGCGGCATCATCACCAGCGAGGCTCCGATCCACATCTCCAACGTGATGCTGCTCGCCGACAAGGGTGACACCGACTCGCGTCGGCTACCGCCGCGACGACGTCACCAAGAACCGTCCCGACGGTTCCACCTACTCCGCGCAGCGCAGCGTGCGCATCGCGAAGAAGACCGGAAAGGAGATCTGAGCATGAGCTGACACCACCACGACGGCACCCCCGCCTCAAGACGCGGTACCGCGAGGAGATCCTCCCGGCCCTTCGTGAGCAGTTCGACTACGCCAACGTCATGCAGGTTCCCGGCCTCACCAAGATCGTCGTCAACATGGGCGTCGGCGAGGCTGCCCGCGACGGCAAGCTGATCGAGGGCGCGATTCGCGACCTCACCGCCATCACGGGCCAGAAGCCGCAGGTCACCAAGGCCCGCAAGTCCATCGCGCAGTTCAAGCTGCGTGAGGGCATGCCGATCGGCGCGCACGTCACGCTGCGCGGCGACCGCATGTGGGAGTTCCTCGACCGTCTGCTGACGCTCGCACTGCCCCGTATCCGCGACTTCCGTGGGCTCTCGCCCAAGCAGTTCGACGGTCGCGGCAACTACACGTTCGGTCTGACCGAGCAGGTCATGTTCCACGAGATCGACCAGGACAAGATCGACCGGTCGCGCGGAATGGACATCACGATCGTCACCACGGCCACCAACGACGACGAGGGTCGCGCGCTGCTCAAGCTGCTCGGCTTCCCGTACAAGGAGAACTGACATGGCGAAGACTGGACTCAAGGTCAAGGCCGCTCGCAAGCCCAAGTTCGCGGTACGCGGCTACACCCGTTGCCAGCGTTGTGGCCGACCCCGCTCGGTCTACAAGAAGTTCGGCCTCTGCCGCATCTGCCTTCGCGAGATGGCACACCGCGGCGAGCTGCCGGGCATCACCAAGAGCTCCTGGTAATCACCTCACCTCTGAAAGCCGCAGGTCCGTCGCCTCCTCACATCGAGGGCAGGGAAACCACGGCAGGAATGGAACACACGAACTATGACAATGACCGATCCGATCGCCGACATGCTGACGCGTGTCCGCAACGGCAATCAGGCGTACCACGACAGCGTGTCGATGCCGTACTCCAAGCTCAAGGCCGGCGTAGCCGAGATCCTGAAGCAGGAGGGCTACATCACCGCGATCGAGGTCGCCGAGCCCAAGGAGGGCGAGGTGAGCAAGACGCTCACGATCACCCTCAAGTACGGGCCGCACCGCGAGCGTTCCATCGCCGGCATCCGCCGCATCAGCAAGCCGGGTCTTCGCGTCTACGCGAAGTCGACCGGCCTGCCCAAGGTGCTCGGTGGACTCGGCGTGGCGATCATCTCGACCAGCCAGGGTCTGCTCACGGACCGCCAGGCCAACCAGAAGGGCGTAGGCGGAGAAGTCCTCGCCTACGTCTGGTGAGAGGGGTCTGAACACATGTCACGCATTGGCAAGATTCCCGTCACGATCCCGTCCGGGGTCGAGGTCACGATCGAGGGCCAGGACGTACGCGTCAAGGGCCCCAAGGGCGAGCTGTCGCACACCGTCGCGGAGCCCATCACGGTCTCCAAGGCCGACGACGGCAGCCTCGCTGTCGAGCGTCCCAACGACGAGCGCGCAGCAAGGCTCTCCACGGTCTCTCGCGCACCCTGATCAGCCAACATGGTCATCGGGTGTCACCGAGGGCTACGAGAAGAAGCTCGAGATCGTCGGCGTCGGTTACCGCGTCCAGGCCAAGGGCCCGGCTGCACTCGAGTTCGCGCTCGGCTTCAGCCACCCCGTCCCGGTCCAGGCTCCCGAGGGCATCACGTTCTCGGTCGAGTCGCCCACCAAGTTCGCCGTGCACGGCATCGACAAGCAGGCCGTCGGTGAGGTCGCAGCGAACATCCGCAAGATCCGCAAGCCCGAGCCCTACAAGGGCAAGGGCGTCCGCTACGCCGGCGAGCACGTCCGCCGCAAGGTCGGAAAGGCTGGTAAGTAGTCATGGCTATCTCGATCAAGCACGCCAAGCACACGTCGCCCCGTACGGCTTCGCGTCTGCGCCGTCAGGTGCGAGGACGCAAGAAGATCGAGGGTTCGGCGGAGCGTCCGCGTCTCGTCATCACTCGTTCGAGCAAGCACATCGTCGCTCAGGTCGTCAACGACCTCGAGGGCCGCACGCTGGCCTCCGCGTCGACGATGGAAGCCGATCTGCGCTCGTCCGACGGTGACAAGACCGCCAAGGCCCGCAAGGTCGGCGAGCTCGTCGCCGACCGCGCCAAGGCGGCCGGTGTCGCCACCGTCGTCTTCGACCGCGCGGGCAACAAGTACGCAGGACGCGTCGCGGCACTCGCTGACGGCGCCCGTGAAGCAGGACTGGAGTTCTGATGAGCACGGCAGCAACGCCGCGGAGGCGGAGGCGGACGGGGTCGTGGAAACGACCGCGGAGCCGAGAAGTCCAACTACATCGAGAAGGTCGTCACGATCAACCGTGTCGCCAAGGTCGTCAAGGGTGGTCGTCGCTTCAGCTTCACCGCTCTCGTGATCGTCGGCGACGGCGACGGTCAGGTCGGCATCGGCTACGGCAAGGCCAAGGAAGTCCCGACCGCGATCGCGAAGGGCGTCGAAGAGGCCAAGAAGTCCTTCTTCCGCGTTCCCCGCATCCAGGGCACGATCCCGCACCCGGTGCAGGGCGAGAAGGCGGCTGGCGTCGTCTTCCTGCGTCCCGCATCGCCCGGTACCGGCGTCATCGCCGGTGGCCCGGTGCGCGCCGTGCTCGAGGCGGCAGGCGTCCACGACGTCCTGTCCAAGTCGCTCGGTTCGTCCAACGCGATCAACATCGTCCACGCGACCGTGGCAGCCCTCAAGCTGCTCGAGTCGCCGGAGATGGTGGCGGCGCGTCGCGGCCTGACGGTCGAGGAGGTCGCTCCGGCGGCGCTCCTGCGGGCCGGCAAGGAAGGCATCGCCGAGGCCAAGGCCAAGGCAGACGCCGGAGTGGGTGCGTGATGGCGAAGATCCAGGTCACTCAGGTCAAGTCCGGCATCGGCCGCAAGCCCAATCACCGCCAGACCCTGCGCACGCTCGGTCTGAAGCGCATCGGCGACGTCGTCGTCAAGGAAGATCGTCCCGAGATCCGCGGCATGGCTGCGTCCATCTCGCACCTCGTGGACGTCAAGGAGGTTGACTGACATGGCGCTCAAGCTGCACCACCTGCGTCCCGCACCGGGAGCCAAGACCGCCAAGACCCGCGTGGGTCGCGGTGAGGGCTCGAAGGGCAAGACCGCCGGTCGAGGCACCAAGGGCACCAAGGCTCGCTACCAGGTCCCCGCGGGCTTCGAGGGCGGCCAGGTTCCGATCCACATGCGACTGCCCAAGCTGAAGGGGTTCAAGAACCCGTTCCGCGAGGAGTACCAGGTCGTCAACCTCGATCGTCTCGAGGAGCTCTACCCCAAGGGTGGTGACGTCGACGTCGCGTCGCTCGTCGCCAACGGCGCGGTCCGCAAGGGTCGTCCGGTCAAGGTCCTCGGGCAGGGCGAGATCACGGTCAAGCTCCAGATCACGGCGAACAAGTTCTCCGGGTCTGCCAAGACCAAGATCGAAGCAGCCGGCGGCAGCGTCACCGTTCTCGGTTGATGCTGTCCGGGGCAGGACGCCACGTCCTGCCCCGGCTGCTTGGGTGACTGTTAGAGTCACCTTGCGGGCGAAAGCCCGCTTTTGTCCGTCATACCGAAGCACTCCGGTGCACGAGGAGGATCTCGGTGCTCAGCGCCTTCGTCCATGCATTCAGGACGCCCGACCTGCGGAAGAAGATCCTCTTCGTCCTCTTCATCATCGTGCTGTTCCGCCTGGGCTCGACCATGCCGGCGCCCGGCATCAACGTCGGCAACGTCAAGGACTCGGTCGACGCGGCAACCAACGGTGACAACAGCAGCCTGTTCGCGCTGATCAACGTCTTCTCCGGCGGGGCGCTGCTGCAGCTGACGGTCTTCGCGCTGGGCATCATGCCCTACATCACCGCCAGCATCATCCTGCAGCTCCTCGTCGTCGTGATCCCCCGCCTCGAAGCCCTCAAGAAGGAGGGCCAGGCCGGTCAGACCAAGATCACGCAGTACACCCGCTACCTGACGCTGGGTCTCGCGATCCTCCAGGCGACGGGCATCGTGGCACTCGCGCGCATCCGGCAACCTGTTCGGCGGCGCAGACCAGCGGCGACCTGCTCTACAA
The DNA here is from genome assembly GCA_963759975.1 of uncultured Actinomycetota bacterium. Taxonomy (GTDB): domain Bacteria; phylum Actinomycetota; class Actinomycetes; order Propionibacteriales; family Nocardioidaceae; genus Aeromicrobium. Next base: position 13,923 of record CAVXBS010000020.1, read on the forward strand.
CAACGACAGCATCTTGTCGTTCCTCCTGATCGTCCTCACGATGGTCGCCGGCACCGCCGTCATCATGTGGCTCGGCGAGCTCATCACCGACCGCGGCATCGGCAACGGCATGTCGATCCTGATCTTCACCCAGGTCGTCGCGACGTTCCCCGGCGCGATGTGGCAGATCAAGCAGACCAAGGGCTGGACCACGTTCGTCCTGGTCGTGCTGATCGGGCTCGTGATCGTCGCGGCCGTGATCTTCATCGAGCAGGCCCAGCGCCGCATCCCGGTGCAGTACGCCAAGCGCATGGTCGGCCGGCGGATGTTCGGCGGCTCCTCGACGTACATCCCGCTCAAGGTCAACCAGGCCGGCATCATCCCGGTGATCTTCGCGTCGAGCCTGATGTATCTGCCGGCTCTGATGGCGCAGTTCAACCAGAGCGCCCCGTGGGCCCAGTGGGTCAACGACAACTTCGTCAAGGGCGACCACCCCTACTACATGATCACGTTCTTCGTGCTGATCGTGTTCTTCACGTACTTCTACGTGTCGATCACGTTCAACCCCGAAGAGGTCGCCGACAACATGAAGAAGTACGGCGGCTTCATCCCGGGCATCCGCGCGGGCCGGCCGACCCAGGACTACCTGGCGTACGTCCTGAGCCGCATCACGGCTCCCGGCGCGCTCTACCTCGGCCTGATCGCGCTGATCCCGATGATCGCGATCGCGATGCTCAACGCCAGCCAGAACTTCCCGTTCGGCGGCACGACGATCCTCATCATCGTCGGCGTGGGGCTCGACACGGTCAAGCAGATCGAGAGCCAGCTGCAGCAGCGGAACTACGAAGGGTTCCTCAAGTAATGCGCCTGCTCATCATGGGTCCCCCCGGCGCCGGCAAGGGAACCCAGGCCGTGGCGCTGGCGCAGCGCATCGGTGGGGCGCACATCTCGACCGGCGACATCTTCCGTGCCAACGTGCAGCAGCAGACCGAGCTCGGCAAGGCCGCGCAGCGGTTCATGGACGCCGGTGAGTACGTGCCCGACGAGGTCACCAACGCGATGGTCGAGGACCGGCTGGCGCAGGACGACGCCCGCGAGGCGTTCATCCTCGACGGCTATCCCCGCACGGTCGACCAGGTCGACACCCTCGACCGGATCCTCGACGGTCTCGGCACCAAGCTCGACGGTGTGCTCGAGCTGGTGGTCGATCCCGAGGAGCTGATCCAGCGGCTGCTCAAGCGCGCTGAGACCAGCGGCCGCGCCGACGACACCGAAGAGGTCATTCGTCACCGCCAAGAGGTCTACACCGCCGAGACGGCCCCGCTGCTCGAGGTCTACGGCACCCGCGGGCTCGTCATCGAGGTCGACGGCATGGGCGACGTCGACGAGATCACCCGAAGGATCGACGCCGCCCTGCCCTCCTGAGGGAGCGACCGCAGCCATGTTCGAACGCGGCATCGAGATCAAGACGCCCGGCCCAGATCGAGTCGATGCGGGCCGCGGGCCTGGTCGTCGGCTCTGACACTGGCGCTCCTGCGCTCGGTCGTTGCGCCGGGCATGACGACCGCGGAGCTCGACGCGATCGCCCACGACCACATCCGTTCGCAGGGCGCGACGTCCAACTTTCTCGGCTACCACGGGTTCACCGGAGTCATCTGCACGTCGGTCAACGACGAGGTCGTGCACGGCATCCCGGGCACTCGCGTGCTGCGTGACGGCGACATCATCTCGATCGACTGCGGCGCGATCGTCGACGGCTGGCACGGTGATGCCGCGACACCGTGGCGATCGGCGAGGTGCCCGACGAGGTCACCGAGCTGATGCGCGTCACCGAGGAGGCGCTGTGGCGCGGTATCGCGGCGGCACGACTTGGCGGCCGGGTCTCCGACATCAGCCACGCGGTCGAGACGACAGTCGACGCCGCCGGCGACTACGGGATCGTCGAGGGCTACACGGGCCACGGCATCGGGTCGGCGATGCACCAGCCGCCCAACGTGCCCAACTACGGCGCGTCCTGGCCGCGGCCCGAAGCTCGTCAAGGGGCTGGCCCTCGCCGTCGAGCCGATGGTGACCCTCGGCTCGCCCGAGACCCGCACGCTCGCGGACGACTGGACCGTCGTCACGACCGACGGGTCCTGGGCTGCGCACTACGAGCACACCTTCACCCTGACCGACGCCGGGGCCTGGGTGCTGACCGCGCTCGACGGCGGCAAGGCCAGGCTGACCGAGCTCGGCGTGCCCTACGGAGGACACTGAGAGGATGAGGCGCCTGGTCGCGATGGGAGCGATGTTGCTCGCTGCGGCCTGCGGCACGTCCGATCGGTCCGACCCGGCGACGCCCTCCTCGGCTCCGACGACCAGCACCCCACCACCGGCCGCGGTGCTCTCACCCGCCGAGGCCGCGGTCGACGGGCTGATGCGCGCGCTCGACACGGGTGACTGCAAGGCGGCGCGGAAGCTCGTCGTCACCCCGTCAGAGCTGGGCTGTGATGTCGTTGAACAGGCCACGGACTCGTTCGCGGCTGAGGGGATCGACCTCGACGAGGTGACCTATCGTGCCGGCAAGGTCCATGGCGCCAGCGCCACGGTGCGCATCACGTGGGGCAACGGCTATCCGACCGAGTCGTACGACGTGCAGAAGGTCGGCCGACGGTGGAAGGTCGTCTTCGACTCCGCTGCATGAGCCCTGAGCTCAGGACTCGACCCAGTCCGGGGCCTGCTGGACGGCGGAGTCGTTGTCTGGGGTGCTGTCGTCTGCGTTGTCGGTCGCACTGATCGACACGGTGACCTGGGGGCGGAGGCCGTACAAGGAGAACGTGAGGGCGGGCACTGGGAGACCGGTCTGAGAGCGCGCGCACGTCATCGTCGTCACGGTCTGACCCTCCGCCACGGATCCGCAGCTCCACTCGGGTGCGAGGTTGCCGCGGAACTCGACATCCCCGCCGGCGGTTGCGACCAGGCTCAAGGTCAGGGTCAGGACCGCGCCCTGCGGGGGTGCCCCTGTCGCCGGCACATCGATCGTCACCCGACGTTGGTACGCCGGCACCTCATCGACGAAGCCGATGTTGACGCCGTAGTCCGTCGAGGTCGGCCCGGGTGGCGTGGTCGGGGGAGTTGTCGGAGGAGTCGTAGGCGGTGTCGTCGGTGGCGTCTTGGGAGTGAGCGGCGTGTCACGCGGCGTGGGTGCGGCCGTGGGTTGCGGGACGTACGGCGGCAGCGACGCGGTCGGCGAGTGGGTCGGGGTCGGCTTGCTCGGCGCGTCTGACTCAGGCGCTGGTGTCGACGGGGCCGTCGCTGTCGATCTGGTCGGGACGCTGATCGGGTCAGAGGCGTTGGGCGCGTCGTCGGAGACGATGTGGGCGACTGCCACCGCGCTGACTGCTGCCACCGTGACTGCCGCGGCGACCGTCCCGGCGACCGGGCCGGCCTTGCCGACCGCGTGCAGCGGCTTGGTCAGCCAGTCAACCAGCAGGCCCAGCGTGCCCGCAGCGGCTGCGGCACCGCCGGAGGAGAGGTAGCCCGCAGCGGCGGTGCCGATCACGACAGGCGCCAGCAGGCCCGGGAGGTTGGAGTTGACCTCCGTCAGCTCCAGGCAGAGCGCCGCGCATCGGCTGCAGGTGTCCAGGTGCTGATCGACCCTCGCCATGTCCCGCTTGGAGAGCGCCTTGCGGACGTACTGTCCGAGGTGCGAGGTGGTCCAGCGGCAGGTGTCGTCGAGCGCCGGTGCAAGATGTCCCTGCAGGTAGGCCAGGCGCAAGCCTTCACGGGCGCGATAGGCGAGCGCCGAGACGCTGTTGGGGCTCAGTCCCAGCAAAGGTGCGATCTGCGCCGGCTTCTGGCCCTCGACGTCCAGGTGCCAGAGCACCAGCTGCCAGCGTTCGGGGAGCGAGGAGAAGGCATCGGCGGCCGCCTTCTGCTCGAACGTCATCTCGACGGGGTCCACGAACCGGACCACGCGATCGAGCTCGGCCTCGTCGTCCGTGCTGCGTACGCGCCGGGTGGCTCGGATGCGATCGATGTGCAGGCGACGGATCGTGCTCAGCAGGTAGGCGCGGAAGAACTCGTCGGGCCCCTTGCCAGCTCGTACGACGGACATGACGCGGAGGAACGCCTCGGCGACCAGGTCATCCGCATCCGGACCGGGCACGAGCTGGCGGGCCATGCGCATCGCGGCGCCCTGGTGGCGGCCGTAGAGCTCTGCGTAGGCGTCGTTGTCACCGGAGCGGACGGCCGAGATGAGCTCGGCGTCGCTCCGTCCGGTCGAGGTGCTGGCCATCTCTGACACGATTGGGTGCGTCTCCCGCGGGGCGTGTGGTGCAAATGATGCGTAAGTGACTGTCTCTCACAACGACGCGGGACCACTGAAGGTTATCCGATGCGCACCACGGTCCGTGCCGTCGCGTTGGCGACCTCGAGCTCGCACAGCACCGCGCGGCACTCCGCGCAGTCGGCCAGGTGCTCGCGCGCCGCTTGCTCACGCCGCTTCGGCAGGCGCCCCCCGATCATGGCGGGCAGGCGCTCTCGGACCTCGCCGCACTTGCGGCCAGGCGCTGCGGCAGAGCGCAGGTGCTGCTTGAGGTAGGCCTCGCGCAACGCGGAGCGGGCTCGATAGGCAAGGGCCGAGACTCCGTTCGGCGACAAGCCCAGCACGGGCGCGAGGTCCTGGGGCTTGCGGCGCTCGACCTCCACCTGCCACAGCACCGTTCGCCAGCGGGCCGGCAGCGACGCGTAGGCGGCGCGAATCGCGGAGGCCTCGAAGGCGTCCAGCTGACCGGCGTCGATGTCGACCAACGTGTCGATCGCCGAGTCGTCATCTGTGGGAATGAGCTTCTGGCGTGCCTTGGCGCGGCGGGCGGAGTCGTGGCGGATCGTTGTGAAGAGATAGGCCCGGAATGACGTCTCCGGCCCCTTGCCGCGTCGCATGAGCTCGAGCACCTGGGCGAATGACTCCGAGACGACATCTTCCGCCTCGTCGCGCATACCGAGGTGACGCGCGAGGCGCTGCGCCGGGAAGGCATGTCGACTGTAGAGCGCGGCGTACGCGTCGTGCACTCCGTCTCGTGCGAGCTGGACGAGGGCGCCGTCGTCGAGCTCGGACAGGTCCGGTCGCTCGATCTCGGATGGTTCAGTCGTGGCCATGTCGGTCCCCTGGGAGTGAGCAAACAGGAGATCTCGGAAGAGATCGTCCACCCCCCGGTGTAACCGCTTGTTACGGCTCAGTAATAGGACGAGCGCCGATCCACTTCATGACGCGCAATGGTGACGATGTGTTTCTGAGCCGTACGATCGGCCGCCGAGTCAGCCGATCGTGACGGTTCTGCGATAGGTCGATGACGTGACCGTCGACGTACCTCCGAACGTGAAAACGTAAGCATGAGCGCCGGAGGGCTGCCCGGTCAAGAGCAGCGAGCCCCGGCCGTCGACGATCTTGACGGTCCGGCTGTGGTCGCCGGCGAAGCGCACCTGCACGGTGCCGTCCGGGGCAGGGACGCCGGCTGCGGCGACGCGGATCGTGAAGGTGACCTTGTGGGCGCCAGGCGTGGCGGAGGCTCGGAGGGCCGACGTCGCCTTGGCCCAGCCTGTCTGCGCGGTCGTGACGGTCCGGGTCGTGTAGCCCGCGGCCGAGAGCGTGACTCGCGCCGTGAGTCGCTGGCCGAGATCGCCGGTGCTGACTCGGTGGCTGCGCCCGGTCGCACCCTTGATGACCTTGCCGTCACGCAGCCACTGATAGCGCATCGTGGCACCCGACGGGGTGTGCTCGCCCGGCGCCACGGTCACGGTCTTGCCGAGACGGACCGATCCGGTGATGACGGGCGGCTTGGCGACGCCGATGTGCCCGTACCCGATCTCGGAGGTGTTGGCGGAGAGCGCCCAGCTGGTGGCGTACCCGTCCCGGTGGGCCGTCACCCGCACGCGCAGGCGGTCGCCGCGCTCGTGCTTCGTCGGGGTGAACGTACGCTCGGTGGCGCCGGCGACGGCCTCGCCGTCCGCGTACCACTGGTAGGTATACGTGCCGGCCGGCGACCAGGTGCCAGGCGTCGCGGTGAGTCGGGTGCCGACGCGCATCCGGGAGCCCGTGACGGTCGGCGCTGAGCTGACGGTGAAGGTGCCGCGGGCAACCTTGCCGGTCTGCCCTGAGATCGCAGTGGTCGTGGCGTAGCCGTGGCGGCTGGCTGTGACGTGGACCGTCACCTGGAGGTCGACGTCGGCGGGCCGGGGCACGAAGGTCTCACGGTCGGCACCACTGACGGCCTTGCCATCGACGAACCACTGGTAGGCGTAGGTGAGGTCGGGCTTCGACCACGTGCCGGGACGAGCCGTGAGGGTCGAGTCGACCTTGGGGCTGCCCGAGATGGCCGGCTTGGTGGTGGCGCTCAGGGGCCCGGGGGCCAGCTCAGCGGTGGGGGCGGAGGTCGAGGTGACGGCGTCGTAGCCGGCCTTGGTGGCGGTGACCGTGACGGTGACGCGGCGGTCGACGTCGGCGGGTCCCGGGGTGAACGTCCGGCCGGTGGCGCCGGCCACCGGCGTGCCGTCGACCAGCCACTGGAATGTGTACGTCGCACCCGTGGGTGACCAGGTGCCGGTCGACGCCGTGAGGGTCGAGTCGACCCGGGCCGTGCCGGTGATCGCCGGCGGCTCGCTGGTCTGGAGTGTGCCGGGTGCCACCTTGGCCGAGACCGAGGTCGCCTTGACCGTCGGGTAGCCGGTGCGGGAGGCCGTCACCTGCACCGACAGCTGCTTGCCGAGCTGGGCGGCGGTGGGCGTGAAGGTCTTGCCGGTCGCACCGGCGATCGCCGTGCCGTCCGCGCGCCACTGGTACACGTACGTGTTGCCCTTGGGGGTCCAGTCGCCACCCCAGGCGGTCAGGGCGGCGCCGACCTTGACGGTGCCGCGGATGGTCGGCTTCTCGTTGTTGACGATCTTGAGGTCGCTGAAGTGGATGAAGCCGTCGGGCCAGCCCGAGCCGGACTTCGTGATCTTGCGCCAGTCGAAGGCGCCGCTCCAGTTGGACTCCGACACCCAGATCTCGCTGGAGGAGACGATCTTCTCGACGTACGCCACGTGGTGGCCGGTCCTGCCCCACCACGCGACCGAGCCCTGCGACGGCGTCGAGTTCGTGATCGAGGCCATCGCGAAGCCCCAGTCCTCGGCATTGCCGACGCCCGACTTGGGCCGGACGTTCGGCATGCCGTTGGTCGTGACGAGACGGTAGGCGACGTAGTTGGTGCAGTTGGTGCCGGTGTACATCCGCCAGTAGCTCGTCGACTTGTGGGTCGCGTATCCGGAGTGTGAATAGCCCTTGTCGCTGCATGAGGTGTAGCCCGTGCAGATCACTGAGGAGCTGGCCTGTGCCGAGGACGTCGGGACCAAAATGGCAGCGAAAATCAGCACCACAAGGAGCACCCGAGCACGCGACACCCGGTCACCCTACGTGACTGGTGTGACTGGTGGGAATGAATTGAACTGAATTACAACAGTGGTACTTACTGCTGGAATTCCGCCCGACTGGGCTCCACCGCCCCCTGGAGCTGACTAGCGGTGGAGCTCCATCGTGCAGCACTTCACGCTGCCGCCGGACTTCATGTATTCGCTCAGGTCGACCGGCACCGGGGTGTAGCCACGCTCCTTGAGCGAGGCGGCAAGCCCCTTCGCGGCCGAGGGGAGCACGACGTGATGGCCGTCGCTGACCGCGTTGAGGCCGAGCACCCGGGCATCGGCCTCCGAGCAGATGACCGCGTCGGGGAACAGATCGCGCAGGGTGCGCTGGCTGTGTCTGCTGAAGGCGCCGGGGTAGTACGCGATCTCGGCCGGTGCGACACCGTTGCCGTCGTCGAGGACCGCGATGGCGACGTCGAGGTGGTAGAACCGCGGGTCGACGAGCTCGAGCGACACGACGGGCCGGTCGACCGCCTCCGCGGCTTCGATGTGGGCCGCGAGCGACGTCCGGAATCCAGTGCCGGCGAGGACCATCGAGCCGAGGGCGAGGAAGTCGCCCTCACCCTCGTTGGTGTGGTTGGGCTCCGCGACAGTGACGCCAGAGAGCCGGAGCCACGTCGCGTACGCCTGCCCCTCGGCAGCGCGCTCGGCGAAGCGGAACTTTGCGCCGTACGCCCGACCGCCCACGACGAGGCCGCCGTTGGCCGCGAACACCATGTCGGGCTGGCCCGGCATCGGGTCGATCACGTCAACTCGGTGGCCAAGGCTCAGATAGGTGTTGCGAAGCACCTCCCACTGCAGCAGTGCACGTTCGACGTTGACCGGGTTGGACGTGTCCATCCACGGGTTGATCGCGTAGGTGACTTCGAAGTGCGTCGGCGCGCACATCAGGTAGTGCCGGGTTCTCGACGTGCGCGTGGTGGGGGCCGCGATGCGGGTGACGGTGCGGGTGTCGAGAACGGTCAACGTCGTGCCTCCAGAGTGAGTCCTGCGCAATGAATCAATGCTAGAGCCGTGATGAGTGGGGCAACGAATCGGAAAGTCGCGCTACCCCCGACGATTCCTTGCGTGATTGACGGTTTCGTGGCGGATTCTTGCAATACTGGGACGATGGACGATCTGGATCGCAAGCTCATTGGCTGTCTGCTCGAGGACGGGCGCGCGAGCTACGCCACGATCGGTGACCGCATCGGCCTGTCGGCGCCGGCGGTCAAGCGCCGCATGGATCGCCTCCTGATCGACGGCGTCATCAGCGGATTCACCGCCGTGCTCGACCCGGACCTCGTCGGCTGGAGCACCGAGGCGTATGTCGAGGTGCACTGCAAGGGCACGATCTCCCCCGATGAGCTGCGGGCTGCCTTCAGCCGGGTGCCGGAGGTGCACGCGGCGGCGACGGTGTCTGGCGCCGCTGACGCGATCTTGCACATCGTGGCCAAGGATGTACGCGACCTCGAACGAGCGCTCGAGCGGGTCCGGATCGAGACGGACAACATCGACCACACCGAGACCGCGATCGTGCTGTCCCGCCTGATCGAGCGCTACGGCCCCGGCCAGACGGAGTTCAGCCCGCCGGCCTGAGGCACGCTCGCAGCCGGGGGTCGGGTGAGTCGTTCGGCTCACCACGCCTCGCGGCTGGCGGCTTCGCCGCGAACGCTCACGCTGCGCTGGCGCGCCTCGACGCTCGCTCGCAAAGCTCGCTCGGTCTCCGCGATTTGAGTCTGTCGCCCCTGTGAGCGTAGAATCGAGAGTCGGCCTTTTGAGGTCTGCATTCCCATGTCATGGTCACCGCTCAGGCGGCTTCGCTGGGGTGCGCCAGGACGGGCCGAACCAGACAAGCGACACAAAGAAGAGGTTATGGCGAAAAAAGAAGGCGTCATCGAGATGGAAGGCGCCGTAGTAGAGGCACTTCCGAACGCGATGTTCCGCGTGGAGCTGGCCAACGGCCACAAGGTTCTCGCGCACATCAGCGGCAAGATGCGCCAGCACTACATCCGCATCCTCCCCGAGGACCGCGTTGTGGTGGAGCTCTCGCCGTACGACCTCTCCCGCGGCCGCATCGTCTACCGCTACAAGTAAATCCAACACGTTCAGATCCCAAAGAGAGAATCTCGATGAAGGTCAACCCGAGCGTGAAGAAGATCTGTGACAAGTGCAAGGTGATTCGTCGCCACGGCAGCGTCATGGTGATCTGCGAAAACCCGCGCCACAAGCAGCGCCAGGGCTGAGCAGAAGTTCTTCACACAGCAACACGAAACGTCTGATCGCTCCCGTCACAGCACCATCGTGGCGGGTCACCTCCGGAAGCGTAGGCCGGAGCCCGACTCAGGATCGACCAAAGATCCTGGAGGCAGTCGGGATGCATCAGGTGGCCATACCTCGCCGAATGGAAGGAAATGCCTAGATGGCACGCCTCGTAGGAGTCGACCTCCCGCGCGAAAAGCGCATCGAGATCGCACTCACGTATGTATTCGGGATCGGCCGCACCCGCGCCACCGAGACCCTCGCAGCAACCGGCATCAGCCCGGACAAGCGCGTCCACGAGCTCGACGACAACGACCTCGTCGCTCTGCGCGATCACATCGAAGCGAACTACCAGACCGAGGGCGACCTGCGTCGTACGGTCACCGGTGACATTCGCCGCAAGATGGAGATCGGCAGCTACCAGGGCCGTCGCCACCGTGCGCACCTGCCCGTTCGTGGCCAGCGCACCAAGACCAACGCGCGTACCCGCAAGGGCCCCAAGCGCACCGTCGCCGGAAAGAAGAAGTGATAGCGCATGCCTCCTAAGACAGCTGGCAAGAAGGTTCGCCGCAAGGAGAAGAAGAACGTCGCTCAGGGCGAGGCCCACATCAAGAGCACGTTCAACAACACCCACGTCACCATCACGGATCCTTCGGGCGCCGTGATCGCATGGGCCTCCGGCGGAACCGTCGGATTCAAGGGCTCGCGCAAGTCGACGCCGTTCGCTGCCGGTATGGCTGCCGAGTCGGCCGGTCGTCAGGCGATGGAGCACGGGATGAAGAAGGTCGACGTCTTCGTGAAGGGCCCCGGTTCGGGCCGCGAGACGGCGATCCGGTCGCTGAGCGGAGTCGGCCTCGAGGTCGGCACCATCTCCGACGTGACCCCCAGCCCCCACAACGGCTGCCGTCCTCCCAAGCACCGTCGTCTCTGACGCGCTGCCCACGACTTACACAGTTTTCTAGGAGCTATCAACCATGGCCCGTTACACCGGACCTCTCACCAAGAAGTCGCGCCGCCTCGGCATCGACCTCGTCGGTGGTGACGCTGCATTCGAAAAGCGTCCTTACCCTCCCGGCCAGCACGGCCGCGCGCGCGTCAAGGAGTCGGAGTACCGCAACCAGCTGCTCGAGAAGCAGAAGGCGCGTTACACCTACGGAGTGCTCGAGAAGCAGTTCCGCAAGTACTACGAGCTCGCCTCGCGTCGTCCCGGCAAGACCGGCGACAACCTGCTGCAGATCCTCGAGTCGCGCCTCGACAACGTCGTCTACCGTGCCGGCTTCGCCCGCACGCGTCGTCACGCCCGCCAGCTCGTCAACCACGGTCACTTCGTGGTCAACGGCGTCAAGACCGACATCCCGTCGTTCCAGGTGAGCAAGCACGACATCATCGACGTCAAGACCAAGTCGCTGGAGACCACGCCGTTCATCGTCGCGCGTGAGACCCACGACCAGCGACACGGTTCCGGCCTGGATCGACGTCGCGCCCGAGCGCGGTCGCATCCTCGTGCACAGCCAGCCCGTACGCGAGCAGATCACGGTCCCGATCAACGAACAGCTGATCGTGGAGTTCTACTCCAAGATCTGATCCGGCCCACTCTCACCAGAGAAAACAACCCGGACCTTCAAATAGAGGTTGGTCCGGAAAGGAAGAAACAATGCTCATCGCCCAGCGCCCCGCCCTGTCCGAAGAGGTCGTCGACGAGTTCCGTTCGCGGTTCGTCATCGAGCCCCTGGAGCCCGGCTTCGGCTACACCCTCGGCAACTCCCTGCGTCGTACGCTCCTGTCGTCGATCCCGGGTGCTGCCGTCACGTCGATCAAGATCGACGGGGTCCTGCACGAGTTCTCGACCGTCCCCGGCGTGACCGAGGACGTCACCGAGATCATCCTCAACCTCAAGGAGCTCGTGGTCTCCTCGGAGAACGACGAGCCCGTCGTCATGTACCTCCGCAAGGACGGTGCCGGCGCGGTGACCGCCGCTGACATCCAGCCCCCGGCTGGTGTCGAGGTCCACAACCCCGACCTGCACATCGCGACGCTCAACGCCAAGGGCAAGATCGAGATCGAGCTCGTCGTCGAGCGTGGCCGTGGCTACGTGTCGGCCGTGCAGAACAAGTCCGGTGACGAAGAGATCGGCCGTATGCCGGTCGACTCGATCTACTCGCCGGTCCTCAAGGTGACCTACAAGGTCGAGGCGACCCGAGTCGAGCAGCGTACGGACTTCGACAAGCTCGTCATCGACGTCGAGACCAAGAAGTCGATCCTGCCGCGTGACGCGATCGCGTCGGCCGGTTCCACCCTGGTGGAGCTGTTCGGCCTGGCTCGCGAGCTCAACGTCGAGGCCGAGGGCATCGACATCGGACCGTCGCCGGTCGACGAGCAGCTCGCTGCCGACCTGGCACTGCCGATCGAGGACCTCAACTTCACGGTGCGCTCCTACAACTGCCTCAAGCGCGAGGGCATCCACACCGTGGGTGAGCTCATCACGCGCTCGGAGCAGGACCTGCTCGACATCCGCAACTTCGGTTCGAAGTCGATCGACGAGGTCAAGGCCAAGCTCGCCGAGATGGGCCTCGCGCTCAAGGACAGCCCGGCTGGTTTCGACCCGTCGGCCGTCATCGACGCATACGACGACGACGCCAGCTTCGCCGAGGACGAGCAGTACTGACGTACTGCCCGATCACGGCAACCAGCCCGATTGATTCTGGAGACACAACATGCCCACCCCCACCAAGGGACCTCGCCTCGGCGGTAGCCCGGCCCACCAGCGTCTGATCCTGGCCAACCTCGCGCAGAACCTGTTCGAGCACGGCAAGATCACGACGACCGAGGCCAAGGCCCGTCGTCTGCGTCCCTACGCAGAGTCGCTCATCACCAAGGCCAAGACCGACACGGTGGCCAACCGCCGCCAGGTCGTCAAGGTCATCCGTGACAAGAGCATCCTGCACACGCTGTTCACCGAGATCGGTCCCGCCATGGCGACCCGTCCCGGCGGCTACACGCGCATCACGAAGGTCGCGCCGCGCAAGGGCGACAACGCCCCCATGGCCGTCATCGAGATCGTCGAGGCCAAGCAGTTCGGCGCGCAGAACCAGACGCCCAAGAAGGCCAAGGCTGCTCCCAAGGCTGCCGCACCCGTCGAGGAGCCGGCTGCTGAGGACGAGGTCGTCGTGACCGAGGACCTCGGCACCGACGTGCCGGTCGACGCCACCGACGACGCTGCCGAGGCAGCTGAGACGGTTGCCGAGGCCACCGACGAGGCTCCGGCTGAGGAGGCTCCTGCAGAGGAGACCACCGAGGACGACGCCAAGTAGGCATCAGCTCATCAGGAAGCCCGTCACCGCAAGGTGGCGGGCTTCCTGCTTTGCCGGCGTGACGTACGAGGCGCGTTGTCTCGTTTGGCGAAAAATGGCCTCTGCCGCTGGTAGTTTTGGGTGTCGGCGCGGCTCATCGGAGCGGCGCCCTTCTGTGGGGGAGCTCCACCCGTGTCGCTGTATCGCCGGTCTCTGACCGTTGCTGTTGTTGCCGCTCTTTCGCTCGCAGGCATCGGGGTCACCGCCTCTGCAGAGGAGGCGCCGCCGACCCCGGTCGCGCCGCCAGGTCGCCCAGTCGTCGACCAGCCGGAGCAGGTTGCCCGCGGGCTGATCGTCAAGACCACGACGACCACACCGTCCGACTCGTTGCTCGCAGCGACTGACAAGGCGTTGGGCTCTGAGGCGGACGTCGTCGACGACAACAAGCTGTTGACCAAGGTCTCGACCGTCGAGTTCGATGACGTCGTCCCCACGGCGATTGCCTCCGACGCTGCTGCCGAGATCGAGAGGCGCAGCGATGTCGAGTGGGCGATCCCGGACACGCTCCGGCAGGCCACGAGCGTTCCGCCGGTCACGGTGAACGACCCCTCATTCCCGACCCAGACGAATCTCTGGAACTCAGGGGTCACGACGCCAGCGGGCGGCTACAGCATCAAGGCGCCGTCGCTCTGGCGCAGCACGAGCGGCTCCGCCAATGTCACGGTCGCGGTCCTCGACACCGGAATCACCGAACATCCCGAGCTCAACGGCCAGGTCCTCAGCGGCTACGACATGATCGCGGACCCCAGGAACGCCAATGACGGCGACGGCCGCGATGCCGACGCGACTGACCCGGGCGACTGGGTCGACGCGGGATTCTGCGGGTCGAGGACGCGGGCAGAACCGAGCTCGTACCACGGAACGTTCGTCGCCGGCATGATCGCCGCTCAGACCGACAACGCTCAGGGCATCGCTGCCATCGCGCCAGGGGTCAAGATCCGCCCGGTGCGCGTACTCGGCCGGTGTGGTGGTTGGGACTCGGACATTCTGGCCGGGATCACGTGGGCATCGGGCGGCGCAGTTCCTGGGGTGGCGTCGACCGTGCCCGCGTCCCAGGTCGTCAACCTGTCGCTCAGTGGGTATGCACCGACCGTTGCCGAACGTGATGCGGCTTGCAAGGCCTACAACGCGGTTGCGTCGGCTGGGCGAGCTCGAGGGTCGCTCTTCGTGGCGGCCGCGGGCAACGACTTCGGCAACGCGAACATGGCGGTCCCGGCGGCATGCTCGCAGTTCGTGTCTGTCGGCGCCACCAGCGTCCGCGGGTTCAGCTCGTCCTACTCCAACATCGGGTCAAGCGTCGACATCTCCGCTCCGGGTGGCGACTCCCTCGTCGAGGGCAGTGCTGATCGCATCCGCTCGTTGATCAACACGAGCAAGACGAAGCCCGCAGAGGGCACGTACTCCTATGCGATCCACGAGGGCACCAGCATGGCTGCGCCCGAGGTGTCCGCGGGTGCGGCCCTGCTCTACTCGCTGGGCCTCACGACGCCAGCCCGCGTGCAGAACGCCCTCTACGCCTCCGTGGCCCCGTTCCGTGCGGTATCCAGAACGTACGCGAACAAGCGGGTCAGGATCGACCGGGAGTACTACACGTTCGATCTCAACTGCAAGGGCCACAACTGGTGCGGGCGGGGGATCCTCGACCTGAGCAGAGTGCAGGTGCCGCTCACCCCTCCGACCATCAGCGGGCCGCCGATCATCGGCGAACCCTTGACTGCGGTCCGTGGCGGCTGGGTGCGCATCCCCACGACGTTCACCTACCAGTGGTTCCGCAACGGTGCCCTGATCACCGGTGCGACCGGGGCGACCTACTACCCGACCCGTGCGGACGATGTTGGCAAACACCTCTCAGTTCGGATGCGCTCGGCGACTGCTGCATTCTCGATGTTCGGCGAGACCTCGGCTCAGACGGAGGCCGTCCCCGACGGGCCTGTGGTCACGCTGGCCGGACTGCCAACCTCCACCAAGTACGGCCAGGGTGCGACGGCCAGCGTGACGGTTGCGGGGGGCGGAGACGGCGTTGTCGAGCTGCGCCGCGGCAGCACGGTGCTGGCGAGTCAGGTGGCCGATGGCGGCACGGCACAGCTGACCATCGACGGGACGAAGTGGGCTGCCGGCAGCAACCGCATCCGCGCAGCGTTCATCCCCTCCGGCGCGACTCCTGCCGCTTCTTCTGACGGTGTCCCGGTGCTGGTGACCAAGGCGAGCTCCTCCGTGACGACATCCCTCCGTACGAGCATTCGCCACACCTCGCGGGCCACGATCGGTATCACCGTGACGGTGCCGAACGTTGCCAAGCCGACCGGCCAGCTGCGGATCTACGACGGGTCCAAGAAGATCGTGTACGCGACGCTGTCGTCGAGCGCCGGCGGCCGGCGGTCGATCCTGCTGCCGAGGCTCTCGAAGGGCTATCACAACATCAAGGTGGTCTACTCCGGCAGCTCGGTCATTGCGCCGAAGACCTCGAAGAGCCGAAAGATCAGGTCCTACTGAGCGCGCCGGACCTCGAGGATCCGGAACCCCTTCTCGCTGGCGGTGCGCTCGGTCGGCCAACCCTGGTCGCCGAGCCATCGCTGGAGCGAGTCGGCGCCGAGGTTCTTGCCGACGACGAGACGGGCGACGCCGTCGGGCGCGAGGCGCGGCAGCCAGCGCAGCAGCAGGTCGTGGAGGGCTTGCTTGCCGATGCGGATCGGCGGGTTGGACCAGATCTCGTCGAAGACCAGGTCGCCTGGTACGTCGTCAGGCAGGGCGGTGTGGACCGTGACGCCGCGGCGGGAGGCGTTGAAGGCCGTCAGCTCGAGCGCGCGCTGGTTGGTGTCGGTGGCCCACACCGTGGCCCCGGTGCCCGCAAGGGCGCAGGCGATCGGGCCCCAACCGCACCCCAGGTCGAGGATCGTGCCACCGGTCGGCGGCGCCGAGGCCTGCAGGAACACCGCAGTGGCCTTGTCGAGCCCGTCGTGCGAGAAGACCCCGGCCGAGGTCGTGAACGTCAGCTCCTTGCCCCAGATGCGAGCGGTGACGTCCTGCCGCTTGTCGGGGATCGACGGGCTCGCGTCGAAGTAGTGGTCCGGCACGGCCCCATTGTCTCAGCCTGACGCGTGGCGCTTGCGGAGCGTAGCCGGGGCCGCGATGTGCCACGCGTCGGCGATGAGCTCGAAGACCTCGTCGCCCCGCGCCAGGTCGAGACGTACGAGCACGTAGTTGTAGCCGTCGTAGTGCGGCGTCGTGTAGAACGCCGGGTCGTCGCCGCCGGCGAGTGCCATCTTGTCGGAGGCCGAGCACTTGATCGCCAGGCCGCCGTCATCCTCGGTGCGGAGCCGGGCCATGAGCTTGCCCGCGACCTTGAGGCACGGGGTCCCGTATGACGTCGAGGGCGCAACCTCAGGGAGTGTCGTCGCGTACGCCACGACCTCGTCCCAGGTGACCGCCATGTCGATCAGTCTCTCATCGCGGTGCTCGGTCGATCGGGTGCGCGAACTGGAGCTGGAGGCCTGAGTTCGGGCTGAGGTGCTCGCCGTCGCGTACGAAGCCGGCCTTGGCGATGACTCCGAGGGAGGCCGCGTTGTCGGGGTTGATCCGTGCGATGACCCGATCGACGCGCGGGTCGCCGGCGGCGCGTTCGAGCAGCAGGCCCACCACGGTGGACGCGTGGCCGCGCCGACGGAGCTCGGGCGCGATGCTGTAGCCGAGCTCGACCTGACCGTCGCGCGGGGCGCCCTTGAAGCCGGCGTTGCCGATGGCGGCGTCGTCCATCGCCACGGCCTGCATCAGCCAGTCGGCGTTCTCGGGCCGGCCGTCGAGCAGACTGATCATGTAGCGCCAGATCTCGAGCCGTTCGGCGAACCACTCGCTCATCGTCAGCCCGGTGAGGCGCTCGGCCTCGCCGACCTGCTCGGCTGCCAGCGCCTCGAACACGGACAGCGACAGGGGGACGAGACGCAGGCTCATTCGTCCCTCCTTCGGCGGGACTCGGCGGCCCGCGCTGCGAGGCCTGCGTCGTCGGGGTAGACGACCTCCTCGAGGACCAGGCCGTGCGGCGGCATCACCATCACCCGGGCGTCGCGCGTGGCCCTGGCGAGGACGTCGTCCACCCACGCCGGCTCGTACCGGTGCTCGCCGACCGCGACCAGCAGGCCCATGAGCGACCGAACCATCGAGTGGCAGAACGCGTCCGCACGCACGGTCGTGGCGAGCGTGTCGCCGGTCGCGCTCGGTGCTGAGCTGCCGGAGCGTACGTGTCGTGGTCGCGCCATCGCGCTTCTTGCAGAACGAGGCGAAGTCGTGCAGGCCGAGCAGGCGTTCGCCGGCGGCGTTCATGGCGTCGACGTCGAGGCGGCGCTGCCACCGTACGACGGACGTGCGGGTCAGGGGATCGGGGCCGGAGGGGCCGTCGGACATCCGGTACGTGTAGCGGCGCTCCAGGGCAGCGAAGCGGGCATCGAAGCCGTCAGGCGCGAGACTCAGCGACTGCAGGACGATGTCGTCGGGCAGGAGCCGGCGCAATCGGCGTTCGAGGTGCGCCGGGTCGACGTCGTCGAGGTCGACGTGCGCCACCTGTCCGCGGGCGTGGACGCCGGCGTCGGTGCGGCCCGCGCAGGTGAGCGGGGCGGACCGGGGGAGCCGCAGGATCATCGCGATGGCGGCCTCGACCTCGCCCTGGACCGTACGCAGACCCGGTTGGATGGCCCATCCCCGGAAGCCGGTCCCGTCATAGGAGAGGTCGAGTCGCAGTCGCACCCCGTCACGCTACCGGGCAGGTCAGCGCCACGAGTAGAAGGACCAGGCACCCAGCGCAGCGCCGACCGTGCCGACGGCGAGGTAGATGCCCCACCACAGGGCGGAGTCCGTGGGTTTGCCGTTGGCGCCCTTGGCAGTCGTCCACATCGAGCCCCGGGACACGACGATCACGATCAGACCAGGAAGAGCCATCAGCTCGAACACGATCCCGCAGATCAGCCAGCCCGGATCGACGCCACCTGGCCACGTGATCGCGTACTCGAGGAAGTTCCAGCCGAGCGAGCCGAACAGGAGCGTCCACATCGGCACGAGGAGGTTGGGCGCCTTGAGGCTGATCGCCGCGAACTGTACCGGCGAACGTCGCCAGGATCATCACCGGGATCGCGATCCCGATGAATCCCGCGCCGCCAGGGCAGGGCTGCGCGCTGACGTACGGCCCGCCGTCAGCGCAGGAGCCGCCGACGTCCATGACGGCGCGCATGCTGAGGAACGCCCAGGTCAAGGTGAGCCCCAGCAGCAGGACGCTGGCGAGCAGCACCGCGAGCCTGCCGACGGGCACCGTGGTCTGCGTCTCGCTCATGCCGACACTGTGCCGCATCTCGAGCTTGTCCAAGGTCCTTTCGACAAGCTCAAGGAGCGTGAATCACCTGAGCTTTGGGACTACTCTTTCCAGCGCTCCTCGGCGGGGACGAAGTCGAGCTGCCGGTCGCCGGTGTAGATCTGCTTGGGGCGCGCGATCTTCTGCTCCTTGTCGTCCACGAGCTCGAGCCACTGCGCGAGCCAGCCGGGCGTACGCCCGATGGCGAACAGCACCGTGAACATCTCGGGCGGGAACTGCAGCGCCTCGTAGATCAGGCCGGAGTAGAAGTCGACGTTGGGGTAGAGCTTGCGCGAGATGAAGTAGTCGTCCTCGAGCGCGATCCGCTCGAGCTCCTGGGCGATCTCCAGCAGCGGGTTGACGCCGGTGACCTCGAAGACGTCGTCGCAGGCCTTCTTGATGATCGTGGCGCGCGGGTCGAAGTTCTTGTAGACGCGGTGACCGAAGCCCATGAGCTTCTCGTCGCCGTTCTTGACGCCCTCGATGAATGCCGGGATCTTGTCCTTGCTGCCGATGCGGCGGAGCATCTTGAGGACGGCCTCGTTGGCGCCGCCGTGCAGCGGACCGTAGAGAGCCGCGATGCCGGCGCTGACGGCCGAGTAGGGGTCGACCTGGCTCGATCCGACGGAGCGGACCGCGTTGGTCGAACAGTTCTGCTCGTGATCGGCATGCAGGATCAGCAGGACGTCGAGAGCCTTGGCCAGCCGCGGGTCGGGGTCGTACTTCGGCTCGCTCATCTTGAACAGCATCGAGAGGAAGTTCTCGGTGTAGTTCAGGTCATTGTCGGGATAGACGTAGGGCTTGCCCTGCGCGTGCCGGAACGACCACGCGCCCAGGGTCGGCATCTTGGCGATCAGGCGTACGACCTGCTCGTGGCGGACGTCGGGATCGCTGATGTTGCGCGCCTCGGGGTAGAACGTCGACAGCGCGCCGACGCTCGACAGCAGCATGCCCATGGGGTGCGCGTCGTAGCGGAAGCCCTGCATCAGCGACTTGACGTTCTCGTGCACGAACGTGTGGAACGTGATCTCGTGCACCCAGCGCTCGTGCTGCTCCTTGGTGGGCAGCTCGCCGTGGATCAGGAGGTAGGCGACCTCGAGGAACGTGGACTTCTCGGCGAGCTGCTCGATGGGGTAGCCGCGGTACTCCAGGATGCCCTTCTCGCCGTCGATGAAGGTGACGGCGCTGCGGGTCGAGGCGGTGTTGGTGAAGCCCGGGTCATAGACCGCGAGGCCTGGTTCGTCGTCGGTCTTGCCGATCTTGCCGAAGTCGCCGGCGCGGACGGTGCCGTCGGTGATCGGGAGCTCGTACTCCTCGCCCGTTCGGTTGTCGCGGACGGTCAAAGTCTGGTTTTCGGTCACGATGGGTCTCCTGTGACGGCGGGGAAATGCCCTGCTGCGAGGTGATGCAGCCATCAACCAACTTAGTGCGGGGTCGCAATTCACACGATGCGGGGTCTCAAGTGTGAGACGAGCTGCCGACTCGTTTTGACCCGAGTGGCTGCCGCCGGTTAACCTTGTGTGTCGTGTCTCCGTCGGCTTGACCCGCGGAAACGACCACCGACACCACACCACCAAGAACGAGAAGGTCACGCCGTGCGCACGTTCAGCCCCAAGCCGTCTGACATCACCCGTCAGTGGCACGTCATCGACGCCGAGGACATCGTCCTGGGCCGTCTCGCCGTCCAGGCTGCGACGCTGCTCCGCGGCAAGCACAAGCCGACCTACGCACCTCACGTCGATGGTGGTGACTTCGTCATCATCATCAACGCCGAGAAGGTCGCACTGTCGGGCAACAAGCGCACCGACAAGCTGGCCTACCGTCACAGCGGTTACCCGGGTGGACTCAAGTCCATCGCCTACGGTGACCTGCTCAACAAGGATGCCCGCAAGGCGATCGAGAAGTCGGTACGCGGCATGCTCCCCAAGAACCGTCTGGGTGATCAGCTGATCACGAAGCTCAAGGTCTACTCCGGCCCCGAGCACCCGCACCACGCCCAGAAGCCCCAGCCGTTCGAGATCACGCAGATCTCCCAGTAAAGAAGAGAAGCAGGCGCATCGTGGCTGAGACCACCACCGAAGAGACCGAGTTCGAGACCAACGCCGAAGGTGTGGCATACACCTCCGAGACGACTGGCTCCGCTGTCACCTCCGACAAGCCCGCGACGATCGCTCCGGGTGCCGCGACGGGTCGTCGCAAGGAAGCCATCGCGCGCGTCCGCATCGTTCCGGGCACCGGCGTGTGGACCGTCAACGGCAAGCCGCTCGAGGAGTACCTCCCCAACAAGCTGCACCAGCAGATTGCCAAGGAAGCCTTCGCCGAGACCGGTCTGCAGGACCGCTTCGACGTCATCGCCCGTGTCACGGGTGGCGGCATGACCGGCCAGGCCGGCGCGCTGCGCCTCGGTGTGGCCCGCTCGCTCAACCAGATCGACGAAGAGGCCAACCGCCCGGTGCTCAAGAAGGCCGGACTGCTGACGCGCGACTCGCGCATCAAGGAGCGCAAGAAGGCCGGCCTCAAGAAGGCCCGTAAGGCTCCCCAGTACAGCAAGCGCTAATCACGCTGTGGGCCGGATCTTTGGCACAGATGGCGTTCGCGGACTCGCGAACCGTGATCTGACCGCAGAGCTGGCCGTCGACCTCGCGGTCGCGGCAGCCCACATCCTCGGCGAGGTCGGTGCCTTCGCCGACCAGCGTCCGACCGCAGTCGTAGCCCGCGATCCCCGCGCCTCAGGAGAATTCCTCGAGGCCGCGGTGGTCGCGGGTCTTGCGTCTGCCGGCGTCGACGTGCACCGCCTCGGCGTCGTGCCGACCCCGGGTGCGGCCTTTCTGACGTCCTACCTCGAGGCCGACATGGGCGTCATGATCTCGGCGAGCCACAACCCGATGCCCGACAACGGCATCAAGTTCCTGGCGCGTGGCGGGCTCAAGCTCGACGACGAGCTCGAGCTGCAGATCGAGAATCGCCTCGAGGAGCCGTGGGACCGGCCGACCGGCTCCGGCGTCGGTCGTATCGGCGACAGCCACGCGGGCGTGAGTGCGTACGTCAAGCACCTCGTCGCCTCGGCGCCCGGCCCGCTCGACGGGCTGACGATCGTGCTCGACTGCGCCAACGGCGCGGCGTACGAGGTCGGTCCGCAGGTGTTCGAGCAGCTCGGCGCCACGGTCATCGCGATCCACGCCGAGCCCGACGGCCTCAACATCAACCTCGACTGCGGCTCGACGCATCTCGACGACCTGCAGAAGGCCGTGATCCACCACAAGGCGGACGCCGGATTCGCCTTCGACGGCGATGCCGATCGCTGCCTGGCGGTCGACCACTCCGGTGCCGTCGTCGACGGTGACCAGATCCTCGCCATCCTCGGCATCGCCGCACGCGACGCAGGGCGGCTCAAGGACGACACCGTCGTGGCCACCGTGATGAGCAACCTCGGCTTCGTCCAGGCGCTCCAAGCTGCGGGCCTCACCGTGATCCAGACCGCAGTGGGCGACCGCTACGTCCTCGAGGCCATGCGGTCGGGTGGCTACAGCCTCGGCGGCGAGCAGTCCGGACACGTCATCATGGCCGACTTCGCGACGACCGGCGACGGCGTCCTGACCGCGGTGCACCTGGCGTCCCGCATTCGCGAGACCGGCAAGACGCTTGAAGAGCTCGCGTCGGTCATGACCCGGCTGCCGCAGGTGCTGATCAACGTCCCCGATGTCGACAAGGCCCGCGCCGACACCGATCCCGTGCTGCAGGGCGAGGTCGCGATCGCCGCGGCCAAGCTCGGCGACAGCGGCCGGGTGCTGTTGCGCCAGTCCGGCACGGAGCCCCTCGTACGCGTCATGGTCGAGGCCGCGACGCATGACGAGGCGACCGAGGTCGCCCAGCGCCTCGCCGGCGTGGTCCGCTCGACCCTCGCGCTGTAGCTACTGCTGCTCGGACCAGACGCCGAGCTCGTTGCCGCTGGGGTCGACGAAGTGGAGCCGCCGACCGCCCGGGAACCCATAGGGACCGTCGACGATCTCGCCGCCGGCCGTCCGGATGGCCTCAGCGGTCGCGTCGAGGTCGTCGGAGTAGAGCTGGACGAAGACGCCCCCTCGGCTGGGCTTGGACTCGGGGTTGAAGCCACCGACCTCGGGCTCCTCGGGGGTGCGGCCCTGGATGCCGGCATAGTCGGGGCCGTAGTCGTTGAACGCCCAGCCGAAGGCGTCGGCGTAGAACTGCTTGAGCCGCGCCAGGTCGGTGGCGGCGAGCTCGACGTAGTCGATGCGGTGGTGTCGCGGTGAGGTCATGGGCTCATGCTGTCGCCTGGCACCGACAGAAGTGGTCTGCCTTCGTAGACTCCCCGGATGACGGACGTTGAGCTGCTCGATCCGAGGGACGACGAACAGTTCGCGGCCTATCACGCTGCGTACGCCGCTGGGTACGCCGAGGAGTGGGACCGGCCCTACACGGCCCGCGAACAGCGCGCCGAGCTCCTCCAGGACGCGGCGCACCTCACGATCCAGGGTGTCGTGGCCCGGGACGAGTCGGGCGAGGTGGTCGGCATGGGCCGCATCGAGATGCCACAGAAGGACAACGTCGACCTCGGCTACATCGACGTCGTCGTCCACCCGGATCACCGGCGCCGCGGTCACGGATCGGCCATCCTGGAGAGGCTTGACGAGATCGCCGGCGCAGCGGGCCGCCGGACGTTGCATGCCGAGGTGCGCTGGGACATCGGCGAGGAGGGGTCGGGCCACACGGCGTTTGCCGAGGCGAAGGGCTTTCACCGTGACCTGGCCGACGCGCACCGCGTACTGACACTGCCCGCGGAGCTGCCGCCGGCACCGCCGCGCGACGGCTATGTGTTGCACGCGTGGCGCGGGCCGTGCCCGGAGGAGTGGACCGACCAGTACGCTCGCCTGCTCACGCTGATCGTCCAGGAGGCGCCGTCGGGTGACCATCCACTCGAGAACGAGTTCTTCGACCGAGCGCGCATCCGCTCCGACGAAGAGCTGCTGGTGGCGCAGGGTCGTGTCATGCAGATCGTCGCGGCCATGTCGCCCGACGGTGTCCTCGCCGGTCATACGCAGCTCGTGTTCTCAGACACCGACCCGCAGGACGCCTATCAGTGGGACACGCTCGTGCTGCCGGACCACCGGGGACACGGTCTCGGCCTGTCACTCAAGGTGCGAGCGATGCTGGAGTCGGCGGACCTGCTCGAGTCGCGTCGGTACGTCCACACCTTCAACGCCGCGAGCAACGGCCCGATGATCGCCGTCAACGAGGCAATGGGGTTCCGGCAGGTCGGCTGGCTGGGGGAGTACGTCCGGGCGGTTTCGCGAAAACCTGTGCTCAATCACTGACGAGGTTACGCTGCGAGTCTACGGATGGAGCACTCATGAATCGCATACGCCTGGGAATTGCGGCCCTGCTCAGTGTCACGACCCTCGTCACCGTGGGCACCACGACGGCCGCGAACGCGGCCACCCCGACGGCCACCTACACCGGCGTCTACCCTGGCGATCCCATGCCAGGCGAGCGGTTCAACGCTGGTTGGAAGCTGTCGACCACGTTCGTCCGGGAGACGCGGCTCCAGACGCGCAGCGGTGACTCCTGGAAGACCATCGCGACGGGGCTGGCCAACGGTGGCGGCTTCACCACCTTCTTCCTCCACAGCACGAAGACCCGGGACTACCGGGTGTACGTCCCGAAGGCCGTCCGCAGCGGACGCACGTACACCTCGTTCTCGAGCAGCCCGAAGACGCTTCGAGTGTTCGGGCAGACTGCGACGGGTTACGCCGTCCCGTATGCGAGCTGCCCGTCGTTCAACGAGGACGATCCGACGATCACGTTCGCGGTCCAGTTCCTGCCGAACCGGGCGGGCCGCAATGTCACCTTCAGACAGCGCCAGGAGGGGACCCACCCCGTGCACGCCGTCGCGGAGGGCGTCACCGACA
Source organism: uncultured Actinomycetota bacterium (assembly GCA_963759975.1). Classification (GTDB taxonomy): domain Bacteria; phylum Actinomycetota; class Actinomycetes; order Propionibacteriales; family Nocardioidaceae; genus Aeromicrobium. The sequence continues at coordinate 38,192 of CAVXBS010000020.1, forward strand.
CCAAGGGACGTGTGATCGTGACGGTCTCGGTCGCTGACACCTCGTTCGGTGACAAGCAGACGGTGGCTCGAGCCGAGGGATACAACGGTTCGGCCGCCAAGAGCGTCGCGATCGCCTACCGCAACCTCGAAGGGTTGTGCAACTACTAGACGATGCTCAGATCTTGCGGAGGCGGACCCAGTCGACGGAGTGATCGGGTCCCTTCCGCAGGACGAGCGATGCCCGGCCGCGGGTGGTCTGGATGTTCTCGCGGAGGTTGGGCAGGTTGATCGTGTCCCACAGCTCACCTGCGCGGGCCTCGGCCTCGTCGTCGGTGAATGCGCTGTAGCGGTGGAAGTACGACGCGGGGTCCGCGAACGCGGTCTTGCGCAGCGTCAGGAACCGGTCGACGTACCAACGGCGGAGGTCTCGGCTGGAGGCATCGACGTAGATCGAGAAGTCGAAGAAGTCGCTGACCGCCAGGCCGGGGCTGCCGTCGCCGCGAGGACGCGCCGGGGCGAGGACGTTGAGGCCCTCGACGATCACGATGTCGGGCGCCTTGACCGTCACGAGCTCGTCGGTGCGGTCGTACGTCAGGTGGGAGTAGACCGGGGCCGTCACGACCTCGACGCCGGACTTGACCTCCATGACGAACCGCAGCAGCGCCTTGCGGTCGTACGACTCGGGGAAGCCCTTGCGCTCGAGCAGGCCGCGGCGTTCGAGCTCGGCGTTGGGGAACAGGAACCCGTCGGTGGTCACGAGCTCCACGACGGGGTGCTCTGGGGAGTGGGAGAGCAGCTCCTTGAGCAGACGAGCCGTCGTCGACTTGCCGACTGCCACGGACCCGGCGATGCCGATCACGAACGGCGTGCGCTGCGTCTGCGGAGCGTGGAGGAACGCCTCGGTCGCCTGGTAGAGCGCACCGGCGAGGCGTACGCGCATGCTGATCAGCTGCGTCATCGGCAGGTAGACCTGCCGGACCTCCTCGAGGTCGAGCTCGTCACCCAGGCCTCGTACGCGCTCGATCTCGGCCGGCTGGAGCGGTTGCGGAGCGTCGCCGGCGAGCTTGGCCCACGCAGCGCGTTCGAGCTCGACATACGGTGACTGGTCGCGCGTCATGCTGCCATTCTCTCGTCTCCCTCGTATGACGGGCGCACTCGGTCCCCTCGACGGGCTTACGCGACGGCAGCCGCCGCCCTCAGCGCCGGTACCCTTGACGCTATGTGTGGAATCGTCGGATATGTCGGACAGCGCTCTGCGCTCGACGTCGTCATGGGTGGTCTGAGGCGTCTTGAGTACCGCGGATACGACTCCGGCGGCGTCGCGCTGGTCCACGAAGGGACGATGGTGTCGGCCAAGAAGGCCGGCAAGCTCGTCAACCTCGACGCCGAGCTCGAGGCCAATCCGTTGCCCGTCGCCCACACCGGCATCGGCCACACCCGGTGGGCCACCCACGGAGCGCCCAACGACCGCAACGCGCACCCGCACCTGGACCAGACCGGACGCATCGCCGTGGTCCACAACGGCATCATCGAGAACTTCGCCGCCCTCCGCGCCAAGCTCGAGGCGACGGGCCACGAGCTGATCTCCGAGACCGACACCGAGACCGTCGCGCACCTCCTGCACGACGAGCTCGAGCACACCGACGACCTGCCGGAGGCCGTACGCGCGGTGTGCCGGCAGCTCGAAGGCGCATTCACCCTGGTGATCTGCGACGCGGCCCACCCGGACGTCGTCGTGGGTGCGCGCCGCAACTCCCCGCTCGTCGTGGGCCGTGGCGAGGGCGAGAACTTCCTCGGCTCCGACGTTGCGGCGTTCATCGAGTTCACGCGTGACGCGATCGAGCTGGGCCAGGACCAGGTCGTCACGATCACGCCCGACGACATCGTCGTGACCGACTTCGACGGCAACCCCGCCGAGACCAAGGAGTACCACGTCGACTGGGACGTGTCGGCCGCCGAGAAGGGTGGCTACGACTGGTTCATGCTCAAGGAGATCGCCGAGCAGCCGCAGGCCGTCGCCGACACCCTGCTGGGCCGGCACTCGGCGGACGGGCGGCTGCAGCTCGACGAGATGCGACTGTCCGACAGCGAGCTGCGCGACGTCGACCGCATCATCATCGTGGCGTGCGGCACCGCGGCGTACTCGGGCCTGGTGGCCAAGTACGCGATCGAGCACTGGACGCGCATCCCCTGTGAGGTCGAGCTCGCATCGGAGTTCCGCTACCGCGACCCGATCATCGACCGCTCGACACTGGTCGTGTCGATCAGCCAGTCCGGCGAGACGATGGACACCCTGATGGCGGTCCGGTACGCCCGCCAGCAGAAGGCGCGCGTGCTGTCGATCTGCAACACCAACGGCTCGACCATCCCGCGCGAGTCCGACGCGGTGATCTACACCCACGCAGGCCCCGAGATCGCGGTCGCCTCGACCAAGGGCTTCCTCGCGCAGATCGTCGCGTGCTATCTCCTCGCGCTCTATCTCGCCCAGGTCAAGGGCACCAAGTACGGCGACGAGATCAGCGACATCATCGCCGACATCGAGCAGATCCCGGCCGCGATCCAGCGTCTGCTCGACGAGGGCGACCAGATGCGCAAGCTCGCCGCCGACCTCGCGGAGTCGCGGTCGATCCTGTTCCTCGGCCGCCACGCCGGGTTCCCGGTCGCGCTCGAGGGTGCGCTCAAGCTCAAGGAGCTGGCCTACATCCACGCCGAGGGCTTCGCCGCCGGCGAGCTCAAGCACGGCCCGATCGCGTTGATCGAGGAGGGCCTGCCGGTGTTCATCGTCGTGCCGCCCAAGGGCCGCGACCAGCTGCAGGAGAAGACCGTCAGCTCGATCCAGGAGATCCGCGCCCGCGGCGCTCGCACGATCGTGCTGGCCGAGGACGGTGACGAGGACGTCGTGCCCTACGCAGACACCCTGGTCCGGCTGCCCAAGGTCCCGACACTGCTGCAACCGCTCGTCGCGGTCGTGCCGCTGCAGATCTTCGCGTGCGAGTTCGCCTCGGTGCTCGGCCACGACGTCGACCAGCCCCGCAACCTCGCCAAGTCCGTCACGGTCGAGTGACCTCGACATGACGACCCTCAAGGTGCGGGGCTGACGTGACCATTCTGGGCATCGGCGTGGACGTGGTGGACCTGGCACGGTTCGCCGAGACGCTCGAACGTACGCCCATGATGCGCAGCCGGCTGTTCACCGAGGCCGAGCGTGGGCTGCCGGTCGAGTCGCTGGCCGGCCGGTTCGCCGCCAAGGAGGCGCTCGCCAAGGCGATGGGCGCGCCGTCGGGGTTGTCGTGGCAGGACTTCGAGGTCGTCAATGACGCACGCGGGGCACCGTCGTTCGCGTTGCACGGCGCCGCTCCCGAACGGTTGAGCGCGCTGGGCATCGTGACGATCCATCTGTCGATCTCGCACGACACCAGCGTGGCGACGGCCTTCGTGGTGGCTGAATGCTGAGTGCGCACACCGTCGGCGACATCCGTGCGGCCGAGGAGGCCCTCGCGGCGACCCTTCCAGACGGTGAGCTCATGCAGAGGGCCGCGCGCGGTCTCGCCGACGGGCTTGGGCTGATCCCGGCCGGCGACGTCGTCGTGTGCCTCATCGGACCCGGCAACAACGGCGGTGATGCGCTGTATGCCGCGACGCACCTGCTGGATCGCGGTGTTCGGGTCGACCTGTGCCTGCTCGACGCGACCAAGGCTCACGCCGCAGGGCTCTCCGCCGCGACCGCGGCAGGGGCGCAGCTCGTGATCGCCCCGACCGGGCAGCGCTGGTGCCTCGACGCGATCTTCGGCATCGGGACGCGTCCCGGTCTCAGCGGCAGGGCCGCGGAGTGGGCCGACTGGATCGATGAGCGCAGACCCGTACGTCGTCGCCGTCGACGTGCCGTCCGGCGTCGATGTCGACGGTGCGACGCTGCCGGGCGCGTATGTGCAGGCCGACTCGACCGTGACGTTCGGGACCCACAAGGCGGCGCTGCTGGCCGACCCGGCTGCCCGGGCGGCCGGCCCGGTGGCGCTGGTCGACATCGGCCTCACGCCGCACCTGCCGACCCCGTCGCTCGAGGCGATCGAGGCGACGGACGGGCACCTGCTCGATGCCGTGCTGCCCCGAGAGACCTCGCACAAGTACGCCCGTGGTGTCCTGGGCATCGCCGCCGGGTCCGAGCAGTACGCCGGGGCGGCTCATCTCTGCGTCGCGGGCGCTCAGGCGGGTCTGGCCGGGATGATCCGCTTCGTCGGCGGCCAGGCGCTCAGCCAGCGGGTCGTCGATCGCGCCCCGGAGGTCGTCGCAGGTCGCGGTCGCGTCCAGGCCTGGGTCGTCGGCCCAGGCAGCGGTGACGACGCCGAGTCCCAGCTGTCGATGGCCCTCGCGGACGGGGTGCCGGTCGTGGTCGACGCGAGCGCGTTGCAGCACCTACCCGCGAGGTTCGACGTACCCGCCCTGCTGACGCCCCACGCCGGCGAGCTCGCGAGCATGCTCGACACGACTCGCGACGCGGTCGAGGGTGATCCGCTCGGCCACGCCACCGCCGCGGCCGAGCGTTGGAACGCCACCGTGCTGCTCAAGGGGCGCCGCACCCTCATCGCGCAGGCAGGCGCGCCCACCCGCGTCAACCGCAGCGGTTCGTCGTGGCTCGGCACCGCGGGAGCGGGTGACGTCCTCGCCGGGTTCGCGGGATCGCTGCTGGCCGCCGGTCTCGACCCGCGCGACGCCGGCTCGATCGCGGCCTACCTCCACGGGGTGGCCTCGGTCAGGGCCAATCCTGACGGACCGGTCGTGGCCACCGACGTGGCGTACGAGCTGCCGGCGACGGTGGCGGCGTTCGTGCAGGGGAGTCTGGCGTGACCGGGCCCCAGGCTGAGGCAGTCGTCGATCTCGACGCCTTCCGTGCCAACATCGCCGCGCTCAAGGCGTGTGCGCCGCAGTCGGCACTCATGACGGTCGTCAAGGCCGACGGCTACGGCCACGGTGGCGTCCAGATGGCTCGTGCGGCTCGACAGGCCGGGTCCGAGTGGCTCGGTGTGGCGACGCTCGACGAAGCGCTGGCCCTGCGGCAGGCGGGGGACCGCGGCGACCTGCTGTGCTGGCTGGCATCACCCGGCGCCGACTTCGCGGCGCCGATCGACGCGGGCATCGAGGTCACTGCGTCGTCGGCCGAGCAGCTTGCCGAGATCGTTGCGGCGCCAGCGTCCGTACGGCCAAGGGTCCAGCTCAAGGTCGACACCGGGCTGTCCCGCAACGGCGCCTTCGGGGAGCAGTGGACGGTGCTCGTCGCCGCGGCGGCTGCCGCCCAGTCCGCGGGTTCCGTCGAGATCACCGGCGTCTGGTCGCACTTCGCGTGCGCCGACCAGCCGGACCACCCGGCCAACGATGCCCAGGAAGCGACGTTCGGCCAGGCGATCGACGAGCTGAAGGCGGCCGGCGTCGAGCCTGCGCTGCGTCACCTCAGCAACTCCGCAGCGGCCCTGACCAGACCGTCTGCGCACTTCGACCTCGTCCGGGTCGGCATCGCGGCGTACGGGATCCGGCCCGATCCCCAGCTGACGTACTCGACCGAGCTGACCCCCGTCATGACGCTGCGGGGCCGGCTCGCCGCGGTCAAGCGGGTGCCGGCGGGTGCCAGCGTGTCGTACGGCCACACCTGGACCGCGGAGCGCGACACGACGCTCGGGCTGGTGCCACTCGGCTACGGCGAAGGCATCCTGCGGACCGCATCCAACCGTGCGGAGGTCGGCTTCGCAGGCGGCCGCGTACGGCAGGTCGGCGTGGTGTGCATGGACCAGTTCGTCGTCGATCTCGGCGACGCCGAGGCTTCTCGCGGTGACATCGTCACGCTGTTCGGTCCCGGGAGCGACGGCGAGCCGAGCGCCGAGGACTGGGCCGAGGCCGCGGGCACCATCGCGTACGAGGTGGTCACCCGGCTGGGTGGCCGCATCGTGCGTACGTACGTGGGGGAGCAGGCATGAGCGAGCGCCAGCGAGCGAACCATGAGGAGCGCATGCCGCTGCCTGCGTATCGTGGGCTCTTCTTGCAGGTGGCGGCATGAGCCGGACGGCGAAGGTCGCCACGACGGCTGGGGCATTCGTGGCTGCGGGTGTCGTCGCCTCGGTGCTGAACGGCCGGCAACGCCAGCAGCGGCGGTTGCGGCGAGGCGAGGACGTCGAGTTCGGCTCGGTCCACAGCGATCCGGTGCAGGTCACGGCGACCGACGGGGTGCTGCTCAACTGCGAGATCGACGACGCCGAGCGCAAGACCCCGACCGTCGTGTTCGTCCACGGCTGGGTGGAGTCGATCGACGTCTGGCACTACCAGCGGCTCGCGCTGCGCGGCAAGGTCCGCATGGTGTTCGTCGACCTGCGGTCGCATGGCGAGTCCGGCCGTTCGTACCACGACAACTCGTCGATCCCGCACCTTGCGGACGACCTCCGCACCGTCATCAGCACCCTGGTGCCGCGCGGGCCGATCGTCCTGGTCGGCCACTCGATGGGTGGCATGGCGATCATGGAGCTGGCGGCGGCCGAGCCCGAGCAGTTCGGTCGACGGGTCAAGGGCGTCGTGCTGATCAGCACGAGCTCCGGCAAGCTCATGCGCAGCAGCCCCGCCCTCCGCTATCTGGTCCCGCTGCTGCGCGTCACCTCGCCCGTGCTGGACTGGGGGCGTACGTTCAACAGCTACTCGATCGTCCGGCGCTGGGGGCTCGGGCCGAATGCCCAGGAGCGCCACGCGGACATGACCAACGAGATGATCCTCAAGACGCCGACCCACGTGCTGATGGACTTCTATCCCAACTTCGTCACGCTCGACCTGACCGCTGGCCTCAAGGTGATCGGCAAGGCCAGGACCGTGGTGATCGGCGGGACCGCTGACCTCGTCACCCCGATCAAGCACAGCCGGCGGCTCGCCGAGGCGATCCCCGGGGCCAAGCTGGTCGCCCTCGAGGACGTCGGCCACATGGTCATGTTCGAGGAGCACGCCAAGGTCACCAAGGTCATCGAGGACGTCCTGGAGGAGATCGCATGACCGCTCTCAACGTCATACACGCTGGGCCCGAGCATGCGCCCGCAGATCGTCGACATCATCCACCGGTCGTTCGGGGCTCGCCCCGTGCTCGATCCGCCGTCGACGGCGTCCGAGGAGACCGTCGAGTCGGTCGCCGAGGTGCTCGGCACGGCCGGGGGCCTGCTGGTCGAGCGTCGCGGGCTGCCGATGGGCGCGATGCTGTTCGACGAGTCCCGGCCGGGTCAGCTGGGCCTCAAGCGGGTCTGCGTCGACCCCGACATCCAGGCTCGCGGTGTCGCGTCGGCCATGGTCGGTGTCGCCGAGGACACCGCCGAGGAGCGGGGCAAGGACGGCATCTGGCTCGACGTGCGCGAGGAGCTGCCCGAGACGGTGCAGTTCTGGTCGCGGCGGCTCTACTACCCCGTCGGCCGCGACCGGCAGTTCATCGAGTTCGGCAAGACGCTGTGGCTCGCACGCGAGGTGCCGACGCCCGATGAGATGCATGACCTCGCGGCCAAGCTCTCGACCCTGCTGCGACCCGGCGACCTGCTCGTCCTGTCGGGCGACCTGGGTGCCGGCAAGACGACGTTCACCCAGGGGCTCGGCGAGGCGCTGAGCGTACGCGGGCCGATCACGTCGCCGACGTTCGTCATCGCCCGCACGCACCCGTCGCTCGTCGGACGGTCCGCCGCTGGTGCACGTCGACGCCTACCGTCTCGGCAGCGCCGCCGAGCTCGACGACATCGACCTCGACGCCACGACCGAGGAAGCCGTCACGGTCGTCGAGTGGGGCGACGGCATGGCCGAGCAGCTCGCGGACAGCTGGTTGCACGTACGCATCGAGGTGCGCGGCGCTCGTCCGATCGACCCGCTCGGCACCCCGCACGAGGGCAGACCTCGTCGACGAGGCCGAGCCGCGCGTCGTGACGGTCAAGCCCCACGGCCCCCGCTGGGTCGGCGTCCCCCTCCGCTCCACCCTCCTGTCTTAGCCCCTCGTCAGCGTTAGGGTTCTTGCGTGCTGCTGCTTGCGTTCGACACCGCCACCCCGGCCATCACGGTCGCCGTTCACGACGGCGAGCGCGTCGTCGGTGAGGCGGCGGGCGAGGGGGCGATGGCGCACGGCGAGCTGTTGGCGCCGGCGATCCGCGACGCGTTGGCGCAGGCCGGCGCCACGATGGCTGACCTCACCGATGTCGCGGTCGGCGTCGGGCCCGGACCGTTCACCGGCCTGCGGGTCGGCGTCGTCACGGCGTTGACGCTCGGCTCCACGCTCGGCCTGACGACGCACGGCGTCTGCACGCTCGACATCATCGCCGCCGACTGCCAGGTCGAGGGCGAGTTCCTCGTCGCCACGGATGCGCGCCGCAAGGAGGTCTACTGGGCCCGCTACGGAGCAGACCATGTACGCCTCGACGGTCCACATGTCGACTTTCCGGCCGAGGTCGCGGCGCGCCACCCCGACCTGCCGACCTACGGACGAGGCGGCCAGCTCTACGACGGTGTCCTGCGCGCTGCCGGCGAGTCGCACGATCCGCGCGCCGCTGCCCTCGCCAGGATCGTCGTCGGCGGCACCGCACAGGCGCTGCCGCTCGAGCCGCTCTACCTTCGGCGACCGGACGCCGTGCCTTCAGCGACGACCAAACGCGCATGATCCGCGTGGCCCTGCGCACGGAGGTCACCGCTGTCACGGCGATCGACCTCGCGTGCTTCGGCCGGGAGGCCTGGACCGAGACACTGGTCCTCGCAGCGATCGAGGACGAGCGACGTACGGTCCTGACCGACGACCTCGAGGCGTACGGGGTGGCATCGGTCGCCGGGGACGTGGCCGATCTCGAGCGCATCGCCGTGATGCCGTCCCGGCGCAGGCGTGGGATCGCTCGCCAGCTGCTCGATGCCCTGGCCGCCGCCGCCGTGGCCCAGGGTGCGACCCGCATGCTGCTGGAGGTCGCCGCCGACAACCAGGCCGCCCTGGGGTTCTACGAGCTCGTACGGATTCGCGACGATCAGCCGGCGCGCCGGCTACTACCGTGGCGGCGTCGACGCGCTCGTCATGCAGCTCGAGCTCGAGGAGATCCGATGAGGAAGAACGTCAGCTCGCCGTCGCCGTTCGAGGATGTCGTGGGCTACTCCCGCGCCGTCCGGGTCGGCAACAGCGCGTGGGTCGCCGGCACCACCGCGACGGTCAAGGGTGAGGTGGTCGGCGTCGGCGATGCGTACGAACAGACGCGGGTCGCGTTCGAGATCGCGCTGGCGGCACTCCGCACGGCGGGCATGGACACGCAGCACGTCGTCCGGACGCGGATGTACGTCACCGACATCGCCGACTTCGAGGAGGTCGGCCGGGCGCACAAGGAGATCTTCGACGTCGTACGCCCCGTCGCGTCGATGGTGCAGGTCGCGGGACTGGCGCGGCCCGAGCATCTTGTGGAGATCGAGATCGACGCACACGTTGCGCCCTCAGGTTGGCGTGGAAGGCTGGGCTCATGACCGAGACTCCAGACACGTTCGACGATGATGGCGATGGTCCCGACCAGGACGCGATCTTCGACAACCCCGACGAGACCCTCGACTCCGGCTACTCCCCGCCCGAGAGCTACCGCGGCGAGGGCTTCGGCACGACGGCGGACGAGGCCCTGCAGGGCGAGTCGCTCGACGAGCGCCTGCGACAGGAGGAGCCGGACGCCGATCCGTACGCCGAACAGGGTGAGGACGTCGACGACGGCGAGGTCGGCACGGAGCGTGCCGGCCGTCTGGTCTCTCCCGACGAAGGCTCTGGCGAGGACACCGAGAAGGACCTCGTCGGCGAGGACGTCGGCATCGACGGCGCCGGAGCGAGCGCCGAAGAGGCCGCAGTCCACGTAGTCGAAGACGACTGAGCGCGGGCGGCCGTGAGCCTGCTCTCGAAGATCGCTTCGGTGCACACGTGTCCACTAAGGTGACCTGATGCGCGACATCACGTACCCCCCGGTGATCCTGACCGCCAAGACGCTGTTCAAGGCCCTGGGGATGAAGTTCCAGATGTCGGGCACCGAGCACATCCCGCGCACCGGCGGCGCGATCCTCGCCGCCAACCACATCAGTTACGTCGACTTCATCTTCGACGGCTTCGCGGCGCACCCCAGCGGCCGGCTCGTGCGCTTCATGGCCAAGAAGGACGCCTTCGACCACAAGATCTCCGGCCCGATCATGCGCTCGCTGCACCACATCTCGGTGGATCGCGACAACGGCCAGGCGTCGTACGAGCAGGCCGTCGAGTACGCCCGCAACGGCGAGATCGTCGGCATCTTCCCCGAGGCCACGATCAGCCGCTCGTTCGAGATCAAGGAGCTCAAGACCGGCGCCGTACGCATGGCGGCCGAGGCCGGCGTGCCGCTGATCCCGATGGTCACGTGGGGCACGCAGCTGCTCAAGACCAAGGACCACCCGTCCGACCTCAAGGGCCGGGGCAAGACCATCGGGCTGCACGTCGGCGAGCCGCTCGCCGTCACGGGTGAGGATCCGATCGCCGAGACGGCGCGCCTGCGCGAGGCCATGACGGCGCTGCTCGACAAGGCGATCGCCGAGTATCCGCTCAGCCCCGAGGGGCAGTGGTGGGCGCCGGCACGGCACGGCGGCACCGCCCCGACGCCGGTGCAGGCCAAGAAGCTCGACGAGGAAGAGCTGCTCGCCCGCGCTGCGCGCCGGGCAGCCAAGAAAGCGGAGTAGACGTCACTCCCAGCGAGTCAGTCGCCGACTGAGCCGTCGGCCATCTCGCGCAGCAGGTCGAGGTGGCCGTTGTGGCGGGCGGTCTCCTCGATCAGGTGCGCGACGACCCAGCGCACGGTGGGGTGGAAGTCCTTGAGCGGCTGCTCCGTCTCGGAGTCGAAGTCGAGGTCGGCGAGCAGGGTGCGGGTCAGCTGCACCTGCTCGCTGTAGCCGTCGATGATCTCCTCGATCGGCAGCGTGAGGCCCGCCTCGAGCTCGCCGTCGGGGTGCTCCTCGCTCCACGGCGCCCGGTCGTCGCCACCGAGGGTCACGACCTCGATCCAGTAGTGCTCGTTCCACCGCAGGTGGTTGAGCAGCGAGGCGGGGTTGGTCAGCGGCGAGGTCGCCACCGGCGCCGTGCGGGCGAGCTCCTGGCTGAGACCGCGCACCTTGAACAGTGCGGTCTGCTGGACGTACTCCAGCATCTGCATCTGGACGGAGCGCTCGTCGCCGGCAGGGGGCGTGTCTGTACGGACCATGGGCCCACCCTGACACAGGCGCGACGGCGGCTAGCCGACCGAGCCGTCGATCATCTCGCGCAGGATGTCGAGGTGACCGTTGTGGCGCGCGGTCTCCTCGATCAGGTGCTGCAGGATGCTGCGCTCGTCGTACGAATCCGGTAGGTCCGTGGGCGCCATGCCTCACCCTGACACAATGGCCCTGTGAGTGAACCGTTGGTGATGGGCATCGAGTCGTCGTGCGACGAGACCGGCGTCGGCATCGTGCGTGGCACGGAGCTGCTGGCTCACGCGCTCTCGTCGAGCATGGAGCAGCACGTACGCTTCGGCGGTGTCGTCCCCGAGGTCGCCAGTCGGGCTCACCTCGAGGCGATGGTGCCGACGCTCGAACAGGCGTACGCCGAGTCCGGCGTTCGAGTGCAGGACGTCGACGCGATCGCCGTGACCAGTGGACCCGGACTCACCGGAGCGCTGCTCGTCGGCGTCGCGGCGGCCAAGGCGCTCGCACTGGCGCACGACAAGCCGCTTTACGGAGTCAACCACCTCGCGGCCCACGTCGCGGTCGACCAGCTCGAGCACGGGCGCTTCGACGAACGGGTGGTGGCGCTGCTGGTCAGCGGCGGTCACACCGAGATCCTGCTCGTCGACGACATCGTCACCGGCATCACGCTGCTTGGCCAGACGATCGACGACGCCGCGGGTGAGGCGTTCGACAAGGTGGCCCGGCTGCTCGGCCTGCCCTACCCCGGCGGCCCGCACATCGACCGGGTCGCCCGCGACGGCGATCCCACCACCATCGCGTTCCCGCGTGGCCTCACCGGTGGGCGCGATCTCGACAAGCACCGCTACGACTTCTCGTTCTCCGGCCTCAAGAGCGCCGTCGCCCGTCACGTGCAGCACGAGGACCGCATGGGTCGTACGTTCGAGGTCGCCGACATCGCCGCGTCGTTCCAGGACTCGGTCTGCGACGTGCTGACCAAGAAGGCCATCGACGCGTGCCTCGACCACGACGTCAAGACCCTGATCATCGGCGGGGGAGTGGCCGCCAATGGCCGCCTGCGCCAGTTCGCCGAGGAACGCGCGGCCAAGGCCGGCATCCAGATCCGCGTCCCGCGCATGGGCCTGTGCACCGACAACGGCGCGATGGTCGCGGCGCTGGGCGCCGAGGTCGTACGCCGCGGCCTGCCGCCGTCGTCACTCAACCTGCCGGCCGACTCCAGCATGCCGGTGACGCACGTCGTCGCTGCCTAGTAGACCCGGCGGAACCGGACGACCTGGCCGGGCGCGGCCTGGGCGAGCCGGTCGGTGTGCTGGTCGAGGACGACCGCGATGACGGGATAGCCACCCGTCACCGGGTGGTCCGGGCCGAACACGATCGGCTGGCCGTCGGCAGACACCTGGATGCTGCCTCGGATGCACGGCTCGCTCGGCAGCTCGTCGGCGCGGGACCGCTCCAGCGCGGGCCCGGTCAGGCGTACGCCGACCCGGTCGGATGCGGGACTGACCTGCCACGCGGACTCGAGCAGCCGTCGTATGGCCGCGGCGGTGAACCAGTCGTCACGCGGGCCAAGCGTCACGTCGAGCGTCAGCTCGCCGGCCCGCCCGATGGGCGGTATGTCCTCGAGGTCCGGCGGATGGCCCGGGGGTCCCGTCTTCAGTCGGTCGCCCGTCTGCAGCGGCTGCGGTCCGAGCGCGGACAAGGTGTCGGTCGACCGTGAGCCGAGCTCCTCCGGGGCCGTGAAACCGCCCGCCACCCCCACGTACGCCCTCAAGCCCGTCGTCGGAGGTCCCAGAGCCAGGCGCTGACCGGCGCGCAGGGAAATCGCCCGCCCGTACGCTGCAGGGTCGCCGTCGATCGTGATGGCGCCCGCTCCGCCAGTGACCGCGACCCACAGCGCTGCCTCCGCGCGCAGCACGAGCCCGCCACCGAGCACCTCCAATGCCGCGGCGCCGGAGTCGTTGCCGAGCACGAGGTTGACCTGCCGCAGCGCCGACCGGTCGAACGCGCCGGACGGGCTGACCCCGATATGTCCCAGCCCCGGGCGGCCGAGGTCCTGCACGAGGCTTCGGAGCCCGGGCGACTCCACGACGAGCGTCATGAGACGACGAACCTGACCGTCACGCCCGCACTGAGCAGCGCCGGCTCCTCACGGGAGGTGTCCCACATCGCCAGCCCCGTTCGACCGACGAGCTGCCATCCGCCGGGTGACTCCCGCGGGTAGACCCCACTGAACTCGCCGGCCAACCCCACGGCGCCGGCCGGTACCCGTGGCCGAGGGGAGTCGCGGCGCGGCACCTGAAGCCTCGGGTCGCCGTCGACGAGGTAGGAGAAGCCCGGCGCGAAGCCGCCGAACGCCACGGTCCACGGTGTGCCGGTGTGCGCCGCGACGACCTCCGACGTGGTCAGGCCGGTCAGCTGCGCGACCTCGTCGAGGTCAGAGCCGTCGTAGACCACGGGGATCTCGATCTCGGTCCCGCCGCCGGGCCCGGCCGAGTCCGCAGGAGTGGTCCGCCCGACGAGCGACCGCAGGCCCGTCGGCTCCCCACGCAGCAGCACGCTCCGAGCCCCGAGCACGGCTTCGGCGTCGCTTTGCAGCGCGGCGAACCAGCGTTGCGCCTCGTCGAGCGACGCGCAGTCGAGCAGCACAGCCGTGTCACCGTACGGCTTGAGGATCACGTCGCGAAGCTCGTCAGCTCGGCCCCGGACGCCTCGAGAGCGGTCCGCACCGCGCGCGCCAGACCGACCGCGCCGGGGCTGTCGCTGTGCACGCAGACCGACGTGACGCTGTCCATCAGGCGTACGGCCTGCGCCGCCACGGCATTCGGGTCGTCGAGCACCGCACCGGGCTCACCGCGTGGGACGAGCCTGCCGTCGGAGGTGTAGGCGCGGTCGGCGAAGCCCTCGCGGACGATCGGGATGCCGCAGGCCTCGGCGATCGACAGCGACACCGAGCCCGGCAGCCCGAGCAGGGGGAGCGGGGTGGCGAGACCTTGGAGCGCGTCGACGACGGCCTGCGCCTGCTCGTCGTCGTCGACGATCCGGTTGTAGAGCGCGCCGTGCGGCTTGACGTACGCGACCTGGCCGCCGGCGGCCTGCGCGATCTCGTCGAGCAGCAGGATCTGGCTCAGCAGCTCCCCGGTGAGCTCATCGGCGGGCAGGTCGAGCCACAGGCGTCCGAAGTTGTCCCGGTCCGGATAGCCGACCTGTGCACCAATGGCCACGCCCCGCGCGACAGCCGCATCGCACGTGGCCCGCATCAGGTCCGCATCGCCGGCGTACGCCCCGCAGCACACGTTGGCACTCGTGACGACGTCGAGCAGCGCGACGTCCTCGCCGGACTCCCACCTGGGCCATGACTCACCGAGATCGGCGTTGAGGTCGATCCGCATACCGCCAGCCTATGCCCCGAATCTTGGTGTGTCAGAGGCGTTCGACGAGGTACGCCCGGCCGTCGCCCAGCACCCGCGTCATGATGACCGTCGCGGTGTTGGGCCCCTTGAGCTTGAGCCGGCGGATCAGCTCCTCCGGCACGATGTCGACGCCCCGCTTCTTGACCGTCAGCGTGCCGATCCGCCTGACCTGCAGCGCAGCCTTGAGCGGCTTCTCGCGGAACGGCAGCTCATCGACGATGCGGAAGCCGCGGGCGAGCGGCGTGGCATGTGCGCCGTCCGAGCTGACGTACGCGATGTGCGGATCCGGCAGCCAGCCGCCGATGGTCGCGGCGAGCTCGCTGACCAGTCCGGCGCGGATGACCGCGTCGTCGGGTTCGTAGAGGTAGGCCCCGACGTCGGCGACCGCCACCGGCTCACCCGTCGCGACGAGCCCGCTGCCGGACGGGAGCACGGTGGCCCGCCGGGTCGCCGTCGCGAACGGTGCGCCCCAGAGGCACGCCTCGACGAGGTTGCCGCCATCGCTGACCCACTCGGCCTCGACGCCGTGCGGCACCGCGTCATGGGCGAGCCCTGGCATGAGCTTGGCGACCGCGCGACCCGCGAGCAGCTGCCGCACCCAGTCCCACGGCGGCTGCAGGTCGGCGGTCGAGAACGTACGCCCGCGGCCGTCCCGGCGGGCCGGGTCGATGAAGGCGACCTCGTCCGCCTGGATCTCGACGGAGCGGGCATCGGCGCAGACGACATCACCGTCGAGGTCGAGGGCTCGCAGGTTGGCCGAGGCGATCGCGGCTCGTACGGGGTCGAGCTCGACCCCCCGCACGCGCAGGCCGGCCCGGGCGAGCGCCACCAGGTCGCCGCCGATGCCGCAACCGAGGTCGATGACGCCGGACGCGCCGGTCGACGCCAGCCTCGCGGCCCGATGCGTGGCGACGGGCATACGCGTGGACTGCTCGAGCGCGTCGTGGGTGAAGTACATCCGTGCTGCGTCGGCACCGAACTTCGGCACGGCCTTGCCACGCAGATGGTTCTGCGTCACGGCAGCGGCGACGAGCGCCGGGACGTACGTCTTGCGCAGGCGGGTGCCGAGCGCGAGGTCCGACTCGACGCCGGCCCGCTCGGCGATCTCGGCGAGCAGCAGCTGGCCCGCAGGGGACAGCAACTGCTCGAACGTCGCCAGATCCATGAAGGCAGTCTGCCGTGTGCAAAACCCTGCCATCTCCCCCAGGTGAGATGAAGCGAGGAGAACGGCCCAGGACGGAGCTCTGCGGAGTCCGGGAGTGAGCATGGAGCGAAGCGGAGTGCGTGCCGTTAGCAGTCTCTTGGGGTGAGTGCTAATCGCGTGCTAGATTTCGTATTGGCACTCTCGCCATGAGAGTGCCAAGCATCGGTGAGTACGACCCCCGCGACGGCGTGCCCACCAGCGTCCAACGTTCCACCGCCTGAAAGGGGAGGTCGACACGTGTCGGTCACCATCAAGCCGCTCGAGGATCGCCTGGTCATCCAGGCTGTCGAAGCCGAGCAGACCACTGCATCAGGTCTGGTCATCCCGGACACTGCCAAGGAGAAGCCCCAGGAGGGCAACGTCATCGCTGTCGGACCCGGTCGGGTCGACGACAACGGCAACCGCGTTCCTCTTGACGTCGCCGTCGGCGACAAGGTCATCTTCAGCAAGTACGGCGGCACCGAGGTCAAGTACGACGGCCAGGAGTACCTCATCCTGTCCGCTCGCGACGTCCTCGCTGTCGTTTCGTGATCTGACGCCCCGGCGCCCCTCCGAGGGCGCCGGGGCCTCTCACGTCCTGCACCACGCAGCCCCAGTCGCACCCACATTTTTCGAAAGAAGCTGACATGCCCAAGATCCTCGAATTCGACGAGAACGCCCGCCGCTCGCTCGAGCGCGGCGTCGACAAGCTCGCCAACACCGTCAAGGTCACCCTCGGCCCCAAGGGTCGCTACGTCGTCCTCGACAAGAAGTGGGGCGCCCCCACGATCACCAACGACGGCGTGACCGTCGCCCGTGAGGTCGAGCTCGACGACCCGTTCGAGAACCTCGGCGCCCAGCTGGCCAAGGAAGTCGCCACCAAGACCAACGACGTCGCCGGTGACGGCACGACGACCGCGACCGTCCTGGCCCAGGCCATGGTCCACGAGGGCCTCCGCGCCGTCGCGGCCGGCGCCAACCCGGTCGGCCTCAAGAAGGGCATCGAGGCCGCCGTCGAGGCTGTCGTCAAGCGCCTGCACGAGGTCGCCCGCGACGTCGACGACATCAAGGACATGACCGACGTCGCGACCGTCTCCTCGCGTGACGGCGTCATCGGCCAGCTCATCGCCGAGGCCTTCGACAAGGTCGGCAAGGACGGCGTGATCACGGTCGAGGAGTCCAACACCATGGGCACCGAGCTCGAGTTCACCGAGGGCATGCAGTTCGACAAGGGCTACCTGTCGCCCTACTTCGTCACCGACACCGAGCGCATGGAGACCGTCCTCGACGATCCCTACATCCTCGTCAACCAGGGCAAGATCTCCTCGGTCAGCGACCTGCTGCCGATCCTCGAGAAGGTCGTCCAGGCCGGCAAGCCGCTGTTCATCATCGCCGAGGACGTCGACGGCGAGGCGCTGTCGACGATCGTCGTCAACAAGATCCGCGGCACGTTCACCTCGGCCGCCGTCAAGGCGCCCGCCTTCGGCGACCGCCGCAAGGCCATGCTGCAGGACATCGCGACCCTCACCGGCGCGCAGGTCGTCACGCCCGACGTCGGCCTCAAGCTCGACCAGATCGGCCTCGAGGTGCTCGGCACGGCTCGCCGCGTCGTCATCACCAAGGACGCCACGACGATCATCGACGGCGGCGGCGACAAGGCCGAGGTCGACGGACGTGTCGGCCAGATCAAGGCCGAGATCGACAGCACCGACTCCGACTGGGACCGCGAGAAGCTCCAGGAGCGTCTCGCCAAGCTCGCCGGCGGCGTCTGCGTCATCAAGGTCGGCGCGGCCACCGAGGTCGAGCTCAAGGAGAAGAAGCACCGCATCGAGGACGCCGTCTCGGCGACCCGTGCGGCGATCGAGGAGGGCATCGTCGCCGGTGGCGGCTCGGCTCTCGTCCACGCCGTCTCGGTGCTCGACGACAACCTCGGCCTCACGGGCGACGAGGCGGTCGGCGTACGCATCGTCCGCATCGGCGCTGACGCTCCGCTGGAGTGGATCGCCCGCAACGGCGGCGTCTCCGGTGAGGTCGTCGTCAACAAGGTCCGCGAGAGCGGCGAGGGCTACAACGCGGCCACCGAGGAGTACGGCGACCTGGTCGCGCAGGGTGTCCTCGACCCGGTCAAGGTGACGCGCTCCGCGCTCGCGAACGCCGCGTCGATCACCGCGATGCTCCTCACGACCGAGACGCTGATCGTCGAGAAGCCGGCCGAAGAGGTCGAGGACGCGCACGCGGGTCACAACCACTAGCCCGGATCCAGGATTGAAGAGAGACGGTTGGCTCGGGTGAGCCAACCGTCTCTCTCGTCTTGAGAGCAGTCGGACCGGTGGCTGCTCGCGCGAGCACTCGACCGGCATGTGGACATTCGGGTTAGATTCATCGGCGTGAGCACTCCACGGCACGACTTCGCGGACGTACGCGCTGATCTGGACCTCCCATCCGTCGACGAGACCGACCACTTCCCGCCCGACGTGCTCGCCGAGGCGGCGACGATCGCCGCCGCCGACCGGGGTGACCTCGAGGATGCGACTGCGATCCCGTTCGTCACGATCGATCCGCCCGGTGCGAGGGATCTCGACCAGGCGATGTTCCTCGAGCGGGACGGTGACGGCTTCAAGGTCCACTACGCGATCGCGGACCTCGGCGCCGCGATCCCGCCAGGCGGCGCGGTCGACACCGAGGCCAGGCTCCGCGGGCAGACGATCTACCTGCCGGACGGGCGGGTGCCGCTGCACCCGCCGGTGTTGTCCGAGGGCGCGTTGAGCCTGCTCGCAGACCAGGTGCGGGGGGCCGCGCTGTGGAGCATCGACGTGGCCCCTGACGGCAGCCTGAGCAACGTGTCGGTACGCCGTGCGCTCGTGAAGTCGGTCGCCCAGCTCGACTACGAGGGCGTGCAGAAGTCGTTCGACGCAGGCTCGCCGCACCCGTCGCTCGAGCCTCTTGCCGACCTCGGCCGCCTCCGGCAGAAGGTACGCGTCGACCGAGGTGCCATCGAGCTGGCTCTGCCCGAGCAGGAGGTCGAGCCGGACGGCGACGATTGGCGGGTCGTGATGCGCATCCGGACGGATGTCGACGGCTGGAACGCCGAGGTCTCGTTGCTGACCGGCATGGCGGCGGCCCAGCTGATGCTCGAGGCGCAGGTCGGCCTCCTGCGTACGCTGCCTCCGGCGGACGAGCGTGCCAACGCCGAGTTCCTCCGCACGGCGCGCACGCTGAAGATCCCGGTGCCCGACGGGTCGACCCCCGCACACGTGCTGCTGTCACTCGATCCGGAACGCCCGGCGTCCCTTGCACTCATGACCGAGGCGACGAGGCTGCTCCGCGGTGCCGGCTACGAGGCGTTCGACGGTGCCGCGCCGGCCCAGGCCGCCCACGCCGGGGTCGGCGGCCCTTATGCCCACGTCACGGCGCCGCTGCGGCGTCTGGCCGACCGATTCGGCACCGAGGTGTGTCTCGCGATCTGTGCGAAGCAAGACGTGCCCGACTGGGTGCGTGAGGCCCTGCCGTCTCTTCCGGAGATCATGAAGTCGTCGGACCAGCGAGCGGCCAAGGCCGACCGCACGTGCATCGACCAGGCCGAGGTCTGGGCTCTCACGGGCCGCGTCGGCGAGTCGTTCGACGCGATCGTGGTGCACGCCGATCGCGAGGGCGGCGACATCGTCCTGCACGAGCCGCCGGTCATGGCGCACTGCACAGGTGCAGGCCTGCCCGAAGGTGGGCAGGTCAGCGTAGAGCTGGCCCGAGTCGACGATGCTCGTCGCGAGGTCGAGTTCACGTATGGGGGCAGCCCGGGGTAACGCATTTCATTAGGTTAGGCTGCCCTTATGAGACATCAGACTCCTCGCAGCCTCTGCTGCGATCGCCCTCACCACCCTGACTGCGTGCGGCACGTCCGCATCGGACGACGCCGGCGCCGGCCCGTGGACGTACAAGGACGATCTCGGCACCACGATCAGCCTGGACGCGGCGCCGCACCGGCTGCTGGTGCAGTCGTCCGTCGCGGCGGCACTGACCGACCTCGGCCTCGGCGACGAGATCGTCGGCACGTTCGGTCCGCTCAAGAATGCTGACGGTGAACCGGACTCGCAGGTCGCCGGCCTCGACATCGGCAAGGTGCCGGACGTCACCGGCGGCGGTGAGTACGGCTCGATCAACCTGGAGAAGGCCGCGAGCCTCAAGCCCGACCTCGTCGTCACGAGCGCCTACCTCAAGAGCGACCTCTGGTACGTCAACGACGCAACAGCCAAGAAGCTCAAGCAGCTCGCGCCGATCATGGTCGTGAGCTTCGACGGCAAGACCCTGCCCAGCATGCTCGAGTCGACCGAGCGGGCCGCCAAGGCGCTTGGCGCGGACCTCGACTCCGCGACCGTCAAGAAGGCGCATGCAGACTTCGCCGCTGCGGCAGACCGGGTGGAGCGGGCCGGCCGGGACCTCGGGACCAGGAAGATCCTGGTCGGCTCACCCGCGCAGGCCGTCTTCTACGTCTCCAACCCCAAGGTCAGTCCCGACCTCATGTACTGGCGCGACAAGCTCAAGCTGCCGATCGTCGTGCCGACCAAGCCTGACAAGGGTGGCTACTTCCAGACGCTGAGCTGGGAGAAGGCCGACCTCTATCCCGCCGATGTGCTCCTGTACGACGACAGGGTCGGCAAGGCCGGGCTCGCGATCCTCGACGACCAGCCGGTGTTCCAGACACTCCGGGCCGCGAAGGACAAGGCGTACGTCCCGTGGACGTCGGTCGCGCCGCCCAGCTATCGGGCCTACGCGGACATCATGAACCGGCTGGCCGGCGACCTGGAGAAGTATGCGTCCTAGGACGAGCGGCGCTGCTCGAGTCCGGCCAGCACGATGTCGAGCTTGCGGTCGTACCAGCCGTGACCGCGCCAGACCTCTTCGGTGTCGTACGCCTTGAGCACCGGCATCCGCGGCCCGTCGACGTGCGCCTTCTCGATCGCCTTGAGGCGGCGCATCTCGGCGGAGGCCGTCAGGGCGAGCGTGATCACGAACTCCACGGCGACCGTGGCGTCCTCCAACCGGTAGCCCTGGCGCTGCAGCGAGTCGATGTACTTCTCGATGCGTTCCTCGACGGCACGCGGAGACGTCGGAGCGCCGAGTGCGGCGGTGTCGAGACCCGGGTGGTCCTCGCACATCTGCCAGATCGTCTCGCCGATGCCCTTGAGCAGCTCCTGCCAGGGCAGGTCGGCGTCTGGCCAGCTGGCGGCGACGATCGCCTTGTCGAGCGCGCGGAGGAGCAGGTCATCGCGATCTTCGACGTAGCGGTACAGACCGGAATGAGCTACCCCGAGCCGTCGGGCGACCGACGGCATGCTGAATGTGGCGATTCCGTCGTCAAGCGCAGCCTGCGCGATGACGTCGACGGTGAGTGCCCTCGGGCGCCCTGGCTTGCGGTCCATGGGGGCATCATACTGCGGGTACGGGTGCGATGTCCGATCTTCTGTGATGCCGGTCGCACACAGCTGCCGCAGCGGCCGGTCGCCTTCCTCCGGGACGTTAGGATGACGTCATGGAGAACACCGGCATTCCTGACAAGTTTGCGCCCCTCGGCCTCACGTACGACGACGTCCTTCTGCTTCCCGGATTCTCCGACCTCAATCCCAGCGAGATCGACACGACGTCGCGGCTGACGCGCGAGATCAACCTCCGGATCCCGTTGATCAGCGCCGCGATGGACACCGTCACCGAGTCGCGCATGGCGATCGCGATGGCGCGGCAGGGCGGCATCGGCGTCCTGCACCGCAACCTGTCGCTGGAGGACCAGGCCTACCAGGTCGACCTGGTCAAGCGCACCCAGACCGGCATCATCTCCAACCCCGTGACGATCGGCCCCGACGCGACGCTCGAGGAGCTCGACCGCATCTGTGGCGAGTACCGCGTCTCCGGGCTGCCCGTCGTCGACACCGACAACCGGCTGCTCGGCATCATCACCAACCGCGACCTCAGGTTCACCCCGGTCGCCGAGTGGGCCACGACCAAGGTCGACGAGGTGATGACCCCCATGCCGCTGATCACGGGGCCCGTCGGCATCGCCCGCGAGGATGCGACGCTGCTGCTTCGCAAGCACAAGCGCGAGCGGCTGCCGCTGATCGACGACGACGGCCGGCTCGGTGGGCTCATCACGGTCAAGGACTTCGTCAAGTCCGAGCAGTTCCCCCACGCCACCAAGGACGCGGACGGGCGCCTGATGGTCGGTGCGGCGATCGGCTACTTCGGCGACGCCTGGGAGCGCGCCACGACCCTGATCGAGGCCGGCGTCGACGTGCTTGTCGCCGACACCGCCCACGGCCACGTGCGGATGCTGCTCGACATCGTCAAGCGGCTCAAGACCGATCCGGCCACCCGGCACGTACAGGTCATCGGCGGCAACGTCGCGACCCGCGAGGGCGCGCAGGCGTTCGTCGATGCCGGTTCGGATGCGGTCAAGGTCGGATTCGGCCCCGGCTCGATCTGCACGACCCGCGTCGTCACGGGCTGCGGCGTCCCGCAGATCACCGCGGTCTACGAGGCCTCGCTTGCGGCCAAGCCGGCCGGCGTGCCGGTGATCGCCGACGGCGGCCTGCAGCAGTCGGGTGACATCGCCAAGGCGCTGGTCGCCGGCGCCGAGACCGTCATGATCGGCTCGATGCTGGCCGGCGTCGAGGAGTCGCCGGGTGAGGTGGTCTTCGTCAACGGCAAGCAGTTCAAGGCCTACCGCGGCATGGGCTCGCTCGGTGCGATGAGCAGCCGGGGCAAGAAGTCGTACTCCAAGGACCGCTACTTCCAGGCCGAGGTCACCAGCGACGACCAGATCGTGCCCGAGGGTGTCGAGGGCCAGGTCGCCTATCGCGGGCCGTTGTCGGCGGTCGCCCACCAGCTGATCGGCGGGCTCAACCAGTCGATGTTCTACGTCGGGGCGCGCACGATCCCCGAGCTGCAGGACAGGGGCCGCTTCGTCCGGATCACGTCGGCGTCGCTCAAGGAGAGCCATCCGCACGACATCCAGATGACCGCCGAGGCGCCGAATTATTCGACCCGCTGACCACCGTTAGCCTCGTGGGGTGAGCATTCGCAAGAACGTCGCCGTCTTCATCGACGCCGAGAACCTGTTCAAGGGTTACGGCAAGCTCGACATCCCCGATGTGTCGATGGAGGACATCCTCAACCAGATCGACAAGGCGGCCTCGCAGGAGGCCGGGGCCAACGGCATCGCGGTCGCCCGCGCGTACGCGGACTGGAACGCGCTGGGCCTCGAGGACTACCGCCGCGACGTCGAGCGGAGCCGGGTCGAGACCGTCCAGGTCTTCTCGGTGGGCAAGGCCGAGAAGAATGCCGCCGACATCGTCCTCGTCGTCGACTGCCTGCGGGTCGCCGCCGACCTCGACCACATCGAGGTGTTCGTCCTGGTGTCAGCCGACGGCGACTTCGTGCCGCTGGTGCGCCGACTGCACGAGCTCGACAAGTACGTCGTGGGTGCCACGCTGTCCAACCATCCGGTCAACTCGGTGCTGGAGAAGGAGGTCGACCAGTACGTCGGACTCAAGGTCACCCCGGTCCCGCCTGCGGCCGCGCTCCAGCCGGTGTTCTCCGCCGGGGAGCCCGCCAAGCAGTCGGCTGCACCTCGCAAGGCCGCCGCGAAGAAGGTCGTGGAGTCTCCGCAGGTGAAGGAGTCGCCGGCCAAGAAGGAGCCTGCCGCCAAGAAGGAGCCTGCCAAGAAGGAGGCGCCCGCAAAGAAGCAGGCCGCCAAGAAGCAGGCTGCCAAGAAGTCGGAACCGGCGGCGGCCGACAAGAATCCGCCGCGGGCCGGCGGCAAGCCCGAGTGGCACAAGATCGCCTCGCAGATTCCGGTGGTCCACGAGGGTCGCGCATCGTCCCCCGACGACTACAAGGCGATCATGAAGAAGGTGCTGACCGAGCCCAAGGTCCGCAGCTATCTCGACCAGCTGGCCAACCACGGCGGCACGCTGCCGATCCTCGCGATGGCGATCAAGGCCGCAGCGCCGCAGGTCAGCCCCTCGGACGCCAAGGTCAGCACGCTGTCGCGTGCACTCCGCTTCGCACTGGCCGGCACGCCGTACGCCCTGGCGCGCCAGAGCGACGACGTCCAGCCCGTGCTCGTGCGGCGGTCGACCAAGCCGGCCGGGATGCTCTCCGACCTGTCGCTCGACGACATCCAGCGGGGCGTCCAGTAGGTCGGGCAGTCATCTGCGGCCACTAGGCTGTACGCATGGCAGACATCGAGATCGGCACGGCCAAGCGCGGCCGACGTGCGTACTCCTTCGACGACATCGCGATCGTCCCGAGCCGGCGTACGCGAGACCCCGAAGAAGTCTCGACCGCATGGCAGATCGACGCCTACCGGTTCGAGCTGCCGGTCATTGCCGCCCCGATGGACTCGGTCATGAGCCCGGAGACGGCCATCGCCCTCGGCAAGCACGGCGGACTCGGTGTGCTCGACCTCGAAGGACTCTGGACGCGCTATGAGGATCCCGAGAAGCTGCTCGAGGAGGTCGCGGGCATCGACGGCCCCCTTGCCACCAAGCGTCTGCAGGAGATCTACGCCGAGCCGATCAAGGCCGAGCTGATCACCGCGCGCCTGAAGCAGATGCGCGACTCGGGGGTCACCGTGGCGGGCGCGCTCTCGCCCCAGCGCACCAAGCAGTTCGCCGACGCCGTCGTCGATGCGGGCGTCGACCTGTTCGTCATCCGTGGCACCACGGTGTCGGCTGAGCACGTCTCGGGCCAGACCGAGCCGCTCAACCTCAAGGAGTTCATCTACGAGCTCGACGTCCCGGTCATCGTCGGGGGTTGCGCGACCTACCAGGCGGCGCTCCACCTGATGCGCACCGGCGCCGCCGGCGTGCTCGTCGGGTTCGGTGGCGGCGCGGCGCACACGACCCGCAGCGTGCTGGGCGTCGCGGTGCCGATGGCCTCGGCAGTCGCCGACGTCGCGGCTGCACGGCGTGACTATCTCGACGAGTCCGGTGGCCGCTACGTCCACGTCATCGCGGACGGCTCGATCGGTCGCAGCGGTGACATCGCCAAGGCGATCGCCTGCGGCGCCGATGCCGTCATGATCGGTTCGCCGTTCGCCCGCGCCGTCGAGGCGCCGGGTCGTGGCTTCCACTGGGGCGCCGAGGCCTGGCACCCCGACCTGCCGCGCGGCGCCCGCGTCGAGATGGGCACCGTCGGCGATCTCGAGTCGGTGCTGTTCGGCCCCTCGTCCGTTCCCGACGGCACGATGAACCTCATCGGAGCCCTGCGTCGCGCGATGGCGACGACCGGCTACACCGACCTCAAGGAGTTCCAGCGCGTCGAGGTCGTCGTCGGATAGATGGCCAGGCTGGAACGCGTGCCGTTCGGGCACCCTGACGCCGTGGCGCTGCGTGACGAGCACGTGGCCCACGGCAACCAGCTCTACGCGTCCGACCCGGCGTCGCTGCACCGGTCCGGTTCAGAGGGCATCGAACCATCATCGGTCGTCGCCACCGTCGTGGCGTACGACGAGGACGGCGCGGTGGGTCACGCCTGCCTGCGGCAGCTGGACGGCGAGCTCGAGATCAAGCGCATGTACGTCGTACCGACTCGTCGCGGCTCGGGCATCGCCGACGAGCTGCTCGCCGCCATGGAGCAGGCAGCGCGTGACGAGGGTGCGCGTCGGGTCATCATCCACACCGGCGACCGGCAGCACGCCGCGCTGAAGTTCTACGACCGGCACGGCTACACCCCGATCCCGGTCTACCCGCCGTACGAGGCCGTCACCTACTCGCTGTGCTTCGAGAAGCTGCTGTGATGCGGGTCGAGTCGGTCCACGTCTACCCGGTCAAGGCGACGGCGCCGGTCGACGTGACCTCGGCGCCTGTCGAGCTTGCCGGACTGCGCGACGACCGGCGCTGGGCCGTCGTCGACCCGCACGGCACCAGGCTCAACGCGACGACACATGGCCGGTTGCTGACCGTCACGGCGACTCCTGACGCGGCCGGCGCCCTGACCCTCACGGCGCCAGGCTTGGAGCCGATCGAGGTGGCGGTGCCCGTCGGCGGACCGATCGTGCCGGTCAACGTCACGAGGCTCGCGACGATGACCGACGCCGGCGGCGAGGCGGCCGCGTGGTTCAGCCGGGTCCTGGACGAGCCGGTCAGGCTGGTGTGGCAGGACGACCCGGAGCGGCGGCCGATCTCGGACCAGCACGGTGGTCTTGGCGCCGAGCCGCTCAGCCTGGCCGACACCGGACCGCTGCTGCTCACCACCACGTCGTCGCTGGCGCAGCTCGACGCCTGGATCGCGGCGGAGCATGAGCCGCAAGCCATGGTGATGCGGCGTTTTCGGCCCAACGTCGTCGTCGGGGGCTCGGACATCCCGTTCGCCGAGGACGACTGGCGCGGCCTCCACATCGGCGGTGTGCCCTACCGGTTCGCCGAGCACTGCGACCGGTGTGTCGTCACGACGATCGATCCCGTGACGCTGGCCCACGGCAAGGAGCCGATCCGTACGCTCGCGCGCCACCGCAAGTGGGCCGGCAAGACGTGGTTCGGCATCCGCATCGTCCCGCTCGCGACCGGCAAGATGTCGGTCGGCGACGAGGTCACGGTCGCGTAGGGACCGTCGAACACGTCACACCCGGGCCGCTGGCCTGCTGGGTCAGGGGTGCCTTAGCATGGTGAGGCTAGCCTTATATCGAGGCGGAGCCCCGAACTCCCCGAAGGAATCTCCTGCAATGAAGCCTCTTGCCACGATCGGCGTGCTGACGATCGCCGCCTTGAGCCTGACCGCCTGTGCCGACGACCCCAAGTCGTCCTCCGGCGGCCTGACGGTTGAAGCCACGGACTCCAAGTGCAGCGTCTCGCAGACCGACCTCAAGGCGGGTCCTTCGACGTTCAAGGTCACCAACAAGGGCAGCAAGGTCACCGAGTTCTACGTCTACGCCGACGGCGACCGCATCATGGGCGAGGTCGAGAACGTGGGGCCCGGCCTGACCCGCAACCTCGTGGTGGACCTGCCCAAGGGCACGTACGAAGGTGCCTGCAAGCCCGGCATGGTCGGCGACGGCATCCGCCAGAAGCTCACGGTCACGGGCGAGGCCGCCAAGCAGCTGTCCGACTCCCAGGAGCTCAAGGCTGCTGCCACGTCGTACGAGCGCTACGTCAACTCCCAGGCCGTCGCGCTGATCGCCAAGACCAATGAGTTCGTCACCGCGGTCAAGGACGGCGACGTCACCGAGGCCAGGAAGCTCTACCCGATCGCCCGTACGTACTGGGAGCGCATCGAGCCGGTGGCCGAGAAGTTCGGCGACCTCGACCCGCTGACCGACGGTCGTGAGGCCGACGCGAAGGCGGAGAAGCGCGACTTCACTGGCTGGCACCGCATCGAGAAGCAGCTCTGGGTCAACAACAACACCGAGGGCATGGCGCCGTACGCGGACGACCTGCTCGTCAACGTCAAGAAGATCGTCGCCCTCGGCAAGGACGCCCCGCTGACGGCGCTCGAGCTCGCGCAGGGCTCCAAGGGCCTGCTCGACGAGGTCGCGACCAGCAAGATCACCGGCGAGGAGGACGAGTTCAGCCACACCGACCTCTGGGACTTCAAGGCCAACATCGAGGGCTCGCAGGCCGCCATCACGGCGCTCCGCCCCGTGTTGGAGAAGCAGGACCCGGCTCTCGTCAAGGAGCTCGACGCCAAGTTCAAGGCACTCGACGACGACCTCGACCAGTACCAGGACGACAACGGCGACTGGACGTTCTACGACAAGCTCACGAAGGCCCAGGTCAAGCGCCTCTCCGACCTGGTGGCCGCCGTCAGCGAACCCATCAGCCGCGTCGCCGCCGTGGTTGCCGAGTCTGCGTAGCCTGACCTGATGTCTGAGCACAACGAGACCACATCTGGCCTCTCCCGCCGCAAGCTGATCGGCGCGGCGGGGATCGGCGCGCTCGCGGTCGGCGCAGGCGGCGGGTACGCGGTTGGCCGCCAGGGTGTCGAGAGTCCCGCGGGGGTCGCCGATCCCGATGCCAAGCCGATCCCGTTCGAGGGTGTGCACCAGGCCGGCATCGTCACGCCGGCGCAGGACCGCCTCTACTTCGTCGCGCTGGACATGACGAGCGAGGAGCGCGCCGACCTGATCTCGCTCCTCAAGGACTGGACCGAGGCATCGCGGCAGATGACGCAGGGCAACGACGTCGGCACGTTCGGCGCGGTGTCCGGATCGCCGTTCGCGCCGCCGGAGGACACCGGCGAGGCGCTGGGCCTGCCGCCCTCGGGGCTCACCATCACGGTGGGCTTCGGCCGCGGCTTGTTCGTCGATGCCAAGGGCAAGGCCCGGTTCGGTCTCGACGGCAAGCTGCCCGACAAGCTCAAGGAGCTGCCGGCGTTCTCGGGTGACCAGCTCGATCCGGCGATCAGCGACGGCGATCTGGCGATCCAGGCCTGCGCCAACGACCCGCAGGTCGCGGTGCACGCGGTGCGCAACCTCGTACGCATCGCGTTCGGCCGGGCGTCGGTGCGCTACTCGCAGATGGGCTTCGGGCGTACGTCCTCGACGTCGTCCGCGCAGGTCACGGCCCGCAACATGCTGGGCTTCAAGGACGGCACCGCCAACATCAAGGTCGAGGACAAGAAGGACGTCCAGGACTTCGTCTGGGTGCCCAAGGAGGACGGGCCTGATTGGCTCGTCGGCGGTTCGTACCTGGTCAGCCGCAAGATCAACATGCGCATCGAGATCTGGGACCGCGAGCCGCTCGAGGGCCAGGAGAACATCATCGGCCGCGCCAAGGGCTCCGGCGGTCCCCTGTCGGGCGGCGACGAGTTCGCCAAGCTCGACTTCACCCAGAAGAACGACCGCGGCGCGCCGGTCATCGACATGAAGTCGCACGTACGCCTGGCGCACCCCGACTTCAACCATGGCGCGAAGCTGCTGCGGCGTGGCTACAACTTCGTCGACGGCTCGGACGGCCTCGGCCAGCTCTCGGCCGGGCTGTTCTTCATCGCGTACCAGCGCGATCCCGAGAAGCAGTTCGTCCAGGTCCAGCGCTCGCTCGCAGGGTCGCAGAACGACCTGCTCAACGAGTACATCGTGCACGTGAGCTCCGGCCTGTTCGCCTGCCCGCCCGGGGTGGGCCGCAAGGGCTTCTGGGGCGAAGGTCTCTTCGCCTGAGCGTGAGTCTCGTTACTCGTCGGTAGTCATGTGACACGAGCAATGTCATACTCAGGGTATGACCACGCTCGACTCACCCGCCCAGACCTCGTCGTCCGTGTCCCCAGCACGTGCCGCCGAGCTCACGAGCCTCATCCGTACGACCTCGGGGGAGCACCGGACGACCCACTCGCCGCTGACCGGCGACCCGGTCGCCGACATCCCGGTGTCGAGCATCGCCGACGTCGACGAGGCGTTCGCGACCGCGCGCGTCGCGCAGGAGGCATGGTCGGAGACCTCGCTGCGAGCCCGCAAGAAGGCCTTGCTGCGACTGCACGACCTGGTCCTGGAGCACCAGGACGAGCTGCTCGACCTGATCCAGGTCGAGTCCGGCAAGAGCCGCGCTCACGCATTCGACGAGGTCGCGCACCTCGCTCTCACCGCGCGCTTCTACGCCCGGCGGCTCAAGAAGCAGATCGGCACGCGCCGCCGCAACGGCGCCCTGCCGGGGCTGACCTCGATCACGGTCAACCAGGTGCCCAAGGGTGTCGTCGGCATCATCAGCCCCTGGAACTATCCGCTCACGATGGCGATCTCCGACGGCATCCCGGCCATCGCGGCCGGCAACGCCGTGGTGCACAAGCCCGACAGCCAGAGCCCGCTGATCGCCCTCGCCGGTGTCGAGCTGATGCGCAAGGCCGGCATCCCCGCCGACGTGTGGCAGGTCGTCAGCGGTGCCGGCTCGGTCGTCGGCACCGCGATCATCGAGCGCGCCGACTACGTCTGCTTCACCGGATCGACCGCGACCGGCAAGCTCATCGCCCAGCAGGCCGCCGCCCGCCTCATCAGCTGCTCGCTCGAGCTCGGCGGCAAGAACCCCATGATCGTGCTGCCGAGCGCGGACATCGACAAGGCCGCTGCCGGTGCCGTGCAGGCGTGCTTCTCGTCGGCCGGCCAGCTCTGCGTCTCGATCGAGCGCCTGTACGTACCGGAGTCGCGCTACGAGGAGTTCAAGGCCGCGTTCGTCTCGCGGGTCGAGCACCTCGCACTCGGTGCCGCGCTGGACTGGGATGCCGACATCGGCTCGCTCGTCTCGCAGGCCCAGCTCGACACCGTCACGGACCACGTCAAGGACGCCGTCGCGCACGGCGCCACGGTGCTGGTCGGCGGCAGGCCCAGACCGGACATCGGGCCATACTTCTACGAGCCGACCGTCCTCGAGGGCGTGACCGAGGCCGCCGAGTGCTTTGCGGGGGAGACGTTCGGACCGTTGGTCTCGCTCTACCCCTACAAGACCGTCGACGACGCCATCGCGCTCGCCAACCAGGGGGAGTACGGGCTCAACGCCAGCATCTGGGGCAAGCCGCGTGAGGCGCGGGCCATCGCCGCGCGCATCAAGGCCGGCACGATCAACATCAACGAGGGGTTCTCGGCGACGTTCGGCAGCGTCGACGCCCCGATGGGCGGCATGCGCCAGTCGGGCCTCGGCCGCCGGCAGGGCGCCGAGGGCATCCTGCGCTACACCGAGCCCCAGGCGGTCGGCGTGCAGCGCGGCTTCCCGGTCGCCGGCCCGTCGTTCCTGCAGCCCCGGACGTACGCCAAGGTGCTCACCGCCGGACTGAGGATCCTGAGGAGGACCCCGCGTGCCTGACTACGACATGACTATGACGTCGTCGTCATCGGATCGGGATTCGGCGGGAGCGTCTCGGCGCTGCGGCTGACCGAGAAGGGCTACAAGGTCGCCGTGCTCGAGGCCGGCAAGCGTTTCGAGGACAAGGACTTCGCCAAGAGCTCCTGGCGCCTGCGCAAGTTCCTCTGGATGCCCCAGCTCGGTTGCTACGGCATCCAGCGCATCGACAAGCTCAAGGACGTCCTGATCCTGTCCGGCGCGGGCGTCGGCGGCGGCTCGCTCGTGTACGCCAACACGCTCTACGAGCCGCTCGACCCGTTCTACAAGGACCCGGCGTGGGGCCACATCACCGACTGGCGGGCCGAGCTCGCGCCCTACTACGACCAGGCCAAGCGGATGCTGGGCGTCGAGGTCTACCCGATCGAGACCGCGGCCGACACGATCATCAAGCAGGTCGCCGAGGACATGGGCGTCGGCGGCACGTTCCACCACACGCCCGTCGGAGTCTTCTTCGGTGCAGACCCCGGCGAGACGGTCGCCGACCCGTACTTCGGTGGTGCCGGGCCCGACCGGGCCGGCTGCCTGCACTGCGGCGAGTGCATGACCGGCTGCCGTCACAACGCCAAGAACACACTGGTCAAGAACTACCTCTACCTCGCCGAGAAGGGTGGCGCCGAGGTGCACCCGCTCACGACGGTCACCTCCGTCACGCCGCTCGCCGGCGGTGGCTACGAGATCGAGACCCGCCGCACCAACCGGCGCTTCCGCCCGCACAAGAAGATCACCGCCGAGCAGGTCATCTTCTCGGCCAGCACGATGGGCACCCAGAAGCTGCTGCACAAGATGCAGGACCGCGGCGCGCTGCCGGGAGTCTCCGACCGGCTCGGACTGCTGACGCGTACCAACTCCGAGGCACTGCTCGGTGCGATCGCCGACGGCCGCGACGTCGACTACAGCCACGGCGCCGCGATCACGTCGTCGTTCCACCCCGACGAGCACACGCACGTCGAGCCGGTGCGCTACGGCAAGGGCTCCAACGCGATGTCGCTGATGCAGACCGTGCTGACCGACGGCAGCACCGGCAAGCCGCGCTGGCGGGTGTGGCTCAAGGAGATGTGGCGGCAGAAGTCCAGCATCTTCAAGCTGTACGACCTGCGGCACTGGTCGGAGCGCACGGTCATCGCGCTGGTCATGCAGACCCACGACAACTCGATCACGACGTACACCAAGCGCGGCATCACCGGCCGCCGCAAGCTGACGTCGAAGCAGGGTCACGGAGCGCCCAACCCCTCGTTCATCCCGCCGGCGCACGAGGCCGTGCAGCGGATGGCCGAGCACATGGACGGTACGCCCGGCGGCACGATCGGCGAGCCGTTCAACGTGCCGCTCACGGCCCACTTCATGGGCGGCTGCGCGATCGGCGACTCGCCCGAGACCGGCGTCATCGACCCCTATCAGCGGCTGTTCGGCCACGAGGGCCTGCACGTCGTCGACGGCTCGGCGATCAGCGCCAACCTCGGCGTCAACCCCTCGCTGACCATCACGGCGCAGGCCGAGCGCGCGATCTCCTACTGGCCCAACAAGGGCGAGGACGACGTACGCCCGGCCGTCGGCGAGGCGTACCGCAAGCTGCAGCCCGTGGCGCCGAAGAACCCCGTCGTCCCGGCGGACGCCCCGGCCGCGCTGCGCCTCCCGATCGTCGGAGTGTCGTAGGGCTGCTTGCGTCGCCGGGTCGCCCTGAAAGGTCCCGGAATGCACAGAGCCCGACCGGGAGGGAGCTCACGGGTCGGGCCCTGTTGTGCCACGAGGAGCAGCACATGATCTAACGGGAGGGAGTGTTGTTAGATCCACCCTGTAAAACGACTGCGGTCACACGGGGTTACGCACGTTCCTGAAGATATTTTCTGGCCGATAGGATGGGCGCGTGACCCCTGATCATGACCTTGTTCTCGTCGTCGATTTCGGGGCGCAATACGCCCAGCTGATCGCCCGCCGGGTGCGTGAGGCGCGGGTCTACTCCGAGATCGTCCCGCACACCATGCCGATCGAGGAGATGCTGGCCAAGCAGCCGGCCGCGATCATCCTGTCCGGCGGCCCGTCGTCGGTCTACGAGGCCGGGCGCCCCGCAGCTCGACGCGGCGCTGTTCGACGCCGAGCTGCCGGTGTTCGGCATCTGCTACGGCTTCATGGCGATGGCCCAGGCGCTCGGCGGCGACGTCGCCCACACGGGTCAGCGCGAGTACGGCCGTACGTCGGTCAGCGTCGCTCGAGCCCGGCACGCTGCTCGCCGGACTGCCCGCGACCCTGACGTCCTGGATGTCGCACGGCGACGAGGTCGTCGCCGCGCCCGAGGGATTCCTGGTCAACGCCAACTCGCCGCGCGCCACGGTCGCCGCGTTCGAGGACACCGACGCGCAAGCTCGCCGGCGTGCAGTGGCACCCCGAGGTGCTGCACAGCGAGCACGGCCAGCGCATCCTCGAGGCGTTCCTCGTCGACATCGCCGGCTGCCGGCAGACCTGGACCAGCAGCAACATCGTCGAGGAGCAGGTCGAGCTGATCCGTGCGCAGGTCGGCGACGCCCGGGTCATCTCGGCGCTGTCCGGCGGCGTCGACTCGGCGGTGTCGACGGCGCTGGTGCAGCGCGCGATCGGCGACCAGCTGACCGCGGTGTTCGTCGACCACGGCCTGCTGCGCGAGGGCGAGGCCGAGCAGGTCGAGAAGGACTACGTCGAGGCCACCGGCGTCGACCTCAAGGTCGTCGACGCGCAGAGACCAGTTCCTCGGCTTCCTCGCCGGCGTCTCCGACCCCGAGGAGAAGCGCAAGATCATCGGCCGCGAGTTCATCCGGGTCTTCGAGGCCGCCGAGCGTGAGGTGCTCGCGACTCCGGGCCCGCCGGTCAAGTTCCTCGTGCAGGGCACGCTCTATCCCGATGTCGTCGAGTCCGGCGGCGGCGAGGGCGCGGCCAACATCAAGAGCCACCACAACGTCGGCGGACTTCCCGACGACCTCGAGTTCAGCCTGATCGAGCCGCTGCGCACCCTGTTCAAGGACGAGGTACGCGACGTCGGCCGCCAGCTCGGCATCCCCGAGGCGATCGTCGGTCGCCACCCGTTCCCCGGACCCGGCCTCGCGATCCGCATCGTCGGCGCGGTCGA
The DNA here is from genome assembly GCA_963759975.1 of uncultured Actinomycetota bacterium. GTDB lineage: Bacteria > Actinomycetota > Actinomycetes > Propionibacteriales > Nocardioidaceae > Aeromicrobium. The sequence continues at coordinate 71,878 of CAVXBS010000020.1, forward strand.
CGCCGAGCGCCTCGCGCATCCTGCGCCGGGCCGACGCGATCGTCCGCGAGGAGACCACGGCCGCCGGCCTCGACGGCGAGATCTGGCAGTTCCCCGTCGTGCTGCTGGCCGACGTACGCTCGGTCGGCGTGCAGGGCGACGGTCGTACGTACGGGCACCCGATCGTGCTGCGCCCGGTGTCGAGCGAGGACGCCATGACGGCCGACTGGAGCCGCCTGCCCGTACGACGTGCTGGAGCGCATCTCGACCCGCATCACCAACGAGGTCGACGAGGTCAACCGGGTCGTGCTCGACATCACGAGCAAGCCGCCCGGCACGATCGAATGGGAGTAGTCGCCCTGTCTTGTTAGGCTCTCCGGAGTCGATCGAAGGGGAACGCCTGTGAGCCAGACCGCCTCCCAGCGGCCCAAGCGGGTGTTCGTGATCCTGTTCGCGATCGCGGTGCTCGCCGTCGTCGCCTTCGCCGGATGGCGCCTCATGGGTGGCGACGACCCCACCAAGCCGCTTGCGACCGGCGCGGACTCGACCTCGGAGACCGCCACGACGACTGCCCCCACGACCGAGCCGACCAAGACCAAGCCGACTCCCAAGGCATCGTGCGAGGGGCCCGACACCCAGTTCAACGTCGAGGGCACCGAGCAGGAGAGCCTGCTGCCCGACTGTGGCACGACCCCGGTGACGCACACCGAGCAGAAGAAGTCGGGCCTCGGCCTGGCGTGCGGCGGCTCCTACCCTGTGATCCTCTACAAGACCACGACGACCGACGCCAAGACCTCGATCTGCGGCAAGGACGCCTCCGGTGAGTCGTTCCGCTTCGTCACCAAGCCGAGCGGCGGTGAGGTCGTCGACCTGCCCGGCAACTACGACCCGCAGCGCGACGCCTTCGTCGCCAAGAAGGACGGCACGTCGTACGCGGTGCTGGGCTACAACGGCACGCTGATCGTCAAGAAGGACGGCTCGGCGAGCGAGCAGAAGTCGAGGGACTGGATCTCGCTCGACAACGAGTCCGACTACGACTGAGCGAATGACGCGCCGGTGCGTTCGATGAGGTCGTCGACCACCGCCGTCAGGTCCGACGAGCGGGCCGCAACGGCACGCTGAGCCTCAGCTCCGGTGCCACCGGTGAGGAGGCGTCGTACGCCGTCCTCGACCAACGCCGTCGTCCCGTGCTCCTCCAGCACCGGCCGCAGATGATCGAGCAAGCCGACCAACGCCTTCTCGGCCGGCACGACCGCGCGGGTGACAGGGTCCATCAGCGACTCCGTCAGGCCGTTGCGGCGAGCCCGCCAACGGGCGGCTCGCAGCAGCTCGACACGCCACGGCTGGGAGCTCTGGCCAGCCGCACGGGACCGGGCCGCGGTCTCCACCAGGGCGCGAGCCACCTCGGCGATGAGCACCGTGGTGTCGAGGTCGGTGCACGCGTCCGCGACCCTGATCTCGATCGTCGGGAAGTTGCGGGACAGCCGCGCGTCGAAGTAGATCATCCCCTCGTCCAGCGCAGCGCCTGAGGCGATCAGCTCGCGGACCGCTTCCTCATATCCAGCCGTGTCGACGAACGGCTCGACCGGACCGGCGCTCGGCCAGCCGTCGTAGAGCTGGCGGCGCCAGCTCGCGTAGCCGGTGTCCTCCCCGAGGTAGAACGGCGAGTTGACCGACATCGCGGCGAGGAGAGGCAGCCAGGGCTGGATCTCGTCGATGATGCCGACGGCCTCGGCCCGCTCGACGTGCACGTGGACGTGGGTCCCGCACACGAGACCGGCCTGACCCAGGACCTTGCCGTACGCCTCGAGCATCGTCACGTAGCGATGCTTGGGCGTGGTGCGACCGATCGTGTGCGGCAGGACCGGCGTCGCCACCGAGACCAGCCGGGCGCCCACCGACTCCGCCGACTCCGACGCCAGGCGCCGCTCCACGACCAGGTCCTCTCGCAGGGTCGGGACATCGGTGCGGGGCTGCGTGTGGATCTCGATCTGCTGGAGGAACAGCTCCTGGTCCAGGTCGTCCTCGGCTGTGCGAGTCGAATGGATCACCCGGTCCGAGACGGGCAGGAGCCGCCGGGTGCGGGGATCGACCAGGAACATCTCCTCCTCGACGCCCACCTCACGCACGGTCACTCCTCTTCTGAGTCGTCCAGGAGTCCTTCCTTGCGAGCCTGCTGAACGATCCGGCGTACGTTGGAGATGTTGCCGCAGTCGGCATCGATCTGCCGATTGCGCTCGGTGGCGAACTTCTCGCCGAGGTCCATGCGGGTCGGCTCCCCGACGTCCTCGCGGGCGGGGTTGAGGATCGTCAGCTCCTCCTCGGTGAGGTGGTGGTTGACGAGCTCGGCGAGCTTCTCCAGGGCGTCGTCGAACTTCTGCGTGTCGGTGCCGGAGCACTCCAGCAGCGCGAGCAGGGCCTCGTTGCCCTCGGCGTGCTCCTCCTCGCCGTGGTCCACCTCCGCGGCGTCCGCGGAGGTCTTGCGGCGCAGCGCCGGGTAGACGTGCTTCTCCTCAGCCTCGGCATGCGCGACGTGCAGGGCTCGAGAACGCCGCTCGTACGCGTTCGCGGTCGCTCTCGGAGTTGCGGAGGTCGCGGAGCAGCGCCTCGAATCGCCGATGGTCCTCGATGATGAGGTCGATCACGTCGCCCGATTCGGGCCGGCCCAGGTCAATCATCGTCATGGGTTTCACCTACCCCGGCGAAGCGGCGGTCAATCCCGCGTACGAGCCGAGAGTCGTGGCGGCCTGTTTGCCTTGTGGGGCCGGGGGTAGGGGAACGAGATGAACCCCATCTCCCCGAAGGTCGTCCTGTGAGCGTCAACACGCGTCTCGTCGCCGCGACCCCCGACGACGTCTGGAGCGTGTTGGCCGACGGCTGGCTGTACCCCCTGTGGGTGGTCGGCGCGACCCGTATGCGCGACGTCGACCACAACTGGCCGGAGAAGGGCAGCCGCATCCACCACTCGGTGGGAGTCTGGCCACTGCTGATCAACGACCACACCCAGGTGCTCGACGTCGTGCCTGGCCGGTCGATCACGCTGCAGGCCCGCGCGTGGCCCGTCGGGGAAGCCAAGGTCCACATTCGGCTCAGCGACGTCGGCGCGCAGACCGAAGTCGTCATCGAGGAGGACGCGACCGCCGGCCCCGGTGTGCTCGTACCCGAGCCGTTCAAGGGCATCACCCTCAAGTGGCGGAACGTCGAGACGCTGCGCCGCCTGGCGTTCATCGCCGAGGGCCGCCACGGCGCGTAAGGCATGAACGCAGCGCGCGCGGCGACCGCCCACACGCGCGTCCAGGAGTTGCTGCCTGCGTTGCTCAGGCGTTGAGCCGCTCGAGCTCGGCCTCAGCATCCTCCAGCGCCTCCTGGGCGCTGCGCTCGGCCGCCTCGGCCTGGTCGGCCGCCGTGTCGGCGCGATCGAGGGCGCGCTCGGTGTCGGCGATCTCCCGTTCGATCTCCTTGGCCTTCTTGCGCAGCTCCGCGAGCTCCGCCTGGACCTCGTCGCGTTCCTCGACCAGCGACTCCAGCTCGTCGGCCGCCGTCTTGGCCTTGCGCCGTGCCTTCTCGACCTTGGCCTCGGCCACCTCGAGGCGCTTGCGCTCCAGCTGGGTGGGTCCCTGGTTGACCTTCTTGGTACGCGGCCGGGCGCCCTCCGGCGGTATCGCGACGACATCGGTCAGGTCGACCGGTTCGAACGGGCTGGCGGCGAACGTGGTGACGAGCAGGCCGTCCTGCACGGCGTCGGCGGCATCGGGGTCGGTCATCGCGGCGCGCAAGGTCTCCTCGACCCCGGCAGCGGCCGGCCCGCTCAGCGTGCCACCGGAGGCCTTGGCGAGAGCGGACGCCTCGTCGATCGCCTGCCTCGTGAGGTCACGGCGGGCGCGGTCCAGGAGGCGGGTGCGTGAGCCGTCTGAGTCCGCCTGCGCATCGCGCAGCTGCTCACCGAGCTCGACGACCTCCTCGACCAGCTCGGCTCGCTCTCGCGCCAGCGCATTGACCGCCCACGCAGCCGCACTCGGCTTGCGGAGCTCCTTGACCTGCTTGGTCAGGTCCTTGCTGGCGGCGCCGTCGGCCGCCGCCTTGCGGGCCGCGATGAACTCCGCCAGCGGGAGCCCGTAGAGCTCCCGGGCGATCGAACGCAGGTCGGCCATGCGCCCAGACTAGAGCTGTCGCGGGTTTGTCGCGCGAACGCGACGGGTACGTCCGACACATGACCTCGCTGTGGCTCGACCGACCCGACCTGCCCGAGACCGACCCCCTCCCGGTGGACCGGGAGCTGGATGCCCTGGTGATCGGGGCCGGTCTGACGGGATTGACGACGGCGCTGCTCCTGGCCCGCGCTGGTCGCAGGGTGGCGGTCATCGAGGCCCGGCACGTGGGCGCGGTCGCGACAGGCAACACCACCGCGAAGCTCTCGCTCCTCCAGGGCACCAAGCTCTCGTCAATTCTGCAGAAGCAGTCGCACCAGGTCGCGCAGGCATATGTCGACGGCAACCTCGAGGGCCAGCAGTGGCTCGTGCGCTTCTGCGAGGACCACGACGTGCCCGTGCAGGCGCGCGACGCGATCACGTACGCAGCCGAGATCCACCAGGTCGACGCGGCACACTCCGAGCACGCCGCCGCCCGGTCCCTGGGACTCGATGTGCAGTGGCACGACCAGCTCGACCTGCCCTACCCGAACCACGGCGGCACGGTGCTCTCCGGCCAGTACCAGTTCGACCCGCTCGACGTGCTCACGGCGCTCGCGGGCCAGGTGCGCGAGCACGGAGGCACGATCCACGAGGGCCACCGCGTCGTCAGCGCCGCCAAGTCCGGCCGCCCGACCGTCCGGCTAGACGACGGCACCGAGCTGGCCGCCGACGACATCGTCCTGGCGACCGGCACACCGATCCTCGATCGCGGCCTCTACTTCGCCAAGCTCGAGCCGCTGCGTTCGTACGCGTTGGCGTTCGACTTCGCGACCACACCGATGCCGATGAGCCTGTCGGCCGGCCAGCCCTCGCGCTCGATCCGCGACGTGCCACGTGGTGACGGGACGACCAAGCTCATGATCGGCGGCAACGGGCACACGGTCGGACGTACGGACTCCGAGGCCCGCCACGTCGACGAGCTGCGGGACTGGACGGCGAAGTACTTCCCTGGCGCGGTCGAGACCCACGTGTGGTCGGCGCAGGACTATCAGTCGCACGACGGGATCCCGTACGTCGGCAAGCTGCCGCGAGGCGGCGGACACATCCACGTCGCGACGGGCTTCGACAAGTGGGGGATGACGAACGCCGTCTCGGCCGCTCGCAACCTGACCTCGAGCCTGCTCGGCGAGCCGGTGTCCTGGTCGAAGCCGATGGCGCGCCGGATCACCCGGCCCCAGGGAGCGGCGAAGCTCGCGGAGCTCAACCTCGGCGTCGGCGTGGAGCTGGCCAAGGGGATCGTGCAGGCCGAGCTGCAGACCGTGCCGGAGTCGCCGGCGGAGGGGAGCGGCGAGGTCGGTCGGGACGGCATCCTGCCGACCGGCGTCTCGACCGTCGACGGGCGCACGTGTGCCATCCGCGCTGTCTGCACGCACCTCGGCGGGATCCTGTCGTGGAACGACCAGGAGAAGAGCTGGGACTGCCCGCTGCACGGTTCGAGGTTCACCCCCGCGGGCGAGGTGCTGGAAGGCCCGGCGACCCGCGCCCTGCATCGTCCCGAGCGCTAGGGCCTGTCCCGGGCCGGCAGCACCTTGTGCGTGCCGTCGCACCAGGGCTGATCGGCGGACTTGCCGCAGCGGCACACAGCACTGACTTGGCGCTGGGTCGCGTGGGTGTTGCCGTCGGCGTCCTCGACCAGGTGGTTGCCACGCAGCAGCAGTGGTCCACCCGGGCACACGATGACGTCGGGGTGCTCGAAGCCGTGATCCGTCATGAGGCCCACTCGTCCAGCATCCGATGCGCGTAGCGGTCCTCGAGGTCGAGGCAGGTGAACGCCCCGAACACGACGTCGTCGACCAGCTGTGGCTCCTGGGCGACGAGAGATCCGCAGATCGTACGGACAGCCAGCTGTTCATGCACCGCGTCCGCCTCCACGTGCTCCTCGTAGTAGCCGATCATCTCGGGCGGCAGCTCCAGGCGCGCCAGTCCCTGAGCCATCCGGCGAGAAGGCAGCGAGCTGGTGGCCTCGAACGCGGCGAGGTGGCCCAGCGACGCGGCGCGCAGCCGGCGGTGCAGACCGAACAGGGACATGGCGTTGTTGAGCTCGAGGATCTCCACGGGCACGTCGTCGATGTACGCGTACGGGTCCGCCCGCAACCCCGATGCCTCGAGTCCCAGCGCGAAGAGATGAGCGTGGAGCCGGTTGGGATCGCCGTTTCCGTACTCGTCGAACAACAGCTCCATGAGGGCTGCCTTTGGCGCCGTCGGGAGGCGGGGCACGACCCACGCGGTGGGATCGGACTCCTTGAGGTGATAGATCGAGCGATGCCGCAGCAGCTCGAGCACCTGCTCGCGGTCGGCCTTGCGCTGGACGTACGCCGCGAGGGACGGGCCCTCGTGGTCGGCGATGTACGCAAAGAGGGACTCGGCGAACGGTTCCTCGAGCAGGGTCGCCGGCTGTCGGGCCCGAAGCCCCCCCTCGAAGGCGCGCTCGAGGGTGCGGCGCAGGCCGATCACCCCGGGATGCCACTCCATGTCGTCGTCGACGTCCTCGAAGCCGGAGTGGTGCAGCTCGTACATCGCCCACAGCGCGATCTGGGCATCGTCGTGATCTGTTGGTCGTACGTGAGGGATGCTCGCGATCCCGTCCGGCTCAGAACGCAGTGCGTCGAACAGCCCTTCGCTCAGCTCACCGCGGGCTTTAGGCAGGAGCATCGCTGTCCCCGCTCTCGTCGAGCGGCTGCCACTCGCCCCGGCAGTCGAGGAAGCCTCGGGGGAGGGCAGGGGGTGTCGACGGATCGGCCCGGGGGCGGTCCGGAAGCTGGGTCACGAGGCCTGTGGTCGTCATGTCGCGGCACACATACCCCCGGTCCCCGGTGGCGAAACCCGGGTGTGACCATCAGGAGGTCAACGTGCCGCCGGGAGAGTTTTTCGGGATCTGCTGCAATTGCAGGTGTGTCGATGTTCACAGAGTTACCCACAGAGTGTGCATATAGTTCTTTGGAACTAGACAGGTAGTCACTAGTGACCTGGGTCACGTCGTGAGACGGGCGTCCAGGTGGCGGACATCAGTCCTTGAAGACGTCCGGGATTCCGTCACCGTCGTCGTCCAGGCTCTCGCGGAGGGCGATCTGGCGATAGCGGCGACTACGTGCGCGGAGGATCAGCGCAGCGCACACCGCTGAGACGAGCGAGCCCACGAGCACTCCGGTCTTGACGTGCTCGTCGGTGGCGTTGCCGACGCCGTAGGCCAGCTCTCCGATCAGGAGGGACACCGTGAAGCCGACGCCTGCGAGCATCGCCAGACCGAGCACGTCGAGCCACTCCAGGTCATCGTCGAGCTCAGCGCGGGTGAACGTGGCGACGAGCCAGGTGGCCCCGAAGACGCCGATGGTCTTGCCGATGAACAGGCCAGCGATGATCCCCAGCGTGATGGGCTCGCTCAGGGCATCGGTGAAACCCGACCATCCGTCGATCGCGACGCCGGCACTGAAGAACGCGAACACCGGCACCGCGACCGCGGCCGACAGGGGCCGGAACCGGTGCTCGAAGTGCTCGGCCAGCCCCGTGCCGCTGCTCCCGTCGCGCCGGATGACCGGCACGGCGAAGGCGAGGAGGACGCCGGCGACCGTGGCGTGAACCCCGGAGGCATGGACGAGGCCCCAGACCAGTCCCGCGAGCGGTAGCAGGAGCCACCACGAACGTACGCGGCGCTGCACCAGGACCGTGAAGATCGCGAGCGGTATGAGCGCCAGCAGGAGGTACTCGACGTGCAGGGTCTTGGTGTAGACGACCGCGATGATGATGATCGCCAGGAGGTCGTCGACCACGGCGAGCGTCAGCAGGAACGTCCGTAGCCCCGACGGGAGGTGACTGCCGATGACGGCCAGCACGGCGAGGGCGAACGCGATGTCGGTCGCGGTCGGGATGGCCCATCCGTCGAGCGAGCCACCGAGATTGACGAGCACGAAGACGAGGGCCGGCACCGCCATCCCGCCGACGGCTGCGACGACTGGGAGGACAGCGCGACTGGGTTCGCGGAGGTCGCCGGCGACGAACTCACGCTTGAGCTCGAGCCCGGCGACGAAGAAGAAGATTGCCAGCAGACCGTCGGACGCCCATTGGCCGAACGTGAGGTGCAGGTGCAGCGCGTCGGGGCCGAAGGCGGTGTCGCGCAGCGAGGCGTAGTCGTCACCGACGTTGGCGGCAATGATGGCGGCAACAGTTGCGATGAGCAGCAGTGCGCCGCCGAGCGTCTCCTGCCGCAGGATTTCGGCGATGCGCGAGGCCTCGGCCCACGATCCCCGCCCGAACACACGCGCAGACTTGGTCGTCATCTTGCTCCCCTGGGGTCGGTGACACGATCTGCCGACCAGACTTCCCGGCGCACCTGTCATGAACCCTACCGGTCGGACCCCACGGTGCGGGTAGCCTGCGGGGATGCCGGACGTCGCAATCGCCGCGCCAAACGAGGCCGCAGCCGATGCCGGCGAGCAGATCGCCCGTGCTGGTGGCAATGCGGTCGACGCTGCCCTCGCCGCCGTGCTCGTGACGATGGTCAACGAGATCGGGATCGTGTCGTTGAGCTCCGGCGGGTTCATCACGGTCCAGCCCCAGAACGGCAGCGCGCCGCAGACCGTTGACGGCTGGATGGAGATGCCCGGCCGCGGGCGTGACCTCGGCGGTGGCACGTGGGACGTCCACACCGACTACGGCGACGGGGTCACCGCGACGATCGGACCTGGCTCGGTCGCCGCCCACGGGTCGGTCGCCGCCTTCGGAGCCGCCCACGCGCGCTGGGGACACCTGCCGTGGCGCGAGATCGTCGCTCCCTCGATCGACGTGGCCCGCGGTGGCTTCCGGTTGGGCTCTGCGTCGCGCTACTACCTCGAGCACGTTCACGACCTGATCTTCGGCTGGGACGACGAGAGCGACGCCGCGGTGCACGACGAGGACGGCCAGGTCACGACCGACCTGATCGTGCTGCCCGACCTCGTCGGCTCGCTCGAGCTGATCGCCGACGAGGGGCCCAGCGCGCTCCACACCGGCGACCTGGCGCGGCTCATCAGCGCGGACGTGCTCGCCCGCGGAGGCGTGCTGGGACCCGACGACCTCGCGGCATACCGGCCAGTCGTACGTCCGTCGCTGCTGAGCACCGTCGGTGACTGGACGTTCGGCACCAACCCGCCGCCGTCCGTCGGCGGGGTGTGCGTGACGGCGATGCTGCGCATGCTCGACGGCCGGCCGTACGCCGACTGGGACAGCGACGACGTCGAGCACCTCATCCGCGTGCAGCGCGCCGTGCTGGGGCACCGGCTCAGGGTGCTGGACCACACCGACGACCTCGAGCGGGACGCCGCGGCGTTCCTCGCCCTCGTCGACCACGACCATCTCGCGGTGCTCGAGTCGGGGTCGACGGCGCACGTGTCGGCGACCGACAGCGACGGCGGCGCGTGCTCGGTGACGGTGTCGTCGGGCTACAGCTCGGGGATGATCGCGAAGGGCACCGGCATCTGGCTCAACAACTGCCTCGGCGAGCAGGAGCTCAACGCGCGCGGCCTGCACGGGCTCCCGCCGGGCACCCGCCTGCTGTCCAACATGGCGCCGACGGTCGGCCACCACGTCGACGGCTCCGCGATCGCCATCGGCTCGCCGGGGGCCGACCGCATCACGACGGCGATCGTCCAGGCGCTCGCCGGGTTCGTCAACGGCCGTCTCGGCCTCCAGCAGGCCATCAACCATCCGCGCGTCCACGTGCACCGTGCCGGTCGTCCCGAAGAGGTCGTCAAGACCGAGACCGACCTGACGATGTACTACGGCGGCGTCGCCGCGACGCTCCGACGGCACGACGGACACCTCGTGGCGGCCGCCGATCCCCGCCGCGATGGTGCCGTACGTCTCGTGCGCGCCGACCCGCGACCGGGCACGCATGCGGTTTGATTGACATGTGTCCCCGGCACCCATCGTCATCGCCCACCGCGGCGTACCCGGCGAGCGACTCGAGCACACGCGCCCGTCCTACCTCCTGGCGATCGAGCAGGGCGCCGACTACATCGAGCCCGACGTCGTCAGCACCAAGGACGGCGTGCTCGTCGTGCGGCACGAGAACGAGATCGGCGGCACGACCGACGTCGCGGATCGCCCGGAGTTCGCGCGACCGCAAGGTCTCGAAGTTCATCGACGGCGTGCCGCACACGGGCTGGTTCACCGAGGACTTCACGCTCGAGGAGATCAAGACGCTCCGCGTGCGCGAGCGGCTCCCGGCGCTGCGACCGCAGAACATCCCGCTGGCGGGCGTCGAGAAGATCCTGACGTTCGACGAGGTGCTCAACATCGCCGAGGAGGCGAGCGCGGGCCGTGACGAGCCGATCGGCGTCTACGTCGAGACCAAGCACCCGACCTACTTCGCCGGCATCGGGCACGACCTCAACGACCTGCTGGTCGCCAACCTCGAGCGCCGGCGGGTCAACCACGAGGGCGCCAAGATCATCATCCAGTCGATGGAGACCGGCAACCTGCGCAGGCTGCGCGACCGTACGCCGCTGCCCCTGATCCAGCTGATGGACCGGCAGGGTGCGCCGTACGACCTGATCGAGGCCCGCGACCGGCGAACGTACGCCGATCTGATGGCCCCGAGGGAGCTGGCCACCATCGCGACGTACGCCGACGGGATCGGGCCCAACAAGAGCCAGGTCATCGCCCGCGACAAGAAGTACCGGCTGGCGGGCCAGACGGCCCTGGTCCGGCGACGCTCACGACGCCGGGCTGATGGTGCACATCTGGACGATGCGCAACGAGAACAACTTCCTGCCGACGAACCTGCGGACCGGCAACGACAAGGCCGCCCACGGCGATGCCGTGGGCGAGTACCTTGCGTTCTTCGACGCCGGGGTCGACGGCGTCTTCTCCGACTTCACGCAGACGGCGGTGCTGGCGCGCTCGCAGTGGTCGGCACGTCAGTAGCCTGCGCCCACACGGTCCGCTGTCCGGCCGGCTGTGCCGCGGGCATCAGGATCCACGCGACGACGTACGCCACGATCAGCGAGCCGAAGCCGAGCACGGTGCCGACGGCGACCAGGATGCGGATCAGGTTGGCGTCGAGGCCGGTGTAGGTCGCGATGCCTCCGCACACGCCTCCGACCCATTTGTCGTCACGGCTGCGGGTGAGCTTCTTCATCTTCTGGTCCTTCCGGGGTGGTGGTGTCTGGTCGTGGTGTCGTGAGCGGAGATGGTGCGGGCGCGGTAGGCCGGCCGGGTCTGCCACACGGTCGCGGCGACGCCGAGCAGTCCGAGGACGATCAGCACCCCCGAGGCGGTCAGGCCCGAGCTGGCGTGGCGTCATGAGGTCCTGCTTCCACACGGCCCAGTTGCCGACGGCGGAGAGGAAGAACAGGCCGAAGGCCAGGCCTTCCCAGCGGAACGAGTGTCTGGTCATCTGCGGATCACCTCGATGTCTCCGATTCGTTGGTGGATGTCGATGCGTCAGGGCGGCGCCCGCTTCTGCGGCTGGATAGGTGAGGTCGGTGTCGGTGCCGTTCGTCTTGCGGTCGAACACGCGGATCTCGCCGGCGAAGATGTCGGACGTCGACCCGCGACGTTGACGTCCGTCGGGCACGATGACCTTGGTCTCGCCGATGCCGGTCTCGATCTTGATCGTCCGGCCCAGCAGCGCCTGCGGGGTTGCTGACGTCGGTGAGATCGAGCTCGATCCGGCCGATGCCGTGCCGGTAGTGCGATTCGACCTGCGTGGCGTTCGCCGGCCTCGGGGTCTGTTCACCGATCTCGCCGCGGGGCAGCAGCGAGCCGATCGCGAGGGTGATGGCGAGGAGGACGCCGAAGCCGATCAGCGGCCCGCCGTTGCCGATCAGCGTGCTGACCAGCAGGCCAACCGCCACGACGCCCAGCGCCACCGCGACGTACGCCGTCCAGTGGGGCGCCGTCGTTGTACGCGTCGTAGATGCCCGTCGCCGCGGTGGCGATGGCGGCGACCGAGAGGGTGAGCCAGGTGAGGGTCCAGGACCGGTCGCGGCGCGCCTTGTCCTGCTTGCCGCGGGCCACGAGGCCTGCCTTGGCGGCGGTGAACTCGGGGCCGCGCGCCGCCTCGTCGGCGGGGTCGACCCCCGGCGGGGCGTACTGCGCGGCGATCGTGGTCTCGGCCTGGCGGCGACGCCGAGGGCGGACCACGAACAGGTAGTAGACGAACGCGAGCGGCACGAGGATCCACGGCGCCCCGTCCCAGAACCAGCCGCCGTCGCCGATGATCGCGAGCACCGACAGGACGACGGCACCGACGAGGCCGGCGACGCGTACCTGCTCCTCGTTCTTGTCGAGGTGGAACCAGTCGGCGGCGACGCTCTTGTCCTCGCCCTCGGCCGGCAGCAGGAACCACGCAGCGGCGTAGATGATGACACCGGCGAAGCCGGCGACCGTCAGCACCGCGATCACGACGCGCACGATGACGGGGTCGATGTCGAGGTGCTTCGCGGCGCCGGCGCACACACCGCCGAGGAGGCGGTCGTCCTTCGACCGCTTCATGTCGGTGATGGTGCGCAGCCGGTGCGGCTCGAAGTCGCCTTCGGGCGGCACGGTGCGAGTCTCTTCTGCATTCATGCCCCCATCGTGTCCGAGGGCGGGCCTGTGGCACATCGGGTACGACCCTGAATCCCACCCGGGACCGGTCAGGGTGCGCGAGGGACGTTCCTGATGGCGCGCGTGCACGCGTACGTGTGACGATCATGGGGTGACCGAATACCGCCGTGCCTACCGACCAGCCGATCGCCGGCTCGTCGGCGGCGTGGCGACCGGTGTGGCCGAGCACTTCGGCGTCCCGGTCCTCTACGTCCGGCTGGCCTTCATCGTCGCGACGTGGTTCCACGGCATGGGCGTCATCGCCTACCTGTTGCTGTGGCGGTTCCTGCCGCTGCGGCAGCCGGACCTCTCACCCGGTCTCGAGTCGGCCACCCGCCGCGGGCTGCGTACGAGCGGCCGGCCCGGCGCGTTCGAGGTGTTCCAGACGATCGCCCTCGGCGCCGTCGGCATCGGCGTGATGTTCATGATCCAGGCCAGCGGGCGTGGCATCGCCGGGGGCCTGTTCGCGCCGTTGCTGATCGGCGTGATCGGCCTGGCCGTGATCTGGCGCCAGTTCGACGACGCCGCGTGGGGGCGCTGGATGCGCCAGACCCGCGGTCTCGGGTTCGCGCTGCGGGTCGGCGCCGGGGCCGTGCTGGTCGCCGCCGCCGGCATCTACTTCCTGAGCCAGGAGCGTGGCTGGAGCGCGATCGTCGACCTCGGCTCCGCAGTCGCAGTCGCCGGCCTCGGCCTGCTGCTGATCCTCGGGCCGTGGATCACCAAGCTCCTCGGTGACCTGTCCGAGGAGCGACGCGAGCGCGTACGTTCGCAGGAACGCGCTGACGTCGCCGCGCACCTGCACGACTCGGTGCTGCAGACTCTCGCGCTGCTGCAGAAGAACTCCGGCGACTCGGCTGTCGTCGCGACGCTGGCCCGCCGGCAGGAGCGCGAGCTGCGGGCCTGGCTGTACGGCAACGACGAGTTGCCCGGCGACTCGCTCGTCGCGGCGCTGCGGGCATCAGCCGCCGACGTCGAGGATGCGCACCGCGTACCGGTCGAGGTCATCGCGGTCGGCGACGCGGCGCTCGATCCCGATGTCGCGGCGATCGCCAAGGCCGCCCGTGAGGCCATGATCAACGCTGCGAAGCATGCGCGGGTCGACCGCGTCGACGTCTACGCCGAGACCGACGGACGTACCGTCGAGGTGTTCGTCCGCGACCGGGGCGTCGGGTTCGACACCGACACGATCGCCGAGGACCGGATGGGTGTGCGAGGCTCGATCATCGGACGCGTCGAGCGTCACGGTGGCACCGCCACGATCCGCAGCGGGCCGGGCGAGGGCACCGAGGTCGCGCTGAGCGTGCCCGTCCGCGGCGACACCAACCAGGCCGAGCCTCCCACTGCCCCTGTACCGACAGAAGAAGTGAGCCCATGACCACACTGCGCGTCGCGATCGTCGACGACCACGCGATGTTCCGCACCGGCGTACGCGCCGAGATCGACGGGCCGGTCGACATCGTCGCCGAGGCCGAGGACGTCGACAGCGCGGTCAAGGTGATCGCCGAGACCCGGCCCGATGTCGTGCTGCTCGACGTCCACATGCCCGGCGGAGGCGGGCTCGAGGTGATTCGCCGCCTGCACCTGCGGCACCCCGACACGAAGTTCCTGGCCCTGTCGGTGAGCGACGCAGCCGAGGACGTCATCGGCATCATCCGGGCCGGTGCCCGCGGCTACGTCACCAAGAACATCTCGGGCCCCGAGCTGCTCGACGCGATCAACCGGGTCGCGCAGGGCGACGCAGTGTTCTCGCCGCGGCTGGCGGGGTTCGTCCTCGACGCGTTCGCCGGCACGATCGAGGTCGCGCAGGTCGACGAGGAGATCGACCGGCTGACGGAGCGGGAGCGCGAGGTCATGCGGTTGATCGCCCGCGGCTATGCGTACAAGGAGGTCGCCAAGGAGCTGTTCATCTCGATCAAGACCGTCGAGACGCACGTCTCCAGCGTGCTCCGCAAGCTGCAGCTCTCGAGCCGCCACGAGCTGACCCGCTGGGCCAACGACCGCCGCCTGATCTGACCCGCGAGACTCAGGAGTGGAGCTCGGCGTCTATCTCGACGAACGCTGGCTGCCGCTCGACCTCACGGGCGCGGCAGTACGCGAGCCGAAGCTGGCCCGCCGCGTGCGCGAGGTGCTCGACCGCGATCTCACGAGCGTACCCACGCTGGAGTCGCTGGCCGCCGAGCTCGAGGCGCATCCGACGCAGCTCATCCGGGCGTTCGGCCGCGAGTACGGCCTGCCGCCGCACCGCTACGTCACGGGCCGGCGGGTCGACCGGGCCCGCGCACTGCTGCTCGACCGGGTGCCGCCGGCTGAGGTCGCGGCGGAGGTCGGGTTCTACGACCAGGCGCACCTGAAGCGGCACTTCCGCGCGACGCTCGGTGTGACCCCCGGCGCGTACGCCCGGCACGCCGCCTAGCGGGGAAGCCTGGAGCTCAGTCGTCATCCTGCGCGCCGACCTCGAGCATCTCGGGCAACCGGCGCGGCGTCCCCGCGTACGTCAGGCCGACACCCGCCGCCGCGTACGCCGCGAGCACGCCCGCGGCTGGAGCGAGGCCCGCGCTGCCGAAGTAGATGATGCCGCGGACCGCGCTGGTTGCGGCGCCCGGCGGCAACCACGACCCGATGGCGGCCCAGAACGGTGGCAGCAGGGGTGCGGGGTAGGCGCCGCCGGCACTGGGGTTGCCGAGGACGACGAACAGCAGGATCGCGACGCCGATGCCGATCAGGCCCAGCCAGACCTGCAACGCCATCGAGAACGCGCCGACCGCGAAGACCGTGAGCGCGCCGAGACCGGCGAGGGTCCAGAAGCTGCCGCTGAACGCCGCGAACATCGTCTCGGCGATCAGGGCACCCCCGAGCCCGGACAGCACGGCGTACGCCGCCAGGCCGATCAGGCGCGCCGAGGCGCGGGTGCGGTTGCCGGGCTTCGCGCCGCCGCTGATGCCAAGGATCGCGGAAGCGAGGTAGCCGCCGACGACCCAGCCGACGGCGAGGTAGAACGCGCTCAGGCCGCGTGCGTCCTTGGCGTCCGCTGCGATCGCGTCCGTGACCGTGACGGTGCGGCCCTGCTGCTCCTCGACCGAGTCGGCGATCTTCGTCAGGGAGTCCGCCAGCGCTCCGCCGCCCGCACT
Organism: uncultured Actinomycetota bacterium; assembly: GCA_963759975.1. Lineage (GTDB taxonomy): Bacteria > Actinomycetota > Actinomycetes > Propionibacteriales > Nocardioidaceae > Aeromicrobium. The sequence continues at coordinate 87,740 of CAVXBS010000020.1, forward strand.
CGCGACGAGCAGCCGGTCCTTGGTGTCGGCGCCGAGCAGGAGGACGCCCGCGACATCGCGGTCCTCGAGCTGGCGGCGGCCGGCCGACTCGGACGTGGCGACACTCGCGTCGAGCGGGTGGCCCTTGAGCGAGTCGAGCTGCTCAGCAACCTGCTTCGCCGTCGTCGCGGATGCACCGGCGGGAGCCACCACGGCGACCGGGATGTGGCGCGGCGCGGGTGAGTGGAAGGCACCGATGTAGCTCGCGATGAAACCGAGCTGCAGGACGAACACCCCCAGCAGCATCACGACGGCGCGGGTCGTGACGACCTCGCTGATCGACGTCCGGGTCAGGCGGCTCTTGTGCACGGTTTCCTCGTTTCAATACGTTTTGTATCTCAATACGTAATGTATCGTGTGAGCATGAGCGAGACAAGTTCGGGACCCACCAGACGCCGTGCCCAGACCCGGGCGCGGTTGATCGAGGCAGCGCTCGACCTGTTCGTCGAGCGCGGGATGCACGGCACGACGATCGAGCTGATCTGTGAGCGGGCGGGCTTCACCCGCGGTGCGTTCTACTCCAACTTCGCGTCGCTCGACGAGCTGTTCGCGGCGATCTATGCGAGCCGGTCTCAGGAGTCCATCGCCGAGCTCTCGGCCGGCGTCGCGGACATCCAGGGCGACGTCGCCGAGAACCTGGAGGGCGTCATCGAGCGGCTGCTGGCCCACCTGCCCGACGATCGCCCATGGCACGTCATCATGAGCGAGCTGACCCTCGCCGCGATGCGCAGCCCGGAGCTGGCCGAGGCTCGCAACGCCGACCGCGTCGCCATCGTCGAGGCGCTGACGCCGGTCGTGGAGTCGAGCCTGGCGGCCATCGGTCGTACGCCTGACGACGACCCCAGGCAGCTGACGGCCGACCTGCTCGCGGTCTACGAGGCGACCGCTGCGGCGCGGTGGGTCGGCGGCGACGAGCATGCGACCGCGCGCGTCATGGCCGCCGTGCTGCGGGGTTCGACCCACGAGACCTGAAGCACCCGCGGCTGTCGAGACACCCGGGCATACGAGACAGTGCGGCAGAATGACGGGTGTGCAGGTTGACGTCCTCGGTCCGTTGCGGGTGCGCGCCGACGATCAGGAGATCGATCTCGGCGGGCCGCGCAACCGCGCCCTCGTGGCTCGTCTGGCCCTCGACGCCGGGCGTCCGGTCGCTGCGACGACGCCTGATCGACGACCTCTGGGGCCTCGACGTGCCGGCCGATGCGACCAACGCCCTGCAGTCGATCGTGTCCCGCACCCGGCGGCGGCTGCCGGCCGGCGCGCTCGAGTCGACCCCGGCCGGGTTACGTCCTGCAGTGCGCATCGGTCGACGCCGTGGAGTTCGAGCGCCTTGTGGCGGCGGGTCGCGTCGATGAGGCACTGGCACGCTGGCGCGGCGACGCGCTGGCCGACATCGCCGAGTTCCCGTTCGCTCCCGCGGCGGTACACCGGCTCGGCGAGCTGCGGCTCGCCGCCGTCGAGTCGAGTCTGCGAGACCGGGTCCGTTCGGGCGAGGATCTCGCCGTCGTCGCCGAGCTGGCCGACCTCACGACGGCCCATCCCTATCGCGACGGCTTCTGGGTCCTCTACCTGTCGGCGCTGGCGGCGCACGGCCGGGCCAACGAGGCCCTGACGGCGTACGAGCGACTGCGCAAGCAGCTTGCCGACGAGCTGGGTGCCGACCCCTCGCCGGAGCTGCAGGACCTGCACCTCTCGATCCTTCGCGGCGAGCACGGCGTGCGCCGCAACCACCCGGCCCTGCCGTCGGCCCTGACGACGTTCGTGGGGCGAGAAGGCGCGATCGACGACCTGCAGGCGGCGCTCGTCGACCATCGCCTCGTGACGATCCTCGGGCCCGGGGGAGCCGGCAAGACCCGCCTGGCGGTCGAGACGGCGCGGGCAGCGCTCGGCCGGTTCGAGGAGATCTGGCTGACCGAGCTGGCGCCGGTGACCGGAACCGACGGCATCCTGCAGGCGATCCTCTCGGCGATGGGCCTGCTCGAGGTGTCGGTCCTCGACCGGCCCTCGTCCGCGCCGCGGCCCGACGAACGTACGAGACTCATCGACGGCGTCCACGACGTCGAGGGCCTGCTCCTGCTCGACAACTGCGAGCACCTGATCGGTGCGGTCGCCGAGATCGCCGAGGACATCCTGGCGCACGCGCCGAAGCTGCGGATCCTCGCGACGAGCCGCGAACCGCTGCGCATCATCGGCGAGTTCGGCTATCAGCTGAGTCCACTGACGATGCCGCACGCGGGCAGCACGATCGACGAGGCGATGGAGCACAGCGCGATCCAGCTGTTCGTGCTCCGGGCCCAGGCGGTCGACCAGCCATTCACCCTCACCGCCGAGACCCTGCCGCCGGTGCTGGAGATCTGTCAGCGCCTCGACGGCCAGCCGCTCGCGATCGAGCTCGCGGCCGCGCGCCTTCGTACGTTGACGGCATCGCAGGTCGCGGCCCGGCTGTCCGACCGGTTCCGCCTGCTGACGGGCGGCAGCCGTACGGCGTTGCCACGGCACCGGACGCTGCGCGCCGTCGTCGAGTGGAGCTGGGACCTGCTCGACGATGCGGAGCGTGATCTCGCCGAGCGTCTTGCGGTGTTCCCCGGAGGGGTGACCGTCGAGAGCGCGACAGCCGTCTCTGTGGCCGGCGACCACACCGAGGACCTGCTGGAGTCGCTCGCCGACAAGTCACTGCTGGTGGCGGTGCGCGGCGACATCCCGCGATTCAGGATGCTGGAGACGCTTCGCGAGTACGGCGTGGAACGGCTGGTCGAGCGCGGCACGGCCGAGGCGGTCAGGGAGGCGCACCTGGACTACTTCCTCGGCGTCGCCGAGCGGGAGGGTGCTCGGCTGCGCGGAGGTGACCAGGTCGCCGCGGTCCGCGTGATGGACGTCGAGCGGGCCAACATCATGGCTGCCCTGCGGTTCGCAGTCGATCGTCAGGAACGGTCCGGCTGCGGCCCGCATGGTCGCCGCGCTGGCTTGGTACTGGTCGATCCGCAGCCAGCACGTCGAGGCGTGCACGTGGGCTGACACCGTGCTCGCCCTTCCGGGCGAGGCCGATCCGGCCAGCGAGATCTGCATGGAGGCGCTGTCCTTGACCGGGATCCTGGTGCTGGCGAGTCATGAGGACCGCGACCATGTGCCCGAGTGGCAGGGGCCGGTGGACCGCATCCTGGCGATCTGGGACGCCCACCATCCCGAGCACCAGGTGGTCGACATCGTGCTGGCGACGATGTCGTTCTTCGGCGTGATCGGCGACCGCGAGCTGCCGAGGGCCGACGATCGCTGGACCCGCTCGATGATCAACCTCATGCGGATCGTGATGCTCGACAACGAGGGCCGCGTCGGCGAGATCGTCGAGCTCCTCGAGCCGACGATCGACGACTTCCGCGAGCTCGGCGACCGCTGGGGCCTCGCGATGGCGCTGTCGCAGCAAGGCATGGTTCAGTCGCTCGACGGTCAGTACGCCGAGGCGCTGGCCTCGTGGGAGGAGGCGATCCCGCTGCTGCACGAGCTCGGCGCCGGCGAGGACGCCGACTTCTCGACGATGCAGATCACCGGGCTGCGGGTCGCGCTCGCCGATGACGGTGAGACCGACGAGCTCCGCGACGACCTCCAGGCGATGCTGACCAATGCGCGGCGGGACGGCAACCGCCGGCTCGAGCTCACGACGCGGATCAGCCTCGCACACCTCGAGCACTGCGCCGGGCACGACGACACCGCGACCGAGCACCTCGAGTTCGTCCTGCGCAACCTCGACGCCGTCTCGTCGTTCGGCGGCGGACAGATGGAGGCCGTCATCCGCGCGGGTCTGGTGGTGACGCTGGCCTCGACCGGCGAGCTCGAGGCTGCTCGCGCCGAGCTGGTCACCGCGTCGGTGATCGGGCGCCGTACGCGCGACATGCCGGTCATCGCGCAGGTCGCCTCGGCCGCGGCGATCCTGGCCCACGTCGACGGCGACGACCAGCGGGCGGCCCAGGTGCTGGGTGCGTCCGAGGCGATCCGTGGTCGCGCCGATCTCCTGCACCCCGACCTCCGAGACCTCAGGGACAGCCTGCGCGCGTCGTTGGGTGACGGGCGGTTCGAGGAGCTGCACGCTGCCGGGCTCGCGCTCGTACGCGACGACGCGATCGCCCTCGCCCTCCCACCACCTGACACAGCGGGGTGACCTGGAGCCCAGTGCGTGCGTGCACGTGGGCCCAGGTCACCGCCCGGGAGGGTCAGGCCTTGGTGCGGTACGCCCTGACGGCCAGGGGTGCGAACACCGCGAGGATCAGGCCCGCGGTGCCGAGGGCGATGAAGGCGTCCTCGGCGACGGGACCGCCGGTGAGCAGGCCGCGTACCGCGTCCGTCAGATGGGTGACGGGGTTGACGTTGACCCAGGCCCGCAGCCAGCCGGGCATGGTGTCCGCCGAGGCGAACATGCTCGAGCCGAACGTCAGCGGGAAGAGGGCCATGAACCCGATGCCCTGGACGGAACCCGCCTCGCGGGAGATCATGCCGAGCCAGATCGCGATCCAGCACAGGCACCAGGCGAACACCAGGACGAGCAGGCACGCGGCGAGCACGTCCAGGATCGAGGTGTTGGTCCGGTAGCCGATCACGAAGCCGGCGATCAGGCTGATGCCGATCGTGATGCTGTAGCGGAGGCACTCCGCGATCGTGGCGCCGACCAGGGGCGCCGATCGGGCGATCGGCAGCGACTTGAACCGGTCGAAGACGCCCTCCTTGATGTCGGTGTTGAGGTTGACCCCGATCGACACCGTGCTGAACAGCACGGTCTGGATCAAGATGCCGGGCAGCACGAACTGCAGGTAGTCGTGCGTCGATCCGGCGATCGCACCGCCCAGGACGTACACGAAGATCATCAGGAACAGCACGGGCTGCAGCGTCACGTCGAAGAACTGCTCGGGGTGACGCATCATCTTCTTGATCGAACGACCGGCGAGCGTCAGGGAGTGCCGCGCCCACGGCAGCGACGACGCGGGGCGCTGCTCGATCGCGTCGGGGAGGGTGATGGTGCGTGCTCATGAGACAGGCTCCTTGTCGAGGTCGGCAGGCGCGTCATCGGGGACGCCCTTGCCGGTGAGGGTGAAGAAGACCTCGTCGAGGCTCGGCAGCTTGAGGGCGATCTCCGTGACGGGGATGCCGCGGGCGGCCAGGTCGACGACGACGTCGGTGAAGTCCTTCTCGTCCTCGATCGGTGTCGTGAGCAGCCCACGAGTGGGCTCCTCGACCGGTCGGCCGGTGATCCGGCTCAGGACGGCTCGGATGTCCGCGGTGTCGCGGGGGTTGGTCGGGCGCACCTGGAGGGAGCGGCCGCCGACGATCTGCTTGAGCTCGGCGGCGGTGCCGTGGGCGATGACCTTGCCGAGATCGATCACGGTGATCGCGTCGGCGAGGGCATCGGCCTCCTCGAGGTACTGCGTGGTCAGCAGGACGCTGGTGCCTTCGGCGGTCAGCATGCGGACCAGGTTCCAGACGTCGTCCCGCTTGCTGGGGTCGAGCCCGGTGGTGGGCTCGTCGAGGAAGATCACCTCGGGCCGGCCGACCAGGCTCGCGGCCAGGTCGAGACGCCGGCGCATACCGCCGGAGTACGTCTTGATGCGACGGTCGGCGGCCTCGGTGAGCCCGAACTGGCCCAGCAGCTCGGTCGCCCGCGCCCGGGCGTCGGGCCGGCTGAAGTCGAGCAGGCGGGCGAACAGCTCGAGGTTCTCCCGGCCGGTCAGCTGCTCGTCGACCGAGGCGTACTGCCCCGTGAGGCCGATCGAGCGGCGTACGGCGGTGGGGTCGCGCGAGGACGTCGTGGCCGGCGACGGTCGCGTGACCGGCGTCGGGCTGCAGCAGCGTCGCGAGGATGCGGACGGCAGTGGTCTTGCCCGCACCATTGGGCCCGAGGACTCCGAGGACGGAGCCTTCGGGAACGGCAAGGTCGATGCCGTCGAGAGCGATGGTGTCGCCGTAGTGCTTCGTGAGGCCTTCGGCTTTGATGGCGTAGTTGGTCATGTCGACCATGTTGGTCGGCCGCGGCTTGCAGGCCACTGTCATCGCGCTGGCGGCCCTGACAGCGGCTGACAGCGAGTTCACGCACCGGCAACCTCACAGGTCTAGCCTGTGGGAATGAACGAGCCTCACCTGATCGTGCTCTTCGGCGCCACCGGCGATCTCGCCCGCCGCAAGCTGCTGCCCGGCATCATGCACCTGCTCGAGTCGGACCTCGTGCCGGAGTCGCGGATCATCGGTGTCTCGCTCGACGACTTCGACGACGAGGGCTTCCGTACGTTCGCCGAGAAGGCCTGCCGGGAGTTCACGACCCGCCCGCTCAACGACGAGCAGTGGACGGCGTTCGCGGCCAAGCTGTCGTACGTCAACGTCAAGGCCGGCCCCGAGGCGCTGGCCGAGGCCGCGGCGGCACTGGAGGCCGAGCTCGGCGGATCGCCGCAGCGTCTGCACTACCTCAGCGTCCCGCCCAAGGCCGCGCTCGACGTCGTCCACACCCTCGACGCCGCCAACCTGGTGGAGCGCTCGCGGATCATCATGGAGAAGCCGTTCGGCACCGACCTGGCCAGCGCGAAGTCGCTCAACTCGCAACTGCACGAGGTCTTCGCCGAGGACCAGATCTTCCGCATCGACCACTTCCTCGGCAAGGAGGCGGCGCTCAACATCTTGGCGTTCCGCTTCGCCAACGGCTTGTTCGAGCCGATCTGGAACCGCAACTTCATCGATCACGTCCAGATCGACGTGCCCGAGACCCTGTCCGTCGAGGGACGGTCGGCGTTCTACGAGGGCACCGGCGCGTTCAAGGACATGGTCGTGACGCACCTGTTCCAGGTCCTGGCGTTCATGGCGATGGAGCCGCCGACGTCGCTCGACTCGGACTCGATCAGCGAGGAGAAGAACAAGGTCTTCCGCCAGATGCTGCCGCTCGACCCCCACTACGTCGTCCGCGGGCAGTACCAGGGCTACCGCGAGGAGGACGGCGTCGCGGCCGACTCCGAGACCGACACGTTCGTCGCGCTCAAGGCCGAGATCGACAACTGGCGCTGGGCCGGCGTGCCGTTCTACCTGCGCACGGGCAAGAAGCTCGCCGAGGGCGCCCGCATCATCTCGATCGCGTTCCGCGAGCCGCCCAAGAGCATGTTCCCGGCCGGTTCCGGCGTCGGGCTCGCCGGACCGGATCACCTGACGTTCGACCTCGCCGACTCCTCGAAGATGTCGCTGTCGTTCTACGGCAAGCGCCCCGGCCCGGGCATGCGGCTCGACAAGCTCAGCATGCAGTTCGCGATGCAGGAGACCGAGCGCGCCGGCGAGGTCCTCGAGGCGTACGAGCGGCTGATCTACGACGCGATGCGGGGCGAGCGCACACTGTTCACGACCGCCGAGGGCATCGAGCGGCTGTGGGAGATCTCCGAGCCTCTGCTCAACGACCAGCCGCCGGTGCGGCCTTACTCGGGTGGCACGTGGGGCCCCAACGCCGTGCACCAGCTCATCGCGCCGCGCGCCTGGCGACTGCCGTTCGAACGTACGTGGCGGCGGCCCAACACGATGGCGGAGTGACGACTACTCAGAGTTGTCGAGCTTGTCCTGGGTGTCGTGGCCGGGCAGGCGCGGCGGGTGCTGACGCGACCGGTCGCTGCTGCCGTAGCCGCTGAGGGCGAGCCCCATCAGGGTGATGCCGGCGATGAACAGCAGACCGACGAGAAGTGTGAAGTGGCCATGGGACAGCGGGTGCACGCCGCCACGATATCTCCGGAGACTGAGACGACTCTCAGGGAGTCCAGCTCTTCTCGACCAGCCGGATCGCCTCGTCAAGGGAGAGGCCCTGCGTGCGCGCCAGCCGGGCGTACGCCTGTGCGCCCGACTCGGCCTCGGCGTCGGTGAGCCTGCGGCTCGCGATGAACGTCCCGCGCCGTCCGTGCGTCTCGATGACGCCGTCGACCTCGAGCGCGCGGTAGGCCTTGGCGACGGTGTTGGCGGCGAGTCCGAGGTCGGTGGCGAGCTGTCGCACGGTCGGCAGCTTGTGCCCGGCGGCGAGCGCGCCCGACGCCGCGCCGTCGGCGATCTGTCGGCGCACTTGCTCGTACGGCGGTTCGTTGCCGGCCGTGTCGACCGTGACGAGGTTCATGCGCGCTCCAGATGGACGATCTCGAAGCTGCGGCCGGCGGCGTCCGTGGGGTCGCGGCGGGTCTCGCGGAATCCTTGCGAGAGGTAGAACCCGAGACCCACGGCGTTGCGGGCGTACACCTCGACGCTCCGCGGACCGCCCTCGGCGAGGTGCGCGAGGAGCTGCGGGCCGACGCCTCGACCCTGGGCCTCCGGCGCGACGTACAGCAGCTCGACGTGCTCACCGCGGGCGCCGACGAAGCCGAGCATCGTGCCGGCCGACTCGGCGACCCATACGTCCATCGACGGGAGCAGCAAATCGCGGATGCGTGGCAACAGCGCGACGAACTCGTCGTCGGCCATGAACGCATGGCTCGACCTGGCGGACCGCTCCCAGAGGTCGGTCAGGTCGTCGAAATCGGCTTCATGCGCCGTCCGGATGCTGACCGTTCCGTCCATGCCACGCGAGTCTACGGTTCCCGTCACGACGGCGCTTGTCACCATCTAGGCTTCCGGGGTGATGACTCGGGCTCTCCGCTTCGCTGCGCTGGCGATGGCCGCCACCTCCCTGGCCGGCTGCGTGTTCGTCCCGGCACTCGTCCCGTCCGACGACTCGTCGACATCACCGGAGCAGGCCGCGACACCCCGCTCACCGGACGTCGCGACGGCGCGGGTCGCGCTCGCCGCAGCCGTCGAGCGACTCACGGTGATCAACGAGGGCAGCTACACGCTGTGGCTCACGGCCAAGGAGTCCGGCTCCTCGAAGCGTACGTACTTCACGCGGACCAAGACGCAGTACGACCTGTCGCGGGGGATGGTCGCCTCCACCATCGAGGTGTCGGGCGGCACGGTCAAGGTGCGCATCCTGGAGTCGGACGGCGTCTACATCAAGGTCGCGTCCGACGGCGGGCCCACCCCGTGCTGGTATCGCACCTCCGTCAAGGACTTCAAGTCGCTCCCGGGCGTGCCCTTCGCGTACGACCTCGAGAAGGGCTCGGCGTTCGCGAAGCTGATGGCGAAGGGCCGGGCCGTGTCGATCAGGCCTGATCCGGACTATCCCAGCCTGCGGATCGTGCGGATCCGGTCATCCGTCCTGGACGTCATGCGCGTCGCGATGCCCGCCGTCACCGGCCAGTTCGCCTACGACGTCAAGGGCATCAAGGACCAGATGGATGTCGACCTGTACCTGTCCGGCAGCGAGGTGACCGCGATCGACTTCGATCTCGTGCCGGTGCTCGACGCCCTCGACGACGTCGGACTCGGTGATGCCGCCGATCTGCCCGACCTCGCCGAGATCCGGGCGGGCAAGCCGCGCGGGCATCTCGACCTGGGTGACATGAAGGATTCGTTCACGGTGGAGGCACCGGACTCGTTGTGCTCGCCCGACGCGGCAGCACCGGACTTCTCCGACGCCTGACCCGCCACCACCGGCCGCATCGATGTCGGCTCCGGCAACTAGGCTGGGAGACACGATGACGTTGCCGTTCCCAGTGCCTGCCGCTGCGCCCGAGAAGTCCGCCGACAAGCGGCGCCCCCGCTCGGAGACCCTGCTCGAGGGACTCAACGACGCCCAGCAGGCCGCTGTCTCCCACCCGGGTGGACCGCTGCTCGTCGTGGCCGGTGCCGGATCGGGCAAGACCCGTGTGCTGACGCGTCGGATCGCCTGGCTGATCGCCGCTCGGGGCGCACATCCGGGCTCGATCCTGGCCATCACGTTCACCAACAAGGCAGCCGCCGAGATGCGCGAACGCGTCGCCGATCTCGTCGGGCCACGGGCCCGCATGATGTGGGTCTCGACGTTCCACTCCGCATGCGTACGCATCCTGCGCCGCGAGGCCAGCAAGTTCGGGTTCACCTCGTCGTTCACGATCTACGACGCGGCCGACCAGCGCCGGCTCATGACACTGGTGTGCCGCGACATGGACCTCGACCCCAAGCGCATCAACCCACGCGCGGTGCTCAACTGGATCTCCAACCTCAAGAACGAGCTGGTCGACCACGAGTCGGCGGCCGGCAAGGCGGACAACCCGACCGAGGAGATCTACGCCGAGGCCTACAAGACCTATCAGGCGCGTCTGCAGGCGGCCAACGCGATGGACTTCGACGACCTCATCATGAACACCGTCCACCTGTTCCAGGGCTGGCCCGATGTCCGTGAGACATACCGGCGGCGGTTCCGGCACATCCTGGTCGACGAATACCAGGACACCAACCACGCGCAGTACCAGCTCATCAAGGAGCTGACCGACGAGGAGTCCGACCTGCTGGTCGTCGGCGACTCCGACCAGTCGATCTACGCGTTCCGGGGCGCCAACATCCGCAACATCCTGGAGTTCGAGGACGACTTCCCCAACGCCGCGACGATCCTGCTGGAGCAGAACTACCGGTCGACCCAGACGATCCTGTCCGCCGCCAACGCCGTCATCAGCCGCAACGAGGGCCGCAAGGACAAGCAGCTGTGGTCGGCCGAGGGCGACGGCGAGAAGATCGTCGGCTACGTCGGTGACGACGAGCGCGACGAGGCCCAGTTCATCGCCGATGAGATCGACAGGCTCGGCGACGCAGGCGTGGGGGCCGCCAAGGATGTTGCGATCTTCTATCGCACCAACGCCCAGAGCCGCGTCTTCGAGGAGGTGTTCATCCGCGTCGGCCTGCCCTACCGCGTCGTCGGCGGTGTCCGCTTCTACGAGCGCAAGGAGATCAAGGATGCGCTCGCCTACGTCCGGGTGCTGATCAACCCGCGCGACGCGGTCTCGCTGCGCCGCATCATCAACGAGCCCAAGCGCGGCATCGGTGAACGCGCCGAGGCGGCGATACAGCGGCTGGCGACCGCCGAGGACATCAGCTTCTGGGAGGCGTTGACGAGGGCTGAGGAGGCGACCGATCTGGCGACCCGCTCGCTCAACGCGATCCAGTCGTTCACCGCGGTGATGTCCGAGCTCATGGCGATGGCCGAGTCGGGTGCCCCGGCCGATGCCGTGCTGGAGGCGGCGCTGACTCGCAGCGGCTACCTGTCGACCCTCGAGCAGAGCACCGACCCGCAGGACGAGACGCGGGTCGAGAACCTCGCCGAGCTCGTCGCGGTCGCCCGCGAGTTCGTGGTCGGCGCGAGCACCGTGGCCGACGGCCTCCTGCAGGAGCAGGGCGTCGAGGTCGTCGAAGAGGCGCCCTCTGAGGCCGTCGACGCGATCTCCGACGATCCCGACCTGGCCGCCGGATCGCTCGGCGCGTTCCTCGAGCAGGTCGCGTTGGTCGCCGATGCCGACCAGATCCCCGACGAGGGCGACGGCGTCGTCACGCTGATGACGCTGCACACGGCCAAGGGCCTGGAGTTCCCGGTGGTGTTCCTCACCGGGCTCGAGGACGGCGTCTTCCCGCACATGCGGTCGCTCGCCGACAGCAAGGAGCTCGAGGAGGAGCGCCGGCTGGCCTACGTCGGCATCACCCGCGCGCGTACCCGTCTCTATGTCACTCGCGCCGCGACCCGCTCCGCGTGGGGCGCACCGTCCTACAACCCGCCGTCACGATTCCTCGACGAGCTGCCGGAGGCCCTCCTCGACTGGCGACGCCTCGCCTCACCGCCGACGCAGTGGACACCCAGCTCGCCGTCGGCGACGGCCCAGTCGTCATTTCGGTCCTCCAACGTCGCGGCCAGGTCCAAGCGCGCGACCCGCGAGGTCGTGTCCCTGTCGCCGGGCGACCGGGTCAGCCACGACAGCTTCGGCCTCGGCACCGTTGTGGCCGTCGAGGGGCAAGGCGACAAGTCCGTCGCCTCGGTCGACTTCGGCTCGATGGGCGTCAAGCGCCTGCTCCTGCGCTACGCCCCCGTCGAGAAGCTCTGACCCAGCTGACCCCCCGCGATTTGTTGCGAACTGCACGGGTTCGCGGTGTCTGCACGGTGCAAACCGTCACAAATCGCGGAGGGTGCGGATGGTGGCACGGTCGTACTCGGGGAGGGGTCCGGTGTAGCCGGAGCTGATGAGAGCTTCCCAGACGCGGGCGACGACCGAGGTCGGATGTTTCATGTCATTGCTGACGATCACGATGACCCGCCAGCCGGCGGCTTCGAGCCGCTCTCGGCGGAGTATGTCCTTGCTGCGCTGGGCGGCGTCGCGCTCGTGATGCCACCCGTCGTACTCGATGACAATCTTCCATCGTCGGTAGACGAGGTCACCTCGGGCCAAGAACTGTCCGGCACCGTCTCGGATGACGACGTTGGTCTCCGGCTCGGGGAGTCGGCATGCGACGAGAGTCAGGCGGACATCGGTCTCTCTGACTGAATCAACTCGGCTCCGGACCAAGTTTGCCGAGGACCGAGTGCGCACCACGCCGTCCAGGTGGCGCGATCGCGAATAGCTCTGGACAGTGTCGGGTGAGGACAGTCCAAGGCGTACGAGCCAGTCTCCGGCTCGGACGAGGTCGACGGTGTCGAGCAGAGTTCCACAATCGACGAGCGTCCGGTCTGGTCCGAGGACGGGTACGCCACTCAGCGCATGGGGATGCAGGTGTCCGAGACGCCGATGGAGGACGACGTTCTTGAGTCGGGTCTGGGACCCAGAATTGGTGGAGTAGTGGCGCGGCAGGGCGGGCCCTACGTTGACGCCGTACCACTGGAGCGCGGTGGTGTGACTCAGGCAGACCTCAGCCGGAAGCGCGAGCAGATCCGCTGCGACGTGTACGGCAAGAGTCAATTCCACGTCCGCATCTACATAGACACCTCGATGGAGCTTGGTGAACCTTCGGCTCTGGAGCATCCGGCGGCTCAGGCCACACGACATCGCCTCCGCTATCGTGAAAGGCCTGCCGCGGAGCGGGGCTGGGAGGGGGCGACGAGGGGCCATGTCGTCACGCTGGCGAAGGAACCGCAATGCCTCGACAGATGTTGAGCTCGCTGTGGACGACGCAGGTCGTACCTTCGGCTGTGGACGACGATCCGTGACGAAGTGCACGGGTTTGCCACATCGGGACGGTGCAAACCGTCACAAATCGGGGGGCGAGGGTCAGGGATTGACGCCGTGGGCGCGCAACGCCGGCTCGGGGTCGACGGCCGCGCCGCCGCCCGGGTGCACCTCGAGGTGCAGGTGCGGGCCGGTCACGTTGCCGGTCGAGCCGGTGTAGCCGATGACCTCACCGGGTCCGACTGCTTGGCCGACCTTCACCGCGATGCGGCTCTGGTGGCAGTACCAGATGTCGGTGCCGTCGCGAAGCGTGATGACGGTGCGGTTGCCGTAGGCGCCTTCGTAACCGGTCGACTTCACGACGCCGGCGGCGACCGAGACGATCGTCGAGCCGGATGGTCCGGCGAAGTCGAGGCCCGTGTGGACTGTTGACCACAGGCCGCTGCGCTGGCCGAAGCGTGCCGTTAGGTGGTAGCCGGTGACCGGGAGAACCCATTGCTTGGCCTTGGTCTCCTTGGCCAGCTTGGTGACGTTCTGCTTGAGCTCGGCATCGGCGGCCTGCTTCTGCTCCGTCTGGAGCTTGACCTGCTTGGTGGTCAGCGCCCGGTCGAAGCTGCGGCTGACGTCGACCTGCCCGTTGGCGGCTGGGTCGTCGGGACCGATGTAGCTCTGCGAGATCGTCTGGTACTTGTCGTTGGCCAGCGAGTTGCCGTCGGACATGTTGCCGAGGAACGTGGAACCAAAAGCAGCCAGGACCAGGATGAATGCACCGGCCATGGCTGGGGTAGGGGTGAAGCTGCGCCTGCGGGTCTTGCGGCGCTGAGCGGTCCGCTTGCCCGGTGTTTGCGCCGGGGACTCCTGGCGTACATTCAGTCGGCGTTTAGGCGCAGACGAAGACACGCAAAAAACCTCCGGAGAAGTGACGACAGGACTCCGGAAGCCTAGCCGAAGGCATGGCTCGAGCGAAACCGAATTCGCGGACTGAACAACAAATACGGGGAATCCCGCCTCAAAAGTCGACACTATGTGACGACCTTCACGGTTGTGGGAGCATCGTTCGCATGGTAAGACAGCGTGTCGTGCTGGGCGCGATCGGCGATGCCCAGCGAGCTGCCCAGGCGGCGCGGCAGCTCCGCGACGCCGGCCAGGAGGTCGTCTACGTCGGCGGGGATCAGACCCCGGAGCAGCTCGTACGCACCACGATCGCGGAGGACGCGAACGAGATCGTCGTCGACGGCGACACCGATGCGCTGGCCCGCATCGCCGACCTCTGTGCCGAGCTGGGCGCGGACGGCGTGGTCGTCACGCCTCTCGACGAAGCTCGCCCCGCGCCTCGACCTCGGTGACGAACGCGCGTACGGCATCGGCGACGACCCCGGGCTGCGACTGTACGACCCAGTGGCCGGCGACCACGTCGACCCGACGGACGTCGGGAGCGAACGCCGCGATGTCGGCGTAGACCGCAGGCGACACGAACGAGTCCTTGGTCGGCACGACGAGCTGCACGGGCACTGCGGTCGTGCTGCGGCGGAAGCTCAGGCCGTTCGCCCGGTAGAGGTTGAGGCCGTTGGGGAAGTCCTCCGCTCGGCGTTGCCGGTGATGCGTACGCGCAGCTGGACGTCGGATGACGTGATCGTGTGAGTGCTCATCGGATCCCCCCAAGGCAAGTGTGTGACGAAGCCAACGCGCGTTAACGCGTGGTTAAGGGCTAGAGTCGCAAAGGCTCAATTGGTGTCGGCCTCCGGCCGGCTGCTGAGCGTATCGGACGTCAACAGAGGACGGACTCCACCGTGGATTTGATGGAATACCAGGCGAAGGAGCTCTTCGCCAAGCACGATGTACCGGTCACCCTGGGCATCGTTGCCAACACACCGGACGAGGCGAAGGTCGCCGCTGAACAGCTCGGCGTCGTCGTCGTCAAGGCACAGGTCAAGGCCGGCGGTCGCGGCAAGGCCGGCGGCGTCAAGCTCGCCAAGACCCCCGACGAGGCCTATGAGCACGCGTCGAACATCCTGGGGATGGAGATCAAGGGCCTGACGGTCAACCGGGTGCTCATCGCCCCGGCCGCCAGCATCGAGGAGGAGTACTACTTCTCGTTCCTGCTCGACCGCGCCAACCGCAGCTACCTCTGCATCGCGAGCGTCGAGGGTGGTGTCGAGATCGAAGAGGTCGCCAAGACCAACCCCGACGCCGTCAAGCAGATCCCGATCGATGCCGGCACGGGTGTCGACGAGGCCAAGGCGCGCGAGATCGTCGCTGAGGCCGGCTTCCCCGAAGCCCTCGTCGAGCAGGCCGTCACGACGGTCCTGACGCTCTGGAAGGTCTTCGTCGAGGAGGACGCGACGCTGGTGGAGGTCAACCCGCTCGCCCGCCTCGAGGGCGACATCCTCGAGGCGCTCGACGGCAAGGTCTCGCTCGACGAGAACGCCGAGTTCCGCCACGAGGACCACGCCGCATTCGAGGACAAGGCGGCGGCCGACCCCCTCGAGGCCAAGGCCAAGGAGAAGGGCCTCAACTACGTCAAGCTCGACGGCGAGGTCGGCATCATCGGCAACGGCGCGGGACTCGTCATGAGCACCCTCGACGTCGTCGCGTACGCCGGTGAGAAGCACGGCAACGTCAAGCCGGCCAACTTCCTCGACATCGGCGGCGGCGCCTCGGCGCAGGTCATGGCCGACGGCCTCGACGTGATCCTCAACGACGCGCAGGTCAAGAGCGTGTTCGTCAACGTCTTCGGCGGCATCACGTCGTGCGACGCGGTCGCCAACGGCATCGTCGGCGCGCTGGACATCCTCGGCGACGAGGCCTCCAAGCCGCTCGTCGTACGCCTCGACGGCAACAACGTCGAAGAGGGTCGCCGCATCCTCGACGAGCGCAACCACCCGCTGGTGACGCTCGTCGACACCATGGACGGTGCGGCCGACCGCGCCGCCGAGCTCGCGAACACCAACAACGGACAGGGGGCCTGACATGTCGATCTTCCTCAACAAGGACTCCAAGGTCATCGTCCAGGGCATCACCGGCGGTGAGGGCACCAAGCACACCGCCCTGATGCTCAAGGCCGGCACCAACGTGGTCGGCGGCGTCAACGCCCGCAAGGCCGGCACCACGGTCGAGCACACCGACGCCGACGGCAGCACCGTCGAGCTCCCGGTCTTCGGCACGGTCGCCGAGGCCATCGAGAAGACCGGCGCCGACGTGTCGGTCGCCTTCGTCCCGCCGGCGTTCACCAAGGACGCCGTCGTCGAGGCCATCGACGCCGAGATTGGCCTGCTGGTCATCATCACCGAGGGTGTCCCGATCCAGGACAGCGCCGAGTTCTGGGCGTACGCCCAGGGCAAGAAGACACGCATCATCGGCCCCAACTGCCCCGGCATCATCACGCCGGGCGAGGCGCTCGCGGGCATCACGCCGGCGACGATCTCCGGCAGCGGCCCCATCGGCCTGGTCTCGAAGTCGGGCACGCTGACCTACCAGATGATGTTCGAGCTGCGCGACCACGGCTTCACGACCGCGATCGGCATCGGCGGCGACCCCATCATCGGGACGACGCACATCGACGCGCTCGAGGCATTCGAGGCCGACCCCGACACCAAGGCGATCGTCATGATCGGCGAGATCGGCGGCGACGCGGAGGAGAAGGCCGCGGCCTACATCCAGGCGCACGTCACCAAGCCCGTCGTCGGGTACGTCGCCGGGTTCACCGCTCCTGAGGGCAAGACGATGGGCCACGCCGGCGCCATCGTCGCCGACGGTGCGGGCACCGCGCAGGGCAAGAAGGAAGCCCTCGAGGCTGCTGGCGTCAAGGTCGGCAAGACGCCGTCCGAGACCGCAGAGCTCATGCGGGAGATCCTCAAGGGTCTGTGAGTCTCCGTAGGAGCCCCCTTCGCCTTCGGGTGGAGGGGGTTTCTTATGTTTTTCGGTGGCTACCGCGGTTGTGCTTTTCGGCCTTCGCTGCGTCGGTGTCACCTGCGCTGACAAGTCGGTTAGTGCCCATCGACAAGCGTCGTTGGATGACCACCTCACGCTGCGTCGTCCGCTCGTCGACGGGCACTAACAGACTCGTCAGCTCGGCGCCCTGCCGCGGCGGTCTTTGGCCTCGCGGCGAGGGGTTGGGTCGTGGAGTCACCTCACGGCGCCCTGCCGCAGGGAGCTTCACGCCTCGCGGGCGCGCTACTTTGCGTACTTCAGGCGTGTTGCGGCTCGGGTCGCCATGGCTTCGAAGGTCTTCTGGGTGATGTCGTACTTGCCGGCCGGGGTGAAGGTCACCTGCGCCACGTCGGCGCCGCGGCGGATCAACGACATGCGGTAGTAGGCCCGGTTGCCCTTGGCCACCTCGACCCCTACCCGCCACACGTCACCGGAGTAGCCCGCGCGCTTGAACGACTCGTGCTGGTCGATCTTGGCCGAGAGATTGCGGTCGCTGCATCCGTCGAGGCGCTTGGTGACGCTCGCGACGAACGCCTTGGCCTTGGCGGGTGAGGAGAACCGGCCGACGGTCTCGGCGACGCCGAACTGCTTGGGCAGCGTGCTCGCCTGGTAGAGCACGTAGATGCGAGCCTCGGCGCGGCTCACGTCCTTGCCCGTGAAGTCGGCGTTGTCGCACTGGGTCGCGGCGGGGTTGGTCTTCGCCGGCACGGACGCGCCCGCCCACACCTTGTCGACGTTGCGGATCGGCGGCAGGTCGACGATGCCCAGGAACGATGGGGCGTCCGAGGTCGGTGGCGGGTCGGTGCGCTTCACCGTGATGGTGTCGGTGCACTCGCCGCCGCTGTCGTTGCAGACCTTGGCGACCGAGTCGTTGAGCGTACGGGCGAAGGCCTGGATGCTGGGTCCGCTGGCCCCGTCTGCCTCGTGCACCAGGGTGCTGGTGACCGTGCCGGAGTGGCTGAAGCCGACCGTGAACGTGCGTTCGGGGGACCGGTGCGAGCGCAGCCTGAGGATCTGGAAGTCACCGAACGGGCGCTGCACGGTGTAGGCCGCGACGAGCTGCACCCGGGGGTGCTCGCAGTCGGAGTACCACTGGACCAGCCGCTCGTACGTCTTGGAGGCGGTGCCCTCGCTGCGGGAGACCTCGATGGCCTGTGCCACGCGCTCGTCGGCGACGCCAGTGGCGTTGAACGTCCGGACGAACACCTTGAGCGGGTCCTTGTCGGCATAGCGCTTGGTCGGGCAGGTCGCGTAGGGCGTCGTGTTGTCGACGTTCTCGTCGGTGCCGTCGATCTTCCACGTGCTCTCGGGGTCGAGCTGGCTGACCTGTGCCGACGAGAGCAGGTTGCCGGTGTCGATCTTCTCGGCGTCCAGCAGCACGTCCGGGCGCTCGGCGCCGATCTTCTGCCGCTGGGGCAGCGCGCTGCTGGTCGCCAGCGCATCGCCCTCGGTCGCGACGAAGCCGCCGCCGAGGATCAGGACGACCGCGGCGGCGACGAGCAGGACGGTGTTGCGCTGACGGCCGCGCTTGGCGGCGGTGCGCACGGTCGCTGCCGGCGGGACCGTGAGCGAGTCCGTGGCGGCCGCGAGGCTGTGCATGCGCCGCTCGATCGTGTCGATGCTCTGGCGCAGCCCGCCTTCGAGGCTCGCCAGGGCTGTCGTGACGCTCTCGATGCCTTCCTCGGCAGGGACGCCGACCTCACGGGACGCCTCCTCGAGGTCGGTGTTGCCCAGCGTCATGAGCACGATCAGGCGGCGGTCGTCGACGCTCAGCTCCGCGAGGGCCTCGAGCAGCTGGGTGTCGCTGTCCTCCTCGTGCTTGCGGCGCAGCGGGTGGGTGCTGCGGCTCAGCGCCGTCAGCTTCCATGCCTCGTTGCGGACCCAGCCGAGCGGATGGTGGTTGCGAACCTTGGTCCAGTCGCGCCAGGCCCTGCGATAGGCGTCGACCGTGGCCTCGAATGCCACCTGGCGGTCGCCGCAGACCGCATAGGTGACCTGCACAGCATCTGCGAAGGTCGAGGAATAGAAGCTGTTGAACTCGTCGACGCGAGTCATGTCCAGCCTCCTCTGACGTCCGGCGTGCCTGTGTGCAACGCCGCAACTTTACAGGGAGGATGAACTGGTGCCCGCCCCCGTCGAGACCCCCTACCTCAGGCCGGCATTCCTCACCGCAATGCTGGCCGCGATCTTGTCGCTCGCCGTGTCCGCGGGTCTGGTGCTGGTCGCCCAAGGGTCGGCCGACCCGCCGTTCGCCGCCTTCGTACGTGCGGCGGTCCGCACGTGGCTCGTGTCGCTCGGGTCGGGCATCGACACCGGCTCGGTGGCGTTCGGGCTGATCCCCGTGGGCGCGACGCTGGTGTGCGTCGCTCTGGTCGCGCTCACGGCGTCCTGGGTCGTGGCCGAGCCGGTCGACGAGCTGCCCGCCTTCGTGGCGACCTCGGCCGGCGCGTACGGCGTCATCGCCGGCATCGCGTCGGCTGCGTCGGCCGCGGACGGTGTGCACACGTCGGTCATCCGGGCCGCGTTCGGCGCCTTCGTCGTCGGCGGCCTCGGTGCGGCGTGGGGCGCCACCCGACGTCATGGCCAGGGTGAACGCCTGTGGTTCACGGCGTCGGACGACATCCGCCTCGCCACGCGGGCCGCCGTCCCGGGCCTGCTCGTGGTGCTCGCGGCCGCCGGTGTGGTCGTGATCGTGCAGTTCGTGCGCAACATGTCGCGAGCCGGTGACATCTGGGCTCAGCTCGACCCCGGCCGCGGTGGCGGCCTTGCGCTTGCGCTGGCGTGCGTCCTGGCCGCGCCGACGCTCGTCCTCTGGACCGCATCGGCGCTGATCGGTCCGGGCTTCATGCTCGGCACCGACACCTCGGTCGACCTCACCGGCTCGCAGCTGGGCAACGTGCCGGGCTTCCCGCTGCTGGCTGCCCTGCCGACGCCGGGGGAGTTCCCCGGGTGGGTCTTCGTGCTCGGTCTCGTGCCGCTGCTGGCCGGCATGGTGTCGGGCTGGCGGGTCGAGCTCGGGTCACGAGAGGGTCTGCTGGCTCGCGTGGCGCTCGGCGCTGCGGCGGGCGGGGTCGCCGGATTCCTGCTCGGCATCCTCATCGGGCTCTCCGGTGGCGGAATCGGTCCGGGGCGCATGGCCGACGCCGGGCCGCCGGCCTTCACGCCGTTGCTGCTCGCGGTGCCCGTCATGGCGGTGGGCGGCGCGCTCGGCGCGGTGCTCAAGCACTATCGTGGAGGCCGTGCCCCGCAGCCCTCGGACGCCAGCTCGACTGGTCGTCCTCGTCTCTGGAAGCGGCACCAATCTCCAAGCCCTGATCGACTCGTCGACGAGTCCTGACTACGGCGCCCAGATCGTTGCCGTCGGCGCCGACCGCGACGGCATCGAGGGGCTCGCCCGGGCCGAGCGGCACGGCATACCGACGTTCGTGCTCACGACGTCCGCGTACGCCGATCGGGCCGCGTGGGACGAGGCGCTCGCCGAGGCAGTCGCGGCGTACGACCCCGACCTCGTGGTGCTGGCCGGATTCATGAAGCTCACCGGGCCGGCGTTCCTGGCCCGGTTCGGAGGACGAACGCTCAACACCCATCCGGCGCTCTCACCGGCGTTCCCGGGCATGCACGGCCCGCGGGACGCGCTGGCGTACGGCGTGAAGGTCACCGGCGCGACGCTGTTCGTCGTCGACGAAGGGGTCGACACGGGGCCGATCGTCGCCCAGGTCGCCGTGCCGGTGCTCGACGGCGACGACGAGGCCACGCTCCACGAGCGCATCAAGACCAGTGAGCGCGCGATGCTCGTCGAGTGGGTCGGCACGCTCGCGCGCGAAGACTTCCACCTCGATGACCGGGCCGTCGTGCTCGGCAGACCTGACTCCACGAAAGATGGCTCATGACTGACCTCCGTCCCCTCAAGCGCGCCCTCGTCTCGGTCTACGACAAGACCGGCCTCGAGGAGCTCGCCCGCGACCTGCACGCCGCCGGCATCGCGATCGTCTCGACCGGTTCGACCGCCAAGACGATCGAGTCCGCGGGCGTGCCGGTCACCCCGGTCGAGGAGCTCACGGGATTCCCCGAGTGCCTCGACGGCCGGGTCAAGACCCTGCACCCGCGGGTCCACGCCGGCATCCTCGCCGACCTGCGGCTCGACGATCACGTGCAGCAGCTCGCCGATCTCGAGATCGAGCCGTTCGACCTGGTGATCGTCAACCTCTACCCGTTCCGCGAGACCGTCCTGTCCGGCGCGACGCCCGACGAGTGCGTCGAGCAGATCGACATCGGCGGCCCGTCGATGGTCCGTGCCGCGGCCAAGAACCACCCGAGCGTCGCGGTCGTCGTGAGCCCCTCGGCGTACGACGGGGTCCGTGCGGCGATCACTGCCGGTGGGTTCACGTTCGACCAGCGCAAGCAGCTCGCCGCGCAGGCGTTCGCGCACACCGCTGCGTACGACGTCGCAGTCGCCTCATGGTTTGCCAGCACCTACGCGCCGTCCGAGGACGGCTGGCCGGAGTTCACCGGTGCGACGTGGGACAAGTCGGCGGTGCTGCGCTACGGCGAGAACCCCCACCAGCCCGCTGCGCTCTACCAGCACTGGCGTGGCGGCCTGGCCGCCGCCGAGCAGCTGCACGGCAAGGAGATGTCCTACAACAACTACGTCGACACCGATGCGGCCCGCCGGGCGGCGTACGACTTCGAGCTGCCGGCCGTGGCGATCATCAAGCACGCCAACCCGTGCGGCATCGCCGTCGGTGCTGACGTCGCCGAGGCCCACGCCCGCGCGCACGCGTGCGATCCCGGTGTCGGCGTACGGCGGCGTCATCGCGGTCAACCGGCCCGTCAGCGTCGCGATGGCCGAGCAGGTGGCCGAGGTGTTCACCGAGGTCATCGTCGCGCCCGACTACGAGGACGGTGCCCTCGAGGTGCTGCAGGCCAAGAAGAACATCCGCATCCTGCGGGTCCCCGCCGACGAGCACCGCGACCCGATCGAGTTCCGCGGCATCAGCGGCGGCGTGCTCGTGCAGGTCGTCGACCACGTCGATGCTCCCGGCGACGACCCGTCGACCTGGACGCTCGTCGCGGGGGAGCCGGCCGATGAGCGTACGCTCGCCGATCTCGACTTCGCCTGGACCGCGGTGAGAGCCGTCAAGTCCAACGCGATCCTGCTCGCCAAGGACGGCGCCTCGGTCGGCGTCGGCATGGGCCAGGTCAACCGGGTCGACTCGTGCAAGCTCGCCGTCGAGCGGGCCGGCGCCGAGCGCGCCACCGGCTCGGTCGCGGCCTCCGACGCGTTCTTCCCGTTCCCCGACGGCCCGGCGATCCTGATCGCCGCAGGCGTACGCGCGATCGTGCAGCCCGGCGGCTCGATCCGTGACGACGCCGTCATCGAGGCGGCTCAGGCGGCCGGCGTCACGATGTACGTCACCGGCACCCGGCACTTCTTCCACTGATCGCCGGGCAGAGCGGCCATGCTGCCTAACCCCGATGTGATCTGAGTTCGACATCCTCGATGAGGCGGATCCAGTTGTCGATGTAGGCCTGCGGTGAACGCGCGTGGGACTCGGTGACGGCCATCGCGCTCCGCCGCATGCTGTCGAGGTCTGCGGCGTCCATCTCGAGCACCTGGAGGGTTCGTCGCGCCACCTGCACCGAGAGCGGAGTGATGAATCGTCTGCCCACCCGGCGCAGGAGCCGCCGGCCGATGGCCGCCTGCTTCCTGTCCTCCTCGTGCCGAAGCCATTGGGCTGCGCGTGAGCGGACCAGGATGCCGTTCTTCCCGTTCTGCACCTGCTCGCTTGGCCCAAACGGTTCGTCGACGACGATCGGTATGCATCCCGACTGCTGTGCTTCGGTGATGGCGAGACCCCAGCCCTCGAACCGGCTGGTGAGCCAGGTGATCGAGCTCGACCCCAGTTGGTCGAATGCCCCCGGCACGTGCCCGTGGAGCGTCACCTTGCCCTCGAGACCGAATGCGTCGATCGCCCTACGAGCCCTGGCCACTTCGGTCGAGCTCTCCAACGCTCCATAGATGTCGAGCACGAGCGACTTTCCATGCTCGAGCCGGAACCGCTGGGCCAGGATGTCGAGCTGCTGAAATGCCTCGACAGCGAGCCTGATGTCCTTTTGCCAATGGACGCGTGTGAGCATGACGATGCGTCGCGCATTCCGCTCCGCCGGCTCCACAGGTGCGTCGCGCCGGGGATAGCTGATGCTGCGGATCTCGGTTCCCCCGCACCCCGTGCCGCCGTGGTGTCTGTCCGACCTCAAGGCGACGGCCTGACGCTCGGTGGCGCACACGATCGCGCTGAAATGCATGGCGGACGCGCGAAAGGCGCTGTACTTCGCTGAGGTGGTCGGATTGTGCACCACCTGGATGAAGTGGACATGCGGCAGGCGACGCAGTTCCTCCACCACGACTGCACCGACGTGGTGCCCGTCGCAGATCAAGTAGATCGGCACGTCGGCCGTGGCGTCTGACACCAGCTCGCGGAGCCACTCGACCCATCCCGCCGAACCTTTGAGCCGTCTCCCGTGCCGTTCCACGTTCAGCACGTCGACGCCGTCGGTCAGGCCGTAGGCCTCGACGTCGTCCTTGTCGTGCTCGCTGAACGTCAGAAGAGTCATCCGCCGCGGGTCTCCGCACTTCGCGAAGCGTTCGTTGATGAGCCTGTAGCGCTGGAGCATGGCCGATGTGAGACCGGCTTTTCCGGGGCGCAGGTTGCCGACGAGACCGAAGTACGTTCCGGCGGGCATGGGCTGCACCGTTGAGTGCGGAGCCGCGCTTGGACCATCCATGGTTGACCTTGTCTACCACGCGGGTGCACCTACCGGTGATCAACGGGCCACAGTCAGCGCAGGCCGAGGCCGTCCACCACCTGGGCGCCGGGCAGCTCGGCGAGGGACGCGCCGGGGAGCGCCAGCTTGGAGCGGCGCAGACCGCTGCCGAGCAGGACCCATGGCTGCTCCGTCACGGCTCGGTCGACGAGAATCGGCCAGCCGTCAGGCACGCCGACCGGCGTGATCCCGCCGTACTCCATGCCGGTCTCGGCGACGGCCCAGTCCTGCGGCGCGAACGAGCACTTGCGGGCGTCAAGTGTGCGGCGTACGAGGCCGTTGACGTCAGCTCGCGTGCTCGCCAGCACGACGCAGGCCGCCGGCCGGAGCTCGCCGCCGCGCTTGCCCAGCACGATGACGCAGTTGGCCGACATCTCCGGATCGAGGCCGAACTGCTCGGCCAGGGTCGCGGTCTCGGCCAGGTCGGGATCGATCGCCACAGCGTGAGCCTGGGCGGCGACGCCGGGCGCGGCCTTGAGGGCCGCGGCTACGGGCTGGGCGAGCAGATCTTCCCGGACCGGCTCGAGCTCGAGCGAGCCGAAGCGCACCGTCACTGCGGCTCGCGGGGGAGGTCCGCGATCGCGCGGTCGACCGCATCCGGGCCGAGCGCCTGGGCGGCGACGAGGCTGCGGATCGCCGAGACGAGGAGGCGGGCCTCGACGTCGTCCGCGTGACGGCCTGACTGGCGACGCAGCGCCGTGCCGAGCATGAGGGCCGCGATGGATCCGGCCAGCGCTTCCGGCTCGGGCGCCCCGACCCTCGTCAGGAGCTTGGCCGACAGGTCCTGGATGGCTTGCATGGCCCGGGCTGTGTCGTCGCGGAGCTCGGGGACTCGTGCGGCGGCGAGGAAGATCGCCAGCTCGAGGGCGGCGACCTCCGGCCGACGCACGGCGAGCAGGTGCGAGATGAATGCAGGAGCGTCGTCGAGGGACACAGCGGTGTCGATGTCGATCGTGGTCAACGCCTCGAGGTCGCGGATCCACGTCTCGATGTGTGCGCCGAGCGCCTCGCGGATGAGGTCGTCGATCGACTCGAAGTAGTACGTCGTGGTGGCCGGCGGGAGGCCGGCGCGCGCGGCGACGGCGCGATGCGTGATGGCGCGTGAGCCGCCCTCGGCGAACAGCTCGATCGCGGCGGCCAGCAACTCGTCGCGCCGCAGCCGGCTGCGCTCCTGTGACAGCTGTGCGCGGATGGCCATGCAGCGAGTCTAGGCGGACGCCCGGTCGGCTCCGGAGGTGCGCCACCATGAAAGACTCGTGCCGTGACTGCGCAGATTCTCGATGGCAAGGCGGTTGCGGCCGCGATCAAGGACGAGCTGCGCGTACGCGTGGACGCCCTCCGCGAGCGGGGCGTCACAGCCGGACTCGGCACGATCCTCGTCGGCAACGACCCGGGCAGCCAGTGGTACGTCGCGGGCAAGCACCGCGACTGCGCCCAGGTGGGCATCGAGTCGTTGCGTATTGATCTGCCCGAGACCGCGTCGCAGGGCGAGGTCGAGGCTGCGGTCGATGAGCTCAACGCCGATCCGGCGTGCACGGGTTACATTGTGCAGCTGCCGTTGCCCAGGGGTCTTGATGAGAATGCGGTGATCGGACGCATCGATCCGGCCAAGGACGCCGATGGCCTCCACCCGACCAACCTCGGGTGGCTGGTGCTCGGCAAGGAAGCACCTCTGCCATGCACGCCGCGCGGCATCATCGAGCTGCTGCGCCGCCACGACGTGCCGATCGCCGGCCAGCACGTCGTCGTCGTCGGGCGTGGCATCACGGTCGGCCGGCCCATGGGACTGCTGCTGACCCGCCGCAGCGAGAACGCGACCGTGACCCTGTGCCACACCGGCACCCGCGACCTTGCCGCGGAGGTACGCCGTGCCGACATCGTGATCGCCGCAGCAGGCGTGCCCGGCATCGTCTCAGCCGACATGGTCAAGCCCGGCGCCGCGCTGCTCGACGTCGGGGTGAG
The DNA here is from genome assembly GCA_963759975.1 of uncultured Actinomycetota bacterium. Lineage (GTDB taxonomy): Bacteria > Actinomycetota > Actinomycetes > Propionibacteriales > Nocardioidaceae > Aeromicrobium. Next base: position 113,482 of record CAVXBS010000020.1, read on the forward strand.
CCGTGACGACAACGGGATCGTGGGCGACGTGGACCCCAAGGCATACGAGGTGGCGGGCTGGGTCTCGCCCAACCCCGGTGGGGTCGGGCCGATGACGCGCGCGATGCTGCTGGCCAACGTCGTGGAGACCGCGGAGCGGCTGAACCCGTGATGGGTCCCCGGAGTCGTGGCTCCCAGCTCTACCTGCTGCACCTCCTGGCGGTGCTCGCCGGTCTGGTGATCGTCGTCGCGGGTCCGTGGCGCACGGGTGTCATCGTGATCGGGGCGGCGTTCGTGGTCGGTGCGCTGGCACGGGTCGTCGTGCCGATCGACCACACCGGCATGCTGCGGGTGCGCGGCAAGGCGTTCGACGTCTTCTGGATGAGCACGCTGGGCGTTGCCCTCGTCGTGCTGGCGGTCGTCATCCCCGGCCAACCCGGCTGAAGACACCCGCTTCGCCCCCTAGCCCGAGGTACGAGGGCGTGAGCGAAGCGAAGGGGGCTTACGTGACGCCCCTTCGCTTCGCTCACAGTCGGCCGCTGGCGGCCTCCTTAGGGGCCGAAGCTCCGGCTCAGATGAGGCCGAGCTCCTTGACGGCGTCGCGCTCCTCGATGAGCTCGGCGGCGGTGGCGTCCATGCGAGCCCGGGAGAAGTCGTCGATCTCGAGACCCTGGACGATCTCCCAGTCGCCGCCCTTGGTGGTGACGGGGAACGAGTAGATCAGGCCCTCGGGGACGTCGTACGACCCGTCGGAGACGACGGCCATCGACGCCCAGTCACCCTCGGGCGTGCCGTGCAGCCAGTCGCGGGCGGCATCGATCGTCGCCGATGCGGCTGACGCAGCGGACGACGAGCCGCGCGCGTCGATGATCGCGGCGCCGCGCTTGGCGACGGTCGGAATGAAGTCGTACTCGATCCAGGCCTGGTCGTTGACGGCCTCGGCCGCGTTCTTGCCGGCGATCTCGGCGTGGAAGATGTCGGGGTACTGCGTCGCCGAGTGGTTGCCCCAGATCGTCATCTTCTTGATGTCGGTGACCGGGGCGCCGGTCTTGGCCGCGAGCTGCGAGATCGCACGGTTGTGGTCGAGACGCGTCAGAGCACTGAAGCGCTCCTTGGGGATGTCGGGTGCGTTGGACATCGCGATCAGCGCGTTGGTGTTGGCCGGGTTGCCGGTGACGCCGATACGTACGTCGTCGGCGGCGACGGCGTTGAGGGCCTTGCCCTGGGCGGTGAAGATCGCGCCGTTGGCCTCGAGCAGGTCGCCACGCTCCATGCCCGGGCCACGCGGGCGGGCGCCGACGAGCAGGGCGAGGTTGACGCCGTCGAAGACCTTCTCGGCGTCGTCGCCGATCTCGACGCCGGCGAGGGTCGGGAACGCGCAGTCGTCGAGCTCCATGACGACGCCTTCGAGCGCCTTGAGCGCTGGGGTGATCTCGAGCAGCTGGAGCTGGATCGGGGTGTCGGGACCGAGCAGGGATCCACTGGCGAGGCGGAAGAGGAGGCTGTAGCCGATCTGGCCGGCGGCGCCGGTGACGGCGACCTTGACGGGGGTAGTGCTCACGAGAAGTGCTCCTTGAGGCTGGGGTTCCTTTCGAAACTAGCGCACGCTGACGGAGGTCGACCCACCCGACCCTGCGTTCACGACACGTTCATGATCCTCAATCTTGAATCATTCCAGAAAAGGTGATTGCATGAGCGCATGCCCACGCTCACCGACCCCGTCGCGCAGCTGCGCGAAGCCGGTCTGCGCGTGACGCGTCCGCGGCTGGCGGTCATCGAGGCTCTCGTTCGGCAGCCCCACGCCGATGTCGACTCGATCGCCGATGCCGCCCGCGCCGAGCTCGGGGCGGTCTCGACCCAGGCGATCTACGACGTCCTCAAGGCCTTCGCCGCAGCCGGCCTCGTGCGCCGGATCGAGCCGGCCGGTTCGCCCGCGAGGTTCGAGCTGCGTGTCGGGGACAACCATCACCACGTCGTCTGTCGCTCGTGCGGTGCGATCGCCGACGTCGACTGCGCCCACGGCAGCGCGCCGTGCTTGACCGCATCCAATGACCACGGCTTCTCGATCGACGAGGCCGAGGTGACGTACTGGGGCATCTGCCCTTCCTGCGCCGCCGCACCTGCTCATGAATCATCCATCTTGATCCGGGAGGAACCCCATGCCTGAAAGCAACGACCACAACGCCGTCGTCGGCGACATGAACGATGAGGAGAACGAGGGTCAGGGACAGTGCCCCGTCTCCCACGGCGGACGGGTCCACCCGACTGAGGGATCGGCCAACCAGGAGTGGTGGCCCAACCAGCTCAACCTCAAGATCCTGCGCAAGCACACCGACGTCGCCAACCCGATGGACGACGACTTCGACTACGCCGAGGCGTTCAACGCGCTCGACCTCGACGCCGTCCGCAGCGACCTCGCGGCGCTGATGACCGACTCGCAGGACTGGTGGCCGGCCGACTTCGGTCACTACGGACCGTTCTTCATCCGGATGGCGTGGCACAGCGCGGGCACCTACCGCATCAGGGACGGCCGCGGCGGCGCCGGCGCCGGCATGCAGCGCTTCGCCCCGCTCAACAGCTGGCCCGACAACGGCAACCTCGACAAGGCGCGCCGCCTGCTGTGGCCGATCAAGAAGAAGTACGGCGCCGCGATCTCGTGGGCCGACCTGATGATCCTGACCGGCAACGTCGCGCTCGAGACGATGGGCTTCAAGACGTTCGGCTTCGCCGGCGGTCGTCCCGACGTCTGGGAGCCCGACGAGGACGTCTACTGGGGCCCCGAGGACGAATGGCTCGGTGGCGACGAGGGTGGCGCAAAGCGCTACACCGGTGACCGCGAGCTGGAGAACCCGCTGGCCGCCGTCCAGATGGGCCTGATCTACGTCAACCCGGAAGGGCCCGAAGGCGTGCCCGACCCGCTCGGCTCGGCTCGGGACATCCGCGAGACGTTCGGTCGGATGGCCATGAACGACGAGGAGACCGTCGCGCTCATCGCCGGCGGTCACACGTTCGGCAAGACCCATGGTGCAGGCGATCCTGACCAGTACGTCGGCCCCGAGCCCGAGGGTGCGCCGATCGAGCAGCAGGGACTCGGCTGGAAGCAGTCGCTGGGCACCGGCAAGGGCCGCGACGTGATCACCAGCGGACTCGAGGTCACCTGGACGGCCACGCCGACGACGTGGGACAACTCGTTCTTCGAGACGCTGTTCGCCCACGAGTGGGAGCTGACCAAGAGCCCTGCGGGCGCGCACCAGTGGCAGCCCAAGGACGGCGCAGCGGCCAACACCGTGCCCGACCCGCAGGACGGCACGCTGTCGCGTCCGCCGACGATGCTGACGTCCGACCTCGCCCTGCGGTTCGACCCGATCTATGAGCCGATCTCGCGCCGCTTCCTCGAGAACCCGGACCAGCTCGCAGACGCGTTCGCCCGCGCCTGGTACAAGCTGACGCACCGCGACATGGGCCCGATCCAGCGCTACCTCGGCCCGCTGGTGCCGCAGGAGGAGCTGCTGTGGCAGGACCCGCTCCCCGCTGCGACGGGCGAACCGCTCGCGGCCGCTGACATCGCCGAGCTCAAGGCGCAGATCCTGGCTTCGGGTCTGACGGTCTCGCAGCTCGTAGCGACGGCGTGGGCCTCGGCCTCCTCGTTCCGCATCAGCGACAAGCGCGGTGGCGCCAACGGTGCCCGCATCCGGCTCGAGCCGCAGAACGGCTGGGAGGTCAACAACCCCGACCAGCTGGCGACCGTGCTGCGTACGCTCGAGGGGGTCCAGCAGGCGTTCGGCAAGGGCGTGTCGCTGGCCGACGTCATCGTGCTGGGTGGTGCAGCGGCGATCGAGCAGGCCGCCAAGGCCGCAGGGCACGACATCGAGGTCCCGTTCACCCCGGGACGCACTGATGCAACCCAGGAGCAGACCGATGTGGAGTCGTTCGCTGCGCTCGAGCCGGTCGCGGACGGGTTCCGCAACTACGACGGCAAGGGCAACCGCCTGCCGGCAGAGTTCCTGCTGATCGACCGGGCGAACCTGCTCGACCTGAGCGCGCCGGAGCTGACGGTGCTGGTGGGTGGCCTCCGGGTCCTCGACACCAACTACGACAACTCCTCGACGGGGGTCCTCACCGACAAGCCGGGAACGCTGACGAACGACTTCTTCGTCAACCTGCTCGACCTCGGTACGACCTGGGCCGCCGCAGCCGCCGACTCGTCGACCTACGAGGCCCGTGACACGTCGGGCGCGGTCAGGTGGACCGGCAGCCGGGCCGACCTGGTCTTCGGCTCGAACTCCGAGCTGCGCGCGATCGCCGAGGTCTACGCGAGCGACGACGCCAAGGGCAAGTTCGTGCACGACTTCGTCGCCGCATGGTCCAAGGTCATGGACCTCGACCGCTACGACGTCGCCCCCCGGCGCGCGGAGCGACCTGGCCTGACCCGCACGTAGAAGGGCCCGGGACTCACCAGTCCCGGGCCCTTCTACGTTGAAGATCAGTCGGCGTCCTCGCCGACGATCATGGCGTGGGTGACGCCGGCGATCGCCGCGCCGATGACCGGCGCGAGGATGAAGACCCAGACCTGGGCGAGGTGGTCGCCGCCGGCGAACCAGGCGACACCCAAGGAGCGGGCAGGGTTGACCGAGGTGCCGTCGACCGGGATCGAGATCAGGTGGATCAGCGTCAACGCCAGGCCGATCGCGATGCCGGCGAAGCCGACCGCTGCGCGCTTGGCGGTGACGCCGAAGATCACGTAGAGGAAGAACGCCGTCAGCACGATCTCGGTGATGATGACCGCCAGCAGGCTGTAGCCGCCCGGCGAGTGGTCGCCGTAGCCGTTGGTGCCGAAGCCGCTGGCTGATGCGTCGAAGCCGTCAGCGCCATCGGCGATGATGTAGAGGACACCGCCGGCGACTGTGGCGCCGACGAGCTGCGCCGCGAAGTAGCCGGGTGCGTCCTTCCAGTCGAAGCGCTTCGCGGTGGCGAGCCCGACTGTCACGGCGGGGTTGAAGTGGCCGCCCGAGATGGGGCCGAATGCGTACGCGCCGGTCAGGACCGTGAGGCCGAACGCCAGGGCGATGCCCAGCGTGCCGACCCCGCCCTCGCCGCCGGCGAGGACTGCGGTGCCGACGCCGCCGAGCACGAGCCAGAACGTGCCGAGCGCCTCGGCGCCGAGCTTGTGGGACGTAGTGGGTGCTGCCATGGGGAGACCTCCTGGGACAGTGAGTGATCTGCCCCACAGGGTAGGGCCCTCGCGCGCCGTCGTTGGGGGACGCTGGGAGCGCTAGTCTCAGTGAGATATCTTGATGTCAAACAATCTTTGATCCACACGTAGGAGTCGTCGCACTCATGGCCAAGATCATCTACACCCACACCGACGAGGCGCCCTTGCTGGCCACCTACTCGTTCCTCCCCGTCATCGAGGCGTATGCCTCGACCGCCGGCGTCGAGGTCGAGACCCGCGACATCTCGCTCGCCGGCCGCATCATCGCCCTGTTCGGCGACCGCCTGACCGCTGAGCAGCAGATCGGTGACGCACTCGCCGAGCTCGGAGACCTGGCCAAGACGCCCGAGGCCAACATCATCAAGCTGCCCAACATCAGCGCCTCGATCCCGCAGCTCAAGGCCGCGATCGCCGAGCTGCAGAGCCAGGGATACGCCCTGCCCGACTACCCCGACAACCCGCAGAGCGACGAGGACAAGGATGTCCGCGCCCGCTACGACAAGGTCAAGGGCAGCGCGGTCAACCCCGTTCTTCGCGAGGGCAACTCCGACCGCCGCGCGCCGGCGTCGGTCAAGAACTTCGCCAAGGCGCACCCGCACTCGATGGGGGCCTGGAGCAGCGACTCCAAGACCAACGTCGCGACGATGGGCGCGGACGACTTCCGCTCCAACGAGAAGTCGGTCGTCATCGAGTCCGACGGCACGATCAGCATCCAGCTCGTCGGCGATGACGGCACCACGACGGTGCTCAAGGACGCGTTCCCCGTGCTGGCCGGCGAGATCGTCGACGGCACGGTCATGCGCGCAGCGGCCCTCGACGCCTTCCTCACGGCCCAGATCGCGCGTGCCAAGGACGAAGGCGTGCTGTTCTCGGTGCACCTCAAGGCCACGATGATGAAGGTCTCCGACCCGATCATCTTCGGCCACGTCGTCAAGGCGTTCTTCCCCGCCGTGTTCGAGCAGTACGGCGCCGACCTCGAGGCTGCCGGCCTCAGCCCGAGCAACGGCCTCGGCGGAATCCTCGCCGGCCTCGACAAGCTGCCCAACGGCGCGGAGATCAAGGCCGCGTTCGAGCAGGGCATCGCCGAGGGTCCGGCCTTGGCGATGGTCGACTCCGACAAGGGCATCACCAACCTGCACGTGCCGAGCGACGTCATCGTGGACGCGTCGATGCCGGCCATGATCCGTACGTCGGGCCACATGTGGGGCCCCGACGGCAACGAGGCCGACACGCTCGCCGTGATCCCCGACAGCTCGTACGCCGGCGTCTACCAGACCGTGATCGACGACTGCCGCGCCAACGGCGCGTACGACCCGACGACGATGGGCTCGGTGCCCAACGTCGGCCTCATGGCGCAGGCGGCCGAGGAGTACGGCAGCCACGACAAGACATTCGAGATCGCCACGGCCGGCACGATGCAGGTCGTCGACCAGGACGGCAACGTGCTGATCGAGCACGCGGTCGAGCCGGGCGACGTCTGGCGCGCCTGCCAGACCAAGGACGTGCCGATCCGCGACTGGGTCAAGCTGGCCGTCACCCGCGCCCGCGCGTCGCAGACGCCTGCAGTGTTCTGGCTCGACCCGACCCGCGCGCACGACACCAACCTGATCGCCAAGGTCGAGGCCTACCTGCCCGAGCACGACACCGACGGGCTGCAGATCGAGATCATGGCGCCGGCCGAGGCCACGCAGTTCTCGATCGACCGCATCCGCAAGGGCGAGGACACCATCTCGGTCACCGGCAACGTGCTGCGCGACTACAACACCGACCTGTTCCCGATCCTCGAGCTCGGCACGAGCGCCAAGATGCTCTCGATCGTCCCGTTGATCAACGGCGGCGGGCTGTTCGAGACCGGTGCCGGCGGCTCGGCGCCCAAGCACGTGCAGCAGCTCGTCAAGGAGAACCACCTGCGCTGGGACAGCCTCGGTGAGTTCCTCGCCCTCGCCTCGAGCTTCGAGCACATGGCGACGACGACGGGCAACGCCCGCGCGCAGATCCTCGCCGACACGCTCGACCGGGCGACAGGCACGTTCCTCAACGAGAACAAGTCGCCCAGCCGCAAGGTCGGCGAGATCGACAACCGGGGCAGCCACTTCTACCTCGCGCTCTACTGGGCGCAGGAGCTCGCGGCGCAGACCGACGACTCGGACCTCGCGGCGGCGTTTGCCGAGGTGGCCGGCTCGTTGGCGGCCAACGAGCAGAAGATCAACGACGAGCTGCTGGCGGCGCAGGGCTCGCCGGCCGACATCGGCGGCTACTTCCGCCCCGATGACGCCAAGGTCACGCAGGTCATGCGCCCGTCGAGCACGTTCTCAGAAGTGCTCGCGATCCTGGCCTGACGCGGCAAGGAGGGGTCGACTGTCGCAGGAATTCGGCCGGCCCCTCCGCTCCGAGCGGTTCGACGCCGTCAGCTCCTGAGCTCCTTCTCGACCACGGTCCAGCCGCGGGCGCGGGCCTTGAGGCGTACGTCGCCGAGCATCGTTGTGAGCTCGGCGGCGCGCCGCTCGACAGCGGAGGTCGCCTCCGCGCCGACGTCTTGCAGCAGGCTGAAGGCGACCTCGCCATCGTCGCGCTGCGCCCAACCGCCCACGATGCGGCCGTCGACCCACACGGTCGGTCCGGCGTTGCCGTTGACGTCGAAGACGCGTTCGCGATGGGGTCCCAGCAGGAAGTCGCGGTGCTTCCACCCCATGGATGAGGGGTCGAGGGCGGGCAGCAGGGCGACCCACGGATCGGGCGGTCCGACGGGCTCGACGTCGTCAGCGAGGACCAGCCCGGGTCGTCCTTCGAGCTCGACCTCGACCGTGTCCAGCGGAACTGCGGCGGCGCGGGTCCGGGTCTTGGTCCAGCCGGTCCACCACTGCAGGTCGTCGAGCGTCGCCGGGCCGTACGCCTCGAACCACCGGCGGGCCAGCTCGGTGGTGGCGGCGACGGAGTCGGGTCGTTCGCCGAGGTCGCACCACGACGACATGGTCGCCCAGCGGAACTGGGTCGACGTCCATCCGCCGCGCGGCTTCGTGCGTACGACCTTGCCCTCGGCCGAGAGCAACGTCAGCAGGCGGCTGGCGACCGTGGGCGTGGCGGTGAAGCGACCGCTGCCCACCTGCACGCGCGTGGCGAGGAGTGGGTCTGCCGCGGAGAGCTCGGTGCTGGTGACCTCGCCGGCCGCCTCGATCGCGGTCAACGCGGCCTGCTCCGCGCGGTCGACCCACGCCTCGAGGTCCCCGGTCATGCCGGCTTCGGCGAGCGCCTTGAGCAGCAGCCGGCGCTGCTCTGCGGCGACGATGTCGGACGCGCCGGCGAGGCATGCACCGGCGAAGTCTCGCGGAACGGCGAACACCGTGCGCCGCATCGCCAACACGCGCACGAGGCTGCGGTCGTCGTAGAGCGCCCGTTCGACGTCACCCGGCGAGGCGTCGCGGGTGCGGGCCAAGGCAGAGAGGACGGTGGTGGCCGGGTCGGTGCCGTGCAGAGCCACGACCGCCTGCGCTGCCTCGGTCACCGACGTCGCGTGGTGGTCGTCGGCGAGTGCGTGCCGCCGGCCCAGCCGCGCTCGGCGCTCGGCGTCGGAGATCTCGTACATACCTGACAGCGTGGCATCGACCGCCCACACAACGATGGACCCGTGGCGGCGTGAGGCGACGCACACCGTCACGATTCGCGGAACAACTGGCACCGCTGTGAGACTTGTACCTGTGGTGACCACAGTCGAGAGCGCTCCCCAGAAGACCGCGAGCACCCGTCACCTCACTTTCGCCCTGCTGGCGCTGGCCCTCGGTGGGTTCGCGATCGGGACCACGGAGTTCATGACGATGGGCCTGCTCGAGGAGATCGCCGACGGCATCCACAGGTCCAACGCGACGACCGGCCACATCATCACGGCGTATGCCCTGGGGGTCGTCGTGGGCGCGCCCGTCATCGTCTCGCTCGGCGCCCGGCTGCCCAAGCGCGAGCTGGCGATCGGCCTGATCCTGGCGCTGGGCATCGGCAACGCGATCACCGCCATGGCGAGCGGCTACCTGCCGGTCATGCTCGCCCGCTTCGTCGCGGGGCTCCCGCACGGTGCCTACTTCGGCGTCGCCTCGCTGCTCGCCGCCTCACTCGTACGCCCGGAGTTCAAGGGCCGCGCGGTCAGCTCGGTCATGCTCGGCCTGTCGGTTGCGACGGTCGTCGGCGTGCCGGCCAGCACGGTGCTGGGCCAGCACCTCGGTTGGCGTAGCGCGTACTGGGTCGTCCTGGCCATCACGATCGCGACCGCGCTGATGATCTTCGCGTTCGTGCCGCACTCGCCGGCCAACGGCAACGCCTCGGTGCGAAGCGAGCTCTCCGCGTTGAAGCGCCCGCAGGTCCTGTACGCGGTGTCGGCCGGCATGGTCGGCTTCGGCGGGCTGTTCGCGATGTACAGCTACATCGCGCCGCTCGTCACCAAGGTCGCGGACAAGTCGGACTCGTGGATCCCGTGGTTCCTGCTGGCGTTCGGCATCGGCTCGGTCATCGGGTCGTGGCTCGCGGGCGTCCTCGCCGACTGGGACATCGAGCGCTCGGTGCTGCTGGGCTTCGCGGGCACCGTCATCGCCCTCGTCGCATTCTTCTTCGCCGCTCCGCACGTCGTGCCGGCGATGATCCTGGTGTTCGCCGTCGCGGTCATCAGCTCGGTCGTCGCGATCAACCTGCAGATGCGGTTGATGCACGCGGCCGGTGACGCGCAGATGCTCGGGCGCGGCCCTCAACCACTCGGCGCTCAACACCGCGAACGGCCTGGGCGCCTGGCTCGGCTCGGTCGCGATCTCCGCGGGCTACGGCTACCGTGCGTCGAGCCTCGTCGGAGCCGGCCTCGCGGTCGCCGGATTGGTCATCTTCGCACTGGGCCTCGCGGCTCAGCGGCGCTCCGTCACGCCCTGACCGGCTCGACGCCGGCCTGCGGGCGCAGCCACACCTGGTCGCCCTCGTGCAGACCGAGCGCGGTCGCCTCGGCGCGCGTCACGACGACCTGGACCGGGTCCGGGTGCAGCGTGTCGTCGGGGGTCACCTCGAGGCGGATCTCGAAGCCCACGCGTGTCCACCGGGTGATGCGGCCGGTCGCCGTGGCGGCCTGCTCGTACCGTGAGATCTCGATGTCGTGGGGGCGGATGAGGTTGTCGCCGAGCCGGGTGACAGGGCCGAGGAATGACAGCACGAAGTCACTGGCCGGCCGGTCATACAGGTCGTCGGGTGAGCCGATCTGCTCGATGCGCCCCTCATTGATCACGACGAGGCTGTCCGAGACCTCGAGAGCCTCCTCCTGGTCGTGCGTCACGAACACCGTCGTCACGTGCATCTCGTCGTGGAGGCGACGCAGCCAGTCACGCAGCTCCTTGCGGACCTTGGCGTCGAGCGCGCCGAACGGCTCGTCGAGCAGCAGCACGTTGGGCTCGATCGCGAGGGCTCGCGCAAGCGCCATGCGTTGGCGCTGTCCGCCGGACAGCTGCGACGGCAACCGGCCCGACCACTGCTCGAGGTGTACGAGCTTGAGCAGCTCCTGGACGCGATCCTTGACCTCGTCCTTGGGGCGCCTGCGGATCTCGAGCCCGAATGCGATGTTCTTGGCGACCGTCATGTGCTTGAACGCCGCGTAGTGCTGGAACACGAAGCCGACGTTGCGCTTCTGCGCCGGTACGTTCGTCGTGTCGACGCCCTCGATCTCGACCGTGCCGCTGTCGGATGACTCGAGTCCCGCGATGATGCGCAGCAGCGTCGACTTGCCGCCGCCGCTGGGCCCGAGCAGCGCCGTCAGCTGACCGCTGGGGATGCTGAGGTTGATGTCCTCGAGGGCGACGAAGTCGCCGAAGAACTTGTTGATGCCGCGGATCTCAATCCCCATCGGGGTTCTCCTTCGGTCGGAGCACGGAGACGACGACGAGGGCCGCGACCGCGATCAGTGCCAGCAGGAAGCTCGTGGCGTACGCCGTGCCCTGCTGGAAGTCCTGGTACTTCTCCTCCACGCTCAGCGTGGCGGTCTGGGTCTGGCCGGCGATGTTGCCGGACATGATCTTGACGGCGCCGAACTCACCGAGCGAGCGGGCGAGGCTCAGCACCACGCCATAAAGCAGCGCCCACTTGACCGACGGCAACGTGATGCGCCGGAACGTCTGCCAGGGGCCGGCGCCGAGGCTGCGGGCGGCCTGCTCCTGGTCGGTGCCGATCTCCTGCAGCACCGGCACGAGCTCGCGGATCACGAGCGGCAGGCTCACGAATGCCGTCGCCATGATGATGCCGAGCGGCGCGAACGCGACCTGCAGGCCCGCGTCCTGCAGAGCCGGGCCGAGCAGTCCGTTGTTGCCGCCGTATGCCAGCAGCAGCGCGAGACCGACGACGATCGGCGACACCGACAGCGGGAGGTCGATCAACGCGGACAGGATGCCGCGGCCGGGGAAGTCGTAGCGCACGAGCAGCAGGGAGACGCCGACGCCGAAGATCGTGTTGATGACGACAGCCCACACCGCGACATAGACCGTGAGCTGCAGCGCGAACACCACATCAGGGTCGGACAGTGCGGTCTGCAGGTTGCCCAGCCCGCCGGCGAAGGTGTGCTGGACGACGAGGGAGACGGGCCACACGACGAGCAGGAACAGGTACGCGATGACCAGCCCGCGGCGCACGTAGGTCCCCGTGGTCTTGGCGTGCCTCATCCGGCTAGCCACGCTTGGACACCACCTTGGTCAGGACCTGCAGCAGGATGATCGCGATCAGAGCGACGGCGAGCAGCAGCACGGCGACCGATGCCGCAGCGGCCTCGTTGCCGTTCTCGACGTACGTCAGGATGCGCACCGAGGCGACCTCGGTCTTGTTGGGCAGGTTGCCCGACAGCAGGACCAGTGAGCCGTACTCGCTGATGCCGCGGGCGAACGAGAGCGCGGCACCGGCGGTGATGGCCGGAGCCAGGGCGGGCAGCAGGATCCGGCGAAGGGTCGTGAACCGGCTGGCGCCGAGTGATGCGGCGGCCTCCTCGACCTCGGGATCGAGCTCCAGCAGGACGGGCTCGACCGTGCGTACGACGAACGGCAGCGTGACGAACAGCAGGGCGAGGAACACCGAGCGCTCGGTGTTGGCAACGTTGATACCGATGGGACTGTCCGGGCCGTAGAGGCTCAGGAGCACGAGTCCGGCGACGATCGTCGGGAGGGCGAACGGGATGTCGATGATGACCTCGAGGAGGCGCTTGCCGCGGAAGGAGTCACGCACCAGGACCCATGCGATCAACGTGCCGAAGACGACGTTGACGACGGTGACGATCAGCGCCTGCTCGACGGTCAGCCGCAGGGCGGCGGCGGTCTGCGAGTTGGTCAGCGTGTCGCGGAATGTTCCCCACCCGTCGTCGGCCGACTGGATCACGACCAGGGCGAGAGGGATCAGGACGAGCAGGCTGAACCAGGTCAACGCGATCCCCAGGCCGAGGCCTGAGGATCGCGTGAGCGACGTGGCGCTCCGGGTGCGGCGCCTGCGCGCCGCACCCGGAGCAAGCGGGATCTCAGTCGTCACGACTTGCCGGAGTCCGCGATGATCTTGGTGATGATGCCGTTGTTCTCGTCGAAGAACTTGGTGTTGACGGCGTCCCAGCCACCGAAGGTCTTGTCGATCGTGAACAGCTCGTCGATCTTCGGGAACGGGTTGGCCGGGTCGTTGGCACCCTTGACCGCACCGACATCGACGCCCTGGACCGACTCGACCGGCCGGAAGCCGTACTGCGCGTAGATGTGCTGGCCCTCGGGACTGATCGCGAAGTCGAGGAACTTCTTGGCGGCGGGAGCGGCCTTGGTCGTGACCGCAGCCGGGTTCTCGATCAGCAGGTTCTGCTTGGGCACGATGTAGTCGACGTCCTCGCCGCTCTGCCGGGCGAAGATCGCCTCGTTCTCGTACGACAGCAGGACGTCGCCCGTGCCGCCCTGGAACGCGGTCGTCGCGTCGCGGCCGCTGCCGGGCAGCGCCTTGACGTTGGCGAACAGCTTCTTGAGGTACGCCTTGGCGTCAGCCTCGCTGCCACCGTTGGCGATGACTGACTGGTACGCCGCGAGGATGTTCCAGCGGGCCGAGCCCGAGGAGCCCGGGTTGGGGGTCACGATGCCGACGCCGGGCTTGGCCAGGTCGGCGAACGACTCGATGTGCTTGGGGTTGCCCTTGCGGACGACGATCGCCACGACCGAGGTCGACAGGATGCCCTTGTTGGCGTTCTGGTTCCAGGACTTGTCGACGAGTCCTTCGTCGACGAGGCGGGTGACGTCGGGGGCGAGCGAGAAGTGCACGACATCGGCCTTGAGGCCGCCGACGACGGCGCGGCTCTGGTCGCCGGACGCGCCGTACGACTGCTTCCACGTGACGCCAGTGCCGGGGTCGGCCTTGGCGAACGCCTCCTCGATCGCGCCGTCTGCGGCCTTGGGCACGGAGTAGGCGACGAGCGAGAGCGTCGTCTTCTTGCCGGTGCCCGCCGACGTGGATCCGTCGGCGCCCGAGGACGGTGCACATGCCGTCAGCACGGCTGCGCTTGTCGCGATCGCGACCCCGGCCAACAGGCTCCTGCGGGTGATCCTCATCGTCCTACCTCGTGGTCATGACACGCCACCGTGCGTGCTCCGGACCTCAAACTAGGGGTGACGGCGACGCGTGTGAGCAGATCTCAGGATGCGAGACGCGTGCCTGCATGTCGAGATCACGGGCACACACCACGGTGCGGAGGTCGTGCATCAGGACGCGTGGCTTCGCGTGCAGCTGGACCGAGGGACCCGCCCACTGTGGACCTGGACGGGTGCCCTCGACCCACGTCACTCCGCGACTGGCACCGGTTCTGCGACGGCAGGGGTCCCGCCGTGACCGGCGTGGGACGGCTTGGCGAAGAAGATCATCAGCACGAAGCCGACCGCGAAGGCGATGACCGGCAGCAGGATCGACTGCGCCATCGCGTCCGAGAACGGTCCCTGGATCTGCTCCGGCATGCTCTTGCCCGACGCCCGGAAGGAGTCGGAGGAGTCGCCGAGGCCGTTGGCCGTGAGCCGTGCCTGGATGAGCGCCGCGACGGCCGCGCTGCCGAGGACCGCTCCGATCTGGCGTGTCGTGTTGTAGACGCCGGCGCCGGAGCCGGCCGAGCTCATGGGCAGGTTGCGGGTCGCGGTCGCCCCGAGCGGCGCCCACATGCAGGCGTTGGAGACGCCGAACAGTGCCATGGGCAGCAGCAGCTGCCAGACCGGGGTGTCAGGAGCGATGATCAGCGCGAGCCACGCCATCGAGATCGTGGCGGTGCCGAAGCCCACCATCGTGATGTTGCGCGGGTGGACCGTGTCGACGAGCTTGCCGACGACCGGCGACAGCACCATCAGCACGACCGCCATGGGCGCCATCAGCAGCGCAGACTCCGTCGGGCTCCAGCCGCGGGCACCCTGCGCGTAGAACTGGAACGGCAGCGCCATGGCGGTGATGGCCAGTGACACCATCGCGATGCCGCCGTTGCCCAGCGAGAAGTTGCGGTCGCGGAACAGCCCCAGCGGGACGAGCGGCTCCTTGCGGATGCGGCCCTGCCACCAGAGGAACGCCGCGAAGACCAGGACGCCGAGGATGATCAGCAGCGGGACGCTGATGATGCCCGAGATCTGGCCCCAGTCGTACTTCTCGCCCTCCTGGATGCCGAACACGACGAGGAAGACGCCGATGCCGCTCAGGGCGACGCCGAGCCAGTCGAAGCTGTGCGTGTGGGTCGGCAAGGTCGGGACGAGGCGCCAGGCCAGGACGAAGCCGACGATGCCGACCGGGACGTTGATGAAGAAGATCCACTCCCACCCGAGGCTGTCGACCAGGACGCCGCCGAGGATCGGGCCGACGAGGGTGGCGACGCCAGCGGTCGCACCCCACAGCGCCATCGCGCTGCCGCGCTTGGCCGCGGGGAACGTACGGGTGATGACCGCCATGGTCTGCGGCGTGATGAGCGAGGCGCCGATGCCCTGCACGACGCGAGCCAGGATCAGCATCTCGATGCTGCCGGTCAGTCCGCACCACAACGAGGCGAGGGTGAAGATGACCAGCCCGAGCAGATAGACGTTCTTGGGCCCGAAGCGGTCGCCCAGTCGCCCGGTCACCAGAAGCGGGACGGCGTAGGCCAGGAGATAGGCGCTGGTGACCCAGATGACGCTGTTGACGTCGGCGTCGAGGTCGGTCGAGATCGCGGGAGTCGCGACCGAGACGATCGTGTTGTCGACGAGGATCATGAAGAAGCCGATGACCATGGCCCAGAGGGCCGGCCAGGGCTGGTAGTCGTCTGGCAGGTCCGTGGTCATGCCTGGGGAGGTTGCCATGTGAGCTCCTTGGTCTCGATGCGGTTGATGAGTGTGCGGATCCAGTCGCGTTGGGCGATGGTGATGTGCAGGAGATAGGCGCCGCCGATCCAGTACGCCTCGGGCAGGTCGCGGGCGCGCACCGCGTCCAGGACGGACGAGATCTCGAGGATCTCCTCGTCCAGGGCGTCCGCGTATGTCGTGAGGTCGGCCGCGGCCTCGTCGACGGGGAGGTTGTGTGCCTCGTCGAGCGCGACGGGGAAGTGCGGGTACTCCCGGACCGGGTGGCTGAGCAGCTCGCGGATACGCGCCGAGAGTGCTTCGCGACCGGCGTCCGTCATGGCGTACGTCGTGCGCTCGGGCCGGTTGCCCTCGCGTGCCGTGCCGGTGACCTCGAGGAACTTGGCCGCGTGAAGTCGCTCGACCGTGTGATAGAGCGACCCCGGGCGGACCTTGATCATGCGGTCCTCCCGGCGCTCCAGGAGCAGCTGATACATCTCGTAGGGATGCATCGGTCGCTCGTTCGCCAGCGCGAGTGCCGCGATGGCCAGCGGTGTCAGGGTCATCGATGCTCCTCTCGGTTTATTCCGTGCGAATTATTCCACGTGGAATATATAGCACGGTGGGTGCGACGCGCAACCAGTCTGGCGAGAGGGTGTGACAGAAGCGCCGGTTCAGGGTGCGATGTTGAAGTTTCGCCGGAAGAGGTTGTCGGGGTCCCAGGCGCGCTTGACCTCGCGCAACCGCTCGAGCGTGTCCGCCGGCCAGAGCGCCGCGACGTCCTCGTCGCTGTTGGTGCCGAGGAACCCGGAGTACGAGCCGATGCCCCGGTCGCCGATCGTGCGCCAGACCGAGTCGGCCGCGTCGAACTGCTCCTGCGGCGCGTCTGACCGGCACGAATGCAGCAGAGACCACCAGCGCCTCAGCGCCGCGATGCGCGAACGCCGTCGTCCGAGGGATCGACGCGGCTGAACGCGCCACCCAGGCTGCGCAGGAACACCACGCGCCACCTCCGGCGTACGCCTTGGCGATGGCCTCGGCCAGCGGCTCGTCGAGCGAGGTCACCAATGTGTTGCCGATGACCGGCAGGATGCCGTCGGGTGCGTGCGGAGCCTCCTCGAGGATCTCGGCGTACGCGCGCTCGCCCACGGTGTCGGCGACGACAGGGCCGATCGCGCGGAGCGGCTCGAGCGCGGCCGTGTCATCGGCGGCGAGGCACACGAACAGGATGGCGCCGGCCGGGAAGGGGCCGAATCCTGGCCTCAGCGCCAGGGTCGTGCTCAGCTCGTCGGGTGCGGTGCGCATGACCTCGGCCCACCGGCTGACCAGCTGCGCCACGTCGTCAAGGGCGTACGTGATCGTCCCGAACTGCACCGTGGTGATGGGCTGCGCGCGGAACTCGAACGCCGTGACCACACCGAAATTGCCGGCGCCGCCGCGCAGGCCCCAGAACAGGTCCGCGTTCTCGGTGGCCGACGCGCGCACGACGTCGCCCGCGGCCGTGACGACCTCGGCGGCCAGCAGGTTGTCGATGGTCATGCCGTGCTTGCGCACCATCCACCCGATGCCGCCGGACTGGGTCAGGCCGCCGACGCCGACCGAGATCGTGTCGCCGGCCGTGATGGCGAGTCCGTGCTGGGCGAGCGCCGCCGCTGCAGGGCCCCACGTGGCGCCGGCGCCGATGCGCACCCGGTCGTCTCCGAGGAGCTCCACCTGGTCGAGCCGTGACACGTCGATCACGACGCCGTCGTCGATCGTGCCGAAGCCGAGTGCGTTGTGGCCGCCGCTGCGCACGGCCAGCGGGAGGCCCGCGTCGCGGGCGTGGCGAACGGACGCGGCCACCTCTGCCGGAGTCGTGGGGCGCAGGACGAGCGCCGGTTCCGCCGTGCGGGTGACCGTGGCCCGGGCGAGGTCATAGTCGGCATCGCCTGGGCGGATCGCGATGTGATCGATCGTCATGCGTCGTCGTCCTTCGTGTCAGCTTGTCGGGGACAGCTCACACTAGGACCTCAATCCTGGTTGAGGTCAAGGGCGATCAGCAAAGGAGCTAGCGGAGGATCTCGTAGCCGTGGAGGTCGTCGAACGACCCGTCGCCCAGTCGCTCGGCGGCGCGCTGCGTGCCGTAGTGCCGGTAGCCGGCGGCCACGGCGACCGCGTTGCTGGCCGGGTTGTCGGCCGCGGCGTAGAGCACGAGTCGGCGCCGATCGAGGCCTTCGGGGTCGAGCGCGTGGCGTACGACCATCCGCACGGCCTCGGTCATGACGCCACGTCCTCTCGCCGCCGGGTGCATCCAGTAGCCGATCTCGCCCGATGTCGGATTGATGCCGAGCATGTCCATGACCGCGATGTTGCCGAGCAGCTCGTCGGTCTCGCGGTCGGCGACCGCCCAGGTCGCCTTGGCCCCGGTCGCCGCCTGCCACACGCAGTCGGCGAGATAGCTGCGGGCGACGGCCTGCGTGTAGGGGTGGGGGAGTCCTGACAGGAAGTGCCGGGACACCGGGTCGCTGCAGGCCTCGACGACGCGCGGCACGTCAGCCTCGGTGAAGGGCCGAAGGCGTAGGCGCTCGGACTCCAGCACCGCCGATTCGGCCCACGGTGTCCGAGGCGCGGGACTGTCGCCGAAGCGGAACGAGCCGGTCCACGCGTCCAGGACCTGGCCGCGTTCGTGCAGCATGCCCGGCATGAGCCCGTGCAGGGTGAAGCCGGTCTGATGGGCGACCCGGAGGGACGCCTCGTTGCCCACGTGCGACCGCCAGTGGACGATCTCGACGCCACCCTCGTTGAGCGACCAGTCGACGGCGAGACGTACGGCCCGGGCCATGACACCGCGGCCGCGTGCCCATGGGTGCAGTGCGAACCCGATGTCCGCGATGGGTGACTGCCGGATGTCGATGTTGCCGGCGAACCGCCCGTCGACCTCTACAGCCCAGCCGCGGTGCTTCCCGTCGTCCCAGCCGCGCGGGAGCACCGTGAACGCGTACTGCTCGCTCATGTCTCGCGTGTTGGGGATCGGGATGGCGGTCCAGCGCTGCATCGTGGGATCGTTCGCCATCTCGACCAGCTCGTCGATGTCCGCCGAGACATGAGCCCTGAGCGTCACGACCCCGTCGCTGAGGACGGGGACGTTGAGCGGCCACTTCATGCGTCGGCGCTCATGGCGCCAGCGAGCGGAACGGGTCGGCCGGGTACACCCCGAGAATCTTGACGTCGGTCGTGAAGAACGTCAGCTCCTCGAGCGCCCTCGCGAGGGGGGCGTCGTCGGGATGTCCGTCGACCTCGGCGAGGAACTGGGTCGCCGTGAACCAGCCGTCGACCATGTAGCTCTCGAGCTTGGTCATGTTGACGCCGTTCGTCGCGAACCCGCCCAACGCCTTGTAGAGCGCAGCGGGCAGGTTGCGCACGTTGAAGATGAAGCTCGTGACGGTCGGCCCGTTGCCGGCGGGCGCGCGCCGGGGCTCGGGGGAGAGCACCACGAACCGGGTCGTGTTGTGGTCCTCGTCCTCGATGTCGGTGGCCAGGACGTCGAGGCCGTAGATCTCGGCGGCCATGGGCGGGGAGATCGCCGCCTGGCTGAGGTCGGCGGCGTCGGCGATCTCGCGGGCCGCGCCGGCGGTGTCACCGGACATGATCGGCGTCAGTCCGTACTGCTTGATGATCTTGCGGCACTGCCCGAGCGCGTGGACGTGGCTGTGCACGGTCTTGATCGTCTCGAGGCTCGAGCCCGGGACGCCGAGCAGGCTGAACTGGATGCGCAGGAAGTGCTCGGCGATGATGTGCAGCCCCGAGGTGGGCAGGAAGTGGTGGATGTCGGCGACCCGTCCCGCGATCGAGTTGTCGATCGGGATCATCGCGAGCTCGGCATCGCCGCTCGTCACGGCCGCGAAGACGTCCTCGAACGACGCGCAGGGCACGGCCTCCCAGTCGGGGTAGTGCTCCTTGGCGACGATGTGGGAGTTCGCGCCCGGCTCTCCTTGGTACGCGATCCGGTTCTTGGTGCTCACGCTGCTTAGTGTCCCAGACCCCGTCGAGCGACCTACGCCACCAGGTGGGCGCCGGCTGCCGGTCGTACGACGAAGATCTCCGGCTCGCGCCACTGGTGGGCTGCGTAGCGGGCCTCGACCCGCTCGCGCACCGTCGCCACCTGCTCGACGGGGACCAGGGCGATCGCACTGCCGCCGAAGCCGCCGCCGGTCATACGAGCGCCAAGGGCGCCACCCTCGAGCGCCGCCTCGACGGCGACGTCGAGCTCGGGGCAGCTGACCTGGAAGTCGTCGCGGAGCGATGCGTGTGATGCGGTGAAGATCGTGCCCAGCTGGGTCCAGGCGCGCCGGCCGATCGCGCTGACGGCGCCACGTACGCGGGCGGTCTCGGTCAGCACGTGCCGCGTGCGTGCCTTGAGGGTCTCGTCGGTCAGGGCGATCGTGGCGTCGAGCGTCGCCTCGGCCAGCCAGGTGACGCCGAGCTCCGCGGCGGCCTGCTCGCACTCGGTGCGCCGGGCGGCGTACTCGCCATCGGCGAGGGAGTGGTGCGCGCGGGTGTTGATGGCCAGCAACGCGAGCCCGTCGTCCTCCCACGTGACCGGCACGGTCTCGGTCGTCGGGGGTGACTGGGCGGTGTCCATCAGCACGGCGTGCCCGGCCTCGCCGTACAGCACCGCGAGCTGGTCCATCAGGCCGACCGGCGCGCCGACGAAGTCGTGCTCGGCACGCTGCGCCAGCAGCGCCAGCTCGGTCCGGTCGAGGCCGAACCCCGACAGCTCGTTGAGGGCCGAGGCGATGCCGCAGGTCAGGGCTGCCGACGACGACATGCCAGCACCCGAAGGGATACGTGACTCGACGACGATGTCGGCACCCTCGAAGCGGTGGCCGGCGGTCATCAGGCTCCACACGATGCCGGCGGCGTACACCGCCCAGCCGTCCACGTCGCCGGGCTGGACGCCGGTGCCGAACGTGACCTTCGCCGAGCCGGGAAGGTCGGACCAGAGGTTGACGGTCTCGTCGTCGCGAGGCCGCACCTTGATCGTCAGGGAGCGGTCGATCGCCATGGGCAGCACCGGGCCGCCGTTGTAGTCGAGGTGCTCACCCACCAGGTTCACTCGTCCGGGCACATCCCACCGGCGCACATCTGTCACGCCCCGACCCTACGACGTGGCCGGTGGCTGGCAGAATGCCGTCCATGCCCGCAGACCGTCGCCCCCGAGTCCTGTCAGGCGCCCAGCCGACCGCCGACTCGTATCATCTCGGCAACTACTTCGGCGCGTTCAAGCAGTGGGTCGCCCTCCAGGACGACTTCGAGGCGTTCTACTTCATCCCCGACCTGCACGCGATCACGATCGAGTACGACCCGGCCGCGCTGCGCGAGCGCACCTACATCGCCGCGGCCCAGCTGCTCGCCGCCGGCGTCGACCCGCAGCGCAGCGCCCTGTTCGCACAGAGCCACGTGCCGGAGCACGCCCAGCTCGCGTGGGTCCTCAGCGGCATCACCGGGTTCGGCGAGGCCAGCCGGATGACGCAGTTCAAGGACAAGACCGTCAAGGGCGGCTCCGAGTCCGCGAGCGTCGGACTGTTCACCTACCCCATCCTCATGGCCGCCGACATCCTCATCTACCAGGCCGACAGCGTGCCGGTCGGTGAGGACCAGCGGCAGCACGTCGAGCTGACCCGCGACCTGGCGCAGCGGTTCAACCACCGCTTCGGCGAGACGTTCAAGGTGCCCAAGCCGCACATCGTCAAGGGTGTCTCGAAGATCTACGACCTGCAGGAGCCCACCAACAAGATGAGCAAGTCGCAGTCGTCGCCAGGTGGCGTGATCGACCTGCTCGACGACCCCAAGAAGGCTGCCAAGAAGATCCGGTCGGCGATCACCGACTCCGGCACCGAGATCCGCTTCGACGTCGCCGAGAAGCCGGGAATCTCCAACCTGCTGACGATCTATTCCGGGCTGACAGGGCAGCCGATCGACGAGATCGTCACGCAGTACGAAGGTCAGCAGTACGGCGCCTTCAAGGTGGCGCTGTCGCAGATCGTCGCCGACTTCGTCGAGCCGTTCGGCGCGCGTACGCGTGAGCTGCTGAGTGACCGCGCCGAGCTGGACCGCATCCTCGCGAAGGGGGCCGAGCGTGCCCGTGAGGTCGCCGCGGTGACCCTCGACCTGGTCTACGACCGCTCCGGTTTCGTGCGTCCGGCATGACCCCGGTGACCGTCGGGATCGCGATCCCGGTGCCGGAGCCCTACGGCGGTGACCTGCGCAAGATGCGGGCCGCCTTCGGCGACCCGATGGCCGAGACCGTGCCGAGCCACGTCACACTGATCCCGCCGCTCCAGTACGAGCGCCAGGAGCTCGACGGCGTCTATGCGGCGCTCGAACGGGCCTCGGTGTCGATTCCGTCGTTCGCCATGCGGTTGCGGGGGACCGGTACGTTCCGGCCCGTGTCGCCGGTCGTGTTCATCGCCGTCAGCCAGGGCATCTCCTACACCGAGATGCTGGCCAAGACGGTGCGCCGGGCGCTCGACGCCCCAGAGCCCGACTTCCCGTTCCACCCGCACGTCACGATCGCGCACAACCTCGATGACGCGAGCCTCGACCGGGCGTACGACGAGCTCAGCTCGTTCGAGTGCGAGTTCTCGGTCAAGGAGTTCGCGCTCTACCACCACCGCTGCAGCTCAACCAGGTCGGCGTCCCCAACGCCACGACCGTCGACTACGACTTCCTCCAGATCCTGCTGCATGAGCTCGCCGAGCGAGGCGAGCGCTACCGTGCCGTGTCGGTCGGCAACCGGGCCGACGTGGAGGCGCCGAGCTTCACGGGCAGCCCGTTCAACGGCACGATGAGCGCCGACGCCAAGGACATCCGCCTGACGATGCGTGACGTCGTGTTGGTGCGCGTCAAGGGCGGCCTGACCGCCGGATCCACTGGTGACCAGGTCTATGCGCACAACCTGGTGGTCACCGCGGCGGGCGCCTCGTTCCGCTTCGACCGCGGCTACCAGTGGGTCGACATACGCTCCGGGGCCACGAGGTTCCGCTTCGTCAACACCCACCTCGAGGCGTTCAGCTCCGATCTCGCCCTCGCGCAGGCGTCCGAGCTGCTGACCGCCACCGCGAGCGACCGCAGCACGGTGCTGGTGTGCGACTGCAACTCCGATCCGCTGAACAGCTCGGTCAAGCCGAACGACCACGTGCCGCACAAGGCGCCCTACGAGCTGATCACCGGTCCGGGCCGCTTCACCGACGAGTGGCTCAGGTGGCGACGGCCGAACGGGGTTGGACCTCGGGCCTCTCCGAGCTGGTCGACGATCCCACCGCCGATGACTTCGACCATCGCATCGACATGGTGTTCGGCCGGACCGCAGCTGGCCGCCCGTTGGCCGTGGACCGCGGCGAGGTCACCGGCACGGATGTGGCCGATCGCGACCCGGTGACGGGGCTGTGGCCGTCCGACCACGGCGGCGTCGTGCTTCGCCTGCGGGGCCTCTGACCCTCGTCGTCAGGCCGCGTCCTCGAGCTTGTCGAGCCGGTCAACGACGGTCTCGAGCATCGCCTCGAGCTTGTCGCGTGGTGCCGGATCCCCAAAGGTCATGGCGGTGATCCCTGCGGTGTTCCGGCCGGCCCTGACGCCGAGCAGGTCGAGGTGCAGGGTCACGTTTTCGACTGTGCCGGTCGCGTGGAACGCGACGGTGTCGTCGCCGAGCTCGGCGATCGGGACCGGCTTCACCTCGAGCTCGATCCTGAAGCCGTCCGAATCGCCGAGCGTGAAGTGATCGCAGGCGGTGAGTGCCTTGACGTCGGCATCCCACTCCTTCTTGGCCTGCGAACTCTCGTATGACTCGACCCCGCTGCTCAGGAAAGCGTCCTCACCCTGGGAGAACGACGTGCCGACCTTCGTCGGTGCCTCGTCATCGGGGCCCTCCATGAACTTCTTGCACGCCGCCGAGCCCTCCGTCACCTTGACGTCGGCGTCCGCGTCGTCGTCGGGGTCGACTTTCCAGCCTTCGGAAAGGTCGTCGAGGGTCAGCAACGCCTTCTTGGCGTCGGCCTCGGACAGCGGCGGCACGGTTTCGGCTGCTGTGGTCGTCTGGCCGCTGGCTGGCTCTTGTCCACGTCGCTGTCGCCGCTAGAGGCCGTGAGGACGACGAGCGTGCCGATGAGAAAAGGACGACGCCGCAGGCTGGGTCCCGCAGCACACCTTCGCGCTCGGTCCGTCGTAGCTCTGGCCGTCAGGCGTGGCCTTGATCTTGTCGAGCCGGTCGGATTCTGTTCAGACAATTCCCAGGTCGTCCGACACCATCGTGGTCAGGTGCTTGAGCAGCTCGGACTTGAACGCGCGGGCCGCCAGCGGCAACGCCTCGGTGCTGCGGTGCGCCAAGGCGATCACGCGCTCCAGCGAAGGGCTGTCGAGCTGGGTCGCGCGGAGCTGCGGACGTGTCGTCAGCACCATGCTCGGCACGACAGCGTGGCCGAGGCCGGCCTGCACGAAGCGCAGCACGGCGCTCATCTCGCCGCCTTCGACCGAGAGCTTCGGCTCGAAGCCCGCATCGGCGCAGGCGCCGAGGGTGACCTCGCGCAGGTCGTACCCCTCGCGGAACATCACGAGCGGGAGCTCCTCGAGGTCGCGGATCTCCAGGCGGTCAGGGAGGTCCGCGTCCGCAGGGCTCGCCAGCACGAGGCGCTCGCGCAGGATCGGCGTGGTCTGGATGTCGGGGTCGGCGTTGTGCAGCGGCACGATCAGCAGTGCGACGTCGAGTCGGCCGTCGGCCAGCTCGCGGGTCAGCACGCGGGAGCCGGCCTCCTGCACCTCGAGCTCGATGTCGGGGTAGGAGGCGTGGAACTCCTTGAGCGCCTCGGGCAGCAGGCCTTCGCACAGCGAAGGGGTGGCGCCCATGCGTACGCGACCGCGGCGAAGGGTCGCGACCTCGCGCACCGTGCGCTCTGCGCTCTCGGTGTCGATCAGGATGCGCTGTGCGTGCGGCAGCAGCGCCTCACCCGCGCTGGTCAGCTCGATCGCTCCGCGGTTGCGGACGAACAGCGGCGTGCCGAGCGAGTTCTCGAGCACCCGGATCTGCTTGGAGAGGCTGGGCTGCGAGACGCCCGTCAGCTCGGCGGCGCGGGTGAAGTGCCGGGTCCGGGCGACCGCGACGAAGTAGGTGAGCTGCTGGATCTGCACGACCGCCACGATAGTCGACGGCTATGAATGGCGACCTCACAATGACTTGGCGGATAGGGTGGCTCCGCCTTAGTGTGTGACGGTGGCCACACTCCGCACCTCCGCCTCGTCACCTGAAGCCGGCGACGGCCGTGCCGCGATCGCCGCCCGTACCCTGCGAACCGACCGCTGGTGGATCCCGCCGTTGACCACTGCAGTGGGCCTGATCGCGTGGATCACGTATGCGACCGTGCGCGTGTTCATGCAGAAGGACTACTTCGTCGGCGACTACAACTACCTGACGCCGTTCTACTCGCCGTGCATCTCCAACGGCTGCGTCCCCGAGTCGTCGCACTTCGGCTCGTTCCTGCCCGATGTGTGGTGGCTGCCGTACGCCGCGCTGACCCTGCCGTTCCTGCTGCTGTTCCGGATGACCTGCTACTACTACCGCAAGGCGTACTACCGGGCGTTCTGGTTCTCGCCGCCGGCCTGCGCCGTCGCCGAGCCGCACGCGACGTACTCCGGCGAGACCCGCTTCCCGCTGATCGGCCAGAACCTGCACCGCTACTTCTTCTACGCCGCGGTGCTGATCTCGCTGATCAACACGTACGACGCGATCAAGGCCTTCGAGACCGGCGACGGCGAGCTCGGCATCGGTCTGGGCAACCTCGTGCTGCTGGGCAACGTCGTCGCGCTGTGGGCCTACACCGCGTCATGCCACTCGTGCCGCAGCATCATCGGCGGCCGGCTCAACCACTTCTCCCAGCACCCCGTGCGCTACAAGCTCTGGGGCTGGGTCACGCGACTCAACGGCAAGCACATGCAGCTCGCGTGGCTGACGCTCGGCACGTTGGCCCTGACTGACTTCTACATCATGGCCGTCTCGGCCGGTTGGTTCTCCGACCCCCGCATCATCAACTGACAAGGATTGTGAATGACGGAGATCGAGCGACTGTCGTATGACGTCATCGTCATCGGAGCCGGCGGCGCCGGCCTGAGAGCGGCGATCGAGGCTCGCGAGCAGGGCAAGAAGACCGCGATCATCAGCAAGTCGCTGTTCGGCAAGGCCCACACCGTGATGGCCGAGGGTGGCTGCGCCGCGTCGATGGGCAACGTCAACGACAAGGACAACTGGATGGTGCACTTCGGTGACACCATGCGGGGCGGCAAGTTCCTCAACAACTGGCGCATGGCCGAGCTGCACGCCAAGGAGGCGCCGGACCGGGTCTGGGAGCTCGAGACCTACGGCGCGCTGTTCGACCGTACGCCCGACGGCAGGATCAGCCAGCGCAACTTCGGCGGCCACACCTATCCCCGGCTCGCGCACGTCGGCGACCGCACGGGTCTCGAGCTGATCCGCACGTTGCAGCAGAAGATCGTGTCGCTGCAGCAGGAGGACCTGGCCGAGACCGGGGACCTCGACGCGAGGATCAAGGTCTTCGCCGAGTGCACCGTCACCGACCTGACCAAGGACGGCGATCGCATCTCCGGTGCGCTGGCCTACTGGCGCGAGTCCGGCCGTCACCTCGTCTTCGAGGCGCCGGCGATCATCCTCGCGACCGGCGGCATCGGCAAGTCGTTCAAGGTCACCAGCAACTCGTGGGAGTACACCGGCGACGGCCACGCGCTCGCGCTGCGAGCCGGTGCGTCGCTGATCAACATGGAGTTCATCCAGTTCCACCCCACCGGCATGGTCTGGCCCCCGTCGGTCAAGGGCATCCTCGTGACCGAGTCCGTACGCGGTGACGGTGGCGTGCTGACCAACTCCGAGGGCAAGCGCTTCATGTTCGACTACATCCCGGACGTCTTCAAGGGGCAGTACGCGACGACCGAGGAGGAAGCCGATCGTTGGTACACCGACGCCGACAACAACAAGCGGCCTCCTGAGCTGCTGCCCCGCGACGAGGTCGCGCGCGCGATCAACTCCGAGGTCAAGGCCGGCCGCGGCACTCCGCACGGCGGCGTCTACCTCGACGTCTCGAGCCGGCTCAAGCCCGAGGTCATCATCAAGAAGCTGCCGTCGATGCACCACCAGTTCAAGGAGCTGGCCGACGTCGACATCACCAAGGAGCCGATGGAGGTCGGCCCGACGTGTCACTACGTCATGGGTGGCGTCGAGGTCGAGCCCGACACCGGTGCTGCTTCGGTCGCGGGTCTGTTCGCCGCCGGTGAGTGCTCCGGCGGCATGCACGGCTCCAACCGGCTCGGTGGCAACTCGTTGTCGGACCTGCTGGTGTTCGGCCGCAGGGCCGGCGCGGGCGCTGCGGCCTACATCGACTCCCTCGGCGACCGGAGGCCCGCGATCAGCGATGACGACGTGCAGCTCGCCGCGCGGCGGTCGGTCGCGGCGTTCGGCGACGGCGGGCAGGAGGGTTCGGAGAACCCCTACACGTTGCACCAGGAGCTGCAGCAGACCATGAACGACCTGGTCGGCATCATCCGCAAGCAGGAGGAGATCCAGGAGGCGCTCGACAAGCTCGAGAGTCTCAAGGCGCGCGGCGAACAGGTCGTGGTCGAGGGTCACCGGCAGTTCAACCCCGGTTGGCACCTCGCACTGGACCTGCGCAACATGCTGCTGGTCAGCGAGTGCGTCGCCAAGGCGGCGATCCTGCGCACCGAGAGTCGTGGCGGCCACACCCGCGACGACTACCCCACGATGGACGCCGACTGGCGCCACGTCCTGCTGGTCTGCACGCTGGCCGGCGACGGCACGGTCGACGTCGAGCGCAAGGAGCAGATCCCCGTACGCGAGGACCTGCTCGACCTGTTCGAGAGCGACGAGCTCGGCAAGTACTTCACCACTGCAGAACTCGGCGGAAGGATCTGAGATGGGCAACCAGGAGCACTTCCGTGTCTGGCGCGGCGACGACGAGGGCGGCGACTTCGCCGACTACGACGTCGAGGTCAACGAAGGCGAGGTCGTGCTCGACATCATCCATCGCATCCAGGCGACGCAGGCCCCGGACCTCGCGGTCCGCTGGAACTGCAAGGCCGGCAAGTGCGGCTCGTGCAGCGCCGAGATCAACGGCCGCCCGCGGCTGCTGTGCATGACGAGGATGTCGACCCTGCCACCGGGTGAACCGATCGTGGTGACCCCCATGCGTACGTTCCCGGTGATCCGCGATCTCGTGACGGACGTGTCGTTCAACTACGACAAGGCCCGTGAGGTGCGTGCGTTCGTGCCACCTGAGGGCGTCGAACCCGGCGACTACCGCATGCAGCAGGTCGACGTCGAGCGGTCGCAGGAGTTCCGGAAGTGCATCGAGTGCTTCCTGTGCCAGGACACGTGCCACGTGCTGCGTGACCATGAGGAGAACAAGCCGGCGTTCGCGGGACCGCGCTTCCTGATGCGAGTCGCCGAGCTCGACATGCATCCGCTCGACGCCGCTGAGGAGCAGGGCGTCAACCGCAAGGAGGCGGCGCAGGACGAGCACGGTCTGGGCTTCTGCAACATCACGAAGTGCTGCACCGAGGTCTGCCCCGAGCACATCAAGATCACCGACAACGCGCTGATCCCGCTCAAGGAGCGCGTCGTCGACCTCAAGTTCGACCCGATGATCCGGCGGAAGAAGCGCGCTTCACGCTCCTGACCTGCTGGGCATCGTAGGCCAAGGGTTCATAGCCAAAGGCTATGAACCCTTACCTCACAATGCCTTTGCGGAAGTGCCCGACCGGTCCTAGGCTGGCGAGTTGTGGCGACTACCCAACTGAGCAAGCGACCGTCGGCGCGTACGTCGACCGTCGCCCTGAAATATGCGATGGCGGTGTCGGGGCTCATCATGGTGGGCTACCTGATCCTGCACATGTACGGCAACCTGCGGGCCTTCTCCGGCCCCGATGCCTTCAACGAGTACGCGCACCACCTGCGCACGTTCGGCGAGCCGATGCTGCCCCACGAGGGACTGCTCTGGATCGTCCGGGTCGTGCTGCTGGGTGCGGTGCTCCTGCACGCGTACGCGGCGATCACGCTGTGGCGGCGCAACAAGAAGGCGGCCGGCTACGTCGGTGGCAAGCGCTACCAGACCAAGCAGAACCGCACCGGCATCCAGCGCAGCTACGCCTCGTTCACGATGCGCTGGGGCGGGGTGACGATCGCGCTGTTCATCGTCTTCCACATCCTCAACCTGACGACCAACGACATCCATCCCGGCGGTGCGTCCGACACGGCCTACGGCAAGCTGCACAACAGCTTCGAGCACTTCTGGGTGCTGCTGGCCTACACCGTCGCGTTGATCGCGGTCGGCTTCCACCTCTGGCACGGCTTCTGGAGCGCGTTCACGACGCTGGGCCAGAACTACAGCGCCAAGCGCCGCGACTCGTTCTGGAACTCCGCTGCGATCGTCGTCGCGGTGGTCATCACCGCCGGCTTCCTCGCGCCGCCGTTCGCCATCTACTTCTTCGGCCTGGGAGGCTGACATGACCACGAACGTCTCCGAACAGTTCCACGCGGTCGGCGAGGACATCCACGACACCAAGGCGCCCTCGGGCCCGATCGAGCGGCGTTGGGACGAGCGCAAGTTCAGCACCAAGCTCGTCAACCCGGCCAACCGTCGCAAGCTCAGCGTCATCGTCGTCGGCACCGGCCTCGCCGGCGCGTCCGCGGCCGCGACCCTCGGCGAGGCCGGCTACCAGGTCAAGAGCTTCTGCTACCAGGACAGCCCGCGACGCGCCCACTCGATCGCCGCGCAGGGTGGCATCAACGCCGCCAAGAACTACCGCAACGACGGCGACAGCATCTACCGGCTGTTCTACGACACGGTCAAGGGCGGCGACTTCCGCGCCCGCGAGTCCAACGTCTACCGCCTCGCCCAGGTGTCGGTGAACATCATCGACCAGTGCGTCGCGCAGGGCGTCCCGTTCGCCCGTGAGTACGGCGGACTGCTCGACAACCGCTCGTTCGGTGGCGTGCAGGTCTCCCGTACGTTCTACGCCCGCGGCCAGACCGGCCAGCAGCTCCTGATCGGCGCCTACCAGGCACTGGAGCGCCAGATCGCCGCCGGCACGGTCGAGATGAACACCCGCCACGAGATGCTCGAGCTCATCATGATCGACGGCAAGGCCCGCGGCATCATCGTCCGCGACATGGTCACCGGCGAGATCGAGACGCACACCGCCGACGCCGTCGTGCTGGCCACGGGCGGCTACGG
Organism: uncultured Actinomycetota bacterium; assembly: GCA_963759975.1. Lineage (GTDB taxonomy): Bacteria > Actinomycetota > Actinomycetes > Propionibacteriales > Nocardioidaceae > Aeromicrobium. Next base: position 143,256 of record CAVXBS010000020.1, read on the forward strand.
CAACGTCTTCTTCCTGTCGACCAACGCGATGGGCTGCAACGTCACCGCGACGTGGCGCGCGCACCGCAAGGGCGCGTTCTTCGCCAACCCCTGCTACACGCAGATCCACCCGACCTGCATCCCGGTGAGCGGCGACTACCAGTCCAAGCTGACCCTGATGTCGGAGTCGCTGCGCAACGACGGCCGCATCTGGGTGCCCAAGAAGGCCGGCGACGACCGCGCCCCCAGCGACATCCCCGAGGACGAGCGCGACTACTACCTCGAGCGCATCTACCCGGCGTTCGGCAACCTGGTGCCGCGCGACATCGCCTCGCGCGCCGCCAAGTACCAGTGCGACGCCGGCAAGGGCGTCGGACCGGGCGGGCTCGGCGTCTACCTCGACTTCGCCGACGCGATCGCGCGCCTCGGCCGCCACGCGGTCGAGGCCAAGTACGGCAACCTCTTCGACATGTACGCGCAGATCACGGGCGAGAACCCGTACGAGCAGCCGATGCGCATCTACCCCGCCGTGCACTACACGATGGGCGGCCTGTGGGTCGACTACGACCTGCAGAGCAACCTCGACGGGCCTGTTCGTCGCCGGCGAGGCCAACTTCTCCGAGCACGGCGCCAACCGCCTCGGCGCCTCGGCGCTGATGCAGGGCCTGGCCGACGGCTACTTCGTCCTGCCCTACACGATCGCCAACTACCTGGCCGACGGACCGTACGAGAAGGTCGACGACGACGCACCCCGAGGTCGTCGAGGCCCGCACGGCGGTCGAGGAGCGGATCGAGAAGTTCCTGTCGATCAACGGCACCCGCACCGTGGACTCGTTCCACAAGGAGCTCGGCCAGATCATGTGGGACTACTGCGGCATGGAGCGCACCGAGGAGGGCCTGATCAAGGCCATCAGCATGATCCGCGACCTCAAGGCCGACTTCTGGGCCAACGTCAAGGTCACCGGCGTCAACGAGGAGCTCAACCAGACCCTCGAGCGGGCCGGCCGCGTCGCCGACTTCTTCGAGCTCGGCGAGCTCATGTGCATCGACGCGCTCAACCGTCGCGAGTCGTGCGGCGGCCACTTCCGCGCCGAGAGCCAGACCGAGGACGGCGAGGCGCTGCGCCACGACGACGAGTTCGCCTACGTCTCGGCGTGGGAGTTCGGCGACGAGCAGCCGACGCTGCACAAGGAACCGCTGGAGTACGAGTACGTCGAGATGAAGTCCAGGAGCTACAAGTGAACATCACCGTCAGGGTGTGGCGTCAGAAGAACGCCGACGACAAGGGCCAGATGGTCACGTACGGCGTCGAGAACGTCAGCGAGCACATGTCGTTCCTCGAGATGCTGGACGTCCTCAACGAGCAGCTCACGCTGTCCGGCGACGACCCCATCGCGTTCGACCACGACTGCCGCGAGGGCATCTGCGGCATGTGCGGCGTCGTGATCAACGGCATCGCGCACGGCCCGGAGGTCACCACGACCTGCCAGCTGCACATGCGCAGCTTCGAGGACGGCGCCGTCATCGACATCGAGCCGTGGCGCGCGGGAGCCTTCCCGGTCGTCAAGGACCTCGTCGTCGACCGCTCGTGCGTTCGACCGCATCATCCAGGCCGGCGGCTTCATCAGCGCGCCGACCGGATCGGCGCCCGACGCGCAACGCCTGCCGGTGCCCAAGGACGACGCCGACCACGCGTTCGACGCCGCGACCTGCATCGGTTGCGGCGCCTGCGTCGCGGCCTGCCCCAACGGTTCGGGCATGCTGTTCACGGCTGCCAAGATCACGCACCTCGGCCTGCTCCCGCAGGGTCAGCCCGAGCGCGAGTCGCGGGTCATCGGCATGGTCGAGCAGCACGACCACGAGGGCTTCGGCGGCTGCACCAACATCGGCGAGTGCACGTCGGCGTGCCCCAAGGGCATCCCGCTCGACACGATCGCGCAGCTCAACCGCGACCTGCTCGGCGCCCTGGCGCACGGCAAGGCCTGACCTCGACGCCGCCGGCCCTCAGGAGCGCCGGCGGCGCAGGTACGCGAAGGCGACGACGGCCAGCAGCGGCCCCCAGAGGAGCAGCGGCAGGTACGCGAGCGTGACGATCACGGACTGCACCCCGTTGAAGTAGTCGTAGAACTCGCTGCCGGCCATGCCCCAGAACACCCAGGTCCAGAGCGCGGTGAGGAACGTGGCTCCGGCGATGGCCGGGATGAAGGCGGCGAGGGGACGTACGGGTCGCCCGCCGATCAGTGGGATCCACCGCGGTGCGACCTCGCCCCATGGCTGCACGAGCCCGAGCGTCATCAGCGCTGCGCCCTCCGAGACGAGCGACAGCGAGACGATGTAGACCCGCATCCAAAACCCGCCGACCTCGGCATTGGTCAGCGGCAGACCGACCACGAGGGCGATGCGCCACAAGCCGGAGGGCAACGTGAGCAGCGGGACGAGGTGCGCGATGCGCCGGATCCGTGGAGTGGCCTCGAGGGGCCGCATGTCGAGAGCTGTCATGCTTCCAGCCTGCTCAAACCTGACGTCTCGCCCATCCCTCCGGAGAGCGATTCGTGTCCCTCGCGGGAGCGGGTCCGCCGGTGGTACGAGAGTGCGGTGACGCCCAGTGCGGCGCCCCACACGACGTACGCCGGGACGGCGACCCAGAAGAAGGTCTCCGGCAGGTCCATCCGGGCGTCCGGCGGGAACGGGTTGCGGCCATGGAGCCGCTCGACGACCATCTGGCCGAGCATGACGCCGAAGTAGGCGACGATCATGACGGCGACGCCGACGCCCGGCCAGAGCACGAGCCGGCGAGGCACGCGCCGCCCGGCGAGACCCACGACCCAGCGAGGCCACACCATGCCCCAGGAATGCACCAGGGCGAGCGGCAGCAGCGTCCCGGCTAGGACGAAGCAGCCCTCGAACGCGATGCCTGACAGCGGCGACTCGTCGAACCCCACGACCGCCTGAGCGGCGATCCGGGTGAGGCACCGGCGATCGAGACATACGCCGCGACGTATGCCCAGCGAGGCGTGCGATCCAGCGGCGTCAGCACGGTCTGCAAGCGGTCGAGGGCGCGCAGGCGGATGCCCGACTGCTGCCGGAACGACCGCGCGGCGAGCGCGAGCAGCACCCCGCCCGACGCGCAGGCGACGCGGCTGGCCGCCCCCAGCGGGTAGCGGTCGATGCCCATGCCGGGGAACACGTTGCCGATCAGGTCGAGCACGAGCATCACGGAAGCCGCGACGAGTGAGAGGGCGACTGCCGTCGCACCGACCAGGATGGGCAGCGCGGCACGGCGTCGCGGCCGCAGCATGGCCGCTGCCAGCAGGGCGGCCGCGCCACACAGCGCGATGCCCCACCAGCCGGTGAACACGACCAGGTCGGTCCCGATCGCGGAGAGGTGGGCGGGCGAGCCGTCGAGCTGCCAGTACGTACGCACGGCGCCGTAGCTCAGCGCCCACACCAGCGCGGTGCGGGCCAGGACGTGGTGCTGTTCGGTGGGTGACATGTGTCCACCGTCGTCGAGCGCGGGGCACCCGCCATCGCTCGTGCGGGGGAGCCTGCTGGCGCATCCGGGGGAGATTCAGCGGGTCTTGAGGAATCCGGTCTCGTACGCCTCGATGACGGCCTGCAGTCGGTCGCGAACACCGAGCTTGGCCAGCACGTTGCTGACGTGCGTCTTGACGGTCTCGACCGTGATGAACAGCGTCTCGGCGATCTGCAGGTTGCTGGCGCCCGTGGCGACGAGCCGGAGGACCTCCTCCTCGCGCTCGGTCAGCGCCCAGCGCCGTGCTCGTGGCGCCGGGCCGAGGTGGCTTCCGGCCATCGAACGGATCGCCGCAGGGAACAGCAGCGACTCGCCGCGTGCGACGATGCGGATCGCCTCGACGACCTGCTCGGGGCCGGCGCGCTTGAGCAGGAAACCGCTGGCGCCCGCGCGCAGGGCGTCGTAGACGTACTCGTCGTTCTCGAACGTCGTGACGACGATGACGTACGGCGGGTCGTCGAACGCGGCGAGCAGCAGCTCAGTCGCACGTATGCCGTCGATGCGCGGCATGCGGACGTCCATCAGCACGACGTCGGGCCGGTGCCGGCGGGCGAGTGGCACGACCTCCGAGCCGTCGACAGCCTCGCCGACGACCTCGAGGTCGTCCTCGGCATCGATCACGGCAGCGAGCCCGCGCCGGATCAGCGGCTCGTCGTCGACGATCAGAACTCGCGTCATGGCTCGACCGGGATCGTCACGTCGAGGCGCCAGCGGCCGTCGATCTCGCGGGCCACGACCGCGCCGCCGTGACTCTGGATGCGCTCGCTCATCCACCTGAGTCCCCGTCCGCCCGATGGTCGTGCCGGGAGCGGGCTTGTTGGCATCGGGTTCGACACGTGGATGCGTACGGTGTCGCCGACGGTGAGGCGCAACGAGACCGGCACCGGTCCGGCGTGACGCAGGACGTTGCTGAGGCCCTCCTGGATCGCGAGGAATGCGTCGCGCGACACCGGCTCGGGCAGCGAGGCGATCGGTCCGGCCAGCTCCGTCTCGATCAGCAGGCCGGCCGCTCGACTCTGGCTGACCAGAGCGTCGAGGTCATTGAGCATGCGTCGGTGACCCGGAGCGCCGTCGTCCCGCAACGTGGCCAGCGCGCCGTCGAGATCCGCGAGCGCCTGGCTCGCAGCATCCTCGACAGTGGCGAGCGACTCCCGGGCGAACGCCGGATCCCGGTCGAGCAGCTTGCGGGCGGCGCCGGCCTGGACCGCGACGATGCTGAGCGCGTGGCCCACGGAGTCGTGCAGCTCTCGGGCCAGCCGGTTGCGCTCGGACAGCTCACCCGTGACGCGCTCCAGCTCGGCGAGCCGCGTCGTCGACGAGCGGCCGAGGAGGCGAGGCGCCGCCCAGGACATCAGAACGCCGAGGCCCGCCGTGCCGTACGCGAATGCGGCCAGGCAGGCGACGCCGACGAGTGCCATGACGGGCTGCGAACGCCCCTGCCAGGCGCTGTCTCCACTCAGGTCGATCACTCCGACCGCGGCAAGCAGGAACGTGACGCCCGAGGGCAGGACGATGACCGTCGCGAAGCCGACGAGCCCACCACAGAGCAGGTGTAGCGCGAAGAACGCCCCAGCACGCACCCGGTCGGCACCGTTGACTGACGACGGGATCAGCTCGGCGACCAGCGGCCCGCGCAACAGCTGCTTGGCCGCGACGACCTCGAGCTGGCGTACGGCCTCGAGCATCGCGGTCAGCGCGATGGTTGCGAGCACGAGGGCGATGCCGCCGACGACGGCCGCCGCGACGGCAGCGTTGCGTCCGCCCCACGCCAGCACGACGGGGTAGGCGCCGACCAGGAGGTACGGCGTGAACACCGCGCCGCCCAGCACCAGGTAGACCCACCGCCGCCACGTGGCGGGCGCCAGAGGCAGGAGCAGGGAACGTCCTGGATTCACATCTCGATGTTGCCACGTTCAGGGCGCCGACAGATCCCCTGCGCGAGGGATGCGAGGCGTCCACGCCATTTGATTAGCATAGGTAATGAGGTATGCTAAGGATATGCCCACTGACTCCCACCAGCTCGCCCGTTCAGTGGCCCGGCTCAACCGCCGCCTCCGGCAGGAGCGCCAGACGGACCTGACCCCGACGCAGCTGTCCGTCCTCGGCTCGATCCTCAAGCTCGGCCCGTCGACGCCGAGCGCGATCGCCGCGCACGAGCGGGTCCAGCCGCCGTCCATCACCCGTACGCTCACGTGCCTCGTCGACGAAGGACTCGCGACCCGCGAGCCGCACCCCGATGACGGCCGCCAGGTGCTGATCTCGGTCTCCGACAAGGGCGATGCCGTGCTCGCCGAGGAGCGCGTACGCCGCGACGAGTGGCTCGCGCAGCGCCTCGCCGAGCTCACGACCGCCGAGCGCAAGACGTTGAGGGAGGCGACCGCACTGCTGGAACGGTTGGCTGCGAGTTGACCACCCCACGAAACCGTTCGCGGAGTGCCACCGCAGGTGCTTCCAGGGGCTCGCGCTTTCGCGGGGACCCCGGATGAGCCCCACGTTCCGGGCGCTGTCGATACGCAACTACCGCATCTACGCGATGGGCGCCTTCGTCTCCAACGTCGGCACCTGGATGCAGCGCGTCGCACAGGACTGGCTGATCCTGCAGCTGACCCACAGCGGCACGGCGCTCGGCATCACGACCGGCCTTCAGCTGCTGCCCGCCCTGCTGTTCTCCCCGATCGCCGGCGTCGTCGCCGACCGGGTCCCCAAACGTACGGTGCTGCGGTTCACCCAGGGCGCGATGGCGATCCCCGCCGCGATCCTCGGCATCCTCGCGATCACCGGTGTCGTGCAGGCATGGCAGGTGTACGCCCTGGCATTCGTGTTCGGGATCGGCACGGCGTTCGACGCCCCTGCGCGACAGTCGTTCGTCGTCGAGATGGTCGGCAAGGAGGACCTCGCCAACGCGGTGGGTCTCAACTCTGCGTCGTTCAACTCCGCCCGCATGATCGGACCCTGCCGTGGCGGGGGTCCTGATCGCCGCCCTCGGCTCGGGCGTCCGCGCCACCGGCTGGGTCATCCTGGCCAACGCGATCAGCTATGTCGCGGTGTTCGTCTCGCTTCAGCTCCTCGACGGCAGTCGTCTGCGCCCGTCACCGGTCACCGGCACACGCAAGGGGGCCGTGCGTGACGGCGTGCGATACGTACGATCACGTCCGGACCTCATCTTGATCCTGACCTGCGTGTTCTTCGTCGGCACGTTCGGCATGAACTTCCAGATGACGAGTGCGTTGATGGCAACCGAGGTGTTCCACAAGGGCGCGGGGGAGTACGGCCTCCTCGCCTCGATCATGGCCGTCGGCTCGCTGGCCGGCGCCTTGCTCGCAGCCCGGCGGGCCCGTCCCCGACTCATCTTCGTGGTGCTCGCGGGTGCGGCCTTCGCGGTCGTCGAGATCATCGCCGGGCTTGATGCCCGGCTACACCTCGTTCGCCGCGATCCTGCCGGTGCTGGGGTTGTGCGCACTGACGATGGTCACCTCGGCCAACGCCATGATGCAGATGACGACGAGCGCCATGATGCGCGGGCGCGTCGCGGCGCTCTACCTGATGATCTTCCTGGGTGGCACTCCACTCGGTGCACCCCTGATCGGTTGGGTCGGCGAGGAGTTCGGCGCCCGCTGGATGCTGATCGGCGGCGGGGCGGTCTCGTTGCTCGGCATCACGGCCGGGACGCTCTGGTACCTGCACAAGCAGGACATCCACCGGCCCGAGCTGCAGACGGTCGCCCGGGACATGCGCTGGCCCGGCCGACCGGTCAGGACCACGTCGCTCTCGGGTGACTCAGCCCTCGGCGGCGATCGCGGCCTTGAGCTCGGCGAGCTTCTCGCGCGGTGATCCGGCCCTCGGCGTGCAGCGGCCTCGAGGGTCGCGATGCGGGACTCCTTCGTGTCGCGTCATCGGGTTCTGACGCCCGGGGCCGACACGAGGGCCTGCTGGATCATCGCCTGCAGCTCGCCGACGTCGACGACTGAGCCTGGGCCGCTGGCGCCAGGCCGTCACGACCGCGCGGAGGTCGACGCCCGACGCGGGCGCCACCCGTCGCACGTACCGAACACGACCGCAGCACTGCCCAGGTGGGCGAGAGGACGAGCGCGAGCCCGAAGAACGCCACCGTGATCAGCACCGGGTGGTCGAGCACGCCCCAGACGCCCACGCCCAGACGCCCACGCCCAGACAGTAGTGCCGGGGCGGCGGCGAATCAGCGATATCCTGAGCGAATGTCCTTGTCCGATGCCCTCGCGCGATCCGTCGACGTGGTCACCCCCGACCTCATCGAGGTCCGCCGCGAGCTGCATGCCTATCCCGAGCTCTCGTGGCACGAGGAGCGTACGACCGACCTCGTCGCGACGTGGATGGACAAGAGCGGCATCTCCTACGAACGGTTCGAGGGCACGGGGCTGGCGGCCGAGATCGGACCCGACGGTGGGCCGATCGTCGCACTGCGCGCCGACCTCGACGGCCTGCCGGTCGTCGACACCTCCCAGGACCCCTGGAAGTCGAGCGTCCCCGGTGTCTCGCACTCGTGCGGCCACGACGTGCACGTCGCGGCGTTGCTGGGTGCGGCGGTCGCGCTCGCGCAGGCCGACGCCCAGGAGAAGCTCCCAGTGCGCGTACGCCTGATCTTCCAGCCTGCCGAGGAGGTCATGCCCGGCGGCGCGCTCAAGCTGTTGGCCGCAGGTGCGCTCCGCGGCGTCTCGCGCATCTTCGCGCTGCACTGCGACCCGTCGCTCGACGTCGGCCACGTGGGTCTCCGCGAGGGCCCGATCACCGGCGCTTCCGACCACATCCATGTGCAGCTCAGCGGCCGCGGCGGACACACCTCGCGCCCGCACCTCACCGAGGACCTCACGTACGCCCTTGGCAGCCTGCTGACCCAGCTGCCGGCCGTGCTGTCGCGGCGGTTCGACCCACGGGCGGGAGCCAGCATGGTGTGGGGCCAGATCCACTCCGGCAACGCGGCCAACGTCATCCCGTCGACCGGCGAGCTCAGTGGCACGCTCCGCATGCTCGATGCCGCGGCGTGGCACCAGGCCGAGCACCTCGTGCGGGGTCTGATCAGCGACATCATCGAGCCGTTCGGGGTCAGTGCCGACGTGACCTACACACGTGGCGTCCCGCCCGTCGTCAACGACTTCGGCGCGACCGAGATCATGCGCCGCGCGGTGACCCAGGCCATCGGCCCGAGCGGCGTCGCATCGACGGCGCAGAGCCTCGGCGGCGAGGACTTCGCCTGGTACGTCGAGGCGGTCCCCGGTGCGATGGGCCGGCTCGGCACGCGCACGCCCGACGGCCCGACGTACGACCTGCACCAGGGCAATCTGCGGATCGACGAGCGTGCCATCGCGATCGGCGCGAAGGTGCTGGCCTGCGCCGCTGTGAGCTGACGCTCGCCTCGACAGGTTACGAATCGGTATCAACTGCGTTGAATGTCCCTGTGCCGCTCCCGCATGGCCCGTGTGACAACTAGGGTCTGAGGACGTGCCGGGCTCCCCGGCTCTACCGAGGAGGAATTTTGCGTCGATTGACCAAGCTTTCCGCCGTCGCTGCCGTTGCCGCGCTCGCTCTCGCGGGCTGCGGGAGCAGCGACAGTGGCGGCAGTGACGGCGGCAGCAAGCCCGCCGCCAGCAAGGATGTCTGCAAGACCGCGAAGGGCGATGGACCGAAGATCGGTCTCGCCTACGACGTCGGCGGACGCGGCGACCAGTCGTTCAACGACTCGGCATACGTCGGCCTCAAGAAGGCCGTCGAAGAGTTTGACGCAACCTGTGTCGAGGGTGAGGCGGCCGACGGTGAGGCCGAGTCCGCTCGCGAGGACCGTCTGCGCAACTTCGCCGAGAACGGCGCCACGACCGTCATCGGCGTCGGCTTCGCCTACAGCGACTCGGTCAACAAGGTCGCGCCCGACTTCCCGGAGGTCCACTTCGGTGTGATCGACGGCTTCGATCCCGACAAGGCCGTCAACAAGAACGTCGCCTACCTCGGCTTCGCTGAGGAGCAGGGCTCCTTCCTCGTCGGCGTCGCCGCTGCCGAGAAGAGCAAGTCCGGCACGATCGGCTTCGTCGGTGGCGTCCACAACGACCTCATCAAGAAGTTCGAGGCCGGCTACACCGCGGGTGCCAAGGCCGCCAAGCCCGACATCAAGGTCGAGGTTGCCTACATCCAGGAGTCGGACCTCAAGGGCTTCGGCGATCCGGCCGGTGGCAAGGCTGCCGCGACGGGCGAGTTCGACAAGGGTGCTGACGTCGTCTACCACGCTGCTGGCGGCTCGGGCTCCGGCGTCTTCGACGCCGCGGTCGATGCCGGCGACGGCAAGTGGGCGATCGGTGTCGACTCCGACCAGTACCTCACGGCGACCGCTGCCCAGAAGCCGCACATCCTGACGTCGATGCTCAAGCGCGTCGACACCGCGACGTACGACTTCGTCAAGTCGGTCAACGACGACAAGCCGCTGACCAGCTACCAGGTCTACGACCTCAAGGCTGACGGCGTCGGCTACGCGACGTCGGGTGGCTTCGTGGACGACATCGCTTCTGACATCGACGGCTACAAGGCCAAGATCATCAGCGGCGAGATCAAGGTCCCGACCGCTCCGTAAGGAGAGTTCGACCAGTACAGACGAACCTGGGCTGGGCGCGGTAGCGTTCAGCCCAGGTTCGTACCTTTTTGTGTCACGAACCAGTGTTTTGACTTGTTGCGGGAGGAGTGTCCGTGCCATCTGAAGCGGATGCGGTGAGGCTGCGAGGGATCGGCAAACGGTTCCCCGGTGTGATCGCCAACCATGACGTCGACGTGACGATCCGCTCAGGCACGGTGCATGCTTTGATCGGCGAGAACGGCGCCGGCAAGTCGACGCTGATGAAGATCCTCTACGGCGTGCAGAGGCCCGATGAAGGCACGATCGAGATCAACGGCAACGAGGTCATCCTCAAGTCGCCGACCGACGCGATCGACAACGGCGTCGGCATGGTGTTCCAGCACTTCATGCTGGCCGACAACCTCACGGTCCTCGAGAACATGGTGCTCGGCGCCGAGAAGCTGCACGGCATCGGTGACGCAGCGCGGACCGAGATCCGCCGCATCTCCGACCGGTTCGGCTTCGAGCTGGAACCCGACGTGCTGGTCGAGCGGCTCGGCGTCGCGGCCCGGCAGCGACTCGAGATCGCCAAGGTGCTCTATCGCGGGGCCAGGATCATCATCCTCGACGAGCCGACGGCGGTCCTCGTGCCGCAGGAGGTCGACGCGCTGTTCGTCAACCTGCGCGAGCTCCGCAACGCCGGCAACTCCGTGCTGTTCATCTCGCACAAGCTCGACGAGGTCCTCGCGATCGCCGACGACATCACCGTCATGCGACGCGGCACGACCGTCGGCACCGCCGACCCCAAGACCGCGACCAAGCACGAGCTTGCCGAGCTGATGGTCGGCTCCGAGCTGCCGTCGCCGGAGACCGGTGAGTCGACCGTGACGGACGTCGTCGAGCTCGAGCTGCACGACGTCACGCTCACCGACGAGTTCGGCCGCGACCTGCTGAGCGACGCTCTCGCTCACGATCCATCGCGGTGAGATTCTCGGCATCGCGGGCGTCGAGGGCAACGGCCAGTCCGAGCTCGTCGAGGCCATCATGGGCATGCGCATGCCGACGAGTGGGCGGATCACGCTGAGCGGCGAGGACGTCACGCACTGGCACACCCGCAAGCTCCGCGAGGCGGGCATCGGCTACATCCCCGAGGACCGCCACCGGCACGGCCTGCTGCTCGACTCGCCGCTGTGGGAGAACCGCATCCTCGGTCACCAGACCGAGGCGCCCAACGTCAAGGGTCCATGGATCAACCGCTCCGGCGCTCGCAAGGACACGACTCGCATCATGGCGGACTACGACGTACGTGCGCCCGGCATCGACACGCTGGCCCGCGCGCTGTCCGGCGGCAACCAGCAAAAGCTCATCGTGGGCCGCGAGATGAGCGGTGATCCCAAGCTGCTGATCGCCTCCCACCCGACGCGTGGCGTCGACGTGGGCGCCCAGGCCGCGATCTGGGGTCACATCAAGCGCGCTCGCAAGGCCGGCCTCGCCGTCCTGCTGATCTCGGCCGACCTCGACGAGCTGATCGGCCTGTCCGACACGATCCAGGTGATCCTGCGCGGCCGCTTCGTCGGCACGTTCGAGCCGTCCACCGTGACACCCCAGGACCTCGGCGCCGCCATGACCGGAGGGCAGACCGTATGAACTCCGTCCGGTTGCGCAGGATCGGGATGGCGCTGCTCGCCCCCGCCATTGCCATCGTCGTCTCGGTGCTGGTCACCACGATCGTCATCGCCGCCGTCGGCAGCTCGCCGGGCGACTTCTGGTCCGCGATGTTCAGTGACCCGTCGCCGCGTCTGCGAGTCAACATCATCAACCAGACCGCGATGATCTACACCGCGGCGGTGGCTGCTGCGATCGGCTTCCGTATGGGGCTGTTCAACATCGGCATCGAGGGCCAGTACCTCATGGCCTCGTTCGCGGCCGCGTCGTTCGCCGGAGCGGCATACCTCGGCGGCTTCCTCAACGTCGCGGTGTCGATCATCATCGCCGTCGCGGTCGGTGCGGCATGGGCCGGCATCGCTGGCATCCTGCGTACGACGCGAGGCGTCAGCGAGGTCATCTCCACGATCATGCTCAACGCGATCGCCGTCACGCTCGTCGGTTATCTGGTCGACCGCCACGGCGTGCACGAGGGCAACTCGGTGCACACCACGACGATCAAGAGCGGCAGCATGGTCAAGGGCTTCACGCCGTACGAGCCCAGGGACGGGCAGATCTGGGCCCTGTCGATCATCGCCGTGATCGTGGGAGTCGGCTTCTGGGTCCTGCTCAACAAGACCCGCTTCGGCTTCGACCTGCGGGCCAGCGGCCAGTCGCAGTCGGCCGCGCTTGCCTCCGGCGTCAACCCCAAGCGCATGATCGTGGTCGCGATGATGCTGTCCGGTGGTGTCGCCGGTCTGGTCTGGCTGCCCGCGCTGTTCGGTGACGCGGGGTCCTACGGCACGTCCTACCAGGCCCAGCTCGGCTTCCTCGGCATCGCCGTCGCGCTGCTGGGCCGCAACAGGCCGATCGGCATGCTGTTCGGTGCCGTGCTGTTCGCCTTCCTCTCGGCACAGTCCAACACGCTGACGTTCGGCACCGACGTGTCGCCGAGCATCGTGCAGATCACGCAGGGTGTCGCCGTGCTGGCGGTCGTCGTGGCCTACGAGGTCGTGCGTCGATGGCGCACCAGGCTCGAGCGCCGCGTCGTGGCCGGCGAGGTCGCAGTTCCGACGGAGGCCACCGCATGACGACCACCACCAAGACCGCGTCGCAGCCCGGCCTCGTCGCCCGGCTGACGAAGAACTGGTTCTACCTGTCGCTCGTCGGCATCGCCGTGGTGTCCATCGTGCGCATCGTCACCGACACCAACGACCTCGACTCGACCGGCACGATCCGTGCCGCGATCATCGCGACCTGCCCGATCCTGATGGCCGCCCTGGGTGGGCTCTGGGCCGAGCGCGCAGGCGTCGTCAACATCGGCCTCGAGGGGCAGATGATCCTCGGCACGTGGGGTGCGGCGTTCTTCGCCTACCACGGTGGTCCGTGGGCCGGAGTCCTCGGCGCGGCGCTCCTGGGCCTGATCGGCGGGCTGCTGCACGCCGTCGCGACCGTGACGTTCGGCGTCGACCACATCGTCTCGGGAGTCGCGATCAACCTCATCGGCGCGGGAGCGGCGACGTATCTCGCCGAGGCGATCTTCCCCGACTACGAAGGTGGCGGACCGCGCCAGCTCGTCGGGCTGGACGCGCCGACCAACATCACGATCCCCGGCGTCTCCGATGCAGCCGGCAACCTCGCCGACCACCACTGGTTCTTCGTCTCTGACGTCGCATCGGTCGTCGAGGCATTGACCACCAACATCTCGTCGCTCAGCCTGGTGGTCTTCGCCCTCGTCGTGGTCTCCGCGCTGGTGCTGTGGCGTACGTCGTTCGGTCTCCGCCTCCGCTCGTGCGGCGAGAACCCGCAGGCGGCCGAGACCCTGGGCGTCAACGTCTACCTCTACAAGTACATCGCCGTTCTCGTCTCCGGCGCGCTCGCCGGCATCGGCGGCGGCTTCCTCGCCCTCGTGTCCTCGAGCGGCTACAGCGCGAGCCAGACCGGGGGCCGCGGCTACATCGGCCTCGCCGCGATGATCTTCGGCAACTGGCGGCCCGGCGGCCTGCTGATGGGCGCGCTGACGTTCGGCTACACCGACTCGCTGCGCCTGCGCGACACCGGCGCCGTCCACGCCCTGCTGCTGCTCGTGGCGCTGGCACTGCTCGTGATCGCCGCCCTGCGGGCGGTCCGCAGGCAGATCAGCGGCGCGATCGTGATGGGTGTCGTCGGTGCCGCGGTGCTGGCGTGGTTCCTGCTCACCGACTCGGTCCCGCGCGAGTTCACGGTCATGACGCCATACGTCACGACTCTGTTCGTCCTGGCGCTCGGCGCTCAACGCCTGCGAATGCCCGCGGCCGACGGCCAGCAGTATCGAAAAGGGAGCGCGGGTTAGCCATGGCACTGGGAATCTCAGGTCCGGACGACCCGATCGACTGGGAGTCGCTGGCGAAGTACGCGACCGAGGTGATGGGTCGGGCGTACGCGCCCTATTCGGAGTTCAAGGTCGGTGTCGCCGGACTCGTCGACGACGGCCGCGTCGTGCTGGGCTGCAACGTCGAGAACGCCGCCTACGGTGTCGGGCTGTGCGCCGAGTGCGGCATGGTCTCGGCGCTGCACGCGACCGGCGGCGGACGCCTGATCGCGGTCGCCTGCGTCGACGCCAAGGGTGCTCCGTTGATGCCGTGCGGCCGGTGCCGCCAGCTCCTGTGGGAGAACGGCGGGCCCGACATGCAGCTCATGACGCCCGAGCGGGGTCAAGACCATGACCGAGGTGCTGCCCGATGCCTTCGGGGCCGACGACCTGGACCAGCGTTGACCCGCTACGCGGTCCAGCTCGATCCCGGCAATCCTGACTTCCTGCGCGATCCCTATCCGGTGCTCGCTGCGCTGCGGGCGAACGGTCCCGTGCTGTGGCACGAGCCGATGGGCGTGTGGCTGGCGACGACGCACGACTCGGTCAGCCAGGTCCTGCGCAACCGCGGATTCGGCCGGATCTGGGCCGACTGGGAGCCGGCTTCGGAGATGGAGCCGTTCAACGCGCTGCACCGCAACCAGATGATGGAGAACGAGCCGCCCGAGCACACGCGGCTGCGCAGGCTCGTCGCCGGCGCGTTCGGACGCGGCCACGTCGAGCGTATGCGGCCACGGATCGAGGAGCTCGCCGCGTCCATGGTCGGCGACCTCGGCGACAGCTTCGACGTGCTCGAGCGACTACGCCGAGCCGATGCCGGTCTACGTCATCGCCGACCTGCTGGGCGTACCCCGTGAGGACCACGTACGCCTGCGCGCGTGGTCGCAGGCCATCGTGCACATGTACGAGCCCAACGTCGACGCCGCCACCAGGGCCAGCGGCGATCGAGGCCAGCACGGCGTTCTCCGACTACGTACGCGCGGTCGTCGCCGAGCGGCGCACCGCAGGTCGGCGGGCGGCGGCGAGGACCTGATCAGCGACCTGATCACCGAGCGCGGCCGAGGCGCCAAGCTCAGCGACGACGAGCTCGTCGCCTCCGTCGTGCTGCTGCTCAACGCCGGGCACGAGGCATCGGTCAACGTGTTCGGCAACGGCATCCACGCACTGCTGAGCCACCCCGATCAGCTGGCCCGGGTGACCTCGGGCGAGGTGCCGATCGACGTCGCGCTCGAGGAGCTCATCCGATTCGACGCCCCGCTGCAGCTGTTCGAGCGTACGGCCACCAAGGACGTCACGGTGTGCGGCGAGACGATCAGGGCCGGCCAGAAGATCGCCTGCCTGATGGGCTCGGCCAACCGTGACGCCGACGCGTTCGACGACGCCGGACACGTTCGACGTCGGGCGCGACCCCAATCCCCATGTCGGCTTCGGCATGGGCCTGCACTTCTGCCTCGGCGCCCCGCTCGCGCGGCTCGAGCTGCAGATCAGCCTGAAGACCCTGCTCGACCGCTTCCCTCGCCTCGCGTTGGCGGGGGAGGCGCCGCGCCGCCCGACCTGGGTGCTGCGCGGCTTCGAGCGCATCCCCGTCACAAAGGAGACTCGTATGACCGAACAGTTCGACGCCGTCGAGGTCATCGCGGCCAAGCGCGACAAGCACGAGCTCGACGACGCGCAGATCGACTGGGTCGTCGACGCCTACACCCGCGGAGTCGTCGCCGACGAGCAGATGTCGGCGCTCGCGATGGCGATCCTGCTCAACGGCATGAACCGGCGCGAGATCAGCAGGTGGACCGGCGCGATGATCGCCAGCGGCGAGCGCATGGACTTCTCGTCGCTGTCGTGGAAGACCGCCGACAAGCACTCCACGGGTGGCGTCGGCGACAAGATCACGCTTCCGCTCGCACCGCTGGTCGCGGCCTGCGGCGTCGCGGTGCCGCAGCTGTCGGGCCGGGGCCTCGGCCACACCGGCGGAACGCTCGACAAGCTCGAGGCGATCCCCGGCTGGCGGGCCGCGCTGACCAACGACGAGATGATGGCGCAGCTGGAGGACGTCGGTGCCGTGATCTGTGCGGCGGGCCCGGGCCTGGCGCCGGCCGACAAGAAGCTGTACGCGCTGCGGGACGTCACCGGCACGGTCGAGGCGATCCCGCTGATCGCCAGCTCGATCATGAGCAAGAAGATCGCCGAGGGCACCGGCGCCCTCGTGCTCGACGTCAAGGTCGGCTCCGGGGCGTTCATGAAGAGCCGAGCCCATGGCGCGGGAGCTGGCTGAGACCATGGTCGAGCCTCGGCAACGATGCGGGCGTCACGACCGTCGCGCTGCTCACCGACATGTCGACCCCGCTCGGCCTGACCGCCGGCAACGCCTGCGAGGTCGCCGAGTCCGTCGAGGTGCTCGCCGGCGGCGGCCCGGCAGACGTCGTCGAGCTGACCGTCGAGCTGGCCCGCGAGATGCTCACCGCCGCCGGCAAGGACGACGTCGACCCTGCGGACGTACTCGCCTCAGGGGCCGCGATGGACGTCTGGAAGCGCATGATCTCCGCTCAAGGCGGCGACCCGGATGCGGCCCTTCCCACGCCCAAGGAGACGCACGTCGATCACCGCACCCGCATCGGGCACCCTGACCCGCCTCGACGCCCTCAGCGTCGGCGTGGCGGCCTGGCGGCTCGGCGCCGGACGATCCCGCCCGGGCGAGCAGGTGCAGGCGGCAGCGGGCGTCGTGATGCACGCCAAGCCCGGCGACACCGTCACCGCAGGTCAGCCCCTGCTGACCCTGCAGACCGACACGCCCGAGCGGTTCGAGCGTGCGGTTGCAGCGCTCGACGGGGGGTACGACATCGGCACGGGGTCCGCGGACGTGCCGTCCGTCGTGATCGACCGCATTCGTTAGGTTGGACAGATGCGCATCTTGAACAACAGCAAAGAGATCGCGGCGGCCGCCGGAGAAGAGCTCGGCGTCAGCGAGTGGGTGGCGATCACGCAGGAACGGATCGACCTGTTCGCGGACGCGACGGGTGACCGCCAGTGGATCCACGTCGACCCCGAACGCGCCGCGGACGGGCCGTTCGGTGCCACGGTCGCGCACGGCTATCTCACGCTGTCGATGCTGCCGTTCCTCGGCGCGCAGGTCTACGCGTTCGCCGGTGACGTCGCGCGGGTCAACTACGGCCTCAACAAGGTGCGTTTCGTCTCGCCGGTCGTCGTCGGCTCCAAGGTGCGCAACCGCGTCGAGCTGCTCGAGGTCGAGGAGATCGAGAAGGGCCAGCGGGCGACGTTGCAGCACACCGTCGAGATCAAGGGCAAGGACAAGCCGGCCTGCGTGGCGGAGACCGTCGTGCTGCTCATGGCGTCATGACACGATGACCCTGTGAGTGCCACTTCCGAACAGATCGCCAAGGCCCCCAAGGTCGCCCTCCACGAGCACCTCGACGGAGGCGTACGCCCGGCCACGATCGTCGAGATCGCCGACGAGATCGGCCACGACCTGCCGGCCGGCGACGCGGAGTCGCTCGGCGCGTGGTTCGAGGAGGCGTCGAGCT
This sequence comes from uncultured Actinomycetota bacterium, assembly GCA_963759975.1. Taxonomy (GTDB): domain Bacteria; phylum Actinomycetota; class Actinomycetes; order Propionibacteriales; family Nocardioidaceae; genus Aeromicrobium. Next base: position 160,871 of record CAVXBS010000020.1, read on the forward strand.
CGGGCTCGCTCGAGCGCTACCTCGAGACCTTCATCCACACCGTCGCGGTGATGCAGCGGCCCGAGGACCTGGCCCGCGTCGCCCGCGAAGTCCGTCGTCGACCTCGCCACCGACGGCGTGCGTCTACGCCGAGCTGCGGTGGGCGCCCGAGCAGCACCTGTCGGCCGGGCTCTCGCTCACCGAGACCGTCGAGGCCGTGCAGGAGGGCATCGTCAAGGGCCAGCGAGGAGGCTGCCGGGCTGGGCCACCCGATCGTCGTGGGTCAGCTGCTCACGGCGATGCGGCACGCCAAGCGCGGGCTCGAGATCGCCGAGGTGGCGGTCCAGTATCGCGATCGCGGCGTCGCGGGCTTCGACATCGCCGGCGCCGAGGACGGCTTCCCGCCGATCCTGCACCTCGAGGCGTTCGAGTACCTCCGCCGCGAGAACGCCCATTTCACGATCCACGCCGGCGAGGCGTTCGGCCTGCCCTCGATCTGGCAGGCCATCCAGCGATGCGGCGCCGAGCGCCTCGGTCACGGGGTGCGCATCGTCGACGACATCGACTTCGACGCCCCGGGCGGTCCCGTGCTCGGTCGGCCTCGCGGCCTACATCCGCGATCGCCGCATCCCGCTCGAGATGTGCCCGTCGTCCAACCTGCAGACCCACGCCGTGCCCGACATGAGCTCGATCGCAGATCACCCGATCGGCAAGCTCAAGGACCTCGGCTTCCGCGTCACGGTCAACTGCGACAACCGGCTCATGAGCGGCACGTCGATGAGCCGGGAGTTCCAGCTCCTGGTCGACGCGTTCGGCTACGAGCTCAGCGACCTGCGCTGGTTCACGATCAACGCGATGAAGAGCGCGTTCCTGCCGTTCGACCAGCGCCTCGCGATCATCAACGACGTCATCAAGCCCGCAGTACGCCGCACTCTGACCGCCACTGGCGCAATGTGGTTGGCCGGCGGCGTGCTGACCCAACCACATTGCGCCACTCGAGCGGTCAGGCGACGGTCCAGGCGTCGGGGCCGTCGAGCAGGTCCTGCAGCGACGGTGTGTCGCCGGCGAGGGTGGCCTGCTCGCGGCTGAGGTCGTCGTACGCCGGCCGGTCGACCTGGCGGAAGATGCCGATCGGCGCGCGATGGACGACGCCCGCGTCGGTGATGCGGGACAGCGCGAACGCCGTGGTGGCATCCGGGGCGTGAGCATCGTGGACCAGCACGTCGGCGGCGTTGGAGTCGTCGACCTCGACCACCTCGACGCCACCGCCGGCCGTACGCACGACGCCGAGGTGGCCGTCGGCACCGAACCGGATCGGCTCACCATGCACGAGCGGGATGATCGCGTCGTCGCGGGTCTCTGGATCCTTGACGGCGTCGAACGCACCGTCGTTGAAGATCGGGCAGTTCTGATAGATCTCGACCAGCGACGTGCCGCGGTGCCGCGCCGCCGCAGAGAGCACCGCCGTGAGGTGCTTGCGGTCGGAGTCGATCGTGCGGGCCACGAATGTCGCCTCGGCGCCGAGCGCGAGCGACAGCGGGTTGAGGGGGGCGTCGATCGAGCCGTAGGGGGTCGACTTGGTGACCTTGCCGGGCTCGGAGGTGGGGGAGTACTGGCCCTTGGTCAGCCCGTAGATGCGGTTGTTGAACAGCAGGATCGTCATGTTGACGTTGCGCCGCAGCGCATGGATCAGGTGGTTGCCGCCGATCGACAGCGCATCGCCGTCGCCCGTCACGACCCACACGCTGAGGTCGCCGCGGGTCGTCGCGATGCCGGTCGCGATCGCGGGGGCGCGGCCGTGGATCGAGTGCATCCCGTAGGTGTCGAGGTAGTAGGGGAAGCGCGCGGCGCAGCCGATGCCGGAGATGAACACGATGTTCTCGCGGCGCAGCCCGAGCTCGGGCATGAAGCCCTGGACGGCCGCGAGGATCGCGTAGTCGCCGCACCCGGGACACCAGCGGACCTCCTGGTCGGACGAGAACTCCTTGCGGGTCAGCGGCTCATCGGTGGTCGGTACGCCCTCGAGGCCGTGGCCCGGCATGCCGAGATCGACACTCATTCGCCCTCCTTGATGCACAGCTCGATGAAGTGCTGGCCGAGCTCGGCGGCGCCGAAGGGCATGCCGCGCACGGCGTTGTAGCCCTCGGCGTCGACGAGGTACTTGGCCCGCAGCAGGCCGCGGAGCTGGCCGAGATTCATCTCCGGCACGATCGACCCGGTCGTACGCCGCCAGCACCTCGCCGAGGTTGGCCGGGAACGGGTTGAGGTGCCGCAGGTGGGCCTGCGCGATGCGGTGCCCGGCGACACGTGCCCGCCGGCAGCCTGCGCCGATCGGGCCGTAGGTCGAGCCCCAGCCGATCACGAGGATCTTGGCGTGACCGTCGGGGTCGTCGACCTCGACCTCGGGGATCGTGTTGGCGATGCCGTCGATCTTGGCCTGGCGCGGCCGGACCATGTGGTCGTGGTTGGCCGGGTCGTACGAGATGTCGCCCGTGCCGTCGGCCTTCTCCAGCCCGCCGATGCGGTGCTCGAGTCCGGCGACGCCCGGCGGGGCCCACGGCCGGGCCAGGGTCTGCGGATCGCGGTCGTACGGCATGAAGGTGCGTCGGGGTCGGCCGTCGCGAAGTCGGGCTCGATCCGCGGCAGCGACGCGACATCCGGCAGGCTCCACGGCTCGGAGCCGTTGGCGAGGTAGCCGTCGGACAGCAGGATCACAGGAGTCCGGTAGGTGATCGCGATCCGTGCGGCCTCGAGCGCCGCGTCGAAGCAGTCGGCGGGGGACTGCGCCGCGATGACCGGCACGGGCGCCTCGCCGTTGCGGCCGTTCATGGCCTGCAGCAGGTCGGACTGCTCGGTCTTGGTCGGCAACCCGGTCGACGGACCACCACGCTGCACGTCGATGATGACGAGCGGCACCTCGAGCATCACGGCGAGGCCGATCGTCTCGCCCTTGAGCGCGAGCCCTGGCCCCGACGTCGTCGTGACGCCGAGTGCGCCGCCGTAGCTCGCGCCGAGGGCTGCGCCGATGCCGGCGATCTCGTCCTCGGCCTGGAACGTGGTGACGCCGAACGCCTTGTGCTTCGACAGCTCGTGGAGGATGTCGGACGCCGGGGTGATGGGGTAGGCGCCGAGGAACACCTGCAGGCCCGACAGCTGCCCGGCGGCGACGATGCCGTACGACAGCGCGGTGTTGCCGGTGATGTTGCGATAGCGGCCCGACGGGATCACGGCGGGCTTGACGACATACCTGACCGCGAACGACTCGGTCGTCTCGCCGTAGTTGTAGCCCGTGCGCAGGGCCGCCACGTTGCGCGTCGCGGATGTCGGGCGCACCGGCGAACTTCTTGTCGAGGAACGCGATGCTGCCGTCGATCGGCCGGCCGAACATCCAGCTGACCAGCCCGAGGGCGAACATGTTCTTGGCCCGTGATGCGTCCTTGCGCGAGAGGCCGAACTCCTCGACGGCGCCGACGGTCAGGCCTGTCAGGTCGATCGCGTGCAGCTGGTAGTCGCTGAGCGACCCGTCCTCGAGAGGATTGGACTCATAGCCGACCCGCTTGAGGTTGCGGGTGGTGAACTCGTGTGCGTCGACGATCGCCGTGCCGCCGGCCTGGAGGTCGCCGATGTTGGCCTTGAGCGCCGCAGGGTTCATCGCGACGAGGACATCGGGGTGGTCGCCCGGCGTGAGGATGTCGTAGTCCGCGAAGTGGATCTGGAAGGACGAGACGCCAGGCAGGGTGCCGGCAGGCGCGCGGATCTCGGCGGGGAAGTTGGGCAACGTCGACAGGTCGTTGCCGAAGTCCGCGGTCTCCTGCGTGAACCGGTCACCTGTCAGCTGCATGCCGTCGCCGGAGTCACCGGCAAAACGTATGACGACACGGGTGAGCTCTTCCGTCGACCTGGACGTCGTCATCGCCACCTGCCTTCGTGTGCTCTACAACACACCGTACCCATCAGGCGGAAAAGAATTGGCCGTTGGGCCAACCGAAACGAGAACTCGTTCCAGTTGGCCCAACGGCGTGGGACTACGCAGCGACGGTCGCGCTGACCTCGGCAACCGGCTCGAGCGCCAGCGCCAGGATCTCGGCGACGTCGGCCACCGGGCGTACGTCGAGCTCGGCCAGCACGTCCTCGGGCACGTCGACGAGGTCGACCTCGTTGCGCGCCGGGATGAAGACGGTCTTGAGACCGGCCCGCTGCGCCGCCATGAGCTTCTGCTTGACGCCACCGATCGGCAGCACCCGACCGTTGAGGGTGACCTCGCCGGTCATGCCGACGTCGGCCCGTACGTTGCGGCCAAGGGCCAGCGACGTCAGCGCCGTGACCATCGTGACGCCGGCGGACGGGCCGTCCTTGGGCACCGCGCCGGCCGGCACGTGCAGGTGGATCGCCCGCTCGAGGGTCGCCGGGTCGATGCCGATCGCGTCGGCGTGCGAGCGTACGTATGACAGTGCGATCTGCGCCGACTCCTTCATGACGTCGCCCAGCTGCCCGGTGATCGCGAGGCTGCGATCGCCGTCGTACGCGCTGGCCTCGATGAACAGCACGTCACCGCCCAGCCCGGTCACCGCGAGGCCGGTCGAAACACCGGGCACCGCCGTGCGCTCCTCCGACTCCGGGGTGAAGCGGGGCCGGCCGATGTAGTCGACGAGGGTCTTCTCGTCGACGACGACGGGCTGCGCCACGTCCGGATCGGCGAGCTTGGTCGTGACCTTGCGGAAGACCTTGGCGAGCAGCCGCTCCATCTGGCGCACGCCGGCCTCACGCGTGTAGGACGCTGCGATCTCGCGCAGAGCCTCGTCGGTGACCTCGACCTCGTCGGTGGTCAGCGCGGCACGCTCGAGCTGACGCGGAGCGAGGTACGTACGAGCGATCGCGACCTTGTCGTCCTCGGTGTAGCCGTCGAGCTGCACGAGCTCCATGCGGTCGAGCAACGGCTGCGGGATCTGCTCGATGACGTTGGCGGTCGCCAGGAACAGCACGTCCGACAGGTCCAGGTCGAGATCGAGGTAGTGGTCGCGGAACGTGTGGTTCTGCGCCGGGTCGAGCACCTCGAGCAACGCCGCCGCGGGATCGCCGCGGTAGTCGGCGCCGACCTTGTCGATCTCGTCGAGCAGGACGACGGGGTTCATCGAGCCGGCCTCGCCGATCGCACGGACCAGGCGGCCCGGCAGCGCACCGACGTACGTACGACGGTGACCGCGGATCTCGGCCTCGTCACGGACGCCGCCGAGTGCGACGCGGACGAAGTTGCGGCCCAGTGCGCGGGCGACGCTCTCGCCCAGCGACGTCTTGCCGACGCCGGGAGGGCCGACGAGCGCCATGACGGCACCCGAACCGCGTCCGCCGACGACCTCGAGACCACGCTCGCTGCGGCGCGCGCGTACGGCGAGGTACTCCACGATGCGGTCCTTGACGTCGTCGAGCCCGTGGTGATCGGCGTCGAGCACCTCGCGCGCGGCAGAGATGTCGGCGTTGTCCTCGGTCTTGACGCCCCACGGGAGCTCCAGCACGGTGTCGAGCCAGGTGCGGATGTAGCCCGACTCAGGGTTCTGGTCGCTGCCACGCTCGAGCTTGCCGACCTCGCGCAGGGCGGCCTTGCGGACGTCCTCGGGGAGGTCTGCCTCCTCGACCCGGGCGCGGTAGTCCTGCGTGCCTTCGGGCTCGTCGTCGCCGAGCTCCTTGCGGATCGCGGCGAGCTGCTGGCGCAGGACGAACTCGCGCTGGTTCTTGTCGATGCTCTCCTGCACCGACTCGGAGATCTTCTCGTTGACCTCGCTCTCGGCGAGGTAGGAGCGCGCCCACTCGATCAGCAGGGTCAGCCGCAGCTCGACCTCAGGTGTCTCGAGCAGCTCGCGCTTCTGCTCGAGGTCGAGGTATGACGCATAGCCCGCGGTGTCCGCGAGGGCGCTGGGATCGGTCAGGCGCTGCACGGAGTCGATGACCTGCCACGCGTTGCGCTTCTGCAGGATCGTCACGAGCAGGCCCTTGTAGTCGCCGGCCAGCTCGCGTACGTGCTCGGTGACCGGCTCGTCGTCGATCAGCTCCGCCTCGACCCAGAGTGCGGCGCCCGGGCCGGTCACGCCGCCCTGGATGTGGGCGCGCTGCTCGGCCCGGATCACGGCGCCGGGGCCACCGCCGGGGAGGCGACCGACTTGCTGGATGGAGGCGATCACGCCGTGGGTGGCGTAGCGGTCCTCGAGCCGAGGGGCGACCAGGAGCCGGTCGTCGTTGCTGGTGCGGGCGGCATCGACGGCGGCGCGGGCGGCATCGTCGAGCTCGATGGGAACGACCATGCCGGGCAGGACGACAACGTCCTCGAGTGCCAGCACGGGGAAAGTCTGCATATCACTCACGGGTCTCTCCTCAGAGTTGAGTCTGATGGGCTCAACCCTCGGCGCGGGCGCCTTGTTCCGGCGCGAAGCCCGTGTTCGCTGAGGGCGGACTGGATGGACCGACCGCGCGATACGTTGGGCCCATGCCCGAGTCGATCGACGATCACGTCGTCCGGCGGTTGAGTGAGTGGCCTGCCCCTCCCGACGTACGCCCCTCCCTGCCGGACCCGGGGCGCCTGCTGGCCTACTTCGACGCCCAGCTCCAGAGCCGTCACCTCGACCTGGCGATCCGCTGGTTGCAGACCCAGGGTGAGGCGTTCTACACGATCGGCTCCGCGGGCCACGAGAGCAATGCAGCGGTCGCGATGGCGCTTCGGCCCACCGACCCGGCCCTCCTGCACTACCGCTCAGGCGGGTTCTACGCCGCCCGCGCGGATCAGGTGCCGGGCTCCACCGGTGTCGACGACGTCCTCAACGGTGCGATCGCATCGACGAGCGACCCGATCTCCGGCGGCCGGCACAAGGTGTTCGGGCACGCCGGGCTCAGCGTGATACCCCAGACCTCGACGATCGGGTCGCACCTGCCGCGGGCCTTCGGCCTCGCATTCGCTCTCGGCCGGGCGCCCCGGTCCACGGTCACGCCGGCATGGCCGCTGGACTCGGTCGTCGTGTGCAGCTTCGGCGACGCCTCGGCCAACCACTCGACGGCGGTCGGGGCGCTCAACGCCTCGGCCTACTGCGCTCACCAGGGTGCGCCGCTGCCGATCCTGTACGTCTGTGAGGACAACGGCATCGGCATCAGCACCAAGTCCCCGGCCGGCTGGGTCGAGCGCTCGCTGACGTCGTGGCCGAGCATCGAGTACGCCAGCGCCGACGGCACCCGCCCGGTCGAGCTGCTCGAGACCGCGACCCGTCTGGCCGACAAGGTGAGGTCGGAACGGCGGCCGGCGATCCTGCACCTGCGCACCGTCCGGTTCATGGGGCATGCCGGATCGGATGCCGAGATCGCCTATCGCTCCCGTCGCGAGATCGAGGACGACTATGCCCGCGATCCGCTGCTGGCGACCGCCGGAGCCCTGATCGATGCGGGGGTGTTGACCCCGGCGGCTGCCTTGGCGAAGTACGAGGACGTGCGAGCCATGGTGATGCAACGCGCCAAGGACCTGGCCGGTGCACAGAGACTCGACTCCGTCGACGCCATCATCGAGCCGATCACCGCGCGCGTACGCCGCGATGAGGTGCTGGCGACACCGGCCCAGCGGGAGCTCGGCTTCGGTGGTCGGCTGCCGGAGGATGAAGGGCCGCTGACCCTGGCGCAGAGCATCAACGCCGCGCTCAAGGATGCACTCGCGGCGCACCCCGAGGCGGTGGTGTTCGGCGAGGACATCGGCCGCAAGGGTGGCGTCTACGGCGTCACCCGCGGACTCCGCAAGGCGTACGGGGCGAGTCGCGTGTTCGACACGTTGCTCGACGAGCAGACGATCCTCGGCACGGCCCTCGGCTCGGCGCTGGCCGGGTTCCTGCCGATCCCCGAGATCCAGTACCTCGCCTACCTGCACAACGCCGAGGACCAGCTGCGTGGTGAAGCCGCGACGCTGCGCTTCTTCTCCGGCGGGCAGTACCAGAACGGGATGGTCGTGCGGGTCGCCGGACTCGCCTATCAGAAGGGCTTCGGCGGCCACTTCCACAACGACAACTCGGTCGCGGTCCTGCGCGACATACCTGGCCTCGTGCTCGCGGTGCCGAGTCACCCGGCGAGCGCACCGCAGCTCCTGCGGGAGTGCCTGGCGTTGGCAGGTGAAGGCCGGGTGTGCGTCTATCTCGAACCCATCGCGCTCTATCACCAGCGCGACCTGCTCGACGGCGATGCGGCGTGGACCGGCATGCTACGGGCCGCCGGTGCCGTGGCCGGCGCGAGTCGACAGCGGAGCTGGGTCGCTCAAGGACCTTCGGCGACGGGCGTGACGTCCTGCTGGTGACGCTTCGGCAACGGCGTGCGCATGAGCCTGCGCGCCGCCGCCGGCCTGCACAGGCATCGACTGCACGGTGCTCGATCTGCAGTGGCTGGCGCCGCTGCCGCTGCGAGGAGCTGTTGCGTGCTGCCGCGGGATTCGACCGGGTCGTGGTCGTCGACGAGACAAGGCGCAGCGGCGGCGTGTCCGAGTCGGTCGTCACTGCCCTCGTCGACGGCGGGTATGCCGGTCGCATCAGCCGGGTCACGAGTGCCGACAGCTTCATCCCGCTGGGTCCGGCCGCCGATCATGTGCTGCTCTCGGAGGCTGACATCGCCGACGCCGTGCGCCGGATCGTGGGCTAACCAGCCCGTCTGCCCGCTGACGGCAACCGCGCGGGCCGAGAGCGTGAACGCGCCCTCCGGGCTGCCGAGGCGCTCGAAGCAGCGGGCGCGCAGCTGCGCCAGCCGTCCGGCGTCGAGCGACGTGGCGTACGCGCCACCGGGCCCGATGCCGAGCAGGAACGGGTGCCAGTAGTCGTCGAAGTCCACGTACGTGGTGCTCACCTCGAGCGACCTGGTTCGTACGTCGGTCAGCCCGCCGTTCTCCCACAGGCCGGCCAGCTCGCGTTCCGTCGTGAAGCGCATCGTGCGCGCCTCGTCGGGCGCCTGCGGGTCGACGTCTCGTGCGGCGTCCCAGAACGTCCGAAGCATCGTCATGCCATCGGCGTAGTCCCACGTGCAGGCCGCGATCGTGCCGCCGGGCCGGGTGACGCGGAGCATCTCGGCGACACCCGCCTCGGGATCGGGCAGGAAGTTGAGCACGAGCTGCGAGACGACGAGGTCGAAGGTCAGGTCGTCCCAGGGCAGGTCGGCGGCGGCCGCGCGGCGTACGTCGGCACCCGGCACACGTGCTGAGCAGGCCGCGACGAACGACTCCGACGGGTCGGCGGCGGCGACTGTGCTCCGCCAAGGCCGGTGGCGAGCACCTCGGTGAGTGCGCCCGGACCGCAGCCCACGTCGAGCACCCGCTGGCCGGGCTCACCGCCGACGAACGACAAGAACGCGACCGCGAGCTGGTTGGAGTAGCGCCCCATGTAGCGGTCGTACGCATTCCGGCTGGCATCGAAGCTCATGACTGCATTGACGCACCGCCGGGCGTGCCGGTCAACCCTCGAGGTCGACCGGCACGCCTGGCTGAGCGATCGCTCAGAAACCTTGCTGTGCCGAGATCTCACCTGCGAGCCGCGTCCAGGACACGGTTGCCGTCGGCTCGCCCTGGGCGTCCGAGGCCACTGCGCCGCGGTCGACGACCCAGTGAAGCCCTGACTTCGTCGGGTACCACGTGAGCGGCGAGCTCAACCCGGTCGAGGTCGAGTCCATGCTGAGCGCCGCCAGGTCCTCAGTCGTGGCCGGGGCGGGTTCGGTGGCCCGCTGGATCGCCCGTCGCATGATCCGGTCGACCGCCGGAACGTCGTTGAACAGGTCCGTGGCCTGGATCGCGCGACCCGTGCGCTTGTCGATCACGGCGGCCGTGGAGGTGCTGGTCGGGACCGCTCCACCGAAGTCGTTGAAGACGTCGAACACGATCGACACGGCGTGGCCGGCCTGGGCGTCCGACCTGACGGTGATGGTCTGGCTGAGCTTGCGTGAGGTCAGGCCGAGCGCGCGGAGCTGTTTGCGGTAGGTGTTGATCTCGGCGACGATCTTGGCGTTCGCGGCGTCCATCACCTGCTTGCCCAGCTTCGGTGTGCCGCCGGTGACGACGACGAGGGGGTAGGTGCTCGTCGCCTTGGTGCCACCGTCGATCGGCACGTTGTGCGGGGTGAACGACGCCTTCAGGTGGGTGTTCTCGTTCGCGCCGCCGTTGAACTTCACGACATACGCGACCGGCACGGTGTCTGGCGTGGACGAGCCGGGGATCGACGGCACGCCACCGATCGCGACAGCGAACGCGGCCGCCGTCGCAACCATCGCGGCGACCGGCAGGGGCCGGATCCAACGCGAGGAACTGATCCGGCGTACCGGGGCGAGGCGGGCGCGGCGCGGCTCGGGCTCCGCGAGCGGGGCGTACGCGTGGAGGTCATCCTGGTCGATCTGCGCAGACCGGGCGGTCAGTGCGGAGGTCAGGAGTTCTTCGATCTCACGGTTGGAGAGGTCAGTGTGTGTCATGTCAGTGCTCGTTTCTGAAGTCAGGGAGGGCGGCGGAGAGGTGGCGGTCAACCATGGGGTCTGACCGCCATGGCGAGGCGCAGCGCCGCGAGACCGCGGCTGCTGCTGGACTTGACCGTGCCCGGCGAGACGCCGAGGGTCTCGGCGACCTCGGCCTCCGACAGTGACGACCAGTAGCGCAGCACGAGGATCTCGCGCTGTCGTTGCGGCAGGCTGCCGAGCGCGGTGATGACCTCGCGGTGCTCCTCGCTCAGCACCGCTGCCTCGTCGGCGCCGGGCGCGGTCGGGCTCAGCGGCGGGACGTACGACCGCGCAGTGCGTCGTCGCCGGAGCACGGACCGGGACGTGTTGACGACGCACGTACGCAGATAGGCCCGCATCGCGGCTTCTGTCTCGAGCCGGTCCCACGCCTTGACCACGCCGGCGAACGCGTCCTGGACGACGTCCTCGGCGGCGGCGGTGTCATCGACCAGGAGCAGCGCGAGCCGGACCATGTGCAACCGGTTCGAGCGGTAGAGCTCGTCAAGTGTGGGCAGCTCGGCTCCGGGACGGGCGACCTCCATGCGCAATGGTGGCATCTCGGGCGGTGTTCGTTGGGGGCTGAGCGGTGTCGGCGTGCGGGAACGGAATGTCGGGATGGACACGTGATCCTCATCGGTCGTAGGGAAGAACCTTCATCCCTAAAGACGTCCGAGGGATCTCGAGGTTGCCAAGCCGCTACGAAAGATTGTCGAGCAGCTTGCGCGCCTCGCCGGGCGTCATCGGCTCGCAGCCGTGGGCGACGGCCTCGGCGACGATGCGGTGCTCGTCCTTGAGGAGTCGCCAGCCCCGTCGTACGAGGACCCAGGGTGACTTGCGGCCCTCGCGCAGGTCGCGGGTCAGGCGGAGCAGGAAGGTGATGATCCGATGGCGTCGCAGGCAGATCGCTGCGTCGAGGATGCCGGCCTCGCGACACGCGTCGACGATGACCGGGGCGAACAGCCCTTCGGCGATGAACTGGCCGTCGGGCGCGGACAGTGTCTGGGTGCCGGTACGCCGGCTGGCCGCGATGTCGTAGACCGGGACCTCGACCGTGCCGGCCGCGCACAGCTCGGCGATCGTGCCCACCGCGTCGACCGAGCTCCACGACGCCGGATCGTCCCAGTCGACGATGCCCAGGCTCGAGCGGGGCATGCCGGGCTCGTCGATGTCGCGGTAGAAGTCATCGAGGCGCAGGACAGGCCAGCCGAGTCGCTCGGCCAGGTGAGACTTGCCGGACCCCGAAGGCCCGGCGAGGATCACGACGCCCATCAGAGGTCGTGGTCGAGCTGATGAGTCATCTCACCACACCTCGCAGTCGGGCGCCTCCGGCGCGTAGCGCTCACGCTGCGCTGGCGGGTGAGTGACGCTCGGCCGCGGGCGGCCTTGGTCACACACCGATCGGGTGCCAGACCGTCTTGGTCTCGACGAACGCCTCGAGGCGACCCAGCGACGGCTCAGCGAGCCAGTCGACCGGCGCAGCGGGCGCCCGCAGGACGCGCTTGAGGTTCTCGGCTGCCGCGACCTCGAGCGAGGCCGCGAGGTCTGGGTCGTCGACGCCGGCCAGGTCGAGCGCGTTGACGTCCATGTGCGACGCCAGCCACGGGGCGATCTCGGCAGGCTTGCCGGTCAGGATGTTGACGACGCCGCCGGGCAGGTCCGAGGTCGCCATGCACTCCGAGAGCGTCACGGCGGGCACGGGGTACTTCTCGCTGGCGACCACGACGACGGTGTTGCCCGTGACGATCGCCGGTGCGATGACCGAGACGAGACCGAGCAGCGGGTCACGCGGTGCGACGGTCGCGACGACACCGGTCGGCTCGGGCGTCGACAGGTTGAAGAACGGCCCGGAGACCGGGTTGCCGTTGCCGAGCGACCTGGACGTACTTGTCGGCCCAGCCGGCGTACCAGACCACCCGGTCGATCGCGGCGTCGACGTAGGACGTGGCCTTCTTCTCGTTCAGTCCTTCGGCAGCGCGCAGATGCTCGATGAACTGCTCGCGCCGGCCCTCCATGACCTCGGCGAGACGGTAGATGACCTGGCCGCGGTTGTAGGGCGTGCGAGTCGACCAGCCGCCGAACGCCTTGCGGGCGGCGAGCACCGCGTCGCGGGCGTCCTTGCGCGAGGCCAGCGCCATGTTGCCGAGGAATCCGCCCTTGGCGTCGACGGCCTCGAACGTCCGGCCGGACTCCGAGCGCGGGAACGCCCCGCCGATGTAGAGCTTGTGCGTCTTGCGCACGTCGAGGCGGGTCATCAGTGAGCTCCCTGCAGGTAGGCGGCGAGGCCGTGGCGCCCGCCCTCGCGGCCGTAGCCCGACTCCTTGTAGCCGCCGAACGGCGACGCGGGGTCGAACTTGTTGAACGTGTTGGCCCAGACGACGCCGGCGCGCAGCTGGTTGGCCATCGACAGGATCCGCGAGCCCTTCTCGGTCCAGACGCCGGCCGACAGGCCGTAGGGCGTGTTGTTGGCCTTCTCGATCGCCTCGGCGGGCGTGCGGAACGTCAGGATCGACAGCACCGGGCCAAAGATCTCCTCGCGCGCGATGCGGTGGGCCTGCGTGACACCGGTGAAGATCGTCGGCGCGAACCAGAAGCCGCTGTCGGGTATGTCGCACGGTGCCGACCAGCGCTCGGCGCCCTCCGCGTCGCCGACGTCGGACAGCTCCTTGATGCGGGCGAGCTGCTCGGCGGAGTTGATCGCGCCGATGTCGGTGTTCTTGTCGAGCGGGTCGCCGAGGCGCAGCGTCGACATGCGGCGCTTGAGCTTGTCGATGACCTCGTCGTAGACGCTCTCCTGGACGAGGAGGCGTGAGCCGGCGCAGCACACGTGGCCCTGGTTGAAGAAGATGCCGCCGACGATGCCCTCGACCGCCTGGTCGAGCGGGGCGTCGTCGAACACGATGTTGGCGGCCTTGCCGCCGAGCTCGAGGGTGACCTTCTTGGACGTGCCGGCGACCGAGCGCGCGATGGCCTTGCCGACCGCGGTCGAGCCGGTGAACGCGACCTTGTCGACGTCAGGGTGCTCGACGAGCGCCTGGCCGGTCGCGCCGGCACCGGTGATGATGTTGACGACGCCCGGCGGGAGCTCGGCCTGCTGGCACACCTCGGCGAACAGCAGCGCCGTCAGGGGTGTCGTCTCGGCGGGCTTGAGCACGACGGTGTTGCCGGCGGCGAGCGCCGGAGCGATCTTCCAGGCCAGCATCATGATGGGGAAGTTCCACGGGATGACCTGGCCCGCGACGCCGAGCGCCTTGGGGTCCGGGCCCAGGCCGGCGTGGCCCAGCTTGTCGGCCCAGCCGGCGTAGTAGAAGAACCACTGCGAGACCAGCGGCAGGTCGACGTCGCGCGACTCCTTGATCGGCTTGCCGTTGTCGAGCGACTCCAGCACGGCGAACTCGCGGCTGCGCTCGGCCATGATGCGGGCGATGCGGTAGAGATACTTGGCGCGCTCGCTGCCCGGCAGCTTGGACCAGACCTTGTCGTATGCCTGGCGCGCGGCCTTGACCGCCTGGTCGACGTCGTCGGCGGTCGCCTCGGTGACCTCGGCGAGCACCTCCTCCGACGACGGGCTGATCGACTTGAACGACCCGCCCTTGCCGTCGACGAACTCGCCGCCGATGAACAGCCCGTACGAGCTCTTGATGTCGACGATCGCGCGCGACTCGGGCGCCGGTGCATACTCGAACTTGGTCATGGCAATCAGTCCAACGTCACGTAGTCGGGGCCGGAGTAGTGGCCGGTGGCAATCTTCTGGCGCTGCAGCAGCAGGTCGTTGAGCAGGCTCGAGGCGCCGAACCGGAACCAGTCGGGGTCGAGCCAGTCCTCGCCGGCGATCTCGTTGACCATCACGAGGTACTTGATCGCGTCCTTCGACGTACGGATGCCGCCGGCGGGCTTGACCCCGACCTGGCGTCCGGTCTCGGCGCGGAAGTCGCGTACGGCCTCGAGCATCACAAGCGTGACCGGCAGGGTCGCAGCGGGCTGGACCTTGCCGGTGCTGGTCTTGATGAAGTCGGCGCCGGCCATCATGGCGAGCCACGACGCCTTGCGCACGTTGTCGTACGTCTGGAGCTCGCCGGTCTCGAAGATGACCTTGAGGTGCGCGTGCGAGCCGTCGGGGCGGGCGCACGCCTCCTTGGTCGCCACGATCTCGTCGAAGACCAGCTCGTAGTTGCCGGTGAGGAACGCGCCACGGTCGATGACCATGTCGATCTCGTCGGCACCGGCCTCGACCGCGTCGCGGGTGTCGGCGAGCTTGATGTCGAGCGCGGCACGGCCGGACGGGAACGCGGTGGCGACGCTGGCCACGTTGAGGCCTCCAGCCCCGGAGTACCGGTGCCGAGGGTGTCCTTGGCGATCTTGACCATGTCGGGATAGACGCAGACCGCCGCAGCAGACGGGCAGCTCGGATCGGTCGGGTCGGGACGCATGGCCTTGTTGGCCAGGGCGCGGACCTTGCCGGGGGTGTCGGCGCCCTCGAGCGTCGTGAGGTCGACCATCGAGATCGCCAGGTCGATCGCCCAGGCCTTGGCCGTGGTCTTGATCGAACGGGTTCCCAGTCCGGCGGCTCGAGCCTCGAGCCCGACCTGGTCGACGCCCGGCAGCCCGCCGAGGGTCTTGCGCAGGGACGCGGTGGCGCCAGTCACGAATGACCTCCTGAATCGGCGCGGCCACGTCGTCGGGGCCGCATCGATCAAGATTAGGCCCTCAGGCGAGCACCACGAAATGGTCGGGCACCGGTTGGCCCGAGGTTCATCGAGTTGTCACCAAACCAGCCCAGAAACTCTGTTGACAGGCTTTCGGTGCCGGGGTCTCCTAGACCATCGACGGTTTCCTGAGAGTTTCTCAGGGCCGTCGACCGCATCGGGGGACGATGGACTTCACGTCGCGTTCCTCGCCGTCCCGAGAGGAACCTTCGTGAAGTTCACCCCACGCTCGCTCGTCGCCGCCACCGCGGTGCTGCTTGCTGCCCCCATGCTGGCGGTCACCCCCGCCGATGCGGCAGACGACGTGACGCTCAACCTGATCGGCATCAACGACTTCCACGGCCGCATCGACGCCAACACCGTCAAGTTCGCCGGCACCGTCGAGCAGGTCCGACAGGACGGCGGCGACGCCAACTCGCTGCTGGTGTCCGCGGGCGACAACGTCAGTGCCTCGCTGTTCGCGTCGGCCGTGCAGGGCGACATCCCCACGATCGACGTGCTCAACGACCTCGAGCTCGACGCGTCGGCGGTCGGCAACCACGAGTTCGACAAGGGCTACGACGACCTCATCAACCGGCTCGCCCCGGCCGCTGACTTCCCGTTCCTCGGCGCCAACGTGTTCAAGAAGGCCGACAACAGCCCGGCCCTCGACCCCTACAAGATCTTCACGATCGACAACCTCGACGTCGCCGTGATCGGCGCAGTCACCGAGGAGACCGGCTCGCTGGTGAGCCCCGGGGGCATCGCGGACATCACGTTCACCGATCCGACCGACGCGATCAACGACACCGTTGACGACCTCGAGGCCCTGCCGAACCCCCCTGACGTCATCGTCGCCTCGATCCACGAGGGTGCGCCCGACGGCACCCAGACGTACGCACAGAACGTCGAGCACAGTGCGGTGTTCAAGAGGATCGCCGAGCAGACCGATCCGGCCGTCGACGCGATCTTCATGGGCCACACCCACCAGGCCTACGCGTACGACGCACCCATCCCCGGCGAGCCGGGCAAGACGCGTCCGCTGATCCAGACCGGCAACTACGGCTCCAACGTCGGCCAGATCAAGCTCACCGTCGATGGCGCGACGGGTGACGTCAAGTCGTACGTGCAGAAGAACGTGGCGCGCACCACGACAGCGGACAGCACCCTGACCTCGACGTTCCCTCGCGTCGCGGCCGTCAAGACAGACGTCGACGCGGCCATCGCGTTCGCGGCCACGATCGGCAACCAGCCGGTCGGCTCGGTGACGGCGGACATCACGACCGCGTTCACCGGCTCCACACGGGACGACCGGGCGAGCGAGTCGACCCTCGGGCATCTCGTGGCCGACTCGCTGCTCTCGAAGGTCAAGGACACTGCCGCCGGCGCGGACCTCGGCATCGTCAACCCCGGCGGCATGCGGGACGAGCTGCGCTACGCGGGTGACACGAGCTCCAACCCTGACAACACCGACGGCGTCATCACGAACGCCGAGGCCAACGCCGTCCTGCCGTTCGTCAACAACGTCAGCAGCGTGACCCTGTCGGGTGCGTCGCTCAAGAAGGTCTTCGAGCAGCAGTGGCAGCGAGACGCGGCTGGCAACGTGCCGACGCGGGCATACCTGCAGCTGAGCACGTCGAGGAACGTCACCTACACCTACGACGCCAACCGACCCGAGGGCGACCGCATCACGTCCGTGACGATCAACGGCGAGCCTCTCGATCCGGCCAAGAGCTACAAGGTCGCGACGTTCTCGTTCCTCGCCACGGGTGGCGACAATTTCCGGGCGTTCACCGACGGCACGTCGGTCGACACCGGCCTCGTGGACTACGAGGCCTGGATCGACTATCTGAAGGCCAACAAGCCGGTGTCTCCGGACTTCGCGCGTCGCTCGCTGGCGGTCACGGGTGTCAAGGGTTCGTACGAAGCCGGGAGCTCGGTCGCGGTGACGCTGCCGAAGCTCGACCTGACGTCGCTCGGCAGCCCGGCCAACACCGCGGTGACCGCGAAGCTGAAGGCGGGCGAGGACACCACCGACCTGGGCAGCTTCCCGGTCACGGCCGGCTCGGCGACCGTGGCGTTCGACCTGCCGGCCGGACTGGTCGGTCCCGCGACCCTCGAGGTCGAGGCGGCACCGACCGGCACCAAGGCCAGCATCCCGCTGGCGATCGACAAGGCGACGTCGACCACGACGGCCACGGCTCCGGCCAAGGCCAAGACCGGCACGACCTTCACGGTCGAGGCCACCGTCGCGTCGGAGTCCG
Source organism: uncultured Actinomycetota bacterium (assembly GCA_963759975.1). Classification (GTDB taxonomy): domain Bacteria; phylum Actinomycetota; class Actinomycetes; order Propionibacteriales; family Nocardioidaceae; genus Aeromicrobium. The sequence continues at coordinate 178,275 of CAVXBS010000020.1, forward strand.
GCGTCACGCCGACCGGCACGGTCACGGTCAAGGACGGCACGACCGAGCTCGCGACGGGTCCGCTCGTCAACGGCTCGGCCTCCGTGGAGGTCAACGCGAGCAAGCTCAGCGCCGACGACCACGAGCTCACGGTGTCCTACTCCGGTGACAGCCTGCACGAGGCGTCGTCGGGCTCGACGGAGCCGATCGAGATCGTCAAGGGTGGCTCGGGCTTCGGCGCGGTCGTCGGGACGACGCCGTACGGCACGCAGGCAGTCGTCCAGCTGACGGCTGACCCGGAGGCCTCCGGCCTGGTCTACGTGACGAGTGACGGCGAGCTGGTCGGCATGGGCTTCCTGACTGATGGTGCAGGCACCGTCAAGTTCGGCGGCACCACGTTCAAGCCGGGCGCGTACGACCTGAAGGTGTTCTACGGCGGCGACGAGAAGTTCGACCCGACGAGCACGACGGCCAGCTTGACGGTCACGAAGGGCGCGACCAAGACGGCCAAGTCGTCCGTGACCAGCAAGGTCGTCCGCAAGACGACCAAGGCCATCGTCAAGGTCAAGGTCACCGGCACCGGCTTCACCGTGGCGTCGGGCACCGTGCGGATCTACCAGGGCTCCACCCTCTACGGGTACGCCTCGGTCAAGGACGGTCTCGCGACGGTCAGGCTCAAGACGTTCCCCACGTCCGGCACCAAGGCGATGACGGCAAAGTACGCCGGCAACTCCGTCGCCCTGCCGTCGACCGGGTCGTTCACGATCAAGGTCGTCAAGTAGTCGCCACCCAGTGATCGTCCGGGGACGGCTTCGCGCCGTCCCCGGACGACTCCGGCTCCATCTCCGAAAGAAGCTCCCATGAAGAAGTCCTTCGTCGCCCGGTTGGGTGTCGGCCTGGCACTGGCCGCCTCGACCCTTGCCATACCCAGCAGCGCCGGCGCCACCCCGGCCGGCGACAACGTCGTGATCAACGAGGTGTACGTCAACGGTGGCAGCACCGGCGCCACCTACCTCAACAAGTTCATCGAGTTGTCCAACCCGACAGACGAGGCCATCGACCTCAACGGCTGGTCGGTCCAATACCGGTCGTACTCCGCAACTGGCAGCTTCACCGGCATCACCGCACTCGGTGATCACCACATCGAGCCCGGCGGATCGTTCCTGATCGGAGGCAATGCCAACTCGACGAGTGGCGCGCCATTGCCGACGCCCGATGTCAGCGACACGTCGTACTCGCTGTCGGGCAACTCCAACGGCGGGACGATTGCGCTGAGCAACTCCACCGCCCCGCTGACCGGAGACCGGGCAGCAGTCCTGGGCAACGCCAACCTCGTGGATCTCATCGGGTACGGCGCATCCGCGACCTACGAAGGTGCGGTCAAGTCGACCGGCTACTCCTTGACCGCATCGTTGAACCGGACGGGTGCCGCCGACACCGACGTCAACGCCGACGACTTCGTCGCCGGTGCGCCGACGCCGGTCGCGTGCGGCGAGGCGTGTGACGGCGGAGGAACACCGGTCGATCCGCCGGTCGAGAAGACGATCGCCGAGATCCAGGGGACCGGACCGGCGAGTCCGCTGGCGGGCAAGGCCGTCACGACGCAGGGCGTCGTGACTGCGGTCTACAAGACCGGTGGGTTCTCCGGCGCCTACCTCCAGACCGACGGCACCGGTGGTGCCATCGACCTGGCGACCCACACGGCCTCCGACGGGATCTTCGTGTTCTCCTCGGCGTTCGCCGCGGCCGTCGACAAGGGCGATCTGGTCGAGGTCACCGGAACCGTGAGCGAGTTCAACGACCTCACCGAGCTGTCCACGTCGACCGGCAGCTTCGAGAAGCTGGCCGGGCCCGCCGAGGGCGTCGACCCGGCGACCGTGTCGTTCCCGCTGACGACGGCCCAGAAGGAGTCGCTCGAGGGCATGCTGCTGGCACCCCAGGGTGACTTCACGATCACCAACAACTACGCGACCAACCAGTACGCCGAGATCGGCCTGGCTCCGGGCACCAAGCCGTTCGACACCCCGACCAATGTCGTCGCCCCCGGCGCTCCGGCGATGGCCCTGAAGGCGCAGAACGCCCAGAGACTCATCACGCTCGACGACGGCGCCTCGATCAACTTCTTCGCCGCCGCCAATCAAGGCACGGCACTGCCGTGGCTGACGGCTGACAACGAGGTACGCGCGGGAGCGCCGGTCACGTTCGACGACCCGGTCGTGCTCGACTATCGCAACAACCTGTGGAAGCTGCAGCCCACCCAGCAGCTCCTGGCCGGCGGCAACGAGCCGGTGGTGATCGGCGACACGCGCAAGGCAGCGCCCGAGCCCGTCGGCGGTGAGCTGAAGCTGGGCACGTTCAACGTGCTCAACTACTTCACCACCACGGCGGAGGACTTCGTGGCCCTCGGCGGCGGTCGCACGTGCACGTACTACAACGACCGCGAAGGCAACCACATCACGGCCAACACGTGTGCGCCCGACGGTCCGCGCGGTGCGGCCGACGATGCCAACCTCAACCGACAGCAGGCCAAGATCGTCTCGGCGATCAACACCCTGGGCGCCGATGTCGTGTCGCTCGAGGAGATCGAGAACTCGGCGGCCTTCGGCCTCGACCGCGACGACGCGCTGCACCACCTCGTCGCTGCGCTCAACTCCGCAGCGGGCGCGGGCACGTGGGCAGCGGTGCCGTCGCCGGCGACCATTCCGGTCAACGGTGAGGACGTCATCCGTACGGCACTGATCTACAAGCCGGCCAAGGTCGAGACCGTCGGCACCTCGGTGGCGCTCGACAACCCGGCGTTCTCGAATGCTCGTGCGCCGCTGGCGCAGGAGTTCCGCCCGGCGGGCGGCGCGTCGTACGAGGACTTCCTGGTCATCGTCAACCACTTCAAGTCCAAGGGCTCCGGCTCCGGCGTGGATGCCGACCAGGGCGACGGGCAGGGCGCGTCCAACCACGCCCGCACGCTGCAGGCGCAGGCGCTGATCGACTTCGCCGCGGCGCGCGAGACCGCTGCCGGCACCGACAAGGTCTTCCTGACCGGCGACTTCAACGCGTACAACGAGGAGGATCCGATCGGCATCATCGAGGGCGCCGGATTCGTCAACGTGCCGCGCGAGCTGACCAACAAGGAGACCTATCAGTTCGACGGTGCGGTCGGCTCGCTCGACCACGTCTTCGCCTCGGCGGCGGCGTACGAGAACGTGACGGGCGCCGACATCTGGAACATCAACTCGTACGAGTCGGTGGCCCGCGAGTACAGCCGCTACAACTACAACGTCACCGACTTCTACAAGCCGGGCCCCTATCGTGCGAGCGATCACGATCCGGAGATCGTCGGGTTCGACTCGGCCGAGGCGCCGGGTCCGGTGGCGTCGACCACGACGGCGACCGCACCCGCCAAGGCGGAGTACGGGTCGACGTTCAACGTCGAGGTCAAGGTCGAGGCCGCTGACGATGCCAAGCCCACCGGCACCGTGACGGTCAAGGAGGGCGCGACGGTCCTCGCGACCGGCCAGCTCACGGACGGTGCGGTCACGCTGCCGGTCGATGCCGGCGACCTGTCGGTCGACGACCACACCCTGACCGTGGCCTACGCGGGTGACGCCGGGCACGAGGCGTCGTCCACGACGGTCAAGGTCGAGGTCGTCAAGGCTGATCCGGGTCTGGCGGCGACGGTGCCGACGACGCAGTACGGCAAGGCGCCGGTCGTCGACGTCACGGCCGATGCCGGGGTCTCCGGACTCGTCACCGTGACGCACGACGGCGAGTTCGCCGGCCTGGGCTTCCTGGTCGACGGGGCCGGCAAGGTCACGCTGGGCAAGACCGCGTTCAAGCCCGGCACGTACGACCTGACGGTCTCCTACGGCGGCAGCGAGTCGTACAAGTCGGACACTGCGACGGCGAGCCTGACGATCGCCAAGGCCGCGACGACGACCAAGAAGGGCTCGTTCACCACCAAGGTCGTCAAGAACGTGACCAAGGCTCAGGTGCCGTTCACCGTCTCGGCCTCCGGATTCACGGTCAACGGCGGCACGGTGAAGGTCTTCCGCGGCAGCACGCAGGTCGGGACCGGCACCGTCGTCAACGGCAAGGTCACCGTGCGGCTCGTGCCGTTCACGACCTCGGGCAACAAGGCGCTCGTCGCGAAGTACTCCGGCAATGCCGAGGCCGAGGCGTCGCAGGTGGCGTTCACGATCACGGTGGTCAGGAGAGGTAGGTCCGGCTCGGCTCAGCCCACCATCGCCCGATGGTGGGCTGGGCTGACCCCGCGTACGCGCTTGAACGCGGCACTCAGCGCGAACGGGCTGCCGTAGCCGACCTGTCGCGCCACGGCAGCGATGGTCAGGTCGGGCTCGCGCAGCAGGTCGGCCGCGAGGTCGAGTCGCAGGGTCGTGAGATAGGACATCGCCGGTTCGCCGAGCACCGTCGAGAAGCGACGGGCCAGCGCAGCCCTGGAGACGCCGACCTCGGCCGCCAGGCTCGCCAGCGTCCAGGGCCGGATGAGGTCGTTCTCGAGCAGTCGCAGCGCCGGGCCGAGGACGGGGTCGGCGGCAGCCCGGTGCCAGGCCGGCGCGCGTGAGGCGTCGCGGCCGAACCAGTCGCGTACGGCCGCGATGACCACCAGGTCGAGGAGCCGGTCGAGGAAAACCTCCTGGCCGAGCTCGTCGCGCTGCATCTCGGCGCACAGCACCGTCACCAGCTCGCCGTTCCACTCCCCGTCACGCAGCACGAAGAGCTGGGGGAGGCTTCGCAGCAGTCGGGCGCTGATCGCGCGGGTGCTCTCGTACGTACCGGTCACGATCATGGTCTCGCCGTCGGGATCGTTGCCCCACGACCGGGTGCCGAGGTCCATCACGTCCTCGAGGCTGATGCCCTCGGCGTCGGTGCAGTGCTGGCCGGGGTTGATGAAGATCTGCGGCTCGGAGTCGGGCTGGTCGGCAACCGTGTAGGGCTGGGGGCCGCGCGCCACCATGACGTCGCCGGGCCCCAGACGGACGGGCTCCTGGTCGTCCGGCGCGACCCAGGCCTCGCCTCGTACGACGACCGCGATCGACAGTGGTGCGTCGTCCTGGATGCGCAGCGACCAAGGGCTCGTCAGCACCGACCGCATGAGGAACGCGCCGTTGGCCCGAGGTCCGTCGAGCAAGCCACTGAGGGTGTCCATGGTCCCGATGCTAGACGTTCACGCATGCAGACGGGTGTTTCAACCATGGACAGTCTCACTGAGCGCTGGTCGGATGGAGTCATGACCAAGACTGCACTCATCACCGCGACCGTCCTCATGGGCCTGTCGGCGGGCCTGTTCGCCACCTTCTCGTACGTGATCATGCCGGGCCTCAAACGTGCCTCAGATGCTGCGTTCGTCGATGCGATGCGCGGCATCAACATCGCGATCCTCAACCCGGTGTTCGCCCTGACCTTCGGCGGTGCGTTCTTCGTCGAAGTCCTCGCCCTGGTGCTCGGCTGGGGCGATGCGTCGCGGCCCTGGGTCATCGCCGGGCTGGTGCTCTATGTCCTGGGGGCGTACGTCATCACGTTCGCCATCAACGTCCCGATGAACGATGCGCTCGAGGCCGGCAAGGGCAGTACCGCGTCGCTGCGCGAGACGTTCGAGGACACATGGACGATGTGGAACCACGCCCGCTCGCTGCTGACCACGGGCGGATTCGTGTGCCTGATCGTCGGTGTGCTGAAGGTCTGATTGTCAGACGGGGTGTTCGATGCGGACGAGAAACTTGGCGATGTCGTGCTCGAGCCGTGACGGCGCATGGTCACGCATCACGTGGTCGGTGGGTTCGGTGATGCCGTAGGTCTTCATGCGGTGATGGCGTCTGCAGAGGCCGCGGAGGTTGCCACCGGTGGTGGGTCCGCGCGGGTGGGGGACTTCGTGGTCCTTGTCGGACTCCATCGCTGGTCGTGAGCAGGTGGTGAAGCGGCAGGTGCCGTCGCGGATGTCGATCGCGGTCTTGAGCCGTTCGGATGGGAATCGGCCGAGCTCGGTGACATCGAGGATGTGGCCGTCGGGGTCGGTGAAGACCCGGTAGAACAGCGTGCCTGGTTGGTCGGCGAGGTCGCGGACCATGTCGGCGGGCAGGGCGAATGATCCGTCGAAGGATTCTCCGGGCTGATCGGTGATGCCGGCCAGTGTGGTGACCGGGACGGTGATCCCGATGACCGCACGACTGCTGGTCGACTGCCCGTTGATGGTGCCGAGCAGCTGGGCCACGAACTCATCGGCACGTTTTTGGTCGAGGGTGCGGTCATCGGTGGGGAGCTGCTTGGCCCTCTGGGTGAGCAGGGCATCGATCAGGACCGCATCGGCGGTGGGGATGAAGGCGTGCAGGAAACTCATGCCGTCGTCCTGATGATCCACCCACACCGACCGCTTGGCGACCTCGGCCTTGACCGAGGCCTGGTCTGGCGCGTTCCTGGCAACGAACCGCTTGAGCCAGCCCTTGAGCTGGGCGGCGGTGTGGACCGGTGCGTACGTAGAGACGCGGTGGTCGAGCTCGATGATGGCGTGGTTGTCGCCGCGGAGCTTGTCGAGGGCTGAGGCGATCAGCGAGACGCGGTGGGCGTCGATCTTGCCGGCGCCGAACGCCTGCCAGGTCAGCAGTGCCCGGCCACGGACCCGACGAGCGGCAGCCAACCGGCATTGCACGGTGCGGGTTGGCTGGTGCAACGCGACCCCGAGCTCGTCGGCGGCGAAGGACGCTTCGAGCTGGGCTGCGGTCGGGTTGGGGTTGGACTTGGCCTGGTGGCGGCGCAGGTCGTCGAACTCCAGCATCTTGGTCGTGATCCTGGCCTCGATGCGGGCGCGCTCGGCCGCCAAGGCGGTGATCTCGTCGAGGATCACCTTGCCGGGGTCGAGTGCCGTTGCCATACCTTCAACCTAGAGGTGGCCACTGACAGTTTTGGCTGGTGTGATGGGGTTTTTTCTCACCTTTTCGCCTCGCCATCCTGTTGCTGGTGGCGAACGCTGACTAGTCAGTTGTGGCCCATCGACAAGCGCTGGTTCGTGCTCTCGCGTTGCGTCGCCGGCTCGTCGACGGGCCACAACGGCCTCGTCAGCTCGGCGCCCTCCCGCAGCGGTCCTCAAGCCTCGCGGCGATGGGTCGCCGAGGCCTAGATGCCCAGCGCCTCCGCCAGGTCCTTCTTGATCCCCGCGATCGCCGCATCCGCTGTCTCGCGCGACGCCTCGATCGAGTCGGTGACGGGCACCACGACCTCGATGTAGCACTTGAGCTTGGGCTCGGTGCCGGACGGCCGGCAGATGATGCGTGTCGCACCCTCGAGTCCCAACCGGATGCCGTCCGTCGGCGGGAGCCCGTGATAGCCGTCAGCGAGGTCATCGACGGACGTCACCGCCAGTCCGCCCAACGACGACGGGGGAGAGGTCCGCAGCGTCTCCATCGCGCGCGCAATGATCGACAGGTCCTCGACGCGCACCGACAGCTGCGCGGTCGCGTGCAGTCCGTGCTCGCGGTAGATGTCGTCGAGCTGGTCGATCAGCGAGCGCCCTTCGGCCTTGAGCGCGGCAGCGAGCTCGAGCACCGTGATGATCGCCGAGACGCCGTCCTTGTCGCGGGCGATGTCGGGCGCGACGCTGTAGCCGAGCGCCTCCTCGTAGCCGAAGACCAGCGTCGGGATCTTGCCGAGCCACTTGAAGCCGGTCAGCGTCTGCTCCCACGGCTGCCCGTGCGCCGCGGCCTGGCGACCGAGCAGGTCGGACGACACGATCGACGCGGCGTACGTGCCCTGCACGCCCTTGCGCAGCAGGAAGTCGCCGAGCAGCACGCCGACCTGGTCGCCGGTCAGCATCCGGTACGCCTCGCCGTCCCGCACGCCCACGGCGCAGCGGTCGGCGTCGGGGTCGTTGGCCACGATGATGTCGGCGCCGACCTCGGACGACAGCTTGAGCGCGAGGTCCATCGCGCCGGGCTCCTCGGGGTTGGGGAACGCGACGGTCGGGAAGTCGGGATCGGGTTCGGCCTGATCGCGTACGACGTGCAGCGGCGGGAAGCCGGCGCGCGACACCGCCTCGACGAGGGTGTCCCGGCCGACTCCGTGCATCGGGGTGTAGACCGCGACGATGTCGCGCGGCCCGTCCGACGGCAGCGCGACGACGGCCTCGACGTACGCCTCGGCGACCTCGGGACCCAGCAGCTCGTACGCGTCGCTGCGCGGCATCTCGTCGACCCGGCCGACGGCGTCGATCGCCGCGGAGATCTCGGCATCCGCCGGCGGCACGATCTGGCTGGAGTCCTCGAGATAGACCTTGTAGCCGTTGTCCTGCGGCGGGTTGTGCGACGCCGTGACCATGACGCCGGCGCTGCAGCCGAGGTGGCGGATCGCGAACGCGAGGACCGGCGTCGGCAGGTGGGTCGGCAGCAGGAACGCGTGGACGCCGGCGCCCTCCATGATCTCGGCGGTGTCGCGGGCGAAGACTCGGAGTTGTGCCGCGCGTCGTAGCCGACGACGACTGACGGGGACGAGCCGTGCTCCAGCAGGTAGGCCGCGAGGCCGGCCGCGGCCTGCGCGACGATGACCCGGTTCATCCGGTTGGGCCCGGCGCCGAGCGCGCCGCGGAGCCCGGCGGTGCCGAACTGCAGCCGCTCGCCTGAAGCGGTCCTCGAGCGCGGCGGTGTCGTCGGCGTCGATCAGCGCCTGCAGCTCGTCGCGGGTCGCGGAGTCGGGGTCCTGGCTCAGCCAGTCGCCTGCGCGGGCGAGGAGGTCGTCGGTCATGAGATTCCCTTCAGAAGGCGGGCGGTAGCTGGAGCTGGCTGACGTGCGGACCGCCGACGTACGCGTTCTGGGCCGCGTCGTCGGGGCCTGGTTCGACCTCGTCGGCGTACGTCTCGGCGTCGTCCTGCGGGTCGTACCCCAAAGCGCGGCCGGGACCCAGGTCCCACCACGCTCGGGTGTTGGCGGAGATGCCGTAGATGACGTGGAAGCCCGGCTCGGTGGACCGGAGCGCGGCGTCGACCATGCGTACGGCATCGCCGGGCGACAGCCAGGTCGACAGCTCGCGGACGCTGCTCGGGCCGTCGCCGAACGAGCCGATGCGCAGCGCGACGGAGTCGATGCCGCGGCGGTCGGCGTAGAGGCTCAGCAGCGCCTCGGCCGCGACCTTGGCGACGCCGTAGTAGGTGTCGGGTCGCGGCCGCGCCGTCGACGGTCAGCACCTCGCCGCTGGGCGTATGCCCGACGGCGTGGTTGCTGCTGGCGTAGACCATCCGGCTGACGCCGTGCGACAGCATCGCCTCGAGCAGCCGGCCGGTGGTCTGCACGTGCGACTCGAGGCTCGCCGGCAGCGACGCCTCGTCGGGGTTGCCGGCGAGGTGGACGACGGCGTCGACGCCGGCCACCGCCTCGTCCGCGACAGCTGGGTCGAGGCAGTCGCCGACGAGCCAGCCCAAGCGGCAGGGCGGGACCCTCGACCAGGTCGAGCCCGCGCAGCTCGTGACCGAGCTCGGACAGTCCTCGTACGAGGGTGCGGCCGATCGAGCCGGCAGCACCCGTGACGAGGACCTTCATCAGATCCTCGGCAGCACGTCGCCGAGCAGGGCGCCCATGCGGGTCGCCGCTGCCTTGCCGGCCTCGAGGACCTCTTCGTGGTTGAGCGGCTCGCCGGTCATGCCGGCCGCAGCGTTGGTGACCAGCGAGATGCCGAGGATCTCCATGCCCGGCAGCCCTGGCCGCGATGGCCTCGAGCGTCGTCGACATGCCCACGAGGTCGCCGCCGATCGCGCGGACCATGCCGATCTCGGCGGGGGTCTCGTAGTGAGGCCCGGGCAGCTGGACGTACACACCCTCGTCGAGGCTGGGATCGGCTTCCTTGCAGAGCGCCCGCAGGCGAGAGGAGTAGAGGTCGGTCAGGTCGACGAAGTTGGCGCCCTCGAGCGGCGAGGTCGCGGTCATGTTGATGTGGTCGCTGATCAGGACCGGGGTGCCGGGCGCCCACGCCGGGTTGAGCCCGCCGCAGCCGTTGGTCAGCACGAGGGTCTTGACGCCGGCGGCGGCAGCCGTGCGTACGCCGTGGACGACCGCGGCGACGCCCTTGCCCTCGTAGTAGTGGGTGCGGCCCAGGAAGATCAGCAGGCGACTGGTCGCCGAGGCGTCACCGAACGCACCGTGCCGCCGTGCCCGGCGACTGCCGGGGCGCTGAACCCGGGCAGCTCGGCGAGCGGGATCTCGTGCTCGGCGTCGCCCAGGGCGTCGGCGGCCGGGAGCCAGCCGGAGCCCATCACCAGGGCGATGTCGTGGTCGCGCTCCGCCGGTCCGCTCGCGCAGGGCGTCGGCGGCCTGTCGGGCCAGTTCCTGAGTAGTCACCTGCCGTACATTACGACAGTCGTCGGGGCGCCGACCGGTGGCGACGCGCTCGTCGGCAATGGGAGACTGATCCCGTGACCCATGTGACGATCGTCGGCGGCGGACCGGGTGGATACGAGGCGGCCCTCGTGGCTTCGAGGCTCGGCGCGGCGGTCACCCTCATCGAGCGCGACGGCCTCGGCGGCTCGACCGTCCTGACCGACTGCGTGCCGAGCAAGACTCTCATCGCGACCTCGGACCTGCTGACCGAGGTGGGCACCTCGGCCGAGCTCGGTGTGCAGCTGCCCAAGGACGTACAGGCCGACATCGCGGCGGTCAATGCGCGTGTCCTGTCCCTGGCCAAGGCGCAGTCCGGCGACATCGCCAAGCGGCTCGCGACCAGCAAGATCACCATGATCGACGGCACCGCCACGATCGAGTCCGCCGGTGTCGTCACCGCGGTCACCGATGGCGGAGACGTGCGCATCGAGACCGATGCGATCCTGCTGGCGACCGGTGCCCACCCGCGCGTGAGCGCCGACGCCCAGCCCGACGGCGAGCGCATCCTGACGTGGGAGCAGGTCTACGACCTGCAGGACCTGCCCGAGCACATGATCGTCGTCGGATCCGGCGTCACGGGCGCAGAGTTCGCCAGCGCCTACAACGGCCTCGGCGCTGCCGTGACCCTCGTGTCGAGCCGTGACCGCGTGCTTCCCGGGGAGGACGTCGATGCCGCCAACGTCATCGAGAACGTCTTCACGCGGCGCGGCATGACGGTCATGGGCAACTCGCGCATGGCGTCCGTCGAGCGTACGAACGACGGCGTCCGGGTCACGCTGACCGACGGGCGCACGGTCGACGGCTCGCACTGCTTGCTCGCGATCGGCTCGATCCCCAACACCGAAGGCCTGGGACTCGGGGCGGTCGGTGTCGAGCTGAACGACTCCGGCTTCATCCGCGTCGACCGGGTCTCGCGCACCAACGTCCGCGGCATCTACGCCGCCGGCGATGTGACGGGCGTCCTCATGCTGGCGTCGGTCGCGGCGCAGCAGGGCCGCATCGCCATGTCGCACCTGCTCGGCGACGCCGTGCACCCGCTCGACCTCGGCAAGGTCGCGAGCAACGTGTTCACCTCGCCGGAGATCGCCACGGTGGGACTGTCGCAGAAGCAGGTCGACGAGTCCGACCTCCAGATCGACGTCGCGATGCTTCCCCTCGCCTCCAACCCCCGCGCGAAGATGCAGGGCGTGCACGACGGCTTCGTCAAGATCTTCGCGCGTCGGGGCATGGGCATCGTCGTGGGCGGTGTGGTCGTGGCGCCCAGGGCGAGCGAGCTCATCCACGCGCTGTCGCTCGCCGTGTCGGCGTCGCTCACGGTCGATCAGGTCGCCGACGCGTTCACGGTCTATCCGTCGCTGTCTGGTTCGGTCGCCGAGGCCGCACGTCGCCTCCACCGCCTCGCCTGACGTTTTGCAGGCAGCCCCTGCAACGGCAGGAATGACACGGTTGTAGTTCACGCGATCGGCGATTTTCGGTGGAACTTCGGGCAAAACTGTGAGCATAATCGGTCGGAAAACCTCATCCGTCACTTAAGTCACACCCGTCACACAGGATTGGACTTCCCCCATGCTTTCCTGGCGTACGGCTCGGCGTACTTCGGGCCTCTCCGTCGCGGCCGTGCTGGTGCTCGGCCTGTTGATGCCGTCGACCGCACACGCGGCCGGCGTCGACGTCACGGGTGGGGAGCCCGGCAAGGTCGCCGCTCCCGAGCCGCCGCCGGTCAAGGTCGCCAAGACCAAGGTGCCTGCTGTCGCTCCAGGCGGCATCGGCAATGTCGTCGCCCAGTTGCCGAAGACCTCGACGTCGAAGTTCCGGATGATCGGCGTGACCTGGTCGAACCAGGGCAGGCCCTCCGGGATCACGGTCCAGGTCCGCACCCGGTCGAACGGCACCTGGTCCTCATGGACCCCGCTCGACTACGACGGCGACGACGGCGAGGGCGGCAACCCGGGCACCGATCCGCTGTGGGTCGGCAAGGCGGACGGTGTCGCCGCGCGTGTCACGAGCAAGGCCGGCGCGCCGCAGGACGTACGCATCACCACGATCGATCCCGGCAGCGACGGCGAGCAGGCCACGGCGTCCACGGCCTCCGACACGACCCTCGACGGCGTGGCCCGCACGACCACGGCGGCAGACCTCGGCGACGGCAACCCGACATACACGCCGAAGCCCACGATCATCACGCGCAGCCAGTGGGGCGCGTCGTCAGGCACGTCGTGCGACTCGCCCCTGACCGGCGACCGTACGCGCGGCGTCGTGGTGCACCACACGGCCGGCTCCAACTCGTACTACAAGGCGGACTCCAAGGCGATCGTCCGCGCCACGCAGGCGTATCACGTCAAGGGTCGCGGCTGGTGCGACATCGGCTACAACTTCCTGGTCGACAAGTACGGCCAGATCTTCGAGGGTCGTCGCGGCGGGGTCGACCGCGCGGTCCGGGCGGCGCACTCGGGCAACCTGGCCGTCAACACGTACACCATGGGCGTCTCGATGATGGGCAACTACGACGTGACCCGTCCGTCGGCCGCGCTCAAGGCCGCGATGGTCAAGCTCATCGGCTGGCGCCTTGGCACCAACTACCTCCCGGCCAAGGGCACCTACAAGCTCGGTGGACTGACCCTCAACATGATCGCGGGCCACCGCAACGTCATCAGCACCGAGTGTCCCGGCCGTTACGGGTATGCGTGGCTGTCGGACTCCGGCGGCCTGCGCGATCGCGTCGAGGCCTACATCTCGAAGTACTCGTCGCCGATCAAGAAGCTCTACACGTCGCTCGGCAGCACGAGGACCGGCGCCGATCTACGTCGGCGAGGCGAGCTCATCGACGGGCCGGCGCCTCGACGCCAAGCTCATGGACCTGTACGCCAAGAAGGGTGCCACGACGGCGCGGTACGTCTCGGGCCTCGTCCGCAGCGAGTACGACCGCAAGAGCAGTCGCAATGGTGTGCTGGGCTACCCGCGCGGCAACCCCACGACCAGCTCGGGCACGACCCGCCAGTCGTTCGACAACGGGCTGATCTATGCCGTCAAGGGCAAGAGCAAGGCCTACAGCATCGTCAGCAGCCTCGCGGCCACGTACACGAAGCTCGGGGCGCACGCCGGAGTGCTTGGCCTGCCGACGGGATCGACCACGACGGTGTCGTCGGGCGTCCTGCGGTCGAACTTCGCCCACGGCTACATCCAGATGACCAAGTCGACGCGGAAGACCGTGGCCTACTCGAGCACCGGCAAGGTCATCTCGACGGGCACGACCGTCACGCGGCCGGCGACGGTGAAGCTGCCGACGGTCAAGGCCGGCGTCCACTCGGCCCGCGTCTACTGGACTGCCGTCGCAGGGGCCACGACGTACGACGTGTGCCTGATGGCCGACAAGACGCAGACCTCCTGCTCCAGATTCGTGACCGGCGTGAACGGACCTGACGTCGCAGCTGACGGACCTCAAGCCGACGGCCGGCACCGACTGGTACGTCAAGGTGCGGGCGCTGGACGGCGGCGGTCAAGGGCGCCTGGTCGTCGCTGCGGGGGTTCAACCTCGTCACCGCGACCACCGGTGACTCCGTCACGGTGCCGAGCACCCGCAAGATCACGGTCTCCGGGCACGGCTACGGCCACGGCATCGGGATGAGCCAGTACGGCGCGCAGGGCGCGGCCAAGCAGGGCGTGAAGTACGCCAGCATCCTGTCGCGCTACTACCCGGGAACCGATGCTGGGCGGCAGGTCCGGCAACATCCGGGTGCTGATCTCGCAGGACACCAGCGACTCGGTCATCGTGGTCGGCCGGTCGGGCCTGGTCTTCCGCAACGTGGCGAGCCGGCAAGACGCTGACCCTGCCGACGACGATCAGCGGCCACACCGTGACCCGCTGGCGGATCGTCCAGGTCTCGAGCGACAAGAAGCAGTCGACGTTGCAGTACAAGACCACCGGTGACTACGTGAGCTACAAGGCGACCAGGTGGACCGGTGACGGGCAGTTCGAGGGCCCCACCTCGATCGCGCTGATCATGCCCGACAGCTCGGCCGTGAAGTATCGCGGCGCGATCCGCTCGGCCGTGCCCTCGTCAGGCTCGACGAGCCGCGACACGGTCAACGTCGTCTCGATCGAGAACTACGTCCGCGGCGTCATCGCCGCCGAGATGCCGTCGAGCTGGATGCCGGAGGCGCTCAAGGCGCAGGCCGTCGCGGCCCGTACGTACGGCGTGCGCAGCATCACGACCGCCCGCTACTACGACATCTGCAGCACGACGGCGTGCCAGGTCTACGGCGGCGCGAGCCGGGAGACGGCGAGCACCGACGCCGCGGTCGCCGGGACCAACGGCAAGATCCTCCGCTACGACGGCAAGACCGCGTTCACGCAGTTCTCGTCGTCGTCGGGCGGCTACAGCGCACCGGGCAGCCAGACGTACCTCAAGGCCGTGAGCGATCCGTGGGACGACTGGTCGGGCAACGCCAACCACGCGTGGAGCACGACGGTCTCGGCGGCGACGATCGAGAAGGCCTACCCGGCGATCGGCACGCTCAAGCAGCTCAAGGTGACCAAGCGCAACGGCTTCGGCGACTGGGGCGGGCGGGTCAGCACGATCAGCCTGGTGGGCTCGGCCAAGACCGTCACGATCTCGGGCGACAGCGCGCGGTGGGCCTTCGGTCTCAAGTCGAACTGGTTCCGCTTCTGAGCGTTTCGGCGTTGACACGCCATCGGGTTAGGGTCGAGCGCATGCGTCCCTTCATCTCGGGAACGATCGCAGCGCTGGTGATCACAGCCTCGATGTTCCTGCCTGCCCAGGCCGAAGACACCGCGACCCCGCCGAAGGCGGAGCCCGTCGACGTCAGCACGACGAACGTTCCGGCCGTCACCGACGCCGTTGCCGAGGCTGCTGAGCGGGCCGACGACGACGCGGCCGACCTCGTCGCGCAGCTGCCGGCCAGGCGCACCGACGACTTCGGCCTGGTCGGGGTCACCTGGACGCGCGGCTTCGACGACACGGACATGACGGTCCAGGTGCGGCTGCGCACGGACGGGGCGTGGGCCGACTGGGAGGAGCTGGAGGTCGAGAGCGACGAGGGTGAGGGTGGCCGCGACGGCACCGAGCCACTCTGGGTCGGATCCGCCGACGGCGTGGCCGTACGCGTCACGAGCCCGACCGGCGAGCGGCCCAGTGGCCTGGCGGTCGCCACGATCGATCCCGGCTCGACGCCTTCCACATCGACCACCGCGAGCCCGGCGTTCTACGAAGGCGGTGCCGACTCGGCCGTCACCCAGGTCGCTGACGGAGCCCCGGCCTACACGCCCGAAGCCGGCGATCATCTCGCGATCGTCGTGGGGCGCGAAGAAGAACACCTACTGCGACTCGCCGCGCACCGGCAACGAGACGCGTGGTGTCGTCGTCCACCACACCGCGGGCTCCAACTCGTACTCCGCGTCGCAGTCGGCCGGCATCGTCCGTGCCACGCAGGCGTATCACATGAAGGGGCGCGACTGGTGCGACATCGGCTACAACTTCCTGGTCGACAAGTACGGCCAGATCTTCGAGGGCCGCAACGGCGGCGTCGACCGGGCCGTCCGTGGCGCCCACGCCGGCGACAAGACGCGTCAACACCTACACGATGGGCGTGTCCGATGATGGGCACCTTCACGTCGTCGGCGCCGAGCGCCGCGACCAAGGACGCCATGGTCAAGCTCATCGGCTGGCGCCTCGGTACGACGTTCCACCCGGCCACGGGGAAGTACAAGGTCGGCTCGTACTCGCTCAATCGCATCGCGGGGCACCGCAACGTCGTCGGCACGGCGTGCCCGGGCGACGCGGCCTACGCCTGGCTCAGTGCGAGCGGCGGGCTGCGTGACCGGGTCGAGGAATTACATCGCCAACTACTCGTCCGCGATCAAGACCCGCGTGGCGCAGCTGGGCGTTGCGGCGACCGGACCGGTCTTCATCGGCGAGTACCCGTTCACGCCAGGCCGGCGGCGGCCGCAAGGCCCGGCTCGAGCGCGTCGACATGTACTCGACGACGTACGGCACGTTCAAGGTCGGCGGCACCTACCGCGAGGGCTACAAGGCGCGGGGCGAGCAGTCCGGGGTGCTGGGCGTCCCGACGGCCGACGCGCAGAAGTCGCCCGTCAGCACGGTCTCGCTGCAGCGGTTCTCCAAGGGCACGGTCTACCGCGTCCAGCTGGGGAGCAAGGTCACGCCGCGTCCTGCTCTACTCCAAGATCGAGGACACGTACCTCGACCTCGGCGAGGCGACAAGCGAGCTCGGCGCTCCGACCACCAGCATGGTCAGGATCTCGGATGGCCGCTACCGCGCCTACTTCCAGCACGGCCACATGACGATGAACGCCAGCGGCACCGTCGGCGTCTACCTGCACTGAGGCGCGCGGATCACCGACAGGTCGTCTGGGATACTCATCGCATGACCGCTCTTCTCAAGTCGGTGGCAATCTCGGCTGCCGCCAACGCCGCGGCGCTGGCAGTGGCGGCCTGGATCTTCGACCGCTTCAACATCCGGTTCGGGTGGTTCATCGTCGCCGTGGTGCTCTTCACAGCCCTGACCGTGGTGCTGCGAGGTGTCGTGGTCAGCACGGTCAACCGGTTCGCCCGGGGCTACACGATCGTCGGCGGCCTCGTGCTGACGTGGTTGGGGCTGGTGCTGACCGATCTGGTGGTGCCGTCCAACGGCTTCGCGATCGAGGGCGTCGGCACGTGGATCGGCGTCACGCTGATCGTCTGGGCCGCCGGCATCGCCTTCGGCGAGGTCGACTCCGCCCCACCGGCGAAGCGCCCCTGACGCTGACGAGTCACTCCCAACGTTCGCAGTGACTCGTCGGTGCGTGCTGAGTGACTCGTCAGCGGGGTGGCTACTCGGTGTCGGCGTCGGTGATCGTCGCGATGACTTCGCCAGAGGTGACGGTGGCGCCGACCTCGATCTTCAGGCCGGTGACGATGCCGTCCTTGTGGGCGTTGATGGGCTGTTCCATCTTCATGGCCTCGACCACGACGATCTGGTCGCCGGCCGCGACGGTCTGACCCTCCTCGACCGTGACCTTGACGACGGTGCCCTGCATGGGGGCGGTCAACGAGTCGCCGCTGGCCGCGGGGCCGGAGGCCTTGCGCGAGTGCTTCGCCTTCTTGCCTCCGCCGCTGGCGACGGCTGAGGCGCCGAGTCCACCGGGGAGCACGACCTCGACGCGCTTGCCGCCGACCTCGACCGTCACCCGCTCACGCTCGGCGGGTTCGTCGGTCTCGGACGCGCCGGCGTAGGGTTCGAGCTGGTTGTCGTAGTCGGTCTCGATCCACGTCGTGTAGACCTCGAAGCTGCCGTCGGCGGCGGTGAACGCCGGGTCGTCGACGACTGAGCGGTGGAACGGGATCACGGTCGGCATGCCGTCGACGACGAACTCGTCGAGGGCGCGGCGGGAGCGCTCGAGGACCTGCTCGCGGCTCGTGCCGGAGACGATGAGCTTGGCGACGAGCGAGTCGAACGATCCGGGGATCGTCTCGCCCTCCTCATAACCGCCGTCCAGGCGTATGCCGGGGCCGGACGGGGGTGCCCACTTGGTCAGCGTGCCGGGGGCAGGCAGGAAGCCGCGACCGCCGTCCTCGGCGTTGATGCGGAACTCCATCGAGTGGCCGCGGATCTCCGGGTCGTCGTAGCCCAGCTCCTCGCCGGCGGCGATGCGGAACATCTCGCGCACCAGGTCGATGCCGGTGACCTCCTCGGAGACCGGGTGCTCGACCTGCAGGCGGGTGTTGACCTCGAGGAAGCTGATGGTGCCGTCGCGGGCGACGAGGAACTCGCACGTGCCGGCACCGACGTAGCCGGCTTCGCGCAGGATCGCCTTGGACGAGGTGTAGAGGCGGTCGATCTGGTCGTCAGTCAGGTAGGGTGCGGGCGCCTCCTCGACGAGCTTCTGGTGGCGGCGCTGCAGCGAGCAGTCGCGGGTCGACACGACGACGACGTTGCCGTGGGAGTCGGCGAGGCACTGGGTCTCGACGTGGCGGGGCTTGTCGAGGAACTTCTCCACGAGGCACTCGCCGCGGCCGAACGCGCTGACGGCCTCGCGCACGGCCGACTCGAACAGCTCGGGGATCTCCTCGATCGTGCGGGCGACCTTGAGGCCGCGGCCACCACCACCGAAGACGGCCTTGATCGCGACCGGCAGGCCGTTCTCCTTGGCGAACTCGACGATCTCGTCAGCGTCCTTGACCGCGTCCTTGGTGCCGGGGGCGAGGGGGGCGTTGGCCTTCTGGGCGATCTGCTTGGCCTTGGCCTTGTCGCCGAGGCTTTCGATGGCAGCCGGCGGGGGACCGATCCAGATCAGCCCGGCGTCGATGACGGCCTGGGCGAACGACGCGTTCTCGGCGAGGAAGCCGTAGCCCGGGTGCACGCTGTCGGCGCCGGAGCGCTCGGCGACGGCGAGGATCTTCTCGATCGACAAGTACGAGTCGCCGGGCGTGGAGCCCTCCAGCGAATACGCCTCGTCGGCGAGGCGTACGAACACCGCGTCACGATCGGGCTCCGCGTAGACCGCGACGCTGCCGATGCCGGCGTCCTTGCAGGCACGGATCACGCGCACGGCGATCTCTCCGCGGTTGGCGATCAGGACCTTGGCCAGGGGCTTGCTCACTGCATGTTCTCCTTGATCCGACACCGTTGCCTGCCGCAGTCTAGGGCGTCAGGTGGCTCGCGGCCCTATGAGGTTGGTTACGCCGAGGCGCGCCCTCGCCGTCCGAGGGCGAATCCGGCGGCCAGAAGGGCCACCACTCCGGCCCCCACACCGATCGGCAGCCAGGGCACTCCGGAGCCCTCGTCGGCGGCCGGCTTCTTGGTCGTCGAGCCGGCTCCCTTGACCTTGCCGGCGTACGTCGGCTTGCCGGTCTCGTTCCCGACCACGTCGACCGAGATCGTCACCGGCGCGGCGAAGTGGGCGCCGTCGCCGCCGAGCGGGTGCGCCATCGAGAGCACGGCGTACTGGTCGCCTGCTGCCGAGATCGACTTGATGCTGGCTGCGGAGCTCTCGATGTTGCGGGCTCGAAGCTCGTAGCCCTCGCCGGTCAACGTCACCGGACGCTCGCCGTCCCAGAAGTTGCCGCCGTTGGGTCCGGTTCGGCCGAGGGAGTGCAGCGTCGGCGCGATCATCGTGACCTCCGCGAGGATGCCGGGCATCGACAGCTCCTTGGCGCCTTGGACATCGGTCTCGAGCGTCGCGCGGATCCGCGGCCGCTGGCCCCACCCGGAGGAGACCCGGTAGATCAGCTGCTCGCCGGGGCGCAACGTGTCGCGATAACGCCCGGGCTTGAGCGCCGGCGCGTCCGTGAACGTGACTCCGCCGACGATCGGCTTCGGCGTCCCAGCCGGCGAGAACGGCGCCTCTTGCGCGGCCCTCGACTGTTCACTGGTCACAGCCGGAGGGAGCGCGGCGAAATCCTTGATGGGAGGCCGGGTGCCGACGAGCAGCTCGAACGGGTCCTGAACCGGCGCATCGAGCCCGACTCGCGCCAGCAGGCTCGTGGCGGCTCTGCACAGCTCGCTGCTGCTGGACTGTCGCGGCGAGAAGATCGCGCCGACGGTGAGGATCGCCTCGTCCTGCAGGACGTTGGACCGTATCGCGTAGTCAGCCTCGCAGCGCTGACCGTCAGGTGTCAGCAGCTCGACCTCGAGCTTGTTGCTGGTGCCGCTGTCGTACGGCGGTCGCGCCACGGCCGAAACGACCAGGTCGGAGCCCTTCGGCTTCGCGACCGCGTAGTAGCGGCTCGTGGCCTTGCCCTGGGTCGTGTCTGTGTAGCGCCCCGGCTTGAGCTCAAGGGGATTGGCCGTCGACGTTCCGCCGGTCACCGGCTTGCCGGACAGCGTGAACTGCCGCAGCGCGCGCACCGACACCGAGACGAGGCTCGACGCCAGCTCATCGGGGTCGTTGACGCCGTAGTAGGTCCCTCCGCCGGCACGAGCGATGCACTGCAGGGCGCTGCGGGCCTTGCCGGAGACGTCGAGGCCGACCACGTTGATCTTCAGGTCGATGCCCTGGCTGCGCAGGTCCTTGGCGACCTTGCAAGGATCCGGCGCGCAGGTCGGCTCACCGTCGGACAACAGGACGATCGTGCGCTTGCCGTCGCTGCCGAGGTCCTTGACAGCGCCCTTCAACGCATTGCCGATAGGCGTCTCCCCGTACGGCTTGTAGCGCGCGATGGCCTTGCTGATGCCCGCGCGATCGACGCGGCCGACGGGCACGACGTTCTGGGTGTCGGTGCAGGCGCCCTTGTCCTTGGCGGAGAAAACCTTGGCCCCGAACACGCGCACGCCGACCTGGGCGTCGTCCGGCACCTTGGACACGACGTCCTTCAGAGCAGCCTTGGCGGCGGAGATCTTCGTCTGGCCGCCTGCTGACTCCTTCATCGAGCCGGACGAGTCGAGCAGCAGGACGAGCTTGCTGTGTGACTCGACCTGGGTGGCGTCGTCGCCCACCGCCGGCGTCGTGCCGAGAGCCAGCGCTCCCAGCAGGCAGATGACCAGGACTCGTCGCATCGTTCCCCCGAACGTGAGTGGTTGCGGACAGGCTACGGGATCCCTGCAGACCCGCCCGCAATGGCCAAAGGAGGTTAACGGTTGTTAACATGCGGTATGACCTTCGCCCTGTCACCCGAGCACGAGATGTTCCGTCGCAGCGTCCGCGAGTTCGCCGAAGCCGAGGTTGCGCCGCACGTCGCGCAGTGGGACAAGGAGCACCATTTCCCGGTCGACCTGGTCAAGAAGATGGGCGATCTGGGCTTGTTCGGGCTCACGGCGCCCGAGGAGTTCGGCGGCGCCGACGGCGACTTCACGAGCCTGTGCGTCGCGATCGAGGAGCTCGGCCGGGTCGACCAGTCGATCGGCATCACGCTCGAGGCTGCCGTGGGGCTCGGCATCAACCCGATCCTGAGGTTCGGCACGCAGGAGCAGAAGGAACGCTGGCTGCCCGACCTCGTCGCCGGTCAGGCCCTCGCGGGCTTCGGCCTCACCGAGCCCGGTGCCGGGTCGGACGCCAGCGCGACCAAGACCAAGGCCGATCTCGACGGCGACGAATGGGTCGTCAACGGCGCCAAACAGTTCATCACCAACTCCGGCAGCGAGATCACCTCGCTCGTGACCGTCACCGCCCGCACGGGTACCCGCGACAACGGCTCGCCCGAGCTCTCGACGATCGTCCTGCCGTCCGGCACGCCGGGCTTCATCGTCGAGCCGGCATACGACAAGCTCGGGTGGCACATCTCCGACACCCACCCGCTCTCGTTCGTCGACGCTCGGGTGCCCGCGGACCACCTGCTGGGGGAGCGCGGCCGCGGCTATGCGCAGTTCCTCGCGACGCTCGATGACGGACGCGTCGCCATCGCCGCCCTTGCAGTCGGGTGCATCCAGGCGTGCCTGGACCTCTGCGTCCAGTACGCCGGCGAACGCACGACGTTCGGTGTGCCGATCGGTACGAAGCAGGGCGTCGCGTTCCAGATCTCCGACCTCGCCGTCATGGCGCAGGCCGGGCGCGCGCTGACGTACCAGGCAGCAGCGTTGAAGGACGCCGGCGCACCGGCCAAGGAGTTCAAGCAGGCCGCCGCGATCGCCAAGCTCTACACCTCGGAGTCCGCGGTCACCGCGACACGCATCGCCACGCAGGTGTTCGGCGGCTATGGCTTCATGGAGGAGTACCCGGTCGCCCGGTTCTACCGCGACGCCAAGATCCTCGAGATCGGCGAGGGCACGTCCGAGGTGCAGCGCATGCTCATCGCGCGGGGTCTCGGCCTGCCGGTCGAGTAGGGCGCGGGCTTGTCGCCGAAACCGCCTACCGAGGGTTCGGCAGATGGCGCGCAGGCCTCGCGAAAGACCTACAGGTTGGTCATCTTGGCGCAGGGGAGAGGTATGTGCTTGACCTCGTCGCCGAAGTCGACCTGAGCCGACTGGGTGCCCTGGAGGCTGACGATGCGGCCGAGGCCGAATGTGTCGTGCGAGACGCGGGCCCCGACTTCGTATACCTCGTCCGCGACCTCCGGCTTCGCCTGGAAGGGACTGGACGGGTGGTAGCGGCGTCGCCGCGGTGAAGTTGCCATCGTCTGTCCAGTCTCCCACTGTTTGGCAGCAGAGACCAACGAAATCATCCGGTCGGCATCGACCAGAGATCCGTCCAGGCGATCCCGAGGTCGCCCACGAGGTCGCGGAGCAACGGCAGCGACAGCCCCACGACGTTGTGGTGATCGCCCTCGATGCCGGTGATGAACGCACCACCGAGCCCGTCGATCGTGAACGCGCCGGCCACCTGCAACGGCTCTCCGGTCGCGACGTACGCGTCGATCTCGGCGTCGGTGATGTCGGCGAAGTGCACGATCGTCGACGCGGTCTCGAGATACTCCTCATCCCCGCGGCGTACGCAATGGCCCGTGTGCAGGACGCCGCTGCTCCCGCGCATCCGGCGCCATCGGCCGGCGGCCTCGACGGGTCCTGCGGGCTTGCCGAAGATCTCGCCCTCGAACGCCAGCACCGAGTCACAGCCGATGATCAGGGCGTCGGCGTCGACCTGGGCGGCGACGGCTCGGCACTTGAGCTGCGCCAGGGCGGCGGCGAGGTTGGCGGCGTCGGTCGAGGTGATGCGCTCCTCGTCGACGCCCGACACGATGACCTCGGGCTGGATGCCCGCAGCGCGGAGCGTCGCGAGGCGTGCGGGTGAGGCCGAGGCGAGGATGATCCTCATCGCAGGGCTCCTTCGTCGTAGCGGGTCCGTACGACCTCGAGCCGGTCGTCGCGCAGCAGGGCGTCGGTCAGGTTCTTCGTGCCGCCGACCGCCGTCCAGGTGTTCTCGATCGTGGTCGTGACGAACCATGCATGATCGGCGGGCCACATGAGGTTGGGGCTGTTGATGTCCCGACGGATCGCATGGCCGTAGCTGGCCGCTCCCCACTCGCCCGCGTCGGTGAGCGGCCCGGCGAACAGCAGGTAGTCGTGGAAGTACGCGAGCTTGGGTCCTTCGAGGATCGATGCCGGGAAGGCCGGCGGGACCGGCGGGGGCGGCTTCTCCTTGCCGAAGATCCGACCGGGCCACTTCATCGGGCCGCTGAAGGCCGTGAGGAAGCCGACCGCATCGCCGCCGTACAGGTCGCCGTAGCCGTCCCACAGGCCGAAGTAGCAGTCGTCCGGCGTCGTGGTGTGCTCGAGCCAGGACCCCGCACAGTGCGCGCAGGAGCGGCTCCTCGAGATGACCCTCGTACCGGTCTGTCGTCGTGCCCCATCGGGCTGTGCAGCACCCGGACGTACGACTCGAAGCCGGACGGTCCGAGGTTGGCGCGCAGGACCTCCGGTGCCGTGTCGTCGAGCAGCCAGTCGGCAGGGCTCACATCGGCCAGCGGACGCAGGGTCATCGCGACTCCCAGTCGCTCGCGTCGTACGCCGATGGTGCGGCATCGAGACCCGGCGCGGCCAGGATCTCGTCGATCAGGGCCTGTGTCCCGCCGACGCCGATCCAGTCAGGATCGACATCCTTGGTGACGAACCACGCGTGATCGGCAGGCCACATCAGGTGCGGCGGATCGCGATCGTATGCATCCCAAGCGGCACTGTCCTCGATTGCGCCGGCAAAGAGGTGGTAGTGACGGTCCGCGAATTCACCACGCTCTCGCGTCCTGCTCGGGAACGTCTGGTGCGCCGGTCGGAGCGGCGGCTCCCATCCGCTGCCTTCCCACTGACCGAAGTAGCAGTCGTCCGCCGTCGCGGTGTGGCGCGGCAGGATGCGGCGCAGGGTCTGGGTGCTCAACCGGGTCAGGTCGGTGTCGTCATCCTCGTCGGCCGGGATGAGCTGCAGGCGTGCGTACGCCTCGTAGCCGGGCGCCCCCAGGCAGATCTTGGTCCACTCGTCCGCCTCGGCCTCGACGAACCAGTCCGCGGGCGACACGTCCGCGACCGGCCGCAGCGGCATCGTCAGCCGCCGAAGGCCGAGCGGCGCCACAGGTCCGGGCCGACCCGGTGCGGTGCACGGGCCATGCGGGCGGGGTGACCCCACTGCGACCGGACCTTGGGCTTGGTGCGGGCGGCGGCATGAGCGGCAGCGGCGTTGCGGGCCGCCACGACCGCGACGAGCGCAGCCAGCTCCTCCGGCGTCAGGTCACCCTTGACGACCCGCAGGATGGGCTTGCCCTTCGGCTCGCTGGCGCTCGCCTCCCGCTCGGCTGGCGCCTCGCTAGGAACCGCAGTCAGTCCTGGCTTCTCCTCGGATTCGGTCACAGGGGGATGTTCCCGTGCTTCTTGGGCGGCAGCGTCTCGCGCTTGGTCTTGAGCAGGCGCAGCGCCTTGACGACCTCGGCGCGGGTCTGCGCCGGCTCGATGACGGCATCGACGTAGCCGCGCTCAGCTGCGAGGTAGGGGTTGCAGAGCTCGTCCTCGTACGCCGTCATGAGCTCCGCGCGCTTGGCGTCCGGGTCGTCAGCCGCTGCAATCTCCTTACGGTAGAGGATGCCGACGGCTCCCGAGGCGCCGACGACGGCGATCTGGGCCGACGGCCAGGCGATGTTGATGTCGGCGCCGAGGTGCTTGGAGCCCATCACGTCGTATGCGCCGCCGTACGCCTTGCGGGTGATGACCGTGACGAGCGGCACGGTCGCCTCGGCGTAGGCGTAGATGAGCTTGGCGCCGCGGCGGATGATGCCGTCCCACTCCTGGCCGGTGCCGGGCAGGAAGCCGGGCACGTCGACGAACGTGAGGACCGGGATGTTGAACGCGTCGCACGTACGCACGAAGCGCGCGGCCTTCTCGGACGCGTCGATGTCGAGGCAGCCGGCCAGCTGCATCGGCTGGTTGGCGACGACGCCGACGCTGCGGCCCTCGACCCGGCCGTAGCCGATGATGATGTTGGGCGCGAACAGCGGCATGACCTCGAGGAAGTCGCCGTCATCGACGATCGACTGGATCACGGTGTGCATGTCGTACGGCTGGTTGGCCGAGTCCGGGATCAGGGTGTTGAGGGCGAGGTCGGTCTCGGTCGGCTCGAGGTCGGCCGACCTCGTCGTAAGGCTCGGGCTCCTCCATGTTGTTCTGCGGGAGGAACGAGATGAGCGCCTTGACGTACTCCAGGGCGTCCTCCTCGTCAGCTGCCATGTAGTGCGCATTGCCGGACTTGGTGTTGTGCGTGCGCGCGCCGCCGAGGTCCTCCATCGTGACGTCCTCGCCGGTGACGGTCTTGATGATGTCGGGGCCGGTGATGAACATGTTGGAGGTCTTGTCGACCATCACGACGAAGTCGGTGACCGCGGGGGAGTAGACGTGGCCGCCGGCGTTGGTGCCCATGATCAGCGAGATCTGCGGGATGACGCCCGAGGCGTGCACGTTGCGCTTGAAGATCTCGCCGTAGAGGCCGAGCGAGACGACACCCTCCTGGATGCGTGCGCCGGCGCCTTCGTTGATGCCGATGATGGGGCAGCCGGACTTGATCGCGAGGTCCATGACCTTGGTGATCTTCTCGCCGTAGACCTGGCCGAGACTGCCGCCGAAGATCGAGAAGTCCTGGCTGAACACGCACACCTGGCGGCCGTCGATCGTGCCGTAGCCCGTGATGACGCCGTCGCCGAGCGGGCGGTTCTCCTGCAGGCCGAACGCCGTGCTGCGGTGCCGGGCCAGGGCGTCGAGCTCGACGAACGAGCCCTCGTCGAGGAGGTCCTCGATCCGCTGGCGGGCGCTGCCGCGGCCCTTCTTGGCCTGCTTCTCGGCTGCCCGCGCGGCCATGTCGACCGTGGCCTCCTTCTGACGTCGCTGGAAGTCGGCGAGCTTGCCGGCGGTCGTGTGGAGCTCGGGATGGGCTTCGATCTCGTGTTCGGTCACGGGGGTCAGCGTAACGATCGCAGGCCCTGACCGGTATGTGAGTCTGTTCTCATGCCTTATCGCGACCTGGACCGCCCGCCGCTCGACGCCGATGCGCTGCGCACGGCACTGACCGGCCCCGACCGGTTCTGGACCGATGTCGTCGTGACGTCGGAGACCGGCAGCACCAACCTCGACGTCGCGAACGCGGCACGTGCCGGGGCGCTGGAAGGGACGATCCACACGACGGACCTCCAGACCGCCGGGCGCGGCCGGCTCGACCGCGCGTGGGAGTCGCCGGCCGCCTCCGGAGTCATCGTGTCGGTGCTGCTGCGACCCGACGCGGTGCCGGCCGCGCGTTGGGTGTGGCTGCCGCTGCTGGTCGGCCTCGCGGTCGACGCGACGGTGCACGAATGCGGTGTCGAGTCAGGGCTCAAGTGGCCCAACGACGTCCTGGTCGACGGCCGCAAGATCGCCGGCATCCTGCTCGAGCGGGTCGACACGCCACAGGGCTCGGCGGCGATCATCGGCGTCGGCCTCAACGTGTCGCTGCGCCAGGACGAGCTGCCGGTCGACACCGCCACCTCGCTCGTGCTCGAAGGAGCCACCGAGACCGACCGCACGATCGTGCTGCGGGCGATTCCTGCGCAACCTCGAGGCGCTCTACCGGGCCTGGGCGGCGGCCGGCGGCGACCCCGGCTCGGGCATCCGTGACTCGTACGTCCGGCGGTGCGTCACGCTGGGCACCCGGGTCCGGGTGAGCCTCCCGGACGGCGGCTCGCTGGAGGGTCAGGCGACCGGCATCGACGAGCTGGGACGCCTGCTCGTGGACGGCCAGGCGATCAGCGCGGGTGATATCACCCACGTCCGACCGGCGACGTGACAAAATCAATCGCATGAGCGAGCGCCAGCGAGTGAACATCAGGCACCGAGCACTTCGTCGTCCCCCTACCGTGACCTTTTGATGGGGATGGAGAAGTGAGCCTCCCGCGCAAGCTGATGATCGATGGCGAACAGGTCATCGCCACGACCCGCACCCACGTCAAGGTGCTGTTCATCCCGTTCCTGATCCTGCTGGTCGTGGCGGGCGTCGGAGGCTTCCTGATCAACCAGGTCGGCGACTCCGGCAACGGCGTTCCGCGGTGGATCGTCGTCGCGATCGATGCTGGTGCTGATCCTGTGGGGCTCGGTGATCCCGTTCCTCAAGTGGCTCACCTGGACGTACACGCTGACCAACAAGCGCATCGTCGAGCAGAAGGGCCTGCTGACCCGCACGGGCCGGGTCATCCCGCTGAGCCGCATCAACGACGTCGCGTTCGAGAAGAACCTCAACGACCGCATCCTCGGCTGCGGCACGCTGATCATCCACGACGCCAGCGAGCAGGCCGGCCTCGAGCTCAAGGACATCCCGCACATCGAGGCGTTCCACCGCACCGTGACCAACCTCGTGTTCGAGAAGCACGACAAGCCGGCGAGTGATGAGTCGGTCTGAGCTCCGCGACGAGCTCGCGCGCCTGATCCTGGGCGGCGAGCTGACCCTCACCAGCTCCGAGGTCGCCGACAAGGGCGGTCTGAGCCTGGAGGACGGCCAGCGGCTGTGGCGCGCCCTGGGCTTCCCCGACACCGGCGAGGCGATCGCGTACGGCGATCCCGACGTCTCGGCGGTGGCGACCGTGGCCGCTGCCATCGAGTCGGGCGTGCTCGACGAGGAGACCGTCTTCCGCATGACCCGCGCGCTCGGCACGACGATGTCCCGGCTCGCCGACTGGCAGGTCTCGACCCTCGTCGACCAGGTCGAGCACGACGTCGAGGGCGGCAAGGCCGAGAGCCGGCTCGGCGCCGCGGTCGAGCTGGCCACCGACGCGGCGCCGGGGTTCGAGCAGCTCATGATCTACGCCTGGCGGCGCCACCTCGCCGCCGCCGCGGCCCGCATCGAGGCGCTCGGGCGCGGCCGACGAGGAGCTGCTGTCGACGGTCATGACGGTCGGCTTCGCCGACCTGTCGCGGTTCACCTCGCTGTCCAACGAGCTCGACGACTCGACGCTCGGCGCGCTGGTCGAGAACTTCGAGACCCGCTGCACCGACATCGTCACGGCGCACGGCGGCCGGGTCATCAAGACCCTCGGCGACGCGGTCCTGTTCGTGATCGGCGATGCGCCCGAGGGCACCCGCACGGCGCTCGACCTCGTCTCGCAGATCGCGTCGCGCGACGAGCATGCCCGACATCCGCGTCGGCCTGGCGACCGGCTCGGCGATCAGCCGGCTCGGCGACGTGTTCGGCCCGCCGGTCAACCTCGCCGCCCGGCTGTCGCACGTCGCGCGCAGCAACCGCGTGCTGATCGACGAGGCGACCGCCGCGACGCTCGGCGACGAGTTCGACACCCGGACGCTGCCGCCTCGTCCGCTGCGCGGGTTCGGCAACGTCTCGCCCATCACGGTGAGCGAACGGCGCGGCTTCCGCTCCCGATAGTCTGTGGTCGTGCCTTCACCCCAGCTCGCGGTCATCGGCGGTGGCCAGCTGGCTCGCATGATGCAGCAGGCCGCGATCGGCCTCGGCATCCGCATCCGGCTCCTCGCCGAGGCGCCCGACGTGTCCGCCGCCCAGGTCGTCCCCGACCACGTCGTCGGTGACTACACCGACCTCGACACGCTGCGGGCGGTCGTGGCCGACGCGCCGGTCGTGACGTTCGACCACGAGCACGTACCGCCCGAGCACCTGCGGGCGCTCGAGGCCGAGGGCCACGCCTGCCGGCCCGGGCCGCACGCGCTGCTTGTACGCGCAGGACAAGGGCGACATGCGGACCCGTCTCGGCGCCCTGGGCGTGCCGTGCCCCCGCAACGCAGCCATCACGTCGCTCGCGGACCTCGAGGCATTCGGCTTCCCCGCCGTGGTCAAGACGACCCGCGGCGGCTACGACGGCAAGGGCGTGTGGGTCGTACGCTCGGCGGCCGACGCCGACGAGGCGTTCGCGTCGGGCCGGTCGCTGCTCGCCGAGGAGCTCGTCGACTTCCGCCGCGAGCTGTCCGCACTCGTCGCCCGCTCGCCGTCCGGCGAGGTGCGCGCCTATCCCGTCGTCGAGTCCCGCCAGGCCGACGGCGTGTGCGCCGAGGTCATCGCCCCGGCGCCCGACCTCGACGCCGCGCTGGATGCCGAGGCGCGAGCCATGGCCGAGCGCATCGCGACCGAGCTCGACGTCACCGGCATCCTCGCGGTCGAGCTGTTCGAGACCGCCGACGGGCGACTCCTGGTCAACGAGCTCGCGATGCGCCCGCACAACACGGGCCACTGGTCGATCGACGGTGCCGTGACGAGCCAGTTCGAGAACCACCTGCGCGCGGTGCTCGACCTGCCGCTCGGCTCGACCGACGCGCGTACGCCGTGGTCGGTCATGGTCAACATCCTGGGCGGCGCCGTCGAGGACCTCGTGGCCCAGCGCGCGGTCGTGCTGGCGGCCGAGCCCGACGTCAAGGTCCACCTCTACGGCAAGTCCGTCAAGGCCGGCCGCAAGGTCGGGCACGTGACGGCATACGGATCAGATCTCGACGACGTGCTCGCCCGAGCCCGGCGTGCGGCAGCACTGTTCACCACAGGAGAGACCCATGACTGACTCGGCTCGCGTAGGCATCGTGATGGGCTCGGACTCCGACTGGCCCACGATGGAGGCCGCGGCGACGGCGCTGGGTGAGTTCGGCATCGCGTACGAGGCCGATGTCGTCTCGGCGCACCGCATGCCCGACGAGATGCTGGCGTACGGTCGCGACGCCCACACGCGCGGCATCGAGGTCATCATCGCCGGCGCCGGGGGAGCGGCCCACCTGCCCGGCATGCTCGCCGCGGTCACCCCGTTGCCCGTGATCGGCGTCCCGGTGGCACTCAAGCACCTCGACGGCATGGACTCGCTGCTGTCGATCGTGCAGATGCCCGCCGGCGTGCCGGTCGCCACCGTGTCGATCGGCAATGCCCGCAACGCCGGCCTGCTGGCGGTGCGCATCCTTGCGACGGGCGATGCTGCTCTGACCCAGAAGATGCTCACCTTCCAGGCCGAGCTCGCCGACCTTGCACGTGCCAAGGGCGAGAAGATCCGCAACCCCCACGGCGGCCTCGGCTTCCGCTGACCCAGCCGCGTCGGTTTACCACGGGGCCTACGCAAAAGTCGTCCGCCCGACGCAAACTTGCCCCGGGCGGACGAAGGTTGCCTCGGGCGGACGAAGCACCGTCGAGGCGCTGCCTCGGACGTGCTCAGAAGCACCGGCAGGTTGCCTCGGGCGGACGAGGTCTTCGTAGGCCCCGTGGTAAACCGTCAGCTTGTGTAGAGCTTCTCGGCGTACTGCGGGCCGTAGTACGTCTGCAGCTCCTCGAGCGAGTCGTCCGGGCGCTCGAGGGACTTGGCGATCTGGGCGCGGCTCGGCACCGCGTCGGGGTGCCACGTCTCGGGGTCCCACAGGTTGGAGCGCAGGAACGCCTTGGAGCAGTGGAAGAAGATCTGCTCGACCGCGACCTCGAGGATCACGACCGGCCGATGGCCCTTGACCACCATCTGATCGGCGTACGGTGCGTCGGCCAGCAGCGTCGCGCGGCCGTTGACCCGCAGGGTGTCGCCGCGGCCGGGGACGAAGAAGATCAGCCCGACGTGCGGGTTCTCCAGGATGTTGGCGAACCCGTCGGCCCGCTTGTTGCCGGGCCGCTCCGGGATCGCGAGGGTCGTGTCGTCGACCACCCGCGCAAACCCCGCCGGATCGCCCTTGGGCGAGACGTCGCAGGCGCCACTGGCGTCAGATGTCGCGACGAGGCAGAACGGCGACGCCGCGAGCCACGCGCGATGCTCGGGCAGGAACGTCTGGGAGTCCTTGTCAAGCGTCCGTTGCAGCGGGGTGCCGAGCAGGTCACGCAGCTCGGCCGGGTTGGCGATCTCGGTGCGCATGCCGACAAATCTACCGGCGTACGTACGACGTCAGGGCCGTCAGCGTCGGGGTTGCCGGCGCCGAGGCGAAGCCGAACCGCACGGCCGGCTCCACAGGTCCGAGGCGTCCGAGCTCTTCGCCCTCCCACGTCGCCCGCGCGTCGACCAGGCGGCGAACGTCCCGCGCGGCGTACCACTCGGTGCTGTCGCCGCCCGCCGAGCCGTAGGTCCGTACGCCTGGCATGACCCGCGCGGCGACCGGGTTGCACACCTTGGCCCAGGTCGCCGAGCGCCGCACGGCCGACGGTACGAGGCCCAGCAGCGGCGCGACCCACAGTCGCTGTCCGGGAGTGAAGCGTGCCTGCAGCGACCGGGTGTGCACCGACCACTCGTCGCCACGCTCGACCGAGACCGGCTCGAGACGGACCTCGTCGAACGCGTATGTCGACGCCACGAAGTCGGCAACGCTCTGGCGTGCCGCGAGCAGCGTGCGGTGGCCCGATCGATCCTCGACCATGACGTCGGCGAACGGCCCGAACGGGCTCTCGTCCCAGATGCCCACCACGATGCGAACGCCCGATGACGTCCCGAACCCGGCGATGTGCCCGGTGAAGGTGCTGGTCATGTCGCCAGTGTGTCCGATCCCACGAAAGGCGCGGTTGGGACCGCACGGTGATCGGGGTATTATTACTTGGTCGTCCTACTATTGGGAGTCCACGTGTCCGACATGTTCGTCCTGTCCGAGGAGCACCAGGCCATTCGCGAGGCCGTGCGGGCTGTCGCAGAGGCCAAGATCGCCCCGTTCGCCGCCGACGTCGACGAGAACGCCCGCTGGCCACACGAGGCGGCCGCCGCGCTGCTCGCTGCGGACTTCCACGCGCCGCACGTGCCCGAGGCCTACGGGGGAGCGGGCGCGGATGCGCTGGCAACCGTGCTGGTCATCGAAGAGGTCGCGCGCGTCGACGTCTCTGCCTCGCTGATCCCGGCAGTCAACAAGCTCGGCTCGCTGCCGCTGATGATCGCCGGCGACGAGCAGCTCAAGAAGAACTACCTCTCGCGCCTCGCCCACGGTGAGGGCTTCTCGTACTGCCTGTCCGAGCCCGAGGCCGGCAGCGACGCC
Organism: uncultured Actinomycetota bacterium; assembly: GCA_963759975.1. Lineage (GTDB taxonomy): Bacteria > Actinomycetota > Actinomycetes > Propionibacteriales > Nocardioidaceae > Aeromicrobium. Next base: position 210,444 of record CAVXBS010000020.1, read on the forward strand.
GCCAACCAGAAGACCCGCGCTGTCCGCAGCGGCGATGACTGGATCCTCAACGGGGTCAAGCGGTGGATCTCCAATGCCGGCGAGTCCGAGTTCTACACGGTCCTGGCTGTCACCGATCCCGACAAGCGTACGAAGGGCATCTCGGCGTTCGTCGTCGAGAAGTCCGACGAGGGGGTCTCGTTCGGCGCTCCGGAGCGCAAGCTCGGCATCAAGGGCTCGCCGACCTGCGAGGTCTACCTCGACAACGTACGCATCCCCGGCGACCGGATGATCGGCGCCGAGGGCACCGGATTCGCGACCGCGATGAAGACGCTCGACCACACCCGCGTCACGATCGCCGCGCAGGCCGTCGGTGTCGCCCAGGGCGCACTCGACTACGCGCTGGGGTACGTCCAGGAGCGCAAGCAGTTCGGCCACAAGATCGCTGACTTCCAGGGGCTGCAGTTCATGCTCGCCGACATGGGCATGAAGATCGAGGCCGCGCGTCAGCTGACGTACGCCGCTGCGGGCCGCTCCGAGCGTGGTGACAAGGACCTGACGTTCTTCGGTGCCGCTGCCAAGGCGTTCGCCTCCGACACTGCGATGCAGGTCACGACGGACGCCGTGCAGCTGCTCGGCGGCTATGGGTTCACCCGCGACTACCCGGTCGAGCGCATGATGCGCGACGCCAAGATCACGCAGATCTACGAGGGCACCAACCAGGTGCAGCGCGTCGTGATGGCTCGCCAGCTTCTCGCGGGAGTCCAGTCAACGCTCTGACAGTAGCCGCTGCAGGGCACTAGCCTGCGGTCATGGACGACCTGGGCATCGTCGCGCGATCGCTCGACCTGATGGTCCAGGGGCGGGCTCAACAAGTGGTGGTCGAGCTCGAGGGCCAGGCCGGGTCGACGGCCAGCTCGATGATCGGCGTGGCGGGCTTCTGGCTGGGCGAGTTCGAGGCGGCCGAGCGTGCGGGTCACGCTGCTGTGACCCGCGCTGGGTCCGACGTTGACCGGCGCCTGGCGCTGGCCGTGGTGGCGCTCGCGGATGCCGGCCTCATGAGGCCGGCCCTATCGCCGGCCCTGGATGACGTCGTCGCCGCGTTGGGACACTCCCGCGGCGCGCTGGACGACTTCGTCCGCTACCTCGTCGCCGAGGCCGCGCTGACGCAGGCGCGCCTCGGCGTTGCCGCGTCGGTGTGGGACGACTCGGTCAGCGAGTCGTGGCGGGGGCATTCCTACCGGGCCATGATGCTGGCGACGGGCGCACGGATCGCGGCGTTCGGTGGCCGTATCGACGAGGCACAAGAGTCGGCTCGAGAGGCCGTGGCGGTGGCCGACAGTGAGCGGGCCCGGCTCTTGACGATGTCAGTGGCCGGACTGGTCTCCGGCAACAGCGCTGACGTCATGTCCGCCACGACGCTTGTGGACGAGATCGAAGCGGCCGGGCTGGCGGTCGATGACCACTTGAGTCGCGGGCTGCACCTCCTGGCGGCCTTTGCCACCGTTGCGATCGGTGACGTCGCGCGAAGCGCCTCGCTCGTCCTCATCGCCGGCGGCGACGCAGGCCTGTCCCGCTTCACGATCATCGACCGAGCGCTCGGGCTCGAGCTGCTCGTCGCGGCGGCGGTCGCGTCGGGCGATCGTGACGCCGCCGAGGCCTGGGGCGCGCAGGCGGAGCCGCTGATAGATCACCCCATCGCACGACCGACCGTGCAACGGCTGAAGGCCCGGCTCGCCGAGCTGGCAGGCGATCACGAGGAGGCAATCCTGCTGGCTGAGCTGGCGGTGGAGGGCTGCCGTCGCGACGCTCGTAACGTGGAGCTCGCCGAGTCGGAGGTCGTCCTGGCGCGGATAAGGGTCGCGGCCCACGACGTGTCCACGGCCACCAGATCGATGCGAGAGCTCGTCGCCGAGAGTGATCGCCTGGGACATCACGCCGTACGGCGGGCGGCCGGCCAGACCCTTGGCCGAGCGGGGCGTCGCCTCCACCCGGTGGTCGGACAGGGCTGGGCAGCGCTCTCGACCCGGGAGACGGAGATCGCCCACCTGATCCTGGCGGGCCGAGAGGCGACGCAGATCGCGCGGCAGCTGTTCATCTCCCCGCACACCGTCAGGGTTCACACGTCGCGAGTCCTGGCCGCGTTCGGCGTCGGCACCTGCGTGCAGCTCATCGCCCGTGCCGGGCCCTCGACGGCTGCGGCGCGGGCCCAGATGGACGAAGTGCTGACACCCCGGCAGCGCGAGGTTGTCGCGCTGGTGGCCGAGGGACAGTCGAACGCCGAGGTCGCCGACCGGCTGGGCGTCACCGTGAAGGCCGTCGAGAAGCATGTCTCGGCGGCGCTCCGGCGCTCCGGCGCGCGGTCGCGCCTCGACCTCGCGCGGGGCCATCCATCGGAGTCAGTGGAGCTTGTCGTCGGCGAGGGTGAGGAGCCTGCGGCCGAGGTCCTCGAGCTCGGGCTGCTTGAGCCCCTTGGCCTGCTGGATCGTGATGAGCGCGATGACCTTGCCGTCGGTCGGTGCCACCGGCGGTCTGGAGGCTCTCGCCGCCGAAGACCGTCCCGAACGCGAGGAAGGCCTTGCTGCCGACCCCGTCGACGACGACGACCTTGGCTGAGTCCATCGCGCCGGCCGCTCCTGACTGCGCACCCTCGAACCCACCCGTGCCTGGGTCGTCGGGCATCGCCGTGATCGAGCCCGACACGGCGCGGGGGTCGTCCTGCTTGAAACCGCAGCCGCCGCCCGGCTGTGTCTCCGTGGTCACAGCGGCACCGACGGCGGCCCCGAGCTCCTCGGCCGTGAACGCCGTGCAGAGATCGTCCGGAATCTTGGGGACAGAGCTCGTGGCGGCGGCAGCCGGCTTGCCGTCGGATGCCGAGGGGGTGGCTCCATCACTGCCTGATCCGCAGGCGGAAAGGCTCACCACCACCGTGGCGGCGGCGAGCGTACGTGCGGGCAGTGACAGGCGCATGGGATCGATCCTTCGGCAGGTGTGATGGGCAGGTGTTTCAGTCGGCGTCGCTGAGGCGGCCCCTGGCCCGCCTCAGCGCCCGGTAGAACGTCGCGCGGCTCAGGTGCAGCTCCCGCTGGGCCGCGAGGTGCCCACCGTGAGGGTCGAGATAGCCGCGCACGATCGCGGTGTGCATCAGAACGTCAGCGGCCGAGCTGCCGAAGGCGGCGTCGACCTGCTCGCGCACGAGCCGACGAGCGATGTCCGCCCGCGCAGGCGCGCTTCCCTGCCGTCGGCGAATCGGGAGCCGGCCATCCAGTCGTCGTCGTGGAACCTGCGCACAGCCTCGATCAGCGAGCCGTCGTGGTGGGGCAAGAACGAACGGATCAACCCCACGACCTCGTCCGCGGCAGCCTCGATGAGGAGCCGGTCCGCGTCACCCAGCGGCCCGGCGCTCAGTCGCTGAACGACGAGGTCGTGCAAGCCCCCAGTGGGCTTGAGCGCCAGCATGTCGACCGCCATGCAAGCAGGATGGCTCCTGGTGGCGCCGCACGTACGCCGGTTGGGGGTAGGGATGTGGCGTAATGGCCGCCCCCGGTGACAGGGCTGCTCGGTAGCATGGCGGTCGACACAAGGGGTCTGTCATGTTCGCGAACCTGCCGTCGCTCGCTACCTTCCGGCACGCAGGAGCCCGGGAAGGCTTCGAGGCGGTCTGCTTCCGCCAACCCCAGGCGACCGGCGAAGGCTACCTGCTCGAAGGTGGCACGACGGCCAACGAGGACGGGATCGCGTGGTCCGTCCAGTACCGCATCGAGGTCGACGAGGACTGGCAGACGACGAGGGTCGAGGCCGTGGGCATCTCTCCGCTCGGCCATCACACGCTCCATGCCGAGCGCCGCGACGGTCGATGGCATGTCAACGGCGCCGAGCGAGCAGACCTCGACGGCTGCATCGACATCGACTTCGAGTCGTCCCTCGTGACCAACACGCTTGCGATCCATCGCCTCGACCTGTCCGCAACCACCCCGCAGGACGTACCGGCGGCTTTCGTCCGCGCCGATGACCTGAGGGTCGATCGGGTGGAGCAGACCTACCTGTGCACCGACCACGCCGAGGACCGGATCACCTTCGAATACACCAGCAGCACGTTCGGGTTTGCCGGCGAGCTGGTGTTCGACGGCTCAGGGGTTGTCATCGACTACCCCGGCATCGGCCGGCGCCACGCCTGACCGGTCTGCCTAGGCTCGTGACGTGAGCCTGTTGCCGTTCGACCTGCCCCCGACCTTCCTGGCGCACGCCGGCCGCGACGAGCGGTGGGCCGCGTGGATCGCCGGTGTGCCCCGGATCGTGCGGGACCTGCTCGACGAGTGGGAGCTCGTGGTCGATGGGGAGCCGATGCACGGCTTCACGTCGCTCGTCGTGCCGGTACGCACCGATGGCCGCGCTGCGGTCCTGAAGGTGGCCTGGCCGCACGAGGAGTGCCAGCACGAGATCCTGGCGCTGCAGCACTGGCACGGCAACGGCTCGGTCCTGATGCTGCGGGCCGATCCCCGTCGCAACGCGATGCTGCTCGAGCGTCTGTCGACGCAGGACCTCACGCGTATGGACGACATCGAGGCCTGCGAGATCATCGCCGGGCTGTACGCACAGCTGCATGTCCCGGCACCACCGCAGATGCTGACCCTGAGCTCATACATCCGCCGCTACACCGACGACCTGGAGCGGTTGCCCAAGGATGCTCCGATCCCGCGCCGGCTTGTCGACCAGGCCGTACGCCTCGGTCGTCACCTCGCTGAGGACCCGGCGACGGATGGCACGCTGATCCACGGTGATCTGCACTTCGAGAACGTGCTCGCCGGCGACCGGGCGCCCTGGCTGGCGATCGACCCCCAGCCGGTCTCGGGAGACCCGCACTACGAGGTCGATGTCCTGCTGTTCGACCGTTGGGACGAGGTCGCGGCCGTCGGCGACGTGAGGGAAGCGGTGCGGCGCCGCTTCCACGCTGTCGTGGACGTTGCAGGCCTCGACGAGGAGCGCGCCCGCGACTGGGTCATCGTCCGTGAGGCACACAACGCCATGTGGGCGATCGAGGACGGCGACGATCCCGATCGGGTCACCACCGCGATCGCGATCATCAAGGCCGTCCAGGACTAGTACGCCCGGGGCATCAGCGTCTCGACGATGCGGTCGACGTACGCCGGGAACGCCTTGCCCTTGGGCAGCCGGGCGGGCGTCGCGTGAGCGAGCTGGGCGTGCCCGAGATAGGCCGCATACGCGAGCAGGGCGCGGTCGTGGGCTTGCGATGCCGACAAGCCGTGCTCGGCGTACAGCGCCTCGAGTGTCGACATGCGCCGCTCCGTGACGCGGGCCAGCACGGGGGCGACGATCGGATGGTCGGCGTGCGGTTGCAGCGCGAGCTCGATCGAGCCGACGCCGGGCGTCTCCAGGACCGCACCGAAGACGAGCCGGAGCAGGACTCGCAGCCTGTCAGCTCCCTCTGCTTCCCGGTCGACGGTCGCGATGACGCCATCGGTGTCGCGGCGCTCCCACCTGGCCAGCGCTGCCGTGATGAGGTCGTCGCGCCCAGAGAAGTGCCAGTAGAAGCTGCCCTTGGTCGCGCCGAGCGTCTTGGCGATCGGTTCCACGGCCACGGCGGGGAGCCCGTTGCGCTCCAGCGCGGTGAGCGCTGCGGCGCTCCAGTCGTCCGCGGTCAGAGAAGTCCGTGAGGGCTTGGCAGGAGTCATGACCATACGCTACCGTATGGATCTCCTCCATACGGAGGCGTATGGAGGAGTTCTCATGGTCACCAACGTGCACGAAAGACTCATCCACGTTCCGGCGGATCTCGTCGGGGAGTCACTCGACCGGGTCGGCAGCGCAGATGACCGGTGGTGGCCGTCGCCCGCGTGGCCGCCGATGGTGCTGGAGGCGCCGCTGGGCATCTGGGTCCGCGGCAGCCACGGCCCGATCCGCTACCAAGTGACCGAGTACGTCCCGGGCAGGCGCGTGGTGTTCACGTTCGACGACGGGGTCGGGCTTCGCGGCAGCCACCGGTTCGTGGTCGTCCCGCAGGGCGCCGAGTCCTGCCTGGTGCGGCACGTCGTGGAGGGGCGCACGACAGGAACCATGCGACTCGTATGGCCGTTGGCGATGCGCTGGCTGCACGACGCCGTCGTCGAGGACCTGATGGACCGCGTCGAGGCCGATGCCGGCCACCCGCCCGCCCGGCGTGCGCGTTGGTCGTGGTGGGTCCGGCAGATCAGGCGGATGACGCGACCTCGGCCGGCCTCTGTTCCGGTCCCGGCGACGCCTCTCCTCGCCGCTGCGCTGCCGCGGATCGACGCGGCCGACGCGTATGCCGTCCGGCGGCCGGCCGGAAGCTCAGGGGATCCGCAGGTGTGGGCCGACGCGGTGTTCCGCTCACCGCCTTTGTGGGTCGGTGCACTGATGGTCGCGCGCGAGTCGCTCGTACGCCTCGTGGGCATCGACCGGGCCGGCCGGAGTGCGTTCGACCCCGTCGCGCGCACGGACGACGAGGTGCTGCTCGGCATCGAGCAGAGCCATCTGGGCTTCCGGGCGTCGGTGCTCTGCGAATCGGAGCGGGTCGTCGTGAGCACGGTCGTCCAGCTGCACAACCGGCGCGGGAGGCTCTATTGGCTCATCGTGCGCAGGGTGCATCCGGCCGTCGTACGTGCGATGCTGCGGCGGGCTGCCGATCGGGTGCCGATGGCCGAGGCGGTCGCTGCTCGCTGAAGGGAACAGGCTGTGGCAGGCTGAATCCATGCCTCTCGTGACCTACCAAGCACTCTGCATCGACGCCAACGACGTCTCCGCGGTCAAGGACTTCTGGGCCCGTGCGCTCGGCTACGAGATCGTCGAGCACGATGACGGCGACGCCCACCTGGTGGGCACCGAGCCCGGCGAGGAGGTGTGGCTCAACACCGTGCCCGAGCCGAGGACCGTCAAGCAGCGCGTGCACCTCGACGTCCGGGCCGAGTCGATGGAGCCGTTCGCCGGCTTCGAGCGGATCACCAAGGAGGGCGAGTTCCCGTGGACGACGCTTGGCGGACCCCGAGGGTGGCGAGTTCTGCGTGTTCACCTACGACGAGCCGCCGGCCAAGAAGCTCAAGGACGTCGTGGTCGACTCCGCCGACCACCTCGCGATCTCCCGGTGGTGGGCCGACGTCATCGGTGGCGAGCTGACGCATGCGGACGACGGCTACTCGCACCTCGACGAGATACCGGGATCCCCGCTGGAGTCGATCGACTTCGTGCCGGTGCCCGAGCCCAAGACGGTCAAGAACCGCATCCACTGGGACGTCAGGCTGCTGCCCGGGGTGACGCTCGACGACCTGGTGGCCGCCGGGGCGACGGTCCTGACGCCTGCGGGAGAGAAGCCGTGGACCGTCATGGCCGACCCCGAGGGCAACGAGTTCTGCGTCTTCCCGACCGAGTGACGTCAGGCGGTCAGGCGCCGCGTGGTGGAATGAACCCGTGCCTGCACTCGACCTGAACACCGACGTCGTCAGCCTCACCGCCGCGCTCGTCGACATCCCTTCGGAGAGCCTCGACGAGCAGGCCATCGCCGACGCGGTCGAGGCGGCCCTGCGGGTGCTGCCGCACCTCGAGGTCGTACGCGATGGTCACACGATCGTCGCCCGTACGTCGCTCGGCCGGCCCGAACGCGTCGTCATCGCCGGGCACCTTGACACGGTGCCTGCCAACGGCAACCTGCCGTCGCGGCTGGACGGCGAGATCCTCCACGGCCTGGGCACCTGCGACATGAAGGGCGGGGTGGCGATCGCACTGCTGATGGCCGCGCACGGTGCCCCAGCCGGTTCGCGACGTCACCTACGTGTTCTACGAGGGCGAGGAGATCGCTGCGGAGCACAACGGTCTCGGTCGGCTGGCCCGCGAGCGTCCCGAGCTGCTCGCCGGCGACTTCGCGATCCTCATGGAGCCCTCCAACGCCGGTGTCGAAGCCGGCTGCCAGGGCACGATGCGCGTCGACATCCGCACGGCCGGCGAGCGCGCCCACACGGCCCGCGCCTGGATGGGCAGCAACGCGATCCACGCCCTCGCCCCCGTGCTCGACGGCCTCAACGCGTACGTCCCACGCACCGTCGAGATCGACGGGCTGACGTATCGCGAGGGACTCAACGCCGTCGCGATCAGCGGCGGGGTGTCGGGCAATGTCGTGCCCGACGAGGCCGTCGTGACGGTCAACTACCGCTTCGCCCCTGACCGCAGCGAGGAGCAGGCGCACCAGCACCTCCAGGAGACGTTCGAGGGCTTCGGCCTCACCGTCACCGACTCTGCACCCGGCGCGCTCCCCGGACTCTCGCACCCCGCCGCTGCGGCGTTCGTCGAGGCGGTGGGTGGCGAGGTGCACCCCAAGTTCGGCTGGACCGATGTCGCCCAGTTCACGCTGCTGGGCGTGCCGGCGGTCAACTACGGCCCCGGTGACCCCACGTTCGCCCACAAGGCCGACGAGCACGTACCCGTCGAGCACCTGCACCGGGTGCGCGACCGACTCGAGAAATGGTTGACCACATGACTGACGCAGGCCAGGCCCGACCACCGCAAGGGGCCCGTACGCCTTCGCGGCTCCCAGCGCCCGACGAGCACGACCGACCAGCGGCTGCTCGACTCGCGCGGTCCCAGCGACTGGGTGCACACCGATCCGTGGCGGGTCCTGCGCATCCAGTCCGAGTTCGTCGAGGGCTTCGGCGCACTTGCCGAGCTCGGCCCGGCCGTCAGCATCTTCGGCTCGGCCCGCACCAAGCCGGACGACCCGATGTACGAGGCCGGCCGCCAGATCGCCGCGCGACTCTGCGGCGAGGGCTACGCCGTGATCACCGGCGGCGGTCCCGGCGCGATGGAGGCGGCCAACCGCGGCGCGAGCGAGTGCGGCGGCGTGTCCGTCGGCCTCGGCATCGAGCTCCCGCACGAGCAGGGCATGAACGAGTGGGTCGACCTCGGCATCAACTTCCGCTACTTCTTCGTCCGCAAGACGATGTTCGTCAAGTACGCCCAGGGCTATGTCGTGCTGCCGGGCGGCTTCGGCACGATGGACGAGCTGTTCGAGGCGCTGACGCTGGTGCAGACCCAGAAGATCACGTCGTTCCCGATCGTCCTGTTCGGCACGGAGTACTGGGGCGGGCTGATCGACTGGCTGCGCACGACGATGCTCACCGACGGCAAGATCGGCCAGCCCGACATCGACATGCTGCACCTCACCGACGACGTCGACGAGGCCGTCGAGTGGTTCGTCGCCAAGGACAGCTAGCGAGGTCTCAGAACCGGATGGCGTCGATGATCTTGACCCGGACGGCGATGAGAGCGGGCAGCAGGCCGGCGAGGCTGCCCACCGCCAACGAGACGACGAGGCCCAGCACGGCGGCGGAGAACGGGAACGGCGGGATGTCGGTGACGTTCGTGATGACGTGATCGGCGATCAACGGACTGTTGACGATGCCCACAGCACCGATGACGCCGACGAGGTCCAGCCACGAAGGTCGCGACCACGCTTTCCATCATGACCGAGAAGAACACCCGTGATGTGGTCGCGCCGAAGCTGCGGCGAATGCCGATCTCGCGGATGCGTTGCTTGATCGTGACCAGTGCGATGTTGAGCAGGCTCATGGCGCCGAGCAGCAGGATCAGCGCGCTGATGCCCCCGACGACATACTTGAACGTCTCGAAGGAGTCGTCGCGGTCGGCCGAGTCCTGCCGGGCGAGCTGGACCTGGAGACCTGAGAGGTTCGACTGGAGCTCCTTGCGGACGGCCCTGCTCAACGGCTTGGCCTCCTTGGGCGGCACCCACATCAGGAAGTTGATGTCGAACATCTGCTGGCTCGCGCCGAACCATCGGTCGTACGCGTCGAACAGGATGTAGGCGGTCGGCCCGCCCGACTGCTCGTCCTTGCGGACCTGGCCGATGATCGTGGCGGTGATCGCGCTCTCACCCTCGAACGTCACCGTGGCCGGGAGCGAGTCAGGTCCCAGACCGAGCGCCTTGAGCATGCGCGCGTCGACGACGATCGCGGGGCTGAGATTCTTCGCGTCCGCGTCGCTCAGCCACCTGCCCTGCTGAGGGACCAGTCGCCTCAGGTCGGCGTAGCCGACATCGACGGCGCGCAGGGTGACGTGACGCGGACCCTTGGGCATCACGGCAGTCGCCTCGGACTCACCGATCGCGGACTGATAGGTGATGCCGAAGTCACGCATCGTCTCGCTGAACACCCGGCGCGTCTCGGCGGTCGGCGGTGGTTCGCCGGACTCGCTGTAGGCATAGATCCCGTACGTCGTGGGCCGGCCGCCCTCGCGCTCGGCCTGCTCGACCAGAGCCTGCTTGGCGATGCTGCTGACGGCGACCGCGGTGGTCAGGGCGCACACCGCGACGCCAACGCCGATCAGCGAGAGCAGGACGCGTAGCCGGTGGATGCGGAGCTCCTGCCAGGCCTCCGCGACGGCCGCAGCGAACCCAGTCATGCCGATGCCGCCAAGAACCCAGTCATGCCGCTACGTCGACGAGGCTGTGCAGCCGGCCGCCTTCGAGGCGGAACCGCTGGCGAGCCATCCGCGCGACGTCGACGTCGTGCGTGATCGTGATGAGGGCCGCTCCGGTCTCGTGCGTGATGCCGTCGAGCAGGCCCATGACCTCGCTGCCGGTCTCGAGGTCGAGTGCGCCCGTGGGTTCGTCGGCCAGCACGATCTTGGGTCCGCGGACGATCGCGCGGGCAATCGCGACGCGTTGCTGCTCCCCGCCGGAGAGGCTCTCGGGCATCGAGTCGATCCGCGCACCCAGGCCGACCCGCTCGAGCATCGTCGCGGCGATCTCCTTGCGCTTCCAGAACAGGTTGCCGGGCGCGTACATCAGGGGCGCTGCGACGTTCTCGAGCGCCGTGCGACCGGGAAGCAGGTTGAACTGCTGGAACACGAAGCCGACATCGCGCCCCCTGGCGCGAGCGGCGGCGCGCGCCCGGAGCGTGCGGATGTCATGACCGGCCCACTCGAGCGTCCCCGTGGTCGGCCGGTCGAGCAGGCCGAGCAGGTTGAGCAGCGTCGACTTGCCGGTGCCCGAGCGGCCGATGATGCCGATGTGATCGCCGGCGGAGACCGTGAGGTTCACGCCGGTGAGGATGTGCAGGTCGGTCTCGTCCGGGAGCTTGACGGTCCGGGTCACCTCGGTGAGTCGCAGCAGCTCGGACATCAGCCGACCGCCGTCCCCATGTCTTCGCCGCCCATGTCATCAGGGGAGGGGACGCCCGGGACGAACTCGAGGATCTCCTCGCCCTCCTTGAGACCCTTGCGGATCTCGACGATCTGCCCGTCGCTCAGACCCAGACGTACGCGGCGAGGGGTCGGCTCACCATCCTTGAGCACCCACACCGTGCCGCTGCCGACGAGTCCGCGGACAGCTGTGATGGGTACGACCAGCACGTCCTCGGCGCGTCCGGCGTTGATCGACATCGTCATGCTGAGGCCGTCGAACACGCGTACGTCCTCGGGGACTCGGCAGGTGACGCTCGCCCCGCCACCGCCACCGCCGTCGCCGCCGTCGCCTCGCGGGCCGACGGCGCCGGGATCAATCCCTTCCTCGCCGTTCGCCGGGGTGTCCGTGCCGGCCTCGGTCGACGGGTCGCCGATCGCCAGGTCGCCACACGCGAACGGCTTGGGGCCACCCGTGATCGACACCTTGGCGGAGCGGGGCATCTTCAGCAGGCGGTACTGGTCGACGGGCTTGATTGACCCCGTCGCGCGGAAGGTGTCGAGCCTGACCGTCGCGACGGCGTCGCCCTTGGCGACCGGGTCGTCCAGCTCCTTGGGGAACCCGCTGATCCGGCCGGCCTTGGTCGCCAGCACGTTGTAGTAGCGGACTTGAGGCTTGTCGGCCTTGTCGTCGTCGCTGGGGGTCTTGGACTCCTCCGACTTGATCTGCAGGATCGGCTGGCCGACCTTGACCATGGCGCCGACAGGGAGGAAGAAGTAGCCGACGACGCCGTCATGGTCGGCCTTGGCCGTGACCGGTGGGTCGACCTTGATCGTGCCGTGCAGCGCGAGCGTGTTCTCGACCGTCCCGCGGCTGACACCGGCGTTGTGGACCGGGATCTTGCCGGTCGGCTGGAGACCGCTGCGTGGCGGCTCGGGATCGTCGTTGCCGAAGGCCATGACGGCCAGGCTGATCGCGATCGTCGAGAAGATGAGCACCCAGGCCACCGGCAGCACCACTTTGCGAAAGACTCTCACCGTGTGTCGTTCCTCGCTGTCGGCAGATCGGGAACCTGCATCGTACGCGGTTTGTGACACGTGCGACTCGAACCGGTGGAACGTGTTCCGGCGGGCCGGGTCAGGCGAGTCCGCGGCGGGCCACCGCAGGCGGCCGGTCGCCGCGGATCGACGCGACGACGTCGAGGACCTGCCGGGTCTCCGCGACGTTGTGGGCACGGAACACCCGCGCACCCTGCCACGCCGACACAGCGGTCGCGGCCAGCGTGCCAGGCAGTCGGTGGTCCTTGTCGAGGTCGAGCGTCTCGCCGATGAAGTCCTTGTTGGACAGCGCGACCAGCACGGGCCAGCCGGTCGCCACGAGCTCGTCGAGCCGGCGGGTCAGCTCGAGGCTGTGCCGGGTGTTCTTGCCGAAGTCGTGCGTCGGGTCGATCAGGATGCCGTCACGACGAACGCCGGCCTCCAGCGCACGCTCGGCGAGCGACGTCACGGTCTCGATGACGTCGGCGACGACATCCTCGTACGCCGACCGGTGCGGGTCGGTGCGCGGACCGATGCCGCCGGTGTGACTGCACACCAGGCCGGCTCCGTGCTGGGCGGCGACCGCGGCGAGCTCCGGGTCGTGACCCGACCAGGTGTCGTTGACGAGGTCGGCCCCGAGCCGGCACAGCTCGTCGGCGACCTCGCTGCGCCAGGTGTCGACACTGATCACGAGGTCGGGGAAGCGCGCTCGCGCCTCGGAGACGAAGTCGGCCGTCCGCCGCAGCTCCTCATCGGCGTCGACGTCGGGACCGTAGCCCGCTCGCACGCCGCCCACGTCCACGAGGTCGGCGCCATCGCGCACGGCTTCGCCGAGGCGGACGAGGGCGGGCTCGAGGTCGAACGTCGAGCCGTTGTCGTAGAACGAGTCGGGCGTGCGGTTGATGATCGCCATCAGCGCGAGCTGTCCGGGCGCGAACGTCCGGGTGCCCAGACGCAGAGTGTCAGGGGCAGATGGCAGAGTCACACTCGTGAGCGTATCGACCGATGACGACGTGATCGTGCGTTGCCCGTGGGGCGACGACCCGGCGATGATCGCCTATCACGACGCCGAGTGGGGCCGGGAGCTGCGCGGCGACCGTGAGATGTTCGAGCGCATGTCGCTCGAGGCGTTCCAGTCCGGCCTCTCCTGGGCGATCATCCTGCGCAAGCGCGACAACTTCCGCGAGGCATTCTCCGGCTTCGAGCCCGAGGCCGTCGCGGCGTTCGGCGATGCCGACGTCGCCCGACTGCTCGACGACGCCGGCATCGTGCGCAACCGCCTCAAGATCGAGGCGACCATCAGCAACGCCCGCACGCTGGTCGAGCTCGACGAGTCATTCAGCGACCTGCTGTGGTCGTTCGCTCCGCCGCCGGCTCCCGCGCCGACCTCGTACGCCGACGTACCGGCGACGACGCCCGAGTCGATCGCGATGGCCAAGACGCTCAAGAAGCGGGGATTCCGGTTCTTCGGCCCCACGACGGCCTATGCCCTGATGCAGGCCACCGGCATGGTCAACGACCACCTCGCCGACTGTGTGGCCCGGGCCGAGGCCACCCACGGCAATTCTTAGACACGCCAGCCCCGCGTCCACAGGCGTGGCTCCCCGGTTTTGCTGCCCCAGCGGCTTACCATCCGGACATGGCTTCAACGCGGAGAAATCCCCGAGTCCCGCAGGGCAGTCGGTGCCACCGGACTGCTGATCTCAGCTGTGCTGGTGGCGATCGCGGGCATCGTCGTCTCGACGGTGCCGGTGCTGATCGCTGCCACCACGTACGCGGTCCTGACCGGCCTGATCGCGGCCCGGCTGCTGTCCAACGAGCTCGCTGAACGGCGACGCACGTGGGCCCTCGAGCGTTCCGTCATCGTCGACGACAACCGCCGCGCAGCCGTGGCGCGATCGCGCGAGCACATCGAGTTCGCCAACCAGATGGGCTCTCGGATCAGGCTCCGCGAGGCGCAGCTGGACGAGCTGCGCGACTCGCTGGTCACCGCCGAGATCGACCTCGCCAAGGTGCGCGAACGGGTGTCGGAGGAGCGTGCGCGCAGCCAGGCGCTCCAGGCTGACACCGAGGCAGCGAAGTCTGACCTCGAGTCGGCCCAGTTCGACCTGGCTCGGGCGCTCGACGCGCTGGCCGAGAGCGAGAGCGCCGAGCTCGACGCTCGTGCCCAGCTGCTCGCGTGGGAACAGACAGCCTCAGACGACGAGCACCGCCAGCACGACCGCTCCGCCTGACCGAGCTAGCGCCCCTCGAAGACCGGCTTCTCCTTGGCGAGGAACGCCTGCACGGCCGCCGCGTGGTCGGCTGACTTGCCCGTCAGCGCCATCTTCTGGCCTTCGTGCTCGAGCGACGCGGGCAGGTCGTGCGTCGCCGAGAACGCCAGCGAGCGCTTGATCGCGCCGAGGGCGAGCGTCGGCCCATCCGCGAGCGAGCGGGCCAGCGAGGCGACCTCGGCGTCGAAGTCGGCATCGTCGACGACCTTGGTGGCCAGGCCCAGCGCGTACGCCTCGTCGGCCGGGATCGTGCGCGGCTGCATCAGCAGCTCGGTCGCCTTGCCGTAGCCCGACGAGCCGGGGGAGCGTCCACGACGATCCCGTGTCGCACGACAGCGCGATGCCGGCGAACGCGAGGTTGAAGCCGGCCGAGCGACGTACGAGCCGGAAGTCCGCGGCGAACGCCAGCGACGCGCCGGCGCCGGCAGCGACGCCGTTGACGGCAGCGATGACGGGCTTGGGCATCGTCGCGATCGCGGTCACCGCGGGGTTGTAGTGCTCGGCCACCGTGGTGCCGAGCGAGGAGCTGCTCATCCTGCAGGTCGGCAACGTGCTCCTTGAGGTCCTGACCGACGCAGAACGCCCGCCCGGTGCCGGTGAGAACGACGCAGCGGACGGCGCTGTCGGCGGCCGCAGCATGCAGCGAGTCGCGCAGCGCGACCTTCGTCGCGAGCGTCAGGCTGTTCATCCCATCGGGCCGGTTGAACGTCACGGTGCCCACGCCGTCGGCCACCTCGTAGGTGACAGGCGGTGCGCTCTGGTCGGTCATCAATGCCTCCTGGTGGGACTGCGGTCGAACGTCCTTCGGCCATAGGCGATAATAGGAGGCACGCTTCCCGCCGTAGCGGTGGGAGCTCCAGATCGAGAGGGGAACTGATGGCCGCCATGAAGCCACGGACCGGAGACGGCCCGATGGAGGTCACCAAGGAAGGGCGCTGCATCGTCATGCGCGTCCCGCTCGAGGGCGGCGGACGTCTTGTCGTCGAGCTCAACAATGAGGAAGCAGCCACGTTGGGCGATCAGCTCAAAGCGGTCTGATGTACGGGCTGACCGTTCGCTGGTCGCTGGCGGACGCACCCAAGGGCACGCTCAAGGCCCTTCGCAGCTACGTGGAGGACGAGTCCTTCTCGAAGTTCGCTGCTCTCGACGGGCTGCGGTTCAAGTCGTGGCGCGCCCGCAAGGGTGAGTGGTTCGAGGGCACCTATGTGTTCGTCTCCGACGAGGCGAGGGCTGCCTTCCAGGCCAGCTTCGAGAAGAAGGCCGCCGACTCCGCCGGTTCCAAGATCATCGGCAGCGCACCGATCACGATCGAGGCCTGCGAGATCGTCGCTGTCGTACGCGGCAAGGCCGGCTTCCGCTCGTCCGCCAGCTTCGAGCACGACAAGCGCGACGACGACTGACGCGCGCCGCCAGGCAGCACCCGGCCGTCAGTGGGCTGCGACTGCGGGAGGAGTCAGGCGAGGAGCTGGGCGGCCAGCAGGCCGTCACCGAGGGGCAGCAGCACGCTGCGGAGCCGCTCGTCGTTCTTGACCCGCTGCACGACGTCGCGGATCGCCGAGGTCTCGGGGTCGCGCTGCGCCGGGTCGGCGACACGATCGTGCCACAGGGCGTTGTCGAACACGATGATCCCGCCGGGGCGTACGAGCCGCATGGCCTGGTCGAGGTACTCGCCGTACTCGACCTTGTCGCCGTCGAGGAACACCACGTCATAGCCGGCATCTGTCAGGCGAGGCATCACGTCGAGTCCTGCGCCGGCGATCAGCCGGAAGCGCTGGGGCGCGTAGCCCGCCTCGGTGAACGTCTCACGGGCCAGCCGCTGGTGCTCGGCCTCGAGGTCGACCGAGGTCAGGACGCCATCGGGCTGCATGCCGCGCAGCAGCCACAGGCCGGACACGCCGGTGCCGGTGCCGATCTCGGCGACGGCCTTGGCCTGCACGACCGAGGCCAGGAACGACAGGGCAGCGCCGCCGCCGGGGCCGACGGGGATCACGCCGACCTCGTCGGACCGGCGTCGCGCAGCGGCGAGTTGATCGTCCTCGCTCATGAAGTCCTCGGCGTACGCCAGGCTGGCTGCGGTGGTGATGGTCGGCTCCTCCGTCGGGTGGTCAAGGCCAGACTATCCGCGTCAGAGGCGTTGGCCGTGGAGGCTCAACCGTGTGACGTTCGCCGAATCTGGGGAACAGTCAGCAGTTTCCGTGCGTTCTCTCAGGTACGGGGTGTTCGATCAAGGCATGAAGGAAGACAACGTGACCACGGCAACGCTCGACTGGGATGACATCGTCGCGGAACACTCCGCGCGGGTCTACCGGCTTGCCTACCGCCTGACCGGCAACCGTCAGGACGCCGAGGACCTGACCCAGGACGTCTTCATCCGCGTCTTCCGCTCCCTCGACTCCTACGAGCCCGGCAACTTCCCCGGCTGGCTGCACCGCATCACCACCAACCTCTTCCTGGACCGCGTGCGCCGCAAGTCGCGCGTGCGCATGGACGGCTTCTACGAGGGCGCCGAGGAGAAGCTGCTGAGCTCCGAGGTGCTCCCGGAGTCAGCCGTCCATGACGCCAACTTCGATCCCGACATCGAGCTGGCGCTGGCGTCGTTGTCCGACGAGTTCCGTGTCGCGGTCGTGCTCTGCGACATCGAGGGCCTGTCCTACGAAGAGATCTCCGACGTGCTCGGAGTCAAGCTCGGCACCGTCCGTTCCCGCATCCACCGCGGCCGCACGCAGCTGCGTGAGACCCTCGCCCACCGTGCGCCCCGCAAGGGCCGGACCCGGTTTGTGGGTCCGGTCGGCATCTGATGGCTCATCTGGGTGCCGACGTCGCGGCGTTCGTGGACGGACAGCTGTCCGAGCCCGCGACGCGCGAAGCGCTGACGCACCTCCAGACGTGCGACGACTGCGCCAAGGCCGTACGCCAGCAACGCCTGCTCAAGTCGCGCATGTCCACGGTCGCGGCTCCGGAGCCGCCTCCCGGACTGATGGCATCACTGGCCGGGCTGGCCGCTGCACCGCCTGAGCGCGACGGCTGGTGGGTTCGCGTACGTCGTTCCGTTCCCTTCCGCGCCGGTGTCGTGCTGGTCAGCGCATCGGTGGCGGTCGTGATGACCGCGTATGCCGTCGGTGGTGCCGACCAGCGGGTCGGCGACGAGGTGGCTCCGCCGTTCAACCAGTACGCCGCCGACTTCTTCGGCTCGACCGCCGTGCCGGCCGGCCACGTCATCGAGGACGCGACCATGACCAAGCTCGACGGCTCGGGCTGGCCGTGCCTCGCGACCCTCGCCGGTGACCTGCACCGGGTCTCCGGTGCGTTCGCGGACCACGAGGAGGTCGTCGCCCTCAGCTATTCCAACGGCAGCAGCAAGCTCAACCTGTTCGAGCAGAACGGTGCGCTCGATCGCGACAGCGTCAAGGATTTCGAGCCGGCCGAGATGGGCGGTTCCGACGTCTGGGTCCGCGACGGCGAGCCGATGGTCGTGACCTGGGACGACGACGGCGTGGTCTACACGATCGTGACCGACGCCGACCCTGCCCGGGTCGAGCAGGCGGTGTCCCAGCTACCGCGAAGCACACATCAGGGCTCGCCTCCCGAGCGCGTACGCGATGGGCTGGACCGCATGACGGCTTGGCTCGACGCCGCCTAGCTGTAGCTCGCCTCAGCTCTCGATCCAGTGATCGGGCGGTGCGCCGCGACGATCGACCACTGGTCGACCTCGACCGGCTGTCGTCCGTGCCAGCACGGACGAGCACGCGTGCGGGGACGGCGAGGCGGGTCACGCGACGGTGGCGTTCTCGCTGACAGCCTGGAGCACGGCCTTGACCTGGTAAGGCGTGAGACCCGGGTGCTTGGCCAGGATCAGGGCCGCCATGGCGGCGACGTGGGGTGCTGCGAAGCTGTTGCCCGTGGCGACGGTCGAGCCGCCATCGGACCAGGCGACCCGGATGTCGATCCCGCGGGCGCCGAACTCGACCGGAGGCTCGGGGTTGCATGAGAGCGTCCACGGGTCATCGCTCGGGCGGGCCGCAACGGAGACGACTGACGCGTACTCGGACGGGAAGGTCGGACCGGGGGAGTTGTTGGCCGCGCAGACCAGCAGGGTCCGTGCGAAGTAGGCCCGGTCGGAGATGTCGTGCAGCGGGCCGTACATTGTCTCGCTCTTGCTGGACAGCGAGAGGTTGGCGACGTTGATCCCGTGCTCGACGGCCCACTGGATGCCGGCGTGGAACAGCAGTCCGCGCCCTTTGAGGTTGGTGCCCAGCACACGGATGCTGTGCAGGTCGACGTCCGGAGCGAGCGAGCGGATGATCGCGGCACACGCGGTGCCGTGACCGACCAGGTCCTCGTGCGGCCCTTCGACAGCGCGGTAGCCCTCGTCGCGGGACGTGTCGGACTCCATGGCGACCGCAGAGGCCACTCCGCCCACATCGGGGTGGTCGGCGTCGACGCCGCTGTCGATGATCGCCACCGCGACACCGGCGCCGGTTGACCCACCGAAAGCCCACTCACGCGCGTCGGCGAGCGGGAGGGACGGGAGGGTCGGCAGCTGATGTGCAGCGAACGCGTCGGACCACGCGGGTTTGTCGGTCATTCGTGGTGCGCCTGAACGAGCTCTGAGACTCGGCGCCCGAGCTGGGCAAGTCGCAGATCGGCGGGCGAGACGACGTTGGTTGCCAGGAGTGGCGGGAACATCGCCGCGAGTGTGCCCAGGACGTCCAGTGCCCAGTTGCCGGGGGCCTTCACGTTCGGGTCGAGGACCTCGATGACCCCGAGGACGTCCCACGCGCTGTCGAAGAACGGTGCGGCGAGGATCGTCGTCGGCACGTAGCCCGTGCGCTCGGCGATGTCGCGCGCGAAGCGTGGATCGGCTCGCACGTCACTGACCGCGACGGGCTGACCGGACATCGCCGCCCAACCGACGAGCCCTCGGTCGACCGGAACCTCGACGCCGATGATCTCCGCCGCCCCGATCCCCTCCGCCGCGGCGAAGGAGAGCGCCGAGCCGTCCGCGTACGCGAGCGCACACGAACATGCCGCAGCGTCGAACAGCTGACGCACGGCAGAAACGGATCTGGACAGGCCCTCGTCTCCTCGCACGGGCGGTGTCTCCATTCGGGTCGATGCCAGGTGCCTGCCACGGCGTTCACCGGTCAGGAGCATGCAGGAGACCCCGTCCCCCCGGCGGGGCCTCCTGATGGCGGTGGATCAACGCAGCACCCGGTGCCCCTCGACATCGTCATCGCCTTCGTCAGTCACGCGGAGTACCCGGTGGCCTTCGACGTCATCTTCGTCGTCGTCGGTCACGCGAAGGACGCGGTGTCCTTCGACGTCGTCCTCGCCGTCATCGGTCACGCGGAGTACCCGGTGCCCCTCGACGTCATCATCGATGGTCCCGGCGTCGTCGGTGGCACGCAGGACGCGGTGGCCCTCGACATCTGGATCGGTGGTCTCGTCATGATGTTGGGGGTGCATGGGAGCTCCTTTTCGGGGGACGTGAGGCGTTCATGGGTGAGGTCATTGTTCTCCGATTCGCAGTCTGCTTCCGTTGGCGCGCTGACACAAGACCTGTCGACTTCCTGACGCTCACCGGTTCCGGGTGATTCACTGGGTCGATGGACTGGCACCTGCTCGACTCGTTGTCGGATGAGGAGCGCGATGACCTGCTGGCCCACACTCGTCGACGCTCGTATGCGCGCGGTGAGATCCTGGTCCGCGAAGGGGACCCGTCCGACAGCCTTCACCTGGTCGAGTCGGGTCGTCTGGCGATCCGCGTGGACACGCCCGGAGGCGAGACGGCGATGCTCAACGTGCTGGGACCGGGCACCTGGTTCGGGGAGCTGTCGCTGCTCGGAGGCGACGCGCCGGTGCGTACGGCCACGGTCGTGGCCCTCGAACCTGCGACGACGCGTGCGTTGCCGGCCGCGATCTTCGCCGACCTCCGGCACCGGCATCCAGCGATCGGGGAGCTCCTCCTCACGATGATGTCGCGCCGCATCGACGAGCTGAGCACTCGCCTGCTCGAGGCGATGTACACAGGTCTGGACAGACGCGTCTACGGCCGCCTTCTCGCGCTGGCCCGGACGTACGCGACCAACGACCGCGGAGGGCCGGTCACGGTCCCGGTCACCCAAGCGCAGCTCGCCGAGCTCGTCGGCAGCACGCGTCCCAGCGTCAACCAGGTGCTGCAACGACTGAGTCAGCTCGGCGTGATCGAGCTGGGCAGGGGCCGGATCGTCGTCCTGGAGCCGCCAGAGCTGGCTCGGCGGCTGAACGGAGCAGCCCCTCAGCCGTCGCCGGTGACCCGGTTGTCGAGCCGCTCGACCCAGCGCATGGCCCCCACCCGCTCGTAGAACGCACGAGCACTCGCCACCAGCTCGGCGCCCTCCGGTCCACGGCCCTGCTGATGCAGCCACACCCCGAGGTCTGCTTGCACATGGGCCGCGTAGAGCGTGGATCCCCACGACTGCGCGGTCGCGAGTGCGTCCCGGTATGCCGCCTCGACGGCCCCCGCATCGATCGACCCGTCCTCACCGAGAACGCCCTGCAGGCGGGACCGCTGGGCGCGCACGCCGGCCGGCCAGGGACCGCCGCTGGGTTCGACCGCCGCCAGCATCTGCTGGATGACGGCGCGATCCCGGTGTCCGCAGGCGATCTCGGAGGCCAGCAACCAGATGGGCCAGAAGTCCGCGGCCGGGGCGGTGGCTTCCTGCATGCGCCGGACGCTGTCCAGTGCTCGCGCAGGCGCCTCCATACGTCCGGCCGCGTCGTCCTCGAGCGCCAGGTCCAGCTCGTACTCAGCGCGCCAGCTCGGGTCGTCCAGGGTGTCTGAGTCCTCGGCCACTGCGTGGGCGACCGGGTGCAGGATCACGTTGCGCGCCGAGGCCGAGAGGCGGGTGGAGACATCCACGCCGATGGGTACGTACGCGCGTAGGTCCTCCTGTGCGAGCAGGCCGGCCGACTCCTCCCAGTCACCGGTCAGCAGGAGCATCTGCGCGAGGTTGAGCTCGCCGAAAGCGACGACGTAGTTGTCACCGATCTCGTGGGCTGTCCTGATCGCCTCTCGGCAGCGGTCGATCGCGAGTGGGAGATCGTTGTACGACTCCATGGCAGCTGAGTTGAGCAGAGCCAGGCTGTGCTCACGAAGGGCGCGGTGCTCACGCGTCAGCTCGATGGCCCGCTCGAGCAGTACGGCACTGAGTCGCGGGAACGCGCCGGCGCAGCTGATCGCGTAGCTCGTCCAGCTGTCGGCGATCCATCGCGGGTCGCCGGCCAGCTCTGCAAGACGCATGAACTCAAGAGAGCTCTCCTCCAGCCCGGCGGCGTCGCCACTTCGCATCGCCACGGAGGTGAGGGTGCGGACCAGGGTGACACGAGCGTCGAGCAGCGCAGGGTCGTCGGGAGTCTCTGGGAGGCCGCTGAGCTGGTCCCGGACAGCCTTCTCGGCCCGGCCGATGTCTCCGTCGCTGTAGCACGAGGGCAAGGGCGAGGTCCTCGGCCGCCGAGGCCGCGCCGACGATGTCACCGGCGGCGTCGAATCCCTGGAGTGCCTCGGCAGCGTGCTCGATCGCTTCGGCATGGTCACCGGCGATGCGCAGCTGATGTGCGAGCCGGCCCAGGACGACCAGCCGGTGGTCGGGCTCGCACCGAGCCAGCGCCCTGCGAAGGTGGCCGGCCGCTTCGCGTGGTGCGCCCAGCGCCGCCGCCCGGTCCGCAGCAAGCTCGAGGTGTTCGGAGGCTGCGCGGGTGAGTTCCGCGACGTCCGGGTCACCGGGGACGGCGTCGAGCGCGTCGAGGTAGTGCTGGGCGATGATCGGGGCCAGCTCGTACGCGTCGCTCCGGGACTCGAGCTCTGCTCCGAGCGTACGAGCCACCGTCAGGTGGGCGGCCTTGCGGTCGCGACGGGACAGCATGCCGTACGCGACTTGTCTCACCGCGCCCTGCACGAATCGAAAGTTTCCGTAGTCGGTGCTCAGCCGGTCGGTCTCGCGTCTCAGCACCTCGCGCCGGAAGAGTCCCGTGAGCGCCTGGTCGAGATCGTCGACGTCCGAGCAGAGCGCAGCGATCCCTTCATCGGTGAAGACCAGCCCGAGCACGCTGGCCCGGTCGACGACGCGGCGCTCCGCGGCGGGCAGGGTGTCGAGGCGGGCGGCGATCAGCGCCTGCAAGGTCGTCGGTGCGGCGAGGGCGTCGAGGTCGAGCGTGCTGGAGTCGGAGAGCACCTGCTGACCGTCGTGAGACACGACGAGACCTTGGTCGACCAGCGAGCGAACCGTCTCGAGGGCATAGAGCGGGACGCCCGCAGAGCGGCTCACGAGCTCATCCCTGATGCGGCCGGGCAGCCCGTCGACCAGGTCGTCGAGCAGCGAGCTCATCTCGCCGGTCGAGAGGGGTTCGAGGTGCACGACCGTGACCCGCCGGTTGCCTGCGAGAGCGGGATGTTCTGCGAGCAGCTCGGGTCGGGCGAGCACCAGCACGAAAACCGCGTAGTCGGCGGCCGAGAGCAGGTGCTCGAGGAAGTCCAGCAACCCCTCGTCCGCATACTGGGCGTCGTCGATGACCAGCACCACGGGTTCGGGCGCACTCGTGCCGCCTTCCCTGAGCCCGACGTACTTGAAGAACGTCGTCCAGGCGACGAACAGGTCCTCGCGGGTGAAGGATGCGCCGGTTTGCTGACCGAGCAGGGCGGCCAGGCGGGGCGCCAGCCACTCTCGCTCGGATGGATCCGCCACACAGGCGTCAAGGCCTCGCTGCAGCACGTCACGACTGTCCAGCTCCGGCGCCTCGTCGGCGCCGGCGAGGATGGTCAGTCGGCCACGGACGGCTTCGGCCAACGCGTAGTAGGCAATGCCGTCGCCGTACGACAGGCAGCGGCCGCGGTGCCACAGCACCCCGGCGTCGAACCCGTCGACGTACTTCTCGAATTCCCAGCCGAGTCGTGACTTTCCGACTCCGGCTTCGCCGTCGACGACGAGAAGGCCGGGTCGCAGCGACTCCTCGACGCCGTGGAAGACCGCCTTGACGAGGCGCAGCTCCCGGTCGCGGCCGATCAGGGGGGCCTCCAGGCCGTCGTCGCGACGATCACCGCCGGCACCGGCGATCACCGCCCGCACCGCCCAGAGCGGCACCGGCTCCGCCTTGCCCTTCAGTGCATGAGCCCCGGCGTCGTCGTAGGAGAATGACGACGAGGTGAAGGTTCGCGTGGTGTCGTCGACCCACACCTCGCCCGGCGGCGCGGTGGACTGGATCCTGGCCGCCGTGTTGACGGCGTCGCCGGCGACCATGCCCTGACCGACCGCACCCAGAGTGACCGCGACCTCGGCGGTCGTGATGCCGACCCGCAGAGCCAGGCCCGGCATGCCGATGCGCTCACCCAGCGCGGTGACGCGCTCGACGAGCTCGAGGCCGGCGCGAACCGCGCGCTCGGCGTCGTCCTCACGAGTGATCGGCAGCCCCCAGACCGCCATCACGGCATCGCCGATGAACTTCTCCAGCTCGCCGCCGTACTGGCCGACGACGGCCCTGCACTCATCGAAGTACGCGGTGAGCATCTCGCGAACCTCTTCGGGGTCCCGGTTCTCCGAGAGGGTCGTGAACCCGACGAGGTCACCGAACAGGACGCTGGT
The DNA here is from genome assembly GCA_963759975.1 of uncultured Actinomycetota bacterium. Classification (GTDB taxonomy): domain Bacteria; phylum Actinomycetota; class Actinomycetes; order Propionibacteriales; family Nocardioidaceae; genus Aeromicrobium. Next base: position 234,514 of record CAVXBS010000020.1, read on the forward strand.
GATCTTGCGGGCGGATCCCTTCGCCTGTGGTGGCGCCTCGACGACTGTCGGTCCGGCACCGTCCTGAGCGGCGCCGCAGCCGGGGCAGAACTTTCCGCCCGGCGGGAGCTCACCGCCGCAGGAGATGCACGCCGCTGCCGCGAGAGGGCTGCCGCAGACGAAGCAGAAGCTGGCCGCGTCCGGCTGACCGGCGGTGCCGCACGATCCACAGTCCTTCACGAGGCCAGCATCTCAGGAGTAGAGCCTGCGCACGACGATGTCCTCGAGACCGTTCATCGCCTCGCCCAGCTGGCTGACCGCTGCGAGGAAGTCAGCACGCTCGACGACGAGGAACTCGCAGTCCGCCGTGGCGGTCACGGTCGCGGTCCGCGGGACATCGCGGAGCAGCCCGATCTCGCCGAAGAACTCTCCGGGCCCTTCGGTCCGCAGCAGTCGACCTCCCTGGGTGACCTCCACTGCGCCGGTGGCGATCACGAAGAAGCGGTCCGAGCTGTCGCCCTCCGTGAGCACGACCGACCCGGACGGGACCTGCACGCGTTCGCTGGAGCGAGCGAGCCGCTCCAGGGCTGATGCGGGGAGCTCGGCGAAGACCGGGACGTCGTGCAACAGGCCAAGTGCCGGAGGGGGTGCGTGCCGTCGGTCGAAGTCGCGCATCTGAGACCAGCGACTGACGGCGACCACGATCACGAGCGCGCCGGCGATCGCGATCGCGGCGCGCAGACCCAGCTCGTCGACGAGCCATGGCGCGAGCAGCGAGCTGAGCGCCATCGGGGCGACCAAGGAGACATCGATGACGGTGTACACCCGCGAGATCGAGTCGGCCGGCGCGACCCGCTGCGGGATCGTCTCGGAGCCGAGCGCGTACAACGGCTCGGTCAGCCCGATCACGGCGAGGGCAGCCACGACGGTGACCGGGGACGGGAAGGCGGCGAGCGCGAGGAGCGGCAACCCCCACCCGAACGCCCCCATGATCATGTCCTCGCCGAGGCGGGAGCCGCTGAGACGGCTCAGGATCGCCACGCCGCCGACGACGGTCGCCACCCCGAGCACCGAGTTGAGGTAGCCGAGCCCTTCAGGTCCCGAGTCGAGCACGTCGGTGGCCAACAGGACCATGAAGACCGTGAGCCCGCCCCAGACGAAGCCGTTGGCCCCGGACAGCATCGCCACGTTGCGGAGGTCGCGGTCGCGCATGACCAGCCCGAATCCGCCGGTGAGCTCCGACCAGAACCCCGAACTGGCATCGGGGGGCTCGTTGTCGACCTCGGTGCTGGCCGCGTCGGCCCGGGCCTTGATGCCGAGCAGCAACAGGATCGACCAGCCGAACGTGGCGACGTTCAGCCAGAACACGACCTGGACGTCCCACTGGGCGATCATCAGGCCGGCGACGGCCGGCCCCGCGAAGATCATGACGCTCTCGAGGTTGCCGGCGACGGCGTTCGCGGCGGTCAGGTCCGAGGGGGACTCGACGAGCTCGGGCAGCAGACCAGCCTGGGCCGCGCGGAACGGCGAGCCGACGAGAGCAGCGATGATCGCCAAGGCATAGACCACCAGGGCGGGTCCGTCGACGGCCAGTGTGATCGCGGCCGCGCTGACGAGGACCGCCCGGATCGCGTCGGAGACGATCATGAACGTCTTGCGCGACACCCGGTCGGCGACGACCCCGCCGACCGGCCCGGCGACAGTCATCGAGACGAAACGGGCGGCTTGATAGGCTCCGACGGCCGCGGCTCCGCCTTCCTGGTAGGCCCAGACGACGATCGCGGTGGCAAAGGCCCAGTCGCCGAGGGTCGAGCCGACGAAGGCGAGCTGGACCTTGCGGACCTGCGGATTCCGCAGGACACGCATCAACCGCGCACGGTTGGTGAGCTCGGCAGCGGGTTCGGTTGCGGGAGCGTTCTCCGGCACGGGTACCTCCTGGTCCAGCCCCAAGTTATACGCGTGCTCGGGACCGGGGGTGGCCGAAACGACGAGTCGTGGCCCAATTCAACGACGGGTTGTTCTGAGCGACGACGAAGACCGCTAGGTCGACTCGGGGTCGAACGGCGGGGTCTCGCCGGGCCGCAGGATGCGCTGCTCCCTCGTGGGTGACGGTGTGGTGTCCTCGTCGAGGAAGTTCTTGCGCACGATCTCGCGCGGGTCGAGGTCGCGGAGGTTGAGGTCGGAGAGGTCCTGGCCCATCTCGCGCCCCAGGTCGTTCTTGGCGTTGTCGGCCATCTGACGGAGCGTACGCACGAAGCCACCGGCCTGCTTGGCGATGTCGGGGAGTCGGTCAGGTCCGAACACGAGCAGGGCCACGACGAGGATGACCCCGATCTCGGGCAGACCCATGCCGAACATGTGGGGCCTAGAGCCGTCCGGCGGGCGCGAGCCCGAGCTGCATGCCCGCCAGTCCGCGCGAGCGTCCGCTCAGCTGGTCAGCGGCACCCTGCAGCACCTTGGCCGCCTCGGAGTCGGGGTCCGTCTCGACTATCGGGTCGCCGGCGTCGCCGCCCTCACGGAGCGTCTGGTCGAGCGGCACCTGGCCGAGCATCGGGACGTCGTAGCCGAAGCGTGCGCTGAGGGTCTCGGCGACCTTGGCGGCACCGCCGGAGCCGAAGATCTCCATGCGCTCGCCGCCGGGCACCTGGAGGTATGACATGTTCTCGATGACGCCGACGACACGTTGGTGCATCATCGAGGCCATCGTTCCGGCGCGCTCGGCGACATCTGCAGCAGCGGGCTGGGGTGTCGTCACGACGACGACCTCGGCGTTGGGCAGGTGCTGACCGAGGCTGATCGCCACGTCACCCGTGCCCGGGGGCAGATCGAGGAGCAACGCGTCGAGGTCGCCCCAGTAGACGTCGCTCAGCATCTGGACGAGCGCGCGGTCGAGCATCGGCCCGCGCCACGCGACGACCTGGTCCTTGCGCGGCTTGAGCATGCCGATGCTGATGACCTTCATGCCCTTGACCGGGACCGGCATGATCATGTCCTCGACCTGGGTCGGACGCAGGTCGCCGACGCCCAGCATGTCGGGGATCGAATGTCCGTAGATGTCGGCGTCGATGATGCCGACCTTGAGGCCACGCTTGGCCATCGCGATCGCGAGATTGACCGTGACGGTTGACTTGCCGACGCCGCCCTTGCCCGAGGCGATCGCGAAGACCTTGGTCAGGGACCCGGCCTGCGCGAACGGAATCTCCTTCTCGGTGCGCCCGCCGCGGAGCAGCTCCTGCATGCCCTTGCGCTGCTCGTCGGTCATGACGCCCATGTCGACGACAACGGCGTGAGCCGGCGCGACGGTGGCGACCGCAGCGGTGATGTCGCGGTTGAGGGTGTCCTTGAGGGGACAGCCGGAGACCGTCAGCAGCAGGCGTACGGTGATCTGCGCCTCGTCGATCGTGATGCCGTCGACCATCCCGAGCTCGGTGATGGGTCGCTTGATCTCGGGATCGTTGACCTTGCTGAGGGCTTCACGGACTTGCTCTTCGGTGACCACTGCCATACCTCCATCGTACGGGGGCGCACCTGCGCCGACGGCTGAGTGTGACCTAATCAGCCCAGTGCGACGGGGAGCAGGCCGCGGGGCGTGTGGCCGGCGATCTGGTCGAGAGCGCTCGACAGCGTCGGGTGGGTGAACTCGAATCCGGACTCCCGGAGCACGCGGGAGTCGATCCAGCGGCTCTTGAGCACGAGCTCGGCCTCCGTGCGGATGATGCGCGCGCCTGCCTCGAGGGCCCACGCCGGGAGGGGTACGCCCCGGCGCCGGCCGAACGAGTCTCGCACGTGGCGCATCATCTCGGTGTTCGTCACCACTTCGGGCGCGGCGACGTTGACCGGACCGGCGATCTCCGCGTGCTCGAAGGCGTACGTGATGGCGGCGACGACGTCGTCGACGTGCGCCCAGCTGAACTTCTGGTCGCCGTCGCCCATCGGCCCGCCGAAGCCGGTGCGAGCGAGGTTGATGAACGGGTTGAGCGCCCCTCCGCCGGGGCCGAGGACGATCGACATGCGCAGTGCCACCTTGCGGACCGGCGCCGGCGCAGCGAACAGTTCGTGCTCCCAGGCGCGGGCCACGCCGACGGAGAACCCGGCGCCGAGATCGCCGGTGGCCTCGTCCATCGGGCGATCGCGCGAGTCTCGATAGATCGTTCCGGTGCTGGCATTGACCCACAGCTCCGGTGGCTGCGTGGTGGCGGCGAGTGCCCGGCCGAGGGCCGCCGTCGTCTCGGTGCGCGACGCGAAGATCGCGTCGGCATGGCGCTTGGTGTAGCGGCAGCTCACCGAACGGCCGGAGAGGTTGACCAGTAGATCGGCGCCGTCGATCACGTCGGCGAGAGCCGAAGGCTCGTCCCACGTGGTGTCGCTCGACGCGCTGCGGCCGATCGTTCGTACGTCGACGCCTTGGGCGGTGAGTGTGCGAGCGAGGTGCTGGCCGATGTAGCCGGAGGCGCCGGCGATGACGGCGGTCCGTAGTTCTGTGTGGCTCATGACCCCCACCCTAGACCCAGAATTGAACGTGTTCAATTCTGGGGTCCAGGGTGGGGCGGGTCCTAGGCCTGGTCGCCGACGGCGAACTGCACCGAACCGTCGGCCTCGACCTTGGCGTCGAGGATCTTGTCGTCGAGCACAGCGGCGGCGCCGGCGTCCAGGAACACGCGGGCACCGTTCTCCTCGACGACCTGGTCACCGGGCTCGGAGCCCGGTGCGGGCGTCAGGGCGAGCGATTCGTCTGCCGCCTGGCTGATCCGTAGACCGGCTTGGTCTTCTGCCACGGTCTGTTCGACGATCTTCTGGACCACGTCTGCGGCGTTGTCGGTCATCGTGAGCACGTGCTTCTCCCGTTTCGGTAGGTGGCGGGTGAATCTCCCACTGTTGCTCGCGATGCTGATCGGTTCAACCCGGAGGCTGCGAAGATGGCGAGGTGGGACACCTCGACCTCAACTCCATCAGCTTCACGCTCTCCGACGGGCGACCCCTCCTTGACGAGGTCAGCCTGCGGGTCGGCGAGGGCATGAAGGTCGCCCTGATCGGTCCCAATGGCAGCGGCAAGACGACCTTGACCCGCATCGCAACCGGCGACCTCGACCCGCACGAGGGCGCCGTCACGATCTCCGGAGGGCTCGGGGTGATGCGCCAATTCATCGGGTCGGTGCGCGACGAGTCGACGGTGCGCGACCTGCTGGTGTCGGTGGCTCCTGCCGCCGTGCGCAAAGCGGCTGCAGAGGTCGATCGGACCGAGCTGCTGATGATGGAACGCGACGACGAGCGCGACCAGATGGCGTACGCGCAGGCGCTCGTCGACTGGGGCGACGCGGGCGGCTACGACCATGAGGCGATGTGGGACATGTGCACCGTCTCGGCCCTTGGCGTCCCGTTCCAGAAGGCCCAGTGGCGTCAGGTCACGACGCTGTCGGGCGGCGAGCAGAAGCGGCTGGTGCTCGAGGCGCTGCTGCGTGGGCCCGAGCAGGTGCTGCTGCTCGACGAGCCCGACAACTACCTCGACGTCCCGGCCAAGCGGTGGCTCGAGGACGAGCTCGTCGAGTCGCCCAAGACGGTGCTGTTCGTCAGCCACGACCGCGAGCTGATCGAGCGGGTCGCACAGCGCATCGCGACGCTCGAGCCCGGTGCGGCCGGCAGCTCGTTGTGGGTGCACCCGGGACGCTTCTCGACGTACCTGCAGGCGCGGATCGAACGCAACGCCAAGCTCGAGGAGCGGCGGCTGCGGTGGGACGAGGAGCGCGCCAAGCTCAAGGCGCTCGTCGTGATGTATCGGGCCAAGGCGGCCTACAACGCCGACATGGCCTCACGCCTGCAGGCGGCGGTGACCCGGCTGGAGCGGTTCGAGCGGGAGGGTCCGCCCGAGGCCGTCCCGATCGCCCAGAACCTGCGGATGAGGCTCGACGGCGGGCGTACGGCCAAGCGCGCGGTCGTCGCAGAGCAGGTCGAGCTCACGGGGCTGATGAAGCCGTTCGACCTCGAGATCTGGTTCGGCGAGCGGGTCGCCGTGCTCGGCAGCAACGGGTCGGGCAAGTCGCACTTCCTGCGACTGCTGGCCGGTGGCGGGTCGAGGCCCGACATCGAGCACGAGCCGGTCGGCGACGTCATCCCACCGCCGGTCGACCACACCGGCATGGCCAAGCTGGGCTCACGCGTACGCCCGGGGTGGTTCGCGCAGACCCACGAGCACCCCTCGCTTGCTCGGCCGCACGCTGCTGGAGATCCTGCACCACGGCGATGGGCACCGTAGGGGCATGGGGCACGAGGGATCGGCCAAGGCGCTGGACCGCTACGGGCTCGCGAAGGCCGGTGACCAGGTTTTCGAGCAGCTGTCGGGCGGCCAGCAGGCGCGTTTCCAGATCCTGTTGCTCGAGCTGTCCAACGCGACGCTGCTGCTGCTCGACGAGCCGACCGACAACCTCGACCTGCACTCGGCCGAAGCGCTCGAGCAGGCGTTGTCGACGTTCGAGGGCACGGTCGTCGCCGTGACCCACGATCGCTGGTTCGCACGTGGCTTCGACCGGTTCCTGGTCTTCGGCGCCGACGGCCGGGTCTACGAGTCCGACGAGCCCGTGTGGGACGAGTCGCGGGTCGTCCGAGACCGTTGAATGGCGGCCGTCTATGGGCGGACGGATCTCCATGCGTTCGTGCTGCGGGGACAACGTCAACGCATGGAGATCAGTCGTCGGAGTGGATGGTGGACGGCGATGCCCATGCGTTTCGGGCGCTGGGACGACGCAAACGCATGAAGATCGGTCGCGCACTGACAGGCGTCAGGCCTTGGCCTCGTCGTCGCGTTCGTCGAGGTCGGCCATCAGGTTGCGCAGCTCGCCGCGGATGAAGTCGCGCGTGGCGACCTCGCCGAGGCCGAGCCGCAGGCTGGCGACCTCGCGGGCGAGGAACTCCATGTCGGCGTTGGCCTGTGCGTTGGCGTCGCGGTCCTGCTCCTGCGTGACGCGGTCGCGGGCCTCCTGACGGTTCTGCGCGAGCAGGATCAGCGGTGCGGCGTACGAGGCCTGCAGCGACAGGATCAGCGTCAGGAAGATGAACGGGTAGCTCGTCCCAGCGGTGCCGGTCGGGGCCGTACGGCATGTTCCAGACGATCCAGATCGCGACGAACACCGTCATCCAGGCGATGAACGTGGCGGTGCCGAGGAACCGGGCGGTCGACTCGGCGAACCGGCCGAAGCGCTCCGGGTCGGGCTCGCGGCGGGAGCGGAACGAGCGGCGTACGTGCGGGGCTGGTCGAGGCGGGCGCGCTCAGCCATGCGTGACCACCTCCGACCCCTCTCCGGGAGCCGACTCAGTGTCGTCCTGCTCACGCCAGCCCTCTGGCAGCAGGTGATCGAGCACGTCGTCGATGGTCACCGCCCCGAGCAGGTGGGCGTTCTCGTCGACGACCGGCAGCGCGACCATGTTGTAGGCCGCGAGCAGATTGGCGACGTGCTCGAGGGACGCCTCGGGCCGGGGCCAGTCGATGTCGTTGTCGACGATCGCGCCGACCAGCGTCGACGGCGGCTCGCGCAGCAGGGCCTGGAAGTGCACGATGCCGAGGAACTTGCCGGTCGGCGTCTCCAGCGGCGGCCGGCACACGTAGACCATCGACGCGAGCGCCGGGATCAGGTCGGGGTTGCGGATGCGCGCCAGTGCGTCGGCGATCGTCGCGTCGGGCGGCAGGACGACCGGCTCGGTCGTCATCATGCCGCCGGCGGTGCGCTCCTCGTACGTCAGGAGGCGGCGCACGTCCTCGGCGTCCTCGGGCTCCATGAGCGCCAGCAGCTGCCTCGGCGGTGGCGGGCGGCAGCTCGCCGAGCAGGTCGGCGGCGTCGTCGGGGTCCATCTCGGTGAGCACGTCGGACGCGCGCTCGGGGTCGAGCACGCCCAGGATCTCGACCTGGTCCTTCTCGGGCAGCTCCTCGAGCACGTCGGCGAGCCGTTCGTCGTCGAGCTCGGTGACGACCTCCATGCGGCGCTTGGGCGCGAGGTCGCGCAGCGCGTTGGCGAGGTCGGCCGCGCGCATCTCGTCCATCGTGGCGAGCAGGTGGGTCGCGCCCTGGCCTGGTTCCTCGGTCGTCAGCCCCTTGACCTGGTCCCACTCGAGGACCTGGTGGGGTCCGCGACGGCCGAACCGCTTGCCGCCGCCCTGGACCGCGACATCGCTGACGTACCAGTCGCGTCGCGGGTCCTGCTCCATCGCGAGGTCGTAGACGGTGCCGTCGCTGCCGTCGGGCAACGTCACGGTGCGGTCGAACAGCTCGTGGATCGCGAGCGTCTCGGTGCGGCGCTGCACGAACTTGCGGACGTTGAGCACGCCGGTCGTGATGATCTGGCCCGAGTCGAGCGAGGTCACCCGGGTGATGGGCAGGAAGACGCGGCGACGGCCGAGCACCTCGACGACGAGGCCGAGCACGCGTGGGCGCTGGCGCGCGGAGCGTACGGCCACCACGACGTCGCGCAGCTTGCCGACCTGGTCGCCCGCTGGGTCGAAGACCGCCTGCCCCACGATGCGGGACAGGAAGATGCGTCCGGGGGTAGCGCTCACGCTCGAACTCTACCGTCGCTCCGGCGTGCGGATGGGCACCGACGGTCCTACGGTGAGACGCAGATCGCGACGCCTGGGGGAAACATGTCACTAGCTCTGCTGGACCGTGAACACACCATCGCCAAGCCGGGGTTCAACCGTTGGCTGATCCCGCCGGCCGCGCTCGCGGTCCATCTGTGCATCGGCCAGGCATACGCCACCAGCGTCTACAAGGCCTCCCTGGTGGATCACTTCGACTCGAGCCTGACGGCGATCGGTGTCATCTTCTCGATCGCGATCGTGATGCTCGGCGTCTCGGCAGCGGTGTTCGGGACCTGGGTCGACTCCGGGGGGCCGCGTCGCGCGATGTTCACCGCAGCACTGTTCTGGGCTGGCGGCTTCCTCGTCGGCTCGCTCGGCATCGCGACGGAGCAGCTGTGGCTTGTCTACCTCGGCTACGGCGTCATCGGCGGGATCGGCCTCGGCATCGGCTACATCTCGCCGGTCTCGACGCTGATCAAGTGGTTCCCGGACCGCCCGGGGCTCGCGACAGGCATGGCGATCATGGGCTTCGGCGGTGGGGCCATGATCGCCAGCCCGTTGTCCTCCAAGCTGCTCGGCATCTACGACGACTCGTACGACACCGCGTCGGGCATTGCGTCCGGCTCGGCAGTTGCGAAGCTGTTCCTCACGTTGGCCGTCATCTATCTCGTCGTCATGATGTTCGGCGCCTGGCTCATCCGGGTGCCCGCCGACGGACTGGAAGCCCGAGGGCTTCGACCCCTCGACCGTCAAGAGCAAGGCGCTCGTGACGACCGAGAACGTCTCGGCGGCCAACGCGATCAAGACGCCACAGTTCTGGTTCCTCTGGGTCGTCCTGTTCTGCAACGTCACGGCCGGGATCGGGATCCTGGAGCAGGCCGCGCCGATGATCCAGGACTTCTTCCGCGACGGCTCGAAGTCCTCGGTCGCCGCCGCGGCGGCAGCGGGATTCGTCGGGTTCCTGTCGCTGTTCAACATGGCCGGCCGGTTCGTGTGGTCGTCCACCTCGGACTTCATCGGACGCAAGAACATCTATGTCGTCTACCTCGGCGTCGGCATCATCCTCTACTCGTTCCTGGCCTTCAAGGGCTCGAGCTCGACGATGCTGTTCGCGCTCCTGGCCGGCGTGATCATCAGCTTCTACGGCGGCGGGTTCTCGACTGTGCCGGCCTATCTGCGTGACCTCTTCGGGACGTACCAGGTCGGCGCGATCCACGGCCGCCTCCTGACCGCGTGGTCGGCTGCCGGAGTTGCCGGCCCGCTGATCATCAACCGGTTCCTCGACGCGCAGGGCGAGCCCGGCAAGCTGAACGCGGGTGACTACCGGCCGGCACTGCTCACGATGGTCGGCGTCCTGGTCGTCGGGTTCGTCGCCAACCTGATGATCCGGCCGGTCGCCGACCGGTTCCACGAACGCGACCGGCACGAAGCAGAAGCGACCCACGCTGTCGCGTCGACGTCGTCGGGCGGGCGCGATCTCGTGACCTCTGCCTCGCGGCCCCTGCTGTTGGTTGCCTGGATCGTCGTCGCGGTGCCTCTGGCGTACGGCATCTACGAGACCGTCGTGAAGGCCGCAGACCTGTTCTGACGGCTGGCTAGTCTGGTGGGGTGTCCAGCATCCTCATGATCAGCGGCAGCGTTCGTCAGGGTTCGGTCAACGCCGCCGTGATCGCGACTGCAGCCGCATCGCTGCCTGACGGGGTCACCGCCGTGACGTACGAAGGCATCGGTGAGCTGCCGCACTTCAATCCGGACCTCGACCACGACCCGCTGCCGGAGCCGGTGGCCGAGCTTCGGCGGCTGATCGACGAGTCGTCGGCGCTGCTGATCAGCACCCCGGAGTACGCCGGCGCGATGCCGGGAGCCCTCAAGAACCTCCTCGAGTGGACCGTCGGTGGCGTGGAGACCACGCAGAAGCCGACCGGGTGGATCAACCCGTCGGCGATCCACAACCGCTCGGCTGGCACGTACGCCTCGCTGCGGACCGTGCTGGAGTACACCGACTGCCTGATCGTCGAGGACGCCTGTGTCGACGTACCGGTGCCACGTGCCCTCCTGGCTGAGGACGGACTCGTGACGGCGGGGCCGGAGCGCGACGCCGTCGCGGCGGCGGTGGCAGCACTCGTAGCGGCCGATCTGAGCCGCGTCAGAGCAGGCGGGAGCGTTGCGGCGTCGCGCTCGCCGCCGAAGTGCTGGTTGAGCAGCCGCTCGGCCTGGGTCGACGGCGACGCCTCGGCGAACAGGGTCAGCGACGAGTGCAGCTTCTGGGCATCGACATCGCCCAGCACGTCGGCCATCGAGACGTCACCCAGGCTCAGCAGGGCCTCGCAGCACTCGACGTAACGGTCGCCCAGCAGCGGATGTGTCCCGTACGCCTGCGCCTCGTCGAGACCGGAGATGGCGTACCGGACGGCCATCTCGCTGCGACCCAGACCGGCGATCTGCGGGAAGACGAACCACATCCAGTGGCTCGTCTTGCGACCCGCACGCAGCTCGGCCAGCGCCTGCTCGTACGTCCCGGCCTGCGCGTCGACGAAGCGCTGGAGGTCGTACGGATCGCTCACGACAGGTGCTTGGGCTGGCGATCCGACTTGTGCGCGTCGTCGGCGCCGACCGAGTCCTGGCCCGCACCTGCACTCGGCGTGGCCCGCAGCCGGGTGCGGCTCGAGCCGGACCATGAGCGACTTGGACGTCGGCTGGTTGCTGCCTGTGGCGGTCGAGTCGAGCGGCACCAGCGGGTTGGTCTCGGGATAGTAGGCCGCGGCCGAACCGCGCGGGGTGTCGTACGAGACGATGCGGAACCGCTCGGCGACGCGTCGACGTCGTCGCCGTCCCAGTGCGAGACCAGGTCGACGAGGTCGTCGCTGGCGAAACCCGAGTGCCGCGATGTCGTCGGGGTGCATGAAGACGACGCGGCGGCCGTCCTCGATGCCGCGGTAGCGATCGCTGAGCCCGTAGATCGTGGTGTTGAACTGGTCGTGGCTGCGCAGGGTCTGGAGCACGAGGTGTCCCTCGGGGACGTGCAGGAGCTCGATCGGCGACGGGACGAACTCGGCCTTGCCGCTCTTGGTCTCGAACGTACGGGAGTCGCGCGGCGGGATGGGGGAGGACGAAGCCGCCGGGGCGGTCGACGTTGTGGGTGTACTCCTCGCAGCCCGGCGACGACGCGTGAGATGTGCTCGCGGATGATGTCGTAGTCGATCGCCATGGCGGACCAGTCGATGCCGTGCCGCTTGCCGATCGTCGCCTCGGCGAGGCCCGCGATGATCGCGACCTCGGAGCGCACGTGCGGGCTGACCGGCGGCAGGACGCCGCGCGATGCGTGCACCGCCGACATCGAGTCCTCGACCGTGACGAACTGCTCGCCGGCCGGCGGTCACGTGCTTCTCGGTGCGTCCCATGGTCGGCAGGATCAGGGCGACGTCGCCGCACTCGAGGTGCGACCGGTTGAGCTTGGTCGACACCTGCACCGTCATGGCCGCGTTGCGCAGCGCCTGCGCCGTCACGTCGGTGTCGGGGGCGGCCTGGACGAAGTTGCCGCCAAGGCCCATGAAGAACGCGGCCTTGCCGTCGCGCAACGCGCGGATCGCGTCGACGGTGTCGAAGCCGTGCTCGCGCGGCGGGTCGAAGCCGAACTCGGCCTGCAGCGCGTCGAGGAAGTGATCGGGCACCCGCTCCCAGATGCCCATCGTGCGATCGCCCTGCACGTTGGAGTGCCCGCGCACGGGGCACAGCCCGGCGCCGCGCTTGCCGATGTCGCCGCGGGCCAGCGCGAGGTTGGCCGACCTCGCGGATCGTGGCGACGGCGTTGCGGTGCTGGGTCAGCCCCATGGCCCAGCAGTAGATCGTGGCGTCGGAGGCGCGGATCATCTCCGCCGCCTCGGTGATCTGCGCGCGGGTGAGCCCGGTCGCGGACTCGACGACCGTCCCAGTCGACGGCCCGTACGTGCTCGGCCCACTCGTCGAAGCCGCGCGGTGTGACGCTCGACGAACTCGTGGTCGATGGCGTCCCACTCCAGCAGCAGCGAGCCGATGGCCTGGAACAGCGCGAGGTCGCCGTTGAGCCGGATCGGCAGGTGCAGGTCGGCGATGTCGGTGCCCTTGCCGACGACACCGCGGGGCTTCTGCGGGTTGCGGAAGTTGACCAGACCCGGCCTCGCGCAGCGGGTTGATCGAGATGATCTTGGCGCCGCGGCGCTTGGCGATCTCGAGCGCCGACAGCATGCGCGGGTGGTTGGTGCCGGGGTTCTGGCCGGCGATGACGATGCACTCGGCGTCGTAGATGTCGCGCAGGCTGACGCTGCCCTTGCCGATGCCGATCGACTCCGTCAGCGCCGTGCCGCTCGACTCGTGGCACATGTTGGAGCAGTCGGGCAGGTTGTTGGTGCCGTACGCGCGGACGAACAGCTGGTAGAGGAACGCCGCCTCGTTGGACGCCCGGCCCGACGTGTAGAAGATCGCCTCGTCGGGGCTGTCGAGCGAGTTGAGCTGGTCGCCGATCAGTCGCAGCGCCTCGTCCCAGCCGATCTCCTCGTAGTGCGTGCCGCCGGGCCGCTTGACCATCGGGATGGGTGATGCGGCCCTGCTTGCCGAGCCAGTACTCGTCGTGGGCGGCGAGGTCGGCGATGCTGTGGCGGGCGAAGAAGTCCGGCGTCGCCCGCTCCTTGGTCGCCTCCTCGGCGACGGCCTTGGCGCCGTTCTCGCAGAACTCGGCGGTGTGCCGGTTCTCCGGGTCGGGGTCGGGCCATGCGCAGCTCATGCAGTCGAAGCCGTCGGCCTGGTTGAGCTTGAGCAGCGTCTTGGCGGTGTTCTTGACGCCCATCTGGGACACCGCACGCTGCATCGACACGCCGACGCCGGTGACCCCGGCGGCCGGCGTCTTGGGGTGGTGGACCTCGAGCTCGTCCTCGTCGATCGGTGTTGTCCGGCATGTCGCTTCTCCTCCGTCGTGACGCCTGTGGCTTACCCGGATGTCGCTTCGTCAACGCGTCAGATGGGGCGACGTGTGACGGATCGTGGTGGTGATCTCGGCGGGCAGCGACACGTCGTCGGTCGGCACGAGGCGCACCACGACCGACTCGCGGGCCCACCGCTCGATCGCGTTGTCGCTGTCACTGAGGTTGAGCCGGCCGGCCTTGAGCGCGGTCGTGACCGCCTCCCAGTGCTCGGACTCCGGGGCGACGACCTCGACGCGCGCGGTGACCTCGGCCACGAGCGCCCGGGTCGACTTGCTGCGCAGGCTCAGGACGACGGTCTCGTGTCGTCGATGTCGGGCAACGGCTGCTCGGACCCGCCGGCGACGACACAGACGGCGTCGCCGACCCATTCGTGCCACACGGGATGTACTCGCTCGGCCGTACGCGATCCAGAGCAGCCCAGACTTCTTGGCGAGCTCGGCGACGAGGTCGGTGCGGTTCACGTCGCTCAGCGTACGGCTGCCCGGCTTCGGCGCGAGCGAGCCGTGGGGGCGGGCGCTGCGACGGGCGTGGTGCCGGTGGCCTCCCGTTCGGCCAGGCCACGGACGAACGTACCGATCTCGTCGATCGCGAGGCGAGCCTCAGGCACCCAGGCGGCGGCCGCCTGGAACACGTGCACCTGGCGGTCCCAGACCTGCAGGTCGCATGGCACGCCGGCCGAGACGAGGCGGTTGGCCATCAGCTCGGCGTCGGCCATCAGCACTTCGTTGGAGCCGATGTGGATCAGGGCCGGTGGCATGTCGGCGAGCGGCATGTTGACCGGATCGACCCGGTGGCCTGAGATCCCGCGACGAGTGTCCATCCGCAGCGTCACGTCGGCGAGCCGGGCGACCGCGTTCATCGGGAAGGTCTCGCAGCGGTCGGCGTTGCGGTGGCCGAGCTTGCCGGCCGGATCGAAGTCGAGCAACGGAGAGATCGCCACGACTCCGGCGGGCTGCCCCCAGCCCTTGTCCATGACCGCGCGCGCCACGCTGAAGGCAAGGTAGCCGCCGGCCGAGTCCCCGGCGATCGTGATGTTCTCGGGCGCGTAGCCCTGCTCGAGCAGCCAGCGGAAGCCGTCGACGCCGTCGGCGACGGACTCGGTGATGGGCTCGTACGGCATCTGCCGATAGCCGACGTTGAGCACGGGCTGCTTGGCGCTGTAGGAGATGCGGGACACCAGGCGGCGATGCGTGTTGAGGCCGCACGTGAGGAACGCGCCGCCGTGGAAGTAGAGGATCGCGCCAGGGTTGCCGCCGTGGATGTCGGAGACGCCCTTGGCCTGGAGCCATTCGCTGCCGCAGTCGGCGAGGTCGACCGAGCGCCACATCGTGCCCTCGTGCACCGGCAGGATCCGGGCGATCTGCTCGACGACGTTCGGCGGGAACACGTCGAAGGGGAGCCGGGCCCACGCTCCGAGCAAGGGGCGTACGGTGTGCCGCAGTCCGAAGCCGAGGAGACGGGACTGGATGCTCGCGCCGCTGAAGAACTGCGGTTGAGCGGCCAGCGACAGGTGCGGAGCCATCGGAATCCCTTCGGACCAGGACAACGACGGGTTACCCGTCGCTGCGGTAAACAGTCGTTAACGAGCATTTCACACAGAGTGACTTGCGCCACATGGGATCGTTAGCGTACTGCGAGTACGTCCAACTTTTCGTGAGGATTGCCGATGTCGTTCATGCCGCCTACGGACTCGATGTTCTTGCTGGCAGAGAATCGGGACCATCCGATGCATGTCGGCGGGCTGCAGCTGTTCGTGCCGCCGGACGGGTCGGGTCCGGAGTTCGCGCGGAACATGCTCGATGCGTACCGGCAGACCGACAACATCTCGCCGCTGTTCCGCAAGCGGCCGGGCGAGCCGGTGGGCACGCGCGGTGGAAGTCCGACGAGACGATCGACTACGACCACCACGTACGCCACTCCGCCGTGCCGCAGCCCGGGCCGGATCCGCGAGCTGCTGCAGCTGACGTCGCGGTGGCACGGCTCGTTGCTGGACCGGCACCGACCGCTGTGGGAGGTGCACGTCGTCGAGGGCCTGCAGGACGGCCGGGTCGCGGTCTACACCAAGGTCCACCACGCGATGGTCGACGGCGTCTCGGCGCTGCGGCTCATGCAGCGCTCGCTCAGCGAGGACCCGGATGCCCGCGACTGCCTGCCCCCGTGGGCGTTGCCGGCGCGCAAGCCGTCGGGGCGACAAGAAGGGCTTCGACCCGCTCGCCCTCGTACGTACGGGAGCCGGCGCGGCCGGGGACATCGCCGGGCTCCTGCCGGCTGGTCTCAAGATCGCCAACCAGATCATCCGCGAGGGCGACATCACGCTGCCGCGCGCGCCCAAGACGATCCTCAACGGCTCGATCGGCGGAGCGCGACGGTTCGCCGCCCAGTCGTGGGAGATCGAGCGCATCCAGCGGGTAGCCAAGTCATCGGCGACGACACTCAACGACGTCGTGCTCGCCATGGTGTCGGGGGCCTTGCGGGAGTACCTGCTCGAGCAGCACGCTCTGCCGGACGAGCCCATGACGGCGATGGTGCCGGTGTCGCTCTCGCTGCGCGCCGAGTCAGCGGGCAAGGACACCGGCACCGGCAACGCGACCGGCGCGATCATCGTCAACCTGGCGACGGACCGCGAGCAGGGCGCGACCCGCCTCGAGGAGATCGCCTACTCGTCCCGCCAGGCCAAGAAGATCCTCGGCGACCTCTCGCCGACCCAGATCCTGGCGTTCTCGGCGCTGCAGATGCTGCCGCTCGCGCTGACGCCGATCCCGGGGTTCGTGCAAGTACACCAACCCGCCGTTCAACGTCGTCGTCTCCAACGTGCCGGGCCCCAAGAACGACATGTACTTCAACGGCTCCCGCCTCGACGGCATGTACCCGGTGTCGATCGTCACCGACGGCCTCGCGCTCAACATCACCCTGACGAGTCGCGCGGGCCATCTCGACTTCGGTCTCATCGGCTGCCGCCGCTCCGTCCCTCACCTGCAGCGACTGCTGACGCACCTCGAATCGGCACTGGCGGAGCTCGAAAAAGCCTGGGGTTGATCGCTGCAGCTCGCTGAATCCTGGTGGTTTTGCCGCTAGCTCGTGGCCCAGCGGTTGGCGATGAGCTGATGGCTCGGGGTGTCGTCGAGGGACTCCATCGACTCGTAGATCCGCTCGTACGACGTCTCGGCGATCCGCCACCCCTCGGCCTCGCGCCGGTAGCGGTCGCGGTAGTAGCCGGCGCCGCGGATCAGGACCTTGAAGTCCGGTGCGATGACGGTGTCCTCGAAGCCCCACGATGCCTCGGCGGTGTCGCCATCGACGTCGATCTCGGGGTGGTGGGCGACGTGCATCGTGATGACGCCGTTCGAGAGCTTCTCGCTCATGAACCCGACGATCGCGTCACGGCCCTCGAGCGCGTCCAGCTCGCCGTAGACCTTGGTGCCGAAGCGGCCGACAGCGTCAGCGGTGAACGTGTCGGCGAACTCGTCCCACAGCTTCAGGTCGAGCGACCTGAAGTAGCGGTACTTCAGCCGGCGAATGTCTTCGAGCGCTTCCAGATCCATCCCGGAAGCATCCCAGCGACGCGTCGCGAAAACAAGAACTCGTTCTAGTTCTCGTCGGGGTCGACGACGGATCTTCATGCGTTTGCGTAGCCCCAGCCATGCGAGCGCAGGGATGTCGCGACCGCCCCACCTCTCAGGTGACCGATCTCCCTGCGTTCGGGGCGTCCACGCGACGCAAACGCATGAAGATCCGTCAGCACCTGCAGGACCAGGAGGAGGAGCCGGCCACACCTAGGGCGATCAGGCAGATGGCGAGCACAGTCATGGCGCCCTCGTGGCACGGGCGCGGCTCGTCGGAGAGGCATACCGGCAGACTGTCGGGGTGAATGCCTTCCTCGCCGTCGTCGCGATCCTCGGCGTCTCGGCATCGGGGCCGCTGATGGCGGGGGCGAATGCTCCGGCGCTGGCGATCGGCTTCTGGCGCAACGCCCTCGGCACCGTCGCGGTGGCGCCGTTCGCGGCACCGACGATCCGCCGCGAGCTGGCGAGGCTGGGTCGCGAGGGCTGGACCGCGACGGCATTCGCGGGAGTGATGCTGGCGCTGCACTTCGGCACGTGGTCACGGCGCTCAAGATGACCTCGGTCGCCGCGGCGACGGCGATGGTCAGCATGCAGGTCGTGTTCGTCGTCGTGATCGACCGGCTGCGCGGCGATCGCACGCCTCGCGCCGTCATCCTCGGCATCTCGATCGCGGTCGCCGGCGTGCTGGTCATCACCGGTGTCGACTTCTCGCTGTCGGCACGCGCCGTCGCGGGTGACCTGCTCGCGCTGGCCGGTGGACTGACCGCCGCGCTCTACCTGATGGCGGGCAGCCGCGTGCGCGAGAGCGTCTCGACGACGACCTACACCGTTCGCCTGCTACGGCATCTGCGCCGCGACACTCGCTGCCGCGTGCCTGGTCGCGCAGGTCGAGATGGTCGGATTCTCGGGGCACACGTGGCTCGCGATCGTCGGCGTGACGATCTGCGCGCAGCTGCTCGGGCACTCCGTGCTCAACCACCTGCTGGCGGTCATGAGCCCGGGCCTGATCTCGCTCCTGCTGCTGTTCGAGGTGCCCGGCGCGGCCATCCTGGCGGGGGTCTTCCTCGACCAGACGCCGCCGGTCGGCGTATACGTGGGGCTTGCCCTGATCCTCGCCGGGCTCGTGGTGGTGGTGCTGCGTCGTCCGCCGCCTGAGGAGGTCCTGGCCGACGTGCGAAGGTTAACGGGAGGTAACCAAGGTCACCTCTCGCACCGGACGACATACCAGTTACCCGTCGGTACAGTCAGCAGGTCAACGTCAGCAACATGTGAGGAGCCCCGCAATGGGTCGTCTTGTCCGCACTGAAGGTCTGACCGAGATCCAGGAAGAGATCCTGAAGACGGTTCGTCAGTTCGTCGAGAAGGAGATCCTGCCCGTCGCGACGGAGCTGGAGCACAAGGACGAGTACCCGACCGACATCGTCGAGGGCCTCAAGGAGCTGGGCATCTTCGGGATCATGATCCCCGAGGAGTACGGCGGACTCGGCGAGTCGCTGCTGACGTACGCGCTGGTGGTCGAGGAGATCGCCCGCGGCTGGATGTCGCGTGTCGGGCGTCATCAACACGCACTTCATCCTGGCCTACCTGATTCGCCAGCACGGCACCGAGGAGCAGAAGCAGAAGTACCTGCCCAAGATGGCCACCGGCGAGGTCCGGGGCGCGTTCAGCATGTCCGAGCCGGCGCTCGGCTGTGACGTTGCGGCGATCAAGACCAAGGCGACCAAGACCGACGACGGCTATGAGATCACGGGTCAGAAGATGTGGCTGACCAACGGCGGCTCGTCCAACCTGGTCGCGGTGCTGTGCAAGACCGACGAGGGCGACGACAGCGTCTACAAGAACATGACGACGTTCCTGGTCGAGAAGGAGCCCGGCTTCGGCGAGACGGCTCAGGGCGTCACGATCCCGGGCAAGATCGAGAAGATGGGCTACAAGGGCATCGACACGACCGAGATGATCCTGGAGAAGCACCAGATCTCGGCCGACCAGGTCCTCGGTGGCAAGCCGGGCCAGGGTTTCTACCAGATGATGGACGGCGTCGAGGTCGGCCGCGTCAACGTCGGCGCCCGCGCTGTGGGCATCGCGAACCGGGCGTTCGAGCTCGGCATCGCGTACGCGCAGCAGCGCGAGACGTTCGGCAAGCCGATCGCGCAGCACCAGGCGATCTTGTTCCGCCTCGCCGAGATGGCCACCAAGGTCGAGGCCGCGCACGCGATGGTCGTACGCGCCGCCCGTGGCAAGGACTCCGGTGAGCGCAACGACGTCGAGGCCGGGAATGGCCAAGATGCTCGCCGCCGAGTACTGCAACGAGGTGGTGCAGGACTCGTTCCGCATCCACGGTGGCTACGGTTACTCCAAGGAGTATGAGATCGAGCGCCTCTACCGCGAGGCCGCGTTCATGCTCATCGGCGAAGGCACCTCCGACATCCAGAAGATGATCATCGGACGCAGCCTTCTCAAGGACTACAAGCTCTAGGAGCAAGCCATGGCAGAGATCTTCTCGCTCGAGTACCCCCAGTCGCTCGGCGTCTTCGACAAGTACGCCGACGCCCAGAAGGCCGTCGACTTCCTGTCCGACAACGAGTTCGCTGTCGAGAACGTCCTGATCGTCGGCACCGAGCTCAAGCAGGTCGAGCGGGTGACCGGCCGGTTGACCTGGGGTCGGGTGCTGCTGGCCGGGGCCGGTTCGGGTGTGTGGTTCGGCCTGTTCATCGGCCTGCTGCTGAGCCTGTTCAGCGACGGCAGCTCGTTCGCCGCCGCGGTCCTGGGCGGCATCGTGCTCGGCGTGATCTTCTTCGTGATCTCCGCGGCTGCCGGCTACGCGGCGACCCGGGGGCAGCGTGACTTCAGCTCCGTGCAGAAGGTCGTGGCGACCAAGTACGAGGTGCTCGTCGAGCACAAGTTCCTCGCCCGGGGCCAGGAGCTGCTCGCCAAGATGCCCGGCCGCGACCCGTTCGCCGTATGACGACCAAGACCAACCCCGGCAACTTCTTCGAGGACTTCGAGGTCGGCCAGGTCCTCGACGCACGCCACGCCGCGCACCGTCACCGAGGGTGACCGCGCGGCGTACGGGGCGATCTACCCGACCCGCTTCGCCATGCTCGTCGTCGGCAGAGTTCGCCGCCGCGGTCGGGCTGAGCCCGGCTCCGGTCGAGGACCTCATCGCGTTCCACATCGCGTTCGGCAAGACCGTGCCCGACGTGTCGCTCAACGCCGTCGCCAACCTCGGCTACGCCGAGTGCCGCTTCCACCGCCCGGTCGTGCCCGGCGACACGATCGCGACGCAGTCCGAGGTCATCGGCCTCAAGCAGAACTCCAACGGCAAGACCGGCGTCGTCTACGTACGCTCGACGGCCACCAACCAGCGCGGCGAGGTCGTGCTCGACTGGGCCCGCTGGGTCATGGTGCACAAGCGTGACCTCGACGCGCCGGCACCGGAGACCGTCGTGCCCGACCTCGCACCCGCCGTGGCCGCCGAGGACCTGGTGCTGCCCGACGGACTCGACTTCACCGCGTACGACTTCGCCGCTGCGGGGGAGCCGCACCGCTTCGACGACTACGAGGTCGGCGAGAAGATCGACCACGTGGACGGCGTGACGCTCACCGATCCGGAGCACATGCTCGCGACCCGGCTGTGGCAGAACACCGCCAAGGTGCACTTCAACACCGAGGCGCGGCCCGACGGCAACCGGCTCGTCTACGGCGGGCACGTCATCTCCCTGGCCCGCGCCCTGTCGTTCAACGGGCTGGCCAACGCCCAGCTCATCGCGGCGATCAACGCCGGGGCTCACGTGTCACCCGCGTTCGCCGGTGACACGGTCTACGCGTGGTCGGAGGTGCTCGACAAGGCCGAGACATCGGCGCCGGGTGTCGGCGCGCTGCGCCTGCGCCTCGTGGCGACCAAGGGCCGCGACGAGACGATGACGCTGCGCGGCGACGACGGCAAGTACGCCGACGGCGTGCTGCTCGACCTGGACGTGTGGGCCCTTGTCCCCCGTTGAGGAGGTCGAGGACCAGCTCTGGCTGGTGCGCCACGGCGAGACCGAGTGGAGCCGCAACGGCAAGCACACGTCGACGACCGACCTCCCGCTGACCGAGAGCGGCGAGGCCGCGGCCCGTACGCTCGCCGGTCCGTTGTCGGGCATCGAGTTCGTGCACGTCCTGACGAGCCCGCGCCGGCGTGCCGTCCACACGGCCGAGCTCGCGGGCTTCCCGGACGCCGAGATCGACGACGACCTCGCCGAGTGGGCGTACGGCGACTACGAGGGCCTGACGACCCCGGAGATCCGCAAGACCGTGCCGGACTGGAGCGTCTGGACGCACCCGTCGCCCGGCGGCGAGACGCGCGCAGCAGGTCGCCGAGCGGCTCGACCGGGTCGTGGCCCGGGCCCGCGCTGTCGACGGCAAGACGCTGGTGTTCGCCCACGGACACTCGCTGCGCGCCCTCGCCGCCCGCTGGCTGGGCCTCGACGTGTCCGAGGGGCGCCTCTTCGCGCTCGACACGTCGACGGTCTCGGTGCTGGGCGTCGATCGGGGCACCCAGGTCGTACGCCAGTGGAACTGCGTGCCCTGAACCGTCGGTAGCCTGACGCACGTGAAGATCGACCTCCACACCCACTCCGACCGCTCCGACGGCACCGACAGCCCGGCCGAGCTGGTCGAGAAGGCCAAGGCGGCCGGGCTCGACGTCGTCGCGATCACCGATCACGACTCGACGGAGGGCTGGGAGGAGGCCGACAAGGCCGCGAAGCGGGTCGGCATCACGCTCGTGCACGGCATCGAGATCTCGACCAAGCTCGGCGGCAGGAGCGTGCACCTGCTGGGCTACGAGTTCGACCCGAGGCACAAGGCGCTGCTACGCCGAGCTGCGCAAGGTCATCGACGGCCGCAACTCCCGGCTCCCGGCGACGCTCGAGCGGCTGCGCGGCCTGGGCATCGACATCACGGCGGACGACGTACGCGCGAGGTCGGCGAACGCCGCCGCGACCGGCCGCCCGCACGTCGCCGACGCGCTGGTCGACCTCGGTGTCGTCAAGGACCGCGCCGAGGCGTTCGACCGCTACCTCAAGCCCGGCCGGCCGGCGTACGTCGACCGCTATGCCGCGGACCTGCCCACCGCGATCGGCCTGGTCAAGGCCGCCGGCGGCAAGGCCGTGCTGGCGCACCCGTGGTCGCGCGGCAGCCACCGCGTGCTGACCCGCGCCGGCATCGGGGAGCTGGCCGAGCAGGGCCTCGACGGCCTCGAGGTCGACCACAACGACCACGACGCCGAGGACCGGGCCGCGCTGCGCCAGATCGCGCGCGAGCTCGACCTCGTGCGTACGGGCTCGAGCGACTATCACGGCACCGGCAAGGTCGACTTCCCGCTGGGCGGCAACACCACAGAGCCCGACCAGTACCGCCGCCTCTTCGGCCTCTAGCCCGTGGCGCCGAACTGCTCGACGCGGACGATGTCGCTCGGCACGCCGGCCTCGCCGAGGATCCGGCCGACGAAGCTGACGAAGCCGGCCGACCCGCAGACGTACGCCCGCTCGATGCCCTTGGACAGCTCGGCGAGCTCGTCGGGATAGATGTGCGCTGCGACGCGGTCGCCGTGGTTCTCGCGGGTCAGGGCGATGAAGGCGCCGAACTCCTCGAGCTCCTCGATGTACGGCAGCCGCTCCCGGGTCTGGGCCGACGCGACGATCGTCAGCTGCGATGCGGTGCCCATCCGCCGGGCATAGCGGAGCATCGAGACGAACGGCACGACGCCCGAGCCGCCGGCGACGCACAGCGACGGAACCTCGCCGCCCCAGACGAACCAGCGCCCGATCGGACCGCGCAGCTCGAGCTCGTCGCCGACCTCGACGACGTCGTGCAGGAAGCCGGAGACCTCGCCGCGCGGCAGGCACTCGACCATCAGCTCGATCAGCGGGTCGGCGGGGTCGGAGGCGAGCGAGTACGACCGCTGGGCCGTGTAGCCGTCAGGAGCGCGCAGGCGTACGACGTAGTGCTGGCCCGGCACGTGGTCGTGGCGATCGGCGACCTCGAGCCGCAGCCGGACGTACGTCTCGCCGAACCGCTCGACCTCGCGCACGATGCCGGTCGTCCACGAGCTCGCGATCGCCTGCGCGGCCTTCTCGCTCATGCATCACCCTGGTAGCGCTGCTCGAGCCACGGGTCGCCGCGGTCGTGATAGCCGTTGCGCTCCCAGAAGCCCTGCTCGTCGTGGTCCATCAGCTCGATGCGGGTGATCCACTTGGCCGACTTCCAGAAGTACAGGTGCGGCACCAGCAGGCGTACGGGACCGCCGTGCTCCGGCGCCAGCGGCTTGCCGTCGAACTCCCAGACGATCCACGCCTTGCCGCCGGTGATGTCCTCGAGCGGCAGGTTGGTGTTGTAACCGGTCGTGGCGGTGGCCATGACGTGCGTGGCCTCCGGCTTGGGCCTCGCGATGTCGAGGAGCGCGTCGACGCTGACGCCCGCGAACGTCGTGTCGAACTTGGTCCAGGTCGTCACGCAGTGGATGTCGCCGAAGTACGACGACGACGGCAGCGCATGGATGCCGCGCCAGTCCCAGGTCGTCGGGTTGTCGACCAGGCCGTCGACCGTCATGGTCCACGTGTCGAGGTCGATCGTGGGCGTGAGCTCGGCGGTGAGCACCGGCCAGCTGGCGCCGGTGTCGTACTGGCCGGGCGGGAGTCGCTTGTCGCCGCCTCGGCGGGCGCCTCCGGTGAAGCCGCGGGTGAAGTTGGCCATCAGGTGTTCTCCTTCAGGAACGGAAGCCATGCGTCGATGAGCCCTTGGGGATTCTCTACTGCGGGGGAGTGGGCGGCATCCTCGACGATGTGGACGTCGGTGCCGAGTCGCTTGGCCATCGCCGCTTGAACGTCGTGGGGCCACGCGTCGTCATCGGCGCCGCGACCGACCCAGCACGGCAGCCCGGTCGCGGCGACCTCGTCGATGATGTCGGGGGCGTCGATCAGCAGCTGCGTCATCGCCTGCAGCGATGCCGGGGCGTTGGACGTGAATCGCGTGTCGAGGAACTCTGCGATGTCGGGCGCGAGCGACGGATCACGCGGCAGCTTCGCCCGGATCTCCGCGAGGGTCATGACGCTGAGCGCCTGCACGAGCGGAGCCAGGGGTGGCCGGCCCGGTGTCTCGCCGAGCGCGCCGGGTCCGGTGCACAGCAGGCTCAGGCTCGCCATGTCTCCGGGTGCAGGCAGGCGACCTGCTGCGCGACGAGGCCGCCGAACGAATGTCCCAGGACGTGGCTGAAGGACCGCTCCTGCTCGATCAGCGAGGTAGGCGTCCTGGGCGAATGCCTTCAGTGAGTAGTCATCGGCTGGGTCGCTCTCGTACTGGCCACGCTGGTCGTACGCCGTGGCGTCGTACCCGGCGTCGGCCAGGAGCGGCAGGATCGGGGTGAAGTCCTCCTTGCTGCCGGTCCAGCCGGGAATCAGCAGGACGTGACCGCGTCGGGCTCCGCGGGCCTCGATGCTGAGCGTCGCGATGTCCCCGCCGCCGCCGATCGCGTACACCTTCTCGACCCCCGGCGGTATGACCAGCGACTTCGGCGTGCTCATGCCTAGCGGCCGCGCTTCGCGATGCGGGTGACGAGGCCCTTGGGCAGGTACTGCGCCAGCATCGCCAGCACCTTGTAGCGCAGCGACGGAATCGAGACGGACTTGCCCTTGTCGAGGTCCTTGAGCGACGCCTTGACGAGCTTGTCGGCCTTGAGCCACATCCACTTGGGCACGCCGGAGACGTCCATCTCGCCGCGCTGGTGGAACTCCGTGCGTACGAAACCGGGACACAGCGCCTGCACCGAGATGTTGACGTCGGCGTAGTGGATGTCGGCCCAGCGCGACAGGTTGAGCAGCCAGGCCTTGTGCGCGGAGTAGACGCCGCGCGGGGTGAAGGCGGCAACGCTCGACACGTTGATGATCTGCCCGCCGCCCCGGCCGGCCATGGTCTTGATCGCGGCGTCCATGAGGTGCATCGGCGCGCGTACGAGCAGGTCGAGCTGGCGGTCCTCGTCGGCGATGTCGGTCGTGCCGAACCAGCCGGCCAGGGACGCGCCGGCGTTGTTGACCAGCAGGTCGACCGGACGTGTCGTGTCGGTCAGCTTGTTGACCGTCGCGCTGACGCCCTCGGTGGTCGACAGGTCGGCGGTCACGACGTCGACCTCGACCCGGTGCTTGCTGCGCATCTGGGTCGCGAGGGTCTCGAGGCGGTCGGTCGTACGGGCGACGATCACGAGGTCGTAGCCACGCTTGGCCAGCTCCTTGGCGAACGCGTTGCCGATCCCTGCGGTTGCCCCGGTCACCAGCGCGCGACGTGTCATGGAGCAAGCATGCCAAACGGCCCAGCGCGCGAACGTCGACGGTCAGGCGACGTGATGACACAATGGCGACCGTGACGACGACTATCGCGGTGGCCAACCAGAAGGGTGGCGTCGCCAAGACGACGACGGTCGTGTCGCTCGGTGCGGCGCTGACCGAGCTCAAGCAGCGGGTCCTGCTGGTCGACGTCGACCCGCAGGGCAGCCTGACGTTCTCCCTCGGCATCGATCCGGAGGACCTCGAGGTCACGGTCGCGGAGGTCCTGCTGGGCACCAAGCAGGCCGAGGACGCGATCGTCATCACCGACGACGGCATGCACCTGCTGCCCGCCAACATCACGCTGACCCAGGCCGAGGAGAGCCTCATCGGCCGCACGGGCCGCGAGCAGCGCCTGCGGGTCGCGCTCGACAAGGTCGCCGACGACTACGACTGGATCCTGATCGACTGCCCGCCGACGCTCGGCATCCTCACCGTCGGTGCGCTGTCGGCGGCGCAGCAGGTGCTGATCCCGCTGCAGGCCGAGACGCTGTCCCACCGTGGCGTCGGCCAGCTGCTCGACACGATCCACGACGTACGCCAGTTCATCAACTCGTCGCTGGAGATCATGGGCGTGCTGCCCACGATGTACGACGGTCGCACGAAGCACGCCCAGAACGTGCTCGCAGGCGATCCGCGAGACGTACGAGCTGCCGGTCGTGACGCCGCCGATCCCCAAGACGATCCGGTTCGCCGAGGCGCCGGCGATCGGCCGCTCGGTGCTCGCCACAGCGCGCACCACAAGGGCGCCGAGGCCTACCGCCAGGTCGCCGCCGGCATGCTCGCCGCCAGCAAGAAGAAGTAGTCCGCGGCGCCCTCAGGGCTCAGACGGTCTCGAGCAGCGCGGCCTGCTCCTCGGCGTGCCGCTGCACGGCGTTGCGGTCGGGCAGGAACAAGGTCGCCACCGCCGACAGCAGATAGCCGCCGGTCGCCCACCACGCAGCCTGCTCGACCCCGTCGCGCAGCCCGGCCTCGGTGAACCGGTCGCCGACGACGTGGAAGAACACCGCACCGATGATCGCGATGCCGAGCGCCGAGCCGAGCTGCTGGAACGTGCTGTACGTCCCGGATGCGGCGCCGGCGTCGTCGGTCGACACGGTCGAGAGCGCGATGTCGATCAGCGGCACGACGAGCAGGCCCAGCCCGATGCCGGCCAGCAGCATCGGCGGGGTGGCGTCCCAGCCACTGAAGTCGGCACCCTTGGACGACACGACCTGGCCGACCCACCAGATCCCGGCCGCCTGGCAGATCGCGCCGGCGAACGGGATGACCTTGCCGAGCTTGAGCCCGAGCGGCGCGGAGATGCCGACGCCGATGAACGCGCCGAGGCTGAACGGCAGCAGCACGAGGCCGGAGTGGATCGCGCTGAAGCCCGAGCCCGCTCTGCACGTAGATCACGAGCGTCAGGATGAAGCCGGCCATCGCCGCCGAGAACGCCGCCTGGGTCACGAGGCCCGCCGCGAACCCGCGGTTGCCGAACAGGTGCATCGGCAGGAGCGAGGACTGCGTGAGCCGTTCGGTACGCCGCTGGTTGGCGACGAACGCGGCGAGGACGACCACCGACGCCGCGAGCATGCCCCAGATCCAGGCCGGCCAACCCTGCTCGCGGCCCTCGATCAGCGGGAACACCAGCAGGAACGCGCCGGCGGTGGCGAGCACGACCCCGGGCAGGTCGAGGCGGGTGGCCCGCTCCGACACGGTGTTGGGGACGTACTTGACGGCCAGCACGATCAGCACGATGCCGACGGGGATGTTGATGAGGAAGATGCTGCGCCAGCCGACGCCGAAGGCGTCACTCGTGATGAGCCAGCCGCCGAGCAGGGGGCCGACGACCGCCGCGGTGCCCGAGACGGCGCCGACGATGCCGAAGACGTTCGCGCGTTCCTTGGGGGCGTACATGACCTGCACGGTCGACAGCAGCTGCGGGACCATCAGGGCAGCGAATCCGCCCTGCACGATCCGGGCCGCGACGAGCGTCTCGCCGTTGCCGGAGAGGCAGGCGGCGAGCGACGCGAGCGTGAAGCCGGCGACGCCGAGGACGAAGATGCGCTGGCGGCCGAAGATGTCGCCGAGCCGGCCGCCGGTGATGAGCAGGACGGCGAACGTCAGCGTGTAGCCGCCGAGGATCCACTCGAGGTGGGCCGGGCTGGCGTCGAGGTCCGAGCGGATCGCCGGCAGCGCCACGTTGACGATCGTGACGTCGAGCAGGTCCATGAACGCGGCGAACATCAGGACGGTCGTCGCGATGGCGCGCTTGGTGGATGGGTCAGGGGTGAACACGTGAGTCTCCTTGTGGGTGAGAGACGCTCGCTACCCTGTGCTTGGGGCCGGGGTCGCTTGCGACTCGGTTTCCGATCCCCGGTCGATGCCAGTCGGCCGGGGATCACTGAAATCTCTAGGGGTCGATGCCGAGCAGGTGGCCGAACTCCTCCATGAGCTTGGCCGTCGCCTCCTCGCCGGAGTGCCCGGCGGCCCTGAGCTCGTGGATGCGTCGCCACATCTCCATGCCGCCGAGCCGGTCGTGCTCGATGTCGCCGACGAGCTTCTCGACGAACGCGATCTCGGCGCGGCGCAGGGCCTCGGAGTAGTCGCCCTCGACCATGAAGAGCTCGGGGAATCCGGCGGGCAGGTGCGAGCGCACGCCGTCGTACTGGTTGCTGGTGATGCGCAGGGCCTTGAGCCGCAGCTTGAGCAGCTCGAGGGCCTCGTCGGGCGGCAGCGCGCCCATCAGCGACAGCGCCGCCTCGAAGTCGGTGAACTGTGGGGTGGGGTCGCGCAGCATCTCGCTGAGCCACTCGTGCATCGCGGTGGCGCCGTCGTCGGTGAGCTCGTAGACCGTGCGCTCCGGGCGGTTGCCCTCGCGCAGGGTCTCGCGGGCGGCGATCGAGGCCCTTCTTGCGCAGCGACTCGACGACGGCGTAGAGCGAGCCGTAGTTGAGCCGGATGCTCTCCTCCTTGCTGCGCTGGCGCAGCGTCGTCGACATCTCGTACGGGTGCATGGGCTTCTCGAAGAGCAGGGTCAGCACCGCCAGGTACAGGGCGTTCGCTGGTCGCTTCATGGCTCTCCTCGGTGGCTTACTCGACTACGAATACTCTAACTAGAGTAATCGAGGTTTGGCAAGTCTGCCGGAGCGGTGCGGGTGCGCCGATTAGGATGGGGGCGTGTCCAAGCACCGCGCCTCCCATCGAATGGTCCGCCGTCGCGGACGGGTCGGTGCCCTGGGGCTCGCGGTGGCCTTGACGATCGGTCGTCGGCGGCGCAGCCGTCGGCATCCTGCCGCAGCTCAAGGCCGACCGGGCGGCGGCCGACACGTCGTCGGCGCTGGCGCCGGCAGCGATCGAGACCGCGACGCTCGACACCCTCGTCATCCCTGAGCCGGAGCCTGCGCCCAAGCGTCGCGTGGCCGCGGCCAGCGTCACGAAGGTCGCCGACCTGCCTGCCGGATCGGGCACGGGCCGGCGCATCGTGTTCGACCAGAGCGATCAGCGGGTATGGCTCGTCGAGGACGGCAGCACGGTCGAGCGTACGTATCTCGTCTCGGGCAGCCGCTTCAACAACCTGCAGCCCGGCACCTACACGGTGCAGTCCAAGTCGCGCCACGCCGGCGCGTTCGACGGCAGCGGCTCGATGGAGTACTTCGTACGCTTCGCGACCGGCTTCAGCGAGCCGATCGGCTTCCACTCGGTGCCGCGGGACAACTCCGGCAACCTCGAGCAGACCAAGGCACAGCTCGGCACGCCGCTGTCGGCCGGCTGCGTACGCCAGTGGCTGCCCGACGCGATCGCCCTGTGGGACTTCGCCCCGGTGGGCACCAAGGTCGTCGTCACCGCTTGAAGCGCCTCGCGAGCTGGTCGGGCGTCCGTGCGACAGGCTGGGGACTGTGTGCTCGACCCGTGCGGGAGCAACGGGCGGTGACCCCCTGTGGGGCGATACTCCTGGGAAGGGAGTGAACGCGCCAAATCGGGAGGGATTCGGCCATGGGGAGATCTGTTCGTTTCGTGCTGCTTTGCGGCCTCGTGGCCGCAAGTCTCATCGGGCCCATCGGGTCGGCATCGGCGGTCACGGCGAGATCCGTGACGTTGACGATGCCCTCGACCGCCGTCGTGGGGTCCGGCGTCACGGTGAGTGGGTCATTGTCGAAGTCTCCGTCAGGCTCCACGGTCAAGATCCAGCGCAGGTCGGGCACGTCGTGGGTCACGGCTCTGACCGTCCGGACCCGCTCGGGTGGGCGCTATTCGGGCAAGCTCACGGTGCGAGGGGCCGGGACGTGGAGGTATCGGGCGTATGCACCCCGGACCAGCAGACTTGCTGCAGCCGTCACGCGGTCACGCGGCCTCAACGTCCTGAGGACCTTCGCGTCCGTCCCGAGACCGAGCATCGACGGGACCCCTGAGGTCGGACGAACGCTGAAGGTGGTCACCGGCGCCTGGTCGCCTGCCCCGGCCTTCGGCTACCGCTGGCTTCGTGACGGCGCGCCCATCGCCGGGGCCACCTCTAGCGCGTACGACGTCACCGTCGCCGACCTGAACGCGTCGATCAGTGTTGAGGTCGTCGGCCGGCTGAGCGGCTACGCCACGAGAACCGTCGTCAGTGGGTCGACCAGCGCCGTGCGGCAGCACGTGACGACCTTCGGCGAGCTCATGCGCCCTGCGTCCACGCAGGTCGTTCCGTCCACCGAGGCGTCGGTGACGGCCCTCGACCAGCCTCCGGCCTGGGCCGACACCAAGCTGATCCGGTGGGACACGCCAGGCGCGTTCACCCATTCGCTCGACCCGAAGCCGGCACTGACGGTGTTCAGTGCCCACCTGGGTCAGGACCTGGCCAGTGCCGTGCTGGGCGCGGAGTACAACACGGGCAACATCACGTTGCAGAACGCCGACGTGTCCTTCGTGGTCACCGGACGGAAGTTCGCTGTCAGGTACGTGACGTCGCAGTCGTCCGACGCGATGGTCTGGATCGACGGCGCGCCGGTCTCGGCTGATCCGATCGTCGGGACGGATGCGGTGGGTTACGGCCAGTTCAACTGGATCGAGGTCGAGCTGCCGGCGCGCAGGACCGTGACGGTGCGATTTGCCGGTCCGACGATCTTCACGGGGGTCGACATCGACCCGAGTGATCCTGCGATCATCAGCGCCGCGCCGGCACCGTTCACGATCGGAGTCGTCGCCGACTCCTACTACGACTCCAGCACGACGCCGAACTCGTACGCGAGCTCGGCTGCGGCGGTGCTCGCCACCACGACCGGGTTCCGGGTCTGGGACCTGGCGCAGTACGGGACGGGCTACCTCAACGATGCGTCGGCGCCGGTCTTGAGCGGCCTCGTGGGATATCCGGGCTACTACGCCTCACCATTCGGCTCAGACGAGAGAATGGCGCGGCTCGCCGCAGCCCCGATCGATGCGCTCTTGGTCAACGGCAGCATCAACGACGGCTTGTTCTTCTCGCCGGCCCAGCACCTGGCCGCAGTCGAGACCTACCTTGACCGGGTCGTTGCGGTCCGACCCGATCTCCCGATCGTCCTGGTCGGCATCGAACCGGTGAAGGTGGGAAGCCCCCTCACGGCGGAGCAGACTGCGGACTTCGACGCCAAGACACAGAACTTTCGCAGCATGGTCGGGCACAGGAACGTCGTCGGCTTCATCGATCCCTACAGCGAGCAGTGGCTCACAGGGACGGGCTCGACGAAGTCGGTGACGGGCACCGGCAACCAGGACGTCTACATCGGCGTCGACCAGACGCACCTGACGTCAGCCGGGGTGGAGTACTACCAACGGCTGATCAGGGACCGCCTGGCTGACCTTCCGGCGACTCTGGCGCCCAGCTAGCTAGTCGGTCTTGGCGACCGGGGCTCCGCCGCGCGAACGCGTGCGGTTGCGGTTGCGGCGCGGACGCTGTCCGCCCTCGCTCTGCTTGTCGCCGCCCGAGGACTGCTGCGCCTTCTGCTCGCCGCCGCGGCTGCCACGGTCGCCACCGCTGCGCTCGCCGCCGCGTCCACCGCCGCTGCGACCGCGGCCACCGCGGTCGTCGTCCTTCTTGGGCTCACGCGGCGACGGGTCCTTGATGCGACCCTTGACGCCGCGGTCGATGCCGAGGTCGTGGAACAGGTGGTCCGACGTCGAGTAGGTCTCCTGCGGCTCGTCGAACGGCAGGCCCAGCGCGGAGTTGATGAGCTTCCAGCGCGTGATGTCGGCCCAGTCGACGAACGTCACCGCGATGCCGGAAGCGCCGGCGCGGCCCGTCCGACCGATCCGGTGGACGTATGTCTTGTCGTCCTCGGGGCAGTTGTAGTTGATGACGTGCGTGATGCCGGCGACGTCGATGCCGCGGGCGGCGACGTCGGTCGCGACGAGGATGTTGATCTTGCCCTCGCGGAAGCGGGTCAGCGCCTTCTCGCGAGCCGGCTGCGCCATGTCGCCGTGCAGCGGCGAGGCGGGGAAGCCGCGGTCGATCAGCTCGTCGGCGACGCGCTGCGCCGTGCGCTTGGTGCGGGTGAAGACGAGGACCTTGCCCACGTCGTCGGCCTGCAGGATGCGGCCGACGATCTCGGCCTTGTCCATCTCGTGCGCCTGCCAGACGAACTGCGCCGTCGCCGGCACCATCTGGGTGTCCTCGCCGGACTCGGCGCGGATGTTCATGGGGTGGCGCATGTGCTTGCGGGCCAGCCCGACGATCGCGCCCGGCATCGTGGCCGAGAACAGCATCGTCTGGCGGGTCTCGGGCGTCTTGGCCAGCAGCGACTCGACGTCGGGCAGGAAGCCCAGGTCGAGCATCTCGTCGGCCTCGTCGAGCACCAGCGACTTGACGTGCGACAGGTCGAGCGCGCCGCGGTTGGCGAGGTCGAGCAGACGTCCGGGCGTGCCGACGACGATGTCGACGCCGGACTTGAGCGCGTCGAGCTGCGACTCGTAGGGGACACCGCCGTAGATCGTCAGGTTGCGGGTGCCGCGGCGCTTGGACGCGATCTCGATGTCGCTGGCGACCTGGATCGCGAGCTCACGGGTCGGCGCGACGATGAGGGCCTGCGGCTTGCCGGCGACGATCTGGTCGTAGTCGGCGTCGTGGGGCGCAACCGTGCGCTGGATGACGGGGATGCCGAACGCCAGCGTCTTGCCGGTTCCGGTGCGCGCCTGGCCGATCAGGTCGGTGCCCATGAGAGCGACGCCGAGCGTCATCTCCTGGATCGGGAAAGCTTCTTGGATGCCGACGTCACTCAGTGCGTCGGCGATCTCGGGCATGACGCCCAGATCTTTGAACGTAGTCAGGGTCTTCTCGAATTCTTGAGACTCGTGTGATTTCCGGGCCCAGTCTATCGTCTGGAGCGCCCGGCCTTCCCGCTACGCTGCGGAGCATGGCTTCCAAGAACGTTCCGCCGCCCTCGACGTTGGACGATCCGGTCTACCGCAGGGGCGTGATCGAGCTGCTGGGCATCCTGGCGTACGGCGAGATCAGCGCCTGCGAACGGCTCGCCGAGGACGCCAAGATGGCGCCCGACCTCAAGACGAAGGTCGAGATCGCGGCGATGGCGACGGCCGAGTTCGGGCACTTCGAGAAGCTCCGCGACCGGCTCGTCGAGATCGGCGAGGACCCCTACGAGACGATGCAGGAGTTCTCGACGATCTTCGAGCGGTTCCACCGGCAGACCGCGCCGTCGGACTGGCTCGAGGGACTCGTCAAGGCGTACGTCGGCGACGGCCTGGCGGCCGACTTCTACCGCGAGATCGCGGCCTACCTCGACACCGAGACCCGCGCGCTCGTGCTGGACACGCTTGAGCGGCACGGGTCACTCCGAGTTCGTCGTCGACGCCGTGCGTGGTGCGATCGAGACAGGACCCGCGCGTCGGCGGCCGGCTGGCGCTGTGGGGCCGGCGGCTGATGGGCGAGGCGCTCAGCCAGGCGCAGACCGTCGTCGCCGAGCGCGATGCGCTGAGCACCGTGCTGGTCGGCGGCGTCGACCATCCCGGGATGGACCTGGCCGGCATCGGCCGCATGTTCACCCGCCTCACCGAGGCCCATGCCGCCCGCATGGAGAAGCTGGGCCTGGCCGCCTGACCGCTGAGCGGTGACTCAGCGACCTTGCGCGCTGCTGAGCGGTGGCTCAGCGACCTGTCGCGTTGCTGAGCGGTGACTCAGCGACCTTTCCCGGCCCGAGACACGTCGCCAACTCACCGCTCCGAGAGGAGCGGCTCAGCACGTGCGCAGGTCGGCTGCGCGCTGCTCGAGCTGACGGCGTTCCTGGTCGGTCGGCGCGAGCTCGATGGCCCGCTCGACGGCGATCAGCGCCTCGTCGCGCAGTCCAGCTCGGCTCAGCAGGTCACCGCGCGCGGCGGCGACGAGATAGTGACCGGCCAGCCTGGGATCGTCGGCCGCGGACTCGAGGGCGGCGAGCCCGGCGAGGGGACCGTCGCTCATGCCGACCGCGATCGCCCGGTTGAGCGCGATGACCGGTGTCGGCGCGATGTCGAGCAGGTCGTCGTAGAGCGCCACGATCCTCACCCAGTCGGTCTCGTCCGCCGACGGCGCCGTCGCATGGGCCGCGGCGAGATCGGCCTGCACGGCGTACGGACCGCGCACCGTCCATGGGCGGCGCAGCAGGGCAACGGCCTCGTCGATCTCGTCGTGGCGCCACCGGGACCGGTCCTGCTGCTCGAGCGTGACCCGATCGCCGTCGACCTCCCGTGCATCGCGGCGCGCGTGCTGCAGCAGCATCAACGCCAGCAGGGCGCGGGTCTCGTCCGACTTGGGCATGAGGCCGACCAGCAGCCGCGCGAGCCGGATCGCCTCGTCGGCGAGAGAGCCGGCGCCGGTCGCGTAGCCCTCGGTGAACACGAGGTAGACCACGACGAGCACGCCGTCGACACGCTCGGCGAAGTCGTTGGTCGGTACGCGGTAGGGGATGCCGGCATGCGCGATCTTCTGCTTCGCGCGCAGGAGGCGCTGTCCCATCGTCGCCTCCGAGGTCAGGAACGCCCGCCCGATCGCCGCTGTCGAGAGTCCGGAGACGACCTTGAGCGTCAACGCCACGCGTGCCTCGAGGGAGAGCGCCGGGTGGCAGCACGTGAAGACCAGTCGCAGGCGGTCATCGCCCATCGGCGAGGCCTCGGGGCCGTCCCCGGTCAGCTCCTCGAGGGCAGCGAGGTCGGCGAGCTTGCCGCGCTCGACCTGGGCGCGACGCAGCACGTCGATCGCCCGGCGCCGGGCGGTCGCGGTGAGCCACGCGGCCGGGTTGTCTGGTGTGCCGTCGCGGGGCCAGGTCACCAGGGCCCGCTCGGCGGCGTCGGACACGGCGTCCTCCGCGAGGTCCCAGTCGCCGGTCGTACGGATGAGCGAGGCGACGATGCGCAGTCGTTGCTCCGCCATGGCGTCGGTCAGCACGCGGCGGACGTCCTCGTCCGCCGCGCGCCCACCGTCGCTCATGCGCTCAACCCTCGTAGGGCCAGAAGGGACGCACCTCGATGGTCCCGGCCGCTGACATCGGGTGCGTCGCGGCGATGGCGATGGCCTCGTCGAGGTCGTCGCACTCGAGGATGTCGAAGCCGGCGATCCACTCACGGGTCTCGGTGAACGGGCCGTCGGTGATCAGGAGCTCGCCGCCGCGCCGGCGGATCGTCGTGGCGGACTCCGGCGGCCGCAACCGCTGGCCGTCCAGCCGCTTGCCGCTGCCGTCGTGCTTGGCCACCCAGTCCTCGACCTGGTCGACCGCCGGGTCATGTGGGCGGTCGGCGGCCTCGGGGTCGCTCACGACCAACATCATGTACTTCATGCCTGCTCCTTCGATCGGATCTCATCGTCGTACACAGGTACGACGAACGGGAGGCCTACGAATCCGACAGGATCTGCTCGACGACCGAAGATTTCTCGTCGGCGTAGTCCTGCACGTGCTCCCAGTGTCGGGCGGCGAGGCGCTGCTTCGTCGCCAGGTAGTGCTCGAGCGCAGCCGGATCGGAGCGCAGGCGGTCACGGAACGAGATCATCCGGGCGTGCTCCGCAGAACCGTCCGTGAACACGTGCAGGTTGACCCGCGGCTCCGCGAGGCGCAGCAGCCGGTGCTCGTGCCAGCCGGGTTCACGGATGTGCAGGACGTAGCCGATCGCCTCGAGTGCCGGGACGTACGCGGACTCGTCGGCGCTGTCGCCGACGAGCAGGTTGATGTCGATGATCGGCTTGGCGGCGAGCCCGGGCACCGCGGTCGAGCCCACGTGCTCGACTGCGGCCGCGACTGGTCCCAGCGCCGCACGAATGCGGCCTGCCAGCGTCTCGTACGTCGTCGCCCACGCGGGGTCGTAGGGCGCCAGCACGATCTGCCCGTCCACCCGCGTCGGCGGGAGGACGTAGTCGGTCACGTGCTTATTTCGAAGCGGCCGTGACGGCTTCGCTCGCGGCGAGGCCGAAGCCGACCTTGCGTCCGAGGTCTGAGGTGAAGTCGAGGTAGGCGACCTTGGCGGCCGGGACCGCGACCGTACGACCCTTGTCGTCCGTCAGGGTGAAGACGGTGTCGTCCTTGAGCGCGGTGTCGAGCGCCTTGAGCACGGCATCGGGCGTCGACTCGGTTGCCACTGACAGCTCACGCGCGACGTGCTGCACGCCGATCTTGACCTCCACGGTCACTCATCTCCTTTGATGTCATCTTCGTTGCGGGGGAATGCGCCGATGCCGCGCCAGGCGAGGCCGGCGACGAGCTGGACGGCTTCGCTGCGGGTCAGGCTCGAGTCCTGCGACAGCCAGTTGCGGGCGCCGACGTGGCCCATGCCGACGAGGCTGACGGCCAGCAGGTGCGACGAGGCGACGGGGAGTCCGGTGTCCTCGCGGATGACCTCGGCGATCGCGGACGCCGACTCCTCGATGACGCGGTCGATCTGCTCGCGCACGGACGGGTCGCTCGTGAGGTCGGACTCGAACACGAGGCGGAACGCGGCACCCTGGTCGGCGACGTAGTCGTACCAGAGCTCCATCGTGGCCCGGACGCGCTTGCGGTTGTCGGTCGTCGAGGCCAGCGCCGTCCTGACGCCCTCGATGACGGTGTCGCACGAGGTCTCGAGCAGCGCGAGGTAGAGGTCGAGCTTGCCGGGGAAGTGCTGGTAGAGCACGGGCTTGGAGACGCCCGCGCGCTCGGCGATCTCGTCCATCGACGCGGAGTGGTAGCCCTGCTCGACGAACACCTCGAGCGCGACCTCCAGCAGCTGGGCGCGCCGTGCCGTGCGAGGCAGGCGGCTCGTGCGCGGACGCAGCGGGGTGGTTTCGGTCACGGGCCCCAGAGTAGTCGGTGCTGCCCGACATCCGGACGCCCACCGGCGGCGTTGCGTCGCCGGGGAACAATGGACGGTGGATGCGGTGTTATGCCGCCAGATCCGATTGCACCGCACCGCAAGCACAGAGGAGAACCCGTGGTCGCCCCACTCGTGGAACCCGCCGACGAACTCACGATCGACGAGGTCCGCCGCTACAGCCGGCACCTGATCATCCCCGACGTCGGCATGACCGGCCAGAAGCGGCTCAAGAACGCCAAGGTGCTCGTGATCGGCGCCGGCGGCCTCGGCAGCCCCGCGCTGCTCTACCTCGCGGCGGCCGGTGTCGGCACGCTCGGCATCATCGACGACGACGTCGTCGACGAGTCCAACCTGCAGCGCCAGATCATCCACGGGCAGTCCGACATCGACAAGCCCAAGGCCGAGTCGGCCGCGGCATCGGTCGCCGAGACCAACCCGTACGTCAAGACGATCGTGCACAACGAGCGGCTCGACAACGACAACGTGCTGGAGATCTTCAGCCAGTACGACCTGATCGTCGACGGCACCGACAACTTCGCGACGCGCTACCTCGTCAACGACGCGGCCGTGCTGCTCG
The DNA here is from genome assembly GCA_963759975.1 of uncultured Actinomycetota bacterium. Classification (GTDB taxonomy): domain Bacteria; phylum Actinomycetota; class Actinomycetes; order Propionibacteriales; family Nocardioidaceae; genus Aeromicrobium. Next base: position 271,779 of record CAVXBS010000020.1, read on the forward strand.
GCAAGCCGTACGTCTGGGGCTCGATCTACCGGTTCGAGGGCCAGGTGTCGGTGTTCTGGGCGCAGGAGGGTCCGCAGTACCGCGACCTCTACCCCGAGCCGCCGCCGCCGGGCATGGTCCCGTCGTGCGCCGAGGGCGGCGTGCTGGGCGTGCTGTGCGCCTCGATCGGCTCGATCATGGTGACCGAGGCGATCAAGCTCATCACCGGCATCGGCGACCCGCTGATCGGCCGCCTGATGGTCTACGACGCGCTCGAGATGCGCTACTCGACCCTCAACATCCGCCGCGACCCCACGGGCCAGCCGATCACCGCGCTGATGGACGACTACGAGGCGTTCTGCGGCGCGATCAGCGAGGAGGCGGCCGAGGCGGCTGCCGACTCGACGATCTCGGTGACGACGCTCGACGGGTGGCTCAAGGAGCGCGACGACGGCGGGCGCGACTTCGTGCTGGTCGACGTACGCGAGCCCGGTGAGTACGAGATCAACAAGATCCCCGGCTCGATCCTGATCCCCAAGGGCGAGTTCCTCAACGGCAAGGCGCTCGAGCAGCTGCCCGGCGACAAGCAGATCGTGCTGCACTGCAAGTCGGGCGTACGTTCGGCCGAGGCGCTGGCCGTGCTCAAGGGCGCGGGCTACAAGGACTCCGTGCACGTCGGTGGCGGCGTCGTGGCCTGGGTCAACCAGATCGACCCGAGCCAGCCCTCGTACTGATTCCCGATCGCTGGGAGTGACGTTTGGGTCGCGACACGCCGTGTCGCCCCGACCGAAACGTCACCCCCAGCGGGGAGTCTGGCCTCATGGATCGTGAGTTCGTCGAGCGGGTGCTCGACCTGGTGGAGCGGATCCCGATCGGCCGGGCCGTGTCGTACGGTGCGATCGCCGAGCACCTGTCCGCCGGCTACGGCCCGCGCTACGTCGGCCGGGTCATGGCGATGGAGGGCCATGCCGTGCCGTGGTGGCGCGTCGTGCGCGCCGACGGGGCCATGGCTCCGCCGCTGATGGCCGAGGCCCAGCTGCACTGGCTCGAGGAGGGCACCCCGGTCCGCAACGGCCGCGGTCGACATGAAGCAGGCCCTCTGGCGGTTCGACGACTGAGTGTCCGCCCCGTCTGGTGGGATGGGGGCATGCCCGAGTACGTGCTGCAGACGGCCGAGCGCCGCGTCGATCACCGCCGCCGGTGCTCGACGACAGCCAGCAGGCCGTGCTCGAGCACATGCTCGGCCCCGGCGGGCCGCTGCAGGTGCTCGCGGGCCCCGGCGCGGGCAAGACCACGACACTCGTCGAGCTCGTGGTCGACCGCGTCGAGAACGGCGGGCTGTCGCCCCGACGAGATCCTGGTCCTGACGTTCAGCCGCAAGGCCGCGCAGGAGCTGCGGTCGCGCATCGCCCGTCGGCTGGCCCGCACGACGCGCACGACGCCGGCCATGACCTTCCACTCGTTCTGCTACGCCCTGCTGCGGGCCGAGCAGGACGCCGAGCGACTTCGCCAGCCCCTTCAGGCTGCTCAGCGCCCCCGAGCAGGACGCCATGATCTCCGAGGTGCTGGCCGGGGGCGACGCCGAGCAGTGGCCCGCCGTGCTGCGTCCTGCGCTGCGCACCCGTGGCCTCGCCGACGGAGCTGCGATCGCTCATCGCCTCGGCGCGCGCCCTCGGCATGGACGATGCCGACCTGGCCCAGCGTGGCGAGCCAGGTCGGCCGGGACGACTGGAAGTGCCGCGGCACGGTTCTTCGACGAGGTCACCGCGGTGGCGGCGCTGGCCAACACGATCGACTACACCGACCTGATCTTCGAGGCCGTCAAGCGCTCAACGACCCCGAGCGTCCGCGACCGTTGGCGGGCCAGCTCGCGCCTCGTCGTCGTCGACGAGTACCAGGACACCGACCCCCTCCAGGTCGAGCTGCTGCAGGCGCTGGCCGGCGACGGCCGCGACCTCGTCGTCGTCGGCGACCCCTACCAGTCCATCTACGGATTCCGCGGCGCCGACGTGCGCGGCATCATCGACTTCCCCGACGCGTTCGCGACCGCCGCCGGTCCGGCGCCGCGACTGACCCTCGGCTACACCAATCGCTACGGCGACAAGATCGCCGCGGCCGTGAGGTCGATCGTCGACAACAAGGGCGCGCTCGGCGCGGTCGACGGCGCGGCGTACGCGGCACTGCGCAACCCCACGAGCAAGGTCGACGACCCGGGTGCCGTCGACGTGCGCACCTTCTCCACGCCGACGGCCGAGGCCGAGCACATCGCGCTGCTGCTGCGCGAGGCTCACCTGCACGACCACGTGCCGTGGCGCGACATGGCGGTGCTGGTGCGTTCGGGCACTGCACCTCGACGCGGTTGCAGCGAGCCCTGGCCGCCGCCGGCGTGCCGGTCGAGGTCGCCGGCGACGAGCTGCCGCTGGCGGTCGAGCCGGCGGTGCGCACGCTGCTGGCCGCGCTGCACGCCGCCGACGCGCTCGAGCCGCGGCGAGACGCTCGACGCCCGACGTCGCGCATGCCCTGCTCACCGGGCCCGCTGGGCCATCTCGACGCGGCCGGCGTGCGCCGGCTCGGCCGCACGCTGCGCAAGGCCGATGCCGCCGACCGGCGAGGCGCCGCGGGCGTCCCGCCTGCTGATCGCCGAGGCGCTCGGCGATCCGGCGCTCCTGCCGACCTTGGACGTCCAGGGCCCGCCGGCCCGCGCCGCCGAGGCCGCCGCCCGGCTGAGCGAGCTGCTGCGCAAGGCCGCCGACCAGATCAGTGCCGGCGAGTCGGCCGAGCAGGTGCTCTGGACCGTGTGGGACGGCACCAGGTGGCCGACCCGGCTGCAGGCCGAGGCCGAGGGCGACGGGGACGGCAGCGCCCGGGCCAATCACGACCTCGACGCCGTGTGTGCCCTGTTCGCGGAGGCCGCCCGCGCCGAGGAGCGCGAGGCGCACCGGTCCGTTGCCGAGGTGGCCCGCGCGCTCGAGGCCCAGCAGATCCCGGCCGAGCACGATCGCGCAGAGCGGCGACTCCGGCGACGCGGTGCAGCTCATGACGGCGCACCGCGTCCAAGGGGCTCGAATGGCCGCTGGTCGTGGTCGCGGGCGTGCAGGACGGCGAGTGGCCCGACCTGCGCGGCCCGCGGCAGCCTGCTGCAGGGCGATCGACTCTCTCCTGACGGCGTGCTGCCGCCTCCGTCGCCGTGGGCCGCGGCCGCGCGAGGAGCGCCGCCTGTTCTACGTCGCCTGCAGCCGCGCCGGGTCGCGCCTCGTCGTCACGGCGGTCGCCAGCGGCTCCGACGAGGGTGACCAGCCGTCCCGGTTCGTCGGCGAGCTGCACGCCCACCTCGCTGGGCGCCGACCGTCCGTACGCTCCCGGAGGCCGAGCCGCGGCCACGCCGTTCGCTGTCGTTGCGTGGCGCGATCGCCGAGCTGCGCCGGATCGGCGAGTCGACCGACGACCAGCGACGTACGCGCTCGCGTCGCGGCCCAGCTGGCCCGGCTGGCCGAGCACCCGTCGGGCCGGTCCGCCCACCCCGACCGGTGGTGGGGTCTCGCCGAGCGCACCACCAACGACGCTCCCGTGCGCGACCCCGACGGAGCCGCTGCAGGCTGTCGGGCAGCCAGATGAACACGCTCGCCAAGTGCGCGCTGCAGTGGTTCGCCGGCCACGAGGCCAAGGGCGACCGCGGCACGTCGGCCGCGCAGGGGTTCGGCTCGATCGTCCACGCCCTCGCGGCCGAGGCGGTGCGCAGCGGCGTCGAGCCCGACGTCGCCGAGCTGTCCGTCCCACCTCGACGAGGTCTGGGATGCGCTCGGACTCGCCGCCGTGGATCGGCGCGCGCGAGCGTGGCGAGGCCGTCGAGGCGCTCGGCAGTTCGTCGCAGTGGCACCGCAAGCAACCCGCGCGAGGTGCTGGCGGTCGAGCACGCCTTCAACGTCATGATCGACGTCGACGGTCGCGCAGATCCAGCTCACCGGGTCGATGGACCGAGTGGAGCTCGACGACGACGGGCATCCACGTCGTCGACCTCAAGACGTCCAAGACCGCCGATGAAGGTCCGCGAGGCCGAGGTCAACCCGCAGCTGGGCTCTACCAGCTGGCGGTCGATGCCGGGGCGACCGACGAGCTGGCCCCGGGCGCGCAGAGCGGCGGGCGCCGAGCTGGTCTAGCTGCGCAACGAGCACCAAGTCGGCCACGACCCGCACCCAGCCCGGTGCGTCCCGAAGGCACGACCGTTCTTCGCGTCGAGCAGCTGAGCGAGGCGGTCCGCGTCATCGGCGCCGAGGAGTTCGCGGCGACGGCCGGCAAGAGCCTGCGGCTACTGCGACTTCAAGCGCATCTGCCCGGCCCAGGACGACGGCGCGTCGATCCTTCGGAGGGAAGGCATGACCGCGCCGCTCGTGCGCGACGAGCAGCACCTGGTCGAGCATCCTCGGACCGCCAGTTCTCCCGCGCCCAGCTCGCCGCGATCACCGCTGGGCTCGACCCGCCGAGCGCGATCATCGCCGGCGCCGGCTCGGGCAAGACCACGGTCATGGCCGCGCGAGTCGTGTGGCTCGTCGGCCACCACGGCATCGCGCCCGAGCGCATCCTGGGCCTGACGTTCACCAACAAGGCCGCCGCCGAGCTGGGCCAGCGCATCCGGGCGAGCCTCGAGCTGCTGGGCGTCGACCACGCCGAGGCCGGCTGGGGCGAGGCCACCGCATCGACCTATCACGCGTTCGCCGGCACGCTGATCGCCGAGCACGGCCTGCGGCTGGGCATCGAGCCCGACCTGCGCGTGGTCACCGACGCCTCGCGGTTCCAGCGGGTCGCGCGGGCCATCGAGTCGTACGAGGGGTCGCTCGAGCACGTCACGACCTACGTCCCGACGCTGGTCGGGCACGTGATGGCGCTCGACGCGGAGCTGTCCGAGCACCTCGTCACGCCGGCGACCTGCGCGCGTACGACAGCGCCATCCTGCGTGCGCCGACGACGGGCCGCCGGCCACAAGGTCGTCGGCCGCGGCGGCCAGCACGGCGCGCAAGCGCACCGAGCTGAGCCGGCTGGTCGACGCCTACCGGGCGGCCGAAGCACGCCGACGGGGTCATGGACTTCTCCGACCAGATGGCGTGGGGTGCCGAGCTGGCCAGCTCCCGGAGGTGCGCGAGGCGATGCGCGAGAAGTACGACGTCGTGCTGCTCGACGAGTACCAGGACACCTCCGTCGCGCAGCGCGACCTGCTGGTCGAGCCTGTTCGCCGGGCTCGCCGGTCACCGCTGTCGGCGACCCGGCCCAGGGCATCTACGGGTGGCGAGGCGCCGCGACCGGCAACCTCGAGGAGTTCCTCGACGACTTCGCGATCGACGGGGTGCCGGGCCGCCGGCTGACGCTGCGCCAGACCTACCGGTGCAGGCCGGAGATCATCGGTGCTGCCAACGACATCATCTCGGCGTTCTACGAGGACGCCAGGTCACCAGGAGCGTCGAGCCGCTGGCGTCCGGCAAGCAGCCGGGCGGGTCGGTCGAGGTGGCGCTGCACGCGACGGTCGCCGAGGAGATCAGCGCCATGGTGCGCCAGATCGAGCAGATCCGCGACGAGGCGAGCCGTGCCGCTGCGCAGCGTCGCGATCCTGGTGCGGGTCGCGCGCCGAGAACGGTGAGATCGTCAAGGCCCTGCGCGACTCGCACATCCCGTTCGAGATCGTCGGTCTGCAGGGTCTGCTCGCTCAGCCCGAGGTGCAGGACGTCGTGTCGTTGCTCGAGGTCGTCGACGACGTCACGGCCAACCCGGCGATGCTGCGGCTGCTGACCGGGCCCGCGGTGGAACATCGGACCGCGCGACCTGGCACTGCTGGGTCGGCGTGCCTCGACAGCTCAGCCGGCGGTCGGGCCCGGCCGACGATCGTGCCTCGCTGGCGGACGAGCTTGCCCATGCCGTCGAGGGCACCGATCCCACCGAGATCGTCGCGCTGGCCGACGCTCTGGAGGATCTCGGCGACCTGCCCTACTCGGATGAGGCCCGTCGCCGGTTCGCGGAGCTGTCAGGCCTGATCACGCGGTATCGTCGCCACAGCAGCGAGCCGCTGATCGACCTCGCTCGACGCGCGGTTCGGGCACTCGACCTCGACATCGAGCTCGAGGCCGGACGAGGTGACTGGTGGCGGCCGACAACCTCGCGTTGTTCTTCGACGCGGTGGCCGCATACGCCGAAGCAGACCGCTTCGCCTCGCTGTCGGGCCTGATCGCCTACCTCGACGCCGAGGAGCTTCCACAACGAAGGCATGGAGGTTTCGACGCCGTCGGAGGCCGAGTCGGTCAAGCTGCTCACGATCCACCGCGCCAAGGGGCTGGAGTGGCACACGGTGTTCGTGCCGCTCGTCTCGGGCACCGTCTTTCCCACCCAATCGTGGACGCGACAAGTGGGTCAGCACAGCCACGGTGCTGCCCGGCCCGTTGCGTGGCGACGCCGCGAGTCTGCCGGAGATGGTCGACTGGACACCGGGTGGCCGACGAAGTCGTACGACGTCGCAGATGAGGGCCGAGGCGGACATGGAGGAGCGCCGGCTCGCCTACGTCGCCTACACCCGGGCTGAGGAACGTCTGGTCGTCTCTGGCCACCATTGGGGCCGCACCCAGCAGAAGCCGCTCGGCCCGTCGGAGTTCCTCGAGCAGACGCGCAGGTGGCTCGCCGATCGTGGCGTGGAGCCGTTGGTGTGGGCCAAGGCACCCGCAGAGGATGAGACGAATCCACACCTCGTCCAGGCCGACGGAGTGCCGTGGCCGGTGCACCCGGCGCCGCTGGAGGGCAGGCGAGCGCTGGCGGAGCGGGTGCGGGCCCATCTCGAGGGTGTCGCCGATCAACCTGGCGAGATCTCCGATCCGCTGGTCGCTGCGCGCCTCGACGAGCTCGATGCCGACGTGGAGCTGTTGACCACCGAGGCGGCGGCGATGGCGGCGGAGCAACGTCGCGTGCCGCTGCCCGCCACGGTGTCGACGACATCGATGCTCGGCCTCGCCAGCGACGAGGCGACGTTCGCCCGCGAGCTGGCGCGCCCGATGCCTCGCCGCCCTTCCTCGGCGGCGCGATTCGGCACCCGGTTCCATGCCTGGGTCGAGGCGCACTACGGGCAGCAGGTGCTGCTCGACCCGAGCGAGCTGCCCGGCCAGGGCGATGCCGACCTGTCGTCCGATGCCGAGCTCGACGAGGCGATCGAGAAGTTCCGCACAGGCCCATACGGCGACCGCGAGCCGCATGCGATCGAGGCCCCGTTCTCCCTCGTGCTCGGAGGCCAGCAGGTCATCGGCCGCATCGATGCCGTGTTCCAGACGGCAGAGGGCTTCGAGGTCGTCGACTGGAAGACCAACAAGCGCGCCACGGCCGACGAGCTGCAGCTTGCGATCTATCGGCTGGCCTGGGCTGAGCTTCACGGCATCGACCCTGCGCAGGTCGACGCGGTGTTCTACTACGTACGCCTCGGTGAGGTGAAGCGGTTCGACGATCTGCCCGGCCGCGCCGAGCTCGAGCGGAGACTCGGACTAGCGTAGAGACGTGGACTACGCCTTCGACCGCACCCAGCACGACCGAGCCGGCCATCTGCGCAAGGACGACGCCTGGCGTACGCCCGACGTACGCGTGCTCGTCATCGGCGGCGAGCACGTCGCCACGGTGGGTGGCACCGGCATCCGCTGGATCAGCCTCGACGAGGCGCCGGAGGGTGAGTGGATCTTCCTGGGCATCAAGGGCGGCATCCGCTACGCGGCCGTCATGGTCGACCGGGTCCCCGCAGAGCTCGAGCCAGTCAGCCTGCGCGTCCTCGGCCCGACGATCGCGGCCGACGAGGCGTCGCTCGGCGTGCATGCCGTGGGCATCGCCCGGTGGCACGAGAACCATCGCTACTGCGCCAACTGCGGCCAGCCGAGCGACATCGCCGAAGCCGGCCACGTACGCATCTGCCCCGCTTGCGGCACGCACCATTTCCCCCGCACCGATCCGGCGGTCATCATGCTGATCACCGACGGCGACGACCGGGCCTTGCTGGGCCGCGGGCCGCAATGGCCCGAGGGCCGCTTCTCGACGCTGGCCGGTTTCGTCGAGCCGGGGGAGTCGCTCGACGACGCCGTGCGCCGTGAGGTCATGGAGGAGGTCGGCATCCAGGTCGGCGAGGTGACCTACGCGGCAAGCCAGCCGTGGCCGTTCCCGTCGAGCCTGATGCTGGGCTTCTTCGGCCAGGCGCTGACGTCGGACATCACGATCGACGAGAACGAGATCGCCGAGGCGCGCTGGTTCACCCGCGACGACGTCACCGAGATGACGGCGGCCAGCGAGATGCTGTTGCCGCCCAACGTGTCGATCTCCCGCTGGCTGCTCCAGAAGTGGCATGGAGGAACCATCCACGGGAAGTGGGCCTGACCGCTCGCCCCAGTTCGCAATGTCCAAAGTTCGCTCTTGACCCTGACGTAGCGTCAACCTTGCATGGTGGTGTCATGACGACACACACAACCGCGAGGCCAGCGATCGAGGTCGCTGATCTGCGCAAATCATTCGACGACAACCACGTGTTGCAGGGCATCGACCTCACGGTCCCCGCGGGCACGGTGTATGCCCTGCTGGGCCCGAACGGTGCCGGCAAGACGACCGCCGTGCGCATCCTCACGACGCTCATCTCCGGCGACGGGGGAACGGCAACGGTCCTTGGCCACGACGTGAGCACCGATCCCGGCGCCATCCGCCTGAGGATCGGCGTCACGGGTCAGTTCTCGGCGATCGACGACCTGCTCACGGGTCGCGAGAACCTCCAGCTGATGGCCGACCTCAACCATCTGCCCCGTCAGCAGGGCGGTGCCCGTGCCCAGGAGATGCTGGAGCGGTTCGACCTCGTCGACGCCGCCGACCGGGGCTCAGCGACGTACTCCGGCGGCATGAGGCGCCGCCTCGACCTCGCCATGACGCTGGTCGCCTCACCGCGACTGATCTTCCTCGATGAGCCGAGCACGGGGCTCGACCCGCGCAGCAGGCGCGAGCTGTGGCAGGTCATCCGCGAGCTGGTCAACGACGGGGTGACCATCTTCCTCACCACGCAGTACCTCGAGGAGGCGGACGAGCTCGCCCACCGGATCGGCGTCCTCGACGGCGGCAAGCTGGTCGCCGAGGGCACCCCGGCTGAGCTCAAGCGCCAGGTGCCCGGTGGCCGGGTCGAGGTGACGTACGCCGACCCGGCTTCGCTGGCCATGGCCGCCGGCGTCCTGGCGGGCTCCATCGCCGATGAGGACTCGCTCACCCTGAGCGTCCCCCACGACGGCACGCTTGACTCCCTGCAACGGCTGGTGGGTCGCCTCGACAACGCGACGGTCACCGGTCTCGAAGTCCGCACCCCGGACCTCGACGACGTCTTCCTGGCCCTGACCGGTCATCCCGCTGAGGACAACACGCACACCGCAGACCACCTGACGACAGAAGGATCAGCCCGATGAGCGCCATCATGACCACCCCGGCAACGTCCCACGTCAACACCGGCCCTGACGCGTTGCGCGACAGCTGGACGATGCTGCGCCGCAACCTGGTGCAGATGGTCCGCTACAAGTCGCTGACGCTGATGCTGATCGCGCAGCCGCTGATCTTCCTGCTGCTGTTCGTGTACGTCTTCGGCGGCACGATGGGTGCCGGCCTCCCCGGCGCCACGGACCGGTCCGACTACCTCGTCTACGTCATGCCGGCCATCGTGGTGCAGACCATCGCATCGGTCTCGCTCAACACGGCGTACACGATCGCCCTCGACATGGAGAAGGGGATCGTCGACCGGTTCCGCACGATGGCGATCGCGAAGTCAGCGGTGCTCACGGGCCGGGTGCTCGGCGCGATCGTGCTGACCGTTGTCGCGTTCGCGGTCGTGATGCTGGTGGCGCTGCTGCTCGGTTACCGCAGCGACGGCTCGGCGCTCGGCTGGCTCGGCGTGTTCGGCCTCGTGCTCCTGATGACAGTCGCGCTGACCTGGCTCACGGTCGCCCTCGGCCTGTCGGCGCCCAACGCCGAGACGGCCAGCAACACACCGATGCCGCTGATGTTCCTGCCGATCGTCTCCAGTGGCTTCGTGCCCACCGACTCCATGCCGACGGCGATCCGATGGTTCGCCGAGTACCAGCCGTTCACGCCCATGATCAACACGTTGCGGGCCTGGATGACGGGTGCGGACGCCGGCTCGGACGCCTGGCTGGCACTCGGCTGGTGCGTCGTCATCGCGGTGCTGTGCTTCATGTGGTCGCGTCACCTGTACACCAAGGTCCGGGCACACTGAGTCCATGTTGACGATCGGCCAGCTGGCGGCATACGCCGGTGTCACGGTTCGGGCAGTCCGCCACTACCACCAGGTGGGGTTGCTGCCCGAACCCGAGCGTGACCACTCGGGCTATCGGCGCTACGGCGCCTTGGCTGTCGTCGAGCTGACCAAGATCCGTACGCTCGCCGATGCCGGAGTGCCCTTGTCGAAGGTGGCCGAGCTGCTCGAGGCCGACGAGGCGACGTTCGCGGACGCGGTCAAGGAGATCGACAGGTCGCTGCGGGACGAGATCAAGCGCCTGCAGGCCAACCGTGCACAGATCGCCCACCTCGCCGCCGGGGACAGCCTCGTCGTCCCGCCGGAGGTGGTCGCGTACCTCGACCGGCTGCGGGAGCTCGGGGTGTCCGAGCGGATGATCGAGGGCGAGCGCGACGGCTGGATCCTCGTTGCCGCCCGGTGGCCCGACCGGATCAAGGAGTGGATGCCGGAGAAGTTCGCCGACCTCGAGAACCCGCTGTTGGTCCGGCTCTATCGCGTCCTCGGGGACGTCCTCGAGTCGGATGGCGACGACCTGATGCTGGCGGAGGCCGCCGACCTCCTGGTGAAGCTTGCCGAGGAGGCGTCGGCCCGTGGTCAGCTGGACCAGGAGGACGAGGCGTTCGACGACCTGCCATTCGTCGAGATGCTCGATGCACTCGTCGTGGAGTCCGCTCCGCAGGGCGAACGGCTGCTGGAGCTGATGCGTGCTCGCGGATGGAGCGGCTGGACCAAGCTGGAACGGACGAACCAGCCCTGATCAGCCTGGCGCGTTCACGCCAGGGCCAGCTGGGCCCTGACCTGGGCGACTGAGGGGTTGGTGAGCGCCGTACCGTCGGCAAACACCAGCGTCGGGACGGTCTGGTTGCCGTTGTTGGCCTGCTCGACGATGAAGGCAGCGTCGGGCTGCTGCTCGATGTCGACCTCGTCGAAGTCGATGCCTTCACGCTTGAGCTGGCCCTTGAGCCGGTGACAGTACCCGCACCACGGGGTGGAGTACATCGTGAACGTGCCCGACATGGAGTGTCTCCTTCGACGACTAGGCTTGATCATCTCAACGTCATTGCCACTTCAACCATTCCATGAGGAGTATGCGTGCCCGACGCCGACGACCTGCTGACGGGGCTCGATCCTGAGCAGCGCGAGGTCGCACAGGCGCTGCGTGGACCGGTCAGCGTCGTCGCGGGAGCCGGCACCGGCAAGACCCGTGCCATCACCCACCGCATGGCATACGGCGTGGCGACCGGCATCTACAAACCGACAGAGGTCCTTGCCGTGACCTTCACGACCCGCGCGGCCGGCGAGATGCGCACCCGGCTCCGGCAGCTCGGCGCAGACGGGGTCCAGGCCCGCACGTTCCACTCGGCGGCGCTGCGGCAGGCGCGCTACTTCTGGCCGCAGGTCTACGGCGGTGAGTTCCCCGAGGTCACGGCGTCCAAGTTCGCGCTCGTGGCCGAGGCCGCCAGGCGGCTCGGCCTGCGCACCGACACCCCGCTGCTGCGCGACCTGTCGTCGGAGATCGAGTGGGCCAAGGTGTCCAACATCCGTCCCGCCGCCTATGCCGCGTCGGCCGGCCCCGCTCGTCGTGAGGTCGCCGATCTCGACCACGCCACGGTCGGCAACATCATGACCGCATACGAGGATGTCAAGCGCGATCGCGGGCGCATCGACATGGAGGACATCCTCCTGATCACCGCCGCGATCCTCGCCGACGATGAGCGGATCGCCGCCCAGGTGCGCCAGCAGTACCGCTGGTTCGTGGTCGACGAGTTCCAAGACGTCAACCCGCTCCAGTCGACCCTGCTCGAGCTGTGGCTCGGCGGCCGCAACGACATCTGCGTCGTCGGCGACCCGCGCCAGACGATCTACTCCTTCGCCGGTGCCTCGCCGCAGATCCTCACCTCGTTCGGCCGGCGCCACGAGGGCGCGCAGCGCATCGAGCTGGTCCGCAACTACCGCTCAACTCCGCAGATCGTCGCCGCCGCCAACGCCGTGTTCAGCCGCACCAACGGCACCGACGGCGTACGCCTGCAGTCGCAGCAGGAGCCCGGCGACCCGGTCACCTACGTCGGGTTCCCCGACGAGCAGGCCGAGGCCGCCGCCGTCGCGAGCGAGATCGCGCTGCTGCATCGCCGGGGCGTCTCCTACAAGGAGATGGCGATCCTGTTTCGCATCAACGCCCAGTCCGAGGCGTTCGAGGAGGCGCTCGGCGAGCACGGCGTCCCCTACGTCCTGCGGGGCGTCGAAGGCTTCTTCCGTCGGGCCGAGGTTCGCCAGGCGGTCACCCTGCTGAGGGGTGCGGCCCGCGGCGGCGAGGGCGGCGGCGAGCTGGTCCAGGAGGTGCGGGCGATCTTCGCCGCGATGGGGCACACCGACGAGCCGCCCAACGGCGCCGGCGCCGTCCGTGACCGCTGGGAGTCGCTGCACGCGATCGTCTCGATGGCCGCGGAGCTGGTCGAGTCCGATTCGGCCGCCGACCTCACGGCACTCGTCGCCGACCTCGACCGCCGCGCCGACCAGGCGCACGCACCGGCGGCCGACGGCGTGACGCTGGCGACCCTGCACTCGGCCAAGGGCCTGGAGTGGGACGCCGTGTTCTGCGTCGGCATGCACGAGGGCATGATGCCCAGCGTCCACGCCGACACCCCGGCGGCGGTCGAGGAGGAGCGCCGGCTGTTCTACGTCGGCCTGACCCGGGCGCGGCACGACCTGATGATCTCGTGGGCTGTCACCCGCAACCGTGGTGGCCGAGGCAACCGCAGGCCGACCCGCTTCCTCGACCCGCTGCTGCCGGCCGATCACGAGGCGCGGCAGACCGCCCGCCAGCCCCGCGAGCGCAAGGTCGCCAAGTGCCGCGTCTGCAACACGGTCCTGGCGGTCGCCGACCGCAAGCGCGGCCGCTGCGAGGACTGCCCGGCGACGTACGACGAGGAGCTCTACGAGCAGCTGCGGGCGTGGCGCACGGAGCAGGCGACCGAGCAGGGCAAGCCGGCCTACGTGATCTTCACCGACGCGACGCTCCAGTCGATCGCGGAGGTCAAGCCGGCCGACCCCGACGCCCTCGCCAAGGTGCCCGGCATCGGACCGGCCAAGCTCGAGAAGTACGCCGACTCGGTGCTCGAGCTGATCAGGGCGCGCTGAACCCGGGGAGGGAGTCTTCGAGGATCTCGCGGAACGGGGCGGTCGCGCCGAGCTGGCTGAGCACGCCGACACCACCGAGCCACACCCGGTGGATCAGCAGATATTGCGGTGGCAGGTTGATCTTCATCGCGGTGCCCATGCCCTCCGACGTCAGGGCGCTGACCCGCAGGGTCTGCGCCCGCATCCACTCCCGGCTGAAGGTGAAGCGCTCGACGCTCGCCGGCTCGACGAACGGGCTGATGTAGCGCGCGATCGTGTCGGCATCCAGGTCGGTCGTCCGCTTGAGGAAGCCTTCGTCGCGCAGCCCCTCGAGCACCAGGTCGTAGTCGCCGGCGACCGCGTAGCGCAGCAACCGGCCCACGGGTTCGGGCAGGCCGTCGGGCAGGCGTGCGACGGCGCCGTAGTCGACGACGCCGAGGCGGCCGTCAGGCATGATGCGGAAGTTGCCCGGATGCGGGTCTGCGTGCAGCATCCCGGTCCGGGCGGGGCCGGCGAACAGGAACCGGACGTATGCCAGGCCGTACGTGTCGCGCTCCTCCTGAGTGCCGTCAGCGATGACCTGGGCCAGCGAGTGGTCGCTCTCCAGCCAGGTGGAGACGAGAGCGCGCTCGGTGTAGGCCATCACGTCGGGCACGACGATCTCGGGGTCATCGGCGAACTCGGCCGCGAACACGCTCTGCGCCCCGGCCTCGAGGTTGTAGTCGAGCTCCTCGACGACCCGGTCCTGGAGCTCCTGGACCAGTGGCTTGACGTCGAGGCCGGGTGCCAACGTCCCGAACAACCGGGCCAACCGGGCGATCTGTCGCAGGTCGGCCGTCAGTGCCTTCGCCGCGCCCGGGTACTGCAGCTTGACGGCGACGTCCCGTCCATCGGCCCACACCGCGCGGTGCACCTGGCCGATCGACGCCGAGGCGGCCGGCTTGTCGTCGAACGAGATGAACTGCTCGCGCCAGTCGGTGCCGAACTCCTCGGCCATGACGCGGTGAACCGTGCCGGGCGGCATCGGCGGCGCCGAATCCTGCAGCTTGACGAGCGTCTCGCGGTAGGGCCCGATGAACTCCTCCGGCAGCGCGGCCTCGAAGATGCTCATGGCCTGACCGAACTTCATCGCGCCGCCCTTGAGCTGCCCGAGCACCGAGAAGATCTGGTCGGCCGTGCGCCGCTGCACCTCGTTGAGCACGACATTCGCCGGCGCGCCCACCATGCGCTTGCCGAGACCCAAGGTCGTACGCCCGGCGAACCCGACAGGCAGCGAGGCGAGACGCGCCGTGCGCAGGAACGCGCTGCCCGTCAGCGGTCGTCCCTTGGGCTCGTCCTTGCCGGTGGAGCCGGACTGGTCGGGCCGATCGGGGGAGTTGGGCACCTCGTCAGGATAGTCCGGAGCGATCGGTCAGGCGGCTCGAAGCAGGTCGCACGTGCAGGCGTGGTGGAACGCCAGCGGCCACGTCGTCCGGTCGTCGTGCGCAGGTCCGACGACCAGGCACCGGCCCAGCGTGCGGTTGGTTCGGCCGTCCGCGTGGGCCAACACCTCGACTGCGACCTCGAGCGCCGCTGCGTGGGTCGTGGCCGCGTCGACGGCCGGCGGTGTCATGGTCACGGTGTGCCGGCCGAGCTGGTGCACCAGAGCGGGCCAGGCGCGATCCCAGTCGGCGCGATGCAGGTCGTGGCACGACACGCACGGCGTGAGCCCAGGGCGTACGAGCGGCCCGATCCGCACCCGGTCCTCGTCGATCACGACCGGCAGGTGGTCGAGGCCGAGGCGGACGGGCTGCTCGAACACCGTGCGCGAAGGCTCGCCGCACGACGCGATGACCAAGAGGTCGGGATCGGCGGCATCGACGTGCGCGATGCCCGGAGTCGGCCAGCACGGACCGGGCGATGCTCGCGAGGCGGCTGCTGCCGGCGTCCGAGTGGAGGGCCACGGCGTACGCCGGCCGGCGGCGCAGCTGGTCAGGGTCGCCGCCGCCGAAGTCGGCATGACGTGCCTCAGCGTCGAGGCCTCGTCGCCCGACTCCGCTCCATCGGGTGGCGTCGAACACCACGCCCGCAGAGCGCAGCTCGGCGAGAATCTCGGCGACCGGGATCGTGAGCTCGGGGATCGTCGTACGAGCGACCGCGGCCAGGCGATCGACGTCTCGCGCCCCGTCGAGGAGGCGGAGGAGGTCGACCAGCCCCGGGCGGTCGGGGATGACGATGCCGGGGGAGGTGCCGACCTGCAGGTGCGTGGCATCTCGGCGCAGCAGCGGGGCGCCGGGGCGAAGTGCGGGTCGGAAGGACATGCCGTCAGCGTTGCTCTTGCTTGCATCGATGACGAACGGGTCGTCCACAGACAAGTGTGCGGAGGACCCGACATGGTGTCGGATCCTCCGCAAAACTCGGGGAAGTGCGGGGCCCGGATCCCCGCAGGTGGATCAGGCCTTACCGAGGATCCGGTTCAGCTTGGTGCCACAGACCGGGCAGATGCCCTTGGCCATACGAGTGCCCTTGTCACTGACGTGGACCTCTCCAGACGCCTCGCGCTTTTCCTTGCACTTGACGCAGTAGAACTCGCCACTCCATGTTTCCGACATTGCGGCCTCCTTGCCGATGTGGTGCTAGTCACGTTCAGCGTACGCGTGGAAGGCCTGTTTCACGCTCAGCTGAGCGTAAAGGCGTTCGGCGCGTCGCAACCCTTGAAATTGCAGGTTCATGCGCGCGACGGACGGCGCTCACAGAAGTGAGGCTCCCGGCGGAGCTTGCCTTCCCCTTGCGAGCTCCGCCGGGAGCCTCGAATGGCGTTCAGGCTAGGCCCGCGGAGGCACGCCAGCAACCGGTTTCGAACAACTGTTGTCCACGCCTGTGGATAACAGTGGGGACAACTTGTGGGGAACGCCGAGGAGGCATGTGGACGACGCGGTGCACAACCTGTGGGTCGCCCGGGTACGAGCAGCGGAAGCCCCTGTGTGACCAGCCGCTTTGCACAGGCGACGTTGTGGACGGACAAAAGGTGGGCGCCACGAGATAGATTTCCCAACATGAGCGAGGTCGAGATCCGGCGCAGCGCACGCCGCAAGCGCACGGTGCGGGCCTATCGCGAGGGCGACAAGACCATCGTGCTGATGCCGGCCCACCTGTCCAAGGCCGAGGAGGAGCGGCACGTCCGCAGCCTCGTCGAGCGGCTCGATCGCCGCGAGCAACGCGTACGCCCCAGCGACGACGACCTCCAGGCGCGCGCAGCCCAGCTGTCGATCGCCTGGCTCGAGGGCCGTGCCGTCCCGCTCTCGGTGCGATGGGTGAGCAATCAGAACAGCCGCTGGGGCTCGTGCACCAACGTCGATCGCAGCATCCGGCTGTCCGACCGGCTCAAGGGCATGCCCGAGTGGGTCATCGACTACGTCCTGCTGCACGAGCTGGCGCACCTCATCGAGCCCAATCACAGCAAGCGCTTCTGGGCGCTGGTCGACGCCTATCCCGAGACGGCGAAGGCTAAGGGGTTCCTCGAAGGCGTGTCCTGGCAGCAGCGGTCAACGCCCTGACGGAGTCGTCGGTCTCGGCGGGCAGGGCGTCGACGTCGAACCACGCCAGGTCGTCCGACTCGTCGCTGATGACGTGCTGCGCGTCCCGCAGGGGCCACCGCGACGTACTGCACGTCGAGGTGGTGCGCCGGCCGGATCGGCCCGCACGGCACCTCGTGGCGTGACAACAGCACCGGCACGGGGTCGATGACGAGGTCGCCGATGCCGCTCTCCTCGCGACCTTCTCGCAGCGCGGCCTCCGCGAGGGTCGCGTCATCGGGTTCGCAGTGCCCGCCGGTCTGCAGCCAGCGCTTGATGACGCGGTGCAGTGTCAGCAGGACGCGCTGGTGGTCGGCCGAGAAGATGATCGCGCTCGCCGTCAGGTGATCGGGATGGCACTCGCGGCTCATCGCGTCGGCGTACGTCTCGGTGTGCGCGACGTAGAGCTGCCGCAGCCGGTCCTGCTCGTCGTCGGGTGCGGTCCAGCCGCTCAGCACGCCGCGCGCGTCGTCGCGCAGCGTCACTCGCGAGGGCCGTCGGAACCGCTGCCGGGCTCGGCGTCGCCCGGGTCGTTGTCGAGCAGCTCGCCGAGTGCGGCGTCGAAGTCGTCGTCGCTCTGCGTACGGTGCTCGCCCTGCGCGAAGCCGAGCGGGTCGTCGAGGTCGGCCGCCGACGGCATGAGGTCGGGGTGGCTCCACACGGCGTCGCGGGCGTCGGGTCCCTGACGGTCGCGGAGCGCCGCCCACAGGGTCGTCGCCTCGCGGAGCTTGCGGGGTCGCAGCTCGAGGCCGACCAGCGACGCGAACGTCTGCTCGGCGGGACCGCCGGCCGCGCGGCGGCGACGCATCGCCTCGGCGAGCGGGCGCCGCTGCCGGCATACGGTCCTTGGTGGCCTGGCGACGACCTCGTCGACCCAGCCCTCGATGAACGCCAGGAGGGTCTCGAGCCGGTCGAGCGCCCGCTGCTGATCGGGTGTGCGCTCGGGCTCGAACAGCCCGCCGGCCAGCGCCTCCTGGATGCTCCTCGGGGCGGGAGGGGTCGAGGCCCTGCAGCTGCGACTCGATCGCGCCGACGTCGATGCGGGTGCCGCGGCCGAACTCCTCGATCGCGCCGACGAGTGCCGGGCGCAGCCAGGGGGAGTGGTGGAACAGGCGGTGGTGCGCGCACTCGCGCAGCACGATGTAGAGGAGCACGTCGGACGCCGGGTGCTCGAGGCCTTCGCCGAACGCCTCGACGCCGGACGGGCAGCACCGCGGCGATGCGCTCGGGGCCGAGCGGGATGCCGATGTCGGTCGACGACACGACCTCGCCGGCGAGCCCGCCGAGGGCCTGGCCGACCTGCTGGCCGAACATCGCCCCGCCGGCCTGCGACAGCATGCCCATGAGGGGGCCGGCCATCGCCTTGGCCTCCTCGGGCAGCGCCTCGCCCATCGCCTTGACGACGTGCTGCGGCGATCGGCTCGACCAGCTGCTGCCACGTGCCGGAGGTGGCCTCGATCCACTCGGCCTTGCTCCAGGCCGTTGCGGTCGTGGCGCCGGCGGGGAACGAGGTGACGGTGTCGAGCCACGACTCGGCGAGCTGGGCGGCGTCGTCGACCGCGCCCTGCTGGGCGGAGTTGGGCGACGGGTCGGGGCCGGCGGCGGCCACGGTGTGCCGGGCGACGTCCTTGGCGAGGTCGAAGTTGACGCTGCCCTCGTGCGGGGCGAACATCTTCTGCATCTGGCCCATGATCTGGTTCATGTCCATCTGGCCGCCGGAGAACGCGCCGAACATCTGCTCCATGGGCGTGCCCTTGAAGGGGTTCTCGGGCTCTTCGTTCTCGTTCTCGGCCATACGTCAACAGTAGCGACCGGATCCGCCGATCCCACGCCGTCGATGTTCGCCCTACGATGAATCCGACATGACTGCCGTACGCCTGCTCGACATCCGCGACGCGCCGCTGAGCCTCGACGAGGTCTACGCAGCGGTGACCGACCCGGCGGCCGGCGGCATCTGCGTGTTCATCGGCACGGTGCGCGACCACGACGAGGGGCAGGGCGTCGTCGGCCCTCGGCTACTCGTCGCACCCGACCGCGCTGGCCCGGCTGCGCGACGTCGCCGAGCGCATCGCCGCCGAGTGCGACGTCGTGGCACTGGCCGGGGTGCACCGCGTGGGCGACCTGGTCGTCGGTGACCTCGCGGTCGTCGTCGCGGCATCGGCGGCACACCGGGCGCAGGCGTTCGAGGCGTGCCGGCGGCTGATCGACGAGCTCAAGACCGACGTGCCGGTGTGGAAGCACCAGACGTACGCCTCGGGCGATGCCGCATGGGTGGGCTCGCCCGACGCCCCGGCCGCGGACGCACAGGTTGCCGGGACTGACTAGGCTCACCATGTGTCCGACCCGTCGAAGCTGAGCGCTCGCTACACGACGATGGTCGTGGCGACGATCTCCCTGATCGTGCTGACGTGCGTGGCATTCCTGGTCCCGGTCCCGTACGTCACGCATGCAGCCCGGCCCGGCGTTCAACACGCTGGGCAACTTCGAGCGGCAAGCCGATGTTCACGTTCGGCCACGGACGTCAAGACCTACCCGACGACGGGCTCCCTCGACTTCACGACGGTGTCGGGTCGGCGGCCCCGACGCTCGGCTCTCGCTGGCCGGGGCGGTCGTCGGCGTACTTCGACGGCGACAAGGCTGTCGTCCCCAAGGACCTGATCTATCCCGACGAACGAGACCGCCAAGCAGTCGACCGCGGAGTCGGCCGCGCAGCTGTCGGGCTCCAAGGACTCCTCGCGGGTCGCTGCGCTGCGCGCTGCGGGCTACACCGTCACCGGCCGCCCGTCCGTCGCCGGCCTGGTCAAGGGCGGCGCCGCCGAGAAGCTGCTCAAGGTCGGCGACGTCGTTCACCGCCGTCGACGGCACCAAGGTCACCACGCCGGACCAGGTCGTCAAGGCGGTCGGCACGCACCAGCCCGGCGACACCGTACGCCTGACGGTCGAGCGCAAGGGCAAGTCGCTCGACGTCCCGGTCGTGACGCGGGCCGACGCCAAGGACAAGAAGACCCCGCGGGTCGGCATCACGATCGGCGAGACCTACAAGTACCCGATCAAGATCGACAACAACGTGGGCCGCACGCATCGGCGGCCCCAGCGCCGGCACGATGTTCGCCCTCGCGATCTACGACAAGCTGACCCCCGGTTCGCTGACCGGCGGCAAGAAGATCGCCGGCACGGGCGAGATGACCCCCGACGGCACGGTCGGCCCGATCGGTGGCATCCGGCAGAAGATGGCCGGCGCCGCCAACCAGGGCGCGACGATCTTCCTCGTCCCGGCGGCCAACTGCGCCGAGGCCACCGACGGTGACGACGACGGGCTCAAGCTCGTCAAGATCTCGACCCTCAAGGACGCCATCTCCTCGCTGGAGGCGCTCGCCAAGGACGCCGACGCCAAGGTGCCGTCATGCAGCTGATGCCCGACTCGCCCCTGCGCCAGGCCGCCCTCGAGGTCGAGTCCCACGTCGGCGCAGAGGGCTGGGACCAGCCGCCGCGGCTGTTCGCGCTCGTGCCGACCGCCGACCTGATCGCCAAGGAGCCGGGCCTCGCCGACCAGCTCTCCGACGACCCCGCGAGCATGACGCCGGTCGAGCAGGAGCTGCCCGCCGACCGTGAGCTCGAGGACCTGCTGACCGAGATCGTGTGGCCCGACGCCGTGACCGGCTGCGCCGCGGTCGTCGAGCGCATCATGCTGCCGCCCGAGGCCGAGGAATCGCTGCCCGACGACCCGGACGAGCTGCTCGCCGTCGTCGCCGCCCACCCCGATCGCCGCGAGGTGCGGCTCGTCGCCGCCGTCGTGCGCGACGGTGCGCGCGCACAGCGCCGTACGCGCCAGAGAACCCCACGATGCCGAGCTGCTGGAGGGGCCCGACCTCGTGCCGGGCCTGATCGAACACCTCCGCCGCACTCTGGCATAGAGTCTTGTCACCCCGTCACCAGGAGCCACGTGAGCGACATCTTCGGAACACCCCGCCCCCGCAGGGAGCCCCGGCGCGGGCCTGACCGGCGTCAGCGGGTGCTGGTGCCGACCCTCATCACGCTGGCGGTGCTGCTGTTCCTCGGCTCGATCTTCACGAGCGTGTGGACCGACCGCCTGTGGTTCAAGTCGGTCGGCTACAGCGACGTGTTCCGCAGCGTGCTGTTCACCCGGGTCGCGCTGTTCCTGATCCTGGGCCTGATCTTCGGCCTGTTCGTCATCGGCAACCTCTACATCGCCTTCCGGACGCGTCCCGACGCCGCCCCGATGCGGCGTGACGACCCGGCCTACCGCTATCGCCTCGCGCTGACGCCGCTGCTGCGTCCCGTCGCGATCGGTCTCGGCCTCGTGCTCACCGGATTCGCCGGCTCGGTCGCCGCGGCCCACTGGGACACGTACAAGAAGTGGCGCCACAGCACGTCGTTCGGCATCAAGGACGCGCAGTTCCACAAGGACGCCAGCTTCTACGTCTTCGAGTACCCGTGGTGGCGGTTCCTGGCGTCGTACTCGTTCGCGCTGATCGTCATCACGGTCCTGGCCGTGCTGTTCCTCAACTATGTCTACGGCGGCATCCGCATCGCGGGCCGCGGCCCCAAGCTGACGCGCGCCGCCCAGGTGCACCTGTCGGTGCTCGTCGGCATCGGCGTGCTGCTCAAGGCGGTGTCGTACTACCTCGACCGGTTCGGTCAGGTGATCGCCACGGGCGGCCTGGTCGACGGCGTCACCTACACCGACGCCCACGCTCGCATCCCGGCCAAGAACATCCTCATCGGCGTCGCGATCGTCTGCGCGCTGCTGTTCTTCGCGGCGATCTTCATCCGGTCGTGGGCGCTGCCGGCGATCGGCCTCGGCCTGCTGGCGCTGACCTCGATCCTGATCGGTGCGATCTGGCCGGCCGTCATGCAGGGCTTCCAGGTCAAGCCGTCCGAGCCCGACAAGGAAGCGCCCTACATCGCGCGCAACATCGAGGCGACACGGGAGGCGTACGGGGTCAGCTGACGTCAAGGCCGAGTCCTACTCGGCCAAGACCAAGCTGACCGACACCGAGCTCGCCGACTCGGCGGAGTCGCGGGTCAGCACCCGACTGCTCGACCCGACGCTGATCTCGGACGCGTTCGAGCAGCTCCAGCAGGTGCGCGGCTACTACGCCGTGCCGACCACGCTCGACGTCGACCGCTACAAGCTCGGCGCCGACCAGCAGCCGCAGGACGTCATCATCGCGGCGCGCGAGCTCAACCTCTCCGGCCTCCAGCAGAGCCAGCGCAACTGGGCCAACGACCACACGGTCTACACCCACGGCTACGGCATCGTCGCCGCGCGCGGCAACGAGCGCGGCCCCAACGGCGAGCCGGTGTTCGTCGCCAAGGACATCCCGCCGGTCGGCGAGCTCAAGACCACGACGCCGCCGCGCATCTACTTCGGCGAGCAGTCGCCGAGCTACTCGATCGTCGGCCGCCCCAAGGGCGCAGACGCCGATCGAGGTCGACACCCCGCGCGGCGGCGCCGCGTCCAGACAAGGCGACCAAGGCCAACGCGACCCAGAACACGTACGACGGCAAGGGCGGCGTGCCGATCGGCAACACCGTTCAACAAGGCTGCTGTACGCCTTCAAGTTCGCCGAGCCCAACATCGTCCTGTCGAACCGGGTCAACTCCGAGTCCAAGATCCTCTACGACCGCGAGCCGCGTGACCGGGTCAAGAAGGTCGCCCCGTGGCTGACGGTCGACGGCGACTCGTACCCGGCCGTCGTCAACGGTCGCGTGGTCTGGATCGTCGACGGCTACACGACCAGCAACTCCTACCCCTACTCCGAGCACCGCTCGCTGCGCGAGGCCACGGCCGACACGCTGACGAGCAGCAACTCGCAGACCGCGCTGCCGACCGACCAGGTCAACTACCTGCGCAACTCGGTCAAGGCGGTCGTCGACGCGTACGACGGCACGGTCAAGCTCTACCAGTGGGACACCAAGGACCCGGTCCTCAAGACGTGGATGAAGGTCTTCCCCAACGTCGTGGAGCCCAAGAGCGAGATCAGCAACGCGCTGCTGGAGCACCTGCGCTACCCGGTCGACCTGTTCAAGGTGCAGCGCGACGTGCTGCAGCGCTATCACGTGACCGATCCCCAGGCGTTCTACAACGACGACCAGCGGTGGAAGGTCCCCGAGGACCCGACCGCGCCGACCGGGTTCGAACGCCCTGCAGCCGCCCTACTACCTGTCGACGGCACGGCCGGGCGAGGACGAGCCGAAGTTCTCGGTGACCAGCGTCTACCTGCCCAACAGCCGGCAGAACCTCGCGGCGTTCGTCTCGGTCAACTCCGAGGCGACCGACACCGCCAACTACGGCAAGATGCAGATCCTGCAGCTGCCGAGCGAGACGCAGATCTCCGGTCCGAGCCAGATCGCCAACGACTTCCAGGCCGACAAGGGTGTCTCGCAGGCTCTGCTGCAGTACCAGCAGTCCAAGACGACGACGATCAAGTACGGCAACCTGCTGACCCTGCCGGTCGGCAACGGGTTGCTCTACGTCCAGCCGGTCTACATCCAGCGCAGCGCGATCGAGGGCTCCTACCCGGTGCTCCAGTTCGTCATCGCGTCGTTCGGCAAGGACGTCGGCTTCGGCCAGACCCTCGACGAGGCGCTGCGCGTCGCGCTCGGCCTCGAGGAGGGCATCGGCACCGGACGACACCGGCACGCCGACGACGCCCGACGACCAGAGTCCGGGGCAGCAAGACTGCCTCGGCGCTGCTCGACGACGCGAAGGCGCTCTACGACGACGCCCAGAAGGCGCTCAAGGACGGCGACCTGGCGACGTACCAGTCGAAGATCAACCAGATGGGCCAGAAGATCGAGGACGCCCAGAAGGCCGTCGCCGACGAGAAGAACGCCAAGAAGTAGCGGGAGCGGGGACCCCGGATTTGATCCGCGGGTCCCCGACCCGTAAAGTGGAGCAGGCGACGCGGGGTGGAGCAGCTCGGTAGCTCGCTGGGCTCATAACCCAGAGGTCACAGGTTCAAATCCTGTCCCCGCTACCAATCGAAGGCCCCTGACCAGCAGAAATGCCGGTCAGGGGCCTTTGTCATGTGTCCGGGGTGGGTGCCGGTCCTCTGCGCACCACTTTGAGATGCGTCAGTATGTCGCGGCAGGCACCGTTGCATCGAACGCCAGGTTCATGAGCCATATGAACGATTCGAGCTAGATGTCCTTCAAGCCTCGAACGAGTCGTTGGTGCGTGGTGGACGCCGCGACTCTGAAGAGCGGCTTGAAGCGCTGGTCGGCACGAGTGCCAACCAGCGCTTCGTGGCACCGACCTAGCCTTCGGTGATGCGCATCTGCTGGATCTTGTGGTCGAGAATCGTGAACGCGAACAGGCTGAGTCCATTCGCGTGCGTGCTTCTCCAGTCAGCAGTCACGCGCACCTCGCCATCGGTCACCGCGACATCAGTCACGGTCATCGTGCCGTGCGCGCCGATGAACTCCTTGTCGCTCCATTGCTTGATCGCGGCGCGGCCCTGAAACATGCGACCCCAGTCGTTGACGACGCCATCTTCAGTGAATGCGTCGAGGAAGGCAGACTCGTCGTGTGCATTGACTGAAGAGATGAATGCATCGATCGGCGGGGGTGCGCCGGTGGTGTCGGTCATGGTGATGGTTTCCTTTCTGACGGCAGATCAACAGCTTGTCCAGGTGGCACGTTCAGCGCATTGCGCTCGGCCATTGCCACGCTATCGCGTGGTGTAGCCGCCGTTGGCGAAGATCGTCTGCCCGGTGATCCACCAACCCTCGGTCGCAAGGAACCGAATCAGCGGAGCGATGTCCTCGATCTGGGTCAACTGACCGCCGAGGCCTTGAGACTTGTGGAAGGCGACTCGCTCATCAGTCTCCTGGCCGTAGAAGAATGGCGTGTCCATTGGCCCCGGGCCGACCGCGTTGACTGAGATCCCCCGTTCGGCGAATTCCTTGGCGGCGGCACGCGTGAAATGTTCTACAGGTGCCTTACCGCCGGCATAGGTGGAGTAGCCGTCGGTGAAAGCAGCGAGAAGGGACGTGACGAGGGTGACGATCCGCCCATTGTCATTGATCTGCTTTCCGGCCTCCTTGAGAAAGAAGTAGGCCGATTTTGCATTGGCGTCAAACATTGCGTCGAACTCGTCCTCTGTCGTTTCGACGATCGGCTTGCGCAGAACCTTGCCGACGGTGTTGACGGCGATGTCGACTCCGCCGAAAGCCTCAACGGCCTGTTCGAACAGTGCAGTTACTGTGCCGGGCTGCGCCAAGTCCCCCGAAAGGATGAGGCTTTTCGCGCCGGCGGTGTTGACGGCTTTGGCGGTCTGCTCTGCTGCGTCACGCGAGGAGTCGTCGTGATGGTGGATCACGACTGCTTCAGCGCCGTCTTCGGCAAACGTCGTGCTGACGAGCGCCCCGAGGTTCTTGGCCCCGCCGGTCACGAGGACGATCTTTCCATCGCTGTGTGTCATGGATGTTCCCTTCATGTGGTTGTCCCACGCGGTGGCGTGGACGTTTTCACGCTAGGTCGGCAAAACGCGCAGCGGAAACAAGTCTTTTGATGGTTTCGACAACCAACTCAGGTCAGTCCGCGAGCCCTTGTCGCATCGCAGAAGTTTCGACCTGTCCGGGCGCTGTCGCAGTAGCCTCATGTCGTGAGAGGTTCGCGAGTTTGGACGGCTGTGGACAGCCCGCTGGCCGATGCTGCCTTGCCCGTGCGCAGGCAAACTTGGCGTGATCCGACGTGACCATCGACTTGCGACGCCTGGAGCATTTTGTTGCGGTGGCCCAGACGCTCAACGTGACGCGGGCCGCCGAGCGCCTGCATTTGAGTCAACAGGCAGTGAGCGCCTCGCTACGTGAATTTGAGCGCGAGCTCGGCGTGGATCTTTTCGAACGCCGTGGCCGCCGCCTTTCCATTACCGCCGCAGGCGAAAGCCTGCTTGCGGACGCCGCGCCGCTGCTTGCCTCTGCCAGTGCGGTCGCGCGTCGAACTCGGGACGCCGAGGGAAGCCGGAGCCGCACCTTGCGGATCGGTCGATCGCCGGCAGTGAGCGGAGATGAAGCGCATCAGCTGACAAGTGTCTTGAGCGGCGTCAAGACGATCGCGGTCCAGGTCGAGCAACTCTTTCCGTCTCAAATGCTCGATGGTCTCCTGTCGGGTGACTTGGATATCGCTCTTGGGCGAGTGCCGGTCTACCACGCGAGGGTCAGCGCTGCTGTTGTCTCACGGCAGCGCCTGTCCATCGCTGTCGCTACTGAGAATGAGCTCGCTGACCGTACGGAATTGTCGCTCGCCGACCTTGCTGGTCAGTCGCTTGTGCTGTGGTCGAATCCGGAATCGTCGCGCTATGCGTCGTTCTTGTTGAGTCTGTGCAACGGCGCAGGTATCGAACCAAAGGTCACCATTCTCGCGGAGCAGGGATTGCCGCCAGTCACGGCGGTGATTGGTACGACCGACACCTTTGCCTTCGTGACTGACATGCCGGTACGCGAGGTCGAGCGGTCGTACGTCGTCGTTCCCTTGACCCCACCAGCGTGGGGGTCGGTGCACGCCAGTTGGCTCGAAGGCATGCCAGGGAATCTGGTTGAGGAAGTAGTCCAGTCCTGGATCTCTGGGACGTATACCGAATAGTCGCCCGCGATGGAGCCCGCCGCGGGCTTGAGCTCAAAGCTCTGCAGCCAGGATGTCGTTTTGCAGGTCGTGCTGGCTCGAACCAATCAAAGCGATGGAGTCGGGTGTCAACAGATCGGTGAATCTCGTCGAGGGTGCCGAGATTGACATGGCGGCCAACGCGCGGCCGGTCGAGCCTCGCAGAGGCACAGCAACTGCAGAGACCCCCTTCTCGGTCTGCTGGTTGGTCGTGGCGAACCCGTTGCGCCGTGCTGCGCGAAGCTCGCGCAAGAGTGCTTTGAGATCGGTGTCGGTCAGGGCGTCTCCAACCGCCGCGGCCCCTTTGCCTTGGTACAGCCGATGCAAGGCCTCTTCAGGCAGATCGGCGAGCAGTGCCTTCCCTCCCGCGGACGTGCTCGCAGGGAGGACTGCACCCATGCGAGAGACGATCCGAAGCGTCTTGTTGCCTTCCTGGCTCCACAGGAAGTGGATCTTTGTGCCCACACGCACGACAAGATTCACGGTCTCACCAGTGCGGTTCGAGAGGAGCTCGAGGTGAGGAACCGCGACGTCGCGCAACTGGCGAGTCCACGACAGGCCGACCGGGCCGACGCCTAGGGCCATGCCGGGCCGGTACGCCTTCGAGTCGTCCTGCACTGCGAAGCCGTGAAAGACAAGCATCGACATGAGCCGGTGAACCGTGGACTCCGCGACGCCGAGATCTCGAGCGGCAGCGCGTAGACGCAACTCGCCATGATCGCGGAGCATCTGGATGAGCCGTAGCGCGCGATCCACCGATCCGACCATGTACGTAGGGACTTCCCTCGCCTCTTGCGGCTTCTGCATCTCAGAAGTATGTGGCTCCTACTTCTGCGGTGCAACAGCATTGGGCTCATTGAGTGACGGGCATCACTACCGGAGCGAGTCCCGGTCCAGCCCGAGAGTGGAGTCCGTCGGAGCCCGGTCTCGTTGCGATCGTCGTCGATCAACAGACGGAGTTGTTCTCATTCAAGCCACGAAAGGATCAGATCTGATGGTGACCACGATTCGCCAGGACGCGAGCAAGGCGGGCGTCCGGCACGAAGAGTCCGGATCAGGATGGGCGCGGGCAGAGACGAATCACGTGGCGCTCGATCAGCATTCGCTACGGCATCGTTGCCGTGTGGGCCCTCGAGGTTGCCGTCTTTGGAATCTTCGCCCCTGACACCTTCCTGACGTCGGCAAACATCACGGCTCTTCTCAGTTCGCAAGCCGCCCTGCTTGTCTTGGCTCTTGCTCTCGTCCCTTCTCTTGCCACCGGTGAGATCGACCTTTCTATCGCTGGCACCATGACGATCTCCGCGACGGTGGCCGCGCAGCTGAATGCTGTGAATGGAGTCAATGTCTGGCTGTCGGTCGTTGGCCGGACTGGGAACCGCCTTGATGGTGGGTCTCGCGAACGCGCTCCTCACGGTCTTCGTCGGGGTGGAAAGCATCATCGTGACTCTCGGTATGGGCACGCTCCTGATCGGGCTGTCCGTCTGGTTCAGCGATTCCCTGACGATCAGTGGAGTCTCGCCCGATCTCGGCATGCTCATGAACCGGCAGCTGTTCGCCGTGAACGCCGCGTTCTACATCGCGATCGTGATTGGGATCGGTATGTGGTTCATCTATCGGCACACCGTTTTCGGCCGTAGCGCGGTCTTCATCGGCAAGAACGCGGAGGTGGCGCGCCTCTCGGGGCTTCCCGTCTCCCGGATCAAGGTCCTCAGCTTCGTCTCAACAAGCCTCCTCGCTGGAGTGGCCGGGATCATGGTGATCGGTATCGCAGGTGGGCTTCAGCCGACGTCGCTGCAGTCCTTGCTGCTACCAGCCTTCGCTGCAGCGTTCCTTGGCTCAGCGATCGTTGACCCCGGCACCTCAAATCCTGTGGGGACCATCATCGCCGTGCTCTTTCTCGCGACAGGCATCAATGGGCTCGTCCTCCTTGGTATGGACTCCTGGATCCGTGACGTCTTCTACGGCGCAGCCGTCGTTGTCGCCGTCACCGTCTCTCGCATGGCCATCGTCGCCTCCCACCGAACGGCTCGCTCATGAACTCGGGGAACAGCTCAACAACCACCCCCAAGGAGAACGCAATGCCTGAAACAACCCGATCCCGGCGCGGGGTCTCCCGGCGCTCCCTCGCTGCCGCAGTAGCCCTGCTGGCTCTCCCGCTGGCAGCATGCTCTTCGCCGTCGGACTCGACAGGGTCAAGTCAAGGAAAGGATGCCTCGTCCGCTGCTGCCCAAGAGGTGGCAGCCAACCTCGGCGCGCCAGACGCGAGCTATACCGGCGAATCTTTCGACGTGAGCGGACTTCGGGGCAAGACGGTCTGGTGGGTCACGCAGTACGCCGGCAACCCATTCCTTGCCAGCATTGGCCGCAATCTTGAGCAGGCGCTCGGAACCGTGGGTGTCACCATGAAGACGTGTGATGGCAAGGGCAACCCAGTCGACGCCAACGCCTGCATCCGCCAGGCGATCTCGCAGGGTGCCGACGCGATTCAGGTCGATGGCCCAGAACCTGCGACGTACGGAGAATCCTTGTCGGCCGCGAAGAAGGCCGATATCCCCGTGCTCTCTGGTGCCGCGGTCGACGCCACCTCAACGAAATTGTTCGCGGGGCTTGCTGGACAAACCAGCCAACCCTTCGGCTTGACCGGCAAACTCGCCGCCGACTGGGTCATCAAGGACTCCGGAGGCAAGGCGGGAGTGTTGATCCTGACGACGCCAGACGTCATTGGTTCGGCATCAGAGCAGAAGTCGTTTGAATCAGAGCTGAAGAACGAATGTGCCGATTGCACCGTCACCATGAAGGGTGTCACGCTCGCGAACTGGGCGAATGACCTTGGCACAACTACGAGCACCGAGCTGGTCAAGAATCCAGAACTCACCTACGTAGTGCCGGTATTCGACCCGATGACGCAGTTCATCAACCCGGCTATTCAGCAGGCCGGCCGCAGCAACGTGAAGGTTCTGACCGTCAACGGAAACCTTCCCTTCCTGCAGGACATGGCGAAAGGGACGTCTCTCACCAAGGCGATGATCGGAATCGATCTGGACGCATTGGCCCACATGGAAGCTGATCAACTGCTCCGTGCGATGGCCGGCGTGCCAACAATCGACCGGGTTACTGCTCCCGTGCGGATCTTCGACGAGTCGAACATCGATGATCTGACGCTCGACGCAACTTCGGCTGACGACGGGTCTTGGTACGCCGGCAAGAACGCGTACGCAGACCTCTTCAGCACGCTGTGGGAGAGGTGACTCGCCATGCCCGCTAGCGACACGAGGCCACCCGCCGAGTCATCCGGCACGGTCGTCATCGAACTGCAGGACGTGCGCAAGTCATACGTTCCCGGTGTGCCCGTACTCCAGGGAGTCGATCTTCAGGTGCGTGCCGGTGAGGTAACCGCACTTATGGGCGCCAACGGGTCGGGCAAGTCGACCCTGGTCAAGATACTGAGCGGTTATCACGAACCAGACGTTGGTTCTCGTATCGCGTTCGGTGATCTTGCAACCACGGGTCGAATCCATCCGGATGCAGCACGGGGGGCGGGTGTCCGTTTCGTACATCAGGACTCTGGCCTTGTCCCCGGGCTGTCCGTCCTCGAGAACCTGCTGGCGGGACAGCTGGGTGGGTCCCTCTTGTCGCGAATCCGTTGGGCCGATCGTCGTGATGAGATGCAACAGTTCCTCGATCTGCACGACATCGGCGTCGACGTCCGATGTGACGCAGGGTCGGTGGGGCTCGCCGCGGCGGCAAAGATCGCGATCGCTCGCGCCATCGGCGTGGACGTCGCTCCCCTCAAGGCGCTAATTCTGGATGAACCTACTGCCGCCCTCGGTCGCGACGATGCCGCCGAGATGCTCGGTTGGGTTCGTGAGCTGGCAAAGTCGCGAGGGGTTGGTGTACTGCTCATCGGGCATCGCCTCGAAGAAATCCTTAGTGTGTCGGACTCGATTGCGGTGCTCCGCAATGGCCGCGTTGTGTCCCACGACCTCGTCAGCGAGCTGACGCATGACCGGTTGGTGGAGCAGATCGTTGGACGAGAGCTCGACTCCTTCTATCCAGAGCGCGGCAAGCCGAATCGAACGGATGTGCTTCTGGAGGTCGACGACCTACGTGGACGGGGTGTGACAGGAGTTTCGTTCAGCGTGAACGCGGGTGAAGTGCTCGGCGTCACGGGCCTCCCCGGCTCGGGCTTCGAGGATGTGCCGTACCTGCTGATGGACCCGTCCACCGGGGCCACTGGCCGTATTCGTGTCGGAAACAACGCGCTTGACGCATCGTCGACGTCGATTCGCGTCCGCGTCAGGCAAGGCATGGTCCTGGTCCCGGCTGACCGCAAGAGGCGAGCGCTTGCAACGTCGGAACCCGTTGCCACCAATGTCGGTCTACCGCATCTTCATCGGTTCCGCAGACACGGCGGGCTGAGCGCGGCGGCCGAGCGGCGGCACGCTGCGAGCGTTGTCAGAGACTTCGGCGTCATGCCCTCGGATGCGAGCGCCACCGCGGGAAAACTCAGCGGCGGCAATCAGCAGAAGGCGGTGATCGGCAAATGGATGTCGACGCAGCCCAAGGTGCTAGTGGTGCACGAGCCGACTCAGGCAGTGGATGTTGGCGCGAAGGCCGACATCTTCCGCCTGCTCGCTGAATCAGCTACATCGGGGATGGCGGCCGTCGTCGTGAGCGTGGAGTACGAAGACCTGGCGCACATCTGCGATCGGGTCCTGGTCATCGGCGGCGGGCGTGTCGTCGCCGAGCTTTCCGGTTCGGATCTAACTCCGGAGACCGTGACCGCAGCTGCCTTCAAATCTGGGATGGCCGAAACCGCCGTCCAACCATTGCTTGTTTCGAACTAGGAACCAGAGGATTGACTATGACGAACAACCAGGATCTCTACATCGGTGTCGATACGGGTGGCACCTTCACGGATATCGTCGTGATGGACGCTGCGGGAGCCGTGTACGCGACGAAGGCGCCCACAACACCCGATGCCCTCGAGGTCGGGGTATTCGATGCTCTGGAGCTTGTGGCCGACCACCGCGGGGAGACCGTGGCCGAGCTCTTGGCCAAGGTCGTGACGTTTGGTCATGGCACGACCCAGGCGACCAATGCTCTTATCGAACGCCGAGGCACACGTACCGCCCTCATCACAACTGAAGGCTTCGGCGACACACTCATCGTTCAGCGGCTGATGGGATTCACCGCAGGAGTTCCTGTCGAAAAGCTCGGAGATTTCAGCGAGCGTTCGTACCCGGATCCGATCGTCCCGCGCAACCTGATCATGGAGGTTCCGGAGCGGGTCGACCACAGCGGGCGGGTGATCCTGCCTCTCGACGAAGCGGCAGCACGAGACGCCGTAGTCAGGCTCGTCGACGCTGGGCTCAATTCCTTCGCGGTCAGCCTTCTGTGGTCTTTTCGCAATCCGTCGCATGAGAAGCGCATCGGGGAGATCATCCGAGAGGTGGCGGGGGAGAGTGCATATGTCAGCTTGTCCAGCGAGGTGAACCCCGTGCTCGGCGAGTATGAGCGAACCGCGACCACTGTCCTCAACAGTTACCTCGGTCCCGTAGTCGAGCGCTACCTTGAAAGCCTCGAGCGCCGGCTGCGCGCAGAGGGCCTCACCGGCCGCTTCAGTGTGCTCAACAGCATCGGCGGCGTCATGAGCGCTCGCGACGCGTCGCAGCGCGGGGTCCTGTTGCTCGGCAGTGGCCCAACCGGCGGAGTGCTCGGATCTCACCATCTCGCCGCCCAGCTCGGGCACCGCAACATCATCACATCTGACATGGGCGGCACCAGTTTCGACGTGGGGTTGGTCGTCGATGGAGTGCCGGTCGTCAAGGCGGTCACCGAGGTAGCGAAGTACCACGTCGCAACACCGATGGTCGACATCACAGCGATTGGTGCCGGAGGCGGCTCTATTGCGTCGGTGTTCAACGGCAAGCTGCGGGTCGGGCCTGCAAGTGCAGGTTCCTATCCCGGGCCGGTCTGCTACCTGCGCGGCGGAACTCAAGTGACTGTCACTGACGCCGACGTAGCACTCGGCGTGATCGATCCCGACAATTTCCTCGGCGGCCGAATGAAGATCGACAAGGCTGCCGCGGAGGAGGCCATCCGCACCCAGGTCGCGGAGCCCCTCGACATCAGTGTCGTTGAAGCCGCAGCAGGCATCCGCGAAATCGTCGACGCCCGGATGGCCGACACGCTCCGTGAGCTGACTGTCGGGCGCGGTCACGACCCTCGGGACTTCGACCTATACGCGTACGGAGGCGCCGGACCCATGCACTGTGCCGGCTTCGGCGCCGAGCTCGGGGTGAAGTCGATCGTGGTTCCGGCCACCTCCATGGCGCACTCGGCGTACGGCGCACTCAGCGCCGACATCCACCACGGGGCCGAACGTTCCGAGGCCATTCGAAGTGCTCGGGCGAGCGAGACGCCGTGGGAAGAGTTCGACCGTGGGCACATTGCTGGAATATTCAAGGAGCTCGAGCATGAGGTGCTCCAGAAGCTCAAGGGTGACAACGTCCGTGATGAGGACATCGTGATCAACAGGTCGATCGACATGCGGTACCGCAGTCAGACCCACGAGCTGATCATCCCCATAGCAGGTGATCTGAGCGACTCCGATTCGATGCACGAGTTGGTACTCCTCTTCGAGAAGACCTACGAGGAGACGTACGGCAAGGGTTCAGGCTTCCGGGAGGCGGGCATCGAGCTCACCACTTTCCGGGTCGCGGGGATCGGTCGGACCGTCAAGCCGTCCTTCAGCACGTTCGAGCCAGCTCCGCGGAAAGAACGCGCAAGCCGCCGGGTCTTCGATGTCCGAGCCGGAGACTGGCGAGACGCAGTTGTCGCCGACTGGGCGGAGATGGTGCCTCACGAAGAGCTCGAAGGTCCCGTGGTGATTGATCACCCGACCACCACGGTCTATGTCGCGAGCGAGCAGACCGTTCACATCGACGAGATCGGCAACCTGCTGATCTCCCCACACGCCAAGAAGGCAACCACCGTAGGCGCAGGAGGAAACGCATGAGCCTCACCATCGACGTCGGAACCGCGGCGCACCCCAATCTCGATCCCATCAGCTTCGAAGTGATCCGCAACAAACTCTCTGCGATTACCGAGGAGCAGGCGACCACCCTGAAGAACGTATCGGGCTCACCCGTCGTGACCGAGGCGACCGACTTCAACGTCGGCATCTACCTCGGCGACGGATCTGTCGTGACGATGGGTCCGCAAGTGCTCTTCCACTCCGGTTCCATGGCCAGCGTGGTGCGCAACATCATCACTGACTGCGAAGACAACCCTGGCATCAATGAGGGAGACATGTTCGTCCTCAATGACCCATACAAAGGTGCTCTGCACCAAATGGACGTCACCTTCGTGGCACCTGTGTTCGTCGATGGTCGACGTGTCGCGTGGGTCGGCTCCTGCGCGCATCAAATCGATGTCGGCGGAATGAACTTCGGCAGCTGGAGCTTGGCAGCCCGCGGCATCCAGGAGGAGGCCATGCTCCTGCCCGGGATCAAGCTCGTCGAGAGGGGAGAGATTCGCTCGGACCTGTGGTCGATGATCATGGGGATGACGCGGATGCCCACCACGGTCGGCCTCGATTTCAAGGCCATGATCGCAGCGAACAACGTCGCCGCGAGTCGTCTCCAAGAGCTCTTCGGCCGTTATGGCCTCGAGACGGTCCTTCAGGTCATGGCTCACGAGCTGGACCACTCTGAGCGCGAGATGCGAGGAGTCCTTCGCGAGCTGCCTGACGGCATCTTCCGAGCCGTCGACTGGATCGAGCACGACGGCCACGAGAACAGACTGTATGAGTTCCGTGTGACGGTCACGAAAGCCGGAGACGAGCTGGAGTTCGACTTCACCGGGACTTCGGCGCAGGCGCCTGGCTTCATCAACTGCACGTACTCCGGACTCGTGGCCGGTGTGTTCACCGCGCTTTTGCCGACGCTGGCGCCGAACCTTCGTTGGAACGAGGGACTGCTGCGAGCGGTCACCATCACCGCCCCTCAAGGCATTGTGGCGAATTCCACGTGGCCGGCGCCTGTGTCGAGCGCGACTGTCTCGGCGGTGTGGGTGGTCACGAATGTTGCCTTCAGCGCGTTGTCCCGACTCGTGACGACCTCGCCAGGTGAGGCGCGGCATGCGGCTGGCGTGACCAAGGGCTCGATGAGCGTGCTGGTCCTCAATGGCCTGTACCCCGATGGCGACCCGTACGGCACGTTCTTGCTCGACTCCACAGCTGGTGGCGGCGGCGCTTATCACGACCACGATGGGCTGACAGCATCTGGAGATTTCTGTGTGCCCCGCCCTGCCATCGCGAACGTGGAGTCGCATGAGGCTGACGGTCAGATCATGTTTCTCTACCGCAGCATAGTCCCCGACTCTGGCGGACCAGGCCGGCAGCGCGGAGGCGCGACCGTCGGTCTCGCGCTTACGCCGCACGGCACTGATCAGCTCTCCGCGATGTTGATCGGGCACGGCGTCGAGGTACCGAACAGCGCCGGTATTTTCGGCGGCCTCGAGGGGTCCTGCAATCAGAATGAACTCTTGCGCCGCATCGATGAAGGATCGCCCGTCGGTCGTATCCGATCTGCTCGCGACCACGACGTCTGGCCCGGGGAGAGGGACATCATGAACGCCAAGCCCGGCTTCTTCACGCTGCGTCGTGGTGACGTTGTTGCCTACAGCTTCCAGGGTGGTGGAGGTTACGGCGACCCAACGGATCGAGATCCAGGGGCCGTAGCCGTGGACGTCGAGACTCAGCAGGTAAGCGCAGATTCGGCCAACGCCATTTATGGGGTCGTGCTGACCGATGAGGGTGGAGTCGACGAGGCTGCCACAAGGGCTCGCCGTTTGGAGCTCCGTTCAGAGCGAGTGAGCGGTGAAATCTCTACCGAGCTCCGCGCTTCGTGGGCCGAAACTGACGACAGGCGCCTGACGCCGGACCTCACCCTCGATGGTTCCGGACACGTCCGCTGCTCCTGTGGATGTGATCTAGGCGCAGCCCCGGACTGGAAGGCCGGCTCGCGCTCGCGCACGGTGGAACCGGTTACGCATGGCCCTTTGATCCGATTGCACGAAGAGCTCGAACTTCGGGAGTACGTGTGCCCGTCATGTGGGCGTCTGCTCGAGTCCAGCGTCAGCCGAATCGGTGAGCCGGACCTGGTCACCTCTGAACTCCTATGAGCGCCGCATCGCTACCGTTCGCGCGGTTCTCGGTGCAGACCGAGGTGGTGACCGGGATCGGGAGTTTGACCCAGCTGGACGCGATCATCAAGAGCTTCGGAAGCAACGATGTCGCAGTGGTCGCTGACAGCGCGCTCGAATCGGCCGGAGTGCTTGATCGGGTGTTCGCAAGCCCACGCGAATGGCAGGTTGCAAGCCTCAACCTCATCGCGCCCGACCCAGACGTTGACGCGGTCGAGCAGGCCGTTGCACGAGCACGTTCTGCCGGCGCAGGCTGTGTGCTTGCGGTTGGGGGCGGGAGCGCTCTCGGGGTTGGAAAGGCGGTCGCGATTCGGCTCACAAATGACGAACGAATCGATGTCTACGAAGGCCGAGATCGAATCACGAATCGGCCCGCCCCGACTGTCGCGATACCGACTACTGCTGGGAGTGGTAGCGAGGTCTCCAACGCGCTCGTCTTGCACGAGGAGGGCCGCGAGAACGAGATCGTGGTTCGAGGCGAAGGCTGCGAACCCAAGGTCGCGGTTCTCGACGCCACGCTGCTGCGAACTCTCCCACGCGCACCCCTCATTCACTCGGCTCTCGACGCACTTTCGCATGCCATGGAGGCACTCTGGGCTCGAGGCGCCAGCTACTTCACGACCGAGATCGCAACAGCGGCCGCGCGCTCGATCATCGAGCTATTGCCCACCGCCGCGGCTGGCGTTACTTCGGGTGCCAATAGTTCAGGAGAGAATGACGCCGCTCTCCAGGAGCTATTGGAGGCAAGCTGCGCAGCCAACATGGCGTGTGGCAACAGCGCGCTCGC
The DNA here is from genome assembly GCA_963759975.1 of uncultured Actinomycetota bacterium. Taxonomy (GTDB): domain Bacteria; phylum Actinomycetota; class Actinomycetes; order Propionibacteriales; family Nocardioidaceae; genus Aeromicrobium. The sequence continues at coordinate 308,339 of CAVXBS010000020.1, forward strand.
ACTTGTACACGCGCTGTCGTCGGCCCCCGCGGTACGGGTTCCACATGGACTTCAGAACGCAGTCCTTCTCCCACACGTTGCGCGTTTCAACGAGGATTACCTTGGGTCCCGAACAGCCGCTCTTATTCCACTCATCGACGCCCTTTACGAAGACCTCGATCTAGAACCGTCTTTCCGTGCCATCGGTATGGGAATGATCGACGGACGTCGGATGATCGAGGCAAGTGCGCGCAACCCGTTTCGTGCGAACAACATCCGAGATTCTTCCGATGAAGAACTTGCCGAGCTCCTCACCAAGGCTGGAGCCACCTTCAGCCTTGAGCAGCAGGTGAGCTGAGACGCGTTCCTGAGGTGAGCTCGAAACGCCTATGGCGTGCGTCGCATCACGTCGAGCGCAGCATCGCATCATCTGAGGTGCTTCTGCAATGAGGAATGTTCTCGTCATGACTTCTGTATGACGGGATTGTAGTAGTGGGGCGTGAATAGGTCAGCCCCAATCCGACCGATCAGAAGGAGCGCAAGCGTCCGATGGTACTCAAGACAGCCGGCCCGCCCCTCAACACTCGCGCGACCAGAGCCGCGGACATTGCCCAGGCATTGGATTGCGATTGGAGCCTCTTGATCGGCGGTGATTTGGTGAAGGCCAGTGGTGGAGGCACGTTCGACGTCATCGACCCCTTCACGGAACAAGTGATCGCACGGGTGCCGGATGCGACGATGGAGGACGTCGACGCCGCCGTCGAGGCGGCTGCGGCTGCCCTTCCCAATTGGAGAGGAACTACCGCCCTCGAACGCGCCGCGCTTGTCCTGCGTTTCGCTGACGCAGTCGAGGCCCATGCAGAAGAACTCGCACTTCTTGACACTGTCGACGCCGGGTCACCGATCAGCAACGCCCGCTTCGACGTCCGTATAGCGCTCGCCCAGATGCGGATGTACGCAGGATTCGCGCTCGAGATGAAGGGCGCAACCATCCCGGCGAGCGACAACGTTCACCTGACCCTTCGCGAACCGGTCGGCGTGACCGCGAAGATCTTCCCGTACAACCATCCGCTCATGTTCGCCTGTCGAATCGCCGCCCCTCTCGTTGCCGGCAACCCGGTCATCGCCAAGCCGCCTGAGGCCGCCCCGCTTTCCACGTTGCGGTTGGGCGAGATCGCTCGCGAGATCTTTCCATCCGGCGTGGTCAACGTGGTGGTCGGAGACGGGCCGTCCGTTCCGGACCGGATCGTTCGCCACCGCCACGTGCGGCGGATCGGGTTCATCGGTTCTGAACCCACGGGTCGGGCCATCCAACGAGCCGCCGCGGAGACTGGCGTCAAGCAGGTCACGCTCGAGCTCGGGGGCAAGAACGCGATGGTCGTCTTCGACGATGCTGATGTCGAGAAGGCGGCGGTCGGCGCAGTCGCCGGAATGAACTTCACGTGGTCAGGCCAGTCATGCGGCTCGAACTCACGCCTGCTCGTCCATCGCTCGATGCACGATGCGCTCGTTTCGCGCGTGGTGGAGCTGATCGAGGAGCGGGTCATCGCCGATCCGATGGACGACCGGTCTGAGCAAGGCACGATGATCAACCTCGCTCAGTTCGACAAGTCGATGCGATACATCGACCTCGCCCTCTCTGAGGGAGCACGCGTCGTCACGGGTGGTGGACGCCCCCCGGGAGAGGCGTTCGAGGGTCGTCTGTTTGTGGCACCGACCGTGTTTGTCGACGTGGCCCCCGATGCCCGCATCGCCCAGGAGGAAGTGTTCGGGCCCCTGCTCTCGGTCATCCCGTTCGAGACCGAGCAGCAGGCGCTTACCATCGCCAACGACATCAACTTCGGGCTCACCGGCAGCGTCTGGACCAATGATCTGAACCGGGCGATCCGGGTTGCGCGCGCTCTCGAGGCCGGTTTCGTCTGGATCAATGGCTCGACCAACCACTTCTTGAACGTTCCATACGGTGGAGTCAAGGGCTCAGGAGTGGGCGCCAAGGAAGAGTGTCTCGAGGAGCTGTTGAGCTACACCGAGGAAAAGGTCATCAACATCATGTCGTGACGCCTGGTTCTGCTGGACAATCAACCGGCGAGGTTGTTCATGCGAGGCCATTCGCGCGAAGGTGCAGCCATAGCGGGGCCGTGACGTCGGGGTCGTCGAGGGTCGCACCCAAGATCGTCTGACAGCGCGCAATGCGGTGACGCAAGGTGTTGCGGTGGATGCCGAGCTGGCTTAAATGTCCGGCCGGGGACGGCACGCGGTTGGCTCGGCTGCATCGCGCCGGACGATCCGACGCACGGGTTCATCAAGCGAAGGACCTAGCGAGGTTGTGTCACGTGCTCTGCGTTGGTGCATCGCCGATGTCGACGCCGGCAGCGGCGAGATCGCGCTCGATGGGCCCGCGAGCGCGGCACACCGTCGCCACCAGGTCACCGCGCATCAACTCTCGGAAGCGCGACGCCGGTGTCGCCACGCTGATGGCACCGATCGGCCGCCCGGAGGTCCCACGCAAGGCGACGCCGATCGCCGCAACTCCGGTCTCGGTCTCCTGCGCGTTGATCGAGTAGCCGTTCAGCCGAACGAGCTCGATCTGGCGCATGAACTGGTCGAACTCGTCCGCGGTCATCGACTCTCCGCGCAAGGACGAGGCACCATCACGGCGGTAGAGGCGGTGGAGAACCTGGTCGTCCAAGATCGCCAGAAGTGCCTTGCCGCCAGAGGCGTGACTAGCTGGCAGTACCGCGCCCTGCCGGTCACCGACGCGCAAAGCGCCGGGCCCCTCGACGGTCGCGAGAAACCGAATCATGACTCCGACCCGGATCATTAGGTTGACGGTCTCGCCACTGCGATCGGACAGGCGCTGCATGTGCGGCGCGGCGTGCTTGCGGAGCTCACGAGTCCAATGTCCGCCAGCGGGACCGACTCCCAACGACGGGCCCGGAATGTACGCACGGCTGTCGTCCTGCACTGCGAAACCGCGGAACACAAGCATGGCGAGCAGGCGGTGAGCAGTGGACTGAGCGACACCCAGCTCCGTTGCCGCTTGCTTGATGCGTATGGCTCCCTCGTCGCGGATGAGTTGCAGCAGGCGCAGAGCGTTGTCGACCGACTCCAGTGGATAAGGTGGTTTGGATTGGATCGGTGTTTTCTGCATCCAAGAAGTGTATGGACGGCTGTGGCGCGCGACAAGCACCGTAAGTACTGGCGCTCCCAATTGGACCCGGCAGGAATTGAGCGATGACCGACTCAATGACGGGAGGCTACGCGATCGCCGTCCAGCTCTAGCCCGGCGGCGAGGGGCGCATCTCCTCTGTTCCGCAAAACGAAACTTGGAGGCTCGACGCCCAGCGTGATCGCAACATCGATTCGTATTTGACGCCTAGAGGGTGCCGCACTCGCGGCCCGCAAGGCCTTTGTCGTCAAGCCCGCGCGCATGAACCCCGGAGCGCGTGCAGTCCGCCGAACTGTCGCAGGAAAATCGAGGTCGGCGGTATTGCGCACGGCCCGGGCTACTTCTACTCGCCGACCGTCATCAGCGGCGTCAACCAGGATGACGAGATCGTCCAGGAGGAGGACTTCGGCCCGGTCGTGACGGTGCAGGGCTTCGACGACGAGGTCGGTGCCTTGGCGCTGGCCAACGACTCGCGGTACGCGTTGGCATCGAGTGTGTGGACGCGCGACGTCGGACGGGTCCAGCGGATGGCGGCGGCGCTCGACTTCGGGACGGTATGGGTCAATTGTCACCATGCGATCTCGGCAGAGACCCCGCACGGAGGCTTCAAGCACTCGGGCAGCGGCAAGGACCTGTCGACCTTCGCGATGGAGGTCTACAGCCGCGTCAAGACCGTCACGGTGGCCCACACATGAGCCTCGGCGCCGCTTGGCAATGCCGCGCAGGTTCCATCCTCCAGAAGATTTCGCGGCTGGACTCCAGCAGCGCCCAGCATCGTATGCACACGGCTCGGCTCCACGATCCGTCGCGACAGCAGGCGAGGAGGTGAACGGAATGACGAACACCGGCAAGCCACGGCGTGTGGATGGTCAGATGCGCTTCGGGATGATGTGGCCCAACACGCCGTCGCAGAACGCGACCTCTGGTGTCGTGGCGTCCCGCAACCCCCAGATCCTCGATCTCCAGGAACATCTCGAACTGGCGAGGACCGCCGAACGGATCGGACTGGACTACGTCTTCTTCGCCGACAGCTACACCGTCAACGGCCCGGCGAGCATCGCGGCAGGTCACGGAGAGCCTCGCATCTTTGCGCCGATCTGGGCCGCGGCCGTGATCGCGGCGACCCACCACATCGGCGTAGTGACGACCTTGCACACGCGGTACCTACCGGCGGCCCTCATCGCTCGCATCGGCGCCAACCTCGACGTCATGAGCGGTGGCCGGTGGGGTTGGAACATCGTCCCTGGCTCCAAGCCCGCCGAAGGTGCCTTGTTCGGCATCGGGGACCAGTTCGACCACGACCATCGTTACGACGTCGCCCGCGAGACTCTGGAGGCGGTCAAGCTGATCTGGTCGAACGGCATCCAGCCCACGAACTATCACGGCGAGCACGTCAGCGTCGAGGGTGCCTTGTGCGGGCCCACTCCGGTTCAGCAGCCGTTCCCCGTGATCTTCAACCCCGGCGTCTCGGAGTCGGGGGTTGACCTGATTGCCACGGCGTGCGACGTCGGGTTTTCCGCGGTCGTCGACGACCTCGACGCGGTGAGTGCCAGTGTCGATCTGCTGGCTTCCCGGGCGCGTTCCGCGGGTCGTCCTGACGGCGCGGTGCAGATGGCCGGCTCGATCGGAGTGGTGCTGGGGGACACCCAGGCAGAGGCCGACGAGGCATACGCATGGCTCAAGGAGTCGGTCGACCTCGGCGCGGCGGAGGGCTTCGCGAACTTCTTCCTCAACAACAGCCAGACGTACCAGCGGTTGTTCGAGGGCGTCGAGCACGACGAGGTCGTACGACGCATCGGCGTCGGGGCCGGCAGCACGGTGCTGGTGGGCACGGCAGAGACCGTCGCCGAGCGTCTGATCGCGATTCATCGGGCCACGGGTCTGTGCAACTTCCTGCTGCTGCCGTTCCTGTGGTCGGCCGACAATGTCGCCCGATACGAAGAGCTGTTCCCGCACCTCGAGCGCGCCGGTGTCTGGACGGCGCCGGCCGAGCGGGGTTGGTCGTGGTGAGCGCCCTGCTCGAGGTGTCGAACGTGTCGCTGTCGTTCGGTGGCCTGAGGGTCCTGGATGATCTCTCGTTCACGGTCAAGCGCGGCCAGGTGTGCGCCCTGATCGGCCCGAACGGCGCCGGCAAGACGTCGCTGTTCAACTGCGTCAGCCGGCTGTACAGGCCAAACTCCGGCCGGATCGTGGTCGACGGCACGGACATCACGTCGATCCGCCCGCACGAGACTGTCGGCCACGGTGTCGCCCGTACGTTTCAGAATCTCGCGCTGTTCAGCACGCTGACGGTTCGTGGCAACGTCATGTGCGGCGCGACACCACCGGATGCGCGCGGGGATGTTCGCCGAGATGGTCGCGCTGCCGTCGGGCCGCGCCGAGGAGGCCGCGATCGGCCGACATGCCGACCGGGTGTTGGCGCTGACCGGCCTGGAGGACGTCACTGACGTACTGGCAGGTGAGCTGCCGTTCGGTACCCAGAAGCGGGTCGAGCTGGCGCGCGCGTTGATGGCCGAACCGACCTTGCTGATGCTCGACGAGCCGGCCAACGGCCTGGACAGCGATGAGGTCGAGGAGCTTGCGACGCTGTTGCGAACGGTCGGCCAGGAGCTTGACTTGACGATCCTGTTGGTCGAGCACCACATCGGCCTGGTCGTGGGTCTGTCCGACCACGTCGTCGTCATGGATCTCGGCCGCAAGATCGCCGAAGGTACGCCCGATCACGTGACCCGTGATCCAGGGGTCATCCGCGCCTACCTGGGCGACGCGCTATGACGAACGAGATCCTGTCGGTCCGCGGACTGTCGGCCGGATACGGCTCGGTCAGCGTTCTGCGTCAGGTGGACCTCACGGTCCGCGACGGGGAGATCGTCGTGCTGCTAGGCGCCAACGGAGCAGGCAAGACGACCCTCCTGCGGGCGGTCTCGGGTTCGATCGCCTCCCGTGGCGAGATCGAGCTCGACGGGCGCAGCGTCACCGGGCGCCGTACGGATGTCCGGGCACGCCTCGGCATCGCCCAGGTGCCGCAAGGACGCGGAACATTCGTCGAAATGACCGTTGAGGAGAACCTGCGGATCGGCGCGTACGCGCGCTCCGACCGCGAGGTCACCGCCGATGTCGACCGGTGGTTGTCATTCTTTCCCCGTCTGGGGGAGCGGCGAAACCAGGTCGCAGGAAGCATGAGCGGCGGTGAGCAACAGATGCTCGCGATCGCCCGTGCCTTGATGTCACGACCCCGACTCTTGCTGCTCGACGAGCCGTCACTGGGTCTCGCCCCGGTCATCACCCAAAGCCTGTTCGCCCAATTGACCCGGCTCAACACCGAGAGCGGGCTGTCGATGCTGGTCGTCGAGCAGGCCGCCCACCTCGCCCTCGGCATCGCGTCTCGCGCCTACACGCTGTCATCAGGCGTCATGTCGCGCTCGATGGAGACGTCCGAGCTGTCCGACCCCGAGGAGCTGCGCCGCGTCTATCTCGGCGTGGGCGGTACCAAGGAACGGAAGGACGCCTGATGGATCTGTTCGCACAACGCATCGTCGACGGTCTGGCCAATGGTGCGATCTACGCCGCGCTCGCCCTGGCCATCGTGCTCGTGTTCCGGACGAGCGGTGTCATCAACTTCGCGCAAGGCGAGATGGCGATGTTGTCCACCTACTTCGTCTGGTACCTCGTGTCCTGGGAGCTGAGCCTCGGTGTCGCAGTGGTGATCGGGGTGGTTGTGTCGTTCGTCGTGGGTGCCGCACTGGAGCGCGTCCTGATCCGGCGGCTCGACGTGGACGACCATCTCGTCACGGTTCTCGTCATGACCGGACTCTTCACACTGCTGGGGGCGCTGGCCCTGATGTTCTTCGGCTCCGACGGACGTCAGCTCCCGTCGCTGTTCCCCGCCGGGGCGATCGATGCCGGTGGGGTCCGCATCCCGTACTCGACGCTCGGTGCGCTCGGTGTGCTGACGCTGATCAGCGGCGCGTTGGTGGCCCTGTTCCGCTTCACGAAGCTCGGGCTCGGCTTGCGCGCCGTCGCGCAGAACCGCAGTTCGAGCGCTCTCGCCGGCCTCCCGATCGGACGACTCCTGGGCATCGGGTGGGGACTGGCTGCAGCGCTCGGCGCCGTCTCCGGCGTGCTGGTGACGTCGCTCGGCCTGTATCTCGAGCCGAGCATGATGCTGCCGGTGCTGGTGTATGCCATGGCGGCAGCCACCCTCGGAGGATTCGACAGCGCCGCTGGTGCGGTGGTGGCCGGACTGCTGCTTGGGGTCATGGAGAGCGTCGCGATCGGCTACATCCACGCGCTCGGCACCGAGTTCGCGCTCGGCGTCGCGGTCATCGTGATGCTCACGACGATGACGTTCCGCCCGACCGGATTGTTCGGCCGCGCCACGGCGGTGCGCGCATGACGACGTCGCTGCTGGCCGCTCCCGCGGCTGAGATCCAGCTCGGCCGCCCGCTGCGCCTGGCATTCCGTGCCCTGCTCGTGGGCCTCGTCGTTGCCGCCCTGTTGATCCCCTTCGTCAGCGCGCCCTACGCCGTTCAGAACTACACACGGATTCTGATCGTGGCGCTGCCGGCCATCGGCCTGAACATGCTCACCGGGTACGGGGGCGTCATCTCGCTGGGCCAGAGCGCGTTCTTTGGCCTTGGCGCGTACGTCACGGCAATCCTCGTCGGCGACCACGGCTGGACGTGGTGGCAGACGACACCCTTCGCGGTCGCCCTCGCGGCAGCCGCAGGAATGCTGATCGGCGTCCCCTCGCTCCGCATCCGGGGTGTCTACCTCGCGATCATCACGCTGGTCATCGCGGCGTTCTTCCCCAGCATCATCATGCGCTTCAACGAGACCACCGGCGGAAACCAGGGCAAGTCCCTCGACATCATGCAGGCACCCCAGTGGGCGGGCCTGGAGCCCGACCAGTTCGGATACCTCGTGTGTCTGGTGTTCATGCTGCTCGGCATGCTGCTGATGCGAAACCTGGCTCGTGGCCGCACGGGCCGTGCCTTGGTGGCGATGCGTGACAACGAGACAGCCGCGGCGATGATGGGCGTGGAGATCGCCCGCACCAAGATCTTGGTCTTCGGCGTCTCGGCGGCACTAGCCGGCCTGGCCGGGTCGCTGTATTCCTCAACGCAGGGGATCGTCTCGTCCGAGACGGCGTACGTGACCCTCTCCGGTTCGATCCAGTTCCTCGCGGCCATGGTCATCGGAGGCTCTGCCACGGTCCTCGGCCCGTTGGTCGGAGCGGCAATCACCGAGCGGCTCCCGGTCATGCTCTCCAGCGTCGACACCCAGCTCGCCCCAGCCGTCTACGGCCTCCTGCTGATTGTCGTCGTGCTGGTGATGCCCACCGGACTCGTCGGCTTCGTCGGCCGCCTGATCACCAAACTCTCGCGTCGTCGCACCCCTGCGTCGACGTCTCAACCCCCGCAACACACAGGAGAATCCGATGTCGATGTATCCCACTAGCAAGTTGGCTTTCCGGCTCGCTGCCGGTGCCGTTGCGGTCCTGACCCTCGCCGCCTGTGGTGGCCGGGGCGGATCGGACGACGCTGGCGACGTGTCCAACAAGTCCGGCGTCAAGGTCGAAGCAGGTCGTCAAGAAGGCGGACTGCCAGAACTACCAGGCGTCGCCCGGGATCACCGACGACGAGATCAAGCTCGGCTCGAGCTACCCCGACAGCGGTCCGCTGGCCTCGATCGGCGAGACCAACAGGGGAATGAAGGCGTACTTCGAGCAGCTCAATGAATCCGGGGGGATCAACGGACGGAAGGTCACTCTGATCGGCAAGGACGACCAGTACGACCCAACGAAGGCCACCGCGAACGTCAACGAACTGCTGCAGAAGGATCGGGTGTTCGCGATCGTCGGCGTGCAGAGCACGACCGGCGCGATGGCGGTCTGGGACCAGCTCAACAAGCAGTGCGTCCCCATCCTCGAGTCGACGATCTCCTCGGCGAAGCTCAAGGAACGCGCAGCGCACCCGAACGCGATCGACGGGCTCGGTGCCCTACGCTTCCGAGGGCTATTCGCTCGGCAGCTACGTCACTGGTGAGCTCGGCAAGAAGAAGGTTGCCCTCATCCTGCAGGCCGGCACCTTTGGCGAGGCGGCACAGCGAGGAGTCGAGAAGAGCATCGAGGAGAGTGGTGCCGAGCTGGTGGGCACCGAGACATTCCAGGTCACCGACCCAACGGTCCGCTCGCAGGTCACGACCCTCAAGGCGACCGGTGCGGACAGCCTGATCGTTGTCGCCGCCGGGACCAAGTGCCCGCAGATCTTCGACGCCGTCGCGGATGCCGGCTGGACGCCCACGATCGCCACCACCTTCACCTGCAGCAACACGACCCTGATGGGATTGGCCAAGCCGAGCAGCACCGACGGCATCGTCAGCGACGCCTGGGTGCGCATCCGGAAGCCGGGCGATGAAGTGTCCGACAAGTACTTCGCGGCACTGAAGAAGTACGCACCGAAGACAAACGCCGGCTCCGAGAACGTCGCGATCGGTTGGGCGCAGGGCGAGATCATCACCGAGATCCTCAAGCAGGCGACATCGTTGACCCGCGTGGATGTCATCAACTCCGCGCTCGGCGCTCAAGGACGTCTCGGTGCCGATGGCCGCCGAGGGAGTCGTCGCGAACACCTCCGAGGGCGACAGCGCGCCGATCGAGTCGGTTCAGATCACGCAGTACGACTCCGGTGCCAAGCAGTGGAAGGCGGTCCAGGACGGCCGTCTGGTCGACGTCAGCGGGAAGCTGGGCAGCTTCGAATGAGCCGAGCCAGCAGACGCCACGACCACGGGTTGGCGCGCCACGATGGAGCAGAATCGGCGCCGGGTGCACTGGCCCGACGGTGCGGCGGCCGCCGCGACGATCGGCGTCGCCCTCGAGGCCTTCGACAATCAGTCGCAGCTCCGTCTCGCGGGCACGCCCGGCCAAAAGGACTGCGTTCTCGTTGTCGTACGGCGAGTACGGGGTCCGAGTCGGGGTGTGGCGTCTGCTGGAGCTGTTCGACGGATACGACCTCAAGGCGTCGTTCTCGATCTCCGGCAAGCTCGCCGAGGAATGGCCCGACGTCATCGCCGCGGTGGCTGACGCGGGACACGACGTCGTCGGCCACGGCTGGGTCAACGACCTGTTCCTCAGCGAGGCCGACGTCGAGGCCGAGCGTGACATCATCGGGCGTACCCTCGAGGCCATCGAGAAGGCCTCGGGGGTGCGACCCCGCGGGTGGGCCAGCCCGGCGAACTCCAGCACCGAGCGCACGCAGGAGGTCATGGTCGAGGCCGGCATCGTGTGGTCGGGCGATGATGCAAGCGACGACGTCCCCTACGTCACGCCCGTAGGCGATGCCCGCCTCGTGGTGCTCCCGAAGGCCAACATGGCATCCAACGACCTGATCCACTGGATCCTCCCGACCAACAGCCCAGACGTGTTCGCTGACGGGTTCCGCGACTCGCTCGCGGTGGCTCGCGAGGAGGGGCACTCTGGCCGTCCTCAATGGGCCGACATGGTCCTGCATTGCCACATGGCTGGCCGTCCGGCCTTCATCCCGACCCTGCGCCGTTGCCTTGACGAGGCGCTCGTGGCGGACGACGTCTGGTGGACGACCAAGGACCGGCTCGCCGACTGGACCCTCGAGAACGGATTCACCCGATGAGCGCCGCCGTGCAAGATCGACTGCTGGAGACCGTCCCCACGTACAGCGAGCTGCCCGAGGGCTCGTGGGTGGATGTCGCGGGGCTGCGCACGTGGTTCACCCGGCGGGGCACAGGGGAGCCTGTCGTCCTCGTGTATGGGGGCAGCTTCGGCGGCGCTGGAGCGGCGAGCGGAGCCTACGCGTGGGCACCCACGCTCCACGGGTTGAGTGGCGATCATGAGGTGTTCGCCTACGACAAGCCCGGGCAGGGCTACACCGACCCGCCCCTCCGATTGGAGGATTACACGATGCGGAGCGTCGTCGACCACCTGATCGGGTTCGTCGAGGCGCTCGGCGTCGGCCCGGTGCACCTCGTGGGCCACTCCCGCGGCGGCTACATCGCGACCCGCGCGACGCTGTTACGACAGGACCTCGTGCGCTCGGTGACCTTGGTCAACAGTGGGACGCTCAGTCCGGGCATCGGCACCAATGAGGTCGTGCTGGGCGCGCCGCCGGTCACGCCGTCTCGGGACAGCGTGCGATGGGTCTACGAGCACTACATGCATCAGACGACCGCTGTGACGGAAGAGTTCGTCGAGCAGTCGTGGAGCATCATCGGCCGCGACACCTATCAGGCAGCGCTGGCGGACATTCGCGAGAACGATCTGATGGCGGGACTGTTCCTACCCGAGCTCGCCAAGGACAAGCTCGAGACGCTGACCTGGCTGGCTCAAGGCCGGCTACAGCGGCCGACCCAGGTCGTGTGGGGGCGCGACGATCGGACGGCGCACCTGTCGCGCGGCCTTCAACTGTTCGGCGAGCTCTCCCGTTGGGAGCGCCGCACGCGGCTGGCGGTTGTCGACAAGTGCGGACACTTCCCGTACCGAGAGCACCCGCAGTGGTTCGTCGACGTTGTCGCTGCACATCTGGAAGAGGTGGAGACCCGTGAGTTCTGAGCTCTCGACGATCGAGGTGGACGGGTGCACCGTCGCATACTCCGACACAGGGGAGGGGAGTGTCGTCGTGCTGCTGCACGGTGGGGCACCCGGCCCACGTCCGTACGCCGCGTCGAGGCATGTCTGGACACCGTTGTCCGAGCTGCTTGCGACGCACCACCGGGTCTTGGCGATCGACCGGCCCGGTTTCGGGGACAGCCCCGCCGGCGACCTCGAAGATCTGACTTATGCGGCGGCAGAGCGGGCGGTCGTCAGGGTCCTCCAGGAGCTGGATGTATCTGAGTGTCACGTCGTGGGGCACGGCGAGGGTGGCCTGCTGGCACTTCAAATCGCGCGCAGCATGGATGTCTCCGTCCTGTCGTGCACCGTGCTGGCCGGCAACGAGGCTGCGCCAACCGGTGACTCGCCGCACCCGCTGCGGCTCTCGTCGCCGCCGGTGCCGACGATCTCGCGCCGCGCCCAGGCGTGGGTTGTCGAGCGCCTCTCCTACACTCCGCACCATATCGATGACGACTTCCTCGACAGCCTGGCCGCACATGCCTCAAGTGCTTCCGCGGAGCACGTGGCCGGGCTGGCCGAGCGCGGCGAGCGCCGGTTGCGCAGCGACCTACTTGCCACGAAGGACCGGTTGTTCGGGTACGCCCGCGACGTCGGCTACGCCGTCCCGATCACCTTGGTGTGGGCGAGCGACGATCCGTTGAGCCCGATCGAGCGAGGTGTCGCGCTGATGGACCTACTGGCAACGACGTCCGCTCCGCTGGATCTACAGGTGGTCAACCGTGCTGGGCACTTCGTGTTTCGTGAGCGCCCGCACGACGTTGCTGAGCTGTTGTTGCGCGGGTTCTCCCGCGAGGCGTTGGCCGTATGAGCGGCGGTCGACGTGTGCTCGTCACGGGCGGCGCGGACGGCCTTGGTCGCCGCATCGCCGAGACATTCCTCGACGCAGGTGAGCGGGTCGCGCTGCTTGACGTCAACGCCGAACGGCTCGCCAACACTGAGCGGGAGCTCAGTACCGACGGACGCAGCGTGCTGGCGTACCCGGTTGACGTCGCGGACGCCACACAGGTGGAGTCGGCTGTCACTGCGGTCGACGCGGCTTGGGGCGGGATCGATGTCGCGGTCAGCAATGCGGGTATCGCCCCGCACCAGATGCTGCTCGACATGGACAGTGCTGACTGGCGGCAGGTCATGGCGGTGAACCTTGACGGCACGTTCCACGTCATCACTGCCGCTGCGCGCGCCATGGTTGCTCGCGGCATTCCCGGTGCGATCTGCTGCATCGCGAGCGGCGCGGCGTTCTCGGCCCGGCCAGGGGCTGCGCACTACTGCACGTCGAAGGCGGGCGTCCTCATGTTGGCCAAGGCGTTGGCGATGGAGACCGGCCGTGATGGCATTCGTGTCAACGTTGTTGCTCCGGGCCTGATCGACCACGGCCACCGCGAAGGACTGGGTGAGTTCGTGCCCAGCGAGTACGTCGATCGGATGCGGGAGAACACGCCCCTGCCGCGCCTCGGGACAGGCCAGGATGTCGCCGACGCGGTGGCGTTCCTGTGCTCCGACCAGGCGTCGTTCATCAGCGGGGCTGTGGTGCCGGTCGATGGTGCCAGCAGTGCCGGAAAGTTCAACCTCCCGTGGAGCTGATGCGTCCGGCGGCCGCCGACGACCGTTTCTTCCGCGACGTCCTTGGGCGGTACCCGACGGGCGTCGTGGCGATCACTGCATGCTCGGACGGCGAGCCAATCGGAATGGTCGTGGGCAGCTTCACCTCGGTGTCGATCGATCCTGCGCTGGTCTCGTACCTGCCAGCGCGGACGTCGTCGTCCTACGCAAAGCTTCGGGAAGGGACCCGGTTCTGCGTCAACGTGCTGAGCGACCAGCAGGAGGACGTCTGCCGTGCGTTCGCAACGCGCAAGGGCGCGGCCAAGTTCGCCGATGTTGCGTGGACACTGTCACCCCTCGGGTCGCCTATGCTCGATGGTGCCCTCGCATGGATCGACTGCGTCGTCGAGAGCGAGATCGAGGCGGGCGACCACTACATCGTGGTCGGCCGCGTCGAGGGGCTCGAGGTGGCGAATCCGGGTCTTCCACTCATCTTTCATCAGGGCGGCTACGGCGGTTTCCAGCCCCGGTCCAGAGTCATCCCGTCGACCGTCGACATGGTGGAACAGCTGGCCCTCGTCGACGCCGCCCGGCCCTTCATCGAAGGGCTGGCCGACGATCTCGGAATGGAGTGCGCCGTCATGTCGCGCGAGGGTGACTGGGTTGTGCGCCTAGCCAGCGCGGGAACGCCAGTTCGCGGTGCCTCGCCCATCCAGGTCGGCCAGCGGTTGCCGTTCAACGCGCCGCTTGGCGCCCTCTTCGTCGCGTGGGAGCCGTCGGACGTGCAGGAGCGCTGGATTGATCGTGGTGCAGGGACGGACGACCCGCAGGTGCGCGCTGCCCACATCGCCGGGCTCGACGTCGTGCGCGAGCGCGGATGGTTGCTGAGCCTGCACACGCCGGCATACCGGGAACTCGACCGGGTCCTGGTCGAACTGCCCGATGGGCCCGAGAAGATCACCCGTCTGCGCGAGCTCGAGCCCGCGCTCGGTGGTCCGAGTGCGTACGATCCCGGCGAGCTCGAACCAGAGGGTCGCTACGACGTCCGTAACGCGTCGGTACCGTTGATGGGTCCGCACGGACGCCCAGTGTTGTACTTCTCGGTCTTCGGGTTTACGGAGCAGGTGGCGGGCGCCGATGTAGTGGCCGTCCTGGGCGCGCTGCAAAGCACGGTCGATGCGATCAGTGCCGCCTTGGCCTGACGGCCGGCCTTCAAGCCAACGGGGGTAGCTGCCGCACCAGGTAGTCCCACACCGACGCCACGGCATTCGGCGGGTAGATGTGGGCGCGCTTGGCCTGCGACTCCTCGGCGTCCGACCACGAGGCGAACCCGCCGTAACCGGCGGTCAGGAGCTGCTGCTCGCACGCCATCTCGAGGAGGATCGCCGCCACTGTCGCAGTCTGCAGGTCGCGGCCCACCACGGCGATGCCGTGATTGACCAGGAAGACGGCACGAGCCTGGCCGAGGGCCTCGGCGAGGCTGCGGCCGAGCTCGCGAGTCATGACCAGGTCGGCGGTCTCGGTGAACCGCGGTACGCCGAGCGGCTCGAAGTAGTTGGCCGCGTGGCTGACCGGGAGCAGGGGTACACCTGATGCGGCCAACGCGACCGAATGTGGGCTGTGCACGTGCACGACGCCTCCTACATCGGGGCGCGCGGCCATGATCTCTGTGTGTATCGGGTATTCCGCGTGGTGGGTCCCGTCGCCGGCGAGCACCTGACCCTCGGGAGAGACCAGCTGCACCAACTCAGGCGTGATCTCCTCCAGGCCCCAACCGGAGCACTTCATCCACACGCCTCGACCTTGGGGATCCCGTGCAGAGACGTGCCCCCAAACGAGGTCGCCGGCGCCGTTGGTCCCCATGATGCGTGACGCTGTGGCCACGAGCTCTCGCATGTCGTCCATGTTTTCCACGCTAGGGCCTTCCCACGCTGTTGAAGTACGTTGTTCTTTGTTGCGGAAACTGACGTTCGCCAAGCCCACGCTGGGCGTGGGGTGCTCTCAGATCCATTGCGGCGCGGCGCTGACCGGCGAACCGTCGTCGGTCGCCACGCCGTCGTTGCCGCGCCCTGTGACCCACCGAGCCAGGGCAGCCGAGGTCCCGGTGAGCACCATGGCGTCACTGCCGCGATGGACGTCGAACGCGGGGGCACCATCGACGGGACGCAAAGACAGATCAGCGACTCGTGCCGCGCCTTCACGGCCGCGCCACGCTGTCGTGACATCGCGCAGGAGCCCGTGCAGCACGGGGGCGGGCAGCTCCTCGAACCTGGCACCGTTGGCCAGGTCAACTGCATGCACCCACACCTCGCGGGAGCGCATCCATGTGGTCTCGGCGACCGGCACGACCCGTCCTTGGATCGTCCGCACGGGCGCCTGCCATGCCGCGTCGTCGAGGTCGCGCCACTCGACATCTAGGTGCACCGCAGAGTGCTCAGCGAGGTTGCGCAGAGCGATCGGGTTCAGCGTTGCGCCGAAGTCGATCTCGGCGTTGCGCTGGGCGAGCGAGGCGTACATTGCCTGCTCGACGCCGGTCCGACCCCATTCCGTCAGCCGGGTCAGGGCGCGTGCGTTGTAACCGACATGGGAAACGAGGTGGGCCCGGCTCCAGCCGGGGAGCAACGAGGGGCCGGCGAGCTCGTCGTCGGCCAGCTCCTTGAGCTGGCGCAGGAAGAACGCCGTGCCCCGCCGGGCCATCAGCAGCCCTGCCTTGACCTCGGGGTCAGTCACGAGGTCGCTCTTAGCCGGCATCGGCCGTCACACGCTCGGCGATCGCGAGGTTGTCGAGCGTCCCGAGGCCATCGATCGACGTGGTCAGCCGGCTGCCCTCGGCGATGTAGCGCTTGGGGTCACGAGCGTGCCCGACGCCGCCAGGAGTCCCGGTCGCGATGACGTCACCCGGACGCAGGGTCAGGATTCCCGAGATGTAGGCCACCAGCTCGACGGGGCCGAACAGAAGGTCCGAGACCTGGATCTCCTGCACGGTCTCGCCGTCGAGTGCCGTACGCAGGACGGCGTCGTCGGCGAGCTCCTCCGGTGTGGCGAGCCATGGGCCGAAGGGCGAGCTGTTCTCGAACGTCTTGCCCTGCAGCCACTGGGTGGTGCGGTACTGGAAGTCCCGCATCGTGACGTCATTCATGATCGAGTAGCCGGCGATGGCCGCCTCGGCCTGCGCGGCGTCGGCATGGCGAACCGTGCTGCCGATGACGACGGCGAGCTCGCCCTCCCAGTCGACCGCCGACGAGGCGGCGGGCAGCTCGATGTCGTCGTACGGTCCGACGAGCGCCTCTGGATATTTCGTGAACAGCGTCGGATGGGACGGCAGCTCGCGGCCCATCTCGAGGATGTGGCTGCGGTAGTTGAGCCCGACACAAATGATCTTGGCTGGCGCTGGCACGACGGGTGCCCAGTCGCGTGGCCCGAGCGTGTCCAGCTCGATCCGGCGGCCGGCGGCGGCTGATGCGGTGTCGCGCCAACCGGGTCCAGAGGCCAGCAGTGCGCCAACATCGGCAAAGCCGTCGACGACGGTGGCGGACGAGTCGGCGATCACGGCAGCCGCGGTCGAGCCGTCGAGGCGTAGGGTCGCGAGCTTCATCGGGGGTCTCCTTCTACGTGTGTACGGGCGAATCCGAGACGGTCGATGATCGGCCCGTCGTTGAACCGGAAGAGGTCCAGCTGGCTGTCTGCACGAAGCTGCCAAGGGATCCAGGACGGCACGACGAACAAGTCGCCGGTCGCCAGCTGGTGCTCGGTATCGCCGAGGACGACGCTTCCCTCGCCCTCGAAGACCTGCCAGACCGAGGATCCGACCTCGCGTCGGGCGCGGCTCTCGGCGCCCGCGCGCAATCGGTGGAACTCGGCACGGATGGTCGGCATGACGTCGCCTCCGGTCGTCGGGTTGGCGTAGCGGATCGCAGCGTGGCCGGGCTCGACCGTGGCGGGGTGACCCGCGTCCTCGAGTGCGAGCTGTTCGCGCAAGGCGGCGTCGGTGTGCTCCCAACGGTATGCCGCCAGCGGCGAGCTCATACGATCGTCAAGCTCGGAAAGTGGGCGCAGTCCGGGATGCGCCCACAGCCGCTCGCTTCGAGAGGCCGACGGAGATGCGTCGTCGGTGATTCGCTCGGAGCCGAACTCGAAGAAGCCGACGTCGGTGTACCGGGAGATCGGGATGTCCAGGCCGTCGATCCACGCCATGGGCTGGTCCGTGTCGTTGTGGTGCCCATGGAAGTGCCATCCAGGGGTAAGGAGGAAGTCGCCGCGGCGCATGGCGACGGGGTCGCCGTTGACGACGGTCCAGACGCCCTCACCCTCGACCACGAATCTGAAGGCGTTCTGGGTGTGGCGATGTTCCGGCGCTGTCTCGTAGCCGCACAGGTACTGGATCGCGCACCACAGTGTCGGGGTGACGTACGGCGTGCCCGGCAGACCTGGATTGACCAGCGCCAGGGCGCGACGCTCACCGCCGCGGCCGACCGGCACGAGCTCACCGGCACGCTCGGCGATCCTGTGGATGTCGCGCCAGTGCCAGACGTGCGAGACCGCGTCGGACTTCGGGACGTCCGGCATCAGGTCGCCGAGCTGCGTCCACAAGGGTGACAGTCGGGCCGCCGTCATGTCGGCGTAGAGCTCGTCGAGCTCGGGTTCGGTCGTGGTGTCCGGCTTCGTGGTCACTGTGGCTCCTGTCCTCCCGGCAGGGCCGGGGCGTCATCCTGCTCAGGACGCTAGTGACAGGAGCGAGCGGACTCCACAACTTTCTGTCAACCAGAAACTATGGTCCTATCTCTTGGCCGCTTCTGCGTCGATCCCGTGCTCCAAAAGGTCGGCCTCGATCTCGAGCCGGGTCGTGCGGACCAGCGCTATCGCTTCATCGGTCAGAATGCCGGCGAGTCGTGGAGTTGGCGCGGCTACGGAGATCGCCGCTATTGACCGATCGCCAGCGCCTGCCAGGCTCATGCCGACGGCCCCGACCCCCGGCTCCGTGTCTTCGTCATTGACGGCATAGCCGCGTGCACGCACCTGGTCGAGCTCAGCGACGAGGCGAGCGAACGCGGGCTCGTCGAGCCCGTCCCCGCTCATCCGGGCACTGCGGCTGAGGAACATCTTGGCCAGGAGAGCCGGATCGAGCTCGG
The DNA here is from genome assembly GCA_963759975.1 of uncultured Actinomycetota bacterium. Taxonomy (GTDB): domain Bacteria; phylum Actinomycetota; class Actinomycetes; order Propionibacteriales; family Nocardioidaceae; genus Aeromicrobium. Next base: position 326,799 of record CAVXBS010000020.1, read on the forward strand.
CGAGCAAGGCCTTCCCGCCGGATGCTTGGCTGGCGGGCAGCACCGCGCCCTGTCGATCGCCGACTCGCAGAATGTTGGACGACTCGATACACGCCAGGAAGCGCACCTTGGTGCCGGCGCGAATCATCAGGTTGACCGTTTCGTTCAGGCGGCTCGACAGCAGTTCAAGATGCGGCTGAGCCAGATCGCGCAGGTCTCGGGTCCACGGCACCCGGACCGGGCCGACGCCCAATGAGTTGCCCGGGAGGTAAACCCGATTGGCGTCCTGGAATGCAAACCCCCTGTACACCAACATCGCGAGCAACCGGTGGGCTGTTGACGGGGCGACGTCGAGGGCTGTGGCGGCGTCGGACAACCGAAGTGCGCCCTCGTCGCGCAGGATCTGCAGGAGCCGGAGCGCGTTGTCGACCGACTCGATGGGATACGGCGGCTTCCGCTGAATCTCTGGTTTCTGCATGACAGAAATGTCTAGCGCGTCCTGGGGGCCGCCGTCAAGGCTGGGGCCAGTGATCGAGCAGAAGGAGTCCATCATGACCGGCGAGTCGTCGTCACCCGTGATCGTCGTGGGAGGAGGCATCGGGGGACTAGCCTCAGCGCTCGCCCTGAGCCGCTCCGGGGTGCAGGTCACCCTCTTGGAGCAGGCGCCGGCCTTCGGTGAGGTCGGTGCCGGTCTGCAGCTCGCCCCCAACGCGACCGCAGTACTCGACCGATGGGGCCTGCTCGATCGAATCGTTTCGGTCGGCGTCCTTCCCGAGAACCTCATCTTCCGGGATGCCCTGACCGGCGACGAGATCGCTCGACAGCCGTTGCGGGGCGAGTTCGTCGAACGCTACGGCGCGCCCTACGTTGTTGTGCACCGTAGCGACCTGCACACGATCCTGCTTGAGGCTGCCGCCGAGGCGGGTGTGGAGCTGGTGACAGACGCCGCGGTTGCCGACGTCATCAGCGACGACGAGGGCGCGACAGTCCACCTGACGGACGGCCGCGCATTGCGGGCTGTCGCGGTGATCGCCGCGGACGGTCTCCGCTCCACGCTCCGCCGTGCCGTTGTCGAGGACGAGCCTGTCGCCTCGGGGTTCGTGGCCTACCGAGGAACGTGCCCGGTCAATGAGGCCGCCCTTGATGGCCCGTTGCGTGACGTGGTCGCCTGGCTCGGTCCTGAGTGCCACCTCGTGCAGTACCCATTGCGTCAAGGTGACGTGCTCAATCAGGTGGCTGTGTTCCTCTCGCCGGCGTTCGTGCGTGGTGAAGATGACTGGGGCGGTCCCGACGAGCTCGACGAGGCGTTCGGGCGATGTGTGACGCCCGTACGCGATGCCCTGAGCCACATGTGGCGCGATCGTCGCTGGCTGATGTACGACCGCGAGCCGATCGACAACTGGGTGAACGGTCGTACGACCTTGCTCGGCGACAGCGCCCACCCCATGCTGCAATACCTCGCGCAAGGGGCGTGCCAAGCGATCGAGGACGCCTGGGTGTTGAACGAGTCCGTGCAACGGCACGTGCTCGCCGGCGCCGAAGACTGGTCGGCAGCTCTCCACGCCTTCAATGACGAGCGTGCTCCGCGTACCGCCCGCGTTCAACGTGCAGCCCGCACGTGGGGTGAGTCCTGGCACGTCGATGGCATCGGTCGGATGCTCCGAAACCTGCTGTTCTCACGGCGCACCGTTTCTGAGTATCAGGACGTCGACTGGCTCTATGAGGGCGTCGTGACGCGCGAACCGGCGGCGCGGCGCTGACAAAGCAAGGCACGAGAAGGCAGGCCCATGGAGCTGGAGCTCCGTGGGCCTGCCCTCTCGTACGACGTCAGCCCAACATGGTGGAGCCGCCGTCGACGCTGATGGTCTGCCCGCTGACGTAGCGCGATCCGTCGTCGAGGAAGAACAGGATCGGTGCTACGAGATCATCGGCATGGCCCAGACGACCGAGGGCCACGCCGGACAGGTGCCTCTCGAGCTCGGCCGCAGGCAGGCGGTCGATCTCCTCACGCGTGCCGTCAGAGACGATCAGGCCGGGAGCGATGCAATTGACTCGGATGCCGAAGGCGCCGAGCTCACGGGCAAGTTGGCGGGTCAGTCCGATCGCGCCCGCCTTCGCTGCGGCGTAAGCCTGCACGCCGGTGCGTGAGTAGGTGCGTCCGGCACCTGACGAGATCGTCACCATGGAACCCGGGCGGCCCGAGGCCTTCATGACGCGGGCGACCTCGCGGCACATGTAGAACAGACCGTTGAGATTGAGGTCGACCACCCGGGTCCACTGCTCATCGGTCACCTCGTCGACCGGGGTGCGCACCGTGCCCGGACCACCGGCTCCGTTGACCAGGAGCGAGAGGTTTCCGGATGTCTGCTCGATGCGGTCCACCAGTGCAGCGACGGAGGTTGCGTCGGTGATGTCGACACTCGCCCAATGCACCTGTCCACTCTTCGGCGCGCTCCACCCGTAGGGGGCGGGACGAAGATCGACAGCCCATACCGTCGCCCCTTGCTCGGCGAGTGCTCGGGTGACGGCCAGGCCGATGTCACCGGCAGCTCCGGTGACGATCGCCGTGCGACTCTGAAACTGCGTGCTCACTGCGCCTCCGGGTGCGTTCTGATGACAGTCTCCCCGATGCTTTCCGCCGTGGCGACGAGTTCGGCGGCCACCCGCAGCACCTCTCGTCCACTTGTGCCTGGCTCGAACCCGAAGACGGAGAGATACATGACGGCGCGTCCGTCAGCGTCGCGGACTGGCGCCGAAACGTTGCGCACGTCGTAAAGCTCATCGGGCTCGATGTCGCCGGGATGATAGGCCGCGCTGCCCGACAAGCGAGCGTTCAAGGCGGAGAGGTCCGCGTCGGCGCCTGTACCGGACGAGAGCTGCTCGATCGACGCGTCGAGCTCGCGGAAAACATCGTCGGCAAAGGTGATGGTCCAGCCGCGCTCGCGGACGTGCTGCAACGCCGAACGGTGTGCGGCTCGCTCCTCGTCGGGCATCGCCGAATCAGCCCGGTTCATCCAGCGGTCCTGGACCGCCTCGTCCTCCCATGCCACGAGCAACGACCCCATCGGTGCCTCAAACGGAAGCCGTACGCCCACGCGTGCGGGTCGTCCGCCATCGCTGGGAACTCCTGCGCTCGCGACGCGAACCAGCACATCCTCGACAGGAGCGACAGCGGCACACTCCAGCCCGAGACGTCGACCCAGTACTTCCATCGGCGTCCGAGCGAGGTCTGCCAGACGTAACTGGTCCATGATGTCGGGCGACGCCGCCACAACGCGCGAGTGCGGGGAGAACCGTCCGTACCCGCCGCCCAGGAACAGCAGAGGAAGAGCCGAACGGGTCGACTCGAGGCCGACCACCTCGCCGATCACGATGACGTGGTCGCCGGCGTCGACGACCGTGCGAGCCCTGCATTCGATCCAAGCAAGCACGCCGTTGATGACGGGGGAGCCGAGCGGTGCGGTGTGCCAGGTCAGGCTGGCGAACTTGTCGGTGGCGCCCTTTATGGAGAGGGCGCGGCAGACTCCCTCCTGGTCGCCGGCGAGGACATTGGCGCAGAAGGTCGGGGATTGTCTGATCGCGGCGAATGAGGCGGAGTCACGCGACGCCATGAAGGACACGAGCGGCGGATCGAGCGACACCGAGCTGAAGGTGCCGACGATCATGCCGAGCGGGCGTCCCTCCCCGTCGGTCGCAGTGATCGCCGTGACGCCGGTTGGGTACTGGCCGAGCACGGCCCGATAGGTTCCCGGGTCGAGCGACGACGCGACAGTTGCGGGGCTTTCGGTTGTCATGATTCTCCTCTCGAGTCGTGACGTGGTGAGGTCAGGCGCCGATGGGTCACGGCAGCGAGGGCGGCCGCGCCGTCGGCGAGCACACGGGTGTCGAACACGACCCCCGGTGAGTGGTTGGGATAGGTGCGACCATCGGCGTCCGGCACACCGGCTCCCAGGAGCAGGAATGCGCCGGGGACCAGCTCCAGCAGTCGGGCGTAGTCGTCGCCTGCGGGGATGGGAGCGGCGAGATGCTCGAATCGTTCGGCTCCGAAGAGCCCGCGTACGGTGTCGGCGAACAGCTCGATCTCCGTCGCGTCGTTGATGACCGCGGGGTAGCCCGACACCCAGTCGACCACCGCCACGACGCCGTGAGTCGCCGCCACCGAGGTGGCGGTGTCGACGACCAGCCGGTGGAGCAAGGGAGCGCGTTCAGCGGAGAAGCAGCGGGCGGTGCCCTGCAGCGTCACGGTGTCCGGGATCGTGTTGGGCGCCGAGCCCCCATGGATGCTGCCGACCGTGACGACCGCGGGGTCGAAGACATCGACCGTACGGGCCACCCGAACCTGGAGCGCGGTCACGATCGCAGCGGCCGCGACGATGGGGTCAGCGGTTTGATGCGGAAACGCCGCGTGGCCGCCCTGTCCGCGGACCTCCACCGTGAACGTCGCGGTCGAGGCGTGGGATGAGCCGGCCCGGCCGGTGAAGACCCCGGCGGCCGGGCTTGAGCCATCGCCGGAGAGGACGTGAAGGCCGTACGAAGCGACGTCCTCGCCGGCATCCGCAACGAGGGTCGGCCAGCCCGTCGTCGAGCATCGCCTGCATGCCTTCGTGCCCCTCCTCGCCGGGCTGCCAGATGCTTACGACCGTGCCCGGCAGATCGGGCCGCGCTTGCGAGCAGCCGCGTCGCGCCGACCAGCATCGCCGAGTGCAGGTCGTGCCCGCAGGCATGCATGACACCCGGCAGCTCGGACCGGACCGCGGCGCCGCTGTCCTCCTCCATCGGCAGCGCGTCGAGGTCGGCGCGGAGAAACACGGTCGGGCCGGGGCGCGTGCCGCGGAGCACGGTCACGACGGACGACGACGTCGTCCCGAGCGTCACCTCGACCGGTAGACCGGCGAGGGCGTCGAGAACCGTCCGCTGGCTCCGCGGGCAGTTCGAGCCCGACCTCCGGATGCCGGTGCAGCGCCTCCTGGACGCGGCGGAGCTCATCGGCGAGCGCGGCGGCCTCCGCGCGCCAGTCCGTCACATCGGCGGCCACTGTCACCATGACTCGGCCAGCACACGCATCGTGTTGCCCCCGACGACCTTGCGGATGTCGTCGTCGCTGTAGCCGTGCTGCACGAGCCACCCGATGACGTTGCGGAAGTTCTCCGTCGGGTTCTCCATGCCCGCGCACTGTTCGGCCCGCGGCTTGCTGGGGTCCGTGACGCCGACCCGGCTGCCGTCATCGGGCACGTCCTCAGTGGGCTGCGGCACGGTGGCGGAGCCGAACACGCTCGCGAATGCCTGATGCAGCACGGCGTGATCGGCATACAGCGTGTCGGGCCCGAAGGTCACGTGGTCGATGCCCATGAGGTCGACGCAATACTCGAAGTGAGCCATGACGGACTCGATCGAGTGCCCCTCGTGCTCGGCGGTCACCGTCGAATTAGGTGCCGACTCCAGGCCCAGCAGGCCGCCACGCTCGGCGAGCGCCTTCAGCACGTGGTCGGGCTTCATCCGCTCGCTCGGCCACACCCCGCGTGCTCCGGCGTGGGTGATCATGACAGGGGCCTCGCTGACCGAGATCGCATCCATGCTGGTGCGGTCGCCAGCGTGCGACAGGTCGATCGACAGCCCGAGTGCATTCATTCGCTCGACGACTCGGTGGCCGAAGCGGGTCAGGCCGCCGTCGCGCCGTTCCTTGAGCCCGCCGCCGAGCAGGTTGCTCTCGTTGTAGACCAGGCCGAGCTGGCGTATGCCGAAGCCGTACAGCAGGTCGAGCCGGTCGATGTCGTTGTCGATCGGAGTGGCCGCCTCCAGCGCCAGCACCATGCCAAGGTGTCCCGAGCCGCGGAGGGCGTTGATGTCGTCGATCGTGCGGACGATCCGGACGTAGTCCTGGTGCGCGATGTCGGCGAGCCGGTGGCCGATGTCATAGACGATGTCGCCCCAGCTCCAGCCATACGTGCTGACAATGCAGCCCGTCGGGCCGGCGAGGTTGTCGAAGATGACGTCGAGGCCCGAGTAGGACAGTCCCTCGAAGCCGACCGGGGTGCGGCCTCCGGCGGCGTACTCGACGGCCTGGGACATGTCACGTGGGTACACCTGCGGATGGTCGTGCAGGCTCACCACGAGGCTCTCCTGCAACAGCTGTTCGGCGTGAGCTGCTTGTTCGGTTGTCAGTCCGAGGTCGTACAGGGGAAGCCGGTCGATCTCCTGCTCCCACTCGTAGTCCGTGTAGTCGGTGCCCGGCTTGAGATAGCCGAACGAGCGGTAGCCGGTGTAGCCGGAGGCCTGGTCGAAGTCGCGCGTGCTGCTCATGCCGACGCCTCGGCGAGTGCCGTGAGCTGGGGGAAGAGCGCGGTGGAGTTGTCCCGCAGGATGCGCCGCTTCTGATCCAGCGTCAGCAGGTCGGTCGAGCGCAGATCGAGGCCGAGCTCACCGCCCATGACGTCGTTGGTGAACGGATAGTCGCTGCCGTACACGAGGTTGGTGTCGTCGACGAGGCTCAGGAGCGACGGAAGCTGGTATGGCAGGACACTGCCGGCCAGGTCGAACCAGCAGCGGCGCAGGGTGTCGATGACCGACGGGAAGGTCGGGTCGCCGTCCTCACGTACCTCATTGGCACGCCATACGTTGCGCTCGACCCGTTGGGCCAGTGCCGGTAGCGCTGCTCCGGCATGCGGCACGACGAGCTTGATCCCGGAATGACGTTCCAGGGCGCCGGAGAAGATCAGGTTGATGACGGTGCGGGTGCTGTCGAAGAAGTACTCGTACATCGAGCGCGACCAGCCTTCCATGACGCCTTCGACCTTGGCCGACGGCTGGGTCGGGTGGATCAACAGCGGCAGGCCGCGGCGCGACATCTCGGCCATGACTGGCTCGAGGACGGGATCACCGAGGTAGACGCCCTGCACGTTACTTAACAGGCACACGCCCCAGGCGCCGAGCTCGTCGACGGCGTACTCCAGCTCCGCGAGCGCGGTGTCGACATCAGGGACGGGCAGGGCCGCGTAGAAGCCGAACCGGCCGGGGTGGTCGCGGACGGCGTCGGCACCACCCTCGTTGGCGGCCCTCGCGACACGGGCTCCGTCGGCCGGGTTGTCGGTCAGCTGGACTCCAGGTGTAGAGATCGACACGACTGACGTCTCGATGCCGAGGCGGTCCATGTGCTCGATGTGCGCCTGCGCCGACCACTCCGGAAGGCCCAGGTGATAGCCGTCCGGCTTGGTGATGCCAGCCTCGAGCACGAGCTTGCGGTAGGCCGGGGGCAGGTAGTGCACGTGCGCGTCGAAGGCCTTGAGCTCGTGGATGCTGGCCGGCCCGGGCGCCGTGAGCCCCGCGTCGATCTCCTCGGGGCTCAGTCGGCACATGGCTTCCTTGGCGTCGATGGTCATGCGATGTCTCCTTCTGCTGTGGGGTGGACGAGGGAGCGGGTCACCAGGACCACTGACGCTTCTCGGGCGGGATCCAGACGCCGGCGCGTTCAAGGTGCGGCAGGACGTCGCCGATCAGGGCGACTTCCTCGGGGTTCCAGTCGAGGGTGAGGATCATGTAGCCGCGCAGCCCGGTGGCCCGCCGGACCTCGATCAGCTGCTCCGCGATCTCCTCTGGCGTGCCGGAGAACACCGTGCTGCCCGCCGCGATGCCGATCTTGCGGGCCGCGGCATCGAGATCGGTGCCGAAGGTCTTCTGGTACGTCTGGCTGCCGCCGAGGAATCCCTTGGCCCAGCCGCGGGCGGCGTCCATGTCGACCGAGGCCTCGATGCGCTCGCGCTTCTCCTGCGCCTCGGCGCTGGTGCGGCCGACGATCATGCCAACGCTGCCGGCGCCGCTGACCGCCAGCGGATCACGCCCGGCGGCCACGGTGCGGGCGGTCAGATCATCGACGGTGTCCTTGACCCGGGCGAGGTCGTCGGTCACCGCGAAGAAGGCGTAGTCGGCCTTGGTCGCGATGAAGTTCTTCCCGGCCTCAGACACGCCTGCGTTGAAGATCATCGGAGATTCCTGCACGGGGTAGGGACCCCGCGGCGTGCCCGAGTGATGCGAGTACTTCCCCCGAAACTCGATCGGCTCGCCTTGAGCCCCCCAAAGAGCGCGGACGGCATCGAGAGTCTCCTCGACGACGGCGTAGCGCTCGTCGTGCTCGATCTCGTCGTCGAGGCCGAAGAGCGCGGCCTCGGAGCCCTTCGCCCCCGGCACGATGTTCCAGCCCCACCGCCCGCCGCTCAACACGTCGAGGTTGGCACCGAGCCGGGCCAGGACGACCGGCGAGTGGTAGCGCGCGTGCATCGTCGTGACGACACCGACGTGCTCCGTGGCGGCCATCACGATCGGTGCCCAGATCGGTGCGGAGATGCAGGGCTCGCCGTGACCCACGCGCGCGTTGTCGGGCCCGTGATGGGTGTACCCGTCTGCGAAGAACACGAAGTCGACACCTATACGCTCCGCGGTCTGCGCGAGCCGGATGTGTGAGTCGATCGACAGGATGTCGGGATTGTTCTGAGCCGCCTCGAGCGAGGTGATGTTCGGCGACGGCGAGTTGGGCCACATCAGCCCGAATCGCATCGAGTCGTCATTCAGGCGAGGCTTCTCGGTGCGGGGTCCTGCGGGGATCGAGTGCGTCATCGACGTTCTGTCCTTTCAGTGGGATTCAGTGCGGTCAGGAGGATCGGGGACGGCTGTTGGTCGCCGCGCTCCAAGCCGCGCAGCTGCTCGTGGAGGAGGCGGACGGCTCGGCAGGGGATCCCGTGCCGCTCGCCGGTCCGGGCGATCTCGGCGAGCTCCCCGGAAGCCTCGCTCGGGACACGACGCACGACGATGTCGCGGAACACGCCGCTGCGGGTCTTGCCCGGCATCGATGCCAAGAAGCCGACCGTGGCGTCGACGGCCGAGTCGCGGGCGGCCTCACCCTGGTGCCCGGCGAACGCGGCCAGGTCGATGCCGTCGATCGGCTCCAACCGGATGCCTTCCGCGAGGGCGACGTTGACGACCTCGGCAGCCAGGCCCGTCAGCTCGGCTCGGTGGGAATCCACGACAGTGCTGATGTCGGCGTCGACCAGCGCGGTCGCACTGATGACGGCGCCGAGGGCGCGCTTGGCCCACAGATGGCCGAGGATGTTGTCGGTCGAACGGACCGCGCCGAAGCCGGCCAGGTCGGTCACTGCCTCCCTGACGCGGGGCGTCCGCTCGCCGGACAGCTCACCGAAGACCAGCTCGCCCGACCCGCCAGCGCGGATGACCCCCGGTTCCAGGCGGTCGGCAGCGAAGTCGACGAACACCGGAACCAGGAGCGCCGGGTCGAGGTGGGTGGCAGCGAGAAGGTAGGAGAGTCCGTTCTGACACAGGTGCACGACGCCACCAGGGCGTACGTGGCCATCCAGCCACGAGGCCGCATCGGACACGTGCTGGCGCTTGGTAGCGAGGAGCACGCGGTCGGCCACGAGGCCAGAGGCCTCGGCACTGCCGGGCGTCATGGCATCGACCGAGACGGTCGAGCCGAGACCGAGGTGGTCGCGCACCGTGAGCCCTATGGCACAGATGGCCGCCACGTGCTCGTGGTCCGCATCCACCACGGTGACGCGATGTCCCTTGAGGGCGAGGTGGTGCGCGAGACTGCCGCCGATCGCGCCCGCACCGACGACGGTCCAGTCACGCAGCTCGGGTGTCGTAGTCATCGGTTGCTCCTCTCAGGACGTGGATCGGGTGGAAGGTGATGGAGGAGGTAGGCGCCCCGCAGGGCGCCTACCTCTCGTCAGCTCGTGGGCTCGAGCTGTGACAGCAGCACCAGCGAGTCGGTCGTGTAGACGACATTCCCGACCTTGGAGCTGTGTGCCATCGGGAGCGCGAGCTCATTGATCGGCACGCCGTAGCCCTGGTCGATGATGCGCTCCTGCGCCTCGGCGACCTGCTTCATCCGTGCGTCGGGATCGACCTCGCCGGCCTGGGCCGCGAGGATCTTGTCGAGCTCGGGGTCGAGACCACTCATGCCGGTACGCAGGGCATCCGGATCGGATCGGGTCAGGGCAGAGATTCGCAGGTCATAGTCCATCTCTATCCATGCCGTGTTGGCGTCGGCATCAGGGAGCGGACGCAGGTCGACCCGGATGCCGATCTCCTCCAGCTCCTGCTGCATGAGAGTCATCAAGGGCACGAGGAATCCGTACAGCTGGCTTCCATAGAGCAGCGACACCTTGAGCTGACGCCCGTCCTTGGCCCTGATCCCGTTCTTGCCGGGCACCCATCCCGCGTCGTCGAGCAACTTCTTGGCGCCGTCGGGGTCGTATCGGAGCTGCGATGAGTGGTCGACGTACCCCGGTGTGGTGGACGAAAGCACGCTGGTCGCGACGAGCTGGTACTTCGTCAAAGTCGAGTCGATCAGCTCTTTGCGGTTGATACCGATCTGCAGAGCCTTGCGGACCGCGACATCGGCGAGCACCGGATTCTTCGGGTTGACCCACAGCTGCTGCGAGACCCCCGGGTTGGGCTGGGACTCGATCTTGGCGTCCGCCGCTTGCAGGGTTTTGAGGTCAGAGCGTTGGATCTCGGTGATGTAGTCGGTTTGGCCGCTGACCAGGGTTCCTGCGCGTACGCTGCTCTCCCCGACGATGCTGACATCAATCGTTGAGTAGCCGTTGTCGACCTTGCCGAGCGAGTCGGGGGCCCAGGCATAGTCGTCGCGTCGAGTCAGTTTGATGGCCTCGTTGCTGCGGTAGCTCGCCAGGGTCATGGGGCCGCTTCCAGTGAACTTGCCGAGACAGCGGTCGGCCTGCGAGGCCTTGGTGCTGGCGTCGGACAGAATGCCCATGCTCGATGTGGACACCGACTGCAGGAAAGCAGCGTTGGGCTTCTCGAAGGTCACCGTGACCGTTTTGGCGTCGGTCGCCTCCGCGGACGTCATGCCGATCAGGTAGCTCGACGCGAGCTTGGCCTTGGCGCCGAGCTTGACGATTGCGTTGAAATTGTCGACCACCGTCTGGGCGGTGAGCTTGGACTTGTCGCTGAAGGTCACGTCATCACGGAGGGTGAACGTGAACACCGTGGCGTTGTCGTTGACCTTCCAGGACGACGCAAGCCATGGCTCGAACTCGTCTCCCTTCTGGTAGACCAATGAGTCGGCCATGGCACGACCGATCGTGAGCTGCGAGCGGCCGAGCAGCTGCTGTGGGTCGATGCAACCCTCGTCAGCGGGGATCGCCATCTTGAGGTTCTTGCCTCCACTCGTGCCTCCGGAGCTGCCTCCGCAGGCGGCCAGCGTGGCGGTCAAGGTGAGCGCGATGATGGCAGTGCCGATACGGCGCAGTGCTCGACTGTTCAGGCGTTGGGTCAAAGATCGTGATCGTGACACGGGTATGTCCTTTCGGAACCTTCAGGGGCTGGGAGGGGAAGACGGATTGGTCGGCGGCGTGTTGCCGACCTTGTCGACGACGTCGTGGTGACCGCCGGGGATTGCTGCGACGAGCTGGCGCGTGTACTCATGAGCCGGCGCGTCGAAGATCGTCGCGGTCGATCCGGCCTCGACGACTCGCCCGTCCTGCATCACGACGACGTCTCGGCACAGCTGGCGGACCACGGCCAGGTCATGGGAGATGAACAGGTAGCTGACGCCAAGCTCGCGCTGCAGATCAATCAACAGGCGGAGAATCTGAGCTTGGACCGAGACGTCGAGTGCGGAGACCGGCTCGTCGCAGACCACGAGCTCAGGATTGAGCGCGAGCGCTCGCGCGATGGCAACGCGTTGACGTTGCCCGCCCGACAGCTCGGCCGGGCGGCGGCGGGCGTAGGACGTCGGGAGCGCAACGAGGTCGAGCAGCTCGCCGACACGCTTCGAGCGGTCACCTCGCGCACCAACTTTGAAGGAGCGCAGCGGCTCGGCGATGATCGACTCGACATTGAAGCGTGGGTCGAGTGACCCGAACGGGCTCTGGTACACGAACTGCATGCGTCGGCGCAGGTCGCGCAGACCGCGACCGCGCAGTCCGGCCACGTCGATCCCGTCAACCGTCATGGCGCCCGAGGTCGGCGTGTCGAGACGCATCACCAAGCGTGCGGTGGTCGATTTGCCGGAACCCGACTCGCCGACGATCCCGAGCGACTGGCCACGTCCTACTCGGAACGAGACCCCGTCGACAGCGCGCAACGTCGTGGGTCGCCCCAGCTCGTCACGGACGTGGAAGTCTTTGACCAGGTCGACGACCTCGAGCAGCGTCGTGGAAGAGGTGTCGGGCACGGCCGGGCCTTCTGGAGCCCCCGCCGAGACGTACAACGCCTCGGACCGCAGTCCCGGCGCTGAGTCAATCAGCTGACGGGTGTAGTCGTGGCGTGGGGACTCGAGCACCTGACGGGTCGGGCCCTCCTCGACGATGACACCCTGCGACATCACGAGCACGCGGTCGGAACGATCCGCCGCGACTCCGAGGTCGTGCGTTATCAGCAGGACCGACGTTCCGGACTCCTGTGTGATCGTTGCGATTTGATCGAGGATGCGCTTCTGCACCGTCACGTCGAGGGCGCTGGTCGGCTCATCAGCGATCACCAGGGCCGGTCGGCAGGCGAATGCCATCGCTATCAGCACGCGCTGGCGCATACCGCCCGACAGTTCATGAGGGTACTGACGTGCTCGCACCTCGGGCTGACTGAGGCCAGCCTCCCGAAGGAGGTCGACGGCGCGACTGCGTGCTTCCTCGGCCGAGCAGATCTTGTGGACGATCATCGCGTCGGCGACTTGGCTGCCTACCCGACGTAGCGGGTTGAGAGACATCATGGGGTCCTGCGGGATCAGCCCGATGGATAGACCACGTATCGCCCGCATGTCGCGCTCGCTGCGGCCCACCAGTGACTCGTTGCGCAGCTGGATCGTGCCGGCTGCGACGTGGCCGCCGGGAGGCAGCAAGTCGATCAGAGCGTGAGCCAGGGTGCTCTTGCCGGAACCGGACTCACCTACGACGGCGACGACCTCGCCCGGGGCGATCGTCAGATCTACGCCTCGCACGGCACTCAGCGTGCCGCGGGATGTTCGGTAGTCGACGACAAGGCCATCGACCGTGAGCAAAGCGACATCCAACTCGGGCATGGAGGCGGACGACGTGGCATGGGAGATCGACATGTCAGCGGCCCTTCACTTCGTCGAAGCCGCGGGAGATGCGGTTGGAGCTCAGCACGACCAACGCGATCGCGATTCCTGGAAAGGCGCTGAGCCACCACGCGGTCGCGAGGTAGGCGCGCCCGTCGGAGATCAACGAGCCCCACTCGGGTGACGGCGGCGGGGCACCGAAGCCGAGGAAGCTCAGGCTCGAGACCGAGAGGATCGCAGTGCCGAAGTCGAGAGTCGCGAGCACAACGGCCGGCCCGGCGGCGTTGGGCAGGACGTGGCGGAGCAGGATCGCCAAGGGCCGCACGCCGCTGACCGCGGCGGCTTCGACGTAGGGGCGGGTGCGAATGCGCATGACCTCCGAGCGCATCAGACGAGCCATGGCCGCGATACCGACGACGCCCACGGCGATCGCGACGGTCAGGGAGCCGAAGCCGATCGCAGCGATGATTGCCATCGACAGAAGGAGGGCCGGGAAGGCGAGCATGACGTCGACGAGCCGCATGATGATCGTGTCGGTGCGCCCACCCGCATACCCCGCGACGAGCCCGAGGACCGAGCCACCAACCAGCGAGATCAGCATCGCGAGGATCGCTGCCTGGAGGGAGTCACGGGATCCGAAGACGATGCGCGTGTAGACATCACGCCCGACCGCGTCGGTGCCGAGGATGTGGCCCGCTGTGCCGGGGGGCGCCAGGGTGCGCGCTGGGTCGGTCGCGAACGGGTCGAGTGTCGTGAACAACCCCGGAAAGAAGGCCATCAGTGCCGCGGTCGCGACGACGAGCACAGACAACACGAACCCGGGGCGACGAAGGACCATGCGGAGGCCGCGTTTTGCCTGCTGCCGACGGGTGTCGGCGACGACCGTCGCGGGACCCTGGTCGGCTGATTGGTCAGTGGCCGGTGCCGCCGACGTCAGGACGGTCTGGAGATTGTCGGTCATCGCGCGTGCGCCCCCTTCACTGCAGTACGTAGCCGCGGGTCGATCAGCGGATAGGCCAGGTCGACGAGAAGATTGACCACCACGAAGATCACCGCGCCCAGGACGACGATCCCCTGCACGACGGCGATATCGCGTGTGAGCACGGCGTGCACGGTGACCCGGCCGAGTCCTGCCCGAGAGAACACGCTCTCGACGACGACCGAGCCACCGATCAGATTGGCGATCAGAACACCGGCGATCGTCAGAGCGGGGATGGCGGCGTTGCGAAGCACGTCACGGAAGTGAATGACGCGTCGCGCTGTGCCGATCGCCAGGGCGGTCGTGACATATGGCTCTTGCTGGGTCTGCTGGAGGCTCTTGGCAAGGATCTGCCCGATGGTCGCCGCGGTCGGCAGCGCGAGGGTCAGACACGGCATGATCAGCGAGCTGATTCCGTCGTTTCCGATCGCGGGGAGAAGGTGCAGCGTGAACGAGAAGACCTGTACCAGCATCAGGCCGACCCAGAACGTGGGTAGGGAGATTCCCGTTGGTGGCAGCGACAGCAGGAGCTGCTTAAGCCACCGGATGCGGGTGTAGGTCGCTGCGAGAGCGACGCCTCCACCCAGCAGGATTCCGAGGACCAGCGCTCCGGCGATCACCGCGAGCGTCGGCGGGAGTGCTTCGGTGAGAATGTCGGCAACTGGGCGGCCGGTGTCCATCGATGTGCCGAAGTCGCCCGTGACGGCGTCACCCAAGCGGTTGAGGTACTGCTGGAAGATCGGCTGGTCGAAGCCCTGCTCGGCACGAACCCGATCGAGCTCGACAGTGTTGACGACCGATCCGGCGTCACCACCGGCGACGAGATTGAGGGCGGGGTCGCCGGGCAGCATGAACAGGACGCAGAACGAAGCTGTCCACGCTGCCAGCACGACGGCGATCGACTGCGTCAGTCGACGAAGAAGGTAGTTCTTCACCCGTGCCACGCCCTTCCTTGATCCACATTCCGCCGCCCGTTGCGGCTTGAGCTGACCGAGCTGATGGTGCAGTTCATCGGACAACCTTTCGCTACTTGTTCGTACACGAAGAATATTGTCGATGCTGTCATGTCGGGCTAATTGATGTAAACAGTTCGTAGACGAATTACTTGTGTTCGCTATATTGGGTGCTGTTGAGGCCCACGCCAAGGGCAATTCTGGAGAACAGAACAAGAACTTCGTCTCGTGGGCGAGTTCCATTAGTGACCGAGGGGGAGTGATGTTCGACGGTGACGCAGGGCAGGACCCGTCGCCCTGGACGGAGCAGCTCGATGTCGGCCACCTGCTGCGCGCCGCTCGGCGACTGCACTCTGCTATCAAGGACCACCCAACGCCGGGGATCTTGACGCCGACGCAGTTCGTCGTGCTCTTGGCCCTCTGCCGCCTTCCGAGCATTGACCAGCGCACGGTCAGCGAGCTCGCATCAATTGACCAGGCGACCGTCAGCGAGACGGTCAGGCGGCTTCAACACAAGGGCCTGGTCCAGGTGGATCGCGATCCCGGGGACGGGCGACGGCGCCTTTTGTCGCCAGCGGGCGAGGCTGCGAGCCTCGTGCGGGCGGACTCGGCTCGACTGAGGATCGCGGACCGGGAGATCCTCGCTCGTCTCAGTCCTCAAGAGCAAGAGGATCTCATCCATGACATGACGGCGATCGCGTACGCCGATCGCGTCGACCCGGTGACGCGCAGTCAAGGCGAGGGGTCCCGTTCGACCTCAGGGGCGGTGTTTTCTGTTGCGGAAACGAGCCGCGCTTTCGGCCGTCTCCTCCGGATCTGCGCGCAGCTGCACACGTCGATCTGGGGCGCCGAGATCGGCTCTCTGGTCACCCCGCCGCAATACAGTCTGTTGTGTCTCATTCGCTCGTCTGGCCGGCTCAGCCAAGGGGAGATCGGCGGCCAGCTCTACCTCGACAAGGTCACCGTTGCCGGCCTGCTGGCGCGTATGCAGCAGCGCAGCCTGATCCACGTTGCGCGGGATACCCGCGACGGTCGTCAACGTGTCATCACGCTCGCCGACTACGGCAGCAATGTGGTGCGCCTCGTCGAGCCCGCTGCGCAAGAGGTTGAGAACCATCTTCTCCGGCCAGTGGGGGCCCGCCGCTCCCAACTTCTACCCTTGCTTCGGTCGATCGTGAGCAACCCCGAAGCCGTAGTGGCAGCCCTGCCAACCGCCCACTCGTCGAACGTGCAATGACCCGTTTAGAGGGCGTCCATGAGTCCATTGCGCTTTGCGTCACACGTAGAGTCCCATGTGGAATCCGACTGCAGGGTGTCCGGCCCCCCATTTTTCGGTCCAACTTCTGTGTGAGTGCTTCAGATAATGAGAGTGCTAATGGAGGTTGAGGATGCCAGCAGCTAAGAGGTACACGACAGAGCAGATCGTGGCGAAGCTTCGTGAGGCGGAGAAGCTTCAGGGCCAGGGAATGACGATTCCGCAGCTGTGCAAGAAGCTTGGGGTCAGCGATCAGACGTTCTACAGGTGGCGTCTGAAGTACGGGGCGTTGAAAGAGGACGAGGCGCAGCGGCTCAAGGCGTTGGAGCAGGGGAACGCCCGACTGAAGCGGATCGTGGCTGAGCAGGCGTTGGACATCAGCATGTTGAAGGACCTGCAGAAGGGAAATTGGTGAGCTGGGTCTGCTGCACGAACGGGTGACAGGTTGGGTCACGCAGCCTGACTGGCTGACGTGGTCATGATGGTCTCGTACTCAACGGGAGTCAATCGCCCGAGGGCGGTCTGCCTGCGCCGGCGGTGGTAGGTCCTTTCGATCCAGGTCACGATCGCGATCCGGAGTTCCTCGCGGGTTGCCAGGAGCGGCGGTCGAGCACGTTCTTCTGCAGCAGGGAGAAGAAGCTCTCCATCGCCGCGTTGTCCCCGGCCGCGCCGACCCGGCCCATGGAGCCGACCATGCCGTGACGGTGCAGGGCACGGACGAACTTGCGGCTTCGAAATTGCGATCCGCGGTCGGTGTGCAGGATGCAGCCGGCCACCTCACCGCCCTCTGCCTGACGCCTGGCGACGGCGTTGTTGAGGGCGTTCACCGCGATCCTGGACTTCATCCTCGAGTCGATGGAGTAGCCCACGATCCGGTTGGCGAAGACGTCCTTGATCGCACAGAGGTAGAGCTTGCCCTCACCAGTCCAGTGCTCGGTGATGTCGGCAAGCCACAGCTGGTTGGGTGCCTCGGCGGTGAACTCGTGCCGGACTCGGCCCTTGTCGTCGACCACGGCGCACAGGTCGTCATGGACCGGCGGGCCGGGCTTCTTGCCGTTCTTGCCTCGCTTCTTCTTGCCGAACGCCGACCACCAGCCGTTGGCTGAGCAGATCTTCCACGCGGTCCGCTCCGCCATGGACTGGCCGGCGTCGCGAGCCTCGTCGGCCAGGAACCGGTAGCCGAACTCCGGGTCGTCGCGGTGGGCGTCGAACAACGCGTTGGCCCGGTAGGCCTCATCCAGCTCAGCATCGGTGACCGGCTGCTCGAGCCAGCGGTAGAAGGGCTGGCGGGCCAGCCCGAGCACCCGGCACGTCACCGCCACCGGCACCCGCAGGGGTGCGTCGGTGGCGGCCAGCTCGCGGACGAGCGGGTACATCATTTTCCCGGCAGGTTGGCCTGCGACAGATACGCAGCAGCCCGGCGCAGGACCTCGTTCTCCTGCTCCAGCAGCCGGACCCGCTTGCGCAGCTCACGCTCGGTGGCCGGCTGGGCCGGGTCGCCCAACCGGACGCCGTCCTCCCGGTCAGCCTTGGCCAACCAGTTGTTCAGACACGACTCGCTGATGCCGAAGTCGGCAGCGATCTGCTTCAGATGGACGCCCGGCTCACGGTTCCGGGCAACCCGGATCACGTCCTCGCGGAACTCCTTGGGATACGGCTTCGGCATAGTGCACATCCTCTCCCGCGGCACCTCTCAGCACCGCAGTGGCGTGTCACCTATCCGTGCAGCAGACCCTTTTGCCCCGGACGGTTCCTGCGCCACGAAACGCGGAGCGTCGATGTCGGGTTCCCTGCCGTCGACGAGCCTCCGCGCGGCGGTCGAGACCTTTGTCGGGTTGGTCGCCGAGCAGCGTCATCACGGAGCGCCGTGCCAAAGGCCCCCGACGAGCAGAAGGCTGATCAGGGGCCGCTGTCACCCGCGTACGCGCACTGCCGAGTCGGCCGTCACTCCGCCATGGCTGGGGCGGCGGCCGGGGCAGGTGGGGCGACCTTGTTGACGCGGATGAGCGCCAGAGACGCGATGAGCGCGAGCACCGTCACCACGAGAGCGGCCTGGAAGGCATGCTGCTGGCCGGCGACGAAGATGTCGGACTGGCCTGCGGCGGTGCGGGCGCGGACGCCGAGCTCGCCGGCGCGGTCGGACGCGGCGTGCGCGAAGACCGTGCCGAAGGCGGCCAGGCCGATGGCTCCGCCGACCTGCTGGCCGGTGTTGAGAAGCGCTGACGCGAGACCCGTCTCGTGCGGCTCAACGCCGTTGACCGCGGTCATGGTCAGCGGCACGAAGCTGCACCCCATGCCCAGGCCGAGCAGCAGGAGCGAACCAAGGAACGGCCAGTAGCTGCTGCTCGCGTCGAGCTGCGCGAACGAGATCATGGCGAGGATGGCCAGGATCGGCCCGGCGGTGAGGAACGGCCGGATGCCGATCTTCGGGATGAGGCGCCGGACCACCACGATGGACATGAACATGATCGTCGCCGGCATGGGCAGGAAGCCGATGCCGGTGTGGAACGGGCTCCAGCCGTGCACGTTCTGCAGGTACTGCGCCATGAAGTAGAACGTCGTGAAGAGCGCCGCCGCGAGGAACAACATGATGAGGTACGCGCCGGTGCGGTTGCGGTTGTTGAAGATCCGGAACGGCATGAGCGGGTGGGTCGAGCCCAGCTCGATGAACACGAACGCGACCAGCAGTGCTGCGGCGATCGCGAGGGTCACCAGGGTGGTGGTCGATCCCCAGCCATCGCTCGCAGCCTTGGTGAGGCCGTAGACCAGGGTCGACATGCCGGCTGTGACGGAGATGGCGCCGGGCAGGTCGAGCTTGGTGCCCGAGCCCTGCGACTCGTTGAGCACGCGCGGCGCCAGGAAGAGCACGATCGCGCCGATCGGGGCGTTGATGAATAGTGCCCAGCGCCAGCTGGCGTAGTCGGTCAGCACGCCACCGAGCAGCAGCCCGAGCGCGCCACCGGAGGCAGCCATGGCGGCGAACACGCCGAACGCTCGAGCGCGGGCCGCCGGCTCGGTGAACGTCGTGGCGAGCAGCGCGAGCGCGGTGGGGGCGGCGATCGCGCCACCGGCACCCTGCGCGGCGCGGGCGATGATGAGCATCGCCTCGCTGGTGGCGAACCCGCCCACCAGGGACGCGGCCGCGAAGATCGAGATGCCGGTCATGAACATGCGTCGGCGACCGAACAGGTCGCCGGTGCGCCCGCCGAAGAGCAGGAGCCCGCCGAAGGCGAGTGAGTACGCGGTGACAACCCAGGTCAGGTTGTCGGGCGAGAAGTCGAGATCGTCGCGGATGCTGGGCAGCGCGACGTTCACGACGGTGGCGTCGAGGACGACCATGAGCTGCGCGACGCAGATCACGGCCAGGGCGAGCCCGCCGTTGCGGGTTGCTTGCGAGGGCGGTGCTTCAGTCATGGGGTGTCTCCGTGTCTGTGGTCGAGAGGGGCCGTGCGGGGCGGCCGAGCACCGGGAGCAGCACGCTGCTGACGATCTGCTCGGCATACGTGCGGCCGGCCGGCTGGCCGGTCATGAGGACTCGCTGGAGCATGAGCGACGGCATGAGGCTTGCAGCCATCGCAACGTCGATGTCGGGGCCAAGCTCGCCGCGGTCCCGCGCGCGTTCGAGGATTCCAGTGATGCGGGCGATGCGCGGCTCGGTGAAGCGGATCCTGAATGCCTCGAGCAGCTCGGGCTCGCGGGGGAGGGCGGAGCAGATGCTTGCCATCACCTGCATGAGCCGCTCGGTGTGTGGGCTGCACGAGGCCGCGATCATCATCTCGATGTCGCCGTCGAGGGTGCCGCTGTCGATGGCCTCGAAGGCGGGCTTGAGGGTCGCCATCGCGTCGATGACGAGCTCGGCCTTGTTGCTCCATCGGCGGTAGACCGTGGCCTTGCCGACGCCGGCCTCGGTGGCGACGGCTTCCATCGACAACCGGTCGTAGCCGTCGCGTACGAGGAGGTCGATCGATGCGTCGATGATCGCCTCGTCGCGGCTGGGGTCGCGTGGGCGGCCCCTGGCGGGTGTCTCTGGAGATGGCGGGCTTGGTCGTTGACACGACAAGGAATCTATCACGAAACGGAACGAGTCCGTATCGGAAAGATTCTAGGCAATTGGTTGCGTTTCCCAACTGTTCGCCTGACGGTCTGACCCCGGCCAACTTGGCTCCTTAGCGTTTGTCCCCTCGGGAAGGACGTTGACATGACGTGGACCCCAGCGGCTCGGGCCCGCGGGATCAGCAAGCAGTTCGGCCAGGTGATCGCTCTCGACGGCGTTGACCTCGACATCGATGCCGGTCAGGTGCACGGCTTGGTGGGGCCGAATGGGGCGGGCAAGACGACCCTGCTGGGGTTGCTGCTCGGTCTTGCGCTGCCAGATGCAGGCACCCTGGAGATCCTCGGCACGCCGGTACGGCGGACCCTCGCCATCCCCGACGGTGTCGCCGGCTTCGTGGACGGGCCGGGCCTGTATCCGGCCCTGTCCGCGCGGCAGAACCTGGCTGCGCTGGCATCGCTTCGCGGCATCCGCGCAACGGCCGACGTGGACGACGCCCTCGAGCAGGTCGGCCTCGGCGACCTTGCCGACAGCCGGGTCCGCGGATTCTCGCTCGGCATGCGGCAACGCCTCGGCCTTGCCGCGGCACTGCTCATCCGTCCAAGGCTGCTGGTCCTCGACGAGCCGGTCAACGGTCTGGATCCTGCAGGCAAGCGGCACGTGCATCAGGTGATCAGCACGCTCTCGCAGGACGGAGTCGCGGTGGTGCTCTCCAGTCACCGGATGGACGACGTGGCCGCGCTGTGCTCGGACGTGACCCTGCTGGCCACCGGCCGCGTCGTGTTCACCGGACCGCTGGCGAAGCTGGCCACCGAGAGCGACGACATCGACTACCGGGTCGTCACGTCGGATCCGAAGAGGGCAGCGACGGTCGCAGCGGGCACACAGGGCCTCCGAGTGCTTGAAGCCGGGGATCCGCTGATCGTCCGCGGTCCGGTGCTCGCGCTCGACAGCCTCGTCGTACGCCTGGTCGAGTCCGGTCTCGGCGTACGCGAGCTCACTTCGGTCATCTCACCACTGGAGGCAGCGTTCCTCGCTCTCACCGGGACCGAAGCGGATCAACAGACGGGCCAGGGACCAACGCCGTGACCACCACGCTTTCACCGGCAGCCGAGCCGGTCGCAGCCGCACGTCTCCTGCCCGGCTACCGGTTCGAGCTCGTCAAGCTGCTCGCCCAAGGCCGGGTCCGGTGCGTGCTGCTGGTCTGCCTTCTCGCTCCGGCCGGTTTCGTCGCGGCGATCAGTCGGCAGAGCTCACTGCCGACCGACACGGTGTTCGGCCGCTGGATGCACGACACCGGATGGGCCGGCTCGCTCGTGGTCCTCGCCTTCGCGTGCAGCTGGGGGCTGCCTTTGCTGGTGTCCCTGGTCGCGGGCGACGTGTTCGCAGTAGAGGACCGGCTGGGGACCTGGCGTCACCTTCTGGTCGCGGTTCGCTCGCCACGTCGGATCTTCGCGGCCAAGGCATTGGCCAGTCTGACCTTGATCCTGGTCCTGGTCGTCTGTCTGGTGGCTTCGAGCGTCGTCGGGGGTCTGACCGCCGTCGGGAGCCACGCCCTGATCGGCCTCGACGGACACACCTTGGCCGCGGGGGAGGCGGGTCGGATCGTGTTGCTGACCTGGCTCTGCGTGCTCGCGCCCACGCTGGCGTTCGCTGCGGTCGGGCTGCTCGGCTCGGTGGTGCTCGGCCGGTCGCCGATGGGCCTGCTGGTCCCGGCCGTGCTCGCCCTGGCGATGAACCTGGTGCTGATGCTGCCCGTGCCGGTCGTGGTGCGATTCGCGCTACCCAGCAACGCATTCCTGGCCTGGCGCGGGTTGTACACCGAACCGGCGTCGACCGGCCCGCTGCTGATCGGGGTGCTGGTGAGCCTGATCTGGGCGGCGGTGGCCACCGGGATCGCGTACGTGTTGTTCCTGCGTCGCGATTTCACCGATCTGTCCAACGACGGCGCCGGCCGTCGTACGCTCGTCGCCGCAGCGATGCCGCTCGCCGCACTGGTCGGGGTCACCGCGCTGGTCATCGGCGCCGTCACCCCTGCCAGCGGGACCGGCATCGAGAGGGGCAAGCTCGAGCGCTCGTTGTCGACGGCGTTCGCGCACCTCTACGTGCTGCAGACCCGGGAGCTGCACCGCCCCGCAGTCACCGAGGGGCAGCTCGCCGCCCATACGACCTGCGACAAGGGCGGGTCCAGGGTCGAGGACCGCGGCCCGGGCAACGACTGGCGCTGCGTCGTGACCTGGCACCTGCCGGGCGCAACGGCGACGGGCTCGGCGATCTACCAGCTCGACGTCACTGCCGAAGGGCGGTATGTCGCCGACGGAGACGGACCGAAGGAGGTGAACGGCTCCTTCCAGGTGCGCACCGCGACCGGCGACGCACCTAACCCGCTGTGGCAGTTCGACGGCTACGTCGACCTGCTCGAACACCACTGACTCGAACACCACTGAGAAGGGAACACCCCATGCACGTGCGTCAACGCACCCGCGTCACGGGCGCCCGATCCGGGCTCCTCGCACAGAACCGATTCAAGCTCCTCGTCGGCGGTGCCACGGCACTCGCGGTCGTGGGCACGGGCACCGCTTTCGCCGGTACCACGGCCTTCGGGCACCACCAGGTCGGCACCGAGTACGCCGACGGGCTCCAGATCTCCGTCCAACCAGATCCTCAAGCCGCTCGGCGAACGCCTCTCCACGCCGTACGGGAAGATCATGGGCTCCACCGTCAGCCCCGACGGCCGATTCCTGGCCGCCACGTCCAACGACCGCTCGGTCTCGCTGCAGATCTACGACCTCTCGACGTACCAGCTGATCTGGCGCGGTGGCTCCGCGGCCGGGGTCAACCTGAAGCTGTCGGACAACACCGTCGGCCAGGAGGGCCCGGTCTACTCCCCGGACGGCAAGTTCCTGTTCATGCCGAACGCCACCGGCATCACCCGGTTCCCGGTCAACGCCGACGGCACCCTTGCAGCCG
This sequence comes from uncultured Actinomycetota bacterium, assembly GCA_963759975.1. GTDB lineage: Bacteria > Actinomycetota > Actinomycetes > Propionibacteriales > Nocardioidaceae > Aeromicrobium. Next base: position 350,037 of record CAVXBS010000020.1, read on the forward strand.
GCAGCACGATCGCGATCCCGACCGTCGACACCAAGCAGGCCCTCACCGGTGGGCTGACCTTCTCGCCGTCGGGGACCCTGTACGCCGCGGTCAACGGCCAGAACACCGTCGTCGCGATCGACCCGGTCGCGGGCACGATCACGCGTACGTGGAACGTCGGGGTCGCGCCACGACAGGTGCGGTTCGTGGGCAGCAAGCTCTATGTCAGCAACGAGGGCGGCCGACCGGCCAAGACCGGTGAGACCACGATGGACTCGTACGGCACCGCCATCGCCGCCGACGGCTACCGCGGCACCTCCACCACCGGGACCCTGAGCGTCATCGACCCGACCGCCGCGGGCGATGACGCCGGCACGATCAAGGTCGGCCTGCACCCGACGGCGCTGTACGCCAGCGGGCGAGTCCTCTATGTCGCCAACACCAACGACGACACCGTCTCGGTGATCGACACCGCCAGGGGCCACGTCGTCCAGACCATCGCCACGCAGCCGTGGCGCGGCTCGGCGATCGGCTACGAGCCGAACGGCATCACGATCGAGCACGGTCGGTTGCTGGTTACGCTCGGCCGGGCCAACGCGGTCGCGGTCTACAAGCTCGGCCGCGACGCACTGGACCCGGTCAGCTACGTCGGCCTGGTGCCGACCGACTACTACCCGGAGGACGTCTTCGCGGTCGGCGACCAGACGGTCGTGGCCAACCGGCGCGGCATCGATGCGCGTGGGCAGAAGATCACCTCCAACCAGGGCTTCGGCACGACTCCGGCGACCGCGTGGGGCACCCACGGCACCACCGCGTCATTGACCCGGTTCGCGTTGCCGAGCGACCAGAAGATTCGAGACACCTACACCCAGCGGGTGTTCGCCCAGAACGGCTGGGGCAAGACCGCCACCGACGTCGCACACGCGCGCCGCGGTCGCCACGTGCCTGCCGTGCCGGTGCCGAAGCGGATCGGAGATCCCTCCACGATCAAGCACGTCTTCTTGCTGGTGAAGGAGAACCGCACGTACGACCAGATCTACGGGGACATGCCCGAGGGCAACGGTGACGCGACGCTGGCCCAGTTCGGCGAGCAGACCACTCCCAACCAGCACGCCTTGGCGCGTCAGTTCGGGCTCTACGACAACACGTACGACGTCGGCACCAACTCTGCTGAGGGCCACAACTGGCTGATGCAGGGCGACAACCCGGAGTACACCGAGTCCAGCGCCGGCGAGTACACCAGGTCGTACGACACCGAGGAGGACGTGCTCGGCCACCAGCGCTCCGGCTTCCTCTGGACCGCGATCCAGTCGGCCCGCAACAGCGCGCGCAACTATGGCGAGTTCGAGTACCCCGAGGGCAAGCCCTCAGGTTCCTGGCAGCAGTACTACTGCGCGGTGGACAGCGTCGAGAACGGCGGAGACCCGGCCCAGCTCACGACTCCAGAGCTGAAGGGTGACTACGGGTCGGTGATCCCGTCGCTCAACGCCATCAGCAACCCGCTGTCCCCGCCGTTCGACCTCTCGATCCCCGACGTCTACCGGTACCAGATCTGGAAGCAGGACTTCGAGAAGAAGGGTCCCGCCAACTTCCAGATGCTCTGGCTCTCGAGTGACCACACCGGCGGACCGTCGACTCCGCGTGCCGCGGTGGCCGACGGCGACCTCGCGGTCGGCAAGGTCGTCGACGACATCTCGCACAGCAAGTACTGGAAGAGCTCGGCGATCTTCGTGGTCGAGGACGACAGCCAGGCCGGGGTGGACCACGTCGACGGCCACCGGGCCCCGATCCAGGTCATCAGCCCGTGGGCCGCGCACGGCAAGACGATCTCGACGTACTACTCGCAGATCTCGATGGTCCGCACGATCGAGCAGATCCTTGGCGCGGAGCCGTTGAACCAGAAGGTCGCCGCGGCGACGCCGATGTTCGACGCGTTCCGGTCCAAGGCGGACCTGAAGCCCTTCAACGCGGTGGCGAACCAGATCCCGCTGACCGAGAACGTCAACCCGGCGCCCGCGTGTGGCCCGGACACGACGGCGTCCAAGGTGGAGGCGCCGAAGGTCCCGGCCAGCGCGGCTCCGCTCGCCAAGGCCTGGGGCACATGGGCGCAGAAGCAGCACTTCAGTGGCCGCCAGGCGCGGGCCGACTACGCCCACCCGGAGCAGATGAACCGGTACACCTGGTACCAGGCGCACAACTGGACCAAGCCGTACCCCGGTGACGAGAAGCTCTATCTCCCCAAGGAGGTTCCGGGGGCTGCCATCCCGTCCGCTGAGGTCGACTGACCCCAGGTGCCGTACGAAAGAACCCGCCGGCTGCCAGGCCGGCGGGTTCTTCGTACCGAGGCTCCGGCTATGCCCGCGACGCCCATCGGTGAGTACAGTTCCGGTCATGGCAGCTGACTGGCGCACCACGACCGTCGACACCGTGCGCAACCTCATCATCGATGCCGTGCCGGACGTGGCCGAGGAGGCCAAGTGGCGCAAGGCGTCGAACCCCGACGGTGTGCCGACCTTCTCGAATGCCGGCCTGATCTGCACCGTCGAGACCTACAAGGACAAGGTCAAGGTGACGTTCGCGAAGGGTGCATCCCTTGCGGACCCGGCCGGTCTGTTCAACGCCAGCCTCGACGCCGGCACCCGCCGCGCCATCGACATCCGCGAGGATGACGCGCTTGACGACGGCGCGTTCACCGAGCTGATCCGCAAAGCCGCTGCCGCCAACGAGGGCTAGGAGCGCCCGGGTGCAGCGCTAGCCCGGACGCGGTCGCCCGAACCCGATCGAAGGCCCCGACCGGAGCTCCGGTCGGGGCCTTCGTCACGTGGCTGGTCAGTCCTGTTTGCGCTCCTGCTTCTTGGCCTCGGTCAGGTCGCTCAGGACCGCGGCCTCGGTGCGGGCATCGGCTGCGGCTTCCTTGGCCTCGCGCGCCTCGGCGAGCTCGGCCTTTGCCTCGCGGCGAGCGGCTGCCTTTTTGGCTTCGGCTGCCGCTGCGACGCGCTTCTTGCGCTGTTCGACGGTGTCGGTGCGGTAGGCCGCCTTCTTGTCGGCGGCTGCCTTCCTGGCTGCAGCCGTCTTCTTGGCAGTCGCGGCGGCCCGCTGCTTGCCCTGATCGTCGGCCTGCTTGGCCTCAGCGAGACCGGTGGAAACGCGCTTGGCGGCAGCCTTGCGCTTCTCCTCGGCCTGCTGCCGACCGGCCTCGGCGGCCTCACGGGCCGCTTCGCGCCGGTCCTCGGCGACCTTCTCGAGGTGGGCGGCCTTGGCGAGCTTGTCAGAACGTTCGAGGCGGTCCTCGCCCCGCTCGACGAGCTCGTTGTTGCGCAGGAGCGATCCCGCGAGCTTGTCGGCCGAGCCAATCGCCCGGTCCAGGGTCGTGCGGGGGAGGGAGGACTCCGGCAGGCGGCTCGAGAGTCCACGTTCGATCGTCGTGAGCGGCAGGCGTACCAGCTCGTACGGAAGTGCGATGAGGGTGCTGATCATGGTCATCCTTGGGTCTCGGTGTCGGCACGCAGCTGCGCGGCCTGGTTGTCGGCGGTAGCGGCCTCACGCTCAAGGCGCGCCCGGTCGGCAGCGGCCTGCTGCTCAATGGTCGTGGCGTCGGCGGCGAGCGCCTCGGACTCGCGAAGCCTGGCCTCGGCGACGGCCTCGGCCTGCTGCTCCGCGGCCTGGCGGCCGATGGCTTCCTGCCGGGCGGCCGCCTGCTGGGCGGCGGCGTGCTCGTCCGCGCGCTCGCGGTCGACAGCGCGCTGCGCACGATCGGCCTGATCGTGAGCCGCCTCCTTCTCGGCTGCGGCTTCGTGCGTGGTCTCACGGAGCTCTTCAGCGGCCTTCTCGCGCTTGGCATCCGCGATGGCATCGTCGGCGACCGCGTCCTTGCGATTCTGGGCCTCCGCCTGCTGGAGCTGGCCCTCCTCTGCGAGTGCGTCGTTGCCGGTCACGGCGCCGGCAATTTCCTTGGCCTTGCCTGCGACGCTGGCGAACAGGCCCTCACGGGCTTCTGCTGCGGCGTCTCTCTCGTCTTGGCTCATGGCAGTGAACGTGCCCGGACCGCGGACTCCTACACCCCCAACGGGACGTGATGTCGGCCTCAGCGGGCCAATGCCCGCCGCAGGTAGGGCGCCGTCACGCTGTCCGGTACGTCCAACAGGTCGGCGGGAGTTGCCGCCGCAACGACGCTGCCGCCCCGGTCGCCACCGCCGGGGCCGAGCTCGATGACCCAGTCGGCAGCTGCGACGACCTGCATGTCGTGCTCGACGACGATGACGGTGTCTCCCGCGTCGGTGAGCCGGCCGAGCACGCGGACCAGGTCACGTACGTTGACCGGATGCAGGCCGCCGGTCGGTTCGTCCAGGACGAACACGGTGTCCTTCGCGGCGGGGCCGCTGGAGCTCCGTGGCGAGCTTGATCCGCTGGGCCTCGCCGCCGGAGAGCTCCGTCGCGGGCTGGCCGAGCGTCAAGTAGCCGAGGCCGACGTCGAGGAGGGTCGCGAGCGACCGGTTGACGGCAGGTACGTCAGCGAAGAACTCGGACGCCTCGTGCACCGTCATCGCCAGCACCTGCCCGATGTTGCGATCGTGGTAGGTCACCTCGAGGGTCTCGGGGTTGTACCGGGACCCGTGGCAGGTCGGGCAGCACGAGTAGCTGGTCGGGCAGGAAGACGAGCTCGATCGCGATGAACCCCTCGCCCTCGCACGTCGGGCACCGGCCGGCCTCCACGTTGAACGAGAAGCGGCCGGCAGCCCAGCCCACGCTCCTGCGCGGCATCGAGTGGCGGCGAACATCCGGCGCACGGCGTCGAACAGGCCTGTGTACGTCGCGAGGTTCGAGCGAGGTGATCGGCCGATCGGGCGTTGGTCGATCGAGATGATGCGCTGCGGTTCGTCAGGAGACGCCCCGTTGTCCTCGAGCTGTTCGACCATGGCGGTCAACAGCGAGGACTTGCCTGAGCCGGAGACGCCGGTGACCGCTGTCATCACCCCGAGAGGCAGGCGGACGCTCACGTCCTGGAGGTTGTGGAGTGACAGCTGATCGAAGTCGCGCCACGCAGCGGGTTCGCGTGCTGCCAGGTGCGGAGGGGGCGTCCGGCCGAACATGAACTCGGCCGTAGCCGACTCCTTGACCTCGGCCAACGCCTCAGGTGGGCCGCTGTGCACGATGTGCCCGCCCAGCACCCCGGCACTGGGCCCGACGTCGACGACCCAGTCGGCATGTCGGGCGATCGACAGGTCGTGCTCGACGACGAACAGGGAGTTGCCGGAGGAGACGAGTTCACGGAGGGCCGCGTACAACGCCTCGGAGTCGGCCGGGTGGAGGCCGGCGGAAGGCTCGTCGAGGACATACAGGACGCCGAACAGCCCGGCTCGCAGCTGGCCTGCGAGCCGTACGCGCTGCAGCTCACCGGGCGAGAGCGCGGTGCTGGAGCGATCCATCGACAGATATCCGAGGCCCAGTCCGATGATGGACTCGACCCGCGCCGAGAAGTCCTTGACCAGGGAGCGTGCCGCCGACGCTGCTGCGGCACCATGGCGGTCGGTCCCGCGAGCCTGGTGGGTGAGGCCGGTGTCGAGCAAGGCGCACACGTCTGAGAGTGGCATCGACGCCATCTCGGCGATGTCGGTCCCGCCGAACGTGACCGCGAGGGCCGCCGGCCGCAACCGCTTGCCGTCGCACGTGGGACAAGGCCCTTCGGCGATGAAGGCTTCGAGCTTCTCGCGCTGCGTCGCGGACTGAGTCTTGGCGAGGTTGCGAAGGAGGTACTTCTCGGCCGAGGACCAGTGACCGTGGTAGGCGCTCGCCTCGCCCTGCTTGTTGCCCTGCAGGAGCATCCGTGGCTCCTCATCGGTGAAAAGCAACCAGTCGCGGTCGGCTTGCGGAAGGGTGTGCCACGGGGCGTGAATGTCCATCCCGAGCTTGGTGACCATGCGCCGCACGTTGAGGCCGACCCACGCCTTGTTGGCCCACACACCGATGGCGCCCTCATCGATCGACAACGTCGGATCGGGCACGAGCAGCGCCTCCGTCGTACGGCGGGCAACCCCACTGCCGTGGCAGGTCGGGCAGGCCCCGACGGCGGTGTTGGGCGAGAACGCCGACGCCGGTAGGTGGTCGGCACCTGGCGGGTAGGTCCCCGCGCGGCTGTAGAGAAGGCGCAGGACGTCCGACAGTGAGCTCAACGTTCCCAGGGTCGAGCGCGAGCTGGCTGCGCCGCGTGCCTGCTGAAGCGCGACAGCCGGCGGCAGACCATCCATCGTGTCGAGAGCGGGTGCGCCGACCTGTGCCAGCAGCCGGCGAGCATACGGCGCGACCGACTCGAAGAAGCGTCGTTGTGACTCCCCGAACACGGTCCCGAAGGCCAGTGACGACTTCCCTGAGCCAGAGACCCCGGTGAAGGCGACGAAGCAGTCACGCGGGAGATCCACGTCGACGTCGCGCAGGTTGTGCTCGCGCGCTCCTCGGACCCGTATCCACCCCGACGACTGGGCCGGGAGAGGGGTGTCGTTCAGGTCGTTCTCGGGACTCCGGGGCATCCGGTCAACTTAGTCGGAGCCGCACGATCCCGCGCTCCGGCCGATGCTCGGCCGGTCAGCTCGCCGGCGGCTCCCACAGCTCGATCGCATGGCCTTCGGGATCGTGGATCCGGGCGAAGCGTCCGGTCTCCGGCGAGTCCCACTCGGGCTTGACCGTGACCTCGATCCCGGCGACCTGCAGCTGCGCGAGCAGTCCGTCGAGATCGCTCACCCGCAGGTTGAGCATGAACTGCTTGTCTGCCGGCCAGTAGTCGGTCCCGGCCTCGAACGGTGCGAACACCAAGGGGCCGCCCTGCACGTTCCACGTCCATTCGTCCGGCTCGCCGGTGCCTTCGGCTGCGCAGCCGGCACCGACACCGAGCTGGTCGCGATACCAGGCACTGAGTGCTTCAGGATCTTGTGCACGGAAGAAGATTCCGCCGACTCCGAGTACGGGCATGGTGGTCCTTTCGTCAGGCGTTCTGGCGTGGCTCGAGCACGACGACAGGGATCTCGCGGTCGGCCCATGCGTCGTACTTCGCGAAGTCGGCATACAGCTCGACGAGGCGGGGCCACAGCTCTGCCTTCTCCTCCGGCGTCGCGACGCGGGCCAGGACGGGGCGGGCTCGCTCCTTGCGCAGATGCACGTGGGTCTGCGGGTTCGCGACGAGGTTGGCGTACCACTGCGGGTTCTTCGGCAGCCCGCCCTGCGAGGCGACGACGACGAGGTCCTTGCCGTTCTCGAGATAGAGCAGTGGCGCGGTGAACACGGTGCCGGACTTCCGGCCAACATGGTCCAGCAAGAGCGTCGGGACCGGCTTCTGGAACCCTGCGCCGATACGCCACGTCGATCCGATCCGGCCGTTCGTCAGCCGGAAGGCACGCACCTGGGCCTTGGACCCGTACTTGATCAGCTTCGCCGTGAACCGCGAGTCGAGCCCCGGAGGTCGTTCGTCGGGCAGGGAGAAGCGCCCCACGTCAGCTGCCCTCGACGGGTGCCGTGGTGCCCCCGAGTGGGAGGGGGTCGAGGCCGAGCTTGCGGTGGTCCCACGAGCGGGTGCGCTCGGCGTCGAAGCGGACCGCGACGCGCTTGTGGAGCATGAGCTCGACGAGCGGCTTGATCTCCTCGGTGTAGGGGCCGTTGTAGCGCTCCCACACGTTGACGCCGACGGCCCACAGCGCATCGGGGTCGTCGACGATCGTGCAGTGTCCCTCCAACGAGACGCCGCGCAGGGTGTCGTACGTCAGGCCGTCCTCGAGGAGCACCGTGGCCCTGGGGTCTCGCCGGATGTTGACCGCCTTCTGGGCCTTGGCCTTGGTCTCGAACCAGATCACTCCGTCGATGACCGCGAACCACATCGCCACCGCGTGGGGATGCCCGGTACGCCCGAGCGTGACGAGGCTTGCGGTCCGCCGGGACGGAATGAAGGCCGCGATCTCCTCGTCCGTCATCTCGACCTGTGACCGTTGGTTGATGCCCATGGGTCCTCGTTCCTGGTGATGTAGCAAGTGCTTGGTTGACTCGAACCATAAGGCTCGGACGCCGCCCCGTCACCTCCTCGTGCTCAAAGCGTCGTCGCGACGCGAGATGATGCTCCGCTCGCAGGCACGCGACGTGTTGCTGCTTCACTTGACCCGGACACCATCGCGACGTCGAGGGAGCAGTGATCACGTATGGACCCGGTCAAGATCGGACTCGTCGGCTACGGCTTCGGTGGGCGCTACTTCCATGCCCCGCTGATCTCCGCGGCGCCCGAGTGCGCGTTCGTCGGCGTGGTCACCACGTCGGCCGAGCGACGTGAGCTCATGGCGACGGAGCATCCGGGCGCTGCAGCCTTCGACTCGCTCGAGGACCTGGCTGCCGCAGGTGCCGAGGCGGTCAGCATCTCCACTCCGGCGGCGACGCACTCAGAGCTCACGGACCGGGCGATCTCGCTTGGCCTCTCGGTCGTCTGCGACAAGCCGTTCGCGCTCGATCCGCCGGCCGCTCGCCGCTCGGTCGAGCTCGCCGCTGCGCGCGGCGTGACTCTGAGCCCCTACCAGAACCGCCGTTGGGACTCGGACTTCCTCACGGTGCGTGGACTGGTCGATGACGGGACGCTGGGGGAGGTGCGCAGGTTCGAGTCGAGGTTCGAGCGGTACGCACCCGACAACGGGCCCGGCGAGTCAGGCGGCGGGACGCTGCTCGACTTCGGCGCTCACCTTGTCGACCAGGCGCTCGTGCTGCTCGGTCCGGTGGAGTCGGTGTACGCGGAGGCCCGCATCCGCGAGTCCGGCCTCGACGATGACGTCTTCGTTGCACTGAGCCACGTCAGCGGCGCGATCTCCCACCTGTGGGGCAGCTGGAGCCAGTACGCCGCGGGGCCTCGCTTCCGGGTCACCGGCTCGGCCGCGTCGGTCGTGATCACGACCGGAGACACCCAGGAGGAAGCGCTCGTTTCCGGCGAGAACCCGGCGACGATCGATGTCTGGGGCGAGGAAGCGGCTTCCGACCTCGATCGAGTTTTCACGGCGGGCGGCTCGGAGCCGATCGAGCTGGCGCGCGGTGCGTGGGACACGTACTACCCGACGTTCGCCCGGGCCGTCCGCGGTGAGGGTCCGCCACCGGTGCAGGCGGCCGACGCGGTCGCCACCGCCGACGTGCTCGAGGCCGCAAGAGTCAGTGTCGCGAGCGGTTCGACGGTCCGCCCGGGAGTCGCGTCATGACCGGCCGCGAGCTGCTCGACGAGCTGGCGGCCCAGGAGGCGCGGCTCGTGTTCGACCGCTTCGACGAGCAGACCGCCTGGGACCTCGGCGTCGCCCTGCGTGAGGCCGGCCTCGCCGCTGCGCTGCCGATCGCGATCTCGGTCCGGCGCAACGGTCAGCGACTGTTCCATGCCGCGCTGCCCGGTGCCTCAGCCGACAACGACGGCTGGCTCGCGCGCAAGAGTGCTGTCGTCGACCGGTACGGGCAGTCGTCGTTGCGCGTCGGCGAGGGGTTTCGGGTCCGAGGCGGCTCCTTCGACGAGGACTCCCGGCTCGACGCCGCCGACTTCGCGGCCCACGGGGGAGCGTTCCCGATCCTCGTACGCGGCACCGGCTGCGTCGGCACCGTGGCGGTCTCGGGGCTACCGCAGCTCGAGGACCACCAGCTGGTGGTCGACACCTTGGAGGCGTACCTGAAGATCCCCTGACCAGCAGCGACGCTGGTCAGGGGATCTCGGGGAGCTGGCGCTACTTCACCTCGGAGCGCATCAGCGACCAGAGGCCGAACGCCATGGGCGCGACCAGCCAGACGACGCCGGTGACGGCGAGGTTGGCCCACTGCTCACCGTTCAACGATCCGTTGAACAGCGCGCCCTGGGCGTAGTTGAAGTCGACCCACGGCTGCAGGTTGGAGAACCAGTCCTGGGTCGCCGCCAGGACCTCGGTGATCGCCGTCAGCGCGAACGAGTAGACGAAGTAGGCGACGATCGCGGCCGACGAGTTGCGGATCACGACACCGAGCATGAAGCCGACCAGCATCCCCAGGACCTGGGCGAGCACGATGTTGGCCAGGTCGACGAAGCCGGCGTCCCACACCGGGTCGATGCCGAGGATGGCCGAGCCGACGACGGTGCCGACGGCGCCGATGGCCATGGCGATGAGCATCGACACGACGCTGATGCCGACCGTGACCCCGGCCTTGGCGGCGATCGCCCGGCTGCGGTGCGGCACGAGGGTGAACGTCGTGAGCCCGCTGCGCTGGCTCCATTCGCTGGTCACGGACAGCACCGCGACCATCGGCAGGATGATGGCCATGGGGAACCCGATCGCGGTGGCGAACGTCGAGTACGTGAGCTCGGAATCCGGTGCCCAGAGCAGCACCGCGCCGGTGGCCAGCAGAGAGGCGATGCCGATGCTGGCCATCAGCCAGAAGCCGGCGCGCGTGTCGAAGCACTTGCGCAGCTCCACCGAGAGGAGCCGGGTGAACGGGATGGGTCGCGGTTCACGTCGTTCGACCCGCGCCGTGGTGGCCGCGGGTGCGGCGGTGATCGTGCTCATGCTGCTGCTCCTTCGGTGATGGTCTCGCGCTGGGTGTCGGCGGTGAGCTCGAGGAACATCTCCTCGAGGCCCGCGCCTTCGGCAGGTCGCAGCTCGCGGAGCTGGATGCGTGCGTCGAGGGCGACCTTGCCGACGAGGTCGGTGTCGGCCTCGACCCGCAGGGCGTCATCGCTTCCGGTCGCGGCGCTTGCGGTGAAGCCGATGCCCGACGCGGCCAGGGCCTGCGAGAGTGCCGTGACGTCGGTCGTACGTACGAGGGTGCCCGCGGTGGCCAGCAGCTCGGACTTGGCGCCCTGGGCGACGATCCGGCCGTTGCCGATCACCACCAGGTCGTCGGCGATGACCTCGATCTCGTGCAGGAGGTGCGACGACAGCAGCACCGTGGCGCCCTGGTTGGCGTACCCCCGCAGCAGGTCGCGCATCCAGCGGATGCCGGCCGGGTCGAGGCCGTTGGCCGGCTCGTCGAGGATCAGGACCTCCGGCTGCCCGAGCAGGGCCGTGGCGATGCCGAGCCGCTGGCGCATGCCGAGGGAGTAGTTGCGCACCCGCCGGTCGGCCTCGCTCGGCGTCAGGCTGACCAGATCGATGATCTCGTCGACCCGAGATGCCGGCAGGCCCATGGTGCGCTGGGCGACGGTGAGGATCTCGCGACCCGTGCGGCCGGCGTGCTGGGCGGAGGCGTCGAGCAGGACCCCGACCTCGAGCCCCGGGTTGGGCAGCTCGCGGAACTGGCGGCCGCAGACGGTGACGCCGCCGGAGGTGGCGGGGGTGAGACCGACCATGACGCGCATCGTGGTGGACTTTCCGGCGCCGTTGGGGCCGAGGAAGCCGGTGACCCGGCCGGGCCGGGCGGTGAACGTGACGTCATCGACCGCGGTGAAGCCGCCGTACGTCTTGGTGAGGGAATCGACTGTGATCATGGGGTCAACTGTCGGTGCGACCGACCCTCTGGCACATCGGGGAAACCGCGACCCGCAGCCCCCACGCACCCCTGAGCTGACCCTGAGGTCGGCCCCTACCTCCTCAGTACGCCGTGTAGCCACCGTCCACGGGCAGTACGGCGCCGGTGACATAGCTGGACTCCGGCGAGGCCATGAACAGGACCGCGTCGGCCACTTCCTGTGGGGCCGCAAGCCTCTTCATCGGGATCGCAGACTCCCGCATCCGCCTGTACGCCGCGGGATCGCTCTGGCGCTCGAAGGACGCTTCGATGATCTCGGTGGCGGTGAGTCCGGGTGCGACGACGTTGACCCTGATCCCGCGATCGGCCAGCTCGATCGCCGCGCCTCGCGCGAGTGCGATCAACCCGCCCTTGGCGGCGGAGTACATCGTCTCCTCGGGCTTCCCGACCATTCCGAGACGCGAGCTGACACAGACGATCGAGCCGCCGGCGTCCGGCATCAACGGAATCGTGTGCTTCATGACGGTGAACGCGCTGAGCAGGTTGCCGTGCAGCACATCCTGGGCGTCGGTCAGATCCATGTCGACGATGAGGGCGCTGACCTGGCGGCCGTGGCACAGCACGACCACGTCGAGGTGGCCGCCGCAGTGCTCTGCGGCGCGACGGGCCAGAACGCGGACGAATTCCTCGTCGTTGAGGTCGCCGCTCACGTAGAGATCGCGTTCGTCCGGCGTGATGAGCTCCGGCTTGCGCCCGGTCAGCACCAGGCGCGCGCCCTCTCGACTCAGTGTCTCGGCGACTGCCGTGCCGATGCCGCTCGTCGCGCCGGTCACCAGCGCGTTGAGGCCATCGAGTCGCATGTGCCGGTCAGCTCGCCAGGTTGATGATCGTGTTCTTGGGCTCAGTCATCGCCTCGACCGCGAACTGCACGCCTTCACGGCCGATGCCGGAGCCTTTGAACCCACCGAACGGCATGGAGTCGATGCGCAGGTCGCTCGTGCCGTTGACGACGACCGCGCCGGTCATCAGCTGCGCCGAGACCGTGAAGGCGGTCTGGACCGAGCGGGTGAACACCCCGGCCTGGAGTGCGTACTCGCCGCTGTTGGCCGCCGAGACGGCGTCGGCGAGGTCGTCGAAGGGGATGATCGTCACGACCGGGCCGAAGACCTCGTCAGTGAGGATCTGGGCGCCTTCGGCGACATCGGTGAGGATCGTTGGCTCGTAGAACGCGCCCGTACGGGTGCCGCCGATCTGTACGACGGCCCCATCGGCTGCGGCACTGTTGACCCAGTCCTCGACGCGTCGCGCTGCGGACTCGTCGATCAGGGGACCGATGTCGGTGGCGGGATCCAGCTTGCTGCCGACCTTGAGCCGACGCGTGGCGTCGACGGTCCTGCCCAGGAAGTCGGAGTAGACAGACGCAGCGACGTACACGCGTTGCACCGACAAGCAGTTCTGTCCGGCGACTCCGAAGGCGCCGGCGACGACTGCGTGGACGGCGTCGGACAGGTCGGCGTCGTGGCAGACGATCGTCGGGTTGTTGCCGCCGAGCTCCATGAGCATCTTGCGAGGACCTGCGGCAGCTGTGATCTTTGCGGCGGTGCTGGGTCCACCGGTGAACGACACGACAGCCACTCGTTCGTCGGTCACCAGCGACTGGCCGGTGTGAGCACCCCCGCAGATCACCGCGATGCGCCTCGGTGGCACGCCGGCGGACAGGAGCAGGTCGACGAACGCCAAGGCCGTCAAAGGCGTGTGGTCCGAGGGCTTCAGGACCACCCCGTTGCCCCCGATGAGCGCCGGCCCGACCTTGTGCGCGACGAGGTTGAGGGGGTCGTTGAACGACGTCAGGGCGGCGATCACACCCACCGGCTCGCGGGTGAACCAACCGACCTTGCCCTGTCCGCCAGGGCTGGCCTCGAACGGGATCGTCTCGCCCTTGAGGAACACTCCGGCCTCGGAGGACAGGCGCAAGGTCTCGGCGCAGCGCGCCACTTCCCGTCGCGCCTCGGCCAAGGTCTTGACGCCTTCGGACGCGATGAGGTGGGCGAATCGGGTGGCTTGCACCTCCATCAGGCGTGCAGCCTCACGAAGGCACTCGCTGCGCGCCCACAGGGGCCAGGCGTCGTCCGACACGGACCGATGAACCCCCGAGACCGCCGCCGCCACATCGGCCGGCGTGGAGTCCGCGACGTACGCCAGCAGCCGCCCGTCCCCCGGGTCGAAGACCGGCACCGTCAGGTCGTCACGCTGCCACTCACCGCCGATGAAGGCTCCCCCGGGCATCGTCAGCGCGGGGTTTTCGGTCACCATGCACTGTTCGGATGTCGACATCGCGGCGCTCCTCAGCTGTTGAATCGGTCGATGATCTTGGCGCCGCCGCCGATGAACGGCAGGAACCACGGCGGGCCGAAGTGGCCGGGCACGGCACGGTAGGGGAGCTGCTCCCAGGCGTTGCTGGAGGGCTTGCCCACCATCGACAGGGCCATCTGCTTGCCCATGTAGGCAGCCATCTGGACACCGTGCCCGCTGTAGCCGAGCGAGTAGTGGATGCCCTTGTGCTGCCCCGCGTGCACCATGCGGTCCATGCTCAGGTCCACCAACCCGCCCCACGTGTAGTCGATGCGGGTCGATGAGAGGTAGGGGAACACCGTGCTCATCGCGGCCTTGAGGATCTCGGCGCTCTTGAGGTCCGAATCCGGGCTCGACAGCGCGAACCTGGCCCGTCCTCCGAACAGCAACCGGTTGTCCGGAGTGATCCGGAAGTAGTAGGTGAGCATCTTGCTGTCGGCGGCCTGTCGCCGGTTGGGCAGGATCCGATCAACGGTTTCCTGTGACAGCGGTTCGGTCACGACGATGAAGCTGCCCACGGGGATCGTCCGGCGCCTGAGCCATGGGGTCAGGGAACCGGTGTAGCCGCTGGTCGCGATCAGGACCTGGTCGACCTGGGTCGTCCCGCGACTCGTGTGAACCGCGTGGCCGCCACCCGCGCGATCCGCCAGCTTGGTGACGGCTGCGTCCTCGCAGATCGTGACGCCCGCGCGCGCCCCGGCCCCGGCCAGGCCGTGCGCGAACTTCCCGACGTGCATCCCAGCCCCGAGCGGGTCCACCATGGCTCCGGCATAGAAGTCACTGCCGATCTCGCGGTGGAGATCCTGCTTGTCGACGACGCTGACCGAGTAGTCGGCGTCCGCCAGGATCTGCTGGGTCTTGCGCATGCCGTCGACCTGCTTGGCGTTCATGGCAAGGCTGAGCTTGCCCGAGCGCTCGAAGTCGCAGTCGATCGAGTTCTCCTTGACCAGGTCCTCGATCGTGTCGATCGCGTGGTTGTACTCGGTGAACATCGCGATCGCCTCGTCCAGGCCGTATCGCTTGATCGCCTTGCCGAGGCCGATGGCCAGGCCCGTCGTCGCCATGCCGCCGTTGCGCCCGGAGGCACCCCAGCCGACCGTGTGCTGGTCGAGCACCACGACGCTCGCGCCGTTCTTGGCAGCTTCAAGGGCCGCGGACAGGCCGGTGAAACCGGCGCCGACAATGGCAATGTCGGCGCGCTCGGGCACCGGATTCTGGCGGTAGTCACCAGAGGGAGTCGCGGTGTCGAGCCAATACGGCGTGAGCTTCATGATGTGTCTCCTGGTGGTTCCGGTCAGATCCCGAGGAGCGTGTTGAGCTCGTCGAGGGACTGCACGGTGGTGTAGTTGTACGCGGGGCTCTCCGGGTCATAGCCGCGGTCGAGGAACACCTTGTTGGTGAAGCCGAGGTCATCAGCCGGCATCAGGTCGTAGCGGGTGTGCGACGAGACGTGCAGGAAGTCCTCGGGAGTCGCGTCGAGCTGCTCGAGCATGTACTCGAACGCCTGGTAGCGCGGCTTGTAGACGCCGGCCTGCTCGGCCGTGTAGACGGCGTGGAACGGCGCCTCGAGCTTGGGGACCGAGACGTCGAGGTACTTCGTGTCGGCGTTGGAGAGGATCACGAGCTTGAAGTGCTCGGCCATCTTCTTCAGCGGTGCGAGGACGTCGTCGTGAGGGCCCCAGGTGAGGACTGCGGCGGCCAGCTGTGCGCCGGCGTCGTCCTGGACCTCGAGGCTCCACTTCGCACAGGTGCGGGTGTAGGCGTCGTGCAGCACCTGCTCATAGGCGTAGAAGTCGCCGCAGACCTGGTCGTAGCGGTACTTGCTGAACTGCCGGAGGAAGACGCCGATCTCTGCCTCGGTCAGACGGTCGCCGATCAGCCGGCGGGTCGTGGTGGCGATGTCGAAGTAGATCAGCGTGCCGTAGCAGTCGAACGAGATGTACTTCGGTCGGCGGATGGCGTTCGTCATGGTCTGTCCCATCGGTGCTGTGTGCGGTGCGGCGAGCCGTGCGTGGCGACGCCGTGAAAATGAAAGTACCTCACCATATGCACATTGTCGACCGTCGGCAATAGGTTTGTTGACAAGTTACTTTCGAGTGATCAAGATACGAAGGCGACTCAGTTCGTCGTGACGTGATCATCAGAGAGGGGAGCACCCGTGACAGAGTCCGGCCTGAGCAGGTTGAAGGCCTTGGAGCGCACCTCGACGTCGGATCGCATCAGCAGTGACCTGCGACAGATGATCATCGAGGGGTCGCTGCTCCCGGGCGAACAGCTGGGTGAAGCGCGCATCGCCGACCAACTGGGTGTGTCCCGTGCGCCGGTCCGCGAAGCACTTCAGCAGCTCGTGCAGCAGAAGCTGGTGGTGGCCACGCGCAACAAGGGCGTCTCGGTCGTGAGCTTCACCCCTTCTGACATCTGGGAGATCTATGACGCCAGGTGCGCCATCGAGAGCCACGCGGCCGTACGCATCCTCGAGGGTGGACCGGGGTCGCGGGTCCGCGCGACCGATGCCTTGCGGACGGCTCTCGGCGCCCTGTCTGCGGCGGTCAAACGCGGAGATCCCAGGGAAATCTCGACGACCGACCTGAGCTTCCACATGACGCTCGTCGCCATGGCGGACAACTCGCGCCTGGTCGATGCCTACTCGATCCTGTCTGCGCAGGCCCTGACCTGCATCAACCGGCTGGAGATCGTGCTGCCGTCCGGCGAGGAGATCATCGATGACCATGGGGGCCTCATCGATGCCCTCGCCACCGGCGAACGGGACGTGGTCGTCAAGGCCATCACCGCTCACCTGACAGTTGCCGCGACCAACCTCACCACTCGGCCGGCCTAGCAGCTGTCGACTCCTCCACGAATGCCCCCGACCAGCCGTCGGGGGCATTTCTGCGCACCCGGGCGACGGGCGCGCCCGGACGATGCTGATCGGACAATGCTCACCGCCTCGTGGCGTCAGGAGTCAGTCCGTCGCACTCGCGACGCCCAGATGTGACCGGGATGTAAAATGAAAACTTTTTCTTGCAGATTGTCGACAATCGGCCAAGAACGTGCTTCGATGAGTGAATTCACTCACACGCTTGAAGGGAACGACCCATGAGAGTCGGAACGAAATTCGCAGCAGCCGCCCTCGGATCAGTGCTCCTGGTCACGACCGCCGCCTGCGGCAGCGACACGAGCAGCTCTGATGGAAGTGGCGCCCGCAAGAGCTCCCTCGACATCGCCACGGTGAAGGCGGACCCCGCGGTGGAGAAGCTGGTCCCTGCCGACGTGAAGGAGTCGCGGCAGCCTGACGATGGCGGCGGACCTGCACTACCCGCCGACGTCGTTCCTGGCTGAGGACAACAAGACGCCGATCGGCTACAACGTCGAGATCGCCCAGCTGCTCGGCAAGAAGATGGGCCTCAAGATCAAGATCAAGAACGTGTCGTTCGACAGCGTGATCCCGGGCATCGCCGCCGGACGCTACGACTTCACGGCGACGAACATGACGCCGACGCCTGAGCGCCTGAAGGTGCTGGACATGATCAAGTACTGGTCGGACGGCTCCTCGCTGGTGTTCAGCAAGGGGAACCCGTTGAAGCTCAGCTCTGACCGACCAGGCGACGCTGTGCGGCCGCAAGATCGCGGTGATGTCAGGCACCACGCAGGCGGAGACCTACGTGCCGCTGATCTCCAAGGACTGCGCTGCCGAGGGCAAGAAGGCTCTGGATGCTGTCGTGCTGCCGAATGTCCAGGGTGCGCTGACGCAGCTGTCGTCCAAGCGGGTCGACGCGGTCTTCTATGACACACCGTCGTTGGCGTGGGCGGCCAAGCAGCAGCCGCAGGCGTTCGAGCTGTTCCCCAAGCAGTACGTCAAGAAGGAGGGTGACGACATCGTCGCACTGGGTCTGGAGAAGGGTTCGCCCTCTGACGCCGGCTCTGCACGCGGCGATGCAGTCGTTGATTGACGGACCCGAGTACAAGGCGACACTGGAGAAGTGGGGGCTCGGCTCGGGCGCCATTCCCAGCGCGTCAGTGGCGAAGTAATGACCATCGTCCTATCTGAGGAGGAGGTGACCCGCATGGATGCCACCGAGAAGCCGAGGTGCACAGGCGGGGCTGGCTGGAGTACGCCGCATGGACGGCCTGCGTGCTGGTCGCGGCGGGTGTCGCCCACACGCTGATCACCAATGAGAACTATCAGTGGGACGTGGTCGGGAAGTACTTCACCGCTTCAACGGTGCTGCGGGGACTTCGTCTGACGATCATCTTGACGGTCGTGGTGATGTTCTTCGGCACGATCCTGGCGATGGGCATAGCGGTGATGCGAGCCTCGTCGATCAGGCCGGTGCGGTTGCTGGCGTCGGCGTACATCACGTTCTTTCGTGGCACGCCTGTGCTGGTGCAGCTGATCTTCTGGTTCAACATCGCGGCGCTGTATCCGAACATCGCGATCGGGATCCCGTTCACGGACGTCTCGCACGCGGTGGACGTGAACAAGCTGCTGAGTGCGACGACAGCGGCGATCATCGGGTTGTCGTTGAACGTGGCGGCGTACCTGGCCGAGATCATCCGCGGTGGTTTCGCGTCGGTCGACCGGGGCCAGATCGAGGCGGCGGACTCGCTGGGGATGAGCAGCGCGACGAAGCTGCGGCGGATCATCATCCCGCAGGCGATGCCGACGATCATCCCGGCCACGGGCAATCAGGTGATCGGGATGTTCAAGGAGACCTCGCTGGTCAGCGTGCTGGGTGTGGCTGAGCTGCTCCAGAGCACCCAGCTGATCTACGCGCGGACATACCAGACCATCCCGCTGCTGATCGTGGCCTGCCTCTGGTACTTGATCATGACCCTGGCCCTGAGCTACCCACAGTCGCTGATCGAGAAGAAGTACTCGATGGTCAGGTCACGAGTCAGCAATCAACCCGTCATCCTCGATGACGTCCTGGTAGAGGGAGGCACGATGAACGGCGAAGCAGCTGTCAAAGGTGACGGAACCGTCTACACCCGCGGGCTCCGCAAGTGCTACGGCGACCGGGTGGTGCTCGACAGCATCGACCTGGACGTCGCTTGCGGCGAGATCGTGTGCATCATCGGGCCCTCGGGCTCGGGCAAGTCGACCCTGTTGCGGGTCGTCGACGGGCTCGAGGAAGCCGACCGTGGTGTCTTGCGGGTCAACGGTGAGGATCTCGGATTCATCGAGACCGAGGACGTCATACCGAGCCCTGAGCCGGGCCGAGGTCGCGGCGCAGCGCACCCGGATCGGGATGGTGTTCCAGCAGTTCAACCTGTTCCCGAACATGACTGCCCGGGAGAACGTGATGTCCGGGCCGGTGCTGGTCAAGGGCGCACCGAAGAAGCCGGCTGCCGAGCGTGCTGACACGTTGCTGTCCAGCGTCGGGCTCGAAGGGCACGGCGACCACTACCCGTGGCAGCTGTCCGGTGGCCAGAAGCAGCGCGTCGCGATCGCCCGGGCCTTGGCGATGGATCCCAAGGTCATGCTGTTCGACGAGCCGACCAGCGCCTTGGACCCCGAACGTGTGGGTGAGGTCCTGGCCGTCATGAAGGGCCTGGCCGAGCAGAGCATCACGATGCTGGTGGCGACCCACGAGATGGGCTTCGCCAGGGAGGTCGCCGACAAGGTCATCTTCATGGACGGCGGCTTGATCGTCGAACAGGGCCCGCCCGCCGAGGTCCTGGGCAATCCCCAGGAGCCGCGCACCCGACAGTTTCTCGAAAAGGTGCTCGTATGACCGATGGCCGGCTCGAGGCAGATGTCGTCGTCGTGGGGGCCGGCTCAGTGGGAAGCATGGCCAGCTGGCAGCTGGCCGCGCGCGGTCTGCGCGTCATCGGGGTGGACAGGTTCTCGATTCCCGGTCCGTTCTCTGCCTACGCCGGGGAGTCCCGCATCTTTCGCAAGGTCTATGTGGAAGGCGGGCACTACACGCCCCTCTTGCAGAGGGCACAGGACCTGTGGCGTGACCTGGAGAAGATCAGCGGGACCCGGCTGCTCCACACCGCCGGCGCGGTCACGATCTATGACGAGCACAACCCGCGGTTGGCAACGCTGCTGGCGGCCGCGCGAGAGCACGGCCTCGTCAGCGAGCTTCTGCGGGGTGATGAAGCCAGGACCAGGTATCCCGAGCACCTGATCAGGGACACCGACGTCACGATCTTCGATCCTGAGGGCGGTTACCTGAGCTCGGAGAAGGCCGTGACCGCCGCCTTGATGGAGGCGACCCGGCTGGGCGCCACGTTCCTGGGAGACCGGAAAGCGCACAGCGTCGAGGCGTACGGTGACCGCTACATCGTCCGGACCGATCAAGAAGAGATCATCGCCTCCCGGGTGATCATCTCGCAGGGCAACGGTGCCGGAGCGGTGTGCAAGGAGCTCGGTGTTCACCTTGCGGTTCGGCCGCAGGTGCTGACTTGGTTCCCCGCTCGTGGACCCATCGATCTTCAGCAGGGCAGACCTGCCGGTCTTCCTGCGGCGTGCGGAGGAGGACGGACGGTCGGACGACGTCCAGTTCTACGGTTTCCCGAGCGCTGACGGTTGGACGGTGAAGGTCGTGGCGAGCCTCTACCTGGACGAAGTCGAGTCGATGGAGACAGCCTCCCACCTGGGACCCCCGGCACCTCGACCCCATCCGGGCGTGGGTCAGGGAGTTCATCCCGGGACTGGTACCGGAGCCCGTACGGGTGGCCACGTGCGCGGACGGATATCTCCCCGATGACACCGGAGCCTTGGGGACGGTGCCCGGAATGGACGGCGTCGTCGTGGCGGTCGGCTTCTCCGGCCACGGCTTCAAGATGGCCTCTGCGCTGGGGGCGGTTGCCGCCGACCTCGTGGCGGACGGCACCACGGCCACCAACGTCGGCTTCATGGACCCGGCCAGGTTCCTCGGCCCCGATGCGCGACTCACCTCACTGGCTCTGAGCTAGAGCGCACTCAAAACTTCCAGCTTTGCATCAAACCGTGATGCAGGACGACCATGAACGGAGCAATCATGACCATCACGAACTTCCGACCGAAGTACATCTCCTTCGATGTGTACGGCACGCTCATCAGTTGGGACACCGATCCCACGACCCGCCGGCTGCTCGCCGGTCGTCTGCCCGAAGAGCAGTGGCCGACGTTCAAGAAGGTGTTCCGCGGCTACCGGTACGACGAGGTCTGCGGTGACTACAAGCCCTATGAGCAGATCCTCCAGGACTCGTTCGACCGGGTGTGCAAGCGGTTCGGCATCGGGCCGACCCCCGGGGCCGGCGCAGAGTTCGCTGAAGCCGTACGCAGCTGGGGTGCCCACGATGACGTGCCGGCTCCGCTGAAGCTCATGGGCGACAACTACCAGCTGGTGGCCCTGTCCAACGCGGACGACAGCTTCCTGGACATCAGCATGCCCAGGCTCGGCGCTGAGTTCCACGCGGTGCTGACAGCCGAGCAGGCCCAGGCCTACAAGCCGCGCTACCAGGCCTTCGAGTACATGCTGGACACCCTGAACGCGTCGCCGGAGGACTTCCTGCACATCTCCTCGCACACGCGGTACGACCCCATGCCGATGCACGACATGGGGTTCCGGAACCTGGTGCTGCTCGACCGTGGCTACGACCCCGTCACCGAGGGCTACGACTACGTCGCGATGCAGTCGCTGGACGAGGTCAACAAGCACCTCGGTCTGTAAGCCGCACCTTCGAGGACATCTCGTTCCTGCACGGCCAGCGAAGCAGTCAGTCGCGGCCGTGCAGGATCTCGAGGACGCGCTTGCCGTTGCGTTCGATGTGGTTTCGGACGTGCTGCGCGGCGGCGGAGGGGTCGCCTGACTCGATGGCCTCGAGGATCTCCCGGTGCTCGGTGAGGATGTCGTCAGGGTGCTCGAACTCGCGATCCTCGAGCGACAGCACCGTCAGGTAGAAGCGAAGCTCGACCAGCAGGCCGGCATAGAACTCGTCGATCCGGCTGCTGTGCAGCATCGAGACGATCGTGGCGTGGAAGGCGAGATCCACGTCGACGATGCGGAGCACGTCGTGCGAGGCGGCGGCGTCGACGAGGTCCTCGTACGCCTTGCGCAGCGCGTCGAGCTCGGGCGCCTCGGCAGCGCGGGAGACCGCGGCGGTCTCGAGGCGCTCGCGGGCGGCATAGAGCTCCTCCACCTTCTCGGGTGTAGGGGAGATGACGACCGCGCCCCGGTTGACCTCGTGCCGCACCAGACCGCTCAGCTCGAGGATGCGGACGGCCTCGCGCACCGTGTTGCGAGCCACGCCCAGCTCGGTGGCAATGGCACTCTCGCGCAAGCGAGATCCCGGGGCGAAGGCGCCGGCGACGATCCGGGAAGCGAGTCCGGCAGCCACCTGCTGTGCGGCGGTCGACCGGGTCACGACGAGGCCCTCGAGTGCTGACATACCGAGAAGAATAGCCGCTGGGGTCCTCTTGCGCGCTACAGTTCAACTGTTCTACAGTTGAACACATGACAACCGCTACCTACGCTGAATCGGGCGCAGCGCTCTGGAACCCGCAGGCGCACATGCCCACTGCCCGCGCCAAGCGCCTCGTGATCACCGGAGGCCAGGGCGCGTGGCTCGAGACCTCGACGGGTGACAGGCTCCTGGATGCCACAGCCAGCTTGTGGCACGCCAACATCGGTCACGGTCGCGAGCGACTGGCGCGCGCCGCGTACGACCAGATGGTGAAGCTGGAGACCTATCACACGTTCGGCCGCTTCTCGAACGAGCCGGCGCTCGAGCTGGCCGATCGGCTGGCCGAGATGGGGCCCATCCCGGGCGCCAAGGTCATGCTGACCAGTGGCGGATCGGACTCGGTCGACCTGGCCTGCAAGCTGGCGCGGCGACACTGGCAGCTGGAGGGGTGCGCCGACAAGAAGATCATCCTCAGCCGCGACGGCGGCTA
The DNA here is from genome assembly GCA_963759975.1 of uncultured Actinomycetota bacterium. Lineage (GTDB taxonomy): Bacteria > Actinomycetota > Actinomycetes > Propionibacteriales > Nocardioidaceae > Aeromicrobium. The sequence goes on from CAVXBS010000020.1 coordinate 372,682, forward strand.
CCACGGTCTGCATGCCTTCGGCACGAGCGTGGCCGGGCTGCAGTACAACCGCGATGGCTACGGCACGCCGTCGTTGGTCCCGGAGACCGCGCGGATCTCCGCCAACGACATCGACGCAGTACGTCGGTCGGTGCTGGAGCTCGGACCCGACAACATCGCGGCGATCATCGCCGAGCCAGTCATCGGGACGGGTGGTGTGATCGGTCCGGCCGAGGGATATCTCGAGGGACTCGAGGAGCTCTGCCGTCGTCACGACATCCTCCTGATCGCCGACGAGGTGATCACCGGGTTCGGCCGAACCGGCCGGCAGTTCGCGTCCCAGCGCTGGGGCATCCGCCCGGACCTGGTCACGATGGCCAAGGGAGTCACCTCGGGCTATGCGCCGCTCGGTGGCGTCCTGGTGGCCCCGCGGGTGGCCGACCGCTTCTTCGAAGGGGCCGACGCACCGATGTTCCGGCACGGCCTGACCTACTCCGGCCACGCCACTGCGTGCGCGGTCGCGCTCGCCAACCTCGACGTCATCGAGGAGGAGCAGCTGGTCGAGCGTGCGGCACGGCTGGAGAACGTCCTGGCGAAGGTCGTCGCGCCGCTCGCGGACCACGAGCTGGTCGAGGAGGTGCGGGCTGGTGCGGGCTTCATGGCGGGCATCCACCTGCACGACGGCGTGGTGGGCGACTCGATCGCCGAGGCCTGCACAGACGCCGGTGTCCTGATCCGCGTCATCCACGACAACACTCTTCAGATCTGCCCGCCGTTCGTCACGACCGAGGACGAGCTCGACCTGATCGCCACCACGATCGCCCAGGCGTTGGACGCCTACCAGGTCTGACAACCGCCATCCACGCCCCGAGAAAGACGACATCATGACCCAGACCCAGCTCGCCCCGCTCACCGCGCTCGACCCGGCTGCCGTGCTGGCCGGGGTCCCGCAGGATCTCTTCCTCGCCGGGAGATGGACACCGGCGACCGGCGGTCGCCGGATGCCGGTGATCAATCCGGCCACAGGAGCAGAACTGACCCAGGTCGCCGACGCGGACGAGAGCGATGCCCGGGTCGCGGTCGAGGCCGCGCGCGTCGCTCAGCGGTCGTGGGGACGTACGCCCGCGCGCGTACGGTCCGAGATCCTCTACCGCGCGTACGACCTGATGGTCGAACGGACCGAGCACCTGGCGCATGTGATGACGCTCGAGATGGGCAAGACGCTGGCCGAGGCCCGCGGCGAGGTCGCGTACGCCGCGGAGTTCTTCCGCTGGTTCGCCGAGGAGGCCGTGCGCGTCGACGGCGGATACAGCCACCGCCCGGACGGCGCCGCTCGCAACCTGCAGGTCAGGCAGCCGGTCGGCCCGTGCCTGCTGATCATCCCGTGGAACTTCCCCCTCGCGATGGGTGCCCGCAAGATCGGGCCCGCGATCGCTGCCGGTTGCGTGAGCATCTTGAAGCCGGCGCCGCAGACGCCGCTCTCGTCGCTGGCGCTCGCGCAGATCCTCACCGAAGCCGGGCTGCCCGGAGGGCGTGCTCAGCGTGCTGCCCACCAGCCAGTCGGCCGAGGTCGTCAAGGTCGATCCTCGACAGCGGCGTCATCCGCAAGCTGTCCTTCACGGGCTCGACGGCGGTCGGCAAGCACCTGCTGGCGCAGGCCGCCGAAGGTGTCCTGCGGACCTCGATGGAGCTGGGTGGCAACGCGCCGTTCCTCGTGCTCGAGGACGCCGATCTCGACCGTGCCGTGGAGGCGGCGTTCCAGGCGAAGATGCGCAACATGGGCGAGGCGTGCACCGCCGCCAACCGGTTCTTCGTCCACGCAGCGGTCGCTGAGGAGTTCTCCGCCCGACTCGCGCAGCGCATGGGCTCGTTGGTCGTCGGCGACGGCACGCAGGACGGGGTCGATGTCGGCCCGCTGATCGACGAGGCGAGCCGGCAGAAGGTTCGTACGTTGATCGAGGACGCCGTCGACCGAGGCGCGTCGGTGCTGGTGGGCGGGGACAGCCCTGATCGGCCGGGCTACTTCGTCCACCCGACGGTGCTGCTCAACACCCACCCCGACAGTGCGCTGACCTCCACCGAGATCTTCGGCCCGGTCGCCGCGATCCAGACGTTCACGGACCTCGACGACGTGATCGACCGGGCGAACGACACCGAGTGGGGCCTGGTGGGCTACGTCATGACCCAGGACATCGACCACGCACTCGACGTCGCCGAGCGACTGGAGGTCGGCATGGTCGGCATCAACAGCGGTGTCGTCTCGAGCCCGTCGGCTCCGTTCGGTGGGGTCAAGCAGTCCGGCCTCGGCCGCGAAGGCGGACGCGTCGGGATCGAGGAGTTCCTCGAGATCAAGTACATCTCGATCCCGGTCCGGTCATGACGGGACGCGCGTACACGGTCGACGTCATCGCCGGTGACGGGATCGGCCCCGAGGTCATGGCGGCCGCCGTCTCCTGCGTCGACGCCATAGCGCCCGCTCTGGGCTTCACGGTGAGCTGGCGGATCCGCGAGTGGGGCTCGGACCATTTCCGCGAGCACGGCCGGATGATGCCGGTCGACGGGCTCGATCAGATGGCGACGGGCGACGCCATCCTGCTGGGCGCCGTTGGCGACGTCGACATCCCCGACGACGTGACCCTGTGGGGACTGCTGATCCCGATCCGCAGGGACTTCGAGCAGTACGTCAACCTGCGGCCCGTGCGGCTCCTGCCAGGAGTCGTGTCGCCGCTTGCCGGCGTGAGCCACCTCGACATCATGGTCGTCCGGGAGAACGTCGAGGGGGAGTACTCCGAGGTCGGCGGTCGGCTGTATCGCGGGCTGCCGGAGGAGATGGCGGTGCAGGAATCGATCTTCACCCGGGCCGGTGTCGAGCGGGTGGCCAGGTACGCGGCCGAGCTCGCCCAACGACGTCAAGGGCGGCTCATCTCGGCGACGAAGTCCAACGGGATCATTCACACCATGCCGTTCTGGGACGAAGTCGTGCAGAGCTGCGTGGATGCCACTCCCGGCGTGGCCGTGGAGAGCGTCCTGATCGATGCCCTTGCAGCCCGCATCGTCCTCAAGCCGGAGTCGATCGATGTGGTCGTCGCCTCCAACCTGTTCGGTGACATCCTCTCGGACCTCGCCGCGGCTGCGGCCGGATCGATCGGTGTGGCGCCGAGCGCCAACCTGAACCCGCCTCGACGTCATCCCTCGATGTTCGAACCCGTCCACGGATCCGCGCCCGACATCGCCGGCAAGGGCATCGCCAACCCCATCGGCCAGATCTGGTCCGCGGCCATGATGCTCGAACACCTCGGTGAAGAGGTCGGTGCCCGGGTGCTCGTCGAAAGCATCGAGGCGACCCTCGCGGAGGGCATTCGCACGCCGGACCTGGGTGGCAAGGCGTCGACGACGGAGGTCGCCGAAGCAGTGGTACGCCATGGAGCTCGCATTCTCGGCGCCGGGCTCCCAACAGGATGGGTGCTCGCCGAGTCGTAGTCGGCGGTAGGTGCAGCCGAGACGGAGACCACGGGCAGAGACCCACCCGTCAACAGTCAACAACCCTGGCCGGCGAGGCTCGGGGCCGAAATCTTGGAGGAATCGTGGCATTTGAGTGTGAGACCAGGCCGAAGTTCGCGACGTTCGACATGAACGGGACGTTGATCAAGTTCCGGATCAACGACGCGATCCGCGAAGTCTTGGGGGACCGGTTGCCGGCCGAGATCGCGGATGAGTACCTGCAGGCTTGCAAGGCGTACCGCATCGACGAGTGCATGGGCGACTACAAGCCGTTCCACCAGATCGTCGCCGACTCCATGGAACGCGCCGCGCGCAGACTCGGCCTCGAGCACCGCGCGGCCGACGCACATGCGGTCTACGAAATCGTCCCGACGTGGGGTCCGTACCCGGGCGTGACCGAGGCGCTGAACCGTCTGGCCGAGGAAGTCCCGCTGGTCATCATCACCAACAGCGACACCGCGCACGCTGTGCGGCTCGCGCAGAACCTTCAGGCCCCGTTCGAGGTCGTCATCAGTGCCGAGCAGTCCGGCGTCTACAAGCCGCGGCTCGCTGCGTTCGAGTACATGTTCGCGAAGCTCGGCGTGACACCGGACGAGATCGTGCACGTCTCTGCGAGCCCGATGTACGACCTGCGCCCCGCGGCCGTCATGGGCATCACGAACAAGGTGTATGTCGACCGCGGTTTCGAGCAGGACGAGCACTGGCTCGGCTACGAGCGGATCACCGACATCGCCGACCTTCCAGTCCTCTTCGGCTTGCCGCGCCTGTCGCGTCATAAGAGATCTGCGGCGAGATCTACGTCATCAAGTCGAGCTCGGCCCTGAACACGTCTGTGGAGATCCAGATGATCTGCACGAGGAGCGCAGCGTGAACCGGATTCAACGAGCGCTGGACACTTGGTCGGACGGGTCGACACCCCCGCGCCGATCGTGTTGGTCGATGTGATGCAGGAAAACATCGATCGCATGCAAGCTTTCGCCACCCATGGCGAGCTCGACGTCAGGCCGCACGTCAAGACGCACAAGTGCGTGGAAATTGGTCGGCGCCAGATAAAGGCCGGTGCGGTCGGCATCACTGCAGGCAATGTGGGTGAGGCCGAGGTCTTTGCTGCGGCCGGCTTCGACGACATCTTCATGGCCTACCCGATCTGGCCTTCAGGAACGAAAGGGAGTGCGGCTCCGCAGGCTGGCCGAGACCACCCGGCTACGGGTCGGCGTCGACAACTTTGCGGCAATCGATGCACTCGCTGATGCGATGGGCGACGAAGCCGGAGCGTTTGGAGGTCGTGATCGAGGTTGACTGCGGTGCCCGCCGTTCCGGCGCGCCGCCCGAGGCCGCCGGCGACCTCGCCGTTGCCGCCCGCAAGAGGGGCCTGGTGCCGGTGGGCGTCTTCACCTATCCGGGCCACGGCAGTTCCGGCCGGGACGCCCGCAAGCGTGCCGCGCATGGACCAGGAGGCGGCGCTCGACCACCGCCGTGCGCAGCTTCGACGGCGTTAGGCATCGAGTGCCGATGTGGTCAGCGCCGGCTCCACACCCACGATCGAATACGCAACCAGCAGCATCATCACCGAGATCCGGCCTGGCGAGTATGTTTTCAACGATCTGAACAACACGAGGCTTGGTGCCTGCACCGAGGATCAGATCGCCTTGTTCGTCGCTGGCACGGTAGTCAGCGATTGGGTTCCCGATCAGGTCATCCTCGACGTCGGGCACCAAGGCAATCAGCCGGGAAGGCAGCCCGGAGAATCGGCTACGGCGCTGTGGCCGGGAACGGAGGCGGTCCTGTCCAAACTCAACGAGTACCACGGCTTCCTCGCACTGCCGGCCGGCGACTTCAGCCCAAGCATCGGCACCGTGCTTCCGATGGTGCCGAACCACGTGTGCCCGGTCGTGATCAATTTCGAGGAACTGATCGTCACCGACAGCGCCGGCACCGTCGCTGGAGCGCTGGCAAGTGGACGCCCGCGGATTCCTCAACTGATCCATCACCTGCACTCACCCCAGCACCCACGACACAACGGAGCGACCTGACATGAGACTCGAGAAGACCACGCGCTGTAGTGACCGGAGCCAGCAGCGGAATCGGCGAGGCCGTAGGCTCGCGCTTTCGTCGTGAGGGTGCTCGTCTGCTGCTCACGGGCCGCAGGGAGGACTGGACAGTGTCCAGGACGAAGACCTGTACGTCCCCGGCGACCTCAATGACGAAGCGTTCGTCGAGGACCTGGCCCGCCGCGCTGCGGAGTCACTCGGCACCGTGGACGTCGTCGTCCTCAACCACGGTCTCCAGGTCAGCGGCCCGTTGATGGAGATGGCCTACGCCGACGCGAAGAACGTGCTCCCAGCAACCTGCTGAGCGCCTTCCTGGTGATGAAGCACTTCGCGCCGCTCATGCCGCCCGCTGGAGGATCGTTCGTCTGCGTAGGCTCACGGCTCGGCATGGTCGGCAAGTCCGACGAGGTCTTGTACTCGGCCGCCAAGGGTGGCCTGATCATGCTCGCCAAGGGCGCGGCGATCGAGTGGGCGCCACGCAACATCCGCGTCAACTGGGTGCTCGCCGAGTCGTCGTGAGTCGCAGACGGTCAGGAATCGAGAAGCGCCGGCGACGGGCGCGGACCTAGCGTGAATCGCATGACAACCATCGACACCATCACGCTCGAATCGGCCGACCCGCAGTCCGCCGCGACCTTCTACGACACCGCCTTCGGGCTGGGCTCACGGGTGCGCGTACGCGCCTCGGATGCCCCGACCGACGGGTTCCGGGGTTTCACGATGTCCCTGGTGGTGTCCCAGCCCGCCAACGTCAACGCGTTGGTCGATGCGGCTCTCTCCGCCGGTGCCATGGCGCTCAAACCGGCGGCCAAGTCGTTCTGGGGCTATGGGGGAGTCGTGCAGGCCCCTGACGGGGCGATCTGGAAGATCGCCTCCTCGGCCAAGAAGGACTCCGCCCCGGCTTCGCGAGACGTCGACGACGTCGTGCTGCTGCTCGGGGTCGACGACGTCAAGGCGACCAAGGCGTTCTACGTCGACAAGGGGCTGACGGTGGGCAAGAGCTTCGGCAGCAAGTACGTCGAGCTCGACACCAGCCCCATCAAGCTGGCCCTGTACGGGCGCAGTGCCCTGGCGAAGGACGCCGGCGTCGCAACCGAGGGCAGCGGGTCGCACCGGCTGACGATCGGCGGCGACGCGGGATCGTTCGCCGACCCTGATGGGTTCGCCTGGGAAGCCGCGGCGGGCTGATGTGTCAGCCGGCGATGGCGCGCGCGATGCTCGAGGCGCAGCGGCTGCAGGGTCAGGACCCGATCAGTGCCAGCTCGAGCTCGAGCCGGCTGGCGAGCTCGTCGACCGTCGTGCCGAACGTCTCGACGACGGTGACACCGCCGGCACCGACGAGGAACGTGGCGTGCTCGGTGTAGACGCGGCTGACGCAGGCCAGGCCGGTGAGCGGGTAGGTGCACTCGGGGACGAGCTTGGGTGCGCCGTCCTTGGCGAACAGGCTCATCATGACGAAGACGTCCTTGGCGCCGATCGCGAGGTCCATGGCCCCGCCGACGGCCGGGATCGCGTCGGGTGCGCCGGTGTGCCAGTTGGCGAGGTCGCCGTGCTCGGAGACCTGGAAGGCGCCGAGGACGCAGACGTCGAGGTGGCCGCCGCGCATCATGGCGAAGGAGTCGGCGTGGTGGAAGTACGACGCACCGGGCAGCTCGGTGACCGGGACCTTGCCGGCGTTGGTCAGGTCGGTGTCGATGTCGTCGCCGGTGGCGGCCGGGCCCATGCCGAGCATGCCGTTCTCGGTGTGCAGGACGATGCCGGAGTCGGGGGAGAGGTGGTCGCCGACCTGGGTGGGTTGTCCGATGCCGAGGTTGACGAAGGATCCGTCCGGGATGTCGCGGGCGACGGCCTGCGCCATCTCGTCGCGGGTCAGCGGTCCGCGGTCGAGGTGCTCGATCGTGCGCTCGGTGGTCACGGTGATGGTCATGGGGTCTCCTGGGCGACGTGGACGATGCGGTCGACGAAGATGCCGGGGGTGACGACGGCCTCGGGGTCGAGGTCGCCGACGGCGACGACGTGGCTGACCTGGGCGATCGTGGTGGCGGCGGCGGTGGCCATGACGGGTCCGAAGTTGCGGGCGGTCTTGCGGTAGACGAGGTTGCCCAGCGGGTCGCCGGCGTGGGCGCCGATCAGGGCGACGTCGCCGTGGATGGGCAGCTCGAGGACGTAGTCGCGGCCGTCGATCGTACGAGTCTCCTTGCCCTCGGCCAGGGGTGTGCCGACGCCGGTGGGGCAGAAGAACGCGCCGATGCCGGCGCCGGCGGCGCGCATCCGTTCGGCGAGGTTGCCCTGCGGTACGACCTCGAGCTCGATCTTGCCGGCGCGGTAGAGGTCGTCGAAGACGTAGGAGTCGGACTGGCGGGGGAACGAGCAGACGACCTTGCGGACCCGGCCGGCGGCGAGCAGGGCGGCGAGGCCGGTGTCGCCGTTGCCGGCGTTGTTGCTGACCACCTCGAGGTCGGTGGCGCCCTGCTCGATGAGGGCGTCGATCAACGCGACGGGCATCCCGGCCATGCCGAACCCGCCGACCAGCACGGTCGAGCCGTCCTTGATGCCGTCGACGGCCTCGAGGGTGGTCTGGGCGATCAGGGTCATCGGGTCGCCTCGTTCTCGAGCACCACGGCGAGGGCCTGGCCGACGCCGATGCAGATTGCCGCGAGACCCCACCGTTCGCCGGACTCGGTCAGCCGCTTGGCGAGGGTGCCGAGGATGCGGGCGCCCGAAGCGCCGAGTGGGTGGCCGATGGCGATCGCCCCGCCCTTGGCGTTGACGATGTCCGGGTCGACCTTCCACGCGTCGACGCAGGCCAGCGACTGCACCGCGAACGCCTCGTTGAGCTCGACCGCGCCGACATCGGACCAGCCGATGCCGGCCCTGCCCAGCGCTGCGCTGGCGGCCTCGACCGGGGCGAAGCCGAAGTCCTGGGGATCGAGGGCGTGCACCCCACGTCCGGCGATGCGCGCGACCGGGTCGACGCCGATCGTGCCGGCTGCCTCGGCCGAACCGATCAGCAGCGCCGCGGCACCATCGTTGAGCGGAGACGCGTTGCCGGCCGTGATCGTGCCGTCGGGGCGGAAAGCGGTCTTCAGGCCCGCCAGCTTCTCTGGCGTGGTGCCTTCACGGATGGACTCGTCGCGGGTCAGCTCGACGCCCTCGACGGGGGTGACGAGGTCGTCGTAGAACCCGGCGGCCCATGCGGCCGCCGCGAGCTCGTGAGACCGGGCCGCGAATGCGTCCTGCCGCTCACGACTGATGCCGAACCTGTCCTGCAGCTGCTCGTTGCACTCACCGAGTGAGACGGTCCACTCCTTGGGCATCCGCTCGTTGACCAGGCGCCAACCCAGCGTCGTCGAGACCGCGGTCGCGTCCCCGGCAGGGAACCCTCGCGACGGCTTGGGCAGCACCCACGGGGCACGGGTCATCGACTCGACGCCGCCCGCGAGGGCCAGGTCGGCATCGCCGGTCTCGATCGCCCGTGAGGCCATCATCGCCGCGTCCAGGCTCGAACCGCAGAGGCGGTTGACGGTCGTCGCCGGAACGCTGGTCGGCAACCCGGCCAGCAGCACCGCCATGCGCCCGACGTTGCGGTTGTCCTCGCCGGCGCCGTTGGCGTTGCCCCAGAACACGTCGCCGATCGCGGTCGGATCCAGCCCCGGAGCCTTCGCCAGCACGCCGGTCAGTGCGGTCGCGGCCAGGTCATCAGGACGTACGCCCGACAACGCGCCTCCGAACCTGCCGAAGGGCGTACGGGTCGCGGCATAGAGATGGGCGCTGGGCATCAGCTCTCCTGATCGATCTCGCCCAGGACGTCCTGGGCGATGCGGAAGGCGGTGTTGGCGTCGGGGACGCCGCAGTAGATCGCGGTCTGCAGCAGCAGCTCCTTGATCTCGTCGTTCGTCAGCCCGTTGGTGCGGGCCGCGCGGAGATGCATCGCGAGCTCCTCGTGATGGCCCCGCGCCACGAGCGCGGTGAGGGTGATGAGGGAGCGGCTGCGGCGGTCGAGCCCGGGCCGGGTCCAGACGGACCCCCAGGCGTACTGCGTGATGAAGTCCTGGAAGTCGGCCGTGAGCTCGGTCGTGCCGGCGATGGCGCGGTCGACGTGCGCGTCGCCGAGCACCTCGCGACGTACGGTCATGCCGGCCTCGCGCACCTCGGCGACGGTGGGCGACGGGTCAGCAGGGGGCTCTCCGGTCGCGTGCTCACGGATCAGCCGGGCGACCTCTTCGGGACTCTCGGCGGGAGCCAGGTGCCCCACGTCGTCCAGCACGACGAGCCGTCCGTTCTTCACGCCGAGAGCGATCTCCTCCAGGCCCTCTGGCGGTGCGGGCACGTCGTGCGCGCCCGCGACGGCGAGGACCGGTGTCGTGATCTCGTGCAGGCGGTGACGTACGTCGAACGCCGCGAGGGCCTCGCAGACCAGCGCATAGCCCTCCCGGTCCGCATCCTGCAGGGCATGGAGCAGTGCGGCTCCGGTGTCGGGTTCGCGCTCGAGGAAACCCGGGGCGAACCAGTTCGCGGCGGAGCGCTCGAGCACGACCGGAGTGCCGGACGCGCGTACGGTGGCGGCACGCTCGTGCCACCCCTCGGGCTCGCCGATCTTCGCCCCGGTGCACAGCACGACGGCGGTGTCGATGCGTTCTGGTGCGTCGAGCATCAGCTGCAGCCCGACGGCGCCGCCGACGGAGTCGCCCGCGTACGCGAACGTCGTGCCCTGCTCGCCGCGTTCGGCGAGCATGTCATCGACCATCGCGAGCACCCCGGCAGCGAGCTCGGCCATCGTGAACGGCTTGGCCTCGGCCAGGTTGCTGCCGTGACCGGGCAGGTCCCAGGCGAGCACCTCGAAGCCCTTGGCCAGCTCGGGCGCCACACCGAGACCAGAGCGCACGAGCTGAGGTGCCGAGCGACGGGCCGAGCACGAGCAGCGGAAGGGCCGGCGATCCGCCGAGACGCACGGCGGTGACCTGGGGGACGGTCATGCGTTCTCCTCGAGGAAGATCCGGGCGCGTTCGACGGCGCCGGCGACGAGGTCTTCGGCGATGCCGAGGTAGGTCGTCGGGTCGGGGTCGGCCTTCGCGTCGAGCAGGTCGGCGATGGTGCGCCGCTCGGCGAGCACGTCGTCTGCGGAGCGGTCGAGGGTGGCGCGCATGCGGTCGGCGTCGACGTGCAGGCCCTGGAGCAGCTCGGTGGTCTGCGACCCGGCGACGGCGGTGCGGCGGCCGAGTGTGTGCAGCGCCGACCACTCGGCGTGCCAGGCGCCGTCGGGGCGCTGGTCACCGGTGATGGCCGAGGACAGGTGCAGGGTCGACGCGAGGGCCGGGGCGGCGAGGGCCGCGCGCCGGACGAGCACGGAGAGGACCGGGTTGTGCTTGTGCGGCATCGTCGACGAGCCGCCGCGGCCCTCGACGCTGGGCTCGGCCAGCTCCGCGATCTCGGTGCGGGACAGCGTCGCGACATCAGTGGCCACGTGCCCCCACGCGTCGGTGCACGACACCAGGGCGTCGGCCGTACGGGTCACTGGACCACGCGAGGTGTGCCAAGGCCGCAGCTCGCGCAGCCCCAGAGCCTCGGCGGTGATCGTGACGAGCTCTGCGGCAACCGACTGCGGGTCGTCGAGCCCGCGCAACGAGGCGAGCTCGGTCGCTGCCGAGAGGGTGCCGACAGCACCGCCGAGCTGCACCGGCAGGAGGGCCCGGGCGTCGACGACGAGGTCGGCAGCATCGAGGATGCCGTCGAGCCATCCGGCGGCCACGGCGCCGAACGTGGTCGGGACGGCGTGCTGGGTGAGCGTACGGCCGACCATCGGCGTCGTCACGTGCCGCTCGGCGAGGATCGACGCCGCGATGACCTGCGAGCGCAGCTCGTCCAGCAGCCGATCGAGGACGCCGCGCAGCGCGAGCATGAGCGCCGTGTCGAGCACGTCCTGGCTGGTCAGGCCCCGATGCAGCCAGGTGGCGCTGTCGATGCTGGTGCGCGAGCGGAGCAGGGCGACGAGTGCCGGCACGGGGTTGCCCGTCGCCTCAGCGCTGCCGGCCAGCTCGTCTACGTCGTCGGCGGTGACGAGGCCGGTGAGGTCGCCGTCGCTCAACGCCGGAGCGAGGCCGGTCACCACGAGCGCGTCGAGCCAGGCGTTCTCCACCTGCACCATCGCCTCGAGCAAAGTGGCTTCGGACATCAGCTCACCGGCGCGTTCGTCGCCGGGCCAGAACAGATTGGTCATGCCTGCAGTCTGCCGTTGCCGGGAAACGTGAGGAACACCGTCTCGCCCTCACCCTGAAGGCGGATGTCGAACACGAGCCCCGATGCGTCGGCGACCGCGATGAGCGTGCCTCGTCGGTCCTCGGGCAGCGAGGCGAGGAGAGCGTCATCGTGCAGGGCGGGGTGCTCCGGCACGTACGCCCGGGTGAACAGCCGGTCGAGCAGACCGCGGGCGAACACGGTGACCGCGAAGAACGGTGCGCCTCCTTCGGTCGCGCCCGGCAGCACCGTCGTGAAGGAGTAGCGCCCGGCAGCATCGGTCGCGGCCCGTCCCCAGCCCGTGAACGTCCAACCGTCGCGATGCAGCGAGCCCGGCTGCTGGACGATGCGGCCTTCGGGATCGGCCTGCCAGATCTCGATCAGCGCGTCGGGCACCGGATCGCCCGCGCCGTCGAGCACGGTCCCGTGCAGTCGGATCGCGTCGGGATGGCCGGCAGGCACGAGCTCGCCGCCGCCTTCGTACGGCAGGCCGTAGTGGAAGAACGGCCCCACGGTCTGTCCCGGAGTCGGGATCAAGGACGCTCATGACTCGTCCTCCAGCCAGGTGCGGTGACTGCCGGTCAGCACGATGTCCCAGCGGTAGCCCGTGCTCCACTCGGGGGTCGTGAGGTCGTGGTCGTACGTCGCGACGAGCCGCGCGCGGGCGTCGGCATCCGTGATCGACTGATAGATCGGGTCGAGGGCGAACAGCGGGTCGCCGGGGAAGTACATCTGGGTGACCAGGCGCTGGGTGAAGTCGGTGCCGAACAGCGAGAAGTGAATGTGGGCCGGCCGCCAGGCGTTGCGGTGGTTCTTCCACGGGTACGGTCCGGGCTTGATGGTCTGGAAGGAGTACGAGCCGTCGGCCCCGGTGAGGAGTCGGCCGGCGCCGGTGAAGTTGGGGTCGAGCGGCGCGGGATGCTGGTCGCGCTTGTGGATGTAGCGCCCTCCGGCGTTGGCCTGCCAGATCTCCACGAGCTGGTGCGCGACCGGTCGGCCGTCGCCATCGATCACGCGTCCCGCTACGGTGATGCGCTCGCCGATCGGCTCGCCGCTGTGCTGGATCGTCAGGTCGGCCTCGAGCGGGCTGACGTCCTGCGGGCCGAAGCACGGCGCCCAGCGCTCGATCGTCTCCGGATCGGTGTGGTGCAGGTCCTTCGTCGGGTGCCGCAGGACGCTGCTTCGGTATGGCGGGTAGTCGAGGAGCGGCTGGGCCTCACGCCGGTCCCCGGCCTCGTACGCCTTGGAGGCCGCGGCGATCTCGTCGCTGACCTCTGCCTGCGTGGACAGCTCGGATGCCTGGGTCACGACGAGCACGCTAGGCGCGGGGCGGTGGATGGTGCGAGACTTGGCTTCCACTGAACGAAAGGGTCGCCGTGGCCGGCAACAGTGCGCAGTCCGGGGTCAGCGTCGCCTCGCGCGTGCTGGCGCTGTTGGGCGCGTTCGACGCCGAGCACCGAGCGCAGACGCTGAGCGAGATGGCCCGACGGGCCGGCCTGCCGTTGCCGACCGCCCACCGACTCGTCGCCGAGCTCGTCGACTGGGGCGCACTGGTCCGCCGGAGCTCGGGGGAGTACGTCATCGGGCGCCGGCTGTGGGACCTCGGGCTGCTCTCGCCGACCCAGTCGGGACTGCGTCAGGTCGCCTCGCCGTTCCTTCACGACATCTATGGTGCAACCCTTGCGACGGTGCATCTCGCCGTGCGTGACGGCCTCGAGGTGCTCTATCTGGATCGCCTGTCGGGCCATGCGTCGGTGCCGGTCGTGAGCCAGATCGGCTCACGGCTGCCGCTGCACGCCACCGGCGTCGGCAAGGTGCTCCTTGCGTACGCCCCGGAGGACGCCCAGACCGCGGTGCTGTCCGACCTCGCCCGCATCACCCCCTACACGATCACGCAGCCCGGGCTCCTGCGCGATCAGCTCCGCCGGGTGCATCGCGAGGGGTACGCGACGACGGTCGAGGAGATGAGCCTGGGGGCGTGCTCGGTGGCGGTGCCGATCCGAGTGTCGACCGGTCAGGTCGTCGCGGCGCTCGGCATCGTGGTTCCGAGCCTCAAGCGCGACCGGGCGAGGCTGGTCACCGCACTCCAGGTCGCGGCGCAAGGTGTCGGTCGAAGCCTCGGCGACTGATTCCGCTGGATGGAAGGCCGGCATGGTCTGGTGGCGGTACGGGGCATTGACTGACGGCATGCGTACTGAAGTCGCCATCATCGGCGCCGGCCCCGCGGGTCTCCTGCTGTCCCACCTCCTGGCTCAGGACGGCGTCGAGTCCGTCGTCATCGAGACCCGGTCGGCCGACTATGTCGCCTCGCGGATCCGCGCCGGCGTGCTGGAGCACTCCACCGTCGAGCTGCTCGAGTCGGTGGGTCTCGGTGACCGGCTGCGACGCGAGGGCGATGAGCACCGCGGCATCCACCTGCAGTGGCCTGGGGAGCGCCATCACCTCGACTTCGTCGACCTGACCGGCCGCAGCGTCTGGATCTACGGCCAGACCGAGGTCCAGAAGGATCTCGTCGCTGCCCGCGCCACGGCGGGGCAGGAGATCCACTACGAGGTCACCGAAACCGCGCTGCACGATCTCGACACCGAGCACCCGTACGTGACGTTCACCGACGTCGAGGGTGTGACGCAGCGCCTCGACGCCGATGTCGTCGTCGGCTGCGACGGCTCGTTCGGCCCCAGCCGCGGCGCGGTCCCGGACTCGGTCAAGCAGTCCTGGGAGCGCGTCTATCCGTACTCGTGGCTCGGCATCCTCGCGGACGTCGCGCCGTCGACCGACGAGCTGATCTATGCCTGGCACCCCGACGGCTTCGCGATGCACTCGATGCGTTCGTCGACCGTCAGCCGGCTCTACCTGCAGGTGCCCAACGGCACGGACGTGGCCGACTGGTCCGACGACCGCATCTGGGACGGCCTGGCCACCCGACTGGGTCACGGTCAGGACGGCTGGCAGCTCAATCCCGGCCCCATCACCGAGAAGAGCGTGCTCCCGATGCGCAGCTTCGTGCAGACGCCGATGCGGCACGGCCGGCTCTTCCTCGCCGGCGACGCGGCGCACATCGTGCCCCCGACCGGCGCCAAGGGCCTCAACCTCGCCGTCGCCGACGTCGGCATCCTCGCGCCGGCCCTGGTCTCGTTGCTGCGCAAGAAGGACTCGGCCCTGGCCGACTCCTACTCAGACGACGCGCTCCGGCGGGTCTGGCGCTGCACGCACTTCTCGTGGTGGATGACCACGATGCTGCACACCAGCGACGATCCGTTCGACGCCCAGCTGCAGCTGTCGCAGCTGCGTTGGGTCACGTCGAGCGAGGCCGGCGCCGCCGGCCTCGCCGAGAACTACGCTGGCCTGCCCATCGGGTTCTGATCTGACCGCGCCTTGTCCCCCGACCAACCGAGGAGCTCCATCATGACCAGTTCTGAAGCAGCCCGGCAGATGCATCTCATCGCCGGCGAGTGGCGTCCATCAGATGATGCTGCGACGTTCGACCGCGCCAACCCGTTCACCGGAGACATCGTGACCGTCGCGTCCGCGGGCAGCCGTACGGACGCCCGCGCGGCCATCGACTCCGCGGCTGAGGCCTTTGCGACCTGGTCCGGTATGTCTGCGAAGGAACGGGGCGCCTTGCTCGAGGCTGCTGCGGATCTGATGACCGAGCGAGCGCCGCAGATCGCCACGATCATGACGGAGGAGTGTGGCGCGACCTTCGGCTGGGGCATGTTCAACTGTCAGCTCGCTTCGGGAATGCTCCGAGCGGCGTCCGCGATGACGGACGCAGCTGAGCAGGCCGAGGAGACGATCCCGTCGGGCGTACCGGGTCTGAACGCCATGGCAGTCAGGAGCCCGGCGGGCGTCGTGGCGGCGATGGCCCCATGGAACGCTCCTGTCATCCTGGCGACCAGAGCCGTCGCGGCGCCGCTCGCCTTCGGCAACACCGTGGTCCTGAAGGCCTCCGAGAAGTGTCCGCGTGTGCACGCGGCGGTCGCCGCGGTCCTGCACGACGCCGGGCTGCCCGCAGGGGCTGTCAACCTCATCGTGCACAGCGCCGAAGGGGCGCCGGAGGTCGTCGACGAGCTGATCGCCCACCCGGCGGTGCGGCGGGTCAACTTCACTGGCTCGACCAAGGTCGGCCGGATCATCGCCGCGAAGTGCGCCGAGCACCTCAAGCCCTCGGTCCTGGAGCTCGGTGGAAAGGCGCCGATGATCGTGCTCGACGACGCGGATCTCGAGCTGGCGGCGTCGGCGGCGAGCTTCGGAGCATTCATGAACTCCGGTCAGATCTGCATGTCGACCGAGCGGATCATCGTCGAGCCGGCTGTGTCAGAGGCATTCGGGGCCAAGCTCGTGGGCCGTGCGCGTGCCCTCGTGGCCGGAGACCCGCGGGACGAGACGACGATGATCGGCCCGGTTGTCGACGACGCCAGCCGGCAGCACGTGCTGGAGCTGATCGAGGACGCGCGCGACAAGGGCGCCGCACTGCTGGCTGGCGGCGACGACCTGGGCGGCAACGTCCTGACGCCCGCCGTCGTCGCAGGGGTGACACCCGACATGCGCCTCTACAGCGAAGAATCCTTCGGTCCCGTCGTAGCACTCGTGGATGCGGCTGACACCGACGACGCGATCCGCATCGCGAACGACTCCGACTACGGGCTGTCCGCGGCGATCTTCACGAGCGACCCCAGCGTGGCCTGGCGCTCGCTGCCCGGGTCGAGTCAGGCATATGCCACGTCAACGGCTCGACGGTGCACGACGAGCCCCCGATGCCCTTCGGCGGGGTCAAGGCGTCCGGGTGGGGACGTTTCGGCGGTACCGCGGCCCTCCACGAGTTCACCGAGCTGCGCTGGATCACGGTCCAGGACGGCGAGCGGCACTACCCGATCTGAGCCGATCCGGCCGCTCAGAAGCGCAGGACCGGCTTGATCGTGACGCCCGACGCCATGTCGTCGGCGGCCTGGGTGATCTCGTCGAACGCGTAGTGCGTGATGAGCCGTCCGATCGGCAGCCGGCCGCTCTGCACGAGCTCGACGAGGGTGGGGATCAGCGTCCTGGTCTCGGCGTCGCCGAGGGTCAGCCCGGTGACGGTGCGGCCGGGGATCATGAAGTTGACGTCGACCGGCACCTCGGTGCCGAAGGCCGGGGCACCCACGACCACCGCGGTGCCACGCGCTGCCAGCGCCAGGACCGACATCCGCAGCACGTCGACGTTGCCGGTGCTCTCGACGACCCCGTCGACGCCGCGACCACCGGTCAGCTCGGCGACGGCTTCGTTGAGGTCGACCTGCGTCGTGTCGATGACGGCCGTCGCGCCGAGCTCGGTCGCGAGCTCGAGCCGAGCCGGGGCGCGGTCGGCGACGATGATCGTCGTCGCAGGAGTGAGGCCGGCAGCCATGAGCGCCGAGAGGCCGACCGCGCCGGCGCCGGTGATGAGGATCGATGAGCCGGGGCGCGGCTCCAGGACGTTCCAGATCGCGCCGACGCCCGTCATGACACCGCAGCCCAGGGGCGCCAGCTGGTCGAGCTCGGCGTCGGCGTCGACCTTGACGATGCTGCGCTCGTCGACGATCGCGTGGCGGGCGAAGCTGGACTGGCCGAAGAAGTGTCCGCCGATCGCCTTGCCCTCTCGCGTGATGGGGGAGCTGCCGTCGGCGCGCTGGCCGCCGATCAGGTTGGCCGTCAGCCAGCTGTCGCAGTACGCAGGGTGTCCGCTGCGGCAGGCGTCGCAGTGCGCGCACGACGTGAACGACAGCAGGACCTGGTCGCCGGGCACGACCGACGTGACGCCGGCACCGACCTGCTCGACGATCCCCGCACCCTCGTGGCCGAGCACGCCGGGGAGGGGAAGGGCAGAGCGCCGTGAGCCACGCCGAGGTCGGTGTGGCACAGGCCTGCCGCGGTCATCCGGACGAGAACCTCGTCGTCGCGAGGCTCGTCCAGTCCGATCTCCTGGAGGGCGAACCCGCTGCCGGGTGACTCGACGACGGCTGCTGTGGTGGTGGTCATGGCGTGCTCCTTGGGTGGGCCGGCTCAGGCCAGCGAGACGAGGACGGACTTGGTACGCGTGTAGGCGTCGAGTGCTTCGGGGCCGTACTCGCGGCCGTGGCCGGAGGACTTCACGCCGCCGAACGGCATCGTCGGGTCGAGCATCGCCCAGTCGTTGACCCAGACGATGCCGGCATCGAGCTGGGCCGCGACCCGGTGAGCTCGAGCCAGGTTCTCGGTGACGAGGCCGGACGCCAGCCCGTACGCCGTGCTGTTGGCCATCGCGATGGCCTCCTCCTCGGTGTCGAACGGCTGCACCGTGAGCAAGGGCCCGAAGACCTCGTCCTGCACGACCCGTGAGGTGTTGGGCAGGTCCGCGATGACGGTCGGCTCGACGAAGTAGCCCGGCAGGTCGGGCCGTCCGCCGCCGGTCACGATGCGGCCACCCTCGGCGCGGGCCTGGGCGATGAAGCCCTCGGCCTTGGCTCGGTGCTGCTCGGCCGCCATCGGGCCGATGACCGTCTCGGGGTCGAACGGGTCGCCGAGCGGCACCCCGGGGACCGCCTGGGACAAGATGCCCAGCACCGTCTCGTAGAGGCTGGAGTGCACCAGCAGGCGCGGGCCGGCCATGCAGAACTGCCCGGTGTTGAACACGAAGCCCTTGATCGCCGAGCCGATCGCCTTGTCCAGGTCGGCGTCCTCGAAGACGATCTGGGCGGCATTGCCGCCGAGCTCGAGCGTGATCGGCACGAGTGCCTCACCCGCGACGGCCGCGGCGTGACGGCCGACCGCGGTCGAGCCGGTGAACGCGATCTTGTCGACGCCCGGGTGGGTGAGCAGCGCATCGCCGGCGACCGGGCCGAGGCCAGACACGATGTTGACGACGCCGTCGGGCAGGCCGGCCTCGGCGAAGATCTCGCCCATCAGCAGCGCGCTCAGAGGCGCGATGTCGGCCGGCTTGTGCACGACGGTGTTGCCGGCGGCCAGCGCGGGGGCGAGCTTGGTGCTGCTGAGGATCAGCGGGAAGTTGAACGGCGTGATCGCCGCGACGACGCCGAGCGGCTCACGCCGGGTGTATGCCAGTGCCGGGAAGTCGGTGGACCGCGTGGATCCCTCGATGGCCTGTGCCAGACCGGCGTAGTACTCGTACTGGTTGGCGGCCGTGGTCACGTCGACCGGGCGGCACAGCGAGACCGGCTTGCCGACGTCGATGCTCTCGGTCGCGACGAGCTCGTCGGCGCGCTCACGCATCAGCAACGACACCCGGTGCAGGATGCGTCCGCGTTCGCGGGCCGGCATGGCGGCCCACGCGGGGCCGGCGGCATGCGCAGCCTGCACGGCGGCGTCGATGTCAGCGGCGCCGGCCTCGGCGACCGTGGTGATGGCCTCGGTCGTCGACGGGTCGATGATCTCGGTGCGACCGCCGTCGACGGCCTCGACCCACCGACCGCCGATGAACAGCTGGCGTGCGGCGATCGCGGGACGCGCGAGGGTGGGTTCTGCGAGGTGCTCTGTTGCGGTCATCGTGATCACGTACTTTCGTGGGCGCTGGGTTCAGGACTGGTAGTAGCGGTGCACCATCTGCGCGATGCAGGCGGGCTTCGGGGAGCCGTCGAGCTCCATCGTGGCGTCGATCGTGGCCTGGATGCCGCCGCGTCCGACGTCCTCGGCGCCGGCGAGCGTCGCGCTGAGGCGGACCTTCGAACCGGCCGGGACCGGGGTGGGGAAGCGCACCTTGTTGAGGCCGTAGTTGACGGCCATGTCGATCTGCCGGAACTCCAGCATCGACGACCACAGCGGGATCAGCAGGGAGAGCGTGAGGTAGCCGTGGGCGATCGTGCCGCCGAACGGCCCGGTCTTGGCGCGCTCGACATCGGTGTGGATCCACTGGTCGTCGTGGGTCGCGGTGGCGAACAGGTCGATGTCCGACTGTGGGATGGCGAGCCACTCACTGGTGCCGAGGTCATCCCCGATCATCGTCAGCAGGTCCTGGGGGCGGTCGATCTCGATGGTCATGCGTGGCCTTTCGGTGGTGAGGTGCGGGCTCGTTCGCGCAGGGGAGCGCGGAGGATCTTTCCGGTCGCGGTGCGGGGCAGGTCGTCGACGAACTCGACGCTCCGCGGGATCTTGTAGCGCGCCAGCCGCCCGTCCAGGTGCTGGCGCAGTGCGGCTTCGTCGAGCGCGGCGTCGTCGGCGAGCACGACGAACGCGTGACCGACCTCGCCCCAGCGCTCGTCCGGCTTGGCCACGACGGCGACCAGGTCGATGCCGGGCAGCTCGGCGATCACGGCTTCGACCTCGGCGGGATAGATGTTCTCGCCGCCGGAGATGATCATGTCCTTGACCCGGTCGACGACCTGGGCCCAGCCGTCCTCGTCGACGCGCACGACATCGCCCGTACGCAGCCAGCCGTCGGCGCTCATCGCTTCGGCGGTGTCGCCGGGACGGTCCCAGTAGCCCGTGAACACGTGCGGTCCACGGACCAGGAGCTCGCCCTGCCCGGGGCCGTCGATGCGCTCGCGCAGCGGCGTCTCGAGGGTCGTGTCGGTGAAGAAGTGCGGTACGCCGGCCGAGACGGGATGATCGGCGATGCCCTCGGGCACCGCCATCAGGATTCCGGGTGCGGCCTCGGTCAGGCCGTAGCCCTGCTGCACCTGCACGCCGCGGTCCAGCCACTTCTGCGCCACGCGGGCCAGCACGGGCGAGCCGCCGAACACGACGTAGCGCAGCGACGACACGTCGCGCCGCTCCCAGTCGGGGTGGTCGCAGATCATCTGCAGCATCGTCGGCACGGCCGCGAAACCCGTGGCGCGGCGCTGCTCGAGCAGCTCGAGGAACGGCCCGGGGTCGAACTTCGGGACCACGACGACCGTGCCGCCCTTGAAGAACGTCGGCATCGTGATCTGTCCGAGCCCGGTGACGTGGAACAGCGGTGCGGCGCAGATCGTGACGTCGGTGCTGGCGAGGTCGACGTGGGCCAGCTGGTTGACGGTGTTCCAGGTGATGTTGCCGTGGCTGAGGACCGCGCCCTTGGGCCGGCCGGTCGTGCCGGAGGTGTAGAGGATCAGCGCCGGGTCCTCGAGCTCGATCCGCGTCGTGTGGTTGGCCGGGTCGTCGGGCTCGGCCGGCGTCGAGCGTACGAGCGCGCGCAGCTCGTCGACCGTGAGCACGTGCTGCACCCCGAGCGACTCGGGGTCGGCCTCGGCGACGGTCGCCGCGCACTCGGGCCCGTAGACCAGGAGCCGGGCGCCGCTGTCGCGCAGCATGTACGCGATCTCGCTGCCGGCGAGCCGGGTGTTGAGCGGCACGAAGATCGCTCCGCGCCGTCCGGACGCGAACAGGCACTCGAACGTCGAGATCGCATTGGGGCCGAGATATGCCACCCGGTCACCGCGGCCGATGCCCAGCGTGCGCAGGGTCGTCGCGAGGTGCTCGACCCGGGAGGCGAGCGTGGCGTAGTCGAGCTCCTCGTCAGGTCCGACGAGAGCCGTGCGATGCGGACTGATGCGGGCGCGCCGCATGGGCCACGAGCCGATCCCGTGGTCGTGGACTGTCGTGCTCACGGCGCCCGCCTTCCTCACGGTCGGCCGTACGTCTGTCGTCATGACGACGACCCGAGGCCGAGGACCCTGACCGCATTGTCCTTCAGAATCAGCGGGCGGACCTCGTCCTTGAGCGGAAGGTCGGCGAAGTCCTTGAGCCAGCGGTCCGGGGAGATGAGCGGGAAGTCCGACCCGAACATGACCTTGTGCTTCAGGAGGCTGCCGGCGTACTTCACGAGCTGCGGCGGGAAGTACTTCGGCGACCACCCGGACAGGTCGATGTGGACGTTGGGCTTGTGCGTCGCCACTGCTAGTGCCTCGTCCTGCCACGGGAACGACGGGTGGGCGATGATGATCGGCAGCTGGGGGAAGTCGACCGCGACGTCGTCGAGCCGCATCGGGTCGGAGTACTTCAGCCGGATCCCGCCGCCTCCGGGCAGTCCCGAGCCGATCCCGGTCTGACCGCTGTGGAACAGCGCCGGCAGGCCGTGCTCGGCGATGACCTCGTAGATCGGGTATGCCGCCCGGTCGTCGGGCCAGAACGCCTGGACGCTGGGGTGGAACTTGAAGCCGCGGACGCCTTCCTCCTCGATCAGCCTGCGCGCCTCGCGGGCACCTGCCTTGCCCCGCGCCGGGTCGATGCTGGCGAAGGGGATCAGCACGTCGGCGTTGCGGGCAGCGGCCTCGATGACCTCGGTGTTGCTGAGCCGGGGGTGACCGAGCGCCGACTCGGCGTCGACCGTGAACACCACGGCCGCCATCGAGCGGCTGCGGTAGAACTCGGCCAGCTGGTCGAGCGTGGGAGGACCGTCACCCTCGGTGCCGAAGTATGCGTCAGCGCCCGCACGCAGCTCGTCCGGCAGCGAGTAGTGCCCGCAGCCATCGACCTCCGCGTGGGTGTGCACATCGACGGCGACGATCGCGTCGACGTCGATCGCGCACGTGTAGCGGGTCGTCACGGTCTCAGGCCCCTTCGCGCTGCGTCGTCGGGATCTTGGGCAACGGGATGCCGTACGTCTCGAGCGACTCGCCGACCGACGAGTCGAACGCTTCCGCGATCGCGTCGGCGCTCCAGCCACCGTCGAGGAAGGCGCTCCGGATCTCGGTCGGGTGGGACCACAGCGAGATGCGGTCGCCGCCGATGCCGATGCACTGGCCGGTGATGTGGCCCGACGCCTCGGAGGCGAGGAACACGACGAGCCCGGCGACGTCCTCCGGGGGGCCGAAGGAGGCAGCCCGGCGTACGACCGAGGGGATCGGCTCGCCGGACTTCATCGCCTCGACGTAGGGCGCGAGGAACGGGATCGTCTCGGTCATGACGGTGGCGGCGTTGGGCACGACCGCGTTGACCGTGACGCCCGCCTTGGCGCACTCCATGGCCCAGGTGCGGGCCATCGCGGCGATGCCGGCCTTGGCGGCGGCATAGTTGGTCTGCCCGAAGTTGCCGCGCTGGCCCGCCGGTGATCCGGCCAGCACGAGGCGTCCTCCATGGCCGGCTTCGCGGAAGTGCTTCATGGCCTCGCGGGCGCACGTGAACGTGCCGCGCAGGTGCACGTGGATGACGGCGTCGAAGTCCTCGTCGCTCATGTTCCACAGCACCTTGTCGCGCAGGATGCCGGCATTCGTCACCATGACGTCGAGGCCGCCGAACTCATCGACAGCACGGGACACGAGCTGCTGCGCGGCCTCGCTGGTGCCCACCGCGACGGGCTCGGCGACCGCGGTGCCACCGGCGTCGGCGATCTCCTCGGCGACCTGCTTGGCCTGGGCCTCATCGACGTCGTTGACCACGACGCTTGCTCCGGCGGCAGCCAGCGCGAGGGCGTACGAACGCCCGAGCCCCTGACCGCTCCCGGTGACGATCGCGACCTTGTCGTTGAGCTGCATCTGGGGACTGCCTTTCAAAAGTAATCATCAGGAAACCTGTTGGTCTGCATCAGTGTGAATGCGTCCGAGACTCTTGTCAACCACCTGTTTTGACCGGGATTTCTGTTGCGGCAGGGCAACCCTTGACAGTGCTTGTGATGTGGCTCATACTCCACTGTCAGGTTGCCTGATCATCAGGAAACCTGAATGAAAAGCACGGGAGTCGACGCTTTCTCGGACGGCGTGGGCACCCTCTCACCGAGGAGAACAGATGAGATCCACACGACTGATGGCCCTGGGCCTGGCCGCCGCGCTCGGGCTGGCCGCCTGCGGCTCCGGAGGCGGCTCCGGAAGCGATGACAGCGGACCGATCACGATCGGGATGGTGGCCCCGCTGACCGGTCCCCTCGCGCCACTCGGGATCGGCGACAAGGCTGCCGCAGAGCAGGAGGTGGCCGCCATCAACAAGGCCGGCGGTGTCGACGGCCGGAAGATCAAGCTCACCGTCGTCGACGACAAGAGCGATGTTCCGCAGTCGGTCACGGAGTACAGCAAGATGGCCGCCAACAAGGACATCAGCCTGATCCTCTCGTCGGCCAACGTCAGCGCGTCGACCGCGATCGGCCCAACCGCGATGAGCCGGAAGGTCCCGACCCTCGCACTGGGTCCCGTGACCGCGTTCGTCGACGGCAAGAACCCGTACGCATTCACGATCCCGGCGAGCCCGAAGGCGTACGCCGAGAAGCTCGTCGACTACTTCTCCGAGCAGGGAGTCAAGACCCTCTCGATCGCCTACAACGGCAAGGACGTCTACGGACCGACGGGCAACGACGCCACGAAGGCTGCGGCCAAGGCGGCCGGCATCGACGTCGTGATGGACGAGCCGCTCGATCCGGCGTCGACGGACTTCACCCCGCTCATCACCAAGGCGAAGAATGCCAAGGCCGATGCCTTCCTCGTCTGGGCAGCAGGTCCGGCACCGGTGATCATCGCCAAGCAGCTGCAGGGCACCGGCGTCAAGATGACCGCGACCGGCGCGAATGCGTCCAACCTGTTCACCGAGCCCGCAGGTGATGCGGCCGAGGGCATGATCATGGCCAGCAGCATCGCCGTACCCGGCAAGGACCTCCCGGACGGGCCGCTCAAGTCGCTCATCGACGCCTTTGCCGGCCCCTGGCAGAAGGCCAACAAGGGCATCTTCCCGCCGCAGTTCGCCTTCGACGGCGTCACCGGCATCCAGATCGCGAAGGCAGCGATTGCGAAGGCCGGATCGTCCGATCGTGAGGCCATCCGTGATGCGCTCGAGGGTCTTGACGTGCTGACGCCGACCGGACGGTTCACGTACTCCAAGACCGATCACAGCGGACTCGACAAGACCGCCGTGGCGATCGTGGAGGTCAAGGACGGCGCGTTCACCGCGACGGACTTCAGCCGCAAGCAGTTCGAGACCGAGCTGCCGAAATGACCATGCTCCTGCAGGTCCGTGCAGCCACGAAGTCTTTCGGCGGGGTGGTTGCCGCGCGAGGTGTCGATCTCGACGTCGCGCGTGGCGAGCTGCGGGGCATCATCGGGCCGAACGGCGCCGGCAAGTCGACGCTGTTCAACCTGGTCAGCGGACACCTGCGGCTCGATTCCGGATCGATCACCCTCGACGGTCAGCGCATCGACCGGCTGGCGCCGCACGCGCGGGCCCGTCGTGGGGTGTCGATCGTGTTCCAGGGTGCGCGCGTGTTCCCCGCCATGACGGTCCTCGAGAACGTCATGGTGGGGGCACACGCCCGCACGCGGGCCGGGATCGTGTCGGCTGCCCTGCGGCTGCCTGCGCAACGAGCCGAGGAACGACGGATCGCCGCCGCCGCCCACGAGGCGCTCGAACGGGTCGGACTCACCGCCTGGGCCGATCGGCCCGCGACCGACCTGCCACTCGGCCAGCAGCGACGCATGCAGGTCGCCCGCTCTCTGGCCGCAGAACCGACGGTGCTGCTGCTGGACGAGCCCGCTTCGGGGCTCCGCGCCGACGAGCGGGAGGACTTCGCCGTGCTTGTCGAGCAGCTCAAGGCCATCGGGACGACCATCCTGCTCGTCGAGCACGACGTGGCCCTGGTCATGCGGCTCGCCGACTCGATCACGGTCCTCGATCTCGGCGAGGTCATCGCCGAGGGCAAGCCGGAGGAGATCCGGTCCGATCGACGCGTCATCGACGCCTACCTGGGAGCGGGTGCCACACATGCTGACCGTTGAGGACGTCGTCGTCCGCTATGGATCCGCCACGGCGCTGGACGGCGTGAGCCTGAGTGCCGACGCCGGCGAGATGGTCGCGCTGATCGGGCCGAACGGAGCTGGCAAGTCGACCCTGGTCAACGCGATCAGCGGCCTCGTGCCGGTCGAGTCCGGCTCGATCGTCACCGATGGCCGGGTCGCGCAGGTGCCCGAGGGGCGGCAGATGTTCGCCGACATGAGCGTCGTCGACAACCTGGTCCTCGGCGCGTGGCGCTCGGGCGACCGTGACCCGTCGCGGATCTTCGACCTGCTTCCGGCACTGCGCGACTTCGCGCACCGCAAGGCCGGCACGCTCTCGGGTGGCCAGCAGCAGATGGTCGCGGTCGGTCGCGCGCTGATGGCCGATCCGCAGATCCTCGTCATCGATGAGCTCTCCCTGGGCCTGGCGCCGCTGATCGTCGCCGACCTCGCCGAGCACCTGCGCACGATCAACCGGGAGCACGGGACGACCGTCGTCCTGATCGAGCAGGAGGTCGGGCTCGCGCTCGAGCTGTGCTCACGCGGATACGTGTTGGAGGCCGGCCGGATCACGCTCTCGGGAACGACCGAGGAACTGGCCGACAGCCCCGCGGTGCGAGCCGCCTACTTCGGCGGCCTTGACGTCGGGAAGGACATGGCATGAGCGACTTCATCACCTATCTCGTCTCGGGGGTCGCCCTCGGGTGCACGTTCGCGCTGGTCGGCAGCGGGTTCGTGGTCATCCACCGGGTGACTCGCGTCGTCAACTTCGCCCAGGGCACGTTGGCCGTGTTCGGCGGCTTCATCTCGTACTCGCTGCTCGACGGCGTCCTGCCGCAGGGACTGGCCCAGCTCGTCACCATCGTGGCGTGCGGACTGATCGGGCTCGTCGTCGGCGTCGTCGCGATCGGCAAGCCGGGCACCGATCCGCTGATCGCGCTGATCGTGACGCTCGGCGTGTCGATCTTCTGCGCCGCGATCTTCATCACGGTCTGGGGCCAGGACCCGGTCTCACCGCCGGGGCTGAGTGGCTCGGTGTCGATCCTCGGCGCCGACGTCCAGCGGCAGCGGCTGTTGGTCGTGGCCGCAACGCTCCTGACGTTCGTCGCGCTGTCGTTGTTCTTCAGTCGTACGTATGTCGGCAAGGGCCTCACGGCATGCGCGTCCAACCCGCGAGCGGCAGCCCTCGTGGGGATCAACGTGCGGCGGATGGGATTCATCGCCTTTGCCGTCGGTGGTGCCCTCGGCGGCCTTGCCGGAGCCCTGATCTCACCGTCGGTGGCGCTGTCGTTCAGCTCCGACCTGCCGTTCGCGTTGAGCGGTTTCGCCGCGGCGGTCTTCGGCGGACTGACCAGTCCCGGACGCACCCTCCTCGGCGGCATCGTGCTGGGCGTCACCGGGCAGATGGTGGCGGGCTATCTCGACGGGTCCTACCAGACAGAGGTCGCGCTGTTGATGATGCTCGCGATCATGGTCGTCCGCAGCAGCACGTTGGTCACCGAGGAGGCGAAATGAGCACGATGCTCGCAGGTCGTCGTACGTCGACACTGCTCACCCGCTCGACGATTGCGGTGCTCGCCGTGGTGGCGATCGCGATGCCGATGCTCATGGCCGACGTCACGTTCTTCATGCAGATGGTGCTCGCGGCGATCGTCGTCACCGGGCTCTCCCTGCTCATGGGGTATGCCGGACAGGCGTCGCTGGGTCAGGGCGCGTTCTTCGCCGCCGGTGCCCTCACCGTCGGGATCGGCACGACCACGTGGGCGCTGCCACCGTTGCTGGCGCTCCTGCTCGCCCCGGTGCTGGCCTCGGCGTTCGCAGCGCTCGTGGGCATCCCGCTGCTGCGGCTACGCGGTCACTACCTGGCGTTCGGCACCCTGGCCCTGTTGCTCATGGTCGTCGCGGCGATGAACACGTTCGACTACCTCGGCGGGTCCTTCGGCATCTCCGGCATCCCGCCGCTCGCCGTCGGGTCCTACGAGATCACCGATCCCCGCGACTACGCGTACCTGGCCCTCGGTTGTCTCGCGCTGGTCCTGGTCATCAGCCGCAACCTCATCAGCAGCCGGTTCGGCCGCGGCATCCAGGCCCTGGCGGGCAGTGAGACCGCCGCAGCGTCCGCCGGTGTCAACGTGTTCCGGGCCAAGCTCACCGTGTTCGCGATCTCGGCGGCCTTCGCCGGGCTCGCCGGCGGCCTGTCGGCGTTCTTCACACCGTTCATCAGCCCGGAGTCCTTCCCGGCCTCCCGGTCGTTCGAGTACGTCATCATGGCGGTCGTCGGAGGTCTCGGAGCGCTGTGGGGCGGAGTCGCCGGCGCCATCGTGATGTCGGTCGTGATCGAGGCGCTCAACCGCATCAGCACGCAGCCGGGTCTGCCTGCGACCGCTGGCCCGATCCTGCAGTACGCGGCCTACGCCGTGCTGCTCATCCTGGCGTTGCTGTGGATGCCGCGCGGCCTGATCTCGGTGCTGCACGGCACGCGCCGACGGCTCTCGGCGATGCTGGCGTGAGCGCACAGGTCGCGGTCGAGGAGCCGGCGGAGTCGTCACTCCTCTACCTGCTCAAGCAGGTCGAGCTGGCCGTCCGTGGCCGGGTCGACGCCGCGGCGGCCGAGCTGGGCCTGACGATGCCGAAGTTCGTCGCCATGAGCGTCCTGGCGCGGCACCCGGGGATGACCGCGGCCGACTTGGCTCGCCGTTCCTTCGTCAGGCCGCAGAGCATGGCGACGGTCGTGACGTCGCTGGAGTCGCTGGGCTTCGTCAGTCGCTGCCAGGATCCTGTCGATCGTCGCAATCATCGCCTGACCTTGACGACTGAGGGCCGCCGGCTCGTGGTCGAGCTGTCGCTGCTGGTCCGTGACATCGAGGAGATGATGCTGGCGGACTTCACGGAGGCAGAACGCCTGATGCTGCGCGACTTTCTCGTGCGCGGGCGCAAGGCCCTGCCGCATGAGTTCCGAGGTGGTGTGTGACCGAGCCGAGCACATCTGTGACGTCCAAGATCCTCGCGATCCTCGACGCGTTCAGTCCTGAGCGGCCCGAGCTCACGCTCAGCGAGCTCGCCGAGCGAACCGGGCTGACCCTGCCGACGTTGCATCGACGGGCGGCCGAGCTCGTCGAGTGGGGTGCGCTCGAGCGTACGCAGTCGAGCCACTACCGCATCGGGCTGCGGCTCTGGGAGGTCGGCACGCTCGCGCCACGCGGGATCGGACTCCGCGAACGCGCCCTGCCGTTCCTCGAGGACCTCTACGTCGTGACGCGGCAGAACGTGCAGCTAGCGGTCCGTGAGGGGCTGGAGCTCGTGTTCGTCGAGCGCATCGCGGGGCATGGCGCCGTCCCGGTGCTGACCAGGGTCGGTGGCCGGTTCTCCCTGCACGCCACCGGCGTGGGGCTGGCCCTGCTCGCCCATGCGCCGAGTGAGGTCCAGGAGGCCGTGATCGGTGGCGCACTGCCGGCATACACGGCGTTCACGATCACCGACGGGGAGCGGCTGCGGCGCGAGCTGGCCGAGGTGCGGCACCGTGGCTATGCCGTGAGCGACCGCATGGTCACCGACGACGCGCTGTCGGTCGCGGCGCCGGTGCACGGCCCTCAGGGCGAGGTCGTGGCAGCCGTCTCGCTGGTGACGTCGGCCGCTGACGCCCATCCGCACGCTCTGGCGCCGGCCGTACGCACCGCGGCGCGCGGGATCTCCAGGGCGCTCGGAGCGCACTGACTTTCAGTGGCTGAAAACCCTGTGGCGCCGGTCACCCGGCCGGCTCGATGCTCGAGGCATCCGCACGACCCGTGCCCACAGACAGGAGCTGCCATGTCGCTCGTCGACCAGGACGCCGTCACGGCCAAGATCTTCCCGCACCCGCTCAACGCCTGGTACGTCGTCGCGTGGGACCACGAGGTCAGCAACAAGGCGCTGCTCGCGCGCACGGTCGCCGACATCCCGATGGCGATCTACCGCACGGCCGACGGTCGCCCGGTCGCCCTTGCCGACGCGTGCTGGCACCGGCTCGCGCCGCTCTCGATGGGCAAGCTCATCGGCGCGGACGAGGTGCAGTGCCCCTATCACGGCCTGACGTACAACTCGGCCGGTCGCTGCACCGCGATGCCGGCGCAGGACACGATCAACCCCAGTGCGATGGTGCCGTCCTACCCGGCGGTCGAGCGCTACCGCTACATCTGGGTCTGGCCGGGCGACATGACGCTCGCCGACCCCGACCTGATCCCGGACATGCACCAGATGGACTCGCCGGAGTGGGCCGGCGACGGACTCACGATCGACGCCCCGTGCAACTATCAGCTGATCCTCGACAACCTGATGGACCTGACGCACGAGGAGTTCGTGCACGGCTCGAGCCTCGGCCAGGCAGAGCTGAGCGAGTCGGAGTTCCACACCCGCCTCGAGGACGACGGCAGCGTCACGGTCTCGCGGTGGATGCATGATGTGGCGCCGCCACCGTTCTGGCGGGGCAACATGCGGGATCGCTTCCCCGACTTCGAAGGCAACGTCGACCGCTGGCAGATCATCCACTACTACGCGCCGTCGACGATCTGCATCGACGTCGGCGTCGCGAAGGCCGGGACCGGCGCACCCGAGGGGGACCGCAGCCAGGGCGTCAACGGGTACGTCATGAACACGATCACGCCGCGGACCGAGCGCACCTCGCACTACTTCTGGGCCTTCATGCGCAACTACCGGCTCGACAGCCAGCTCATCACGACGAAGCTGCGCAACGGAGTCAAGGGCGTGTTCGCCGAGGACGAGGCGATGCTCACGGCGCAGCAGGAGGCGATCGACGCCAACCCCGACCACGTGTTCTACAGCCTCAACATCGATGCCGGCGGGATGTGGGTGCGCCGGATCCTCGATCGCATGCTGCAGGCCGAGGGGCGTACGGGTGCCGAGGTCCCGACCGCGTCGCCGGCGCGATGAGCGTCGACAACCGAGCCGAGTGGCGGCTCGGCCGCGTCGTCGAGTCGTCGCCGGTCGCCCGGGACATCCGCCGCATCACGATCGAGCGCCCGGGCATCGCTGCCGGTCGGGCCAGGCCCGGCACGCATCTCGACGTACGCGTGCAGCTCGATGACCGCGAGGATCTGCGGTCGTACTCCGTGGTGGAGTCAGATGCTGACGGTCGACACCTGACGATCAGCGTGCTGCGCGTGCCGGAGTCACGTGGTGGCTCGGTGTTCATGCACGGCTTGCAGGTCGGTGACGAGCTGATGACGACGCAGCCGCTCCAGAACTTCCCGCTGCGCGTCGGTGCCGCCCGGTACGTGTTGGTGGCCGGGGGAGTCGGCATCACCGCGCTCGTCGCGATGGCCCGCGTGCTGCGTGACCTCAAGGCCGACTACTCGCTCGTGTACGTCGGGCGCAGCCGCGAGCAGATGGCCTATCTCTCGTCGCTCGCGGAGGCGCACGGCGAACGCCTCGAGGTGCACGTCGACGACGAGGGCTCACCACTCGACATCACCGCGCTCATCGCGGGTGTCGCGGCGGATCCAGGGGCGGCCGCGACCGAGATGTACGTGTGCGGCCCGATCCGGCTGATGGACGGGGTCCGCCGGGCCTGGACGAGCGCCGCGCTGCCGCCGGCCAACCTGCGCTTCGAGACGTTCGGCAGCAGCGGGTGGTTCGACGCCGAGGAGTTCGTCGTGCGGGTGCCGCAGCTGGGCGTCGAGACGACCGTCGGTTCCGGCTCGACGATGCTCGAGGCGTTGACCGCCGCAGGCGCGGACATGATGTACGACTGCCGCAAGGGCGAGTGCGGCCTGTGCCGGGTCGACATCGGCGCGGTCGAGGGGGTCATCGACCATCGCGACGTGTTCCTGAGCGAACGGCAGAAGGAGCGCGACGACGCGGTCTGCATCTGCGTGTCGCGCGTGGTGTCGGGTCCCGATGGTCAGCTGCCGAGCCTGACGCTCACCCTGCCCTGAGGCGGTCAGGTTTCAAGCCCTGTGCGGCAGTCGGCCAGGAAGCGGCGCAGCAGAGCCGTGTCCGAGGTGCTGAGGGCGCCGGTCATGCGCTTCTCGATCGCCGCGACGTGCGGGCGCCGGTCGTCCAGGACCTCTCGGCCGGCCGCTGTCAGCGCGATGAGCAGGCGACGCTTGTCGCCCGAGTCGCGATGGCGCTCGATCAGGCCGCGCTCCTCCAGGATCAGGACCATGTCGGCCATCGTCTGGGCCGTCACGAACGAGTTGCGGGCCAGCTGTGCCGAGCTGATGTCGCCGTGGCGCTCGAGCACGGTCAGTGCGGTGTACTGCAGGGCGGTCAGGCCGACAGGTCGCATCAGCTCGTCGAGGCGGGCTCGCACCGACAGCTCGAGCTGCTTCACGAGATAGAGGAGCGTGGGATTTGCGGCCATGGCCCCATTCTCACTGATGTGGGACGTTTCGCCGGGGATGCGCGAGCTCAGGTCGGCTCCGGCGTGGTCAGGCTGGTGGCGCGTTGCACGTGGCCCGCGATCAGTGCGTAGACCTCACGGGCCTTGGCGTCGTCCTCGGCGTCGTACGCGTGATCGGCGCCTATCACGTCGTGATGCTCGACGAGGACGCCCGCCTCACGGAGCCGGTCGGCGTACGCCACGCCTTCAGCACGCAGGAGGTCCAGTGCCGCGGTGATGACCAGTGCCGGCGCGATGCCGTGGAGGTCTGCCGTGTCGGCCGGGTTGGCGGGAGAGACCAACGGATCGAGGCGGTCCTGCGGGTTGGGCACGTACGAGCCGTCGAAGACCTCGGCCATCCAGGGGCGCAGCTTGGGCTTGGTGGCCGCGGCGTGCTTGTCCTTGGCGCTGGTCGCCAGGTCGAGCGGCGGGTAGTGGAGCACCTGCAGGGCGAGTGCGGGGCCGTTGTGGTCGAGCGCCTGACGCGCCACGGCCGCTGCCAGGCCACCGCCGGCGCTCTGACCACCGACTGTGAGCCGGCTGCCGTCCCACCCCTGCTCGGCACCGTTGGCTGCGACCCACTGGACGATCTCGTACGCCTGGCGGGCCGGGGCGGGGAACGGGTGCTGCGGCGCGACGACATAGTCGACGTTGATGACCACGACACCGGCCTCCGCGGCGACGCAACGGCACAACGGGTCGTCGATGTCGATGAACGGCAGGACGTAGCCGCCGCCGTGGAAGTTCACGTGGACCGCGGGCGTGGCGCCGTCGGTGGCGGGGAGGTAGACGACGGCACGAGCCGGTGCGACCGACGTCGGGATCGTGATCTCGTGGCTGGTGCCGGCGAACTCAGTGAGGCGGTCGTACGGAGAGGGTCCGGCCTTGCCAGATCGCACGGCCAGGGAGACGACGCCTCGGAATGTCTTGGCAGCGAACGCGGCCACTGCGGGTCGGGCGAGGATGGACATGTGTCTCCGATCGGGTGCGGTGCACCTGCGTCAAACCATCAGGTTTCCTGTTGATTATCGGGAAGATTAGCACGCTGCGGGTGCCTGCGGAACGGGCTTCGCTCAGAACGGCGGCCACGGGATCGCGGGCATGTCGCCACGCGGAGCCGGGAACCGGGCCTTGCGCAGGAGTCGCTCGCAGCGTGTGGCCAGCACGGCGACCTCGACCTCGGTGAGCAGTCCGGCGAGAGTGTCGCCCAGGTCGCCGGTCAGCGCTGACCGGACGCGCTCGACGCCGTCGAGCTCCTCGGCCGTGAGGTCCAGGCCGAGCCAGCCCCACAGGACCGTGCGCAGCTTGTGGTCGGTGTGGAAGGTGAGTCCGTGATCGACGCCGTGGCGGTGCCCGTCGGCCATCTCCAGGACGTGCCCGCCCTTGCGGTCGGCGTTGTTGACGACGATGTCGAAGACTGCCATGCGCCGCAGCGGGGTTGAGTCCTCGTGGATCAACGACACGGGCCGGTCGCGCTCGTCGAGCCCGTCGAAGACGTGGCACCAACCCTCGTCGGGCATGCCGTCGGCGGCCACGAGGGTGACGGCCTGCTGAGCCGGATCGGTCTCCTGCCACAGCTGCACCATGCCGGGGCCCAGGGGCCCGTCGCGCAGCCACGTCGGCGGGGCGATGTCCCAGCCGAGCACCTCCGAGACCGCGTACGCCGCGACCTCCCGGTGAGCGAGGTTGCCGTCGGGGAAGTCCCACAGCGGGCGCTCGCCGGCGATGGGCTTGTAGACGACCTCCACCTCGCCGATGTGCGCCAGGAACGTCGCGTTCGACGCCGACAGGATCCGGCTCGACAGCTCGAGGTCACCCTCGACGAGCTCGGCGGCGATCGTCACCGGAACCCGTCGGGCAGCTCGCAGATGTGATCGTCGGAGTCCATCGGCAGCCGGCACAGCGGGCAGATCGGCCGGCCCGCACCCACGATCTCGCGGGTGCGCTTGGCGAAGGCGCGGGCGGTGCCGACCGGGATCCGGACGATGAACGCCTCCTCGGGCTCCACCTCGATGACCTCGACGTCGTCGAGCTCGTCGACGTCGACCTCGATGATCGGGAACGCCTCGATGACGACCTGGGCTGTCGTCGGGTCCCAGCCGAGGCTCATGACGCCGGCCCGGAACTGCTCCTCGATCGGCAGCTCGAGCGGGTCGTTGTCGACCAGGCCCTCGGGAGTCAGGGCCGGCACGCTGTACGGATTGCCGTCCTCGCCCATGAGCTCGTCGAGGACCTCCTCGATGCGCTCGGCGAGCGCCGCCGACTGGTCCTTCTCGAGCGAGACGCTGACGATGTTCGACCCGGTGCGGGCCTGCATGAAGAACGTACGCGACCCGGGTTGCCCGACCGTGCCGATCACGAAACGGTCGGGCCAGTCGAAACCGTGGACGATGGGAGGCATGTAGCCATGTTAGGAGCGAGCCGAAGGGGGCCCCTCAGGGCCTGCTCCGCCGCCCACCGGCGCATCGTCCGTGCTGGGCTTTGACCCGAGCCACGAGAGGTCGCCGGCGTCGGTGTTGACGGCAACGACGTCGGGCCGGGCGGGGGAGTAGCGCACGATCGGATGCCGACGCCGGATTGACGTTGATGCGCTGGAACAGGTCGAGGTGCATCCCGAGGGCGTCCGCCAGGATCGACTTGATGATGTCGCCGTGGCTCACGGCCACCCACACCGCGTCCGGTCCGTGCTCGGCCTTGAAGGCGGCGTCGTGCCGCCGGATCGCGGCGACGGCTCTGGCCTGCATCGCCGCCAGCGACTCCCCGCCGGGGAACGCCGCTGCCGACGGCTGGGTCTGCACGACCGACCACAGGTCCTCCTTGGCGAGATCGCCGAGCGCCCGGCCCTGCCAGTCGCCGTAGTCGCACTCCGTGATGCCTTCGTCGACCTGCTCGGCCGGCGAGCCGGCCTGGCGGTCGAGGATCGCCGCGGCCGTCTGCCGGCAGCGCTCCAGCGGACTGGACACGACACCGACAAGCGGCAGCTGCGCGAGGCGTTCGCCCATGCGTACGGACTGGTCCTTGCCGGTCTCGTCGAGCGCGACGCCGGCGGCTCGTCCGGCGAGGATGCCGCTCGCGTTGGCGGTGGTACGCCCGTGCCGCACCAGGATGACTGTGGCCATGCCTGCGAGCCTAGGGCGTGCCCCCTGCGCGGGACGTCAGGCGGTCGTGCCCGGGCCGGAGCCGAACGGGACGCCCGCCACCACGGACGCCGGGAGCTCCTGTGACGGATCGATCGAGATCGTTCGTGAGGTGAGGTACTCCTGGACCGCCGTCACGCCGTGCTCGCGACCGATGCCGGAGTGCTTGAAGCCGCCGAACGGCGAGCCCAGGTCGGCAGCCATGGTGTTGACCGAGTACGTCCCGGCGCGCACGCGGCGCGCCACGTCGAAGCCGTGCGCGTCGTCGGCGGTGAAGACCGAACCGGCGAGCCCGTACTCGCTGTCGTTCGCGATCGAGACGGCGTCGTCCTCGCCCTGGTGCGCGATGAGCGACACGACGGGCCCGAAGATCTCCTCGCGCGACGCGGTCATCTGGTTGGTGGCGTCGGTCAGGAGCGTCGGCTCGTAGTACCAGCCGCGGTCGAGGTGTGCCGGCCGGCGGCCTCCGACCTTGACCGTGGCGCCCTCCGCTCGGGCTCCCGCGACGTACTGCTCCACCCGGTCGCGATGCGCGGCCGTGATGAGCGGGCTGACGACCGTGTCGAGCTCCATGGGGTCGCCGACCTTGAGCGAGGAGAACGCGTCGGCGAGGGCGTCTGCGTACGCCGCGTACTGCGACGCGGGCACGACGATCCGGGTCTGGGCGGCGCAGTTCTGCCCGGCGTTCACGCCGACGCTGGAGCCGACGAGGATCGGCAGGACGTCCTCGAGGCGGGCGTCCTCCAGGACGATCGCGGCGGACTTGCCACCGAGCTCGAGGACGCACGGCTTGATCAGCTGGCCGCAGGCGGCGGCGATCCGGCTGCCGACCGCGGCGGACCCGGTGAAGCTCACCATGTCGACGCCGGGATGGGCGACCAGGTATGCCGACTCGTCCGCGCGTGCCGAGACGATGTTGACGACGCCGGGCGGGAGACCGATCTCGCGGCACACCTCACCGACGACGAAAGAGGCGAGCGGGTTGGGCTCGGTGACCTTGATGACCACGGTGCAGCCGGCGATCAGCGCGGGTGCGACCTTCTGCCCGATGGCGGCGAGCGCGAAGTTGTACGCGGGGAACGAAGCGACGACCCCGACGGCCTCACGAAGGACGAGGCTCTTGCCGGCCATCGGGATGATGCTGCCGCCCTCGGACTTGCCGGCCAGCGGGGACAGGTCGCTGATCCGGACCTCGGCCATCTGCAGGGAGCGGCCGAGCTCGGCGTTGTAGTTGAGGCTCATGACCGGCGCGACGGCCTGGTAGACCTGCGAGAGGAACAGCGTGCAGCCGGACTCCTCGGTGATGAGCTCGGACAGCTCCTTGGTGCGTGACTCGAGCCCGCTCGCGAGCGCCTCGAGATGGGTCGCGCGCTCGGCCGGCGTCAGTCGTGGCCACGGCCCGGTGTCGAATGCCCTGCGGGCAGCCGCGACGGCGGCATCGATGTCGGCGCGCGTCGCTGCCGGGACCCGTCCGATGCGCTCCTCCGAACGTGGGGAGACCACGTCGAGGACGTCGGCTCCCTGCGCCTTGTGCCAGTCGCCGTCGATGAAGAAGGAGTCGTGATCGCGCATGTCCATGGGATGGCCTAACAAGATGAGGTGAATTCGGTTTAGAGCACGGTAGCCGCATGTGGTGCAGGCCACAAGGGCCATTGCCGTACTTCCTGAACTGAGTTAGATTCGGGGAATCATCATCGGCACGACGAACGAGGACCCGACATGACCACCACCCCCAGCTCCGCCCAGGCCGGCACCCCCCGCCGCGTCATCGTCGTCGGCGGCGGCTCCGCCGGCTGCGTGATGGCGTCCCGGCTCTCCGAGGATCCCTCGACCGACGTCGTGCTGCTCGAGGCGGGCCCGGACTACGAGGACATCGACGACCCAGGCGCCGCGAATGTCCGCAACGCGTGGCTGTTCGGCTTCACGAGCCATGACTGGGGCTACGTGTCGGACGACCACATCCCCGAGTCGACCAACACCCCGGACTTCGCGATGGTCGAGCAGGGTGTGCTGCCGGTGTTCGCCGGCAAGGTGACGGGTGGGGGATCGTCGGTCAACGCGACCAACGCGCTGCAGCCGACGAAGCTCGACATGGACCGCTGGGTCGGGCTCGGGGCGACCGACTGGACGTGGGACGAGGTCCTGCCCTACCTGCAGAAGATCGAGAACGATCCCATGGGCGGAGAGCGGCACGGCGCCGACGGACTCGTGCCGGTTCATCGGTGGACCACCGACAACGGGCTGCGACCGTTCATGCAGGCATTCGTCGACGCGTGCGCCGAGCAGGGGCACCCGGTCACGGCCGACCTCAACGGCGACTCCCAGCGCGGGGCGGGCCCGGTGCCCCTGAACCAGCGCGACGGCGTGCGGCAGAGCTCTGCGGTGACCTATCTCAAGGCGGCCCGCGGTCGGCCGAACCTGACGGTGCTGGATGACCAGCAGGTCGACCGCGTCCTGTTCGACGGCACCCGTGCCACCGGCGTCGTGCTGGTCTCGGGCGAGGAGCTGCTCGCCGACGAGGTCGTCCTGTCGGCCGGCAGCATCGGCAGTCCCGCGATCCTCATGAGGTCCGGTGTGGGCCCCAGGCAGGTGCTCGACGACCTGGGCATCGAGGTCGTCTCCGAGCTCGACGGTGTGGGGCAGAAGCTCGGCGACCACCCACTGGTCTACATGACGTACGAGGCAGATCCCGATGCGATCGGTGACCTCCTGCCACCGTTGCAGACCATGCTGGTGTTCAGCTCGGGTGGACCTGACTCCGACCTCGAGCCCGACCTGCACGCGATCCCCTTCACCCTCGAGCCCGGACTGATGATCGTCGCCGTGGGACTGGTGCGCCCGCTGTCGATGGGCAGTGTGTCGATCCGGTCGCGTGATCCGCTGGAGAAGCCACGGATCCTGCTCAACCTGATGCACCATCCCGACGACCTCAAGCGACTCGTCGCAGGCGTCGCGCACGTCCGGGAGATCGTCGCGTCACCGTGCCTCGAGAAGTACGTCGGCGCGGAGCTGTGGCCCGGTCCCGACGTCGTCGATCGTGGTGACATCAGCCGCGCAGTCCTGGAGGCCAAGAACACGTACGTCCACATGGTCAGCACCTGCAGCATGGGCGATCCCGGCCTGCCGTGGGCCGTCGTCGGTCAGGACGGCTCCGTGCACGGGACCCAGGGCCTGCGGGTCGTGGACGCCTCGATCATGCCGGTCATTCCGTCGGTCCCGACCAACTTCACGACCATGATGATCGCCGAACGCTGCGCCGATCTGATGAGGCGCTGAGGTCGCCGAGCGGCCGCAGGCCCGATCCCAGTCGAACCCTTGCCAAGGGTGAAACGCATCTGTACAGTCCCTAACTGAAGTCAGTTCACGTGACCGGAGTCACAATGAGAGGAGCCAGCGAATGAGCGTTTCGGAGAATGCCGTAGGCGCAGGCGGGGCTTCCCTGGCGCCTGCTCAGAGCGGGTCGGTGCTGCGGGTCGAAGGTCTCTCCAAGACCTTCCCCGGCACCCGGGCGCTCGACGACGTGAGCATCGAGATCGCCCCCGGCGAGATCCACGCACTGATGGGGCAGAACGGCTCCGGCAAGTCCACGCTGATCAAGCTCCTGGCTGCGTACCACTCGGCGGATCCCGGCGCAGCGGCCGAGATGGACGGTGCCGAGTTCGAGATCGGCAAGACCGTCCCGCCCGGCCTACGCTTCGTCCACCAGGACCTCGGCCTGATCCTTGAGCTCAGCGCTCAGGACAACCTGGCCCTGCGCGGCGGTTTCGCCCGCGGGTTCGGCGGCCGCGTCCTGTGGCGCCAGCAGGAGGCCGAGACCCGCCGCATCCTGGCCGCGTTCGATGTCGACCTCGACATCCATCGTCCGCTGGCCGCAGCGACGCCGGTCGAGCGCACCGTGGTCGCCATCGCGGCCGCGCTGCAGGGCTGGGACGGCGACGGTGTCCTCGTGCTCGACGAGCCGACCGCGGTTCTCCCGCACGACGAGGTCCAGCGACTGTTCGACGTCGTGACCCAGGTGCGCGAGCGCGGCACGAGCGTCCTCTACGTCTCGCACCGCATGGACGAGATCTTCGCCCTCGCCGACCGGGTGACGGTGCTGCGCGGCGGCCGGCGAGTCGGGACGTACGACATCGACAGCCTCGACAGTCGCGCGCTCGCGACTCTGATGGTCGGCAACGACGTCGATCCGGACTTCCGTGCCGACGTCGTCGCCCGCACCGACACCCCGGTGACCCTCGAGGCACGCAATGTGTGCGGCAAGTGGCTCCGCGGGGTCGACCTCGAGGCGCGGGCGGGCGAGATCCTCGGCATCGCCGGTCTTGCCGGTGCCGGCACGCTCGAGCTCCCCTACGTCCTGGCCGGCCAGGGCGGCCCGCTCGCCAGCGGCGAGGTGCGACTGCCGGGACGTTCGGCGGACTGGCACGACGTACGCCATGCCGGCCAGCTCGGCATCCCGCTCGTGCCGTCGGACCGGCAGACCGAAGGCGTCATCGCGGAGTTCTCCGTCGGCGAGAACCTCTCGTTGTCGTCGTTGCGTGGTCTCGGCCGCCCGGGTCACCTGTCCGCCGTGCAGGAGCGCAGCCTGGTCGAGCAGTGGAGCGACCGGCTCGACGTCGTCGCGGCCGGCCCGTCGGCCCCCATCTCAACGCTCAGTGGCGGCAACCAGCAGAAGGTCGTCCTCGCTCGCTGCCTCGCGATCTCACCGGATGTCCTGGTGCTGTGCGAGCCGACGGCGGGCGTGGACATCGGTACGCGGGTGGCGATCTACCGGATCATCGCCGACCTCGCTGCCGCCGGCCTGACGGTCATCGTGGCGTCGTCGGACGAGGGCGACCTGCTGGCGCTCTCCACCCGGATCCTCGTGCTGCGGCACGGGGTCGTCGCAGAAGAGCTCGCGACGGACGGGCTCACCAAGAACAAGCTCATCCGAGCCATCGAAGGAGCAGGACAGTGAGCATCAAGGTCGAGGAGAAGACAGTGGCAGCACCGAGCGTGACCAAGGCAGAGCCCACGTCCGGCGAGTCATCGCGATGGGTCAACCTGCTGGCATTCGACAAGATCGGCGCGATCTACGTCTGGATCGCGATCGTCGTGGTGTTCTCGTTCTGGGCGCCCGACACGTTCCCCAACATCACGACGGCCAAGCAGATCCTCAACTCCAACGCCATCACGGGTCTGGCCGCACTGGCGGTGACGATCCCGCTGGCCGCGCGCGTGTTCGACCTGTCGTTCGCGCTCAACATGACGCTGTGCGGCGTCGCGGTGGCGCACTTCGTCGTCGACGGCGTCCCGTTGGCGTTGGCGCTGACGATCGGCGTGCTCATCGGACTGCTGGTCGGCCTGATCAACGCGACGGTCGTGGTCGTGATGAAGATCGACTCGTTCATCGCGACCCTCGCGACCGGCTCGCTGATCCAGGCCCTCATCACCCTGGTCACCAACGACACCCCGATCAGCGATGCGAAGCTTTCGGGCGGGTTCTCCAAGATCGGCCAGACGACCGTCGGCGGCATCACCCTGCCGGTGCTCTACTTCGCCGCTGTCGCGGTGGCGATCTGGTACCTCCTCGAGCACACCGCGACCGGCCGGCGCCTGTATGCCACAGGGTTCAACCCCGACGCGGCCAGGCTCGCCGGTGTCAGCGTCGCGCGGCTGCAGTTCATGACCCTCGTGACCTCCGGGGTGCTGTCCGGTGCGACCGGCATCGTGCTGGCCTCGATCCTCGGCGGTGGTTCGCCGACGGCCGGCACCCCGTACCTGCTGCCGGGCTTCGCCGCGGTCTTCCTCGGCGCGACGCAGCTCAAGAACGGCCGCTTCAACGCCGGCGGCACGATCATCGCGGTCCTGCTGCTCGGCACCGGCACCACGGGCCTCGGCCTCGCGAATGCGCCGCAGTGGTCGGGCGCCTTGTTCGTCGGCATCGTCCTGATCGCCGCGCTGATGGTCACCGGCCTGCAACGGCGGACCACGTTGTCGGCGCGTGCGCCGGCCATCGACGAGGCCGAGCCCCAGCCGGCCTGAATCACCGGCCGGCCCTCGCCGGTCCACCCAACTCTCGGGGCGTTATGTCCACACAGAAAGTGAGAAAAATGTCCAAGCAACCTGGCAGCTTCCGCGGCCGTGCCAAGGGCGGTGCGCTGGCGATCGTGCTCGCCGCACTTCTCGTCATGGCCTCGGCCTGCGGCAAGAGTGACTCATCCGGCTCGTCGTCGAACGTCGACTCGGCGGGGCTGAAGGCAGCTGAGGCCACCGTGGCCAAGGCGTCCGAGCGACCGACGACGATCCCGGTCACCGTTCCGGTCGGCAAGCCGATCCCCAAGGGCAAGAAGCTCACGTTCGTCAGCTGTGGCGTCGAGGCCTGTGCGCTCCAGGGCCCGATCCTCGCGGCCGGCGCCAAGTCGCTGGGCTGGACGGTCGACCAGGTCGCCACCGACGGGTCGGCCGAAAAGGTGCAGGGCGCCATCGACGCGGCGATCCGCAACGGCGCCGACGCCGTCATCCTCAACGCGGCCGACCGCGACGCGTACTCCAAGCAGATCGCCGACGCCAAGAAGGCCGGCGTCCAGTTCGTGACCTGCTGCTCGCTCGCCACCGCAGGTGACGGGCTGCTCTACAACACCGCGACCGACAAGCAGAACGGGCCGATCGGCGACTACCTCGCTGCCCAGGTGGTCTCGGACAGCAAGGGCAAGGGCAACGCGCTCTACGTCAACATCTCGGCGTTCCAGATCCTCAAGCAGGTCGGTGACACGTTCGACGCAGGCATGAAGAAGTACTGCTCGAGCTGCACGGTCGACAACCTGGACATCCCGCTCACCTCGCTGGGCAAGGACGCGCCGGACCGGATCATCTCCTACCTGCGCAGCCACCCCAAGGTGAACTACGTCGCCCTGTCGGTGGCGGACGCTCTCGGCACGGGCCTGCCCGCGGCCCTCAAGGCAGCCGGGCTCGGCGACAAGGTCACGATCGTGGGCCAGGGCGGCGGCACGCAGAACTTCACCGACATGAAGGCGGGCTCGATCGACGCCCTCGTTCCGGCGGACCTGTTCTCGTACGACTACCTGATGCTCGACGCGCTCGCTCGTCACTGGGCCGGCGTGCCGGTCAACGACGCGGGCCCGCCGTACTGGCTGATCACGAAGGACACCGTCCCCAAGGACACGTCCAAGCCGTTCCCGGTGGTCGAGGACTACCAGGCGCAGTGGGACAAGCTCTGGGGCGTCTCGTGAGCCTCGGCTGAACCAGCATCCGGCATCGGCGCCCCCTCCACGCGCCGGTGCCGGATGCTTTCCACCTCCGGAGGAGACCCCATGGATGACTCCCGCACCGAACCGTACGATCTGGACCTCGACGTGACGGCCTCGCTGCCGCCGAGGCGGTGCGTCACCCGCGTGCGCGGCCGGCCTCTCACGGTGTCCCCGTGATCGCCGTCGGTCACTCGCTGGGTGGTTGCCTCTCCTCGTGGAGCAGGTCCGCCACGGCAGCCCGCGCGTTGCTATCAAACCGCCTCGCGGACTGGGCATCGAGCCTCGACTGCCTGAGGGCCTCGTCTCGATGACGGGCCGGATGGTCGGCCGCTCGGCGCTCATCACCGGCGCCGCGA
The DNA here is from genome assembly GCA_963759975.1 of uncultured Actinomycetota bacterium. Classification (GTDB taxonomy): domain Bacteria; phylum Actinomycetota; class Actinomycetes; order Propionibacteriales; family Nocardioidaceae; genus Aeromicrobium. The sequence goes on from CAVXBS010000020.1 coordinate 415,185, forward strand.
GCGGGATCGGTGCGGCCATAGCTGAGCTGTTCCACGCCGAAGGCGCGGCGGTCATGCTGACGGACCTGGCCGACGAAGCCGGAGAGGCATTGGCGGAACGACTGGGCAACCGCGCGACATACCGGCACCTCGATGTCACCTCTGAGGAGGGCTGGGTGTCGGTCGTTGCTGAGATCGAGGCGCTGGGTGAGGGCTGGACGACCCTCGTGACCTCTGCCGGCGCAGCACTGCGCGCCCCGCTCGCCGAGACCTCGGTCGACGAGCTGCGCCGGCTCCTGAACCTCAACGTCATCGGTACGTTCCTGGGTGTGCGGTTGGCCGCGCAGGCGATGACCGGGCCGGGCGCCTCGATCGTCACGATCGGATCGCTGCGTGGCATCGAGGCCACGGCGGAGCTCGGCGCCTACGGTGCATCCAAGGCTGCCGTGACGCTGATGTCACGGGTCGCTGCGCTCGAGGTGGCCGGTCGCGGGATCCGGGTCAACACGATCTGCCCCGGCAGCATCGCGACGCCGATCACCGACCGGCCCGACTTCGACGCCACCGACTGGTCGGCGTACGTCGCCAGCATCCCGCTCGCCCGGCGGGGCACGGCGGAGGAGGTCGCCCGAGCGGCCCTCTTCCTGGCCTCTGACGACAGCGCGTACGTGACAGGTACCGAGCTCGTGATCGACGGCGGCACAGCGGCCGGCCGCACGACCCCAGTCACCGGCTGATCAGCTCACAAGCGACCGAGCGCGGGTCGCCTGAACCCGCGGGAAGACGCCCCATTCCGCCCAGAATGACGCGGCCACCGGTCGATAGACCGGCCAATTGGGGATCGGAAGTGACAGACTGACGACGTGGCCAATTCTCAAACGCCTGGTGCAGCGACGACGCCCCGGGCCAACCCAGCAGCCGGGCCTGCCACAACGATGCCGACTTACTACTGCTCAGCCATCAGCACGCTCGCTTAGAAATTGCGCTGCGAATGACCATGAAGCCCGACCTCCTCCGGCCAAGTCGCGACGGCGATCAGTTTCACTACACCTGGGCAGCTCGCCAGTCGCTACGGCTCCTCGATGAGCGATCCGGCTTGCACGCGCTCTATGTGGAAGCAGTCGACTCGAGTGAGAATCCCGCCCGTTCAGGCGCGAGTGCGGCTCACGACGCTTCCGCTATCTCGCATCGTGAGGGCAGTGACACCGACAACCATGCCGATGAGAACACCGGCGACGAGGTAATCGATCTCGCAGAATACTGGGAGTGAGCGATATCGATCTCGCCGACCGCGTGGTCTACCGCCAGTTCAAGCACTCCACGCGGCACGCAGACGAGCCCTGGACTCTGTCATTCCTTTCGAAGACGCTGATTGGTTTCGCGCGGAAATACCGAACGCTCAAGGCCGAGCACGCGGCCGCGCTCCCCAACGTCGAGTTCGAGTTCGTAAGCAATAGGGCTCCAGCTCAGTCGGCCAAAGACGCGCTTAACGATCTGCGCACCGCCAGACACTCAAACGCGTCAAAGGGGGTCCGTGAGCAACTCGAAGAGATCATTGACTCAGACGAGATTGCGAATCTGTGCGGCAAATTGACGGTCGACGAACGCGCACCATCGCTTCTGAAACTTCGACACCTTCTCGATATACAGGTAGCTGATCTCCTGCCTGGTGCGCCCGGAGAGCAAGCTCTTCTCCTGAAGGAGATGATTTCCAGCCGTGCCACATCGATCGCCGGAGACCACCCGGCGGTTCGCCGCGAAGATGTGCTGGCTGCCCTGAAGACGTCGGAGGACCAGTTACTCCCGGCGCCAAATCTGATCGAGCCCCCAAAACGACCAATCATTCGGGAGCAGTTCACTGACATCGCCGCAAAGATCGGCGAGAGTCATGGCGTTCCAACCGTCGTCCATGGGCCAGGCGGTGTCGGAAAGAGCGTCTTGGCCGGTGCTCTGGAGCGCCACCTTCCTGCCGGGTCGATCACAATCGTCTTCGACTGCTTCGGCAACGGCTCGTACCGAAGACCGAGCGCGCCTCGACACCAACCCAAGCAAGGGTTCGTCCAACTCGTGAATGAGCTCGCTGGGCGGGCTCTCTGCGACCCCATCATCCCATCCGACAGCGCAGACGAAGCCGACTACGCGCGAACATTTCTGCGTCGAACTCCACGGCCGCTGACACGATCGCCGTGACTAATCCTGGCGCGCTTCTCGCGATCGTCATCGATGCGGCCGACAACGCTGCCGTGATCGCTGACGAGATGGGCCAGCGATCGTTCATCAATGGATTGATCCGCGAGGAATTCGAAGAGAATGTGCGGCTGGTCGTGACGAGCCGGACTGAGCGTATGGATCTCTTGGCTTTACCCGCCGACTATCAAGATCTCCCGCTACACGGGTTTGATCTGGAGGAAACGCGCGCTCATCTCCGAGTGGCGTATCCCGACGTCATTCCCGCGGACGTCTCCGAGTTTCATGCCCGCACCAGTCACAACCCGCGAGTACAAGCAACAGTCCTCGACGCCACAGCCGATATTCACGAAGCGCTTGCCTGGCTGGCACCCAACCCGGCCTCGCCTGCAGCTGCTCTTGATTCGCTAATCGAGCGACAGGTGGCCGAGGTCCGCGACCGGCAACATGGATCTGCCAATGAGGTTGATGCGATCTGCGTCGGCCTCGCTGCCCTCCGCCCTATGATTCCAGTTCGCGTGCTCGCCGGACTTGCGTCCGTTCATGAGTCGATCGTGCTGAGCTTCGTATCGGACCTGGGCCGGCCACTGCTAGTAACGGCGGTTCCGTGCAATTTAGAGACGAGCCCACTGAGACGTGGTTCCGAGAGCATTTTGGGCCCTCAGGCGAGGACTTGGACGACTTCCTCCTGCGTTTGATGCCCATCGCGGACCTGGACGCTTACGTGGCCGCGTCGCTACCGGCCCTGCTCTTCGAGGCGAATCGATTCGATGAACTAGTCCAGCTCGCTTTGTCAGATTCAAGCCTTCCCGACAACTCGCTTCCCGCTGCAGAGCGCAACGAGGTACAGCGGCGCGAGATCGCCCTACAACGAACTCATTTCGCCCTCACGGCGGCACTGCGTGCTGATCGAGATTTTGAAGCAGCACAACTCGCACTGAGGCTTGGCGCCCTCACGGCTGGACGCACGCGCCGCCTCGAACTCATTCGTGAGAATACCGACATCGCCGCACGGTTCCTTGACCCGCATGTGCTTGAACAACTCGTCGCCACCCGCAGCTTGAAGTCGGATTGGCCCAACTCGAACCTGCCGATCGAGGGAGCCCTGCTTTCCGGTGCCGCCGGCCAGACAGACCAAGCTCGAAATCGACTACGCAGTGCCACATCTTGGATGGACGCATGGATCCGTCAGGCACAAGTTGAAGGCACTCAATCGGGCGTCGAGGAACTCGATATCCTCCAGGTCGCCTGGGGCCTCCTAAATACTGATGGCGCGGTCGTGTGCGTTCGATACTTGCGACGCTGGAAGCCCCGCACTGTCGCGTTCGATGTCGGTGTTCGGATAGCGCGCCGTCTCCTAGACGCGGGACGCTTGGCAGACGTCACCGAGTTCGCCAGCGCCGCTAAGGGGCGCTATATGAAAGTCCATAGCCCAGGCTTTCGCGGAGCGCGATATTGAGGTTGAAGAGGATGTCGTGACGCACCTCCTGAAGCCGCTCCTTCAGCGTTCTAAGTCTGTACGGCCCACTCGCCACAACGAGTTTCGCCATTTGGCCGACGGCGATCCCGTTCACGACGGCCTTTCACCCGTCATTTGGTTGGTTATCCGCGGTGTGAGAGACGACCTGCTGTCACAGACCGACGCCGCTCGCATATTGCGCGCCTACCTTCCCGAAAACCTCGGACACCGGACCGGAGGGTGGTCCGACCGCGACGTTTGGCATCCAATCCTCGGGTTCGCGTTGTGCGCTCGTCTGGAGGGCCGCGTGCTCGACTCGACCGACATTGAAGGACCGCGTGTTCGCGAGGCGCGAGAACGGGAAAAATTCGAGTCGTCGGTCAGCCTGCGCGAGTACCGTGCGAACGTCGAACCCCTTATCGTCTGGGCAACTCACTGGCTTGACATCGAATTCAACGCAAACGATGAGAGCTTTGCCAAATTTGGACAGCACGCGTCCGCGTTCTTGGAAAGGCCTCAACCTCATCGGCGAGCCGAAGAGATTGACCAGACGATGGTCAACGCCGTCTACAAACTCATCGCACGAGCACTCTCACGAAGTCTCGCGGTGGTCGACCATTCAGCGGTGCTTGGATTCCTCGACAGGATGTCCACACAATTACTCGCCGGACCCTCATCTACGTCATAAGGCAGACCGCTGCCCACCCATCGCTCCACAGCCTTTCGTCACGGCTTGCAGCCGTACCGGCCACAGGCGCCTAGCGAGCGCGCGAGAAGACGCAGGCGAACTCGCGAGCGACTTCGTTCAACTTGCCCGCGCAACTTATCGACTTTCTCCAGAAGAAGCTGCCGTCCATTTTCAAGCTGCTCTGGACATCACCGACGCGATCGGTGATGACGCTGGTCTCGCTCGGCAGACCCTCCTTGCAATTGCGGATAGTGCTGCGAGAGACCCATCCGAACAAGCCGGCAGGGCATACCGGTTGGGTCAGATTGCCGAGAGCGTTGAGCCCTATCTTGGCGACAGCCTTTACTACACTGGCATCCTGGCCACTGCTTCAAGACTGTCCTTTGCGGAAGCGTTGGCCACTGGGTCGCGATGGCGAGATCGACGTGTTGCCTCCATCGGCGACGCGGCGGATGCGATCACCACTAACCCTGATGTCCTCATGGTCGACGACCCGCTCGCTGCACTTGCGCTCTTGCCGCTGGGAGACCGGCACCCCGATCATCAATCCCTAGCGACAGCTCTTTCGGTCAGACCAGAGGCGACCTCGGCGGTACGCGCATACTTGCATTTCCGACGACGACACCCGCTCACTGCCGCGGCGCTCGATGAACTGCTCTCAATTCTGGCGTCAGTCGCGCGGCGATCCACGACGCCGATCCATCTCTTCTTGGACCTTCGATCCGACCTCACCTACCGACACGCTCAGCGCCGACGCGTCGAATAGGCATCCGATGATCAGCTTCGTGGATCTTGACCTAACAAGCGCCGAGGGGTGGGTGGAGGGGCTAGAGCGTGGACGGAACGAGCACGCACGCGATGAGATCTTCGCCTACGTCGCCCATCTTGGGTTCACGCCCGAGACGCTGCAAGGCTTTGAGCAGTGCCCAACATTCGATCACTGGACTTGAGTCGCCTGTTCGAGGCTCTCGATCCGCATAAGACTCTCGATGGGCGCGCGGGTCGCGCTTGATCGGGTGCTGGTGTCCCGCACTCAAGCGGTTCGCGTCCGAATACCTGTCGTCGCCTGGCGGACTTTCGACTTCGATCGTGCTCAGGAGTGACTTCGCAACATACGGACTATCGCCGCGTCGCTACCCGCGCTCTCGCCGACCGGTCAGCATTTGACGCGGAACAAGCCTTCGCGCTCGCCACCAATCTTGGCCGCCGTCTCGACACTAGTCAGGCCCTTCGAATATCCGACGCGGCCGCGGCTTTGTTCACAGATGTTGCTCCTACTAGTGCGCACGATGGCCCCCATCCAAACGGCACTACTGCTCACGCTGACCAAAGCACGGCAATCGCATCCATCATCTGGGCAGCACTCGGCGATCCCAGAGGCGAGACCAGGTGGCGGGCAGCACACAGCGTGCAGATGGCCCTAACTGTCGGACACGTTGGCATCGCCGAGCATTTGCTCAGGTTCGCTCAGGGTCGCCTCCGTCCCGATACATACACGGATGATCGTCTCGAGTTCTATGACCGACACGCGCGTCAGTGGCTCCTGTTCGCTATCGCTCGCGCCACAACAGAAGCGTCCGCCTGCAAGACTGCTGTCATCTTCGTGCCGCTCCTTGAGCAGGTCCTTGCTGATCCGCCGCACGCGGTCAATTCCCCCTCAGCACGAGACAGCCTTCTCAGGCTAGAGAAGGCAGGCGCCTTGGCCTTGAGCTCCGAGGAGAAGATGCGAATAGAGGAGATTGGACAACCGACTGGCAGCGTTAAACACGAGTGGAACGTTGATCTCGCCGAAGTGAGGTCCTTTAGGGGAACTGGCCGACCAGCAAAAGAGTGAGTGCTCTTCTGCGGTGGCAGACCCACCTCCGGAGGTGACCAAAACTGGGCTACTTTGCGACACTCCGGACTCGCAACAGGATGGCGATGCCGAAGAGCGATTCAACTTCTTCTTCGACTTCGGTCGATATTGGTGCAACCCACTTGGTGATGCGTTCGGGTTAAGCGAGGCGTCTGTCGAGCGCCTTGTCGCTGAGGTGATCATCGATCACTGGGGTGCCTCGTCACGTGGACACTCCGAGGACGACCGCCGTCACACACTCGATCTATATCCGCGCAACAACTACCCGCATAAGAGCGACTGGCCTGAAGAAGAGGACTTGGACTTCAACCTCGCTACGCAGGCACTGTATGAGGTCGCCGGAACTCTGCTCCAAACACGACCCGTCGTTCAGCGCTACGACGACGATCAAGCATCGGGCCAATCGGAGTACACACGATTCCTCCAATATGCACATTCCCAGCCGGACGGACGGTCGTTGGCTAGCCGATCGCCGGGATCCGGCGCCGACAAATGCAGTACTTTCAGCGGATCACACTTCGAGCTTCAGTACATCTAGCTTCGATGCTGAGTGGGAATGGCAGATCACTTCGACCAGGTTCACCAAGAGTTGCTTCCTTCCCCTACTTCGGTCGCAGTGTGGGCGTTCAGACGTGTGCAGCAGTATTCACACAGTGAGACTGTCAGCGTCCACTCGGCATTGGTGGCACCTGGCGCAGCGGCAGCACTGCTGCGAGCGCTGCAGACTGCACCCGATTCGCACGCGTACCGGATTCCTGACTCAACCGACGAGGACTTTGTGTCCAGCGTGCCAGGGTTCGAACTCACCGGCTGGATCGACCCATCCGGTTACGCCTACGGTCGCGACCAGCAGGACCCTCACGCTGCAGGAGTCGAGTTTCCTCCGACGCGGCCATCCGCCACGCTTCCTGGCATGGAGTCCTTAGTCGGCGACGCCGATCTCCGCTTATGGCTGGATGGCCAGAAGATCGCGGTCTCGTCGATCGTCTGGGACGAATACGCTGATCGAAGACAATCCACCGGAACTGACGGCAACTCACTAACGATTGACCGTTCATGGCTTGCCAAACTGCTCGACCGACTCAACCGTTGGCTGATCGTGGAGGTAGAGATCAAACGCAGTGTCGAAAGGAGTGGCTCGCGGCGCTTCGGTGCTCACGTCGATGATGATGACGACGACAGACTGACGTTCCCGCAGCCCTACACAAAGTACTTCTTGATAGACACCGCTGGAGCAACCCATGAGTTCTAACAAGGACCGCGTACTTCAACTAGGCCGTGAACTAGCAGAGGCCCTGGATTCGAGCGACATCGTCGGTCGCTGGATGGCCCATCATCTCGCGGACCTGATCATTCAATGCGAAGAGGCGCCTCACGACACGGAACTCGCCGCGGGCACGCGGGAGGTCATTTTCAAACTCTGGGAGCGGAAGCAAGGCGCGCGGTTTAGATCTGAGCCCTACGCCTACATGAGACCTGTACTTGAAGCGATCGGCCGGCTAGAGCCCGATCCGCCCGCTTGGGCCTTCTACAGGTCATTCGACACAGCAAGTCCCAGTACCGAGTCGATGGCTACCTACCCGCTTCTAACCAGTGCCTGCGAGGTCGATCGAGACTTTGGAACACTCGTCAAGCTGGCAGTCGCGATGGCATCTCGAGAGGCCAGCTCGCTTGAAGAACAGTGGGTGGTCGAAGGCATGCAAATTGCAGTCACCGAGGAGGATCGCGCCGTCCGAGCCATCGAACAATACACCCGGCGTCTGAGGAGACTCGCGTACGGTGATCCCAGAAATCGGCTTGAAGATGGTGATTTCAGCGGTGACGTGCCACCGCAGGAGCTTCCGGATGACGCTGACGCAAACACTGCCAACGATGCAGCTGACTCGGCCTCGCCGGATGCTGCGCTTGAGGTCGAGCAGATGGACCCACTGACTCTCGCGCTTCGTGCTGCTGTTGCTCGGTGCCAGCTAGCTCTGACCAAGTTGGAAGGTCTCAGCGACGCATTGATTGATAGTGCACATGAGTCCAAGGCTCAGCGACCTGATCAGCCCCTACCGGAAGTCGGAGAGTAAAACCCGAGTCGCCTTGCGAAACATGTGCGTCGCCAGGCCCACGGCGGCGTCTACCCTCTACGCAAATCTCAATAGCCTGGTGCACGTCACCTCAACCCGCTGCACGATCGACTGCGACAGGCCCAATTGATCGCAAGGAAGGCGAGTTGCGCCGACAGCCTTCGGCTCGGGCCAGATCTGCGCGAACGTGGTCGAGCCCATCACCCGACTGCCAAGGACGAGCTCAGGTGCAAATGCCCGGGCAACCGCCCGCGCCCCGGCCTTGCCTCCGAGTGGAACGAAGCGCGACGCTCCTATGCTTCGTCAAGCCGCTGCGGCCCCGCTTTCGAGTAGGCGGTAGAGGTCGCGGGCGACGTAGCGGGCAAGGCAGCGTTTGATCTCTCGGCCGGTCTTGCCTTCGGCAGTGCGGCGGGCGACGTAGTCGCGGGTGGCTTGCTGGTACTGGATCCGGCTCTGGACCACGGTGTGCAGTGCGTTGTTGAGCTGGCGGTCGCCGTAGCGGTTGAGCCGATAGCGGGTGGTGACTTGGCCGCTGTTCGCCGGGATCGGTGCCACGCCGGCGAGCATCGCGAACGCCGCCTCGGAGTGGATCCGGCCGGGGTGGGACCAGGCGCACAACACCGTCGCGGCCACGATCGGTCCGACGCCGAACTCCTCGAGCAGGTCAGGACGCCAGCTGCGGATGATGGCCACGATCGCCTTCTGCAGCTCCCGTGCCTCTTTCAGCATCGCGTGCGCGCGACGAGCCAAGGTCCGCAGCGCCACCACGGTGCTGGTCGTCTCGATGTCCCAGGAGGCGTGCACTCGCAGGTTCGCGGCGGTGTTGAGCATCGCGGCAAGCTTCTGGCCGCGGAACCTGACTCGGATGGGTTCGGGTGCTGCGATGACCAGGCTGAAGACCTGCTGCTGGGCCTCGGTGGAGGCATTGATCGCGGAGCGGCGAGCAGCCAAAAGCACCGACAGTGCTTGGCGTTCGCCCCCGGTGCGGGGAGTTCCCAACCGCGGTCGAGCCATCGCTTCACGCGCAGCGCGGATCGCATCGAGCGGATCGGACTTCGCGCCGTTGCGACGCGCAGCCCGCTTCGGGCGATCCAGCTCGATGACGATCTCCGACGACTCCAGCAGGTGACGACTCAGACCGGCGCCGTGACCACCGGTCCCCTCGATCGCCCAAGCCCGCAACATCGGGTGGTTGTTGGCGAACTCCACCAGCTCGGCATAGCCCTGGGCTGTCGCCTCGACGGTGATCTCGTCGAGGACACCACCAGTCGCAGCATCGACCACGGCCGCGGAGTGGGTATGGACGTGGGTGTCGACGCCGATGACGACATCGACCACCTCGCGCAGATCGGTCAGACTGTTCATGCGTTCTCTCCTTCGCCGGACGGGACGTGGTTCCGGTCCGGGACGGAGGCTCGGCAGGACTGTGATGAGACACATCCGGCGCCGCTAACGCCAGGTGGTCAAGCTCCTGATCAGGCCAGCTCCTCCAACCGGGCCGGGGCCGGTGACCACGAGCGGACAGGTCGCAACAAGGCACAAAGCCAGTCATTCCGGGGGTCACACTCGCGGTCACCAACCACAGCCCAGCACCATCAGGCTGCGTTGGCGATCCTCACAGTCATACCGCCGCGATTTCACAGACGGACACCCAACGAAACTGTGTCTCGGTAGTCGCCACAAATGATCGCGCTAAGAACGATTGGCTACTGGTGAAATGCCGCTGTCGTCCGATGGGTGCCCGTTGGTGGTTGGTGCTACGGCGACGGGTTGCCGGGGCGGACTGAGGCCGCTTGTCCTCTTGTCTTGCGGTCGCGGTAGTCGGCCACAGCGTTGCGGTTGGCGCAGGTTCTGCTGCAGTACCGGCGTGAACGGTTGCGGGTGAGGTCGAGCACCAGACCGGAGCAATGTTCATCGATGCAGACCGAGATGCGGTCCAGCTCGTTCAAACGGATGAGATCGATGGTCGCCATGGCCGTTTCGATGGCGACGCGGCGATCGAGCGGCGCGTCGGGCCGCACGGCGTGGATGTGCCAGTCGATGTCCCCGTGGCGTACCACGCGGGGGCGGACGTCGGGTTCGTCGAGCAGCTTGTTGACAATGGCTGCGGCCACGTCCCGATCCGCCAAAAGCAGCGCCCGAAGCGCTGGCCTGAGCGCCACAACCGCTTGGAGCTCAGGCGTATCACGGTCTCGGCGTCCGGTGTATACGTGTCGCTCGTACCAAGCGTCAATCCATGCGTGACCAGTGAGCTGGTCTGGCGGCCCAGTGCTGTTAATCAAGTCCACCGCGGCGGACAAGGATGCCGCGGTGTCATCTCCTAACTTCATGTTGACATATTACCGCACCAGTCTCTAACGTCACATGCTATGCCCTCCATAGCCAATGACGCATTGATGTTGAACGAGGCCGTCGTAGAGCAGTTACGAGCGGTGACCTCGGGATGCAGCCGGCGCGTGCACCTCAACAACGCCGGCGCGGCACTACCGACCGAGCGAACGGTCGCGACGATGGTCGACCATCTCCGCCTCGAGGCGGAGATCGGTGGCTACGAGGCCGCTGAAGCACGCAGGCATCACATCGAAGCGGCGTACGTTGCACTTGCTGAGCTGGTCGGAGGAACGAGGGAAGGGATCGCGCTCTTCGACAACTCGACCAGAGCCTGGAACGCGGCGTTCTATTCCGTGCCGCTCCGTCGCGGTGATCGCCTTCTGACCAGCCGCGCGGAGTACACGAGCAACATCGCCGCCCTGTGGCACCGGGCACATGACATTGGGTGCGAAGTGGTCGTCGTGCCAGACGACGAGTCGGGGCAGGTCGACCTTGAGGCGCTGCGCTCCCTCATGGATGACCGCGTTGCTCTCATTGCATTGACCTGGATTCCCACTGGTAGCGGGACCGTCAGCCCCGTCGCAGAGGTGGGAGCCATCGTGCGCGACTCGCGTGCCCTGTTCCTCCTGGACGCCACCCAGGCTGTGGGTCAACTCGACATCGAAGTCGGTGACATCGGATGCGACCTCCTCACTGGCACGGGGCGGAAGTTTCTGCGCGGACCTCGGGGGACCGGGTTTAGCTGGACCGGGCCGCGCGCGTTGGAGGAACTCGTGCCCCACGTTGCCGACACCGCCTCGACCAGGTGGGACGGAGGCCGCGGATTCACCTGGGCTGAGGGCGCCCGGAGGTTCGAGACGTGGGAGATGAACTACGCCGCCGTCTTGGGACTGGGCTCGGCGGCCCAGCAGGCCCTAGACATCGGCATGCCCGGCATCGAAGAACGATCTGGGTTTCTCGGAGACCGGTTGCGCTCGATGGTGGCGGACATTCCAAAGGTGTCCGTCCACGACCGAGGAGCACGGCTCGGCGCGATCGTCACGATCACCATCGACGGCCTGCCTGCGCACGAGGTCGCACGGGCCCTCGCCGACCAACACGTCAACGTGAGCACAACCAGCCCCGAACAGAACCAACTCGACATGCTCGCTGGACACCAGCACCCAACCGTCCGTCTGTCGCCGCACTACTACAACACCGAGTCCGAGGTGGAACGGGCCGCGGAACTGATCGCGGATCTGGCGTCGTGAACACCAAGCCGTCTGCATTCCCAAGGAGCCGTTGAGGTATCTCAGACACTTCCGGCTCGGCGAAGGTGCGACATCTACGAGTTTCTTCCGATGCGCTGGGCGTCGTGTGGCTCAAGAGGGGTTTGCCCAGCTCCCAGTAGCAATGCCCACCTCGCCGTCCTATCGGTTCCAAAGGGACTACCAAGGTTTGAGGTGCGCACGCGGCGAAATGACTGTGGGAATCGCCAACGTCCCCAACCGACGGGTACTGCGGTTCGGGCAGCCGAACGACGTCGTGCGTAGTTACGTCGTTGGAGTGGACCGCACCAACTTGGATAACGTGCGGCGGGCGCGTGCTGCGAGTGACTGACGGCCGGGTCGTGCCTGTTGCCGACTGGGCGCGGGGTTCGCCGTGGTGGCATGACGAAGCCTGGCGGCACGTCGGTGCTCGATCCGTTGGGCGAGATCCCTCTCTCTCGGTGCTCGGCGATCCGCAGGCCGGTTGAGAGCCACACCCACGATCAGGTGGGCAGCCGCAAAGAGAGCATCCCGCCGAGCACCTGGACCGAGTCTGGCCAGACGCCGGTCCTACCGCAATCGTCTAGTAGCCGCAATCCCATTTGCTTGGAGGCCCACAGTGGCGAGATCGACGTGCCCGGTGGCTGTGTTCAAGACCACACGAAGTTCAGGACGCCGAGGTAGCCGGCCTTCGCTGACTTCTCCGCGATGCTGCCGAGGAAGGAGATCAGCGCCGCCCACGCCCCCCTGGCTGCGGAGATCGAGAGTTGTCGACAGCGAGCACGACGTCGCCGCGGCGGTCAGTGACGGATCGGCTGGTTGCTGTGGTGCCCCTTTCCGGCATGGAGTTGTAGTGCACTGGTGACCAGCGGAAAGTGGCTGAACGCCTGCGGGGTGTTGCCCAGTTGGCGACCCGCTGTTGGGGTCCCATTCCTCGCTGAGCAGTCCGACGTCGTTGCGCAGTGTCAGCAGGCGTTCGAACAGTGCGATCGGGCCTCGTCCGTCCTTCCGGCGAGGTTGAGGGCGTCGACGAGCCAGAACGAGCAGGCGAGGAACACTCCTTCGCCGCCGGCGAGGCCGTCGTCGGCGCTCGTCGGTGTGGTAGCGCTGGACGAAGCCGTCCTCGGTGAGTTCGTTCTGGACGGCCGCGATCGTGCCAAGGACGCGGGGGTCGGTTGGCGGCAGAAAGCCGACACGGGGGATCAGCAACAGGCTCGCGTCAAGTCCCGGGGCGCCGTACGACTGGGTGAATGTGCTGCCGGTCTGCGTCGAAGCCTGTCGACAGGACGTCGGCGTGGATCGTCTCGCGCAGGGCCTGCCCAGCGGTCGGCCGGGCCGTCGAGCGGGTAGGACCGCACGGCGCCGGCCATGCGGTCGGCGGCGACCCAGGCCATGACCTTGGAGTGGGTGAAGTGGCGGCGTTCGCCCCGCATCTCCCACAGGCCGTTGTCGGGTTGATCCCAGGCGCCCTCGAGGTGCTCCATCAGCGCGACCTGCAGGTCCCACGCGTCGTCGTGCGACGCCGAGGCCGGCATCGCGCGCGAGGGCCAGTCCGTCGAGGGTCTCGCCCCAGACGTCGAGCTGGAGCTGGTCGGAAGCGGCGTTGCCGGTGCGGACGGGCTTGGATCCTTCGTAGCCGGCGAGCCAGGGCAGCTCGGCCTCGGGCAGCCGACGGGTGCCGTCAACGCCGTACATGATCTGCAGCTCGCGACGGGTCGCCGGCGACGGCCCGCAGCAGCCACTCGCGCCACGCTGCTGGCCTCGGCGAGGTAGCCGGCGGCGATCAGCGCTTGGAGCGTGTAGCGTCGCGTCACGCAGCCAGCAGTAGCGGTAGTCCCAGTTGCGCGAGTCCGCCGATCTGCTCGGGCAGCGAGGTGGTGGCCGCCGCGACGATGCCGCCGGTGGGCGCGTAGGTGAGGGCCTTGAGCGTGAGCAGCGAGCGACTGACGGCGTCGCGGTACGGGCCCTCGATGGGGCTGCCGCGCGCGGACCACTCCGCCAGAAGTCGAGCGGTGTCGGCGCAGCGCCTGCTCCGGGTCGAACGGCCGTCGGCGGCGGCTCGTGGCTGGGGTGCCAGGTCAGGACGAACGGGACCCGATCGCCGGCGCCGGACCGTGAACTCCGACGAGCGTACTCCAGTCTCGCGGCCCGTCGTCTCGGGCCGGGCGTGCGCAGCCGGACGGAGTCGGGCCCGGCGACGGCAGTTGATCTCGTCATCGTGCCGACGCACCCACGGCACGACGTGGCCGTAGTCGAAGCGCAGACGCAGCGTCGGAGCGCATCGCCACCGCGCCGCTGACGCCCTGCGACGATGCGCACGACATCGGGTGCCTGCGCCGCGCGGGGGCATGAAGTCGATGACTCGTACGGTCCCCTCGCGGCGTCGCCCAGTCGGTCTCGAGCACGAGCGTGTCGTCGACGTAGCGCCGGCGGGTGCACGTGCCACCTGCCGTCGGCGGGGGCCATCAGCCAGCGGCCGGCCTCGGGCGTGTCGAGCAGGGCGGCGAAGCACGCCGGTGAGTCGAAGCGCGGGCAAGCACAGCCAGTCGATCGAGCCGTCGGTGCCGACCAGCGCGGCCGTGTGGAGGTCGCCGATGCAGGGCGTAGTCCTCGATGCGAGCCATGCCTGCCATCGTGTCATCGGCTCCCGCGAACCGGTTGATCCTGAGGATCGGCGTCGGATTCTCGGCGGCTTCTCAGGGCTCCGGGCTAACGTGAGCAGCCCGATCGAAGGACTGCTCATGCTGCTCGACGGAAAGTCCATGGTCGTCACCGGAGGCAACAGCGGGATCGGCGAAGCGATCGTGCTCGCTGCCGCTGCTGAAGGTGCCAACGTGGTCATCGACTACGTCGCCCACCCCGAAGAGACCACCGCCCTCATTGCCAAGGTCGAAGCCGCCGGAGGGAACGCGATCGGGGTGCGGGCCGACGTCTCGAAGGTCGACGACCTGCACGCGATGATCCAGACAGCCGTGGACACCTACGGCCGCCTCGACGTACTGGTCAACAACGCCGGCATCGAGACGCGAACGTCATTGCTCGACACCACCGAGGCCGATTTCGACAGGCTCATGTCGGTCAACCTCAAGAGTGCGTTCTTCGGCGCGCAGGCGGCCGCCAGACAATTCATCAGCCAGGGCACGGAGGGCTGGTAGTCAACATCTCCTCGGTGCACGAAGACTGGCCGATGCCGGGGAACATCGCCTACTGCGTCTCCAAGGGCGGCATCAGGATGCTCACCCGCACCGCGGGCGTCGAGCTCGGCCCGCATGACGTCCGAGTCGTCAACGTGGCGCCGGGCGCGGTGGCCACACCGATCAACACCACGACGATGGACGATCCGGACAAGATGAATGCGCTCGACGCAGCCATCCCACTTGGCCGGATGGCGGAGTCCTCGGAAATCGCGGATGTCGTGGTGTTCCTCGCCTCCGGCAAGGCTCGCTACATGACCGCCTCCACCGTCGTCATCGACGGCGGCATCATGCAGGGCAGCGTCGGACTCTGACCCATCTCTGGGGACCTCACGGTCATACGCTTAACCCTCGGGTCGGGGACTTTCGACGGCGCACGACGTGCTTCCCGCAGGCCTAGCAAGCATGCTGGTCGTAAGCGACGGAAGGACGGGGTGGCGGACGCATGGATGAGGTAGCGCTGATCGGGGTGCTGCTCGTCGGCGTCGTGGCCCTGACACCGGCCGCCGACCGGTTGCGGATCCCGCAGCCAGTCCTGCTGACCATCTTTGGTCTGGCAGTCGCGCTGGTACCCCTCTCCCCGGATCTGGATCTCGATCCTGACGTGATCCTTCCGCTGGTCCTCCCACCTTTGCTCTTCGCTGCGACGCAGCGTGCAACAGCCCGCGAGTTCCGTGACCATGCAGGGGCCGTGTTCTTCCTGGCCGTGGGTTTGACCCTGGCGTCAGTGGGTGCGGTCGCCGTCGTGGCTCACCAGTTCGGTTTGACCTGGTGGACCGCGCTGATGCTGGGCGCCATCGTGTCTCCGCCCGATCCGGTTGCGGCCACCGCGGTGGCACGGCGACTTCGCCTTCCGCATCGCATGGTGACAATTCTTGAGGGCGAGGGGATGTTCAACGACGCGACTGCTCTGGTGGCGTTCAAGGTGACTCTTGCGGCCGTTGTGACGGGGAACGTGTCGGGAAGCGGCATCGGTGGCGACCTGGCGCTCGCGGTGGTCGTCGGAACACTCGGGGGCTTGTTGCTGGGTTTCGTGGCCAAGGTGGCACTCTCGGTGGTCCACGACGGCTACGCGGAGACGACGCTGACGGTGCTGGTGCCGTTCCTGGCATACGTCGGGGCCGAACGCCTGCATGGGTCTGGCGTGCTCGCCGTGCTCGCGCTGGGTCTCTACCTGCGGACGTACGGGCACGCCGCCACAACATCCCAGGGTTGGCTGTTGGGTCGCGCCGTGTGGTCCTACGCCGACTTCCTGGTCACGAGTCTGGTCTTTGCCATTTTGGGTTACGAGCTGGTGAAGGTCTTTGATCGCACGCAGGTGAGCCGCCACTCCATCGTTCTGGCCACGATGGTGGTGACGGTTCTTGTTGTCCTGCGCTTCGGCTGGGTGTTTGCCGGCGCCTGGGTGGGTCGACAACGCTCCCGCCGTCGCGACGAGATGTGGCCGCAGGGCTGGCGCGAATCGACCGTCGTTTCCTGGGCCGGTATGCGCGGTGTCGTGACGGTGGCGGCAACCCTGGCGATACCCGAGCTGATCGACGGCGGTCGGCCGTTTCCCGATCGCGATCAGATCGTCGTCGTCGCACTGGCGGTGGTCTTGGCGACGCTTGTGCTCCAAGGCCTCACCCTCGCACCGCTGACCAGGCACCTCGGCGTCGGTCGCGCCGACGATGATTCGGCCGAGGTCGCCGCCCTACGCAAACGTGCCACCGAGGCGGCCCTTGAGCACCTGCGCGGAGATGCGCTGGACGGTGTGCTCGATGAGGTCTCGCGAGCCGCCATGCTCCAGTACGACGGTTACCTGGCTGCCCAGGACGCGATGACACGAGCGCGCCAGCTCGGTGACAGCGAAGAGTCGGGTCACGATCAGCTCCGCTCCGTCCTGGAACGGGCCACCGATGTGGAGCGCACGCTGGTCCTCGATGCTCGACGACGTGGGCTGGTGAGCCCCGCAAGCGCAGACGAGGTCTTGCGCGACATCGAGGCCCGTGCGCTCCGGGCGTTCGAGTGATGGCCGAAGGTTCGACCAGGGCCGGTGTCAGTTCCTGGCCGCCCTGCCCGCAAGCGATCACGGCCGAGTTGTCGCACGGTTGAGGATCGTTCCACTGCCGGGCTCACGACCCCATGGCCGCGGGCTGCGCGAGCGGCTTCAGGCCGCAGGCGGCGGCGAATCCGTCGGACTCGATGCCCATTGCCACGTTCGGACGCGTGGTGAAGTTGGCGAACCCGATCACCGCCGACAACTCCACCAGAGCTGCGTCGCCCAGCTGATCGCGGAGCCGGACCACCATCTCGTCGGTGACCGACGGCGGAGTCACCGTCACCGCCTCGGCGAACTCGAGCACGTCACGCTCCAGCGAGGAGAAGACGGCCGCCTCACGCCAGCGCGGAATCTCTCGCGCCTTGTCCATGTCGAGGTTCAGGTTGTTGGCCTCGAAGTAGTTGAAGTCCAGACACCAGCTACAGCCAACCTGCGCAGCGACGGCCATGTGCGCGAACGACTTGAGCTGCTCGGCGCACGCGTCCCACTTCTTCAGCTTGCCGCCGACGCTCGCCATGCTCATCAACACCTTCTGGTTGTGCCAATACACCCCAAGCGACGTCGGCACCCGGCCGAGACTCTTCTTCGCAAACCGCTTGATCAGTGCGCCTTTGAAGCCGGTGATCTCGGCCGCGGGGATTCGGGTGGCTACCGTCATGTCGTCCTCCTGTTGTCTTGCAGGTCAATATGAAGACGAGGGCTGGGTTCCTCTTGTGACATCCGAGCGCGAAATCCGGCGGCAGCTGTCCGCTGCTTGTGGCCACCGGGACAGGAGGTGTCGTTGATCCAGACCGCGATCAGCCGACTCTTGCAGCGGTCCACAGAAAAGTTGTCTCACCGAGATGTCACACCGGCAGGGGTGCTGGACACTTACGGGTTGTGAGCAACTTTCTAGACGTACGGCACCGTGAGCTGGCGTTCGAACGGGTGTGGCGAGATGAGATGCCGCGCATCTTCAACTACGCCGCCCGTCACGTCGGCGCCTCGGACGCCCACGACGTTGCTGCGGAGACGTTCACCGTTGCCTGGAGACGATGGGACGACATCACGGAGCCACCCTTCGCGTGGCTCCTGGGCGTGGCACGTCACGTCGTCAGCAACCACGTGCGGACGTTGCAGCGTGGCCGGCGCCTGGACGACCGGGTCCGTCTGCTGACGGCCGTCACTGCGCACAGTGCGGCGCACGTCGATTTCCATGCCCGCCTGGAGGCGGTTCGGCGGTTGGCGGCGCTCGGTGAGAAGGAGCGCGAAGCCCTGCTGCTGACCGCATGGGACGGACTGAGCACAGAGGAGGCCGCGACCCTGCTCGGCATCAGTCCGGTCGCCGTACGCAAACGCATCAGCAGGGCGCGGGCAGCGATCGACGTGGCCGAGGTCGCTCCGAGTGCCGACACCGATCCGCAGGAGAACTCGTGAACAACCACATCATCGACGCGCTACGCCCCGAACCTCCGACTATCGACCCCGTATGGGAGGCCGAGACGGTCCGGGCGATCACCGAGGGTCGAGCCGGCTCAGGAAGGTTCACGACGGACCGCCGGGGACGTCTGATGGGTGCCGCGCTGGTCGCTGCGGCCGTCGTCGCGCTCATCGCAGGAGTCGCGGTGGCCAGGCACTCCCTTCCGCCCGATCACGTGCGTCCCGCCGAGCCCGTGCAGGACAAGATCCAGACGATCACCCCGGCGAAGGCGACGAAGCTGAAGCTGGGCGACACCCTCGATGTCGTTGCCGACCTCCCCAAGACGTACAACGGCGACGGGGTCCTTTTCTCCGCGTTCATCGGGAGCAACGTCCTGCTTGGTTCGGCGACACCAGCGCTGGACGAGGGCGCGCCGGGGGTGGCGTCGCTCGCGCAGTCGCACCCCGTGCTGTACGACCTCGACACGAAAACGTTCACCCTTCTCGACGACCGAGACCGACCCGATCCCACGCAGGTCGTCGATGTGTCCGGTGATGAGGACACCGTGGTGTGGGCCGAGCTGGTCGGCACCAACATCGGCACGAGCGACTTCGCGATCTATTCGTACGACCGACGGACGGGGCAGGTCACCACCCTGGGCGAGTTCGACGACCCCGACGGGCAGATCGTCTACGACCACGATCTCGCCCTCGCCGGCGACATGGCGTACTTCAGCACGGCCGCCTACCCGGCGAAGAGGGGACAGCAGGCGGTCTATGCGGCCCCCGTCGACGGGTCCAAGCCTCCGAGCGTGATCGTCGAGGGCGGCCAATATGTACGCATCTCCGGCGACACGCTGACCTATGTGGTGAGAAACCTGAAGAACAAGGAGCAGCCGAGGCACTTCACCTACAACCTGCGGAGCGGGAAGACGGCGCCGGTCCCGGTCAGCGCACATGCCGATGATCCGGGTTCCTGCGGTGTGGAGATCACCCCGGCCTGGGAGACGTGGTGCGTGGGCGAACCGGCGATCCTCACGATCAGGGAGGCCTCGGGTCGCACCACCGAGTTCGACCCGTTCCCCGTCGGGTCGCTCAACGCTCCGATCCCGCACGATGTCATCGCCCTCGGCCCGTGGACCGGCATCACGGTGACGACGGACGACGGTCAGGACCGCGAGTTCTTGGTCGATCTCGACACCAAGGAGGTGAAGGTCTTCCCGGACAACACGTCGTTCACCTCACTGAGCCCCGATCGCTCAACGGCTCTGATCAGCTCCTACGCGGGCAAGGGGCCGGGCCCGCAACGCCTCGTACGAATACCCGACTGACTCGGCCGAGCAGCATCGATCGAGC
>CAVXBS010000021.1:0-146753 GCA_963759975.1 uncultured Actinomycetota bacterium
CTTACGGAGATTCGGAGAGCGCTCTCACCTTCGCATCTGATGCGAACTTCGGCCGCACCAACGCCGGAATGACGCTCCACGTTGCGCAATGCCTCTCCGACCGCAGCCGAGATCGCAGCCAAGGCGTCTGCACTCACCGAACGGGTCGCGAGCTTCTCGTCCACGTCAACCGACACTGCGACCCCGATGTGCGCGGTGTCGACAACCAGGTGATGTGGTTCGGGATTCTCAGTCTCCTGTGACGGGTCACGTCTAGACACATCGAGGCCCCGTCGGGCCACCTCGGCCGCTCGGTCAGGGTCGGGCACGGCGCCGCAATGCACGATGGCGACGAGGGCCGCAATGACTTCGTCGTGAAGCAGCCTCCGCTCTTCGCTCGCTACCCGCTCGAGCGCTGTGGCCCGGGCCTCGCGGCGGCCCATCTCCAACCGCATGCGCAGAGCCACATCGGCCCTGGTCCCGGCTCGGCGGTAGAAGACCATGATCAGTCCGGCAGCCGCGATCGTGCTGGTGTCAGAGATGACCTCGTCCAGTGCGTTCCACTGGCGATCCGCTCCTCCGGCGATGGCGCCGCCGATCACATAAAGGGTGGTCGCGAGCCCGGCAACCAACCAAAACCGCGACCATGACTGAGTCAGTGCCGCCAGCAGGAGTGTTGTTGTCATGAAGACATACGCAGGCCCCCCGTTGATCCCGATCCCGTCACTGCCGAGGGCAGCATCGACGCGAAGGACAGCCACCATGGCCGCGCAGGCCAGTGCAACGTCGGTCATCGTCAGCCGCGCTCTCCACGCACGGATGATGATGATCACCAGGATGGAAAGGCCGGAAAGCATGACGATCAGGAGATCGGTGTGGGCCGCGATGTCGTCGGTCGGTACCCAGGCCGCGACGACGACAGCGTAGAACGTGATCATTCCGGCGACGACGCGCTGGATCGTGCGTTCGATGCCGTTCTCCCACGCTCGTACGCTGTTCACGGTTCCTGACTCAACTGTGCTGATGGGGCGTGGAATGTCCTGGTCGACCATGGGGACCAGTCAAGGTACGTGAGCGCGACCGCGACATGGGGAGAATGGCCCATCCCCATGGAAGTGCAGTCGCTGCTCCTGACCGGTGGACTCGGCACAGCCGCAGGTTAGCGCCTGATGTGAGCTGCCGCGGGCGTTCTCGTGAGAGCGTGCGGTCGTCGTTGTCGGCCGATCGGACGACTACGCTGCGTGTCGGGTCACGGTTAGCCTGCCCGCATGCCTTCTGAGCCCGTTCTCCCGCGCCTCGATGCTCAGCGCGAGGCTCGGCCGTCAGGCACCGTCTGGGGTGCCACGGGAGCGAGCGGCGAAGCTCTTGAGGTGACGATCCTGACATCGGAATGTGCTGCCTTTGTACACGATCGACCGGACCTGGTTGCCCTCAGTCACCATCGCGGCCTGATTGCGGTACGCAACCTGGCCCGCGTAGAGGACCGCACCTGGTGGGTCACCGATGATCCCGGCGTGCGCCGATTGGTGGTTCCTGGAGTTGCGGTGACCGCGGCCGACGCATGTCACTCAATGGCGGCCGTGGGATACGCCCTCGCGATGCTTCACGAGGCCGGGATCGCTCACGGAGACATACGCAGCGGCACCGTGATGCTGCGAGAGGAGGGGCCCACTCTCGGCGTCCTCGGCCGTCCGGCGTCGGCGGCGGTCCCGTTCGACAGGGTGCCCGAGCCCGTGTATGTGGCACCTGAGCTGGCTCGCGGCGGAGCACCCACCGTGGATGGAGACATCTATGCCCTGGGGGTCATGTTCCACGTGCTGCTGACCGGGTTCGAGCCACGACTGGACCAGGGTGGGCGGCCACGGCCACCATCGATTGTTGTCCCACTGTGGGATGCGGTAGAGCGGGCCCTGGCGCAAGACCCGAGGAATCGAGCACTGACTGCCCGCCAATTCGCTGACTATCTCTCAGCGCTGACCCCGCACGTGGCGGACGGGCCCTTCGGGTTGGCGAATCCGACGACTCGAGCCGCTCCGTTGAGGACGGTGCCGCCGCCCGCAGCGCCGTCGCCGCCCGTGCGCGTTGGGGTCCCGCCGGTCCCCGATGAGCTCGTCCGGCCCGCCACCGTGGCCACGACAGGGCGGGTGGCCGGAGCTGCGGCGACGGGTATGTCCGCCACCGCAAAGGTCGTGATCGCTGTCATGAGCGGAGTCCTGCTGACCGGCATCGCGGGCACCATCGGCGTCATGGCGCTCGGAGGAGACGACTCGGCAACCCACACCCGGACAGCAGAGCCGACGGTGGACGCACCCGATGATGCTGGTGCGACCGGCGCCCCCGAAGGCGCGCGTGCCCCGGTGTCTGAGATCGACAACGGTCGCAGCGCTCCGCAATACACCGTGAAACGTGGTGGTGCGAGCTACTTGCGCTCCGGGCCGGAGTCCGGCGAGGTCGAGGTCCCGGGCGGCAACATCTCCCAGGCATGGTTGCGTGACGGTGACGTCCTGGTCGCGAACAAGCGGAAGTCCGCCGCTCGGATCATCGACCCGCGCGACGGGACGACCGTTGCTGCTTCGCCTTCGGAACCCTACGTGTTCGACACCCGCCAGGGCGCTCATCACATCTTCGGACTTGAGTCCCGACCATGGAGGCTTCACACCTACGACCTGACATTTGCCGAGACTGCGGTGACAGACCTGCCTGGTGGATCCGGCCGGACGTACGACGTCGCGGTCGAACATGACGGTACGACGCTCGTGCCGTTCCGGGACACCGATGGTGCTGATGGGGTGCTGCGCATCGTCGATAACGGCGTCAGCGTGATTCTGCGCGACAAGCATGTGGCGGGTGTTCGGGTTTCCGCCGATGGTCGGGCGGTCACGGCTCAGCGGGCCCGGCGTTCGAGCGACTTCATCACTGGGGAAGAGCAGTACGTGGACATCGTGACCATCGATGTCGACAGCGGTGCGATCGGCGCCGAGTGTGCCGCGCCGAAGGGCATCCGTGGCCGCGACAGTGTTTATCGCCAAGATGTCGTTGCCGGCGTGCTCGCGGTTGTGTATCTGCGGCACGGAAAGCCTGCTGAGCCATCGACGTGGCGATGTGACCCGTCCGCCTCACGTACGTTCCGCGAGGTCAGATCACTTCGAGGGACGCAGACCCGCTGGCAGAACGACGGGGACAAGGTGAGCAAACGTCGAAGTGGTGCGATCGTGTGGACGCATGAGGGGCACAGCGAGACGGTTGAGACGAATGGATTCTTCGGCCACCTTCCCGGAGCACTCCTGCCTCCTTCTTGACCGGTGCGGCTCAGCCCGGGAAGAGGCCGGGCACGTGGGCGGCCGGTTCGTAGAAGCCGTCACGAGGTCGAATCAAGGTGTTCGGCGTGACGCGACCCTGCCGTACGAACGAGGAAATGTCGGCGTCGGTGTACGGACCGTACTCAACAGCGTCGACCTGGACGAAGAACGTCGCGGCCGGAGCGGACAGCACGGTAGCCGGCAACGGCGGCGGGGTCACAGGAGTGCCGAACTCGATGGGGGAGCTGGTCCGGCGCTGCGGCGTGCCGATCATGCACAGGAGCCCGACGGCCAGAAGGACCACGAGCATGGCGAGGTAGTACCAGCTGTGACCGGCCCAGTTCGTGTTGAGCGTGTCGCCATACCCGATCGAGTAGCGCGAGAGGCGGGCGTTGACCCTCTGGGCCAACCAGACTTCCCCCACCGCGCCAAGGATCACGAGAGCGAGAACCATGCCGCCCACGACCCGCGCCATGGTTCCGCTCCGGGACACGAGCGCGATCAGGCTGATGATAGCCACGATGGCCGCGCCAGCAAAGACAATGACCAGCACGAGCAGCGGCAGTGTGTTGGTCAAGTCGTCGCCGGTGATGTAGCTGAACGCGGAGTCGTCGAGGACCAATTTGAGGAAGGCGACCAGTCCGTAGGCACCGGTCATCATGAGCAGGGCGAGACCGAAGATCTGGCTCACGGACAGGCCTGGGCGGCTCACGGGGCCCTCCGTCCGAGAGCGTCATTGACGGCTGGATCCCCGAGCCGGGACAGCCAGACGAGTAGGTCGGGGTATGCCTGTGGGTGCGCTGCGATCTCGGGCCTCACGTGAGGATGGTTCTCGGCGAGTGCCGCGAGCTCAGCGGGTGTGGTCCGCGGATCTGTTGCCTTCTCACGGATGGGATCGACCGGTGGGGGAGGCGGTGGTGGGGGAGGGGTCGATTCGCCGAGGCCGCCCCACGACTGTCCGCTCTGTGACCGGTCTGAGGTGGCTGCTGGAATCGGCGGGAGCTTCGGCAGGAAGGACGCGTCAGGCGCGCCGCGCCCCAAGGCCGGCGCAGGCGGTTCGAACGGGGGTGCAGATGTGGTCTTGGGGGTGGTGGCCTCCTCGACGTAGTGGTGCGACCGCGGGCTGTCCTCGGGCTCGACCGCACCTGGTTCGTTCAGCGACGGCGGGGCTTCGGAGCCGGGGAGCGGCGGTGGCGTATCGGCGACCACATTCGGTGAGGAGGGCGCCGGCTGGACAGCCGGACTCGACGGGTCAGAGACCCGAAAGCGGCTGGCAGCCGTCTGCACTTTGTGAAGCGCTCCGCGTGGGCCAAAGATGAGAGCGATCACGGCGGCGGAGATGACTACGGGTGTCAGCCAGGCACCGGTACCCGCTGCGGGGTTCCCGGCAATGGCGTTGATGACGGCAACGAGGATCGCGCCCCCGGCATAGACGCCGGCGCCAACAGTTGCGAGCAGGTGGCGATCTGGGCCCCGCAGCAGATCGGCCGAGCCCGCGCCGCACGTGACCGCTATCGCGATGGTCACGATGAGCGTCAGATATATCGAGGCGTCTATGGTCGCCCCGGTCTTGTCTGCCTGATAGATCGCGAACACGAGCAGGACGGCGACGACGCCTTCGACGAGTGCCAGCAACAGGAGCACACGTGAGGCGGTGATCCGCAGCGTTGGTTGATCGGTGAGTCGGCCGATCAAGCGCCGGGTGCCCGGCGCAGCAGCGGCTGCGCCTGCCGCGATGAGAAATGTCATGCAGAAGAAGCCGTTGTGGACGGTTTCTCCGTCAGTCGTCGCAACGAGCCCGAGCACGGCGCTTCCGCTGGACGAGCCGAACGTGAGTATCGACATCAGGACCATCGCGGCGGACAACCCGATCACGACGTTGGTCCAGCCGGGATCTCGTCTCAGCAAGCCGAAGACGGGGACAGCGACGAGGACGAGCAGCAGCGCCAGAACCATCACGAGCAGAACCGTGAGGACCGCGAGGCCGGTGTCGAGGTCGGAGACGCTCGTCGCGAGCAGCGCGATGATTGCCGCCACGCCGAATCCGCCAGCAAGCCTGAACCAGATCCTGTCTTCAGTTGTCGACTCGTCGGTGAACCGTTCACGATCGCGTGGCTGCATCGCGATGAGGATCCCGGCAAGCCCGATCAAGGCGCCGGACCCGATGCCACCGGACTGCGAAGGGACGGAGCCAAGGTCGAGGGTGACCTCTCCGTACGAAACCTTGCCGCCATCGACGATGTCCACAACGAAGAGCACGATGAATGCGACTATCCATGGCGCTGCTGCGGCGATGCGGACGAGCCGGTCATACCCCACGTTCCAGCTGGAGCCCATTGCGCCTGACCGCGCGAGCAGCGTCAAGCCGAGTCCGCCGGTTGCCGTCAGGGTCGAGACGACGACATACCAGAGGTCTGTGCCCTTGTCGGTGAAGTTCCAGTGGTAGAGCATCCCGAGAATCAGCAAGCTGGCGGCACTCGCATCTCGGACGATGTCGGAGCGAGTGTTGGACACATCTGATTCCTCTGCAGGGGTAGGGGTCATCACGACCCGCCTTTCGAAATGAGGCAGGACCTGAGCTCCTGCAGCGAGTAGAAGAAACTCTCTGACGTGATGGGGCGACACTGGTTGCCCAAGCGTGACTGCCGTTCATTGTGGAGGACCGTCACGAGGGTTGTCCCTGCTTTGTCGCGGTAGACGAGCCACGTGATGTTGGCCGCCATGGGCGAGACCTGCGCGGCCGACCAAGGGACGACCTTGCCGGCCTCCGCTTGCTCAAGGGTGACGGCACGACGGCTTCCCGGGAGTCTGAGAAGCGTCGCGAACGGAGCGATCTCCTCGGCGTGGGCGAAACGGAAGACCGCGGCTGTCGATGTCTCATCGGTCTCGTCGACGCGACGGAAGAAGTCGTAGAGCAGTGGCCCAGCAGCCGTGGCCGCCGCATTGCGGTGCTCGATCCCGGGGCCGGACTCGTAAAAGTAGCGGGCGTCGCTGAGGCGCTCGAAGACTGCTCGGTCGTCTTGGGGGATCAGGTCCGAGAGGTCTGTTTGGGTGTCGTTGACGAGCCCTGCCGTGATCGCGTCGAGAATGTAGATGTCCTCGGCGGCGGTGACAGGATCCCCGATCGTCGAGACGAAGGCGGCGGTGTAGCTCTTCTCGAGAACTCGGCGGGCCGCCGCGAGAACCTCGGGGCGTGAGCGCAGCCGGTCCAGAGCGGTGTGGATCTGCGAGTCGTTCGCGATGAACTGCGCATACGCCGTGTCGGTCTTGTCGAACTGCAGCAATTGAGCGTCGGCGCCCTCGTCGACGACTCGCAGTTCAGGCTCGACCTTCTGAGCGCCGGCGACGAACGCGTCAGCGCTCTGGCGCGTGCGTTCGACCCCCGACGTGACGATGTGGAGCGCGTCCCCCGATTCGGTCAATGCCTGAAACTGGCGGGCCGATCGCTCCCCGATCGCTTGCAGCTCATGGACCCCGAGGGTGCTCAGCTTTCCGTAGCCGAGTGCGCGGTTGTCGCGGTCCAGCCGTCTGAGTTGTTGGCGCAAACGCTGACCGCGCGGGGTCAGCGCTCGTGCCGTGGCCGCTCGGTCGGTCAGGGTGATCGCCCTTGCCATCTGCTTGCGGCTAGCAAGTGCTCGCGACCCGTGACGCTGGAGACTCTCCATGAACACCAGGCGGAATCCCGATGGTGCCTTGTCGAGGGAATGTGGAGCTGCGGTGTACGGGCTGAGCGCGCCGAGGTGAGCATCCTGGCCAGCACTCGTGCTCGACTCTCCGAGTGAAAGAAGTAGCGCGATGAGCATCTTGATGAAATCCGCCATGGCGTCAGCACCAGTTGGCGAGAATCGACCGCCAGGTCTGCGCAGCGACGAGGCCATCCACGATGAGCTCGTTCTCCTCCTGGAAAGCTCGTACCCCATTCTCCGTCGGTTTGCCGAAGGCGCCCGGCACCTTCGGTGTGGCGTATCCGCCCCGGTTCAATACGGACTGGAGATTGACGATGGCGAGTTCTTCCTCGGTTGACGGGTCAGTGCTGAGGTCACGGGACAGCACGGGCAAGCTGGCGGCGTCCTCGAGGCAGACGCACAGCGGTCGGTTGGTGGTCTTGTCGGAGTCGAGGCGCACGACGACGGGATGGACGTCGCCGATGGCGAGGCGGGCTTCGCAAGCCGCAGCAAGGCTGTCGTAGACGCCCGAGTACGAGGCATACACCGCATTGCCGTCGATCGTCTGGATGAAGCCGTCACACGATTCCTCGGCGTTGAGGTACTTGGCAGTCGAGTCGTAACTGAGCCCTTGCTCGATGGTGCTCGCGTACGCGTCGGGATCTCCTGACGAGGTGAACAGGAGGACGTACGCGCCGGTGCAGGGTTGGTTCTCGAACTGGAGGGGGACATCGAGCTCTGATGTCGACTCGACGTCGCCCCCCGTCATGCCATCCTCGGCCGAGGTTGCGTCCCCCAACGTCGACCCGTCCACGGACGCCCGCTCCTGAGCACTTTCGTTCGCCCGCGCGGCATCGTCGTGACCGTTCACGATGTTGGCCACCGCGACCAACATGGCGATCCCCAACGCCAATGCGCCTCCGGCGAGCAGCCAGGGTGCTGGTGACCCGCGCTTGGCCGGCCGCAGGGGAGGGAAGCCCGGCGGTGGCGGAGTGGAGCCGGTCCTCGGTACGTGACCCTGAGAGTGGGAGTCGACCACGAATGTCCTTCGTCGGGGAGTGTGCGTCACAAGATATCCGGCGGGTCGCTGCTGCCGCAGGGTTCTTGTGTCCCCCAATCCGATGGTTATCTGTCGCGTCCTGAGCGGCTACGATTCCGGTTGATCGACGACGTCGCCGGTCGTCAAGCCGCCTTGGGAGGCCTGGTGTCCTCGTATTTCATCGCCAGTGGTGACCAGCCCTACGGTCCTTACAATTCGGCAGAAGTTTCGTACTGGGCCGTATCGGGTCACCTTGAATACGGCACCCTCATCAGCGTCGATGGGCAAGCTTGGGTGCCTTCCCATACGGTGTTGTCGGCTGACACCACACAGCTGGTTGACGGCAGGTCGTTCGTGACGGCTGGCATCGGGAGACGCTTCGCGGCGGTGCTGATCGACAATCTGCTGAGCGTTCCCCGAATCTTCTTCACGTGGGCGGCCATCCTGCTTGCCTTGACGGGTGTGGCGGAAGGCAGTTCTGCAGGCGCGATGATCGGCTGGGCGGGCGTGGCGGTGGGGATTCTCGGTGGCATACCACTCGGCGTCTACCTCTGGTACCTGCAGGCCAGCCGCGGCTACACCTGGGGCAAGCAAGCGCTCGGGTTGCGGATCGTCGATGCCGACACCCTCCACTACGTCGGGTGGTGGCGGATCCTGCTGCGAAATCTGGTGTCGGGCCTCCTCGTGGTGTTCACCTTGGGCCTCGGTGCGATCGTTCTGGCCGCGATGGCGTCAGCTGATCCATCTGGCCGGGGACGGTCGTTGCACGACCGAGCCGCCAACACGCGGGTCATCCACCTGATCTGACGCACGCTGGGACAGCGGCGAAGCAGACGGCATGGGTTGAGGTCCCCATCGACGTTCCCATCGGTGAGTCCGTAATTTCACCCACAGTGATGCCGTTCGGCTGCGAAGCCACGAATCCCTGGACAACAATGGGTCCGCTCGGCTGTACGTCTCCTCCGACCGAAAGGGTCACAGTGACTCTCCCAGCCGTGTCTTTCCTGCAGTGGACTCCCAATGAGAGTTCGCATGCGGGCGTCGCCCTCGACGTTGCGGGCGGGAGTCACAGCGGCCTCATCCGGCCGCACAACGAGGACGCGTGGCTCGCGGACCCACCCATGTTCGTCGTCGCGGACGGCATGGGCGGGCATGACGCGGGTGATGTGGCGAGCCGACTCGTGATCGAGGCCTTCAGCCCGTTGGGTGGCCAGATTGCGGTGACCGCTGCGGACGTCGAGCGGTGCATCGCGGCGTCGCGTGAGGAGATCGATCTGCTCGATGCCGGTGATCGAGGTGCACCGGGGTCGACTGTCGTGGTGGCGGCGTTCATCGTCGAGGGTGGTCACGGCTACTGGTTGATCGCCAACATCGGCGACTCGCGAGCATACGTCTGGGACGCCCCGCGCCTCGAGCGGCTCAGTCATGACCACTCGATCGTGCAGGAGCTCGTCGATGCCGGCGAGATCGACGAGGAGCACGCTCGGTCCCACCCCGACCGGCACGTCATCACCCGCGCCATTGGCGCTTTGGAGGAGTCCCCTCCCGAGTACGCCCTCGTCCCTGCAACGGCTGGATCGTCTCTTCTCCTGTGCTCGGACGGGCTCACCAGCGAGCTCAGCGACGCTGCGATCGCGCTGGTGATGGCGGCGTCTTCTGGCGCCAGGGACTCGGCAGAGCGGCTGGTCAGTGCAGCCGTCGAGGCTGGCGGCCATGACAACGTCACCGTCGTCGTCGTCGACGTCAAGAGCGTGCCGAGCCTGCTGCCCGTCGAGGACACGCTCGGGCGCGGCAGCGTCGACGAGGACACGATCAGAACTGCGAGGCCCAGATGAAGCCCGTCACCTACGATCCGGGCAGCATTCCCACGCTCGTGGGCGCCGGCGGCGTCCTCATGGTCGCAACCGATGACCTCGATCTGATCACATCGCTCGATCGGACAGCTCTGAGTGTTTCTGCCGTCGTCGATGCCCTGTCGGCCGACGGGCTGGCGTCGATGCCGGGCTTTGCGTGTCTTGTCCGAGGAGACGGGCATTGGACCGCGCTGGTGCGTGGAGAGTTTGCCGTCGAGGTGGACGAGGGTGGAGAGATCACCAGCGTGGCTGGGAATGGCGTCACGACGTGGGCAGAACGGGTCATTCCTCAGA
The DNA here is from genome assembly GCA_963759975.1 of uncultured Actinomycetota bacterium. Classification (GTDB taxonomy): domain Bacteria; phylum Actinomycetota; class Actinomycetes; order Propionibacteriales; family Nocardioidaceae; genus Aeromicrobium. The sequence goes on from CAVXBS010000021.1 coordinate 10,130, forward strand.
CCACTGGCCAGACCCTGTCACTGGCGGCCGATGGCTCCGAGCCAACCGCCGGTTTGCCTGTCACCGACGCTGTGGTCCTGGCGGCCCGGGTCGCGATCGGCGCTTCCTTGGCAGGGGCCGTTTCGAAGAACGTCGAGCCAGCGGAACAGCCAGACGTGCGGCCCCCGACGCCGACGTTTCCAGTGCCCGCTCAAGAGCCTGCGCAGACGCTCGAGCCCGACCCCAACGCCACGATTGTCGATGTGGAGGAGAACAGGTTCGAGGCGATGTTCGGGCAGACAGTTCCCGGCCGTCGACCGGAGGATGCCGCCGTTCGGGACAACGACCCGGACCAGGGACCGCCCACCACGGTGGCTCAAGCACGTTCAGTAGATCCGCCTCCCGCGCCGATACTTGGGGACCACGACGGCCGTACGATGACGGCCGCGGAGCTTCGTCGGCTCCGCGGTGAATCGGCTTCGCCGCCCCAAGAACAGGCCGGCGTCGTTGGGCGGCCGGCCACAACCGCAGAGATCACGCTGTCGACCGGGCGGGTCATCGTGGTGGACCGGCCTGTGGCCATCGGTCGCAACCCGCAGGCGAGACAGGTCTCGAGTGCGGGCTTGCCGCTGCTCGTCGTCATAGAAAGTCACTACATCTCGGGAACACACCTGCTGGTGAACGTCGAAGGGGATGACGTCCTGGCTACCGACACCTCGAGGAACGGGACGTACCTGACCCGGCAAGGCGGTCGTCCGGAGCGGATGGTCAAGGGCCAGCCGACACTCCTGAGTGACGGATGCTCACTCCAGCTTGCCGACGAAGTCTCGGCGACCGTTTCCGTGCGCAAGGCGGGCTGACGTGTCGACGAGCACCAACCGACCACCTGACCTCGACGGATTCACGTTCGTCGAGTCGATCGGCAAAGGCGGCTTCGCTGAAGTATTCCTCTACCAGCAGACGATGCCCTCCATGCGCGTGGCGATCAAAGTCCTTCGTGAGTCCGCGGAAGGTGAGGGACGTGAGTTGTTCCACGCCGAGGCGAACGTCATGGCCCAGCTCTCAGGTCACCCGTCGATCGTCCCGATCTACCAGGCGGGAGTCAGTCCCGACGGCCGCCCGTACCTGGTGATGGAGTACTGCCCGCCGCCCGCACCTTGCGGCCCGGTTCCGCAGCGAGCGGATCCCGGTGCCAGAGGCGCTGCGAGATCGGCGTCACGAGTCGCCAGCGCGGTCGAGACGGCGCATCGTGCCGGGATCCTGCACCGCGACATCAAGCCGCACAACATCCTGACCAGCGCGTACGGCTGCGCCGATGCTGACCGACTTCGGCATCGCCGCGACGACCGGCGAGATCGGTGCGGGCGCTTCAGGGATGTCGATCCCGTGGTCGCCGCCCGAGGCATTCGGCGACGAAGGACCCGCGGGACGCGCGCAGCGACGTGTTCTCGCTGGCTGCGACGATCTACTCGCTGCTGGCCGGGCGCTCGCCGTTCGAGGTTCCAGGAGCGGCCAACGACAACGCCACGTTGATGAGCCGTATCGAGCGCCAGCCGCTGCAGCGCATCAATCGCGCCGATGTGCCGGATTCGCTCAACCGTCTGCTCCAGCGGTCGATGTCCAAACGAGTGGAGGACCGTCATCCGACGGCCATGGCATTCGCCCGGGCACTGCAGGAGGTGCAGATCGAGCTGCACATCAGCCCCACGAAAGTCGAGGTGCTCGACGCGTCGCCCACGGCAGCTGGTCAGACCGCCGACGACGACCGGACACACGTACGTCCAGTGTCGATCATCGTTCCTGACTCGCTCGCCGAACCAGGCACTCGCCTGCGTCCCATCGTTGTCCCCTCGGTCGTGGATCAGACGCAGGCGAAGGTCGGCCGTGCCCTACCGGTGCCCGACACGAGGTCACGAGCCGGGGCGGTCGTCGCGGACCACACGGACGGCTCCCACTTCCTGCGCACCCCGGTCGACGGATCGCCCCCCGATGAGCTGGTCGAGCGCAAAGCGTCGCGTACCAAACGGGCTCTCGGGGCGGTGGGTGCCGTGGCGATCGCCGGGGTGATCGGGCTGTCCATCGTGTTGGGTGGAGGCTCGGACAAGGCTGACAAGCCGTCCTTGGCCAGCAGTTCGGAGCACCAGGACGCCGTGATCGGCGGAGCGGTCCCGGCTCCCACGCTTTCCCAACGCTCAACGAGTGGTGTTGTCGAGCTTCGGTGGACGAACGCTGATCCGAATCCCGGCGACACCTTCAAGTTGTTCATCGAGAAGAACGGTGGGGCGACCACGGTGGTCGACACCAGCGAGCTCAGCCGGCAGTTGAAGATCCCCAAGGGCGAGGCCTGGCGGGTCACCGTGAAGCTCGTGCGTTCGAACGCGCAGGGTTCGGCGGCGTCGAACGCGCTGCTGGTCGTTGGTCCGCGATGAGGCCGTCCCCCGATGTGAGGACTCCTACCGGAGGTGCTCCTCTCGTTAGCGTGTCCGCGAGGGATGAGTCGAACAGGAGCTTGGTGTGTCTCAGCTGACCGTCGAGTTCTGCGGCGAAGAGTTCCCTCTCCATGAGGACGACACGTTCACGATCGGCCGTGACGCCGACCTGGTTGTCGACGAAGACAATGCCTACCTCCATCGCCGCCTTGTCGAGCTCCGTCACGAGGCGGGGTTCTGGTGGATCACGAACGTCGGGAGCCGTTTGTCAGTCACGGTGAGTGGCGAGGTCGGCACCTTGCAGTCGTGGATAGGCCCCGGTTCTCGGCTTCCGGTTGTGTTGCCACGCATCGCGGTGCTGTTCACCGCTGGCGACACGACCTACGAGGTCAACATCACCTGCGATCTGCCGACGTTTGAATCCTTCAATGTGACCGCGCCGCGAAGGCGGCGATGCGACATTCGGAGCCGTCGAGCTGACCGACATCTCAATTTCGTCTGGTGCTCGCACTGGCCGAGAACACCCTGCGCCGGGCCGGCACGGGCGCGAGCGACCTACCTACCAATGCCAAGGCCGCAGAACGACTCGGTTGGACGATCACGGCCTTCAACCGCAAGCTCGACAACGTCTGCGACAAGTTCTCCCGGGCAGGGGTCCGCGGCCTTCGCGGCGGCGCGGGTCAGCTCGCGACGAATCGGCGAGCGCGCCTCGTCGAGTACGCAGTCGCGGCCAAGATCGTGCGTCCGGACCACCTTCAGCTGCTTGACGACACGGTTGAGGAGCCTGCTTCGTGAGACTGCCCGAACCTGTCCGGGATGCCCGTCCTCGGACACCGAACGACCAGACGCGCCGCGTCGGGTCTCTCGTTGACCCTCGTTGCGAGCCTGCTTGTCGCGATGGCGGTCAATGCCGATGGCAGCCCGGTCAACGAGGTCGACCTCAACGACGGGAGCGTGTGGGTCACGAACTCCGAGATGGGTCTGCTCGGCCGACTCAACCCACAGGTCAAGGAGCTCGACCTGGGAATCCAGTCGGACTCTGGATCCTTCGACGTCTTCCAAAACGGCACGACCGTCCTCCTCGACAACCAGGCGGGCAACCGGTCAATACGGTCGGTCGACGTGGCGAAGGGCCAGGCCAGCGACCCGGTCGGGCTGCCGAGCTCGGCGAAGGTGGCGTTCGGTGGATCCACGATCGCTGTGCTCGACTCCAAGACCGGCAACGTCTGGGTACGTTCCACCGACACGATCATCGGGTTCTCCACGAAGGGCGTGGAGCCGGACGCCAAGGTCGGTCAGGGTGGGGCAATAGCGGTGAGCACGGACGGGGTGGCGTACGCCCTCAACCGGTCCGAGGGCAAGGCAACACGGGTCACGGTCGGCGAAGCCGGGGTGGCTGCCACCGACGGGACCGTGACCTTCGACGGCGGCTTCAGTGAGGACACCGACCTCACCGTGATAGGAAATACGCCGATTGTTCTCGATCGCAGCGACGGCACCGTCCACCGTCCCGGAGCTGATGCGGTCACGCTTGACACCGCGGAGCCCAAGTCAGCCAAGCTCGAACGACCCAGCCAGGACGATGACTCTCTGTACGTCGGTGTGGTCGAGGGCCTGCTCCGCTCGTCGGTCAGTGGAGGAGATTTCACGCAGGTCAAGCCGTCGGCGGTTGATGGGACGCCGGCGGCGCCGGTCGTCCTTGACGGTTGTGTCCATGCGGCGTGGGCGGATGTGTCCGCGAAGGGCTATACGCGGCTGTGTGGCGATGGCGGCGCCGTGGACAAGCAGATTCCCGACCTTCAGGCCGGGGCCGCCCTTGTCTTCCGTGTCAACCGCAAGGTCGTGGTCCTGAACGACACCCGCACCGGTGATTCATGGCTGGTTCAGCGGCCGCAGCTCGACAAGGTCGACAACTGGAAGGACGTCGATCCGACCATCAAGCGGCGGACCCCTGAGCAGAAGGAGGTCAAGAAGGTTGACCGGGATGACCAGAACGAGCCACCGGAGGCCGTTGACGACAAGTTCGGCGCGCGTCCCGGGCAGGCGACCATCTTCCCGGTCACGGCCAACGACAGCGATCCCGACGGCGACATCCTGACGGTCACCAAGATTCGGGCGCTCCAGGGTGCCACCGACGCACGGCTCGTCAAGGTTGGACAGGACACGCAGGTCCAGGCAACTTTCGGACCGAACTCCGAGGGCACCGCAGAATTCGAATACACGGTGGACGACGGCAACAAGGAGAGCGACACCGCCAAGGTCACGGTCACCCTGCGTGCCGAGAGCCAGAACGACAAGCCCAAGCTTCTGGAGAACCGCAAGCCGAGCTTGACCGTCTCACGCGGTCAGAAGTCGTCGATCTACCTCATGCCCGATTGGATCGACCCCGACGGTGACGACGTCGTGCTGACCGACGCGACCATCAAGGACGGCGGGTCGGTGAAGTTCCGCGCTGACGGCACGATCGAGTTCAGCGACGCGGGCGACCGGACCGGGACCAAGACGATCGAATACACGATGTCCGATGGGCGTGACGAAACCACGACAACTCTCCCCGTGACGGTGAGTGGCGCCAGCTCGGTCCCGCCCGAGCTGGTCGCCGACCGGGCCGTCGGCGTGGCCGGGGCGAAGATCTTGGTCAAGCCGCTTCTGAACGACAGCAACCCGGACGGCACGGACCTCCAGCTCAAGCAGGTTGCCGGGCCGAGCGGCGTCGAGATCGTCGAGGACTCGGATGCCGGGACGTTCACTGCGGAGTCAGCCCGACCGGGTACCTACTACCTGGACTACCAAGCCAACAACTTCACGGCGACCGCCGCGTCGTACATCCGCCTCGACGTGCTCGCACCGGTCAAGGACAATCAACCGCCGGTCGCCGTCAAGGACCATGCCTTGCTGCCGCCCGGCGGCTCGGTCGTCGTCGACCTCCTGGCCAACGACTACGACCCCGACGACGACGTGCTCGTCGTCCAGGCAACCAGCACCAAGACCGGCTCGGCCCTCAAGGCGTCGCTGCTTGAGAAGAGGCTGCTGCGCATCGAGGCGTCTTCGGATCTGCAGGGTTCCGAAAGCATCACGTACGACGTCTCCGACGGCAACACGACTGTGCAAGGATCCGTCGTCGTCACCCAGCGCAAGACGGACATCGCGAATCGTCCGCCGGTCGCGGTCAAGGACCGCGTCACGGTTCGGGCCGGCGCAGTCGCCACGATTCCGGTGCTCGACAACGATTCAGACCCCGACGGCGACGATCTGCAACTCTATCAGGACGACCTGATCGACAACAATTCGAAGCTGCCGTTGTTCGTCTCGGGCGACGACTACCGCCTCCGTGCCCCTGACAAGGCCGGCCAGTATCAGGCGACGTACGGCATCCGCGATGCACAGGGTCAGCGAAGCAGTGCCGAAATAACGATCGACGTGTTGCCCGACACGAAGAAGAACAACCGGGCCCCTCGCCCCGACCCGATCATCGACCGGGCCACTGCCGGGCGCAAGCTCCGCATCGATGTCGACGTGCAGGGCTCGGACCCCGATGGTGATGCCGTCGCGTTCAAGGGTGTGCTGCACGCACCGTCCCTCGGACGCATCGTTGGGACCGGTCTCGACTGGATCGAGTACGAACCGTTCGAGGACCGCGTTGGCACCGACTCCTTCGAGATCGCCGTAGAAGACAAGTACGGTGCGCGAGGTGTCGCCGACATCCGTATCGGTGTCGCGCCGCGGGCCCAGGTCAACCAGGCACCGGTCGCACTGGACGACAACCTGTTGGTGAAGCCGAACCGGACGATTTCGTACAACGTGCTGACCAACGACGTCGACCCTGATGATGATCCGCTGTCGATCGACCCAGAACTGGCGAAGGCCAAGAACGTCAGTGCCACGCTCGACCGGTCATACGTCAATGTCGATGTGCCGTCGACGCCCGGGGACGAGTCGGCCAAGACGACCGTCGGCTACACGGTGTCCGATGCTCTCGGCGGTAGCGACTCGGCGTCTCTGGTCGTCACCGCGAGCAAGCAGGCGCCGTTCCATCCGCCCATCACGGCGGACGACACAGCCGAGCTCTCCGACATCGCGGGACGGTCGCCGGGTCAGACCGTCAAGGTCAACGTCTTGAAGAACGACAGTGACCTCGACGGGCCCAAAGCAGATCTCCGGATCGAGGCATACGACACCGACGTGAGCAAGGTCGTAGGCAATCGGCTCCAGGTGACGCTGTCGGCGACCGACCAGGTCGTGGTCTACCGCGTGATCGACGGGGACGACAAGGAGTCCTACGGCTTCGTGTTCGTCAGCGGTACTGACACCGTGCCCCCGGTGATCGATCCAGACACTGTGCCGAAAAAGGTCGATGCCGGACGCACCGCGTCGATCAAACTGACTGATCATGTCCTGGTGCGCAAGGGGCGCGACCCGATCCTGACGGTCGAGGACGAGGTGTCGGCCGTGCACTCGGACGGTTCGCCGCTTGTGGTGAAGGGCTCGAACAACACGTTGCGGTTCCGTCCGGAGAAGGGCTTTGTGGGACCGGCATCGTTGACGTTCGAGGTCACCGACGGCAAGAACCTCAATGACGACAGTGGACTCACCTCGCTGCTGACGATCCCGATCGATGTGCAGCCGACCGCAAACGTGGCACCTCAGATCCGCAACACCCAGGTTGAGGTGGCGGCCGAGGGCGATCCCACCACGCTGGACCTGAGAGGCCTGGCGACCGACGCCAACCAGGACGACGACCTGACGTTCGGTGTGTCGACAACGGCCCGGGGGATCGGCGCCAAGGTCACCGGCGGACATGACCTCGAGCTTTCCTCGGACGGCGCGAAGGTCGGAGACACCGGTACCGTTCGAGTCAAGGTCTCCGACGGGCATGGCAAGAGCGCGACCGGCTCCGTGCTGTTCACCGTCGTCAGCAGCACCCGTTCGCTCCTTACCGTTCCCACGATCGAAGTGGACGGCGAAGCCGGCAAGAAGCGCACCGTTGATGTCGCGGACTATGCAGTGAACCCCTATCCGGGCAAGCCGCTCACCGTCTCGCAGGTCAAGGCCGAAAGCGGTCAGGGCGCGTCGGTGAGCATCTCGGGATCGTCAGTCGCCATCACGCCAGCCAGCGGCAAGGCGGGCACCGTCACGGTCCGGTTTGTCGTCTCGGACGCATCAGGCGACCCGGCCCGCGATGTGACCGGCCGCATCCGCGTGTCGGTGTCCGACGTGCCGGATGCGCCGTCCAGGCCTGCCGTCTCACGGGTCGAGGCCGCGGCGGTGGTGCTGAGCTGGCCCCAGCCCAGCGACAACGGCGCAACCATCACCGAGTACGAGGTCACCGGTAGCCACGGATTCTCCAAGACCTGCAAGGCGACGACCTGTGCCTTGGACGGCCTCGACCCCAACAACGACTACACGTTCCAGGTCGCAGCCAGGAACAAGGTGGGCCTCGGCAAAAAGAGCCCTGAGTCGGCGAAGGCGTCGCCGGACGAGAAGCCCGACCGCATGGCCGCACCGACGATCAAGATCGATCCGAAGAACATGGACGGCAAGCTCACGATCGGCTGGACCAAGCCTCACAACGTGGGCTCCGACGTCTCCGGCTTCGAGCTGCGAGTAGTCGGGTCCGGCCAGACCAAGATGTTGGGGCCGCATGAGACGTCGTTCGCCTGGAGCGGTCTGACGAACGGCGACACGTACCGGTTCGCGATCCGCGCGATCAACAAGGTGCCGGAGAAGCAGGAGTTCTCACCCCCCTCCCAGGGAGTCAAGCCGTTCGGCCTGCCGGGCCAGATTGGCCAGCCCACGGCCGAACCGCTCAACAGCGGAGCCACAGGAGGCGCCGTCCGGCTGCGGTGGGTCGCGCCGGAGGCCAATGGCGACCCGATCACGGGCTATCGCATCACGATGTACAGCGGCGGCTCACCGGCGGTCATCGAGCACCATTCGACGGCAACAGAGCGCGACTTCACGGTGAAGAACGGGGTCGACTACCAGTTCACCGTCATTGCTGAGAATCGGGCCGGATTTGGCAAGACTCCGAGCGCGAAGTCGAACGTCGCGAATCCGTACGGCAAGGCCAGCGCACCGGTAGTCACAGGCAAGGGAACCGAGTCCGATCATCACGCCGTGATCAAGTTCCGTACCCCGACCGACGACGGTGGACGCCGGGTGACTCAGTACGAGGTCAGGGCCGGCGCGAACTCGTACGTTGCCGATGCGCCGACCACGCAGGAAGGTGCGTCCACGCAGCTCAACGTCGACTTCGGTGGCAACAGCGGCCCGTACAACGTCAGCTTGACCCCGGTCAGCTTTAACGGGTCCACCAAGATCACCGGCGACACCTCGAACTCGCTGGGTGGTGTCCGACCCTTTGGCGAGCCGTTTGCGCCGGGCAACGCAGGCTCTACCCCGAACGGCTACTACGCAGTCACAGGCCATTTCCAGCGACCCGCTCCCAACGGTCGTCCGATCCTCTACGTCGAAGTCGAGGGCAAAGGAAACACCGATGACCCGAACGCCTCGGTCGACCGCGGTGGGGATCAGGCATGCTTCGTCGGACGTGCGGTCAGTGAGGGTGAGTCGCCGTCGTCCGCCCACCTCAAGAGCGCGCCGACCACGATCTGCGGCGCCTCCACGATGCGTACCGTGAGCCTGAGTTTTCCGTCGGCGCCTGCCACCCAGGGATGCACCAGCAACTGTCGGTACATCAGCGTTGTGGTGCATGGCCACCGCCGCAACTCGACGCAGTCCGCCGACATCGCTCTTGGCAGCGACACCAACTGGTGTGGTGAGTACGCCGGGCCGGGCTGTCAGGACCCCAAGCCCATCGGGATCAATGGCTCCGGCGACGGCTCCATCCCGTCCTACTGGGTTGCCCAACACGGTCTCGGCACCGTCCACGTGACCGTCGACGGCGTCACCGGATCGGGCAACCCTTGACGCCGACAGCTCACCGCATGGACCGCTCAGACCTTCCTCCATCGAGAACGGATCAGAACTCATGACACTCACTCCCGAACAGACGTCGTGGTTCGCCACGACCTTCGGCCAGCTCGTGGCCAACGTGGAAAGGGCCGTGATCGGCAAGACCCACACGATCCAGCTGGCAATGACCTGCCTGATGGCCGAAGGGCACCTGCTGCTGGAGGACTTTCCGGGCACGGGCAAGACGTCCTTGGCACGTTCGATCGCTCAGACCCTCGACGGCAAGCAGAACAGGGTCCAGTTCACGCCCGACCTGCTGCCGAGCGACGTGACCGGAGTGACGATCTTCGACCAGAAGTCGCAGCAGTTCGAATTCCACCAGGGACCGATCTTCGCGAACGTCGTACTGGCTGACGAGATCAACCGGGCCTCGCCAAAGACACAGTCGGCGCTGCTGGAGGTCATGGAGGAGAGCCAAGTGACGGTGGACGGTGTGACCCACCCGGTTGGCCGGCCGTTCATGGTGATCGCGACCCAGAACCCGATCGAACAGGCCGGAACCTACCGGCTACCCGAAGCGCAGCTCGACCGCTTCCTCATGAAGACGTCCCTGGGTTATCCCGATCACGCGAGCGCGATGCAGATTCTCGGTGGTGCGCCGTTGGGCCGGGGCGGGTTGATTCTTGAGCCGATCATCAGCACCGACCACGTGGCAACGATGATCGACCTGGCAGCCTCGGTCCACGTCGAGACGGCCGTGCTGGAGTATGTCTCCCGCCTCACAGAAGCGACTCGTGCCGCGCCGGAGATCGTGCTCGGGTGCAGTGTGCGCGCCGGGCTCGCGCTGGTCAGGGCGGCCAAGGCATGGGCAGCGGCCTCTGGGCGCAACTACGTGCTCCCCGATGACGTCAAGTCGCTTGCTGTGCCGGTTCTGGCCCACCGCATGCTTCTCGACCCGGAGGAGGAGTTCCGCGGCAACACCACCACCAAAGTGCTCGAGCGACTGCTCGGTCAGCTGGCGGCACCGCAGGAGAGCGTGGCCTGATGAGCACGGCAGGCGGTCTCGAAGCGGGGGTCATGGGGCGGCGGATCAACGGCGCCCGAAGGCGTCTGATCACGCTGGTCCTCGACGCTCGCTCAAAGCTCGCTGAATCGACGGAGGGTCCGCGTACCAAGGTGCGCCCTCTGACGTCAGTCATCACTCCGGCCGCCTGGATCCTAGGCCTTGCCTTGGTGGTCGCGGTGCTTGGCGCGGTGCGACTCGAGTGGACCGAGCTCGCCGTCGCCGCCTGGATCCTGCTCGTCCTGCTTGCTCTGTGCGTGTTGTTCGTTCTCGGCGCACATCAGTTGACAGCGAGACTGGATCTCAGTCGTGACCGTGTCGTCGTCGGGGAACGAGCCAACGGTCGGCTTGTCCTCACGAACGAGTCCGGCAGGCGGGCCCTTCCGCTCACCGTGGAACTACCGGTTGGTCACGGGCGCGCCGACTTCGAGCTGCCATCGCTGGCGGCACATTCTGAGCATGAGGACCTGTTCGCGATCCCGACGACCCGCCGAGCGGTGTTGACCGTGGGGCCGGTGCGGGCGGTGCGTTCCGACCCGCTGGCGCTGCTGCGCCGGGAACAGCGCATGACGGAGGAGCAGTTGCTCTACGTCCATCCGCGCACCGTGAGGATCGACGGATCCGCCGCGGGTCTCATCCGTGACCTCGAGGGACAGACTGTTCGCAAGCTGTCGGACAGTGATGTCGCATTCCACGCGCTCAGGGCGTATGTCCCGGGCGACGACCGTCGCTACATCCACTGGAAGACCAGTGCGCGGACCGGAACCCTCATGGTGCGCCAGTTCGAAGAGACCCGGCGTTCCCACCTCCTCGTCGCACTCAGCACACGGCTCGACGACTATGCGAGCGACGAGGAGTTCGAGACCGCGGTGTCGATCGCGGGCTCCCTCGGCCTTCAGACCATCACTGAGGGGCAGACCCTCTCGGCCTCGACGTCGACGAGGCAGCTGAGGACCACCAGCACGAACCAGCTGCTCGACCAGCTTTCGGGAGTTGACTTCGAGCGACAGGCACCACGCTTGTCCGAGGTGGCCCGTCGGCTGGCGAGGGAAGTGTCTGGCGCCAGTGTCGCGGTCATCGTGTGCGGATCGATCGTCGAGGCGACGGAGATCCGGCGGGCCCGCCGGTTCCTGCCCATCGACATACGGACGGTAGTCGTCAGGTCACAGGAGAACGTGGACGCCTCGATCCGGCCGTTGGGTGACGTATCCATCGCAACAGTCGGAGCACTCGACGATCTCCCGGCGACGATGCGGAGACTCTCGGCATGAGCAACCGCACCATCTCACCGACGACGGGACCTCTGGGTGGGGCCGCTCGGTCATCCTGGCTGCTCAGGACCATCGACGCGGTCCTCGTCGTGATATTCGGCTTGATTGCTGTCAGCCCGATTGGCGACGCGTACGGCGGAGGGGCCTGGCTGGTCACGAGCGTCGGTGGTCTGCTGCTGGGCACGCTGGTAGCCCTGATCGGGCTGGCGGCTCGACTTGGGCCCTGGCTGACGGCGGTGGTTGGTGTCGGGTCGTATCTGCTCGTCGGCCCGGCCCTCGCCGTCCCTGATCTTGCGACCGGCCGCACGCTGCCCAACCTGGATGCCGAGCATGCCCTGCTGACTGGCGCTGTCGATTCCTGGCGGGAGTCTCTGACACTCATTCCGCCGCTTGGATCCAGCGGCACGGTGCTCATCGTGCCGTTCATCGCAACGCTGGTCGCGGGCTTGCTGGCCTCGACTCTTCTATGGCGCAGCCGCTGGCCCGGAGCCGCGGGATTCGTCGTCGTGGGGCTGTTTGGACTTGCCGCCGCGTTCGGCGACAGCCTCACCGGCCACAAGCCTGCTTTGGCCCGCGGAATCGTGCTCGTGATCGGTCTTGTCGTCTGGTTGCGTTGGCGAAGCATCCGGCACGTACGTGCGCGGTGGTCACGCCGGATCGCTCTGACGGCTGCCTTGGTGGCTGTGGCCGGCGCAGCGGGAGCCGGATTGTCGGTGGCGACCGAGAGTGCCGGCACCCGCCAGGTGATTCGCGACCACGTGGAGCCACCATTTGATCCGCTCGACTATCCCAGTCCTCTCTCGCGGTTCCGGACCTATGTCAAGGACTTGAAGCCGACGACGCTGTTCACGGTCGAGGGGATCGAGCCGAAGAGCAAGGTTCGACTGGCAACGATGGACACCTTCGACGGTGTGGTCTGGAACGTGTCCGGGACGCAGGACTCGTCGTCCGCGTCGGGCACGTTCTCCCGCCTGCGCCGGACGAAGGCGGCGCCAACCGGCGCACGCGCAACCGTCACCGTGGAGAACTACACCGGGGTATGGGTCCCGACGATCGGGGAGACCCGTTCGGTCACCGTTCTCGACCGGGACGGCAAGCCTGACAGCGATGCTGGATCGCACGTTCTCTACAACGGTGCCACCGGCACGATGGCCCAGGTCGGTGGCGTCTCCCCAGGCATGACGTACCAGCTCGACAGCGTTTTCCCCGCCCACCCGACCGATGACGAGATCGCCGCCGCGGCAGCCGCCCCGGTTGTGCTTCCTCCGCCGAAGGACGTGCCAGAACAGCTGACCAAGCGGGCCCAACGCTGGATGAACGAAGGAGGCGCGACGTCGGGCGGTGCGCTGGCCATGCTGCTGCGGGACAAGTTCCGCGAGGGCTACTACAGCGACGGGTTGGCCGGGCAAGTGACCTCCCCGTCGGGTCACGGAGCCAAGCGGATCGCCGATCTCACGACCCCGGCCGACATGGTGGGCAATGATGAGCAGTACGCCTCGGCGATGGGTGTCGCAGCTCAGCGGCAAGGTCTTCCCGCGCGCGTGGTGATCGGCTTCGTCGTACCGCAGTCAGGCGAGGTCAAGGGCAAGGACATGGCCGCGTGGGTCGAGGTCAAGCTCAAGGGTCTCGGCTGGGTCGCGTTCGCTCCGACGCCATCGGAGTCACGCAGCCTCCTCACACAGACGAAGAAGCCTGACCCGGAACCCCAACCGCAGGTGCTCCAGCCGCCGATCGTCCCCCAAGAGCCCGAGGACGCGGGCACCAAGATCCCGCAGGGACAGGGGGAGAAGTCCGGTTTCGACCTTTGGGCGCTGATCAGCAGGATTCTGGGCTACGTCTGGACTGCCACGAAGGTTGTCCTTCTCCTTTCGCCCGTATGGGGGCTGCTGCTCGTCAAGCGCTGGCGTCGAAAGCGCCGCCGACGGGCCACAAACCCTGTGGTCAGGCTCAGCGGTGGATGGAAGGAGATCACGGACCGCGCCCGCGATCTGGGTACCCGCCTCCCGCGCAGCAACACACGGTACGAGAGCAGCCTCGTGCTGGCTGAGCGATTCCCGGCGAGTGATGCGGCCCTGCTGGCAACGGTTGCCGATCGTCACGTGTTCGGGCCCGCCGCTCCGACCGATGAGGACGCGACCGCGTACTGGCTCGACGTCGAGACCGCGCTCAAACGTATGCGGAATTCCGTCAGCTGGTGGCGTCGACCTCTCGCGGTCTTGTCGCCGGCATCGATCCCGTGGGCCCGTGTCCGTGACGATGTGGTGTCTCGGACCAGGTCGCGCATCAACCACTGGGCGTCATCCAGGCTGTCTCGGCACCTCCGTGACTTCGGTAGGGCGACTCTGAGGAAGGTTCGTCGATGAGGCTCAAGCTGAGTGTTGGCAGCGCTGGCGCCGATCGGGACGTCCTGATCACCGCGGATGCATCCGCGACGATCGGAGACGTGGCCGAAGAGCTTGTCCGCTGCCTCCCGGAGGTTGGCGACACCGTCACGGCTGACCTGACGATCCGCACGCACGGCCTTCCCACGGTTGCGCAGGCTGAGGCACCCGCGCTTCTCGACCCGGTCGTACCGATAGGGGAGGCAGCCCTGCGCTCAGGCGCCAGGATCACGATCGCCAGAGCGGCTGGACGTGGTGGCCCGGGAGTTGACACCGCCGAAACCGTCGCGGTCATCCGCGTCCACGATGGGCCCGACGCGGGCAAGGAGTTCACCCTGAGACCAGGCAGCAGCGTCGTCGGCCGAGACGCGGACTGCGACGTCACACTCTCCGACCCGTTCGTCTCCAAGCGACACATCCGCGTCAGCGTGACGACAGGTATCGAGGTCATCGACCTGGGGTCTGCCAACGGGACCATCGTTGATGGTGAGCAGATCCAGCGGGTTGAAGTGAAACCCGATGATCGCGTCGAGGTTGGTGACACGATCCTGTCGATCGTCGCGGTCGGGCGTCTCCAGAACGAGGCCGGAAGCTCGATCGAGTACAACCGGCCCCCGGTCGTGCTGGCGCCGTTCGTCGGAGATGCCATCGAGACACCAGACCCGCCAGGGCCTCTGCGTGGATCTCGTTTCCCCGTGATCGCGCTGATGGCGCCGCTCATCGCGGCAGGCGCGATGTTCGGGATCACCAAGGCGACCGGTCAGCAGGTATCGGTGCTGATGTTCGTCTTCATTGGTCTCAGCCCCCTTCTGATGGTGGGCAGCTATCTCGACCAGAAGCGTCAGTCCCGGGCGGAGGCACGCGCCGAGTCGAAGCGGTTCACCGCAGCCGTGGCGGATCTTCGCGAGGAGCTGCTCGAGCTCCGCGAAGCGGAGCGCGCCTCACGGCTGGTGGAGGCCCCGGCCACGGCGGACGGCCTCATGGCCGCAGAGGAGCTTACGACTCGCCTCTGGTTGCGGCGCCCCGACCGGCCGTTCTTCCTCGATGTGCGCCTCGGCCTCGGGTCGGCGCGCTCGAGGACGACGCTCAAGCTTCCTGACAGGCGAAGGTCTCTCCCCGAGCACTGGTCGGTGCTCGCGGACTTGCGCGATGAGTTCGCGCATGTCGACGCCGTGCCGATCGTCGCGTCCCTGCGGGACGCCGGCGGCGTCGGCGTGGCGGGACCGCAGGATGTGATGGCCGGCGTCGCGCGGGCGCTGGTGG
The DNA here is from genome assembly GCA_963759975.1 of uncultured Actinomycetota bacterium. Lineage (GTDB taxonomy): Bacteria > Actinomycetota > Actinomycetes > Propionibacteriales > Nocardioidaceae > Aeromicrobium. The sequence continues at coordinate 25,431 of CAVXBS010000021.1, forward strand.
CACAGCTCGTGTGCCTGCATTCGCCATCTGAGATGTCCATCATGGCCGTCGGTAGCTCGCTGAGCGTGAGTGGTTGGGACTGGCTCAAATGGCTCCCACACGTCGGAGCGCCGTACGCCCCGATCCCCGACCTGGCGATGGCCAGCACGACGACGGTCGCCGCCCGGCAGGTTGCCCAGCTCGAAGACCTCCTGCAGACCCGCTTGGAATCGGCCGGATCATTGGGAGACATCGCCCTTCCGCACGTGGTCCTGATCGTTCTCGATGACGCCCCGATCGAGCGAAGCCGACTCGTGCAGCTGGCAGAGCATGGACCTTCCGCTGGTATTCATGTCATGTGGTGCGCACATTCTGTGGCACAGATCCCCGCGGCCTGCCGTGCCTTCGTCGAGGTCGACAGTTCGGGCCGCGCCGAAGCGGGGCAGGTGCACCTCGGCGAACACGTGGATCCCATCCGATGCGAGTCGGTCGACCTCGATGTCGCACTGCACATCGCCCGTCGCCTGGCGCCGGTGGTGGATTCGGGTGCGCGCGTCGAGGACGACAGCGACATCCCCCGTTCGGTCTCTTTCCTGTCGCCAGAGGGAAATGCCGAGCTCGCCCGCAACCACCAGAGCATCGTGGAGCGGTGGGCCGCCAACGACCCCACCTTGGTCGGACGGTCGCTTCGCAAGGATGGAATCTCCCTGCGTGCCCTGGTCGGTCAGGGATCAGGAGACGGCTTCGCCCTCGACCTGCGACTGCAAGGTCCGCACGCGCTGGTCGGCGGGACGACCGGCGCAGGGAAGAGCGAGTTCCTCCAGACGTGGGTGCTCGCACTGGCGGCGGCCCAGAGCCCGAAGCGAGTCACATTCTTGTTCGTCGACTACAAGGGCGGCTCTGCGTTTGCCCGCTGCACCGACTTGCCTCACTCGGTGGGGCTCGTCACAGATCTCGACCAGCACCTCGTTCGCCGCGCCTTGACATCCCTGCGCGCAGAATTGTCATATCGCGAGCACGTGCTCAACAGGCACAAGGCGAAGGATCTCGTCGAGCTGGAGAAGAACCCGACTGCAGAACAGCTCCCGAGCCTCATCATCGTGGTTGACGAGTTCGCCGCCCTGGCGCAGGAAGTCCCGGAATTCGTCGATGGCGTCATCGACGTTGCGCAGCGTGGACGGTCACTTGGGTTGCATCTGGTCCTCGCGACCCAGCGCCCCTCCGGGGTCATCACCGGCAACCTGCGAGCCAACACCAACCTCAGGGTGGCCCTTCGCATGGCTGACGCGGACGACTCGACCGACGTGCTCGGCGATGACCGGTCGGCCGGTTTCGACCCGGCGGTGCCCGGAAGGGCTGCGGCCAAGACCGGGCCCGGCCGTGTATCCACGTTCCAGTCGTTGTACGTCGGGGGGCACACGCCTGACGTTGCGCCGAGGTCAGCAGTCGACATCGAGACCTTGGTCTTCGGGGTGTCGGAGGTCTTGACGCCACCCAAGGATGTCGAAAGCCACGACCTGAAGGTTGTCGAGCCGGTGACGGATCTCAACCGCATCGTTGATCAGGTGGTGAGCGCGGCCAAGAGCTACGAGCTACCGGTTCCCCGCAAGCCGTGGCTGGACGTGTTGCCGCCCGTCTACGACTTCGAGCAGCTCGACCAGCGCACTGACGCAGCACTCCTGCTCGGGGTCCAGGACTTCCCGGAAGACCAGGAGCAGAGGCCGACGTACTTTCGACCCGACGACCACGGGAACCTGGTCATCCTGGGCACCGGCGGCTCCGGGAAGAGCACGGCCCTTCGCAGTCTCGCCGTCGCGGCGGCCGGGACACTGCGGGGTGGGCCGTGTGACGTCTATGGTCTCGATTTCGGCTCACGTGGTCTGGCGATGCTTGAGGAGTTGCCGCACGTCGGGGCGGTCATCGCAGGCTCGGACCACGAGCGAGTCGGCCGCCTCCTGCGGTGGTTGAGGGATGAGATCGAGCGTCGTTCAGCAAGGTACGCCCGGGTCAAAGCCAGCAACATTGCCGAGTTCCGTGCGTTGAGCAAGGAGGATGACGAACGACGGATCCTCGTCCTGCTCGACGGGTTCGCCACATTCAAGCAGGAGTACGAGTCGACCGCGCGAGTGAGCTACTACAACCTGTTCGGCCAGCTGGCAGCAGATGGGCGCAGTGTCGGTATTCATTTCGTCATCACCGCGGACCGCCCGGGCGCCGTCCCGCCATCGTTGGCGGCCACGATCCAGCAGCGATTGGTCCTTCGCCTCGCGGACAACAACGACTACGGATTCGTGAACGCGCCGGCCGACGTCCTCTCGATCGACTCGCCACCAGGCCGCGGCATCCTTGAGGGCAACGAGATCCAGATTGCCGTGCTCGGCGCCTCAGCCAGCCTGCCCAAGCAGGCCGAGGCGATTCATGCGCTCGCCGAAGTGCTTGAGAAGCACGGTCGAGGTCGAGCCCGTTCTATTGAGCGACTCGCCGAGCGCATCGCGCTCAGCGACCTGAGAGCTCCAACGGCGGGCAGGACTGCGTTCGGGGTCTCGGACGATGACCTGAGACCGTTCGAGGTTGAGCCCCAAGACTCCTTTCTGGTCGTCGGTCCTCCGGGAAGCGGCCGCACGACGACCGTCGCGACGATGGTTTCGGCCATGCGTACCATCTACGCGAACTGTCCGGCGTACCTCTTCGCAGGCCCAAGGACTGGATTGCGCCACCTCGTCCAATGGTCCGCGGCGGCCACGTCCGAGGACGAGCGCTCGGAGCTCGCCCAGACCTTGACGCAGGATCTGGAAGCCGGGCGACTCGTCCCAACGACCCAGCAACCGGTGCTCATCGTCGTCGAAGGATTCGACACCCTCATCGATGACCCGTCAGAGTTTCCGATCAATCAGCTCGTCAACACGGCGGTGTCTTTTGACGCATTCGTGATCGGCGAGTGCGAGGTGTCGGCGCTCAACCAGTCCTACGTGCTGGGCAGCACGTTCAAGAGGGCTCGTCGCGGTATCGCGCTGCAGCCGGACGAGCTCGACGGTCAGAGCGCCTTCAAGATGTCCTTCCCGCGTTTGTCGCGGTCGGAGTTCCCGCTGGGCCGGGGGATGGTCGTTGACGGCGGTCGCGCACATCGAGTCCAAGTCTGCCTACCGGAATGAGGAATGAGATGAGCGGCCAGACACCTGAGCAGTTCGGCACGGACGAAGTGCGGATCCCCGGCACGTACGCGCCGCCCCTGCCCCCGGCAGCGCCTGCTGCACCAGTCGCACCCGACCCGGCTTCGATCGGACAGCGGCTGGGAGCCGCCGTCCTGGACAGCTTGATCACGTGGGTGCTGATCGGTCTGGTCGTCGTGGTCGGGGTCCTCGTGGGATTTTTGGCCGGCATGGAGGTCGGGTATGTCGTGATGATCATCGGCGGTGTTGCGGTGAGCATCGCTGACCTCGGGCTGTCGGCGACCAAAGGCTACAACTACGGCAAGTACGTCCTTGGACTGCGGGTCGTGGACGAATCTTCCGGCCAGCCGATCGGCTGGGGTCGTGCCATCGTGCGCCAGCTCGTGCTCGGCCTGATCTCAGGGCTGACCTGCGGCATCGGCCTCGTCGTCCTGGCAGTGGTTGCCTCGAATGACCCGCGCCGGCAGGGCTGGCACGACAAGGTGGCGAGGTCTGTCGTTGTGCTGGCCAGGGACCTTGGTGTGACGCGCACGGCGTCGTCGCCCTCACCCCCGGTCACGCAAGGTGCTCCAGCCATACCACCCCCGCCCTTCCCAGCGGCGTCGCCACCGCCACCACCGCTGGGCACGCCGGGTGGAGTCCAGTCTGCTCCAATTCGTCCAGCTCCCTCGTCGGGCCCACCCCCACCCCCACCCCCACCCCCACCCCCACCGCCGCCAGCAGCTGTCGCCCCAGTCGTCGTGCCGCCACCGCCAGGTGCTCCTCCTCCGCCTCCGCCGCCGCCCCCTCCTGCTCCGGTCCCTCCTGCTCCGGTCCCGCGAGACCTGCACGCTGCAGAAACCATGGAACAGGGCGTCGTAGGCAGGTGGCTCCTCGCGCTCGACGATGGCACGACGCGTGATCTCACCGGGCAGGTGATCGTTGGTCGCGACCCATCGGGCGATGAGGCGGCCGGCCGGGTCGGCACGACGGTCTGGGCCGTCGAGGATCCGGACAAGTCGTTGTCCAAGACCCATGCGGTATTCGGTGCCGACGGGCCTGGGGTGTGGGTTGAGGACCAGCACTCAACCAACGGAGTCGTCGTGGTGAGTGCGGCCGGTTCACGCGAGCTCGCCCCCGGCGAACGTACGACGCTTGAGGCGAACGACCGCATTCAGCTGGGCGAGAGAGTCATCGTCCTGCGCTCGACAGACGGGGACTGATCCCCATCGACGCGTGGTCGCCGCGCACCTAGATTCATCATCAGCCGCAGGGGCGGCAAAGACGTCGCCGGACCAGATCGGTACGGCACTACGAAAGGAAGCAGATCATGGCCGGAATGGTCGGAATGAATGTTGAAGAGGTTCGGGCACTGGCGTCGCAGCTCACAGCTGCCGCGGCCGAGGTGCAGGGCATCTCCAGCAAGCTCACCTCGAAGCTGGCCTCGACCACTTGGGTTGGCAACGACCGGCAGACCTTCGAGAGCGACTGGTCGTCGACGCACGTGCAAAACCTGAGTCGCGTCGTCGAGGCACTCAACCACGCCGCACAGTCGGCCACGCGCAACGCCGCCGATCAGGAAGGCGTCTCCAACGCCTGACGTTGTGCCGGCCCGGGTTCATCCCGGGTCGGCCGTCGACGTTCGACCCAGGAGGATCACGGATGAACCAGATGATCGGTGCTGACGTTGCAGCGCTACGCGCGCTCGCGGCACAGTTCGACGCCTCGGCGCAGCGCTTGCGCCACCGGGCCGGGGCGGTCTCCAGCCGCCTTCAGATCTCGGCGTGGGTCGGACCTGTGGCAGTGCGGTTCAGGCACTCATGGGCGTCCGAGCACAGCGTTCGTCTGCGTCACGCCGCCGATGCTCTCGAACAGGCTTCCCGGTCCCTTCGCCAGAACGCGGCTGAGCAAGAAGCCGCCAGTGCGTCGCTGGCAGGCGGGGCAGGTACAGCCGTTGTCGCTGCGAAGCGGACCCCTATGCCGGATGGCGCGCACCCATATGACCTCCTCGATGCCTATCGGGACTTTGACGGTCTCACTGTCATGGGCGGACTGGCCAGCCCCAAAGCGTGGGCAGAGCTCGGGTCGAAGATCGGCGACCTTGCTCATGTTCCGGGAATGGAAGCGCTCGGCAAGGCATTTACAGGGCTGAATGTCGCGAGCGCGATCCAGGACGGCGACTGGCTTGCAGTCGGAGGTGAGGGAACGAAGGCGTTTGGCGACTTCATCCAAGCAAAGGGTGGCGCGGTCGGCTATCTGACGGGCACGAACGTCAAGCTCTACACCGACGTTGTCCTCCAGGCGCGAAAGATCGACATCGCCTTTGTGCCGGAGACGTTCTCCTACATGCGTGAGCACCCTTGGGATGCTGCGAAGGCGGGGTTCGAAGAGAACGTGAAGTTCTTCCCAACACTCATCAGCAATTTCATCCCCGGACGGAAGCCCTAGCGAGATGGCATTCTCCATGCGGGAGGACGAACTGGTCGCGATCTCGGCGACACGGGACACGTGGTGGCCGACTGCTTTGCCAACTGTGGAGCGCGATGACCCCCACCTGTTGGCGGAGTCTGCGTCGCGCGGTTTGGCGAGTCTCGTCGAGCGGGGCCTAGTCCGACGTGACAACGAAGTAGTCGTGTGGCACGAGCAGCTCTCGGCATTGCTTGTTCCGGTGATGCAGGGACGGCGTTTGAGCCTCTACGAGGCAGTGTGGGGCCGGCCAACGGCTGCGCCCGGCCAAGCTGTTCATCTTCACCAGGCAACGCCCGATGTATGGATCGTCGAGACCGTCGCTGACGGGCTTCATGAGTTCGTGATCTCCAACGACGACGATGTGCGGCAGATCGTTAGTGACGTCGTCGAGGGCGTTCACGCGATTGTGGACGACGCGGATCTGACCCCGTCCCGCCGAGTCCTGGTCATCACGCGGAACATCCGTCCAGGAGAGGAGGCAGTCTTGGTCTTCCCTGGGGGTTGCGTCACAGGGACTCTGCCGCCCGTGCCTGGTCCACTACAAGACGTGGGCCAGCTCACCGAAGGTGCTGTCCACCATGCCCTTCGGCTGTGGCAATCTGTGGGCGAGGTTCACACGTGACCGCTGGGTCAGTCGGAGCTGACGTCGCGGAGCTTCGTGCTCTCGCTTCGCAGTTCTCATCGTGCGGGCAGCAACTCGGTGCCATGGCCTCGCGGGTTTCGCGAGGGGTCAAGATCTCGGCGTGGCTTGGGCCGTTCGCGGCAAACTTCCGATTCGCTTGGGACTCCGAGCACAGTGTCAGGCTCAGGGCAGCGGCTCATTCACTCGAGGAGGCCGCGCGCGCCCTCAACGCCCAGGCAGTCGAGCAGGAACGCGCGTCAGCCCATGCGACCGGCAGGTCGACATTTGGGGCTGGGATCAGTCGCGAACATGCCTTGCCGCCATTGGGGGCAAGGGATCTTTTCGAACGGCTTGCGACCATGAGCGAGCAGGATGACGGAGTCCGCATCCAGGCGATACGCGGAGAGGATGGCCAGCTGCGGTATGTCGTCTATCTTGCCGGGACGGTTGGTCTCGACCCCAGCAAGAACCGTTCATGGGGCGACAACCTCGCTGGCATCAACAACGTTCGAGGACTCACCGAGACCTATATCCGCGAGCGTATGAAGCAGATCCCGTATGGCTCCGAGATTATGCTCGTGGGCTACAGCCAGGGAGGCATTCATGCGCAGAACCTGGCGGCGTCGGGTGACTACATCGTCACGGATGTCGTGACGTTCGGCTCGCCAGATGTGCCAAGTTCGGAACCTCAGATCTACGGCGCGAATATCCTCAGCATCACCGACCCGCGGGATCCCGTGCCGTACGCGAGTGTCGGCCTGGTCCATCCTGAGGGTTTGGCGCAGAGCGTGTATTCGCTGCTGCATCAAGAAACGAACGGTGACGTCGAACTGTTCGTTCACCGGCCCGACACCCGCGGCGGCGTGCTCGACCCCGACGTGCACACGAATCGCGAGACCTACCTTGACGCCGGACGAGCATTCGATGACTCTGACAATCCTCGCTATGCCGAGGTCAAGGAGAGCATAAGTCGATACGACAATGGCGCCGTGGTGTCGGACTCGAGCTCCTCGTAGTCCTGCGACGAAGCTGGTAGCGGTTCCGCGGTCTCCTATCCGAAGACATTGCAGCGGTCTGCAAACAGTCCGCAAGAAGTCCATTTACGGACCGCGACAGCCATTCTTGTTCAATCATCAACCACCGACGTTTGTGCAGGTCAGACACTGTTTTCAACGATTTTCCTACACGGTCCGCAAACAGTCCGCAAGAAATCGAGGGGTTGAGTCTCGCGGCAGGAGGGGCATTGACTCTCAATATAATGGAGGATAATCTCGGTTATATGAGAACTGATGCGCCGCTGCTCGCGCCGATCTTTCGGTCGGCCGGTCAGGCGCGTCTGCTCGCGGCTCTGCTGCTGGGGGGCGACGAGCTGAGCGTTACCGACTTGGCAAACCGTGCCCAGCTGGCCTACCCGACCGCGCATCGGGAGGTCGCTCGGTTGGTCGAGGCCGGAATCTTGACCGAGCGCCAAATCGGCCGCACGCGCCTGATCCGGGCCAACTCACAAAGTCCGCTCACAGTGCCTCTGCGCGAGATCCTGGTCATCAGTGCCGGGCCGACGGCCCTCCTGGCCGAGGAGCTCGGGCGCATCACCGGGGTTGATTCTGCCTTCTTGTACGGCTCCTTTGCGGCCCGACTTCTCGGCATCGAGGGTGCCGTGCCCAACGACATCGACGTCATGGTGATCGGAACGCCTGATGTGGACGAGGTCTACGAGAGCTGCACTCGTGTGGAGGCCGCCGTGCACCGCCCTGTCAATCCGACGATCCTGACAGCGACCGAGCTCGCCGAGCAGTCTGGCTTCCTCGACAGCGTGCGGGCCGGCTCGGTCGTCCCGGTTGTGGGGGAGCTGCCATGGCGCTGACTCAAGTCAGCATGTCCAGAAGGCGACTGTGGTTGCTCTGGTGGAGGCCCGGCGGCTTGACGCCGTACCAGCCGACGGGGCTCGGGCGTCGTCGTTCATGCAGCAGGCTGCGGAGCGTCTCGGGCAGTTGCCGCTGCTCACCAGCCCGGCCGTGCGGTATGGCATCGCCTACGACGCGGCCCATGACATCGGGGAGGCGCTACTCGCGGCCTACGGTTTTCGCACCGCCAACGGGCCGGGCCAGCACGAGGCGCTCGGCCGCTACTTGCGCACCGTGATCGACAAGCCTCCTGCCGACAAAGCGGCGCAGCAGTTCGATCGTCTTCGGCGGGCACGCAACCAGGACCGTTACCAAGCCAAGCCGGTCGGTGCTGCCGCAGCTGATCAGGCCGAGCGGGTGGCCCGTGAGCTCTTCGACGCCGCCGTGGCGCGAGGCTTGACTCCGTGACCCAAGGCCCCGATACCGTCTGATATGGGGAGGTGGACCGCGATGCCTGACCTAGTGATTCGCAATTTCCCAGTTGAGGATCTTGCGCTGCTGGACGAGCGCGCCGCTCGACTGGGAGTTTCGCGAACCGAGTTCGTGCGCCTCCTGCTGCACCAAGAAGCACGTCGCACGGCTACCACGGTCACTGCAGCCGACCTGTCGCGATTCAGCGCAACTGCTGCCGACCTTGCCGATGATGCCGGGATGTCCGACGCCTGGTCATGAGTGAGTCGAGCTGGATCACAAGTCGGCGCTCGTGAGATTGGGTGACAATGCAGATGCCGCGGCTTGGGCGGGTCCGTGATGCGGCCCTCGACTCTTGCGCTTACCTGAAGACGCTCGGCGCGACTTCGTCGACCGGGATGCCGCTCAGTTCGGACCAGGTCAACATGGTTGCCGCGAGGGCGATTGCTGCACCCGACTGCACCGAGTGACTGCCCTGCCGCGTGATCAGCGATCCGAACGCGTTGAAGGCCCGCCCCTTACGGGCGAGGACAAGGATGTCGCCAGCGGCGCGTTCGCCGACCCAGTGCCCCTTGGGGAGCCGGGTCCGGGTGTCCAGTCCGGCAGGAGCGGATGCAACCTTGCCGGACAAGACGGTGTCGAGGAGGTCGAGCGCAACGCCGATGGTTCCAGCTACGGTCGCCGCGGAGTTGTCCGGAGACTCGGGTTTGGCAGTGGCCAAGATAGCGCCGGCGAGCTCGGTTTGGCCATCGGCTATCGCTTCAACGTAGAGCCGGAGCGTGGTGAGAGCCAGCTCGCGAGATCGGCCGACCGGGGTGAACAGCGCCATGTTGCGCCGCTCGACAGCGCGGTCCAGCGCCCGCTGCAGGGTGTCCATATCGGCGAGAGTGTCCGGGTCGTCGAGATCGATGCCGTCCTCGGCCAGCAACGGTGCGAGCTCGCGCATGAGGTCGTCGGCGACGCCGGGAGTATCACGGATCTCCGGCCCGGACCAGGGAGGCTCCGGTGAGGAGCGACGTACGTCAGCCATGCGGACATCATTTCAGGCCCCATTGTGCGGTGCTGAAGCTGCTGGACGTCTGAAGTGCGTCGCACGTTGGACGTATGAAGACCATCACGAAGCGTGAGCTGAACCAGCAGGCCGCGCAGGTTCTTGCAGCGGTGGATGCTGGCGAGTCCGTGGTGGTCACCGAGCGAGGCGTCCCGCGATGGCGTATCGAGTTGTTCGACGCTGATGCGGACACCGACCCAGTCGAGCGGTTGCGCGCGCAGGGTCGCATCATCCCGGCCAAGAAGAACCCGATGCCGTGGCTGAGCCTGAGGACAATCCTCGCTACTCGCCCGCTGATGTCGACAGGCTCTATGTCGTGCCGATTGGAGAATTGTTGGAGTCGATGCCGATCTCGCCGAATGGGGTGGTCGGCATCGCGTCAGCGGGCGACTACACGGGCTCCTCGAGGGTCGAGCGGGCTTGTTGCGCCAGGGTGCGGCCGCGATCATCGGCGCGGCGGGCCAGCATCAGGCGGGCAGAGATGTCGTTCAGTCCGTAGCGCTCCATCAGCATGGCCTTGGCGGTACGGACGGCTTCCTCATCGGTCATCGGCTCTCCAATTAGTCAGGTGTGGCGACGGAGATTCGGCGCCAACCTGGCCGGGATTGGTGATAGACATGCACGTCACGCCCAGGCTGAAGTGCCCGTCGGCGAGATCGGTTCCCCGGCGACCCACACCGCGGCGATGTCGGCCGGCGTCCCCATGGCGAATGCCCTCGACAGGGCCTGGTCCGGACCCTGGGCGTGGCGCAGGCCGACCTCCAGCGTCGAGCCCGTGTCCGGATTGATCCAGACGGCATCGAACTGCTTGCCCACCTCGAAGTCGCCCACCTCGTCGGACAGGCCAAGAGCGGCCGCGCCCGAGGCGGTCGCGAGGTGCAGCAGGTGCGCTGAGGTCAACGACACTCCTGCCGGGCCGAGCAGCTGCTGCATGAAGTACGCTTGCAGCCCTTCCTTGAGCAACGAGAAGCCAGTCCCGGCCCCGACATCGGATCCCAGAGCCACGCGTACGCCGTGCTCCACGTGCTCGCGAAGCGGGAACAGTCCACTGCCGAGTGCGGCGTTGCTCGTGGGGCAGTGGGCCACGGTCGCGCCCTGGCCGCCGAGGATCTCGAGCTCGGCGGGCGTCGCGTGCACGTTGTGGGCATAGACGCTGCGACCGCCGACCAGCCCGTGCTGGTGATAGGTCGTGAGGTAGTCCTCGCATCCTCCGAACAGGTCGCACACTGCGGCGACCTCGGCGAGGTTCTCGTTGATGTGCGACGTGAACATCGCGCCATCGATGTCGCCGAGGAGCCCCGCGCACGAGTCGAGCATGTCGTCGGTGCAGGAGAGCGAGAAGCGGGGGATCACGGCATATCGGTTGCGTCCCACACCGTGCCAGCGCTTCGCCAGCGCGACCCCGTCGTCGTACGCGGCCTGGGGCGACGTCAGCAGCTCGGGACGAAGGATCCGGTCGCTGACGACCAGGCCGCTGGTGATGCGCAGTCCCCGCTCGGCAGCCTCGGCGAAGAGCACGTCGACCGCCGAGGCGAAATGTGCGCCGAAGACCAGCGCCGTGGTCGTGCCGGCTGCCGTCAGCCCGTCGAGGAAGTCGACGGCGACCGCTCGGGCGTACGCGGTGTCGACCAGCCGGGCCTCCTCAGGCAGGGCGCTGTGCTCGAGCCACTCGAGCAGGGGCATGCCGAGCGCGCCGATCATCCGGACCTGCGGGTAGTGGACGTGGCTGTCGACGAATCCGGGCAGGACCAGCCCGTCCCGCAGATCGACGACATCGTCGTCGGGTTGGCGCGCGCGGACGTCGGCGTACGTGCCTCGGTCGACGATCACGCCGTCGCTGACCGCTATCCCGCCGTCGACCTCTGAGCGCAGCGTGCCGCCCTCGTGCGGGTTGGTGGGGGTGTCGAGGAAGGTGCCGCGAAAGACCGTCATCGGTCGACCGTCGAGGGGTGACGGTGGGCCTGGGACTCCCGGTCGAACGCCTGGAGCAGGGCGGCAGCGACGCTGACCGCGATGGTGGCGGGTTCCTTGCCGGCGAGGTCGGGCAGCCCGATGGGCGTGGTGATCCTCGCGATCGCCGACTCGTCGTGCCCTTCGTCGGCCAGCTTCTTGCGGAACCTCGTCCACTTCGCGCTCGAGCCGATCAGCCCGATCGACCCCAGGCCCTCGGTCCGCAGTGCAGCGTCACACGAGTGCCGCATCCTCGGCATGATCGTGGGTCATGATGAGCACGTGCGTGCCCTTGGGCAGCTCGGCCAGGACCAGCTCCGGCAGGACCGGGACGTGGTGCGGGTGCACGAGGGCGTTGGCGTCGTTGAGGGCGCTCAGGACCTCGTCGGTGAGCTGCGCCGGACGCGAGTCGATCAGGTGGAGGTCGAGGTCGTGCCGGGCGAGTATTCGCGCCAGCTCGATGCCGACGTGCCCCATGCCGAAGATCGCCACGGCCGGGAGCACGGGCAGGGGCTCCAGCAGGAGCGCGACCTCGCCGCCGCAGCACTGCATGCCGTGCGTGCCCAAGGTCTTGTCGGACAGGCTCACGGCGCAGGTCGTCGGGACCGCAGCCGGGTCGGTGAGCATCTCGCGGGCCATGTCGATTGCGGTGGCCTCGAGGTTGCCACCTCCCACCGAGCCCCAGGTGTCCTGGGCCGAGACGACCATCTTGGCGCCGCTGTCGCGCGGTGAGTGCCCGCGTACGTCGGTCAACGTGACGAGGACACCGGCCTCACGGCGGGAGCGAAGGCGCTCAACGGCTTGCAGCCACTGCATGGGATCCTCCTACGCTTCGCTCAGCTGGTGCGGATCGGGCAGGCGCGGGGGCACCTGCTCGACCTCGGAGTCGGGCAGCCGCAACGGCGCCTCCGGGTCGGGCTGGGCCGGGACCTCGCCGAGGCCGCCCTCGACCATGTGTCCGGCGTCGTGCCCGAGACGCGCCTCCGTGAGCGCGGTCCAGACCGCTTCGGGGGTGGCCGGCGAAGCCAGGTCGACACTGGTCCCGACCGGGCCGAAGGCCGCAGCAGCGTCCCGGAGTGCTTCGCGGACCGCGAACGCCAGCATCAGCGGGGGCTCGCCGACGGCCTTGGAGCCGTAGACGACGCCATCCTCATGAGCGCGCTCCAGGAGAGTCACCCGGAAGTCCTGCGGCATCTCCGAGAAGCTGGGCAGCTTGTAGGTGCTGGCGGCCTGCGTCGCGAGCCGGCCCCGCGTAGGTCCGTCGCTCTCGTCCCAGCGCAGGTCCTCGAGGGTCAGCCACCCGGCGCCCTGCACGAACCCGCCCTCGATCTGACCGATGTCGACGAGCGGGGAGAGACTGTCGCCGACATCGTGGACGATGTCTACCCGGCGGGTTGCGTAGGCCCCGGTGAATCCGTCCACTTCGACCTCGGCCGCAGCGGCCCCGTAGGCGAAGTACTTGAACGGTGAGCCCCGCATGACCGTGGAGTCCCAGTGCAGTCCCTCGGTGCGGTAGTAGCCCGCGGCAGACAGCTGGACGCGCTGGAAGTACGCCGTCCGGACCACCTCGTCCCACGGCAGGCCAGGGCCGGCCTGGCCGATCGCCCGCACCTCACCGTCGACGAAGCGGACGTCGGCGGGGGACACGCCCAGGCCTGTGGCCGCGACCTGATCGAGGCGGGACCGGATCTGCTCGCAGGCGTTCTTGACCGCGCCGCCGTTGAGGTCGGCGCCCGACGACGCCGCAGTGGCCGACGTGTTGGGGACCTTGTCGGTGCGGGTCGGGGCCAAGCGGACCTTCGACAGCGGGATGCCGAGGCTGGTGGCAGCGACCTGCAGCATCTTGGTGTGCAGGCCCTGTCCCATCTCGGTGCCGCCGTGGTTGATCAGCACCGACCCGTCCTTGTAGACGTGCACCAAGGCACCGGCCTGGTTGAAGGCCGTCAGGTTGAACGAGATGCCGAACTTGACCGGAGTGATCGCGAGCGCGCGCCTGCGGTCGTCGTGGTCGGCGTTGAACCGGGCGATCTCGTCCTGTCGGCGGGCGATGTCGCCGGAGTCGAGGACCCCTTGCCACACCGCATCGAGCCGGTCGGAGTGCCGGACCGGTTGCCCGTACGGCGTCGTCTGCTCCACGCCGTCGACGGAGCGGTAGAAGTTGCGGCGACGCAGCTCGGCGGGGTCGATCCCGAGCTGCGGGGCGCAGCGGCCGAGGATGTCCTCGATCACGATCATCCCCTGCGGTCCGCCGAACCCGCGGAAGGCCGTCTGGGACGTCTTGTTGGTCTTGGCGATCCGGCCGGACACCCGGATGTGCGGGATCCAGTAGGCGTTGTCGATGTGGCACAGTGCGCGCCCGAGGACGGGCTCGGACAGGTCGAGGCTCCAGCCGCCGTCGGCAGTGAGCGTGGCCTCCAGCGCCTCGATCCGGCCGTCGGCATCGAATCCGACCCGCCAGTCGGCGTGGAAGCCGTGCCGCTTGCCGGTCATCGTGAGGTCCTGGGTCCGGTTCAGCCGCAGTCGGACCGGACGCCCGGTCAGGATGCTGCCGAGGGCCGCGATCGCGGCGAAGCCGTGCGGCTGCATCTCCTTGCCGCCGAAGCCGCCGCCCATGCGCAGGCACTGCACTGTCACCTCGTGGTTGTGCAGCCCGAGGACGTGCGCCACGATCTCCTGCGTCTCGGACGGGTGCTGGGTGCTGCTCTGGACGAACACCTGCCCGCCCTCGTCGACGTGGGCCAGCGCGCAGTGCGTCTCGAGGTAGAAGTGCTCCTGGCCCGCGAACTCGAGCTCGCCGCTGAAGACGTGGGCCGAGGTCTCGAAGCCCGTCGCGACGTTGCCGCGGGCGACGGTCGGCTGCGCGCCCTGGAACTCGCCGGCAGCGATCGCCTCCTTGACCGTGATCAGCGACGGCAGCGGCTCGTAGTCGACCTCGCAGGCGGCGGCGCCCAGCCGGGCGGCCTCGAGCGTCTCGCCGAGCACCCAGCACACGGCGTGGCCGTGGAAGCGGACCTCGTCGGGGAAGAGCGGCTCATCGTGCTTGACCCCGGCGTCGTTGACGCCCGGCACATCGGCTGCGGTCAGGACCCGCACGACGCCCGGGACGTCGTACGCCGGAGCGACCTCGAGCCGCAGGATCCGGGCCTTCGCGTGCGGCGCCTGCACCGGCCACGCGTGGAGGACGTCCTTGGTGCGGATGACGAGGTCGTCGGTGTAGAGCGCCTGGCCCGTGACGTGCAGCGCGGCGGACTCGTGTGGCAGCGCCTTGCCGACCTCCGCGACCTCGGGACGTTCCGAGAGGTGACTCATGCGGGGACTCCCTGGTGGTTCGGGGTGGTCGGGTGCTGCGCGTAGAGCTTGAGCAGCGCCTGGCCGAGCATCGCCGAGCGGTAGGAGGCGCTCGCGCGGTGATCGTCGAGCGGCGTGCCCTCGCCGGCCATGATCTCGGCCGCCGCGCGGACGGTGTCGGGCGACCACGGCCGGCCCGTCAGCGCTGCCTCGGTGTCGAGGGCGCGTATGGGCGTCGCCGCGACGCCGCCGAGTCCGATGCGCGCACGCTGCACGACTCCGTCGGACACGTCGAGCGCGAATCCGACGGCCACGCTGGAGATGTCGTCGAACCGGCGCTTGGCGATCTTGTGGAAGCCCGTCAGCGTCGCGAGTGGCCGGGGGATCCTGACCTCCTTGATGAGCTCGCCAGGCTCGCGGACGCTCGCCCGGTAGCCGGTGTAGTAGTCGGCCAGCGGCACGATGCGCTCGCCGGTGGCGGACACCAGCACGAGCTGGGCGTCGAGCGCCAGGAGCGCGGGCGGCGCGTCCCCGATGGGTGAGCCGGTGCCGAGGTTGCCGCCGAGCGTGGCGCCGTTGCGGATCAGCCGGGACGCGAACTGGGGCAGCATCTGGGCAAGGAGGGGCACGCTGCCGGCGAGCCGGCGCTCGATCTCGGTCAACGTCAACGCGGCGCCGAGGCGGATCTCGGTGAGGTCGTCGACGAGCTCGCGCAGCTCGGGAAGTCGATCGATCGCCACGACGAGGGCCGCCCGCGAGGCGCGGATGTTGACCTCGACGCCCCAGTCGGTGGACCCGGCGACGACCTGCGCGTCGGGGTGCTCGGCCAGGACCTGGACGGCCTCGTCGAGGCTGGTCGGCCGGACGAACTCTGCGCCGCCGACGCGGATGCGAGTCGGCTGGGGTGCGGGCGGAGCCTGGTCCCGGCGCGCGGCGAGCACGTCGTCGTCGGCCGGCTCGCCGAGCGAGAAGGCGGCATCCTTGATCGGCCGGTAGCCCGTGCACCGGCACAGGTTGCCGCTGAGCGCGTGCAGGTCGAAGCCGTTGGCGCCGTGTTCCGCGTCCGCGGTGGGCTCCTGGTGGTCGGTGGATCCGGCCGACCCGCAACGACCGCTCCGGTAGTACTCGGCGGCCATGCTGCAGACGAACCCCGGGGTGCAGTATCCGCACTGCGACCCACCGCGCACCGCCATCTCGTGCTGCACGGGATGCAGGGCCGTCGGCGTGCCGAGGCCCTCGGCGGTCAGCACCTCTTGACCGTCCAGGCCGGCCGCAGGGATCAGGCAGGCATTGATCGCGACCCACTCGGTGGACCCGTCACCCGTCGTCGCGGGCCGCGCCACCATGATCGCGCACGCGCCGCACTCGCCCTCGGCGCAACCCTCCTTGGCGCCGGTCAACCGCTGGTCGCGCAGCCAGTCCAGGGCCGTGGTGTGTGGGGCGATCTCTCCGAAGGCCCGGGTGCGTCCGTTGACCGTTGCTCCCGATGTGCTCATGCGCGTGCTGCCCCTCACTGCCGTACGTGTGGTCTACCTCACGACTGTAACCCCGGGGTCTCGTCCAGATGGAACCCTTTTCGGAAAAGTTTTTCCGCCAGTCGGATAATTGCGAGGGTCAGCGTGCTCGGTCTCCGAAGGGCCGCCCCAGCCCCATGTGACGGTTCACGTCCTTGTAGATGAGGTAGCGGAACCGCCCGGGGCCACCGGCGTAGCAGGCCTGCGGACAGAACGCCCTCAGCCAGAGGAAGTCGCCCTCCTCGACCTCGACCCAGTCCTCGTTGAGCAGGTAGACCGCCTTGCCCTCGAGCACATAGATGCCGTGCTCCATGACGTGGGTCTCGGGGAACGGGATCGTCCCGCCGGGCTCGAAGTTGACGATGTTGACGTGCATGTCGTGCCGGATGTCCGACGTGTCGACGAATCGTGTGGTGCTCCAGGCGCCGTCGGTGCCGGGCATCTCGATCGGCTCGACGTCCTGCTCGTTGACGACGAACGCCTCGGGCGCCTCGATGCCGTCAACCTGCTCGTACGACTTGCGGAGCCAGTGGAAGCTCGCCGGGTCGGCGCCGGTGTTGCGTACGGTCCAGGCGCATCCCGGCGGCAGGAACGCGTAGCTGCCGGGCACGAGTGGGTGCTCAGCACCGTCGATCGTCAGCTGCAGCTCGCCCTTGAGCACGAACAGCACGGCCTCGGCGCTCGGGTCGGACTCGGGCCGGTCGCTGCCCCCGCCGGGCTGCACCTCCATGAGGTACTGGCTGAAGGTCTCGGAGAACCCCGACAGCGGACGTGCGAGCACCCACAGCCTGGTCTCGTCCCAGAAGGGCAGCAGGCTGGCGACGATGTCGGTCACCGACCCGCGTGGCAGGACCATGTAGGCGTCGGTGAAGCGTGCCCGGTCGGTGGTCAGTCGCGTCTGCGGCGGCAGACCGCCCTGCGGCGCGTAGTAGCTGGTCATCGTTGCCCTCTCTGTAGGAACCGGCCGCGGGGCGTGCCGGTGATGTCGACGGGCTCGCCGCGGAGCCAGGTCTGTCGTACGACCCCCGCGAGGCGGCGCCCCGTGTAGGCCGAGACGGGGTTGCGGTGCTGGAGCGTGGCCACGTCGACGACGAACTCCTCGTCGGGCGCCAGCACGCAGAAGTCGGCGTCGGCTCCCACCTCGAGGCGTCCCTTGTGGGTCAGCCCGACCCGGTCGGCCGGCGCTGTCGCCATCCAGCGCACCACGTCGACCAGGTCGTGGTCGTGTTCTCGCGCGGCCGTCCACACGACTGGGAGCGAGAGCTGTATCGAGGCGATGCCACCCCACGCGAGACCGAAGTCGCCGCCTGCCGGGCCGCCCGGCGCTCGCTTGAGCTCCGCAGTGCTGGGGGAGTGGTCGGAGACCACGAGATCGATGTCGCCGGCGCCCAGCCCGGCCCAGAGGCGTTGGCGGTTGCCGGCCTCCCGGATGGGGGGACAGCACTTGAACTCGGTCGCGCCATCGGGCACGTCCTCGGCATCGAAGAACAGGTAGTGCGGACAGGTCTCGACCGTGAGGTCCACGCCGTCCGCTCTGGCGTCGCGCAGCGCACCGAGCGCCTCGGCGCTGCTGAGGTGCAGGAGGTGCGTACGACCTCCGGTGCGACGGGCCTCGGCGATCACCAGGTCGATGGCGGACGTCTCGGCCTCCGGTGGACGAGAGGAGAGGAACCCCGCGTACGCCGATCCTGCGGCGCGGTCGTCGTCGACCAGATGGGCGTCCTCGGCATGCACCAGCATCAGCGCGCCCAGCCGAGCGGTCTCGTCCATGGCTGCGGCGAAGTCGGGGGGCTCGAGATGCTTGAACTCGTCGACGCCGGAGTGGATCAGGAAGCACTTGAACCCGAACACACCGGCCTCGTGCAGATCGGCCAGGTCGGGCAGGTTGCCGGGCACGGCGCCGCCCCAGAAGCCGACGTCGACCGCGACCTGGTCGCGAGCGACGTCCTGCTTGACCCGCAGCGCCTCGACCGTGGTCGTGGCCGGGATCGAGTTGAGGGGCATGTCGATGATCGTGGTGATCCCGCCGGCCGCCGCGGCCCGGGTGGCGGAGGCGAATCCCTCCCACTCGGTGCGGCCCGGTTCGTTGACGTGTACGTGCGTGTCCACGAGACCGGGCAGCAGCACCTCGTCGTCGGCGAGCTCGAGCGTGGCGACCGCCTCGACCTCGTCGGCGTACGCCCCGACCGCGACGACACGACCGGCCGCCACGGCGACCGAGCAGGAGATCTCCTCACCACCCACGACGGCGCGACGGGCCCGGACCAGCAAGTCGATGTGGGTGGACGCCATACCTCCCATGGTGGGGGACGCGGGTGGCGACGTCATCGTGCATCCTCCTGGTGTCGGTCGAGCATCTGCGCCGCGATGCGAGCACCGATGCGCTCGAGCAGCGGTCCGGGCGCCGTGAAGGACTCATCCGGGTGGGACGCCTCGTCCTCGAGGGTGTGCACCGCGGTGATTCCGGCGTGGGCGAGGGCCGGGCCGATCAGGAGGCACCTGCCGGCCACCGCGACGACCGGCACACCCGCTGCCCGGGCGGCTGAGGCCACGCCGGCGGGCGCCTTGCCGTTGAGGGTCTGCTCGTCCAGTGATCCCTCGCCGGTGATCACCAGGTCGGCGCCGGTCAGTGCCGCGTCGAGGCCGGTCAGTCGTTGGACGAGCCCGGCGCCCGGCCGCAGCTCGGCGCCGAGCACGGACATCGCACCGAAGCCGACCCCGCCTGCTGCGCCGGCACCGGGCTCATCGCGGCAGTCCTGCCCCGTGGCGTTCGCGACCGCGTCGGCCCAGGCGGTCATGGCCCGGTCGAGTGCGGCCACCGTCTGGGCGTCGGCACCCTTCTGTGGCCCGTAGACCGAGGCCGCCCCGGCCGGCCCGGTCAATGGGTTGTCCACGTCGCAGGCGACGGTGATCGTGGCGGATCGCAGGT
This sequence comes from uncultured Actinomycetota bacterium, assembly GCA_963759975.1. Lineage (GTDB taxonomy): Bacteria > Actinomycetota > Actinomycetes > Propionibacteriales > Nocardioidaceae > Aeromicrobium. Next base: position 44,697 of record CAVXBS010000021.1, read on the forward strand.
CGGGGCGCAGCCCGTCCAGGTCGATCCGGCCGACGCGCTGCAGGGCGAGGCCGCCCTCGCCGATCTCCTGATCGTGAGCGTCGAGCACGCGTACGCCGAGAGCTCGCAGCATGCCCGCGCCACCGTCGGTGGACGCGCTGCCACCGATGCCGAGCAGGATCCGGCGGACCCCGGCCTCGAGCGCCGCTGCGATCACTTCGCCGACTCCTCGGCTGGACGCTGTTGCAGGAGCCGGCAGGCGGCCGGGCAGCCGGCCGAGGCCGCACACCTCGGCCATCTCGACGACCGCCTCCGAACCTCGACGGACGTACTCGTCCACTCGACGACGCCGGTCGGCCCAGCAGCGCGTACGCGGACAGGTCGAAGCCTGCCCGACTGGCTGCCGCGAGGAGGCCGTCGCCCCCGTCCGAGACGGGGACGACGACGATCTCCGCGTCGGGCCGCACCGAGCGGATCCCGCTCGCGAGGTGGACCGCGACGTCCTCGGCCGTGAGCGTGCCCTTGAACTTGTCGGGTGCGAGCAGCACACGAGGGGCCGTCATGTTGTCGGCTCAGTCGAGGTTGGCGTAGACAGCCGTGGGTGCGTCGTCGCCATGGTCCGCCAGCTCCTCGAACTCGGTGAGGTTGTCGATCTCCACGCCCATCGAGACGTTGGTGACCCGCTCCAGGATGACCTCGACGATGACCGGCACCCGGTGCTCGACGATCATCTTCTTGGCCTGCTCGAGCGCCGGCAGGATGTCCGCAGGGTCAGAGACCCTGATCGCCTTGCAGCCCAGTCCTTCGGCAACCTTGACGTGGTCGACGCCGTACCCCTCGACCTCAGGGGAGTTGATGTTGTCGAACGAGAGCTGGACGCAGTAGTCCATCTCGAAACCACGCTGTGCCTGCCTGATCAACCCGAGGTACGCGTTGTTCACCAGCACGTGGATGTAGGGGATGTTGAACTGCGCCCCGACCGCGAGCTCCTCGATCATGAACTGGAAGTCGTAGTCGCCGGAGAGCGCGACGACCGTGGCCTCCGGGTCGGCGGTCGCGACACCCAGTGCTGCCGGCACGGTCCAGCCCAGCGGCCCGGCCTGGCCCGCGTTGATCCAGTGCCGCGGTGCGAAGACGTGCAGCAGCTGAGCGGCCTGGATCTGCGACAGCCCGATCGTGCTGACATAGCGGGTGTCCTTGCCGAAGGCGCGGTTCATCTCCTCGTAGACGCGCTGCGGCTTGATGGGGACGTCGTCGAAGTGGGTCTTGCGCCACATCGTGCGCTTGCGCTCGCGGCACTCGCCCGCCCACGTGGTGCGGTCGGGCAGGGTTCCGGCAGCCCTGCGCTCCCTGGCGGCCTCGACGAACAACGACAGTGCCGCGCGGGCGTCGGACACGATGCCGAAGTCCGGCGCGAAGACGCGCCCGATCTGGGTCGGTGCGATGTCGACGTGCACGAACGTACGTCCGCGCGGTGTACGTGTCGACGCCACCGGTGTGCCGGTTGGCCCAGCGGTTGCCGATGCCGAGGACGAAGTCGGAGGCGAGCATCGTGGCGTTGCCGTAGCGGTGCGAGGTCTGCAGGCCCACCATCCCGGCGTGCAGCTCGTGGTCATCGGGGATCGTTCCCCAGCCCATCAGCGTCGGCACGACGGGGACTCCGGTCAGCTCGGCGAGCTCGACCAGCAGGTCCGCGGCGTCGGCGTTGACGACCCCGCCGCCCGAGACGATCAGCGGGCGCTCAGCGGCGGCGAGCATGTCGAGTGCCTTGTCGATCTGGGCCCGAGTCGCTGATGGCTTCCACGCCGGCAGCGACTCGTACGTCGCGATGTCGAACTCGATCTCGGTCATCTGGACGTCGATCGGCAGGTCGATCAGCACCGGGCCGGGACGACCGGAGCGCATGAGGTGGAAGGCCTGTTGGAACGTCCCGGGAACCTGGGCGGCCTCGAGGACCGTGACGGCCATCTTGGTCAGCGACCCGGCGATCGTCGCGATGTCGACGGCCTGGAAGTCCTCCTTGTGCAGCTTGGCGACCGGTGCCTGGCCCGTGATGCACAGGATCGGGATCGAGTCGGCGCTGGCGGAGTAGAGCCCGGTGATCATGTCCGTCCCGGCCGGCCCGCTCGTGCCGATGCACACGCCGATGTTGCCCGCTGCCGCGCGGGTGTAGCCCTCGGCCATGTGCGAGGCGCCCTCGACGTGACGGGCCAGCGTGTGGTGCAGGCCGCCGTTGGTCTCCATCGCCTTGTAGAACGGGTTGATCGCTGCGCCGGGCAGGCCGAAGACGTGGCTGACGCCTTCCTTCTTCAATATCTCGACGGCCGCCTGGGCCGCTGTCATCCGTGCCATGTCGTGTTCTCGCTCTCAGCTCGTGGGGGTGTCGGTCGTGACGCCGGACAGTCGCTCGACGCCCCGAAGGAGCGCGGAGTGGTCGAGCCCGCCGTCGCCGTGGGCTCGGCTTGCCGCGACCAGCTGGGCCGCGAGGGCTCCGAGCGGCAGAACGACGCCGGCCTCACGCGCGGCGGAGGTGACGATGCCCATGTCCTTGTGGTGCAGGTCGATGCGGAAGCCGGGCTCGAACGTCCGGCTCAGCATGTTCGTCCTCTTCTGCTCGAGGACCTTCGAGCCCGCGAGTCCGCCACCGAGCACCTCGAACGCGGCCTCGGTGTCGACACCGTACGCCTCGAGGAACACCAGTGCCTCGGCGACCGCCTCGATGTTGACGGCGACGATCAGCTGGTTGGCCGCCTTGACCGTCTGACCCGATCCACTGGGACCGACGTGGACGATCGTGGTCCCGACCGCATCGAGGATCGGCCGGGCCTCGGCGAAGTCGGCCGGGTCGCCACCGACCATGATCGACAGCGCGGCCTTGCGGGCGCCTGCCTCGCCGCCGGAGACCGGGGCGTCGATGATCCGGAAGCCGCGCTTCCGAGCCTCCTCGGCCAGGTCAGCCGTGACGTCCGGACGGATGCTGGAGAAGTCGATGATCAGGGCGCCGGGCTCGGAGTGCGCGAAGACGCCGTCCTCGCCGGTCAGCACCTGCTCGACGTCGGGGGAGTCCGGCACCATCAGGGCGATGACGTCGGCGCCCTTCACGGCTTCGGGGATCGAGCCCGCGCCGCGTCCGCCGGCCTCGAGCAGCGGCTCCAGGCGGTCGGGGTCGAGGTTGACGCCACAGACGTCGTAGCCGGCGTTCTGCAGGTGGACGGACATGGGCTGGCCCATGACTCCGAGACCGATGAAAGCAATCGTGGTGGTCATCGTGGTGTGCTCCTTGTGCTGGTCGGGTGGTGGTCAGTGGGGTGGCGCGGCGCGGCCGAGGCAGCCAGGCGAGGCTGTTCTCCGTGCTGGTCGTCGGCTTGTACTCCAGGCCGGCCCAGCCGTCGTATCCGTTGTCGGCGAGCTCGCCGAGCAGCTGGTCCAGGCGCAGCTCGCCCGAGCCGGGTTCGCCACGCCCCGGCCAGTCGGCGATCTGCACGTGCGCCGTCACGTCGGCGTACGCCGCGATGGCCGCGTTCACGTCGTCGCCGTTGTTGGCGAGGTGGAACAGGTCGCACAGGAAACCGATGTTGGCGTGCCCGTCCCGGCGGACGTCCGTCGACGACGGTGACGCTGTCAGCAGCGGTGCGAAGCGGGTAGGGCTTGGGTCCGCTGACCGACTCGACGAGGACCGTGGCGTCGATCCGCTCGGCGGCCTCGGCGGCGAGACCGAGGCTGCTCCCGGCCCAGCTCGTCCTGCGCCTGTGGGGCGACGCCGTCGACCCGGTTGCCGTACAGGGCGTTGAACGCCGAGACTCCGAGCTGCTCACCGATGCCGATGGCGACGTCGACGTTGTCGCGGAACTCTCCGGCCCGGTCGGGGATCGAGAGGACTCCGCAGTCGGGGCCGGCCAGGTCGCCGGCGAAGAAGTTGAGGCCGACGAGCTGGACGCCGGCGTCGCGCACAGCCGCGACAAGCGCTGCGACCTCCGCGTCGGCGGGAACCGGCTGGTGCGGCCAGGGCCACCAGAACTCGATCGCATCGAATCCTGCGGCCTTGGCGGCCTGCGGGCGCTCCAGGAGCGGTCGCTCGGTGAAGAGCATCGAGCAGTTCGCCAGGTACGGGAGGCGGTGATCCATCACTCTCTCACTTTCCATAGTGCGGAAAAGTTTTTCCGCTACGAGAGAGCGTAGACGAGGCCGAGCCCGACCGTCAAGGACGTCGGGCTCGGAGGATCAGCGACTGATCAGGCTTCGGTGCGTCGCCGGGCGAGGCGCCCGAGGTGGATCAGGTCGATGCCGATCAGCCGGTCCACCTCGTCGCGATCGACCGCCCCGCACTCCACGCCGCGCAGGACGAACGAGGCCAGGGCGACCGCCGTGGCCGGCTCGTCGAGATAGCCCGAGTCGTCACCGCCGGTGTAGGCGCGCAGCCGGGCAGCGGCGGTGGCAAGCCCGTCGCGGTAGAACGCGTAGGTCGCCGCGTACCGGCGTCGGCAGCTGAGCAGGATGCAGGTCCCAGCCCTGGTAGAAGCCGCGCTCGAGCGATCGCGCGACCAGCCGGGCATGCAGCCGCCAGGCGGCGTGCACGGCGTCGCGATCGCCCACCGGCAGCACGTTGGTGGAGCCGTCGGAGACAAAGACACCGGTGCCTGCGGCGGCCACCTGCATGACGGCCTTCGCGTGGTCGGCGGCCGGATGCTCCATGCTCTGGTACTCCGCAGCGATGCCGCACGAGGCGGAGTAGTCGTACGTCCCGTAGTGCAGGCCCGTGCACCGCCCTGCTGCCGCATGGATCATCGGGGCGACGAGGACGCCGGCCGTCGGGGCCGAGGATCGACTGCGGCGTCTCGACCTGGATCTCGAAGACCAGCGTGCCGGGCGGGAGCCCGTGCGCCTGCTCGAGGCGCTCGCAGGCCGTCACCATGGCCTCGACCTGCTCGACCGAGGTCACCTTCGGCAGGGTCATGACGAGTCCGTCGCTGATGCCGCCCTGCGAGACCAGCTCGCTGACGAAGAGGTCGAGCGTGCGCAGTCCGCGCCGTCGCGTCGGCGCCTCGAAGCTCTTGAACCGGATGCCGTGGAACGGTGGCGCCTCGCCGGCGCTCACGGATGCCGCCATCGTCCGTGCCGCGGCGATGACCGCCGCGTCCTCCTCCTCGTCGGACCGGTTGCCGTAGCCGTCCTCGAAGTCGACGCGCAGGTCTTCGATCGGCTCGGAGGTCAGCTTGGCGAGCACCCGGTCGTGGACGGCGCCGTCGATGCTCGGCTGACCGAGGATGGCGCCCAGCTCCTCGACGCTGCCGCCATTGCGCGTCAGTGTCTCCCGGGCCTCGGCACCCCAGTCGGCCACGAGGTGGGGGGAGTAGCGGTCAGCGGGGACGTAGACGGTGTGCACCGGCTGCCGCACACCTCGGTCACCCGGATAGCGTGCCGCCAGGTCGGCATCCGCCGCGGCCAAATGGGCGTCGAGCTCGGCGGACAGCTGCTCGAGATCGGTCACGTCGCGACCACCGAGTCGTACGCCGACAACGTGAGGAAGTCGGCGAAGTGGTCGTCGAGGGCCACCTGTTCGAACAGCTCACGCGCCCGTTGGAAGGGGCGTTCGTCGTAGTCCTCGATCGTGGCCCGCAGCGTCGCGACCTCGTCGTCGAGGACCTCGCGCACGAGCTGCTCGGTGATGACGGTGCCGTCGTCGAGGGTCGACCCGTTGCGCACCCACTGCCAGATCTGCGACCGCGAGATCTCGGCCGTGGCGGCATCCTCCATGAGGTTGTTGATGCCCACCGCGCCGCTTCCCCTCAGCCACGACTCGAGGTAGAGCAGGGCGACCTCGACGTTGCCGCGCAGGCCCGCCAAGGTGATGTCGCCGGGGGTCGCGGCGACATCGAGCAGGTCATCTGCTGTCACCTCGACGTCGTCGCGCTTCTGCTCGAGCTGGTTGTCGCGGCCGGCCAGCACGCCGTCGAACACCTCGCGGCACACGGCGACCAGGTCGGGGTGCGCGACCCACGAGCCGTCGAAGCCGTCGCCGGCCTCCCGCTCCTTGTCCTCGCGGACCTTGGCGAACGCGCGCGCGTTGACCTCCTCGTCGCGCCGGCTCGGGATGAACGCCGACATGCCGCCGATCGCGAACGCACCCCGGCGGTGGCAGGTCTTGACGAGCAGCTGGGCGTACGCCCGCATGAAGGGGGACTTCATGCCGACCGCCGCCCGGTCCGGCAGCACGAACGCCGGCCCTGAGTCGCGGAAGTACTTGATCATGCTGAACAGGTAGTCCCAGCGCCCGGCGTTGAGGCCCGAGGCGTGGTCGCGCAGCTCGTAGAGGATCTCGTCCATCTCGAACGCGGCCGGGATCGTCTCGATCAGCACGGTCGCACGGACGCTGCCCTGGGGTATTCCGACGGCGTCCTGCGCGAACACGAAGACGTCGTTCCACAGGCGCGCCTCGAGGTGGCTCTCCAGCTTCGGCAGGTAGAAGTAGGGACCACTGCCTGCTGCCAGGAGGGCCTCGGCGTTGTGGAAGAAGTAGAGGCCGAAGTCGACCAGTGCTCCCACGACGGGGCTCCCGTCGACGGTGAGGTGTCGCTCGTCGAAGTGCCATCCCCGGGGTCGCATGACGATGGTGGGGAGCCGGTGGTCCTGCGTGAGCGTGTAGAGGGCCCCCGTGGGCGACGTGTACTCGATGTCCCGGCGGATCGCGTCGTACAGGCTGATCTGGCCGCCCACCACGTTGGACCAGTGGGGCGTGCTGGCATCCTCCATGTCCGCGAGCCACACCCGTGCGCCGGAGTTGAGCGCGTTGATCGTCATCTTGCGATCGGTCGGTCCGGTCATCTCGACGCGGCGGTCGACCAGGTCCAGCGGCGCCGGCGCAACCTGCCAGTCACCCTCGCGGATGTGCGCGGTCTCAGGGAGGAAGTCGAGCCGACCTGTGCGAGAGACCTGCTCGCGGCGCTGCTGTCGCGCCTCGAGCAGCTCGTCGCGCCGGCCGGCGAACGTCCTGTGGAGGGACGCCACGAAGTCCAGCGCACCGGGGGTGAGGATGCGGTCGTCACCTGGGATGCGGCCACCTTCAACTCGGATGTCCATGGCGTTCCACCTTCTCGCGTCGTTCATCGATATATCGCATGCCGGATGTTAATGTCTATCAGGCGGAAGATTGTGCCGGCGAACCCCCGAGCCATCGCTCCGCTCGCCACCTCTAAACTTTCACCATACGAAAGTCTCGACCTCGAGGAGAGCCGATGCCCGCTTCGCCCCCGCCGGACGCCAAGCCCCGCTCCGGAAGTGTGCAGTCGCTGGGCCGTGCCTTCGGCCTGTTGGAGACCATTGCGGACCACGGCGGGATGATGGGCCTGTCGCAGCTCGCCACCGAGTCGGGCCTGCCGCTGCCGACGATCCATCGCCTCGCCCGCACCCTGGTCGAGCTCGGCTACCTGCACCAGGAGTCGTCCCGTCGTTACGTCCTCGGGCCCAAGCTGATCCGGCTCGGCGAGAGCTCCTCGAAGATGCTCAGCCTGTGGGCCCGTCCCCACCTGGCCCAGCTCGTCGACGAGCTCGGCGAGTCCGCCAACCTCGCGATGCTCGACGGCGACCAGATCGTCTACGTCGCGCAGGTGCCGTCGCGCCACTCCATGCGGATGTTCACCGAGGTCGGCCGCCGGGTCCTGCCGCACTGCACCGCGGTCGGCAAGGCGCTCATGGCCGAGATGCCCATCGAGGACGTCCGGGAGATCCTCCAGCGCACCGGAACCCCCAAGCAGACCGAGAACACCATCACGGACCTCGACGAGTTCGCCAAGAATCTCGAGTGGACGGCGAGCCACGGTTACGCCGTCGACGAGGGCGAGCAGGAGGTGGGCGTCCGCTGCGTCGCCGTTGCGGTGCCCAACGTGTCCTCCCGACTCGCGATCTCGGTGTCCGGGCCGGCCGAGCGCATGACCGACAGTGTCATCGAACGCGCCGTGCCCCTGCTCGACAAGGCCGGCGCTGCGCTCTCCCACGACCTGCGCTGACGCACGTCAGCAGAACCCGGGGATGGCGTCCCACGCGAGCCCGGCCGGCGGAGCGTCGTCGCGCAGCACCGCTGCCTCGATCAGGCCGTAGGGCCGGTCACCGACCTGGAAGACCTCGTTGGGGTTGTCCAGGCCGAAGGGCGACAGGTCATACACGTAGTGGTGCTTGTTGGGGGCGGAGAACTTGATCTCGGCAACCTCCTCGTGTGCCTCCAGGACCGCCTTGCCCATCTCGTAGAGCGTCTGCTGCAGGGCCAGGCTGTGCACGTCGGCGAAGCGCTCGAGCAGGATCTGCCGGATGCTGTCGTACGTCTTGTCCCACTCGACGTTCGTCCCGACGTAGCGCCAGCGCGCCGTCAGCGACGTCGACATGATCCGGTCGTGGGTCGGCGCGAGGGTCGTGTACTCGTCCTCCAGGAAGCCGTGGAACTCAGAGCCGGTCGACTTGAGCAGCACGAGGTCCTGCAGGCCCGACACGACCGACGCCGGCCCGCCCTTGCCGTCGACGGTCACGACGGTCGTCCGCGTCTCCTGGCCGCGACGCGCCCAGCTGTGGTCGTGCTCGGAGCCGTCGACCACGATGCGCTCCCACAGGAACTCCTCGATCCTGACCTGCGCCAGGTCGACCGGCTCGGTGTCGTCGACGAAGTGCCGGGCGAGCTCCAGCGCGAAGTCCTCGGCTGCTCCGACACCCTTCTTCTTGGCGAACGCGTAGACGGTCTGCTTCTGCGTGTCCGTCGGAAGCACGCGGGCCTGGTCGCCCTTGAGGTGGGCGTCGGAGAAGTCGCCGCGCAGCGACGTCGACACGTTGAGATCCCTGATCTCGTGACGGTCGGTGTCGCGGTAGATCCGCACGAGGCGGTTCTCGGCCTTGCCGTATTGATTGGGTCCAAGCACGATGCTCATGTGGGTCAACTTCCTCTGTAGGTGGAGAACGCGAAGGGGCTCAGCAGCACCGGCACGTGATGGTTCTGCGCGGGGTCCGACACCGTGAAGGCGACCTCGACCGTCGGGAAGAACGTGGGGGTCCCGGTCTGGGCGAAGTACGCGGCCGTGTCGAGCACGAGGCGATACGTCCCGGTCACGACCTCCCCGGAGAAGAGGTCGCCCGCCCGTCCGTCGGCATCGGTGACCGCTGTCGCGATGGCCTGCCCCGGTGCGGACCCGAGCTCGAGCCGGACGGCGATGCCCTCGGCCGGACGGCCTCGACTCGTGTCGAGTACGTGGGTGCTGATCGAGCTCATGCAGGACTCCTTTGGGTCGGCGTCGGGGCGGTGTCCTGGCCATTGTCGACGACCAGGAGGCCGAGGCGCAGCACCGCGATCTCGCCGAGCTCCCGCACGACCTCGCGGAGCTCGGCGTCGGGAGCGTTGGCGAGCCTGCGTCGTAGCTCGGCCAGGATTTCGTCGGCGTCCCGGCCGGCCGCGCGGATCAGGAACACCCTGCCGAACTGCTGCTCGTAGGCCGCGTTGCCGCGACTCATCGCGGCGACGAGGTCGGAGTCGTCTCGGTCGAATCCTGCTTGCTCCCGCGCGGAGAACTCCTTGTCGTGGCCGTCCCCGGCGCTCTCGCCGATCCTGGGGTGCCGGGCCAGCGCGGTCTCGACCTGAGCCGCATCGAGCGAGGCGGCCGCTGCGCCGGCCGTGGCCAGCAGGTCCGCGACGTCGTCGTACGGCCGGCCGGCCAGGACCTCCTCGATCCAGTTGGGGACGCCCAGGCACGACGCAAGCAGTGCTTCCACCGCATCAGTGCTGAGGGTGTTGAACTCGTCGATGTCCACGGTGTCCTCTCCGGTTGGTCCTGTCATCGCGGTGTCAGTGCCCGAGCTGGTCATATCGCTGCGTCCGCGCGCTGTGGATCGGGTTCGCCCCGGCGACGAGGTCGTCGAACCGGTGGTTGACGATCTTGCCGACCTCGATCATCGCCGTCGCTCGCTCCTGGCACACCGAGTTGTCGATGCGCTCCCAGCCCCGGGCCAGGACCTCGTGCCGCTTCTGCAGGTCGCGTACCGAGACGATGAGCGGGAAGCCGAACCGGTCCAGGTACGTCTGGTTGAGCTCGGCGAACTCGTCGTAGTCCTCATCGTTGAGGTGGGTGAGACCCAGCTCGGACTGGTCCCGGGTCGACTCCTTGCGCTCGAGCTGGTCGGACCCGAGATAGGGGAAGGCCTCCAGCAGGGTTGCCTGCTCCTCGAGGTTGCCGGAGAACAGGGCGTCCTGCATCGCCTCGCGCAGGGCCTGCGTGTTGGCGAACGGGCGCTGCGCGTAGGCGGCATCGACCGCCCACCGTGACCCCTGGAACAACCCCTCGAAGGTCTCGGCGAACTCGTCCTTGCTCATCGAGTTGACCTGGTCCAGACGGATGACGCCGCGACCGGGTGCGCCGGCGACGCCGGGGCCGAAGCTCTTGCCGACGTGGAAGAAGACCAGGTTGAGCAGGATCGCGGTGATCGAGCCCAGCGTGATGCCGCTGTTGAAGATCATCTCGCTCCAGCGTCCGCCGGGAATGACGGTGTAGAGCGTGGGCTTCATCGTCACAAGCATGGCCAGGCCGACGCTCGAGGAGACGATGACGACGTTGCGATGGTCGTTGAAGTCGACCCGGCTCAGCATCTGGATGCCGACCACCGCCACGGTGGCGAACATCGCGAGGGCCGCGCCGCCCAGGACCGAGTGCGGGATGCTCGCCGCGACAGCACCGGCCTTGGGGATCACGCCGATGACCATCATGAAGGCGCCGGCCGTGGCCACGACCCAGCGGCTCTTGACGCCGGTGAGCCGGACCAGGCCGACGTTCTCGGCGAAGCACGTGTAAGGGAAGGAGTTCAGGACGCCGCCCAAGGTCGTCGCGAGCCCATCGGCGCGCAGCGCCCGCGCCACGTCCTCGTTGCCGACCTTCTTCTCGACGATCTCGCCGGTCGCGAAGACGTCACCTGTCGTCTCGACGGCAGTGATCATCATGACGACGATCATCGAGATGATCGCAGTGACCGAGAACTGCGGGATGCCGAAGAAGAACGGGGTGGTCACGCCCGTCCAGTCGCTGCTGCCAACCGAGTCGAAGGTCGCGTCGCCCAGGATGAAGGCGACGGCGGTCCCGATCACCAGGCCCGCGAGGACGGCGACGGTCGCCATGAAGCCCTTGAACACGCGTTGGATCACCACGATGAGCGCGAGGGTGCCGATCGCGTAGAAGAAGTCCTTGCGCACCGGCTGGTTCATCCCCACGGCGTCATTGATCGCGACGGGCAGCAGGGAGATGCCGATGATGGCGATGACCGAGCCGGTGACGACCGGTGGGAAGAAGCGCAGGAGCTTGCTGAAGTACGGGGCCATGAAGAACGTGAAGAGTCCCGCAACGATGACGGCGCCGTAGATCGTGACCAGCCCCTCCTTGCCGCCGCCCTCGGCCGTGCCGATCGCGATCATCGGCGCGACCGCGGTGAAGGTCACGCCCTGCAGCAACGGCAGACGCACGCCGATTTTCCAGAACCCGACCGACTGGATGATCGAGGCGATGCCGCACGTGAAGAGGTCGGCGTTGATGAGGTGGATCAGCTGCTCGTCATTCAGCCCGATGGCCCCGGCAAGCAGGATGGGGACGATGACGGCGCCCGCGTAGAACGCGAGAACGTGCTGGGCCCCGTAGACCGCCAGCTTCTGCGGCGGGAGAATCTCGTCAACGGGATGCTTCACGCGCCGTTGGCGCTTGGCGCCCGAAGGTGGGTTGGACAATGACATAGTGACCCTCGCTCACGACAATATCCGTATGGTGGATAGTTAGTTCCGCGTTGCGAGAGACGTTAGCCGACGCCGGGAAGCAGCGCAAGCATTCCGCCGCAGGAATCTGCACGCCCCCGGCACGGACGCCTGATCGTGCGAGGGGCCAGGTAGAGGTGGTGCAGGGGCCGGCGGTTGGAGGAAGTACCGCCGGCCCCAGCTCGGGTCAGCGCTTCGAAGTCAGGGACTTCTTGTCGCTGAGCGGGGTGATGCTGATGCGGTCGATGATCGGTGCGAACTTCGACCTCAGCAGCTCTTCATAGGTGTCGGACGCGTACGTCTTGCCGTCGAAGTTCGGCAGCTCCTCGGACGCGAACCGGATCGTGTTCTTCCCCTTGGCCAGCTTCGCCGGGAACGACAGCTCCCAGAAGTTGTTCTGGTGGAAGCTGTGCGGGAACCACACACGCTGCACCTTGCCTCCGTTGACCGACACATCAGCGTGCCGGGCCAGCGGGTCGGGGTTGTAGTGGGTCGCCGGCGACTGCTCCGGGTTGGAGTAGCGCACCGTCACCATGTCGGTGCCGGCCTTGGAGGCCGTGACCTTGAACGTCAGCGTGTTCGTGTTGCCCGGGTCACCGCCGATCCCGGTCACGGCCTTGCCGCCACTGGCCAGCGAGTACGTCTCCGCCTTCGCGGTGCCGGCAGCCGTCGCGTTCTCCGCCTCGTACGACGTCGTCGGCAGCGTGCCCTTCGAAGCACGTACGCCGAGGGCGTCGACCGCGAGCGATCCACTGTGACCCGCGACGACGACCTTGTTGACCCCGCCACGCAGGAACACCTTGGCCGCCGGGACGGACCGCTTGACCGTCGCGAGCGTCTGGTCGTTGACGCTCAGTCGTGCGGTGCCGTGGCCCGATGCCCTGAGGTTCAACGTCGCCTCGCCGTCCTTGGCCGCATAGACCCAGAACGTCGCGGAGCCCTTCCTGCCCAGCGGCACGGTGCCCGAGCCCGAGACGTGCTTGCGGCTGTAGACCGGCTTGGCGCCCTTGAGCACGGCGTTCTCGGCCTCGTAGACCGACGTCTTCGCTGCCGGGTTGGCCAGCGAGAGGTCCATCTTGTCGATGATCGCGTCGCCCTTGGTCGACTTGCTGCCGTCCAGGCTCTTGGCCGCGAGCGAGATCGTGTGGTCGCCGGCGGTCAGCTTGACCTTGGCGTCGGAGTGGTCCCACACGACCCACTTGTAGCCCAGCGGCAGGTAGATCTCCTGCTCGGCGGCACCGTCGACGTTGAGGAACACGTTGGTCGGCCCTTGGTCGGCGACGAACGAGTAGGTGTTGAGCGAGTTGGCGAACACGCTCAGGTCGTACGTGCCGGTCTTGGGCACCGAGACCTTGAAGCTCAGCACGCCGTCGGAGCCGGTCCGCAGGCCACCGACGTCATACCCGCCGGAGGTGTAGAACTTGCTGACGTCGCCGGGCGATCCCTCGGGCCCGTTCTTGGTGTAGCCGCTGCCCTTGTAGGTCGCGTCCTCCGCCTCGTACGTCTTCTGCCACAGCTTCGGGGCCTTCGACGGTGAGGTGGTGTTGGTGCCCGGCGTCAGGATGACCTGGTACGCCGACGACTCCTTGAGCGCGGGCAGCTTGCCCTCGCCGAAGTCCAGGGCGACGCTGCCGCTCCTGACCTTGGTGTCGAACTCGGCGACGGTCGCCGGCTGCGGCGAGTCACCGACCTGACCCGTCCACGGGATCTCCTGGACGAGCACGTGAGCGCTCTTGCCGAACCGCTTGGTGCTGACATGGTCGAACTGCACCGCGCTCTGGCCCGATGCGCCGCCGATGATCGCGCGAGCCTGGACCTTCGCCGGGTCATACGTCGCGACGCCCTGCAGCGTGTAGTTGGCGTTCGGCTTCGGCGGCGTGACCGCGACCGTGTGGCCGGTCATGTTGCCGTACGCATTGAGCAGCCACCACTGACCGTTGCCGCGGTTGGCCTGCACGGCGGAGTCGCTGAGGTTGCCGTCGATGTTCCAGTACGCGATGTCGGCGTCGATCTTGGAGTCCTCGATCGCGGAGATCCACTGGATCATCTGACCGGGCACCGACGTGTGGTAGTTGAACGCGTACTCGTTGACGTTGATCGGCAGCTTCTTGCCGGCGTACGCCGTGCCGTCGAACGCCGCGGCCTCCCACGTGCGGTACTTCGCGACGTTGGTGCGGATGCTGGCCGGGTTGCTGAGCTCGTGCCACGTCATGACGTCGGGGACGGTCTTGGCCTCGACGACGTGCTTGAGGTAGCCCTGGACCTGCGTGTAGAGGATGCTCGTGTTCGGTCCCGCGATCCGGGCGTCGGGCATCTTGCCCTTGATCAGCGCATAGACGTCGTCCCAGGCCTTGAAGTAGTCCTTGGGGTTGTCGAGCCAGTTGACCTTGTTGTAGCTCCATTCGCCGGTGCCGAACATGTTGCCCTCGGGCTCGTTGAACGGCACGAACACGACGTGCTTCTGGTACGTCTTGGGCATCGTCAGCACCTGGTCGACCTGCTTGGCGATCTTGGCCTTGAAGTCGTCCAGCTTGGCCTCCGGCGTGGCACCGGGCCACTGGTAGGGGAAGCCGCGATAGATGTCGGTCATGTAGATGTAGGTGTCGCCGCCGGTGCTGTCGGCGAGCGGCTTCACGACCTCGAGCGCGTCGGCGCCGGGGTGCTGCGGGCCGTCCTGCGCCTTGGTCGAGACCGTGCGCAGCTTCATGCCCTCGAGCAGGTTGCTCGTGGGCACGCCCGTGCCGTAGACGCCGTAGAGCGTGCCGGACGCGCCGCCGTGGAAGCCGCCGGTGTTCGTTGGCGAGGTCGATCGTCACCTGGTTGGGCTTGGTGACGGTCACGTCGGCGGTGATGGCCTGGCCGCCCGCGGTGCCGTGCACCGTGAACTGGCCGATCGACGCGTACGTCGACGGGTCGACGGCGTCCCACGTCGTCGGCACGTTGCGGTCGAAGCCGTCGCTGTACGTCGCGCGGATCGTGGCCGGCAGGGCGGGCGCCTCGCCGATGTTGGTGCGGACGTCGAACGACGTGTCGGCCAGCTTGGTCAGCGTCGGCACCTCGTCGACCAGCCCCGAGACCTGGTCGGCGGTGAGGGCCTGGTCGTAGACCTGGAAGTCGTCGAGCGCCCCGCTGAACAGCGGATCGTTGGCGAACTGCGACTTGCCGATGTAGCCCGCCCGCGTCGCGGAGCTGTTGAGCAGCTGCGCGGCGGTGACGTCGGTCTTCGCCGTGGTCGACGAAGGCGCCGTCGAGATAGAGCGACGTCTGGTGCTTGGCGGTGTCGAGGGTGACCGTCACGGTCTTCCACCCGTCAGACGGCAGCGCGGCATAGCCGGTCGTGTACGCCTCATCGCTCGGAGGCGAGGCCTTGACGGCCGCCCGCAGGTTGCCGTCACCATTGCTCGGCGCGGCGAACAGGTAGTGGTTGGTGTCCTGGCCGATGTCGAAGATGCGCTGCCAGGAGCCACCCGAGCCGTCCCACTTCACGCGCGCCGAGACCGTGAGGTCGGTGGCGCTGCCGAGCAGGTTCTTGGGCAGGTCGACGTACGCGCCGGTCGACGACTGCGCGCCACCTGGCAGGTCGAGCGCCGAGTCGCCGGCCTCCGCGCCGGGGACGGACGTCGCCGTGGCCTTGTTGACGATCGTGGCGTCGAGGCCGTGGCCGCTGCGGTCGACGAGCGTCCCGGTGCTCGCCGGATCACCGTCGAAGTCGTAGTGGGCGATGAGGTGGTCTGGGTCCGGCGCCGCCGCTACTGCGGCGTGTGCCGGGTTCGAGACCAGGGTCATGGCGGCCAGTGCGCCCACGGCTGCCGCCGCGATCCCCCTGGCCCCCCGAATGCGTTGCATCATCTTTTGCTCCGTTCCCTTAATCGTTGGATCGTGCTGGTGCGTCGTGATCGGCGAGCACAGGTGTCCAGACCCGCATCGTCGAGGGGCCCCGGTTGGCCCACTGGTGGTACGGCCGGTACGTCACGACCGACGGATCGTCGAGCGGTGTGTGGTCGACTGCGAACTCCGCGTCGTACGGGAGGGTGTGCTCGTCGCCGGCCACCCGGCTGAGCTCCACCGCCACCACGGCACCGCCGCGCTCGGCAGGGACGACCCGGGTGGGATCGATCGTGATGTCGTTGACCGTGACGCCGGCCGGCAGGTCGACGTCCTCGACCGCCAGCACGAACGGGCCGCGCTCGATCGCGACCTGGCCGCGGACTGCGTCGATGCGCGGATCGGGCCGGGTGACACGGGGCGGCATCGGCAGCTGGAGCACGAACGGGCTGCCCGCCGGGCGCGGACCGCTGATGACGACGGTCGCGTGGGAGGCCGTGACCCGGTCGAGGCCGTCCGACAGCTCCGCGGCACCTTGCGCCCATGCCGGCACGCGGAGGCTGATCGAGGAGTCGGCATCCAGGTCGTCGAGCAACGTGACGGACACCGTCTGGTCGTACGGATAGCCGGTCCGCACCTCGACGCTCACCGTTGCGCCGCTGTCGAGCCGCGCGCGGATCGTCATGTCGGCGTACTGGTGGATGTGCAGCGCATGGTCCGATGCGCTGGCGAAGTACATCCCGACGTTGGCCAGCGTGCGGGCCACGTTGGTCGGGCAGCACGAGACCTCGAACCACGGCGCGCGCAGGGTCGCCAGCGCCCGTCGCGCTGTGGTGCTCCTCGTCAGGCACGGTCCCGGCGACGCGCTGGTGGAGCGTGTTGACGTAGAAGAACGCCTTGCCGTCGGCCCTCGGCGAGCTGATGACGTTGTTGTAGAGGGTGCGCTCGATCAGGTCGGCGTGGCGCTGGTCGCCGGTGGCCAGCAGCAGTCGCCAGCTCAGCATGACCGAGGCGATGCCGGCGCACGTCTCGGCGTACGCCCGGTCGGGCGGCAGCTCGAAGTCGTCGCCGAATGCCTCGTCCTGGTGGTGTGCGCCCATGCCGCCGGTCAGGTATGTCCGGCGGGCCACGGTGTGCTCCCACTGCCGGCTGACCGCCTGCAACAGCTCGTCGTCGCCGAGGTCGACGGCGACATCGACCGCTCCGGCGGCGAGGTACAACGCGCGTACGGCGTGCCCGCGGAGCGTGTCGGCCTCGCGGATCGGCACGTCGTCCTGGAAGTACGCCGCGCCGAACTCGATCTCTCCCAGCGTTCCGTGGCCGCGTCGTTCGACGAAGCACCGAGCCAGCTCTAGGAGCCGGTCGTCGCCGGTCGCCCGGTGCAGCTCCATCAGCGCCAGCTCGATCTCCGGGTGCCCGCACACGGCGTTGCGGCCGTCGGGACCGAACTCGGCGTAGACGTGGTCGGCCAGCCTGGCCGCCACGCGCGGCAGGTCGCTGTCGATGCCGGCGCGGAGCGCAGCAGCCGCAGCCTGGAACAGGTGACCGAAGCAGTAGAGCTCGTGCCCCCACTCCAGGTCGGAGTAGCGCGGACGTTGCCCCGGGTGACCGAACGCGGTGTGCAGATAGCCGTCGTCGTCCTGGGCCGCCGCGACCCGGGCGACCAGCTCCTTGTACTGCGCGTCCAGGCGCGCCTCGGGCTGCCGGAGGTCCCACGCCATGGCCTCGAGCAGCTTGTAGACCTCGGAGTCGACGAACTCGACCCCCGCATGCTCGTACGGTCCACCGGCCGCGGCGGCGTCGAAGTTGCCGGTCCAGCCGATGCGCTCGACCCAGTGCAGGCAGTGCTGGATGATCGCCTGCTCGTTGAGCTCCTGGTAGTCGCCCCAGAAGCCGCCGTCGATCGTCAGCTCGTCTGGTCGGAGCGGACGCTGTGGTGTCGTCACATGCTCTCCAGCACGGCAGATCCGTCGATGACGAAGACCGGGATCGATGAGATCGGCGCGTCCGAGACGTGCGTCGAGCCGCCCTCGAGCACCTCACGCGTACGCACGTCGACCCAGCGGTGCCCGGCCGGCAGGTAGACCTCGCGTGAGGTCGCACCCGGCTCGGTCACCGGGGCGACCAGGATCGAGTCGCCGAACATGAACTCGTCCTCGACCTGCCACGCCTGCGCGTCGTCGGCGTGGTCGACGAACAGCGGCCGCATGGGCGGTAGGCCCGTCTCCGAGGCGATCGTCATGTGCTCGTGGATGTAGGGGCGCAGGCGCTCGCGCAGCCGGAGCTGCTCGGCGATGATCTCGTACGCCTCGTCGCCGTAGGACCAGACCTCGTTGGGCCCGCCGGTCTGGGCGTAGCCGGTCGGCGTACGAGGGTCGCGGTCGCCGTGCAGGCGGAACAGCGGGCAGAAGACGCCGAACTGGAACCAGCGGACCATGAGCTCCTGGTATGCCGGGTCGCTCGCGTCGCCGCCGTGGAAGCCGCCGATGTCGGTGGTCCACCACGGGATGCCGGAGATCGCGATGTTGAGGCCGGCGCGCACCTGTTGGGTCAGGGACAGCCACGTGGCCGGGATGTCGCCGGACCACACCGCCGCGCCGTAACGCTGCGAGCCGGCCCACGCCGAGCGGCACAGCAGCACCGTCGGGTCCTGTCCGGCCGATGCCATACCCTCGGCGAACATCCGGGCGTTGTCGCGCGGATAGATGTTGGCCACCTCGGCGCCCGGCCCGGCATACAGGGCGAGGTTGGCCGGATGGGCGGGGTTGAGCTCGGGCTCGCAGGCATCGAGCCAGAACACCTTGATGCCCAGGTCGAGGTAGTTCTGCTTGACCAGGCCCCAGACGTACTCGCGCGTCTCGGGGTTGGTGGGGTCGTAGAACGCCAGGGGGAGTGGTGTCGTCATCCCCTTGTCCTGGATCGTCTGGTGGAACTCGATGCCTTGGTCGGAGCCCACGAGCAGCCCACCGTCGCGGTAGTCGGCGAAGTTCTCCGACAGCGGCGAGACCGTCGGCCAGATCGACACCATCAGCTCGATGCCCATGCCGGCGAGCTCGTCGACCATGCCCTGGGGATCGGGCCACTCGGCTTCGTCGAAGCGGTAGTCACCCATCGCCGACCAGTGGAAGTAGTCCGTGACGATGACCGACATCGGCAGGTCGCGGCGGCGGTGCTCGCGGGCGACGCCCATCAGCTCGTCCTGGTCGAGGTAGCGCAGCTTGCTCTGCCAGAACCCGCTCGCCCAGTCGGGCAGGTCGGGCACGTGGCCGGTCGCATCGGCATAGCTGCCGAGGATCGCGCCGGGCGTGGGTGCCGCGCTGAACCAGTAGTCCAGGCCGCGAGCCTGCGTCGCGGTCCACCGCGTGACGTCGTCGTTGAACTCGGCGCGGCCGATGCCGGGCATGTTCCACAGCAGGCCGTAGCCGCGGCTGGACAGCACGAACGGGATGTTGACCTCGGCGTTGCGCTGGATGAGGTCGAGCGACAGTCCCTTGAGGTTGAGCCGTCCATGGGTGCGCTGGCCCATGCCGTAGAGCCGCTCGCCGTCGTACGCGCTGAACTGCTGGTGGATCTCGTACGCCCCGGCGCGGTTGCCCTGGAACACCCGCGATCCGGGCATCCAGAAGTGCTCGCGGCTCTCGGCCAGCAGCTCCTCGCCCGTGCTGGTGCGCAGGAACCGGATGAGCGGTTCGGGGTATGACTGCTCTCTCGGGAAGGTGACCTCGACGGTCGCCTCGCCGTGGACGAGCAGCGCGCGGTCGTCCTCGATCTTGATGATCGGGTCCTGTGTGCCGTCGGGTACGTCGTCGAGTGCGCCGACCGAGTCGGCGGGGATCGCGAACTGCGCCGCGCGTACGCGGACGGAGTCCTTGCCCCACGGCTCGATGCGGAGGCGTTCGTGACGGTGCTGGACCTCGAGGGCAGAGCCTTCGGTGCGGAACATGTTCATGGTGGTGGGAAGCTCCTGTGCTGGTGGGTTGAGGTCAGTCCTTGACGGCGCCTGCGGTGACGCCGGCTGCGACGTACCGCTGGGCGACGACAAGGAGGAAGGCGGCGGGGATCGAGGCGACGACTGCGGTCGCCATGATCGAGTTCCACTCCTGGTTGTTGTTGCCGATGTACTTGTAGATGCCGAGGGTGATCGGCTGCATGGTTCCGCCGCTGTTGAGCGTGCTGGCGAAGATGAAGTCCGACCAGGCCCAGAGGAACGCGAACAGCGAGACCGTCACGATCGGGTTGCGGCTGACCGGCAGCACGATCGACACGAACGTCCGCCAGCTGCCGGCACCGTCGAGCTTGGCGGCCTGGATCAGCTCGTCGGGGATGCCCGACATGAACGCCGTGAAGATCAGGACGCCGAACGGCACCGCGAGCGTCGAGTCGGCGATGATCAGGCCCCACCAGGTGTTGATGATCCCGACGTTCAAGAAGATGGAGTAGAACCCCATCGCCATGATGATGCCGGGGATCATCTGCGCCATCAGCAGGATGAAGGTCAGTGGTTTGCCGCCCATCGGGCGCAGCTTCGCCAGTGAGTACGCCGCGGGTGCCGACACGGCGAGCGTGAGCGCCACCGTGCCGATGCCGATGGCCAGGCTGGTGGCGAGGTAGGGCAGCTGGTCGTTGAGCACCGCGCGGTATCCGCTCGAACGTCGGGTGCAGCGGGAAGCAGGTAGGGCGGGTCGCGGCGCATGTCGCCCGTTCGCATGAGCGAGACGTTCAGCATCCAGTAGACCGGGAACAGCATGAATGCCGTCAGCACGACGCCGATGACGGTCCTGGGGTTGCTCCGGGAGGTCTTCATCGCGACGCCTCCGAGCTCTGGAACTTGATGTAGAGCAGGCCGCACAGCATCGCCACGATGATGAGCAGGTTGCCGACGGCCGCTGCGGGCCCGAAGTCGGGGAGCAGCGAGCCGAAGCCGAGCTCGGTACGACCAGGTCGACAGCGTGGTCGAGGAGTTGCCGGGCCCGCCGCGGGTCATGATCCAGATGATGTCGAAGACCTTGAGCGTGTAGACGAAGCCCAGCAGCAGCGTGATCGCCGAGACGGGTCGCAGCAGCGGCAGCGTGATGTGCCGGAACGTCTGCCAGCTGCTGGCGCCGTCCAGCGAGGCGGCCTCGAAGAGGTCGTCGGGGATGTTCTGCAGCCCGCTGTAGAGGATCACGAGGTTGAACGGGATGCCGATCCAGATGTTCGCGAGGATCACGGCGACGAGCGACCAGTGTCGGCGACGTCAGCCAGTTGATGTCGGGCAGGCCGAACGCGTTGAGCGCGGCGTTGACGACGCCCGAGTCGCTGTTGAGCATCCACGACCAGGTCGACGCCGAGACGATCATCGGCAGCAGCCACGGCACGAGGAACAGCGCGCGCAGTGTCGACGAGAGCCGGAAGTTGTTGTTGAAGAACACCGCGAGCGCGAGACCGATCGCGTACTGGAAGGCGATCGACACGACCATGAAGATCGCGGTGTGGATGACCGCCGGCCAGAAGGTGGGGTCCGCGAAGACCTCGCGGAAGTTGTCGAGCCCGACGAACGGCGCATCACCGGAGACGAACGAGCGCACGGTGTAGTCGCGCAGGCTGAGGTCGAGGTTGCGGTAGAGCGGGTAGGCGTAGAACGCGATCAGGTAGATCACGACCGGTGCCAGGTAGGCCCACGCGATCGAGCGGGGGAGGCGAGGGGCCCGGGGCCCCCGCGCCGAGACCTGGGTCTCGACGCGGGGCGCCCGGATGGCGGCCCTGGTGTTGCTCATGATGAAGCTCCAGTCCGAGGGTTGGTGTTACTTGACCTTCGAGGCGGCGGCCTTCTGGGCCGTCTCCATCGCCGCCTGGGGCGAGTCCGACCCGCTCATGGCTTTCTGGAAGGCGTCCCACATCTGCTCGGAGATGATCGGGTAGTTCGTGCCGAGGTTGTCGCTCGTACGACCCTTGGCGTCGCCGACCGCGGTGACCCACGGCGCGAGCTTCGGATCCTTGGAGGCCTGCTCCTGCTGGGCGCTGGCGATCGGCGCGATGTAGGACAGGGTCGCGTCGGTCTTCAGCAGGTTGCCGGGGTTGGTGAGGCAATCGATGATCTTGGTCGTCTTGGCATACCGGGCCGTGTCCTTCTGCACCGGTGCAGCCACGAACTCACCGCCGGTCGGCACTGGAGCGGCGCCGCCGTCCTTGGCCGGGATCGAGATGACGCCGTACGTGAAGCCCAGCTTCTCGGCGTTGCCCATCTGCCACGTGCCGTTCTCGACGAAGCCGAACTTGCCGGTCTCGAACTCCTGCCACGCGGTGGTCTGGGTGTTGTTGATGACCGAGTTGGGCGCGTAGCCCTTCGACAGCCAGTCGTCCCACAGCTTGACGGCGGACACGGCGTCGGCCGAGCCGAGATCCTTGAGGTTGGCGCCGGAGCCCCAGAACCACGGCAGGAACTGGAACGAGCCCTCCTCGGTGCCGATGCCCGAGAACGTGATGCCCTTGGACCCTTCGTCCTTGATCTTGGCCAGCGCCGCGTTGAGCGACGCCCAGTCCGTCACGGAGGCGGGGTCGACGCCGGCCTTCTTGAGCAGGTCCGCGTTGTAGTAGAGCGCGAGGGTGTTGGCGCCGATCGGCACGCCGTATGCCTTGTCGTCGAGGATGCCGGCGGCGGCGATGTTCTTGGCGAACGGCGTCGTGTCGAGCTTGAGATCGTCCGCGGAGGCGAGGACTCCCGCGTCGGCGAGGGTCGAGATCACCGGGTTGTCGATCACGATGACGTCGGGCGATGCGCCCTGCTGGCCGGCGAGGAGCGCCTTGCTCGTCAGGTCGGAGGTGTCGTAGCCGGTCCGCTTGATCGTCACGCCGGCGTCGTCGCCGCAGGACTTCGACGAGCTTGACCCAGTCGGAGGAGTTGTCGAACTGCGGGTAGGGGTCCCAGAACTGGAACTGCTTGGAGCTGGATCCGCCAGAGCCACCGGAGTCGCTGCCGTTCGAGCATCCGGCGACGGTCCCGGCGAGGGCCAGGCCCGCGAGGGCCAGGCCGATCGGGCGGAGTCGAGAGTGAGTCATGGGTGGAACCTTTCGTGTTGTCGAACCGATTCGACAGCGGGCGTCGACATGCGGCGGTGGGTTGGGGTGTTCTCAGCGAGTGCTGCCTCGGTTCACGAGTTCAGCTGCGATGAAACGGACTTCCGAGGGATCCGTCGTGCCGGGGTTCTGGATGCGGCGCGTCAGACGCTCCACGGCCAGGCGGCCCAGCTTGTCCGGAGAGGACTCGACCGCCGTGTAGGGCAGCGAGAAGCTCCGGGCAAAGTCTTTGGAATAGAGGCTGACCACCGAGAGGTCGTCGGGGACTCGGACGCCGCGGCTGTGCAGCACGGCGGGCAGCACCGCGACCGATGCGTCGTTGTGCACGATCAGGCCGGTGGCATCGGGTGTCTCATCAAGGATGCGGTTGAGGCTCTGGTCGATGGCCGGCTGCCGGGACTCGCCGTAGTGGGCCGAGAACTTCATGCCGTGCTTCGTGGCCTGCTCGAGCGCGGCATCGCGGAACCGCCAGGCGTACGAGCCGCCGCGCTCGTAGACGTGCCGCGGGGGAGTGATCAGGCAGATCTCTTCGTGACCGAGCTCGTGCAGGTGGTCGACGAGGGTGCGGGCCGCGTCGGGGAAGTCGAGATCGAAGACGTCGAGTCCGTCGGTGTCACCCGGGAGGCCGACGAGCACGCCGGGCTGCCTGGCGGCGCGCAGGGCGGTGAGGCGCGGGTCGTCGTGGGCGACATCGAGCAGGATCAGGCCGTCGACCATGCCGGACTGGGCGACGCGGGTGAGGGCGGCGGCGCCGTCAGCCTCGGTCATCATCAAGATGTCGTAGCCGAGCGAGCGAGCCGACTCGGTGATCGGCAACAGGTACTGCAGCATGGCCGGCGCGAACTCGTCCTCGTGGAACTGCAGCAGCAGGCCGAGGACCATCGTCTGGGAGGTCTTGAGCGCTCGAGCGCCCGCGTTGGGAGTGAAGTTCAACGACTTGATCGCGTCGTCGATCCGGCGGCGGGTGTCGAGCGAGATCGTGCGCTTGCCGGAGAGGGCGTACGAGACGGTGCTGCGCGACACACCTGCCGCTTTTGCCACGTCTCCGATGGTCGCCACCGCTGACAGCCTCTCTGGTCGAACCGGTTCGACGAACCGGTTCGACGAATGTAAGCCAGGTCACACCGACGTGGCAAGGGTTGCGTTGAGAGTTTTTCGTTTCCGCTGGTCAGCGCGTCCGTCTGATCGTCGTACGATCGAGCATGGCTCTCTGGACGGATCGAATCCTGCCGCACCTCGTGGACAAGTCGCTGTCGACGGGCGACGTGATGAAGGAGCGTGAGCGGGTGTGCGCGGGACTCGCCGGGCGGGTCATCGAGCTGGGCTTCGGGTCAGGGCTCAACATCGAGAAGTATCCTGCCGAGGTCGCGTCGGTGGCAGCCGTCGAGCCGTCGGATGTCGCGTGGGTGATGTCGGCCGATCGCCGTTCCACTTCGCGTACGCCGATCAGTCGCTCTGGGCTCGACGGCCAGGCGCTCAGTGAATCTGATGAATCGTTCGACGCGGCACTCTCGACGTTCACCCTCTGCACGATCCCCGACGTCGAGCAGGCCATGCGTGAGGTCCATCGGGTGCTCAGGCCCGGTGGCACGTTCCACTTCCTCGAGCACGGCCTCGCACCCGAGCCGGGTGTCGCGCGCTGGCAGCACCGGATGGAACCGGTGCAGAAGGTGGTCGCCGGCGGATGTCACCTCTCGCGCGACATCCCGGCTCTGGTGCGCGCGGCTGGACTCGAGATCACCGCGCTCGACCAGCGTTACCTTCCAGGGCCCAGGGTCGGGCGCCCGTGGACGTACGTCCACACGGGGACGGCCGTGCGGCTCTGAGCGAGTGAGTCAGGAGGCCTTGCGCTCGGAAGCCGGCTCGTCGGCCGGTTCCTCGCGCTGTCGGATCAGGCTCAGCACGGGGGCGGGCAGGTTGCCCTCGCGGATCTGGGCGACCCAGACACGGACGTGGCGGATGACGTTGGGAAGGGCCAGGAGGACCGCCACGAATGCAGCGCACAGGAGAAGTCCGGCCAGCGGGCGGATGACAAGGTCGATCATGGAACCATTCCTCGGCAGGGGGAAGCAGGTGACGATCAGGGGAAGACCGGCCCAGCTGCTTGAGGCGAAACGTACTCATCAACATGTACGCCTCTCCATGCCGAGACTCAAGCCGACAG
The DNA here is from genome assembly GCA_963759975.1 of uncultured Actinomycetota bacterium. Lineage (GTDB taxonomy): Bacteria > Actinomycetota > Actinomycetes > Propionibacteriales > Nocardioidaceae > Aeromicrobium. The sequence continues at coordinate 69,482 of CAVXBS010000021.1, forward strand.
GCCCCGGTGCGAGATGAATCTCAGAGCAGCTTGCGGAGTCGTTCTGACGGCCAGAGCCTCTGCGAAGGCTTCGGTACTGCGGTTTCGGCGATTCCGGCCGCGCGCGTCGTCTCGGTGCGTACGGCCTCCACGTCCAGCGCCATCACCATCTGACGCGACCGCACCTCCGACGCCGCCGATGCGCACTCGATGACGATCATGGGGTCGGTGTCGCGGGTCGTGCCGAGGGCTTTGATGCCCGGATGGTCGAGCCGGTGGATCGCCCGCAGGATGCGCTGTTGACGCGTCTCGGAGGAGAGCCGGTACGTCGACGTCCACGGAGCGTGGGGCGGCGTGGACGGCATGCCTGAAGCGTAGGAGCTGGACATGTCCGGACATGCGTGTTCCGCGGGTACGGCGTGTGAAGTTTGGATGCCGGAATTGTGAACGCTCTGCCGGCGTCCCTCGTTATGGTCGGGTATGACCGACAACTCGCTGAGTGACGTGCAGGGCCCGCTCAAGCAGCAGTACCGCGACGACCCGGAGTCCGCGGTGGTCACGCTCCGGTCGACCGGCCACCTCGGCGACGGCGTCAGCTGCTCGCTCGACACCGGCCGGGCCATGGCGGCCGCTGGGCTGCACCCGGCGGCCGGGGGCGACGGCACCCAGCTGTGCTCAGGCGACATGCTCCTCGAGGCGCTGGCCGCCTGTGCGGGCGTCACGCTGAGCGCCGTCGCGACGTCCATCGGGATCGAGGTCCGGGGCGGCGACATCATCGCCGAGGGCGACCTCGACTTCCGCGGGACGCTCGCGGTCGACAAGGAGGCGCCTGTCGGGTTCCGGGAGATCCGTCTGTCGTTCGCGCTCGACACCGATGCCGATGCCGATCAGCTGGCGACCCTCGAACGGCTGACGGAGCGCTACTGCGTCGTGCTGCAGACCATCAAGACGACTCCGCGGCTCGCCGTGACAACTTCGCCTCGAACGCCATGACGGCGAGCTCGGTGGCGACTGCCCTCCGCAAGGCGAGCAGGGGCTCGGGCGGCGCAGTCGACGTCGTGCGACTCAATCGCCGCTCGTACCTGCACATAGTGCCCCCATGTCGCATATGGCGAACGTATGCTGCGAGAGGCTGTCGCGCGTGCGCGAAGGTCACTGATGTGAGGGACCAAAGGCCCTGTCGGCCGAGTCGGTTGGCGGTCCGTGCCCGGGGTACTCCCTGCGCATGACCGATCCAGATGAAGCAGGAAACGGCAACACCGACGACGGTGGCGAGCTCGCCAACCAAGGTCCCGTACCGCCCGAGCCCGAAGACGTCAGCGACACCGGTGAGCGCCGCGGCGACCTTGCCCCGCAGTCGGGCGGACCCGGCGAGGAGGACTGAGCCTCAGCTGCCGGCCGGCCCCGCGTGGCTGCCGCGGCGCGTCGGCACGTACGCCTCCTGGTGGTCGTCCTCGGCTCTCGGTGCCATCAGCACCGCGAACGCCGTCGTGATCGGCACGGCGAGCACCAGTCCGATCGCGCCGACGATCGTGCGCACGATCTCGGTGCCGATCTCCTCGGTCGTCGCCATCGTGCCGAGACTCTGCTGGTAGGCGGTGATCAGCAGCAGGATCGTCATGGCCGAGCCGGCATACGCGAACACCAGCGTGTAGACGCTCGACGCGATGTGGTCCCGGCCGATGCGCATCGCCGAGGCGAACAGCGTCGCTCCGCGCATCGTCGGCTGCACGGCCCGCAGCTCCCACACCGCGCTGGCCTGCGTCACCGTGACGTCGTTGAGCACCCCGAGACCCGCGATGACCATCGTGGCGGCGACGACACCCTGCAGGTGGATGCCGGGCACGCTGGCGACGAGCACCTGGTCGTTCTCCGAGCCGACACCGGACAGGTTGGTCCACGCGGTCGCGCCGAGGCCCAGCAATCCGGTCAGCCCGATGCCGACGAGCGTGCCGAACAACGCCGAGGTCGTACGTATCGACACCCCGTGCGCGAGGTAGAGCACGACGATCATGATCGCCGTGGAGCCGACCATGGCGACGAGCAGCGGCGACTCGCCGGCGAGGAACGCGGGCAGGATGAACTTGGTCAGCGCCAGCATCGTCACCGCGATGCCGACCAGCGCGAACAGTCCGCGCCAGCGAGCCACCACCACGACCAGCACCGAGAAGATTGCTGCGAGGGCCGTGAGGGGCAGGCCACGACGGAAGTCGAGGAACGCGTACGACACCGCCGCCCCCTTGGGTGCGATGCGCAGGACCTTGACCTCGTCGCCGGCCTTGATGCCGGCCTTGTAGCGCGCGGCGTCGAGGTCGAACGTCGCCGTGCCGTCCTCGATCGACGCGGTGATGTGGGCACAGTCGCCCTTGACCTGGGGCAGCCCGTCGGGGCCCTGGCCGCCGCTGTTGCAGTCGAACGGGTCGATTCCAGTGACCTTGGCGTCGATCGTCGTGACGCCCTGCCCGCCGTACGGGTTCGCGTCTCGCGGCACCTTGGTCGAGTCCGGCCACAGCACGACCATGGCGACGATGGCCATGGCAGCGATGCCCAGGACGATGACGGCGAGGGTGGCAGCGAGACCACGGCGGGGCGGCCCGTGGTCGACCACGGCGTGCGAGTGAGAATGTGCCACGATGAAAGAGTGCCACGTGACGACACAGAGCCTGAGCACCTGCCCGGAGCGGTGGGCGGAGCCACCCGCGTCGGACGCACTGTTCGCCGCCCGACCGGCCCTTGGACACCGGCCGTCCACGAGCTGCTGACCTTCCTGCACGACAACGGCCTACGGGGCATCCCCGAGCTGCACGGCATGGACGAGGACGGCCGCGAGATCCTGGAGTACGTCGAGGGCCGCGGCGTGCCGGTCGACAAGGAGATCGTCCTCGACAACGTCCTCGCCGAGGCGGTCACGTGGCTGCGCGACTTCCACGACCTTGTCGAGGGCTTCCGGCCGCAGGGCGTACGCCAGTGGCGTGGCGGTGAGGCTGAGCTCGCCGAGGACCAGATCATCTGCCACCACGACCCCGGCGCATACAACTGGATCATCCAGAGCGGGCACTTCGTCGCGATGATCGACTGGGACATGGCCGGCCCCGGCAGCCCCATCGAGGACCTCGCATTCCTCGCGTGGACCGGCATCCCGCTCTATCGCGAGATCCCCATCGACGACGTCGCGCGCCGACTCGACCTGCTCGTCGACGCCTACGGCGAGTGGGGTCCGATGACGGTGCTCGATGCAGTCGTCGAGCGCATGACCACCGCGAGCGATCGCATCGCCGCCGGTCAGGCCCGCGGAGACGAGGGATTCATCAATCTCGGCAAGGTCGGTGAGCCGCAGCGGACCCGTGACCGGGTCGCGGCGTTCCGCGAACGCATACCGGCGATCGAGGCTGCGCTGTGACCCGGCCGGAGCTGGCGGAGGCGCTCGACCTCGAGCCGCACCCCGAGGGTGGCTGGTTCCGGCAGACCTGGGCCTCGCCGGTCCCGGTCACCCTGCCCGACGGTCGCGTACGTCCGACGGCGACGCTGATCTACTTCCTGCTGCCCGCAGGCGAGGCTTCGGCATGGCACCGGGTCGCCTCCGACGAGATCTGGCTGGCCCACACCGGTGCCGTGGTCATCGAGCTCGGCGGCTTCGACGCGGGCCCCGGCATCTGCGAGGCGCACGTCGTCGGCCACGACCTCGAGGCCGGCGAGCTGCCGCAAGTCCTGGTGCCAGCAGGGGTTTGGCAGCGGACGCGGCCGTCGGAGGACGACGCGCTGGTCAGCTGCCTGGTGTCACCGGGCTTCGACTTCGACGACTTCGAGCTCGCCTGAGGTGACCTGACCCGCCCGTATGGTGAGGCATGGACTCTGCGCTCAGCACCGTCGGCCTGCCACTCGCGCTCGGCATCATCATGTTCGGCCTAGGGCCTCTCGCTGACGCCTGATGACTTCAGACGAGTGCGTCAGCACCCGCGAGCGGTCGTCGTCGCGCTGGCCTGCCAGCTGCTCCTGCTGCCGGCCGTCTGCTTCGGACTGGTCGTGCTGTTCGACCTGCCGCCGCTCCTGGGCATCGGCATGATGCTCCTCGCCGCATCGCCCGGCGGCACGAGCGCCAACCTGTTCAGCCACCTGTTCCACGGCGATGTCGCGCTCAACGTGACGCTCACCGCGATCAACTCGGTCGTCGCGATCTTCACTCTGCCGATCATCACCAACCTCGCGATCGCCTGGTTCGACCGGGAGGACTCGGTGGCGCTGCAGTTCGGCAAGGTCGTCGAGGTGTTCGCGATCGTGCTGCTGCCGGTCCTGCTCGGCATGCTGGTCAGGGCGCGGCGGCAGGCCTTCGCCGCCCGCATGGACAAGCCGGTGCGCATCGGATCGGCGGTCATCCTCGCGGGCCTCGTCATCGGCGATCCTGCTCGACCAGCGTGAGAACGTCGGTGACTACCTCGCCGACGTCGGGCCTGACGACCGCGGTCTTCTGCGCCGTGAGCCTCGTCGTCGGTTACGTGATCCCCAAGGCAGCCGGCATCGTGGAGAGCCAGGCGATCGCGTCGTCGATGGAGATCGGCGTGCACAACGCGACGCTCGCGATCTTCGTCGCCGTGGAGGTGCTCGACAGCACCGAGATCTCGATCCCCGCCGCGGTCTACTCGCTCTTCATGTTCGCGTTCGCGGGTGTGTGGGGGTACGTGTTGTCGAGGCGGATCGGCTCGCCCTCGACGGCCTGACGTCCGTCCCGTACGACGACGGGGAGCGCCGAACTCGGTGCGGACCGTCTCGGCGTACATCACCAGGTCGGGGGCACGGCTCACGATCCCCGGCAGCCCGGCCGCGGCGACGAGGTCGTCGTCGAGCGACTCCACGGTCGCGGTCCGCAGCGGCCACGGCGCGTGGTGGTTGGGGATCCAGAGCGTACGGCCGAGGTAGCGGGTGTGCAGGCCGAACCGGGCGGTGACGAACAGCTCGGCCTCCGACGGCTCCGCGATGGGGTCGCCGATCGTGACCGAGATCCGTGCGCCGGCACCTCGCGGACCGGGCCAGCGGCGCCGGGTCGTGTAGTCGATGCGGTTGCCGTCCTGGGCGATGCGCATCCGCGCCCACATGTACGGCGTGCCGAACGCGACGCGCGCACCCAGCGCGACCAGCAGCCGGCTCGTCTCGAGCGACCTGAACACGATGCCGTGGTGGCCCTCGTCGTCGACGGAGTAGAGGCGGACGTTGGTCTCGGCGAAGTCGCCGAAGAACGGCACCGCGGGGCCGCGGCCGAAGCCGGCGCGGCGCATCTCGAACGGGATCAGCCCGACGTACGTCACGCCGTCGAGCACGTCGGGTCGGGTGCCGGCGGGCAGCAGCGGGGCGACGAGGGCCGGGTCGACGGCCCAGTGGATGAACGTCAGCCGGGTCCAGTCCTGACGCATCAGCCGGGGCCCGACGAGCACGGCCGGCACAGAATTGAACGCGTTCATATTTCCAGTGTGCCACCGTCGGGCGACCAGACAGGGCCCGGAACCGCAACGACTACGTCACACGCGGCCGAGCCACTCGGACGTCTGCTCGTTGCGGAACGTGCCGGTCGGGTCGAGGCGATCGGCCAGCGACCGGAACTCGGCGATGCGGGGGTAGGCCGCGTCCAGGCGCTCGCGGTCGCTCTGGAAGACCTTGCCCCAGTGCGGCCGGGCGGCGTACGGCGACAGGGCGTCGTCGAGCGCCGGCAGCAGGGCCGTCACCTCAGGCACGTGCATGCGCCAGGTGAAGTGGATCGCGAGGCAGTCGACGTCGTGGCTCGGGCTGAGCCACAGGTCGTCGGCCGCGATCGTGCGCAGCTCGCTGACGAACAGGTGCGGCCGGATGGCCGGGGCGAGCGCACGTACCGCGTCGATCGCGGCGAGTGCGTGGAACCGGGGCACGAGGTACTCGGTCTGCAGCTCCTCGCCGTTGCTCGGGGTGAAGCCGAGACGGAAGTGCGGCAGCCGGTCCCACCAGACGCCGGGCGCGCCGAGCTGCTTGGTCGTGAACTCGGCCGACTCGTCGGGCAACGGGTGCAGCTCGCGGGTCGCCGGCGGCGCGCCGAAGAAGTCGGCCGGGGGCGTGACGTCGGCCCGCGACTTGAGCCACGCCTGACCCGCACCCGGCGTCGCCCCAGTCGGTGAACATGCTGACGCTGTAGGCGCTCGCCGTGATCGCGTCGAGGTTGGCGGCGATCGACTCCCACGACACGCCCTCGTAGACGTCCTGGCGCACCTGGAACGTCGGCACGATGTCGAGCGTGACCTTGGTGACGATGCCGAGGCAGCCGAGCGACACGACCATGCCGGCGAAGTCGGGGTCGCCGCGGCGCACCGTCAGCACCGAGCCGTCGCCGGTCACGAGCTCGAGCGCGGCCACCGAGCTGGCGAGGCTGCCGTTGTGGTCGCCGGAGCCGTGCGTGCCCGTGGCGATCGCACCGGCGACCGAGATGTGGGGGAGCGAGGCGAGGTTGTGCAGCGCCCAGCCCGCGCGGTCGAGCTCCTCGACCAGCTCGCCGTAGCGCAGGCCGGCCGAGACGGTCACCTCGCGCGCCGACTCGTCGACCTCGACGAGCGCCGGGAGGCTCGCGACCGAGACCTGGACACCGGTCGTGTCGGCGATGCGGTTGAACGAGTGCCGGCTGCCGAGCCCGCGTACGACGGGCTCGGCGGCCACGACCTCGCAGAGCTCGTCGACCGAGGCCGGCTCGAGCAGCGCCGAGGCGCCGTACGTCAGATTGCCTGCCCAGTTGGTCCCGGTCATGTCACCAGTGTGCTGGTCGGCTCACACGGCGATCCTCCGGGTGAGCCCGAGGTCGTCGAGGAACCGCTCGTCGTGGCTGACCACGATGAACGCGCCACGGTACGACTCCAGCGCCTCGACCAGGTGGCGGATGCTCGGCAGGTCGAGGTTGTTGGTCGGCTCGTCGAGCAGCAGGAGCTGCGGTGCGGGCTCGGCCAGCAGGAGGCAGGCCAGCGTCGCCCGCAGGCGTTCGCCGCCCGACAGCGTCGATGCCGGCTGGTCGGCCGCCCGCCCGCGGATCAGGAAGCGCGCGAGCTGGGCCCGTCGCTCGTTCTCGGTCGTCGCAGGAGCGATGCGGGCGACGTTCTCGGCGACCGTGAGCGCCCCGTCGAGCAGGTCCATGCGCTGCGGCAGCAGGCGGATCGGCACGTGCGTGCGCACCGTGCCGGCCGCCGGCTCCAGCTCGCCCGTGATGGTGCGCAGCAGCGACGTCTTGCCCGATCCGTTCCGGCCCGTGAGCCCGACCCGCTCCGGCCCGCGGAGCTCGAGGTCGAGCTGCAGGTCGCCGTACGCCGGACGTACGCCGTCGAGCGTCAGGACGTTCCGGCCGGTGGGCACGACGGTGTTGGGCAGGTCGACGCGGATCTCGCGGTCGTCGTGGACGAGCTCCTCGGCCTCGGCCAGCCGCGCGGTGGCGTCCTCGATCCGGTCGTCGTGCACGCCGCGGAGCTTGCCCGCGGACACCTGCGCCCGACGCTTGTAGTTGCCCATGGCGATCTTGGGCATCCGCTTCTCGGCCCACGCCTTCTCGCCCTGCTTGCGCCGGGTCGTCAGCACGGACTCGGCCTCGATGCGGTCGCGCTTCTGGGCGCGCAGGTCGGACTCGGCGACCCGCACCATCCGCTCGGCCGCCTCCTGCTCGACCGCGACGGCCGCCTCGTAGTCGTCGAACCCGCCGCCGTACCAGCGCACCGACCCGGCCCGGAGCGAGCCGATGTCGTCCATCGCGTTGAGCAGCTCGCGGTCGTGGCTGACCACCAGCAACGTGCCCTTCCAGGCGGCGACGATGTCGATGAGCCGCTCGCGGGCATCGGCGTCGAGGTTGTTGGTCGGCTCGTCGAGCAGCAGGATCGACGGTCGGCGTCAGCAGCCGCGCGGCCAGCGACAGCAGCACGAGCTCGCCACCCGACACCGAGGCGACCGGGCGGTCGAGCCCGAGGTGGCCGAGGCCGAGCCGGGCCAGCTCGGCTTCCGTACGTTCGGCGATGTCCCAGCCGTCGCCGATGACGTCGAAGTCGTCGATCGCGGTCGAGCCGCCCTCGACGCGTTCGAGCGCCGCGAGGGTCGCGGCGATGCCGAGCACCTCCGCGACGGTCTGGGTCGGGTCGGCGCCCGGGTCCTGTGGCAGGTAGGCGACCGCGCCGTCGACGCCGATCGAGCCGCGTTGCGGCGTGAGCTCGCCGGCGATCAGCCGCAGCAGCGTCGACTTGCCCGAGCCGTTGAGGCCGATGAGGCCGTGCCGGCCGGGGCCGATGCCGAGATCGAGGCCGTCGAGGACGACGGAGCCGTCGGGCCAGGAGAAAGAGAGGTCGTTGACAGAAAGTGATGCACGCATGTGCGCTCCATGAGGTCGATGGGTGCGCAGGCCGCTGTGGGCTGCTGCGCGGGATCTGACCTCAGAGCTTCAACGGACCGGCTACCTGTTCCTCGGGGGTGCATCATGCGACTGCGAGCGCAGCGAGCCATCGATAGCGATCTCGACGCTTCATGGACGTGCAGGAATCTACTTCGACTCCGACGACGATGCGGACGAGCTGGTCAAGGCCCTGGAGGGCGAGGGCTACGCGACGTCGCTGAGGCGCGAGGCGTTCGCCGGCGAGGAGGACTGGGAGGACCGCGCGTGGGTGCTGCTGGTCGAGCCGTTCGACGAGCGGGTCGTGGAGATGGTCGACGTGTACGGCGGCTGGCTGCCCGGCGACGACCGCGTCCCGGACGACCCGCCGACCCTCCCGGACGTACCGAAGCGCCTCAAGGACTGACCCCGAGCACTCCAGCGCCGAGGTGGTCTCTCGAGGAACTGCACCTGCAGCAGCTTGAGGTTCTCGGCCACGACCTCCTGCGGCGTCATGTGGGTGACGCCCGACAGCGGCAGCACGGTGTGCGGGCGGCCGGCGGCGAGCAGCGCCGACGACAGCCGCAGCGTGTGGGCCGCGACCACGTTGTCGTCGGCGAGGCCGTGGATGATCATGAGCGGCCGCTCGAGGCCGCGGCGCCAGCGGCAGCAGCGAGTTGCGGTCGTAGACCTCGGGCTGCGTGTCGGGGATCGCCGAGGTAGCGCTCGGTGTAGCAGGTGTCGTAGAGCCGCCACTCGGTCACGGGCGCGCCGGCCACGGCGGCGTGGAACACGTCGGGACGCTTGAGCACCGCCAGCGCCGAGAGATAGCCGCCGTACGACCAGCCGGTGATGCCGACCCGGGTCGTGTCGACGTCGTCGGGGTACGCCGCGGCGACCGCCTCGAGCGCGTCGACCTGGTCGTCGAGCGTGACGGTGGCGAAGTCGTGCAGCACCGAGCGTTCCCACGCGTGGCCGCGGCCGGGGGTGCCGCGGCCGTCGGCGACGACGACGCAGAAGCCCTGGTCGGCGAGCCACTGCGCCTCGAGGAACGCGCGTGCCGAGGCCAGCACGCGCTGGCGCGTGCGGGCCGCCGTAGGGGTCCATCAGCACGGGCAGCCGGCGCGAGCCGCGGCTCGTGGCCGCGGCGGGAACAGCACCGCCGTACGCGAGCTGGTGCTCGCCCGCCGCGCACCAGCGTGACGACGGGCTCGTGCGGGGCCGGCTCGGCGAGCACCCGGACGGGTGCCGGCTCGGCAGTCCTCGCGGTGCACCGACGACAGTCGTGCCGACCGCGTCGAGGCCGGAGCGGCACGATGACCGTGGTGGGCCCGCCGATGACGGCCCCGTGCACGGCCGCGCCGTCGGTGATCTCGGTGACGGTGCCGTCGAAGCCGAAGCGGACGACCTGCACCTCGGTCGGCTCCTGCGAGGCGGTGGCCACGACGCAGTCGTCGAACGACCTCGACGATCGCCGCGGACCTGCCAGCCGTCGGCCGGACACGGCCAGTGCCGTCGACGGAGCACGCGACGCCAGCCGTCGGCGTCCTCGACCGTGACGAGCGAGCCGCCGGGCGCGAACCGCGGTGCCGACGACAGCTCGACCCAGGCCGGGTCGCGTCAGCTCGCGCAGCACGCTGGTCTGCCCGGTGGCGACGTCGACCGAGAGGATCTGCGACGACTTCTGGTCGCGGCTCAGGACCTGGATCACCGGAGCGCCGTGCGCGGTTCCAGCTGACCCGGCCGAGGTACTCGTACGTCGTGCGGTCCCACTGCGACCTGCGGTGCGGTTGCCGTCGAGGTCGACGTGCCAGAGCGTGACCTCGGCGTTGGGCGTGCCGGCGGCCGGGATAGCGCTGGGCGACGGGCTCGCGTTCGGGGTGCTCGGGGTCGGCGATGTGCCAGGTCTGCACGGGTGCCTCGTCGTAGCGCTGGACCAGCAGCGACTGCCCGTCGGGCGCCCACCAGAACCCGCGGAACCGCTCCATCTCCTCGGCGGCGATGAACTCGGCCTGGCCCCACACCTCGGTCGTCGCCGTCGGGCTCGACGAGCGCCCGCTCGTCGCGCCCGTCGACGTCGATGACGCGCAGCGCGCCACCCGAGGCGTACGCGATGAGCCGGCCGGTGGGGTCGAGGCGCGGGTCGATGACGGCCCCGACGCTCGGCAGGGAGTGGACGGCCTTGGCGCCGAGGTGCACGGCCCAGAGCTGCCCGGACAGGGCGAAGCAGGCCCAGCGTCCGGTCTCGTCGACGTCGTACGACGACGAGTCCCGCCGCGGATTCGCGGCTGCGCTCGCGGCGAGACCGCTCCTCGGCCGACAGCTGCTCGCCGTCGGCGCCCAGCAGCTCGACGGGGTCGACCAGGACGGTCTCGGTGCCGGTCGCGACGTCGTGCTCCCACAGCTGGCCCGTGCGCGTCACGCCGTCGGGCGTGCGGATGAAGCGCACCGTGCGGCCGTCCGGCGAGACCGTGATGTTGCGGGGAATGCCGAGGGTGAAGCGCAGCGTGCGGGCGGCCAGGCGCGGATACGAGACGGTCATGCCTCGATCCAATCATCCAACGCGTTCGCTAGTGAGCCGCTGCGGCGTGGCGGTCGGAGAGCCGCGCGACCACCGACGTCTCTGTCCGAGCGTCAGTAGCCTTGGGGCATGACCCTGAACGACCGCCGGATCCTGCTTCGTCCACGCCCACCCCGACGACGAGACGATCGGCAACGGCGCGACGATGGCCAAGTACGTCGCCGAGGGCGTCCAGGTCACGCTCGTCACGTGCACCGCCGGCGAGGAGGGCGAGGTCCTCGTCCCCGAGCTCGAGCACCTGGCGGCGGACCGCGACGACGCGCTCGGCGCCGCACCGCGTCGAGGAGCTCGACCGCGGCGATGAAGGCGCTCGGCGTCACGGACCACCGGTTCCTCGGCGGCGCCGGGCCACTTCCGCGACTCGGGCATGAAGTGGGCCGACGACGGCAGCGCCACGGCCGCCGACGAGACCCGCCCCGACACGTTCTGGCACGCCGATCTGACCGTCGCCGCCGACCTGCTGGTCGAGATCATCCGCGAGGTCCGGCCGCAGGTCCTGGTGACGTACGACCAGTTCGGCGGCTACGGTCACCCCGACCACGTCCAGGCCCACCGGGTCGCGACCTACGCGGCCGCGCTCGCGGCCGTGCGGTCCTACCGGCCCGAGCTCGGCGAGGCGTGGGACATCGCCAAGATCTACTGGGCGCGCGATGTCCAAGTCGCAGATGGCCGAGGGCATCCGGCACGCTGCGCGACGCCGGCGACGACGACGACGCTTCGAGGGCTGGGACCCCGACAACCTGCCGTGGGGCGCGACCGACGACGAGCTCGACGCCGTGGTCGAGGCCGACGCACTACGCCGACGCCAAGATGGACGCGATGAGGGCGCACGCCACGCAGATCGCCGTCGACGGGCCGTTCTTCGCGCTGTCCAACAATGTCGGCATCGCAGGTGTGGGGCACCGAGTACTACCGCCTCGCCAAGGGTCAGCGCGGCCCGGTCGGGCCCGACGGTCTCGAGGAAGACCTGTTCGCCGGTCTCTGAGGTGAAGCGCGCACGCACTCGTCGTGCTCGGTGCCTATGTCGCCGTCGTCGGCGCGTTCGTGCACCGGCACGTGTGGCGGTCCCACGGGGTCGACTGGCCGTGGGGACTTGTGCTGGCGATCGTCGCCACGTACGCCGTGGTGCTCGCGGCCGACCGGCTCGTACGCACCGGCGGCGCCTGGTTCGGGCTCGGCTGGGGCGATCGTCCTGCTGGTGCAGCAGTTCTCGCCCGGCGGCAGCTATCTGGTCGCCTCGGACTGGCGCGGCTGGGCGTTCACGATCGGTTGCCTGGGGGCCATCGTGGTCGGGGTCGTCCGCACTCCTAGGCTGGAGCAATGACCGCGACGGTGGACCAACCCGCGTTTCGCGGTGCGCTTGCACGATTCGCCAGCGGAGTCACGGTCGTCTCGACGGTGCAGGACGGCGTCGATCACGCCATGACGGCGAGCGCGTTCACGTCGGTGTCGCTCGACCCGCCGCTGGTGCTGGTGTGCTCGCACAAGTCGAGCCGCTTCCACGAAGCCGTCCTCGAGACCGGCTTCTGGGCGGTCTCGATCCTCGCGGAGGAGGGCATCGCGGCCTCGGCCTGGTTCGCCCACCGCGGCCGCCCGCTGGAGGACCAGATGCAGGGCATCGCGTTCCACCGCGGCGCGTCCGGAGCAGCGCTGCTCGACGAGTCGCTGGCCTGGCTGGAGTGCACGACGGTTTCCGTCACGGACGGCGGTGACCATACGATCTTGGTCGGCGCGGTGACCGGAGCGGCGATCAACGACAGCATCGACGATCCACTGCTCTACTACCGCTCGCACTACGGCACGATCGTGCGTCTGCCTGACTCGGAGAAGACCGTCTACGGGAGCACCACATGACCGACAAGCCTGACGAGCACCTCACGCCCGACGACCTGCCGGACCCCGATGCGGCGCAGGAGCCCGCGGACGAGCCTCCCGTCGACGACGCCCCGGAGCCGGAGCCGCGAGCTGGCCGACGAGGGCGATGCTGCGGTCGAGCCCGGCCTCGTGGTCGAGCACGACGAGGAGATCGAGCTCGACGACGTGCCCGACGTCGAACCCGCGTACGAGCTGCAGCCCGGCGAGGACACCGCCCTGCACGAAGCGGCGCTCGCCGACGACCCTCAAGAGGTGGACGACGAGCTCGACGAGGTCGTGGCCGCCTCCCGTCGACGAGCGCGCCGGCCGCCGACGACGCCGGCGATGACAGCACCGACCTGCAACCGCCCGGATCGGGCGACGAAGGTGGGTCGGCCCACTGGGGCCGACGGGTCCTGCTCGGGGTCGTGCTGGTCCTCGGCGTGCTCTACGTCGGCGGCTACTTCCTGACCGGCGCCCGTATGCCCGCCAACGCCACGATCGGCGGGGTCGACGTCAGCGGCAAGTCGCCGTCCGCGGCCCGCGACGCCGTCGACAAGGCGCTGACGCCCAACGTCGACCGCGAGATCGTCCTCACGCACGGCAAGACCGAGTTCCGCATCAAGCCGAAGGACGCCGGGCTCGCCTTCGACCTCGACCGTACGATCAGCGATGCCGGCGGCGAGCGCAGCTGGAACCCGGCCGACATGGCCGGCTTGTTCTTCGGTGACCACAAGACGCGACCCGGCGCTCGACGTCGATGACGCCAAGCTCCAGAGCTCGATCGGCACGATCGGCGAGACGGTCAACCGCGACGTCGTCGAGGCGCTGATCACGCTTCCCCAAGGGCAAGCCCAAGGCGCGCGAGCCCAAGGCCGGCCGGGTCGTCGCCCGCGCGGACGCCGCCGACGCGATCCGGGGTGCCTACCTCGTCAGTGACGAGCCCGTCGTGGTGCCGACGGCGGTCGTCGAGCCGGCCGTGGACTCAGAAGGGCTCGCCGACGCGATGAAGACCATCGCCAAGCCGGCCGTCAGCGGACCCGTCACGATCCGAGTGGGCGACAAGAAGGTGTCGCTGCCCGTCACGGCGTACGCGCCGGCGCTCGTCGTCCGCGTCAAGGACGGCAAGCTGCAGCCCTATCTCGACCCCAAGAAGCTGGCCGGCCCGCTGACCGACTCGACGACCGGCATCGGCAAGAAGGCCGTCGACGCCACGGTCAAGATCGAGAACAACAAGCCGGTCGATCAAGCCCGGCAAGGAGGGCGTCGGCCTGCAGCCCAAGGAGATGGCGGTCAAGCTGCTGCCGGCGCTCACCGAGTCGGGGTCCGAGCGCGCGGTCGGGGTCGAGGCCAAGGTCGTCGAGCCGCTGTTCACGACCGCCGATGCCAAGGCGCTGAGGATCAAGCGAGAAGATCAGCAGCTTCGAGACCCAGTTCCCGTACGCCGAGTACCGCAACACCAACCAGAGCCGCGCCGCCGAGCTGATCAACGGCACGATCCTCAAGCCCGGTGAGACGTTCAGCTTCAACACCGTCGTCGGCGAGCGCACGGTGGCCAACGGCTTCGTGACCGGCACCGTCATCAACGGCGGCGTGTTCCGCGAGGAGCTCGGCGGCGGGGTCTCGCAGGTCGCCACGACGACCTACAACGCCGGGTTCTTCGGCGGCATGGACGACGTCGAGCACCACCCGCACGCGTTCTACATCAACCGCTACCCGGTGGGCCGCGAGGCGACGGTCTACTACGGCAGCCTCGACCTGCGCTTCAAGAACCCCACCAAGTACGGCGTCCTGATCCGCTCGTACGTCGTCAAGAGCACCCCCTCGTCGGCCGGCGTCATGCACGTCGAGCTGTGGAGCACCAAGGTGTGGGACATCAAGGCCGGACAGTCGGCTCGTCGCAACGGCCGCTCGCCCGGCAAGCAGTACGACGACACGGACCGGTGCGTGCCGCAGGCCCCGATCGCCGGCTTCGACATCGACATCTACCGCAACTTCTACAAGGGCGGCAAGAAGGTCAAGACCGAGACCGACACGGCCCACTACCAGGCCGCCGACCACGTCATCTGCGGCAAGAAGACCCAAGGGCGAGTGAGGTCTCGATAGGCCCTTGCCCCTGCTCGCAGACCTCGCGTGGGGACCCCAGCAGAGCTCGCCGGCCGACCGGCGAAGGCTCACGTCAGCCATCGCTGGTCCGCGATGCCTTCATTGTGCGGCGTCTGGGTGCCCGGGTTCGAGGTAGCGGTAGTCGTGGTGGTCGACGAAGCCGTACGGCTCGTAGAGCGCGAGCGCCGCATGATTCGTGCGCATCGTCTGGAGGTACGCCTTGTCGGCTCCGTGCTCCACGGCCCAGGCGAGGGAGGTCTCGACGATCCGGCGCGCGAGGCCCTGCCGCCGGCGCTCGGGGGAGACCTCGACGCACGGCGATCCCGGCCCACTCGCCGGTGACGACGACGCGGCCGATTGCGACGGCTGGCGTGCCGATCGAGACGAATCCGACGGTGTCCGGGCCTTCCAGCACGGCTCGCGCGGCGACCGGGTCGTTGACCCGTCCGTAGTTGACCAGCCAGTCGTCATCGGCCGTCGCTGTGATGCGGGCAGCCGGGTCGGCGTCGTACGCGGGGTCGAGATCGGCGACCTGGACGACTGCCCCGCCGTGGTAGCCCGTCATCGGCACCCAGCCGGCGCCGGCGAAGGCCCGCTCGCCGGCGGATCCGACGACGACCTGGGCCAGCGCGGGGGAGTCGTGCGATGCGTAGAACGTCGCGCACGCGGTCGAGTGCGTCGCCGAAGTGGCAGGCCCGGGTCGCCGTGGACGGCGACGGAGTTGGCTCGCCCGGTGAATCGCCCGGACGTACGCAGCTCCCAGTCGCCGAGTGCGACGGACTCGATGGCCGGCCAGCCCGCGGGAGGTGATGCGGGTCAGGTCGGCGGGATCGATGTCGCCGGCCCGGCGCCGGCGGAGCGGCCGGTCGGGGACCGGCTTCCACGTCACGACATCGGCCAGGGCCACGACCTGGGTACGCCCGTCGCGGCGCTCGAGCGTCACGGCAGCCGCATCGACCGCGCGTACCCGACCGATGACGTCGCTCAGGGCGGGTCCGCCCGACGGCCCGGCGCCGCCGACGGCATACCGGACGACGACGCGTCGTCCGACGGAGGTCGCGTCGAGAGGCATGTCTCAAGCCTTCCATGTCATGAGGTGGACCTCATGTGCGGGAGGTGGAGCGGAGGCGTGATACTGGAGCCCAGCCCCTTGAAGGAGAAATGCTCGTGACGTACGTGATCGCCCAGCCGTGTGTGGACCTCAAGGACCGCGCTTGTGTGGACGAATGTCCCGTCGACTGCATCTACGAGGGCAACCGCATGCTCTACATCCACCCCGACGAGTGCGTCGACTGCGGTGCGTGCGAGCCGGTGTGCCCCGTCGAGGCGATCTTCTACGAGGACGACACGCCGGCGGAGTGGAAGGACTACTACGCCGCCAACGTCGACTTCTTCGACGACATCGGTTCGCCCGGTGGCGCGGCCAAGCTCGGCGTGATCGACAAGGACCACCCGCTGATCGCCGCGCTGCCCCCGCAGTCCCAGGAATGACCGCGCAGGGGCAACGGTCTCGGCGAGGTTCCCGGACTTCCCCTGGGACACGCTCGCGGCCGCCAAGGCCCGCGCGGCTGCTCATCCCGGCGGCCTCGTCGACCTGTCGATCGGCACGCCGGTCGACCCCACGCCCGACGTCGCACGCGAGGCGCTCATCGCCGCTGCCGACGCTCCGGGCTATCCCACGGTGTTCGGCCCTGAGTCGCTGCGGCAGGCCGCCGTCGACTGGATCGAACGCCGCTTCGAGCGTGACCGGGCTCAGCGCCTCGCAGGTGCTGCCGACAGTCGGCTCCAAGGAGCTCATCGCCAACCTGCCGACGCAGCTCGGACTCGGCGCCGGCGACCTGGTCGTCGTGCCCGAGCTGGCCTATCCGACCTACGAGGTCGGCGCCCGCTACGCGGGCTGCGAGGTCGTGGCCACCGACTCGACGCTGTCGCTCGGCCCCCGCGTCCCGGCGATCATCTACCTCAACTCGCCGGCCAACCCCTCCGGCCGCATCCTGCCGCCCGACCACCTCCGCAAGGTCGTCGACTGGGCCCGCGAGCGCGGCACCCTGGTGGTCTCCGACGAGTGCTACCTCGAGTTCGCCTGGGAGGGCGAGCCCCACTCGGTGCTGCACCCCGACATCTGCGGCGGCTCGTCCGAAGGCATCCTCGCGGTGCACTCGCTGTCGAAGCGCTCCAATCTCGCCGGCTACCGCGACGCGTTCGTCACGGGCGACCAGGCCGTGGTCTCCGAGCTGCTCGAGGTCCGCAAGCACCTGGGCTTCATGGTCCCGACGCCCGTCCAGGCTGCGATGGCCGCTGCGCTCGCCGACGACGATCACGTCGAGGCGCAGCGCAAGACCTACGCCGCCCGTCGCCTCGACCTGCGCCGCGCGTTCGAGTCCGCGGGCTTCTCCGTCGAGCACTCCGAGGGTGCGCTCTACCTCTGGATGACCCGCGGCGAGCCGTGCCGCGACACGATCGACTGGCTCGCCGAGCGCGGCATCCTGGCGGCGCCCGGTGACTTCTACGGCGCCGCGGGCTCCCAGCACGTACGCGCGGCGTTCACCGCGACCGACGAGCGCGTCGCCGCAGCCGTCACCCGCCTGACTGCCTGACCGAACCGCCGCGCTCCCAGCGAGGATTCGGACTAGTTCGTGGAGACCCGGACGGTGTCGGAGTCGGTGTCGGAGCGGGCGGTCCAGCCCTTGTCGGAGTCGTCGGCGTTCCACTCGCGGTTGCCGAACGAGATGTCGGTGATCCGCAGGCGTGAGGCGTTGCCGACCAGGTAGTGCGCGAGCGCCCAGCCGCGCGCCTTGACGTCGGACGCCTTGCCGGTGAGCGGGTACGCCGCGTCGTCGCCGTCCGTGTCGAACGCGATGTCGCCGAACGCCGCCTTGACGTCCTTGGTGACCCGGCCGATGCGTGCCGCTGCCCTTGGGATTGATCTGGCAGGTGAACTTCGCGGGGCTGTAGCCGCGCAGCGCCGAGGCGAGGGCCCGGGCGTAGTCCTCGTGCTGGGCGTACGCACCGGGGAACGCCGACCGCTGCACCTGCTGGGCCGCGTCGGTGATCTCCATCGACTCGTAGCCCTTGACCTTGACGAGCGCGTCGTAGAACCCGCCGATCGAGTAGTGCGGATCGCTGATCTGCTCGACCGTGCCCCACCCCTGCGACGGACGTTGCTGGAACAGGCCGACCGAGTCGCGGTCGCCGTAGTCGATGTTGTGGATCTTCGACTCCTGGAACGCCGTGGCGATCGCGATCGTCGTGGCCCGTGGCGGCAGGCCGCGCCGCTGCGCGATCGCCGCCATCAGCGACGCCCACCGGGCCTGCTCGAGGTCGACCTGGGCCCTGACCTTGCCGACCTGCGGCGACGCAGAACTCGCTGCGCAGGGGCGTCGCGGTCGCGCAGCGACCACCGCGACCATCACGGCGGCAGTGAGCAGGCCGAGGACGACGAACCAGCGAAACCGCACTGTCAGTTCGCGTGCAGGGCGGCGTTGAGCTCGATGCCCGTGCGCTCACCGCGCGGCCGGGCCTCGATGGCGCCGGTCTGGCTGTTGGTCAGGAACAGGATGCCGTTCTGGCCGGACAGCTCGGACGCCTTGACGACCGCGCCGTCGGGCATCGTCACCTTGGAGCCCGCCGTGACGTAGGTGCCGGCGGCGACGACGCAGTCGTTGCCCAGCGAGATGCCGATGCCGGCATTGGCGCCGATCAGGCTGTTCTCGCCGACGCGTGATGACCGGCCTTGCCGCCGCCGGACAGCGTGCCCATGATCGACGCGCCGCCGCCGACGTCGGAGCCGTCGCCGACCGTGACGCCGGCCGAGATGCGGCCCTCGACCATCGCGGTGCCGAGCGTGCCGGCGTTGAAGTTGACGAAGCCCTCGTGCATCACGGTCGTGCCCTCGGCGAGGTGCGCGCCGAGGCGCACGCGGTCGGCGTCGCCGATGCGCACGCCCGACGGGACGACGTAGTCGGTCATGCGGGGGAACTTGTCGACGCTCGTGACCTGGACGTGCAGGCCGGCGCCGCGCGCCCGGCGCGCGGGTCGCCTCGAATCCGTCGACGGCGCACGGGCCGATCGAGGTCCAGACGACGTTGGTCAGCAGCCCGAAGATGCCGTCGAGGTTCTGGCCGTGCGGGGCGACGAGCCGGTGCGACAGCAGGTGCAGGCGCAGCTAGACGTCGTACGCGTCGGTGGGCGGCTGCTGCAGGTCGTCGATCACGGTGTGGACGACGACCTTGTGCACCTCGCGGATCGCGTCCTGGCCGGCCAGCGCGGTCAGCTCGCCGGGCTCCGGATCGGGATCGGGGGCCGCGCCGAGGCGAGGCTCTGGGTACCAGACGTCGAGCACCGTGCCGTCGGGCGTCAGCGTGGCGACGCCGTAGGCGTAGGCGCCGGGGTGATCCGCAGAAGTCATGCCCCCAACCTATCTGGGCGGACCTCAGCGCTTCGGCAGGCCGTCCTTGGTGCACAGGCTGCCGATCTGGTCGGTGCGGTCCTTCTTGATGTAGTCGAACATCTTGGGGGCCCGCTCGGGGTCCCAGGTGACCGCGAAGTCGCGCAGCGGCACGGTGCAGTTCAGCCCGCCGCCGCCCATCGCGGCCGACAGCGCGAGCGCGAACCGGGCCAGCGCGATCGGACTGACGTCGTCGCCGATGCGCAGCGACCCCGAGGCGCCCTTGGCGACGCTGAGGTAGCGGACCGGGTTGATGACGGTCCACGGCGACTTGGCCTTGGCGCGCGATCGAGCCGAGCACCTCGCGCTGGCTCTGCACGCGCTGGATGTCCTGCGTCGCGTACGAGTGCCGGTTGCGGGAGTACGCCAGCGCGGTCTTGCCGTCGGCGTTCTGGCAGCCCTTCTTGACGTTGAGGCCCGGAGTCCTTGTCCTTGATGTCGCTCCTTGGGGCAGATCTCGACGCCGCCGAGCGAGTCGACGACCTTGACCAGGCCGCCGAAGCCGACCTCGACGTAGTCGTCGACCCGGATGCCGGTGTTGTCCTCGATCGTCGCGACGAGCAGCTTGGGCCCGCCGAAGGCGTAGGCCGCATTGATCTTGGTGCGGCCGTATCCGGGGATGTCGACGAGCGAGTCGCGGGGGAGCGACATGAGGATGCTGGGGCCGCTGCCGGTGTGCAGCAGCATGATCGTGTCGGTGCGTCCGCGACCGCCGGTGTCGCCGCCGGTCGTGAGCTCCTTCTGCTCCTGCCTTGGTCAGGCCGCGGCGGCTGTCGGACCCGACCAGCAGGTACGTCGTGCCGGGCTGGTCGGCGGGCCGGCCTGTTGCCGGCGACGGCGTCGACCTTCTCGATCTGGCCCCAGGCCCACCACGGCACGGCGACGAGGAACACGACCCAGGCGAGCACGATGATGCCCGAAGATGCGCCGGCCGTTGTGCTTCTTCCTGGGCTTCTTGGGCCCGGACGGCGGCACGTCGTCGGCGCGGCGGCCCGGAGGCGGGAGGTTGGGTGGCGGAAGGTCGTCGTCGGACCGGCGGCTCGGTGGCGGCAGGTTCGGGGGAGGCAGGTCGGAGGACGGCCCGCGGGGCACCGGACGGGTCGGCTGGTCCTCGCCGTACAACCAGCCGTACTCGCCCTCGGGACGCTGATCTGACATGAGCACGAACGTACCTGACCTCGGTGCACGAGCCGGGCAGCCGCCCTGACGGCCCGCCGAAATTCCTCTGAGCATTCGGCGCGCCCTCAACCTCGACTCGAGAGTTTGTGTGGATACTGAGAATCGCCTCAGCCTCTTCCCCACGTGAGGACACCATGTCTGACGTTCGCTCGAGTGTGATGGGTGGGTCGTACGCCCATCCGGCCGACACCTCGGCCCGCATCCAGTTCCGCCGCGCACTGACCCTCACGGCGATGACCCTCGTCATGCCCGGCTCCGCCCAGCTCGTGATGGGCAACAAGCGGATCGGCCGCATCGCCGTACGCGTCTGGCTGGCGTTCCTCGCCGTCGGCGCGGTCCTGCTGTTCCTCGCGGTGAACTCCCGCAAGCAGCTGCTGTCGCTCGTGCTGGAGACTCCGCTGCTGCCGGTCGGTCGCTGGATCCTGATCGCCGGCGCCGTGGCCTGGGTCGCGCTGATCGTCGACGCGTGGCGGCTCGGCCGGCCCGCTCGAGCTGGCGCCGCAAGCACCGGCTCTGGATGACCGGGCTCAACAGCGCCCTGTGCTTCGTCACGGCCGGGGCGATGTTCTTCGCCGCGCACCTCGTCGCCGTGCAGACCTCGTTCGTCGGCAGCGTGTTCGTCGCGCACACCGTCGTCCAAGCCGCAGGAGGGCCGCTACAACGTGCTGCTGCTCGGCGGCGACTCCGGTCCCGATCGCAGCGGTCTGCGGCCCGACTCGTTGACCGTGGCCAGCATCGACAAGGACACCGGCCGCACCGTCCTGGTCGGCCTGCCTCGCAACCTGCAGGACGTGCCCTTCCCCAAGGGATCGGTCATGCGCAAGGAGTTCCCCGACGGGTTCGACTGCGAAGGCTGCTAGCTCAACGGCGATCAACACCTGGGCCAACGACCACGCGTCGCTGTTCAAGCGGAAGGCTCCGGGCCTCGAGGCCACGATGGGCGCCGTCGAGGAGATCACGGGTCTCAAGCTCAACTACTACGCGATGGTCAACATGCACGGCTTCTCCAAGCTCGTCAACGCGGTCGGCGGCGTACGCATCAACGTGCAGCAGCGCACCGCGATCGGCGGCATCGGCTCGCCGATCCGCGGCTGGATCGAGGCCGGCGAGCAGAAGCTGACCGGCGACCAGGCGCTCTGGTACTCCCGCAGCCGCGTGCAGAACGACGACTTCTCGCGCATGGGCCGGCAGAAGTGCGTCATGAACGCGATGCTGCACCAGCTCAGCCCGCAGAAGGTGCTGTTCAACGTCGAGAAGATCGCCAGCTCCAGCAAGGCGCTGCTGACCACCAACATCCCGCAAGAGAGACCTCGACGTCTTCGTCGACCTGGCGCTCAAGGCCAAGACGCAGAAGGTCTCGACCGTCTCGCTGGTTCCCCCGGTGATCTACACCGGCAACCCCGACTTCAAGAAGGTCCGCAGGCTGATCGACCACGCGATCGACAAGGCCGAGGGCCGGTCGTCGATCCCCGGTGGCATCACGAAGGCCAGGCTGTCGGTGCCGAAGGCCGGCAGCGACGCCAACGATCCCCGCAAGGCCAACCAGAGCTCGGACCTCGGCGCTGCGTGCTGACGGGCCGGACGGACCTGAGTAGTCACTGAGATCATTGACGCGATGTCACGCAAGAACCCGGCGTCAGCGATAATGGATGCTTCGTCGGTCGCACCGTAAGGGATCTCATGTCGCATCGCGCGAGTCTCTTGGGCCGCGGCTACCAGGACAACCACCTGGACTCGCCGCGCGTCCGGTTCCGCCGCGCCCTGCTGTTGTGCTTCATGACGGTGCTGGTTCCCGGCTCGGCCCACATCGCCGTCGGCAAGCGTGCGGTCGGCTGGTTCGCGGTGACCCTGTGGCTCGGCGCTCTCGGCGGCGGTGGCTATGTGCTGTGGAAGTACCGCACGGACCGCGCCGAGGTGCTCGGCTGGTTCACCGACACCGATGTCCTGATGCTCGCGCGGGCCGGGATCGTCGCGGTCGCGGTGCTGTGGGGCATCCTCTTCCTCGACGCGTGGCGGCTGGCTTCGCCGTTCCGCCTCAACTTCATGCGTGCCGCGCTCATCACGGTGCTCAACCTCGCCATCATCGGCGGCGTCGCGGGCTCCACGGCGTACGCCTCACAGCTCATCAAGGTCTCGCGCGACACCGTCAAGGTCGTCTTCAAGGCCACCAAGACGTCTGAGCCGCTCAAGGGCCGCTACAACATCCTGCTGCTCGGCTCGGACGCCCGCGCCGACCGCACCGGCATCCGGCCGGACTCGATGACGGTCGCCAGCATCGACGCCGACACCGGCAAGGTCGTGCTGGTCTCGCTGCCGCGCAACCTGCAGAACGTGCCGTTCTCCAAGGGCTCGCCGATGCTCAAGGTCTACCCGTACGGCTACAACTGCGGGCCGACCTGCCTGCTCAACGCGGTGCACACGGCGGCGCAGAACCGCACGGATCTCTACCCCGACAGCAAGGATCCGGGCCTCGACGCCACGATCGACGCGATCCAGGGCGTCACCGACCTCAAGATCAACTACTACGTCATGGTCAACCTCAACGGCTTCAAGGGCCTGGTCAACGCGGTCGGCGGGGTCACGATGGACGTCAAGACGCGCATCGCGATGTTCGGCCACGACGACGCCTACAAGAACGATCTACATCGAGATCGGCAAGCAGAAGCTCAACGGCCAGCAGGCGCTCTGGTACGCCCGCAGCCGCGTGCAGTCCGACGACTACACCCGCATGGGCCGGCAGAAGTGCCTGATGGCCGCGATGGTCGACCAGCTCAGCCCGCAGACGGTGTTGCTCAACGCGACCAAGATCGCGAAGTCCGGCAAGGAGCTGCTCAGCACCAACATCCCGGCCAAGGAGCTCGGTCAGTTCGCCGACCTGGCGCTCAAGTCGCGCGGCGAGAAGATCCGCACGGTGTCGGTCGTCCCGCCGGAGTTCAACACCGTCACGCCGGACTTTCCGGCCGATCCAGGCGGCGATCCAGAAGGCGATCGACAAGTCGGAGGTCGACGGTCAAGCCGACCAAGAAGCCCAAGGACGACTCGGGCCGCGCCGCCAACCAGACCGACGACCTCAACGCCGTCTGCTGAAGCCGCCGCTCGTCCCGCCCCCTACTCGCTGCGCTCGTGGGCGGACCCTGCGCTCGCTCGGCCTATGGCCGGGAGCGACTCACGCCTGCTGGTCCTGCGCGGTGTCGTAGGCGTCGATGACCTCGTCGGGCTCGCCGTCCATGACGAGCGTGCCCTGGTCGAGCCAGATGACCCGGCTGCAGGTGTCCCTGATCGACTGCATCGAGTGGCTCACGAGGAACACCGTGCCGGCGTTGTCGCGGATCTCGCGGATGCGCGCCTCGCTGCGCGGCGCGGAACTGGCGGTCGCCGACCGCGAGCGCCTCGTCGACGATCAGGATGTCGTGGGTCTGGACGCTGGCGAGGGCGAACTTGAGCCGAGCCGTCATGCCTGAGGAGTAGGCCCGCATCGGCAGGTCGATGAACTTCTCGAGGCCCGAGAACTTCACGATGTCGTCGTAGTTGGCGTCGATCTCGTCATCGGGTGAAGCCCATCGCCAGGCCGCCGAGGATGATGTTGCGCTCGCCGGACAGGTCCTTCATGAGGGCCGCGCCGACGCCCAGCAGGCTGGGCCGGGAGGTCGCGTAGATCGCGCCTCGGCTGGTCGGCGTCAGGCCGACGATGGCGCGCATGAGGGTCGACTTGCCGGAGCCGTTGGTGCCGATGACGCCGATGCTGTCGTTCTCGTACGCCGTGAACGAGACGCCCTTGAGCGCGTGGACCGTGCGCATCTGCTTGCCGCGGCCCTGCAGGAGCTTGAGCGACGGCGGTCCGCCGCGGTGGGCCGCTTGCCGGTCGCGAACACCTTGTACTCGACGTGCACGTCGTCGACGATGACGACGGGCTTGCGATCGGTGGGCGGCTGGGGAGCTCGCTCCTGGGTCTCGTCAGTCGACACGGCCGTACCTCTCCTCGGCGCGCCAGAAGAACCAGACCCCGAACGCGAACAGGCCGATCGACCAGACGCCCGCGTACAGCCAGTAGCGCTCGTCGATCGTGTAGGAGGCCCGTCGAGCAGCGCCGACGCGGGCGAGGCTCAGGAACTCGTGGACCGGCTGGAAGTGGCTGATCGTGATGATCGTGGGGTGGCCTTCGGTGGCCGGTTTGCTCGCGGTGGCCTTGTGCGGGCCGAACCGCTCCTCGACGCTGAAGAAGATGCCGGTCGTGTAGAAGAAGAACCGGGTCAGGAACGGCAGGAAGTTGTTGAGGTCGCGCCAGTGCACGGACAGGCGGGCGGTGACCAGGGCGAGTCCGCAGTTGAAGACGAAGTAGAGGGCGAAGAGCGGGATGATCAGCAGCCAGTGCAGCTGCGGCGGCGTTGCCGCTGATCAGCAGGAACACCAGCATGATGCCGACCGTCGGCAGGAACTGCAGGAACCGCTGGGTGACGGCGGCCAGCGGCAGCACCATGCGCGGGAACGCCAGGCTCTGCACGAGCGCCGCGTTGTTGGTGATGGCCTTGCCGCCGGCGGTCCACGACTGGGAGAAGAACTCGAAGACGAAGACGCCGATGATGAGGAACTCGACGAAGTGCGGCGGGCGCGTGTCGCTGGGGAGCAGGAAGCCGAAGATCATGCCGTAGACGAGCGCGTTGAGCAGCGGCTTGAGGATGACCCAGAACATGCCGAGCGAGTTCTGCTGGTTCTCCGACTCGATCTTGAATCGCGCCATCGAGTAGATGAACGCCCGGCGCCGCCAGACCTCGGCGACGTAGTCGCGAAGCGGGGGGCGGCCGCCGACCTTGTGCAGGCCCAGCGCGCGCCGCGTCCTCGGCGATTGTCATCCGTGTGGTGTCCCTACTGTTCAGACGATTCGGGGCGCGCCTGACGTGCTGCCGTCGAGGCATCGTTGAGTGTAATGGATCGGCCTACCCGGGCTCGGCGCCCTCCTGTGCGCTCACGCGTGAGATCTGCTCCGGTGTGGCGGATGACACGATCACCAGGGAGCCGCCGCCGAGGCACGCGGCGGCGATCAGCTCGGCGTCGCGCCGGATGCCGCCGGGCGTCGACGAGCCGTCGTGCGCCGTCCGGCGCGGCCGCGGCGAGGAGCTCGGCGTGGGTGAGTGCCGTGCCGTCGAGGTCGAGCGCCAGCGTCGACGGTGTCCGGCGGGTCGAGGGCGACGAAGTGGTCGCCGTGGCCCGGCACCTCGGCGCCCAGGTCGAGGAAGCCGGCCGGCGGCGTCCTGCGAACCGGCCGCCCAGCGGGCGCAGCGATGCCGCAACACGTACGGGCTCGTCGGCGACGAGGTCGGGGCCGCTCACCCCGATGTCGGCGGCAGTCGTCGACGACGGCCGCGCCGACGTTCCACGCCGACAGGATCCAGACCGTGCGTCAGCCAGTGGCTCGGCAGCCCGATGCGGATGCGGGTGCCCGGGCTCGGCGTCGAGGTCGTCGACGAGGAAGTTGCTGGTCTTGGCGACCCAGTTCGCCGTCGTGGTCGTGCTGAGCTCGACGCGTTCGCCGGTGGCCATGTCGTAGTAGGTCACGAGCGGCTGCGAGGGTCGGCCGCGGATCGCGAGCAGCTGGTCGAGCGTCCTCATGCCGCACACCTTGCGCGCCCGGTCGAGCACGGCGCCGGCGTCGGCCGGCACGGACTCGGGCCGGCCCGGATCGTGCTTCTCGCAGGCCGGCGACACGTACGAGCTCGGCCGGCGCGGAGTCCTCGTGGTCGACGACCAGCACCGGCAGGTCGTCGCTGATCAGGTCGCGGAAGCCGGGCGTACGCAGGACCGGGTCGATCGCCAGCGTGCGGCTCGACGGACCCAGCACCAGCACGTCGCAGCCGAGCAGGGCCGACGAGACCGGCGGCGGAGACCGAGATCTGGTCGGCGACCAGGAGCAGCTGCGTGGGCTCGTGAGCCGCGGGATCGGCGAGGTACTCATCGACCGGGATCGCCCGCGGCTCGTCCGAACCGACGACGACGCGGAACTCGGCTCGGTCCTCGCACATGGGCAGCAGCCTGTAGGGGAGCGCGGCGCGGATGCCCGCAGCGAGCGTGGCATCCGTGAGTGCGGTTCCCGTCAGGACGAGCTCGGTGCGGACCAGCCGGGCCGCCACGGCCTGGTCGCTGGCCCGCTGCCACGTCGGGTGTGTAGCCGACCGCCTCGAGCGCGTCGGCGACGGCGTACGTCGCGGGGGTGGTCGGGTGCCAGGAGGCCGTCGAGGTCGGGGCTCGCCTGCAAGCCCGGCCGCGACGTGGCCACGTACGGTCGGAGCGACCACCGTGAGCTCGTCGCCGGGCTCGAGGAGCTCGCCGAGGTCGCGGGCGAAGGGTGCGCCGTCGGCGCCGACGACGAGCAGGATGCGCATGACCGCCATTGTGTCTTGCCTCGACGGACGTCCGGCACGGGGGCGACACGCCGGGGATTTCATGAATCTTGCCATTCGGCTTGACTTGTGACAGGTGACAGGACTGTAATTCCATGTATGTCATTCGATCTGGGTCTGCCGCAAGAGCTCGATGAGGAACTCATGTGGCAAGAGCGCGCCCTTTGCGCTCAGACAGACCCCGAGGCGTTCTTCCCTGAGAAGGGCGGATCCACACGTGAGGCCAAGCGAGTGTGCCTGACGTGCGACGTCCGTGGAGAGTGCCTCGAGTACGCCCTGGCACATGATGAGCGGTTCGGCATCTGGGGCGGTCTGTCCGAGCGTGAACGTCGCAAGCTGAAGAAGCGGGCGTAGAAACGCCCGTTTCGCCTCGTCCACTAGAGTCGCTCTACGTGGACGAGACCAGTACGACGCGCCATTGGCTCGACGATCCGCCCACCGTGGGCGCGATCCTCGTGGCTCACAACGGTGCGAGCTGGCTGCCCAAGGTCCTGGCTTCGTTCGCCCACATGTTCTACGCGCCGACCACGTGGCGGGTCGTCGACGTCAGCTCGACCGACGGCAGCGCCGACCTGCTGCGCGACTCGTTCGGGGCCGAGCGCATCACCTACGCCCCTTCGGGCACCGGGTTCGGTGACGCCGTCCGCCTGGGACTCGAGTCGATGCCCCGCACCGACTGGATCTGGCTGCTGCACGACGACTCCTCGGTGCTGCCGGGCACGTTGTCGGGCCTGCTCGACACCGCGACCTCGGCGCCCGACATCGCTGCCGTCGGGCCCCAAGATCCGGGAGTGGCCGTCGCTGCGTCGCCTGCTCGAGGTCGGCCTGACGGTCACCGCGACGGGCTGCGCGCGAGACCGGCCTCGAGACCGGCGAGCCCGATGCCGGGCAGCACGACCGCCCGCGCGACGTCCTCGCCGTCAACACCGCGGGCATGCTGATCCGCCGCGACGTCTGGGACGAGCTCGACGGGCTCGACCCCGACCTGCCGCTGTTCTTCGACGACATCGACCTCGGCTGGCGCATCGCGCGCGCCGGCTATCGCACGATGACCGCACCGACCGCCGTGGTGTTCCACGCCGAGTCCAGCCGCCGCGGCACCCGCACGCGTACCGCAGGCGACGTGCCGCACTGGGAGGAGCGCCGGGCCGCGATCTACACGCTGCTGGCCAACACCCCGATGCCGCGCTTCCTGTGGCAGTACGTCCGGCTGTTCTGTCGGATCGCTCCTGCGGGTCATCGGCCTGCTGATCGGCAAGGACCCGGAGGCGGCGAGCGACGAGCTGCTCGCGCTGCGCTCGGTCTACATCCATCCCGTTCAAGCTCATGCAAGGCCAGGCGGCGACGGCGGGCGACCGCCAAGCGTTCGCACCGCGCGATCCGGCACCTGTTCGCGCCGTTCTGGCTGCCGTACCAGCACGGCTTCGACGTGGTGCGCGAGACCGTCGACCGCACTGGTCAAGCCCGAGGCGGTCGAGACGGTCGGCCGCCGCTCGACGACGCTCGACCAGGCGCCCGACGAGGCAGAGGATCTCGACGACGGGCCGTCGCTGCTGCAGCGTCGCCCGTGGCTGGCCGTCGTCCTGGTGCTGATCGCGCTCTCGCGTCATCGCCGGCCGCGGCCTGTTCGGCGGCGGCCTCCACGGCGGCGCGCTGCTGCCCGCTCCGGGATCGTCCGCCGGCTGGTGGGGCCTGCTGTTCGGCGGCGCAGCACGACGTGGGGCTTGCCAGCGACACGATGCCGCCGGTCTTCGCGCTTCCGCTGGCCGTGCTCTCGACGCCGGTGTGGTTCCACCCCGGCCTCGTGGTCACGCTCGCGATGGTGTTCTCGGTGCCGCTGGCGGCGCTGACGGCACACCGCTTCGGCCGGCAGATCAGCTCGCACCGCGTACCCCGCATGGTCTGGGCCGTCTCGTACGCGCTCTGCGTCGTCGCGACCGGAGCGGTGAGCCAGGGCCGGCTCGGCACCGTCGTCGCGCTGATCGTCCTGCCGATCCTCGTCAACACCGCCTGGCAGCTGGCCGAGAACCCGGGCTGGCAGCTGGCCCTGCGCCTCGGCATCTGGATCGCGTTCGCCTCCGCGTTCGCGCCGATCGTCCTGCCGATGAGCCTCGGCGGCCTCCTGATCCTCTGGTACGCCGAGGGTCGCTGGGTCCGCCAGCAGCTCGTCGTCGCCGCCGTCGTGCCGCTGATCCTGCTCGGACCATGGCTGGCGCAGCGCGCGCTTCGTCCGTGGCGGGCGTGGTGGGAGGCCGGCTATCCCGTGCCCGGCTCGGCCACGGTCCGCGACGTCGTGCTCGGCCGTGCGGGCGGCCCGGTGCGGCCCCTGAGTGGCTCACGGTCGGGGTGCTCGTCCTGGCGCTCGTGGCGCTGGTGCCCCGTCGCACCCGGACCGGCGTCCTGCTCGCGTGGCTCGTGGCGCTGCTCGGCCTCGCCGCGGCGCTTGCCGGCACGCTGGTCGACGTACTCGACTCACGCGGGCCCGGCAGACATCACGCCGTGGGTCGGCATCCCCACCGTCGTGTGGATCGGCGGCCTCCTGACCGCGGTCCTGCTCGCGGTCCCGGCCGCGCTGTCGTGGCCGCGACCCGCTCTCGCCTCGGCCGTCGTCGTCGCGCTCGTGCTGCCGCTCGGCACCGCGGGCTGGTGGCTCGTGCGAGGATCTGCCGACCCGATCGACGACGGCCGGGCCGACGTCGTGCCGGTCTTCCTCGCCGAACGACCAGGCGACACCCTGATCGTGACCGGCAGCATCGACGACGGCGTCGACTATCGCGTCGTCGCCGGCGACGGCCCGTTCCTGGGCCAGGAGGCCGTGACGGCGTCATCGTCCGACTCGGCCCGGCTGACCGCCATCGTGCGCCGCATCCTCGCGCAGGCGACCACCGCCGACGTCGATGCGCTCGGCGACCTGGGCATCGACGCGATCTATGCACCTCACGTCGATGCCGAAGTGAGCCGGCGCATCGACGCCGCGCCGCGGCTCTCGCCGGCCGGCAGCGACGAGCCCGGTTCGCGGGTCTGGACGCTCACGCCGCAGCCCAATGACGATGCCGCGTCGCCGCCATGGTGGCATCGGGGGTTGATCGGGTTGCAGGCGCTGGCCTGGCTCGTGGCGATCGTGCTGACCGCGCCGGTACGCCGACGTACTGCTCCCGAACCACTGGACGACGAGGAAGAAGCGGAGGTGACGGCATGAAGGACCTGAAGATCCTGATCCTGCCGATCGCCGCTGTCGCGATGGTGCTGCTCGCACTGATGGCGCCGTCGAGCTCCGAGTCGGCCCGTCCGCCCTCGCGAGTGACGGTCACCGAGTCGTCGTACGCCTGCCCGGCCGGCTCGGTCATCACGGTGGCCTCCGGTCAGGTCCGTTCCGGCAGCGGAGCGACCGCCAACGCGTTCCCGGGTCGACGCCCGCGACGCCGAGCTCGAGGACGCCTCCTCATGGCGTACGTCCGTCGTCGACGCCGAAGGCGTCATGGTGCAGCAGCGGGGCCGGGCATCCGGTGCCGTCGGGTTCTTCGCCGGCACGGCGCCCAAGAAGGGCGGCGGCGGACTCGTGGTCGGTTCGTGCCCCGGTGTCGTCGACGACGCCTGGCTCATGGGCCTGGGCTCGGGCGGCAAGCACTTCTCGACGTTGATCCTGACCAACCTCGCCGACACGCCGGCCGCCGTCGATCTGTCGCTCTGGGGCCCCAAGGGCAAGATCGACGCGGTCGGGTCCGAGGGCATCGTCGTCAAGCCGTGCGTCAGTCCGCCGGATCCGGCTCGATGAGCTGGCGGCAGGCGAGGCCGAGCTCGCGATGCACGTGCACCGGCGCCGCGGGTCGCTGTCAGCCGTGGTCAACGACAGCTCGACCTCGGTGTTCAGCGGCACCGAACCCGTCTCCGCGACGCTGTCCCCACGACGTACGCAGGTCGTCGGGGGACTCGTGCAGGGCGCATCGGGGCGGACGCTCATGATGGTCAACCCCGGACAGTCGACCGCCCGGGTCAGCGTCAAGGTCATCGGCGCCAAGAACACGTTCGCGCCGTCGGGCCTCGAGCAGCTCAAGGTGGCGGCCGGCACGACGCGCTCCGTCACGGTGCCGAAGTCGGCCGGCTCGGGGGCACAGGCGTTGCGGCTGACGTCCGACCAGCCGATCTCCGCCTCGGTGCGCATGGCGCCGGGCGACAAGGACTACGCATACGCCGAGGCGGTCCCTGCGCTGTCCGGGCCGGCGATCGTGCCCGTCGAGGTGGGGCCCAAGATCGGCGCCCCGCGGCTCATGCTGACCGCGCCCGGGCGTGGGGCGTCGGTCGACGTCCAGGCGTACGACGCCTCGATGCGCCGGCTCGCGTCGAGCACCGTGAAGATCAAGGCCGGCACCACGACCTGGGCGAGGCTCGAGACTCCCGATGCGGCGTACTTCGTCGTCACGCCGCACGGCAGGGTCGTCGCCGCGGCGACGTACGTCAAGGGTGACGGCATCAGCTCGCTGGCCCTCACGGCGGCACCCGTGACGGTGCTCAGCCCGCAGGTGCGCCCGACCTCGTAGGTCGAGTCAGCGCGGCCGGGGGTCGAGGTCGTCGGGCGACATGTGCCAGACCTCGGCGAGCCGGTCGAGGACGACGGACCAGACGAGGTCCTCGAGGTCGTCGATGCTCGTGCAGCGTTGGGCGATGGGGATGCGGAACAGGACGACCCGCGCGCCCTCGGGATCGGGCGCGACGATGCTGAGCGGGACGTCGTCGGTCCACTCCGGCGGCAGCAGCGGCGCTTCCTCGACCACGACCTGGACGTGATCGGACTCGACGGCGAAGTGTGGCTCGAGTGCCGCGATGACGTCGCCGACCAGCAGGTCGAACGCGGCCCGGGCGGGCCGGTGGACCGGCACGCTCCGCGGCGAGAGCGGCCCGGGCAGGGCCATCGGTCCGCGGGGTCCACGGCCTCGCCGGTCACGCATCCGGCCGGGGCGCGGACCGCTGACGGCGCCGCCGAAGTGATCCATGCGGTGAGCCTAACGCGCGGTGTCGGGCGTGGGGGATAGCCTCGCCTCGTGGGTGCGGTGAGACGATGCACGCGTTCTGCGTGCTCCCAGACGGCAGTGGCGACGCTGACCTATGTCTATGCGGACCAGACGGCCGTGCTGGGACCATTGGCGACCTACGCCGAACCGCACACCTACGACCTGTGTGCCGAGCACTCGCAACGCATGTCGGCGCCGCAGGGCTGGAACGTGCTGCGGCTCGCCCCCGACCCGGCAGCGGCCGAGCCGACCCGCGACGATCTGCTGGCCCTGGCCGACGCGGTCCGCGAGGCCGGCCGTCCCCCGACACCCGCACCTGATGGACCACCCGCCCTTCGACTCGTGAGGCCTGAATCTTGATCGACCCCCGTCTGGCGGAGGTGGTCAAGGCGTACGACGTCCGCGGCCGCTCGCCCGAACAGCTCGACCCTGCCCTGACCCGTGCCCTCGGCGAGGCGTTCGCCCTCGAGACCGGCGTGGCCGGCGGCGGCACCGCCGTCATCGGCCACGACATGCGCGACACGTCGCCGCTCCTCGTCGAGGCGTTCTCCGACGGCGTACGCGCGCAGGGTGGCAACGTCATCGGCATCGGCCTGGCCTCGACCGACCTGCTCTACTTCGCGTCGGGCGACCTCGACCTGCCCGGGGCGATGATCACCGCGAGCCACAACCCGGCGGCCTACAACGGCATCAAGCTGTGCCGCGCCGGCGCCAAGCCGATCGGCTACGACACCGGGCTCTCGGCGATCGCGGAGCAGGCCACGACGTTCCTGGCCCGCACCGAGCTGCCCGGAGCCGACCGGGACGTACGAGGAGCTCGACGCGCTGAGCCGCTACGCCACCTACCTGCACCAGATCGTGCCGATCCCGCGATCGGCGGCGGCTCAAGGTCGTCGCCGACGCCGGCAACGGCATGGCCGGCCACACCGTGCCGTCGGTGTTCGCGACGCTCAACGTCGACCTGACGCCGATGTACTTCGAGCTCGACGGCACGTTCCCCAACCACGACGCCAACCCGCTCGACCACAGCACGCTGGTCGACCTGCAGGCCATGGTGCGCGAGACCGGCGCCGACATCGGCCTGGCCTTCGACGGCGACGCCGACCGCTGCTTCGTGGTCGACGAGCGCGGCGACGTCGTCTCGCCGTCGGCGATCACGGCCCTCATCGCGTCACGTGCCCTGCTCACGACTCCGGGCGCGACGATCCTGCACAACGTCATCACGTCCAGGGCCGTGCCGGAGATCATCGTCGAGAACGGCGGCACCGCCGTGCGTACGCCCGTGGGCCACTCGCTGATCAAGGCCGAGA
Organism: uncultured Actinomycetota bacterium; assembly: GCA_963759975.1. Lineage (GTDB taxonomy): Bacteria > Actinomycetota > Actinomycetes > Propionibacteriales > Nocardioidaceae > Aeromicrobium. The sequence goes on from CAVXBS010000021.1 coordinate 102,689, forward strand.
TGGCGCGCACCGGCGCGGTGTTCGGCGGCGAGCACTCGGGACACTTCTACTTCAAGGACTTCTTCCTCGCCGACTCCGGCATGATCGCCGCGCTGCACGTCATGGCGGCGCTCGCCGAGACCGACGGCACGGTGTCGGAGCTCATGGCGCAGTACGAGCGCTACGTCGCCTCCGGCGAGATCAACAGCACCGTCGACGACGGCCCGGCCATCCTCGCGGAGCTGGCCACGACGTACGCCGACCTGCCGCAGGACACCCTCGACGGCCTGACGATCACGGGCGACCAGTGGTGGTTCAACGTGCGGGCGTCCAACACCGAGCCGTTGCTGCGGCTCAACGTCGAGGGCGACGACGAGGCGACCATGGCTCGCGTGCGCGATGAGGTCCTCGCCGTGATCCGTCGGTAGGCTGCTCCACATGAATCTTGACCCCGCCCTGCTCGAGATCCTGGTCTGCCCGCAGTGCCGGGCCACCCTGGCGGTCGACGACGAGGCCAGCGAGCTCGTCTGCACCGCCTGCTCCCTGGCCTACCCGGTCCGCCGAGACATCCCCGTGATGCTCGTCGACGAGGCCCGGAGCATCTGACCCGCATGTCGACTGAAGGCGGCAACAAGGCGGTCGTCGCTGCGCTCCTGGCCAACACCGGCATCGCGATCACCAAGTTCATCGCGTTCCTGCTCACGGGGTTCTCCTCGATGCTGGCCGAGTCGATCCACTCATTGGCCGACTCCGGCAACCAGGTGCTGCTGCTCGTCGGCGGCAAGCGATCGCAGCGCGAGGCGACCGAGGAGCACCCGTTCGGGTTCGGCCGGGAGCGCTACATCTACGCGTTCGTGGTGTCGATCGTGCTGTTCAGCGTGGGCGGCCTGTTCGCGCTCTACGAGGCCTATCACAAGTGGCACGAGATCCACGAGGGTCACGACGGCGGGCTCGACAGCACGTGGCGCCTCGTGCCGTTGGTTGTGCTGGGCATCGCGATAGGTCTGGAGTCGCTGTCGTTCCGCACCGCGATCGTCGAGGGCAACAAGGTGCGCGGTGAGCAGAGCTGGTGGTCGTTCATCCGCCGGGCGAAGTCGCCGGAGCTCCCGGTCATCCTGCTCGAGGACTTCGCCGCGCTGGTCGGACTCGTCGCGGCGTTTCTCGCCGTGAGCCTGTCGCTGATCACTGGCAACGCGTACTTCGACGTCGCAGGCACAGGCTTCATCGGGGTGCTGTTGATCGTCGTCGCGATCGTGCTGGCGATCGAGGTCAAGAGCCTGCTGATCGGCGAGTCGGCCGGCAAGGATGCCATTGCGCGGATGCGCAATGCGATCGAGTCGACGCCCGGCGTCACGCAGATCATCCACATGAAGACGCTGCACATCGCCCCCGAGGAGCTGCTCGTCGCGGTCAAGATCGGCATCGAGGCCGACGCGACAGGTGCGAGCATCGCCGAGGTCATCGATGCTGCCGAGCGCAACGTGCGTGCCGCCGAGCCGATGGCGCAGCAGGTCTACATCGAGCCCGACGTCTTCCGCGCCGGCCATGTCCCGGACGCGCGACCCGAGGCCCCGGGCGCCCCCAGCCACTGAGCGGGAGGGCAGGTCTAGTCCACGGGTGGGGTCGACAAGGGGTCGAGTCGGTCGACGACCTCGGGGTCCCCGGCGTCGGCCAGGTAGTCCGTCGGGTGGGTGTCGTCCGTGCCCGCGTCGATCCCGAGCGCTTCGCAGACGAACGTGCCGATGGCCGCGACCAGCAGGTTGAGCACCAGCGCGGTCAGCCCGAAGTAGATGAGGTTGTCGCTCAGGTTGATGCCGAGCACCTCTAGGGGAGCGACCGAGCCACCGAAATGCGATCCCGGGTCGCCGACGACGGGCGTGTTGTAGGCCGCGATCGTGCCCCAGATCATGCCCACCGCCCAGCCGGCGATCAGGGCGTAGCGGTGGAACCAACGCGTGTAGAGGCCGATGACGATCGCCGGGAGCGTCTGCAGGATCCAGATGCCACCCAGCAGCTGCAGGTTGATCGCGAAGTCCTTGGGCAGTGCCAGCACGAACAACAGGGCACCGAACTTCACGAGCAGGCTGGCGAGCTTGCTCTGCTTGGCCTCCTGCGCGTCTGTCGCCTCCGGGTTGAGGAACGCCTTGTAGATGTTGCGGGTCCACAGATTGGCGGCGGCGATCGACATGATCGCAGCGGGCACGAACGCGCCGATCACGATCGCGGCGAACGCGACGCCGGCGAACCACGGCGAGAACTCCTGCTCGAACAGCTGCGGGATGGCCAGCTGCGGGTTCTTGACCTGGATCCCGGCGGCGACGGCAGCGATGCCGAGCAGCGCCAGGAGGCCGAGCAGGAACGAGTAGGCCGGCAGCAGCGCCGCGTTGCGGCGGATGATGTTGCGGTTCTTGGTCGAGAGCACCGCGGTCACCGAGTGCGGATACATGAACAGCGCCAGCGCCGAACCCAGCGACAGCGTGGCGTAGGCCCATTGGGACGCGCCGACTCCTGGGATCAGTCCCTTGGGGCGGGCGTCGCCGCCCGCGATCGCGTCGGCATTGTCCTTGTTGAACGAGTCGAACGCCTTGCCGGCCGAGTCGAAGATGCCGCTCCAGCCCCCGAGCTGGGTGGGCAGGTAGATCACCGCGACGATGATGACGAGGTAGATCAGGGTGTCCTTGACGAACGCGATCAGCGCGGGCGCCCGCAGCCCTGACGAGTACGTGTAGGCCGCCAGGAGAGCGAACGCGACGAACAGCGGGATGTCCTTGCGGAACCAGCTGGCGTTCTCGCCGCCGCCGAGGCCCATGACGTCGAGCACGGCCTGGATGCCGACGAGCTGCAGCGCGATGTAGGGCAGCGTCGCGAGGATGCCGGTGAACGCGATCGCGAGCGACAGCCCACGCGAGTCGAACCGGCCCTGCACGAAGTCGGCCGGCGTCACGTACGCCCGGCGGTGCGAGACCGACCAGAGCCGCGGCAGGAAGATGAAGATGATCGGGTACAAGATGATCGTGTAGGGCACCGCGAAGAACCCGATGGCATTGCCGGCATACAGCAGCGCCGGCACCGCGATGAACGTGTACGCCGTGTAGATGTCGCCGCCGATCAGGAACCAGGCGATGAACGTGCCGAAGCTGCGTCCGCCGAGCCCCCACTCGTCGAGGTTGTCGAGCGTCTCGGCCTTGCGCCACCGTGCGGCGAGGAAGCCCAGGACCGTGACGAGCAGGAAGAAGAACAAGAAGATGCTGAGGGAGACCGGATCGACGTCGTTCATCGCTGGTCCCCGTTCGTGCGGCCTTCAGCGAGCCGGCGCTGCCGCTCGTGCCCGATGACGAGCCTGTAGGCGATCGACGTCAGCACGACCGACCCGATCACCAGCACGAACTGGTACCAGAAGAAGAACGGGATGCCCCACAGCTCGGGGTCGGCCTTGGCGTACGTCCAGACGAGCAGCGGGACGACGATGGCGACCGCCAACGCCACCCCCGCCCCGATCAATGGACCCTTGCCGGGCGGTGTGTGTTCTGGCATTGACGTGACCCCCAAGGTCGGTCAGACCGTGACCCCCGTCACAGCCCCCTCGGACACCGTACGCCCGTCCGCAGGAGTGCGAAAGTCGGGGTCGTACGTTGTCGATTCGCTCACATGTGCCCGCCGATTCGGTGCGGACGACTGCCCGCCGGTACGCTGTCGACCATGGATTACAACGTCGCAGACCTGTCCCTCGCGGAGTACGGTCGCAAGGAAATCGACCTCGCCGAGCACGAGATGCCGGGGCTCATGGCCATGCGCGAGCGCTATGGCAAGGACAAGCCGCTCGCCGGAGCCCGCATCGCCGGCTCCCTGCACATGACCATCCAGACTGCCGTGCTGATCGAGACCCTCGTGGACCTCGGCGCCGACGTCCGCTGGGCGACGTGCAACATCTTCTCGACCCAGGACCACGCCGCTGCCGCGGTCGTCGTCGGCCGTGACGGCACGGTCGAGGACCCCAAGGGCACCCCGGTCTTCGCCTGGAAGGGCGAGACGCTCGCCGAGTACTGGGACGAGGCCGAGAAGGTCTTCGACTTCGCCGAAGGCGGACCCAACGTCCTGCTCGACGACGGTGGCGACATCACGATGCTGCTGCACCTCGGCGTCGAGTACGAGAAGACCGGTTCCGTGCCGTCGCAGGACAGCACCGACAACGAGGAGTTCAAGGAGGTGCTGCGCGTGCTGGCCCGCTCCGTCGCCGACAAGCCGCAGCACTGGACCAACATCTCCAAGGACATCAAGGGCGTCTCCGAGGAGACCACCACCGGCGTCCTGCGCCTCTACGACCGCTTCCGTGAGGGCACGCTGCTCTTCCCGGCGATCAACGTCAACGACTCGGTCACCAAGAGCAAGTTCGACAACAAGTACGGCTGCCGCCACTCGCTGATCGACGGCCTCAACCGCGCCACCGACGTCATGATCGGCGGCAAGGTCGCCGTCGTCTGTGGCTACGGCGACGTCGGCAAGGGCTCGGCGGAGTCGCTGCGCGGCCAGGGTGCTCGCGTCATCGTCACCGAGATCGACCCGATCTGCGCGCTGCAGGCCGCGATGGACGGCTACGAGGTCAAGCGCCTCGAGTCGGTCGTCGAGACCGCCGACATCTTCATCACCACGACGGGCAACTTCGACATCATCCGGGTCGAGCACTTCGAGAAGATGAAGCACCAGGCGATCGTCGGCAACATCGGCCACTTCGACAACGAGATCAACATGGCCGGCCTGGCCAAGATCCCCGGCATCGTCAAGGACGAGATCAAGCCGCAGGTCCACCAGTGGATCTTCCCCGACGGCAAGAAGATCATCGTGCTGTCCGAGGGGCGTCTGCTCAACCTCGGCAACGCGACGGGTCACCCGTCGTTCGTGATGTCGAACTCGTTCACCAACCAGGTCCTGGCGCAGATCGAGCTCTTCAGCAAGGCCAGCCAGTACGAGCTGGGCGTCCACGTGCTGCCCAAGCACCTCGACGAAGAGGTCGCCCGCCTGCACCTCGACGCCCTGGGTGTCGAGCTCACGGAGCTCTCCAAGGAGCAGGCCGCCTACCTCGGTGTCGACGTGGCAGGTCCCTACAAGTCGGACCTCTACCGCTACTGAGTCACCGCACGACACACAGCTCCGGGCGCCAGTGTTCGCATCTGGCGCCCGTTGCTGTTCCCGGCTCCGTATCATTCACGCATGAGCGAGCGCAGCGAGCGAGTCATGTGGCTGGGTTCATGCGGTCGTCTCCGTATGGTGGGTTTCTTGGTGGAGGGGACCGCATGAGCTATCGACGTACGAAGCGTGATCGGGTGCTCGTCGTCGACGATGACGCCTCGCTCGCCGAGATGCTCACGATCGTGCTCGAGGGCGAGGGCCTGACCGCCGCGGTGTGCCGCTCGGGCGACCGGGTCATGGCGGCGTTCGGCCAGTTCAAGCCCGACGTGGTCCTGCTCGACCTGATGCTTCCGGGTCTCGACGGCATGAGCGTGTGCCGGCAGATCCGTGAGAAGTCGGCCGTCCCGATCATCATGCTGACGGCCAAGTCGGACACCCCTGACGTCGTCGCGGGTCTCGAGGCCGGCGCGGACGACTACATCACCAAGCCGTTCAAGAACACCGAGCTCGTGGCCCGCATCCGGGCCCGGCTGCGGCGCTCGGACACGCTCGCCGAGCCGCTCGTGTTCGGCGACATCGTGCTCGACCCGGCGGGCCACACCGTGACCCGCAAGGGCGAGCCGCTCGAGCTCACTCCGCTGGAGTTCGACCTGCTGGCCTGCCTGCTCAGCGACCCGGCGCAGGTCTTCACCCGCGAGACGCTTCTGCAGAAGGTCTGGGGCTACCACCACCCCGGCGACACCAAGCTGGTCAACGTCCACATGACGCGCCTCAGGTCGAAGATCGAGGACGACGCCGAGAACCCGCAGATCATCCGCACCGTGCGTGGCGTCGGCTACCAGGCGATCACGCCGACGGCATGACTCGGCAACGCCCCTGCGGCGGTGCTCGATGCGGCGCCTGACGCGCATCTGGCGTCGGTCGATCCAGGCCCGCGTCGTGACGAGCACGATCGTGCTGAGCACGCTCGTGATCGCGCTGACCGGCTGGGCGCTGCTGCGAGACGTCGCCGGCGGCCTGGCCGACAGCCGGCGGGTCGCGGCGATCTCCGAGGCGCGTTCGGGCTTCGACTACGCGCAGACCCAGCTCGACGCGACGGTCGAGACCGAACCGGCGACCCAGTCGCAGGCCCTGACCCAGATGGTCGACTCGCTCACGAGCTCGCGCGGCGCCAAGCGTACGTACGAGCTGGTGCTCGAGGGCCCGTTGCTGACCGGCGGCGGTGAGGTCCCGGTACGCTCATCGGCCGCGATCGAGCCCGGCTCCCTCCCGTCCGACCTCGACCGGGCCGTCAGGGACAAGCCGGGCACGTACTGGCGCTACTCCGATCTCGCCCTGCTCGGCTCGTCAGGCGCGGATCCGGCTGTCGTGGTCGGCAGCCAGCTGCGCGCGCCAGGCACGGGCGACACGTACGCGCTGTACTACCTGTTCTCGATGGAGGACCAGCAGGAGACCCTCGACCTCGTGCGCCGGGCACTGCTGCTGGGCGGCCTGGCGATGGTCCTGATGGTCGGCGGGGTCGCCTGGCTCGTGTCCCGGCAGGTGCTCGATCCCGTCCGTCTCGCGCGTCGCATCGCCGAGCGCTATGCCAGCGGCAACCTGGAGCAGCGCATGCACGTCAGCGGCGAGGACGACATCGCCCGCCTGAGCTCGTCGTTCAACCAGATGGCGGCGAGCCTGCAGAACCAGATCCGCCGCCTGGAGAACCTCTCGAGACTGCAGCAACGCTTCGTCTCGGATGTCTCGCACGAGCTCCGTACCCCGCTCACGACCGTGCAGATGGCCAGCGAGGTGCTCTACGAGCTCACGCGACCGGTTCGACCCGCAGACCGCGCGGTCGGCCGAGCTGCTCAAGGGCGAGCTCGACCGGTTCGAGTCGCTGCTCTCGGACCTGCTCGACCTGAGCCGGTTCGACGCCGGCGCGGCCAAGCTCGAGCTCGACACGATCGACCTCAGCCAGGTCGCGAGGCAGTCCGCGGACGACACGATGCTGGCGCGCAAGGGCATCGACGTGCGTCTGCTGGGTGTCGACGAGCCGGCGATCGTCGAGGCCGACATCCGGCGGATCGACCGGATCGTGCGCAACCTGCTGACGAACGCCGCGAAGTACAGCGGGTCGCCTCGCGTCGAGATCGAGGTCGCCCAGAACGAGCACTGCGTCTCGCTCGCCGTACGTGACTTCGGCGTCGGGCTGTCCGGTGATGAGAACCTGCGCGTCTTCGACCGGTTCTGGCGCGCCGATCCCGCGCGTACGCAGGGTGGCACGGGGCTCGGCCTCGCGATCTCACGCGAGGACGCAGCGCTGCACGGCGGGACGCTGCAGGCCTGGGGCCGGCCGGGCGAGGGCAGCGAGTTCGTCCTCACGATCCCGAAGCCCGAGGGCACCGCCAAGTTCCCTGCCATCGTGTCGGTGTTCGCATGATCTTCACGGGCACGACGTCCATTCCACGAAGCCGCTCGCGGGCCGTGGCCCTGGCCGTCGGCACGCTCCTCGCGCTGTCGGCGTGCGCGGGCATCCCGTCGTCGGGCCCGGTGACCAAGGTCGCCGACGACGGCGGACTCGGCGAGAGCACCGTGCGCTACACGCCGGCCCGGCCGGCCGAAGGCGCTTCGCCCCGGGAGATCGTGCGCGGCTACCTCGACGCGATGCTGGCCTATCCCGCGTCCTCCGGAACCGCCACCGCATTCCTCACCCCTGCAGGGGCCAAGGAGTGGAGCCCGGCCGCCGGGGTGCGGGTCTACTCGTCGGTCGGGCTCGCCGGCCCGACGCTCGCCGCAGGTGAGGACGCCGAGACGACGGACAAGGCCCGCAACCCCGTCGACGTCGTGACCCGTCTCGTCGAGGACGCCAGGCTCGATCGGCAGGGTCACTACACCCGTCGGGCCCGCCCTGCGGCCGTCACCTACCGGCTCGAACGGGTCGACAGCGAGTGGCGCATCGCGAATCCGCAGGCCGGGCTCCTGGTCAGCCGCAAGTTCTTCGACGACTACTTCCGCCCGTTCAACATCTACAACTTCGACCGGTCCGGCCAGCGCCTCGTGCCCGATCCCATCCACGTCCTGGTCGGCGACCAGCTGGCCACGGGCCTCGTCACCAGCCTCGCCAGGGGCCCGGCCGGTCCGACGGCCGCCGCGGTGCGCACCTACGTCCCTCCGTTGAGCTCGTTGCGGCCATCGGTGCCGGTGTCCGACCAGGGTGTTGCGGACGTGGAGTTCAACGCCGACTTCGCGGCGATGAGCGAGGCGGCCGAGAACCATCTGTCGGCCCAGCTCGTGTGGACGCTGCGCCAGGTCAGTGACGTGACCGCGGTACGTCTCGCCGGGTCCGCGGGTGTTCTCTCCGGCGGCGGCGCCGCGGTGCAGGACATCACCTCCTGGGGTGGCTACGGGCCGAGCGTCGCGCGCGGCCACGCCTACGCGCTGAGGGGCGACCGGGTCGTGCAGATCGACGGTGACCGGATCAAGCGACTCAGCGGGGCGTGGGGCAAGGATGCGCGCGAGGCCGTGGCCGTGGGCGTGTCCGAGGACGGCGTCGCCGGCGTGCTGCCCGGCCGCCGGGTGCGTCAGGCTCACCGACCGCAAGGGCGGCGCAGCGCGTACGTTCGCCGGCTCACGATTCATCACGCCGCACTGGGACGGCGACGGCCATGCCTGGCTGGTCGACCGGCCAGGCTCACGGACCCGCGTGCGACTTGTCACGAACGACCAGATCCGCACGCTCGAGGTCGGCAACCTGGCCGGCCTCGATGTCAGGACCTTCGACCTGTCACCCGACGGCTCCCGCTATGCCGTCACGGTGCAGGACCCGGCCGGGGCGTCGATCCGGATCGGCTGGGTCAGGCGCGACACGCAGGACCGCATCCTGGGCCTCGGCGACGCGTCGCAGGTCTACACGACGGCTCGCTCCCCGCGATCGGTGACCTGGTCGTCCGGGACCGAGCTGAGCTACTTCGCCGACAGCCAGTCGGGGCGGCAGGTCTACACCACGACGATCGACGGGTCCTCGACGTCCGGCGGCCTGGCCCGCGGCGGTGCGTTGCTGCCCGACGTCGGCGCCGGCACGCTGGCGATCGGCACCGGGCCGACTCCTGACCGCTATGCAGTGGACGCCCGCAACCGGCTGTGGTTCCTGGCGCCGGGGGAGTCGTGGCGGTTGCTCGCCGACAGCAGGTTCACAAGCCTGACGTACGGTCGCTGACGTCCACAGTCGCCGACCGGCCGCGCGCTCTGCGGGCTGCGTCCGGTGATGCTCGGTAGATGCGTGATCTCCTGATCCCGGCCGCGGACCTGCTGCTCGGCGCCCAGTGCCCGGGCTGCGGCCGGCCGGCGCTCACCGCTCTGTCGCACGTGCGGCGAGGCGATCAGCCCCGATCCAGTCGACACGTGGCCGGAGCCGTGCCCGGTCATGTTGCGGCGGCCCACCAGGGTGCCGCCGGTCGCCGCAGGCGTCAACGCCGACGTGCTGCGGCGGGTGCTGGTCGCGTGGAAGGAGACGGGCAACACCCGGTTGACCTCGGTGCTCGACCACCTGCTCGCGGCGGCGGTCGTCGAGCACGTACGCCCGGGGCTCGCCGTCGCGCTCGTACCGGTCCCGACGTCGCGCCGCAGCAGGCGCGAGCGGGGCTGCGACCTCGTCGACGAGCTCGCCCGCTCGGCCGGGCCGCCTGCTGCGCCAGGTGGGTGTCGACGCCCAGGTCGTCCAGGCGCTGGCTCCGGTCAGGGCGACGGTCGACCAGGTCGGCCTCGGTGCGGCCGAGCGGGCCCGCAACCTCGACGGCGCCTTCAGGCTGCGCACCGAGCGGCGCCTGGCGGAGCGGGACGTCGTGGTCGTCGACGACATCCTGACGACCGGCGCGACGGTCTCGGAGGCCGTGCGCGCACTGAGCGCGGCGCGTCATCGACCGGTCGGGATCGCGGTGGTCGCCGCGACGCCTCGCATTCCCAACGAACATTCCTGAGCATCGGTCATGAGTTTGTCGGCGGCTCTGGCGATTCCTTGGAGGGCGGTCTAACGTCACAGGTATGGCATGAAGGCTGCGCTGAATTTCGGGCGCGACACCGAGGCAAGGGAGTTCCCATGGAAATTGTCGTCAACGGTCGCAACAGCGAGATCTCCGAGCGGTTCCGCGAGCACGTCGAGGAAAAGCTTCTCCGGCTCGAGAAGTACGACTCCCGCCAGAAGATCAGCCGCGTGGAGGTCGAGGTCACGCACGAGAAGAATCCCCGCCAGCAGGAAACCGCGGCCAAGGTCGAGATGACGTTGCGCTCCAGGGGCCCGGCCGTACGCGCCGAAGCCGCCTCCACCGATCAGCACTCGGCGCTCGACGCGGCGATCGACAAGCTCGAGTCGCGCCTGCGTCGCTCGGTCGACCGTGGCCGGATCCATCACGGCCGGCACGCCCCGACGGTCGCTGTCGACGGCTGCTGCGGAGCTTCCGCTCGAGGGCCTGGCCAACGCCGAGCCCGACGAGGACGTCCCCACCGGCCAGTCCTCGCCGATCGACGCCGAGGGCGACTGCCCGATCGTGGTGCGCGAGAAGACGCACCAGGCGCCGCCGATGACCCTGGACCAGGCGATGTACGAGATGGAGCTCGTCGGGCACGACTTCTACCTGTTCCTCGAGAAGGACTCGATGCGTCCCAGCGTGGTCTACCTGCGCAAGGGATACGACTACGGCGTCATTCACCTGGACGTGACGGAGTAGCAGGGAGGGGCAATTGAGCCCATCACGTGGCATGATCGGGATGTGACTTCTCGGGGTGACAGCATTCGGGTGCTTCTGGTCGACGACCAGGAGCTGTTCCGGCGTGGCGTCAAGATGGTGCTGGGTGCCGACGACGTGCTCGAGCTCGAAGAGGTCGACGACGGCGACAAGGCCCTCGAGATGGTCGCCGAGAACCCCTACGACATCGTGCTGCTCGACGTACGCATGCCGGGCCGCAGCGGCGTCGAGGTGTGCGCGGCGATCAAGGAGATCTCGCCGACGACCGGCATCATCATGCTCACGGCGAGCGACGACGAGTCCGACCTCTACGAGTCGATCCGCAGCGGCGCCTCCGGCTACCTGCTCAAGGACGGTTCGACGTACGAGCAGGTGGCCGAGGCCGTCCGCCTCGTCGCGTCGGGCCAGTCGCTGATCAGCCCCAGCATGGCGACCAAGCTGCTCGACGAGTTCGTGCACATGTCCAAGAGCCCCGCGCCGACGACCAACCTCACGCCCCGCGAGCTCGGCGTGCTGCGGCACGTCGCCCGCGGTCGCAGCAACCGCGAGATCGCCGAAGAGCTGTTCATCAGCGAGAACACCGTCAAGAACCACATCCGCAACATCCTCGAGAAGCTGCAGATGAAGTCCCGCATGGAGGCGGCGATGTACGCCGTCCGCAGCAAGCTCGTCGACGACATCCCGTAATTGTCACAGCGATAAGCGAGTATCGGCGTTCATGAACTTGACCCGATCGCAGGCGCGCCGCATCGCTCTCGGCGCGCAGGGGTTCACCCGCCCGCGCCCCGGACTCGACGCCGAGGTCGGCTCGCGGCACCTCAACCGGGTCATCGAGCGGCTCGGCTTCTTCCAGATCGACTCGGTCAACGTGCTGGTCAGGGCGCACTACATGCCGCTGTTCTCGCGCCTCGGGCCCTACGACCGCGAGCTGCTGCACCGCGCGGCGTCGCGTCGGCCCCGGCGACTGTTCGAGTACTGGGCGCACGAGGCCGCCCTCGTCGACGTCAACCTCTGGCAGGCGTTCCAGTTCCGGATGCAGGCCGGGGCTCGTATGTGGGGCAACATGGCGCGGATCAGCCGGGAGAAGCCGGAGTTCGTCGCCTGGGTGCTGGACGAGGTGCGCGACGAAGGGCCCGCTGACGGCTCGGGAGATCGAGCACGACGCGCCGCGCGACAAGGACAACTGGGGCTGGAACTGGTCCGAGGTCAAGATGGCTCTGGAATACCTCTTCTACAAGGGGCAGGTCACCGCGGCACGGCGCAACTCGGCGTTCGAACGGGTCTACGACCTGCCCGAGCGCGTCATCCCGGCGACCCAGTTCGAGGGGCCGCCGCTCGACTCGGCCGAGGCCCATCGCCTGCTGGTCGGCCATGCGGCCCGCGCCCTCGGCGTCGGCACGGCCCAGTGCCTGCGCGACTACTTCCGCATGGCGCCCGAGCCGACCAAGGCGGCGATCGACCAGCTGGTCGAGACCGGCGAGCTGGTGCCCGCCACGATCGCGGGCTGGAAGCGCCCGGCCTACCTGCATCGCGACGCCGTGCGGCCGCGCAAGGTGACGGCGCGGGCACTGCTGAGCCCGTTCGACCCCCTGGTGTTCGAGCGCACGCGCACCGAGCAGCTGTTCGACTTCCGCTACCGCATCGAGATCTACGTCCCGGCCGAGAAGCGGGTGCACGGCTACTACGTCCTGCCGTTCCTGCTGGGCGACCGACTCGTCGCGCGGGTCGACCTCAAGGCCGACCGGCAGGCGGGGGCGTTGATCGTCCACGGCGCCTGGGCCGAGTCGCACGCCCCGGCACGAGACCGCCGACGAGCTCGCCGCCGAGCTGCGGCTCATGGCGACGTGGCTCGGGCTGGAGACCGTCATGCCGCCGGCCAAGGGCGACCTGGCCGGGGAACTCACGGCATCGCTTGCGCGTCACCTAGACTGAACAGGCTCTCAAACTTTTCTGGAGTTCCAGCCATCGCGGACTCTGGCGTATCAGGAAGTGCATCTAAGTGCCCAAGGTCATCGACAAGATCCTTCGCATGGGCGAAGGCAAGGTCCTCAAGCAGCTCCAGGCGATCGCCAAGCAGGTCAACGCGCTCGAGGACGAGTTCCACGCCATGAGCGATGACGAGCTCCGCGGCATGACCGAGGAGTTCCGCACCGCGTCTCGACGAGGGCGCCACGCTCGACGACCTGATGCCCGAGGCGTTCGCGACGGTGCGCGAGGCCGCGCAGCGCGTGCTCGGCCAGCGCCACTTCGACGTCCAGATCATGGGCGGCGCGGCGCTGCACCTCGGCAACATCGCCGAGATGAAGACCGGTGAGGGCAAGACCCTCGTCTCGACCCTGCCGGCATACCTCAACGCCCTCGAGCGGCAAGGGCGTCCACGTCGTCACGGTCAACGACTACCTCGCGAAGTACCACGCCGAGTGGATGGGCCGCGTGCACCACTTCCTCGGCCTGACGCGTCGGCATGATCCTGCCGCGCATGTCGCCCAACGAGCGCCGCGAGTCCTACGCCGCCGACATCACGTACGGCACCAACAACGAGTTCGGCTTCGACTACCTGCGCGACAACATGGCCGACGACATCGCCGACTGCGTGCAGCACGGTCACAACTTCGCGATCGTCGACGAGGTCGACTCGATCCTCATCGACGAGGCCCGCACGCCGCTGATCATCTCCGGACCCACCGAGGAAGAGGTCAAGTGGTACGGCGAGTTCGCCAAGATCGTCGGTGCCATGTCGATCGACGAGCACTACGAGGTCGATGAGAAGAAGCGCACGATCGCGGTGACCGAGGAGGGCATCGACCGGGTCGAGGACCAGCTCGGCATCGACAACCTCTACGACGCGGTCAACACGCCCGCTGATCAGCTTCCTCAACAACGCCATCAAGGCCAAGGAGCTGTTCAAGAACGACAAGGACTACGTCGTCATGGAGGGCGAGGTCCTGATCGTCGACGAGCACACCGGCCGCATCCTCGACGGTCGCCGCTACAACGAGGGCCTGCACCAGGCGATCGAGGCCAAGGAGGGCGTACGCATCCGCGAGGAGTACCAGACCCTCGCCACGATCACGCTGCAGAACTACTTCCGCCTCTACGACAAGCTCGGCGGCATGACCGGTACGGCGCTGACCGAGGCATCGGAGTTCGACAAGATCTACAAGCTCGGCGTCGTCCCGATCCCGACCAACAAGCCGATCGCGCGCGCCGACCAGCCCGACCTCGTCTACCGCACCGAGCAGGCCAAGTTCGACGCCGTCGTCGAGGACATCGTCGAGCGCCACGCCAACGGCCAGCCGATCCTGGTCGGCACGACCAGCGTCGAGAAGAGCGAGCGGCTCTCCAAGCAGCTCAAGAAGCGCGGCGTCCCGCACGAGGTGCTCAACGCCAAGCAGCACGACCGTGAGGCCGCGATCGTCGCGATGGCCGGGCACAAGGGTGCCGTCACGGTGGCCACCAACATGGCCGGCCGTGGCACCGACATCATGCTCGGCGGCAGCGTCGAGTTCCTCGCCGACCAGGCGCTGCGCAACAAGGGCCTCGACCCGCTCGAGGACTCCGAGGCGTACGAGGCCGCGTGGCCCCAGACCCTCAAGCAGATGGAGCAGCAGGTCGCGGCCGAGCACGACGAGGTCGCCGCCGCCGGCGGCCTCGCCGTCATCGGCACCGAGCGGCACGAGTCGCGCCGCATCGACAACCAGCTGCGCGGTCGTTCCGGCCGTCAGGGCGACCCGGGCGAGACCCGGTTCTACCTCTCGCTCGAGGACGACCTGATGCGCCTGTTCAAGGCCGACTGGGTCAACTGGGTCCTGCAGACCATGAAGATCCCCGACGACGTGCCGATCGAGAACAAGCGCGTCACCGGAGCGATCGCGTCGGCGCAGGCCCAGGTCGAGGCGCAGAACTTCGACACCCGCAAGAACATCCTCAAGTACGACGACGTCATGAGCCGCCAGCGTGAGGTCATCTACGCCGAGCGCCGTCGGGTGCTCGAGGGCGAGGACATGCACGAGTGGGTCACGTCGATGATCGGCGAGGTCACGGGTGCCTACGTCCACGGTGCCACCGAGGGATTCCCCGAGGAGTGGGAGCTCGACCAGCTGTGGACCGCGCTCGGCACGCTCTACCCGATCGGCGTGACCGTCGAAGGGGTCGAGTCCGAGGTCGGCGGCCGCGAGGGCCTGTCGCGCGAGCTGCTCCAGGACCTCATCTCCGAGGACGCCCTGGCGTCGTACGCCAAGCGCGAGGAGGAGCTCGGCGCCGAGGTCATGCGCGAGCTCGAGCGCCGCGTCGTCCTCAGCGTGCTCGACCGCAAGTGGCGCGAGCACCTCTACGAGATGGACTACCTGCGCGAAGGCATCGGCCTGCGGGCGTACTCGCAGCGCGATCCGCTCGTCGAGTACCAGCGCGAGGGCTTCGACCTGTTCAACGCCATGATGGAGGGCATCGCCGAGGAGTCCGTCGGCTTCTTGTTCAACCTGGACGTCCAGGTCGAGGAGGCCGCCGAGGCGGACGAGCCGCAGCTGACCGCCAAGGGCCTCGGCGCGGACAAGAAGCCGCAGGCGCTGTCCTACTCCTCGCCCAGCGAGGACGGCGAAGCCGAGGTGCGCGGCGAGACCGCGACCGAGGAGACTCCGGAGTCCGAGGCGCGCCGCCAGGCCAATGCCAAGAACAAGGCGCGCCAGAAGGCCAAGCAGCAGCGGAAGAGCCGCAAGAACAACCGCTAGTTCCGATCGCGTTTTCGCTTCGTCTCGCGACCCCTGAGCTCGGCGCCCTCCCGCAGCGACCTTCTTGGCTCGCGGCGAGGGGTCAGGTTACGGACGCAATCGCCCTCAAGAATCACGCCCAGGTGAGGGCGGTGCACTTCCAGACTCGGTCGCCTCGGTGGGTGGTCTGGAGCTCCAGGCGTACGGCGATGGCGCGGGACCGGCCGCGATGCACCATGCGGCCGGCGATCTCGGCCGCATCGTCGTGGACCATCGCGACATGCACCGAGACGATGCGAGCGCCGTGCCCCGAGCGTGAACGCAACGGCACCCGGGCGTGCGCAGCGAGCCGACTCGTCAGCTGGTCATAGACGTCAGGCGCCATCCACGCTGCCATCTGGCGAACGGCCCGCTCGCCCGACAGCACCTCGACGAGTGCCTGCATGAAGCGTGCCGCGCGTTGCCGCATGGGTCCCGCGTCGCCGCGTTCCACGGGGACCGGGAGCACCGGGCTCAGGCCGGGGAACGGCAGCGGTATCTGACCTGGGGCAGGCTCGACCGGACCGGCGAACGACGGTTGGAGCGAGGGGACGAGCAGGGCGGTTGCGGTCTTCATGTGGGGTCCTTCCCGAGCGGAGGAGCGAGTCGTTGCATGGGGAAGATGAGGTTGGGGTCATCGCCGATGACGTCGCGGTTGGCGGCATGCCACTGCCCGCACGCGTGGGCGATGTCGGCTGCGCTGGCGCCGGGAGGCAGCGAGCGAGCCGCGATGGCCCACAACGTGTCACCACGGCGTACGACGACGGCGGCGGGATCGGCCGCTGGCGGTGCCGCGGCGGGTGGTGGCGCGGCGGCGACCGGGCGGTCGGGCAGCTGCAGGCCGGTGAGGTCGTGATGGGCCGGCCGGGACGGCGCGGCCACCTCGCCGGCGTGCACGGGAGCCAGTGCGAGGGCGCCCGCCGTCCCTGCGAACAACGCTCGACGCAGGAGCCGCGGCGTCATCGCATGGACGAGAACTGCCGGTGCGTGGACGAGCGACAGGGCGATGGTCAGGAGCACCCAGGACGCGAGCGTCAGCTGAACCAGGCCGCCAACCGCGAGCAGGGCGGCGGGGAAGCTCTGCCCATGCAGGTCGCCGAGCATGGCGGCGGTGTCTGGAGCGAGCAGTCCGGCACTCAGGGCGGCGAGGCTCGTCAGTGCCCACCCACGGCGTGAAATCATGCCAACCCCCCGATCAGCGTTTGGTGACGTTTGATGACGTTTGAGTACAGCAAAGACCGTTTGTGATGGCCTGTCAACATCGTGTGCACAGGAGGTCGTCACTGGGATAGCGTTCCGGCATGCGGTGGGAGCGGTTGTTCGAGGACCTCGAGGCGCAGGCAGCCGATCTGGAGCGTGACGAGCGCGACGCGTTGGTCGACGAGCTGCGGGACGGCGACTGGGCCCAGACGTCGTGGCGGCACCTGCTCGGCGGCCATGCCGTGCTGAGCGTCCGTGGGGCGGACCGGGTCGAGGGTGACGTGGCGCTGGTCAACGAACGCTTGGTGCACCTGCGCGGCGACACGATGGACCACGTCGTCAATGCCGCAGCTGTGATGGGGATCCACTCGAGCGAGCGACGCGCAGACACCTCCACGGCAGTGGGGGAGGCACTCGGCTGGGGACAGGTGTTCCGGGCGCTGCGTGAGGCGGGCGAGGAGGTCCGCGTGCGGCTCGTCGACGGGACGGTGCGCGAGGGCGACGTCGTCGTGGCCGGACGTGACTTCGTCCGTCTGAGGGCTGGGTCAGGGCGCGATCAGGTGTTGCCCTTCGACGCGATCGCGGTGGTCAGTGGTCGGACGTGACGTCGTCGCTGGGCGTGAGGTGCTCGTCGGGCGCTTCGGCGCGGGCATACTGGCGCGCGATGTAGTCCTCGAGCTGATCGTTCTCGATGCGCCACTGGCCGCGGCCGCCGATCTGGATGCCGCGCAGGTCGCCGGAGCGGACCAGCGCATAGACCTGACGCACCGTGACGTTGAGAACCTCTGCGACGTCGGCCAGCGTGAGGAACCGCGGGCTGGTGGGTGGCATGGCTCCAGTTTCCCATGACCGGGTGTCAGCGTCGTCGCAGGCTCGGCTCTCCTGTGGACAACCTCGGGGGGGTATGGACGAATGACGCCGGAGTCTGTACAACCGATGCATGACGAACTGGCGGGGGCCTGGGGGATCAGGCAGGACAGCAGCGCAGCGCTTGCGCATCCGACCGTGGCGCGACCCACGACTCCTGATCGGGCTGTTGCTCGTGCTGGGGGCGACGATCCTCGGCGCTCGCCTCGCAGCCGCCAGCGACGACACGGTCGAGTACTGGACCGTCAGGTCGGACGTCGCGCCCGGCGACCCGGTGAGCCGCAACTCGCTCCAAGCGACGCGCGTACGCCTGTCGTCGGCGACCGAGGGTGCCTACCTACGCACGGACGAGGAGTTCGACTCGCCACTGGATGAGCTGGTCTGGGCCCACGGCGTCGCCGCCGGATCGTTGGTCGGCAAGGAGTCGCTGGTGAGCCGGTCCAGCACGACTCGAAGCCAGCTACCGCTCAGCGTGACCGGCGGGGCGGCACCGGCAGATCTCGACCGCGGTGACCTCGTCGACGTATGGGTGGGGCCGGGTCCCGGCGACGAGCCGGTGGGCAAGGCCAAGCTCGTGCTCGAGTCCGTGCGAGTCATCGAGTCGGGCGACGAGGCGGCCGCCGCGAGCGGCTCGCTGGCGCAGACCGTCCTGGTGGACGTCGACGAGTCCCAGCTCCGGGGATCGGTCGTCAGCACCGTGGCGGCCGGCCACGTGACCCTCGTCAGGGTGTCCTGATGGACGTCGTCCTGGCGGCGGGAGGCGCACCGTGGGAGGCGGCCGCGATCCGCGAGATCGAAGACTCCGCGCAGCTTCGTCTCGTCCGCCGTTGCGTCGACGTCGCCGATCTCCTCGCGGTCGCCGAGACCGATCTGGCTGCCGCCGCCCTGGTCACCGCTGACCTGACGGGCCTGGATGCCGACGCGGTCTATCGGCTGGAGCACGCCGGCATACGCGTGGCTGCGGTCGAGGCGGATGACGCGCTGTGCCGTGCCCTGGGCATCGAGCGCACGCTGCTCCTGGGGTCCTTGGACGTCGTGGCGCGTGACGCCCCGGCGCCACGCCATGCGCCCGAGGAGGAGCGAGCCCCGTTGATCGCGGTCTGGGGACCGGCCGGCGCGCCCGGTCGCAGCACCGTCGCACTGGGGCTGGCGTCGGCCGCGGCGGCACACGGCAGCGACACCGTGCTGGTCGACGCGGACACCTACGGTGGATCGCTCGGGCAGGCGTTGTCGGTGCTCGATGACGTCAGCGGACTGGTGGCCGCCTGCCGGGCAGCCAACACCGGACGTGCGGCAGAGGTCGCCGACCACCTGCTGGGCATCGAGGACAACCTCCGGCTGCTGACGGGACTGCCGCGAGCCGACATGTGGCCACAAGTGCGCACGGGAGCCTTCGAGCTCGTGCTGGCTCGGCTGCGCGCCGTCGCGGGGCTGCTCGTCGTGGACTGCGGATTCTCCCTCGAGGCGGGCACGGGCCATACCGGCAACCGCAACCAGTCGACGCTCCAGGTCCTCGACCAGGCCGATGCCATTGTGGCGGTCGGGCGGCCCGACCCCGTGGGTCTGGCGCGGCTGGTGCGCGGCTTGCACGACCTCGCCGAGGCGGTGCCCGGCTGCGTGCCGACGCTCGTGGTCAACATGACCCGTACGTCTTTGGGCTGGCGGGAGCGCGAGATCGACGCGACGTTGCGACGGCTCGCCGGGATCGTCCCGACGACCTACCTGCCGTTCGACCAGTCGGGACTCGACCTCGCTGCGGTCAGCGGGCGTACGCCGCGCGACGTGGCACCGTCGTCGCCGTTCGTGACCCGGATCGAGGTGCTGGCCAGGAGTCTTGTGTCACAGGTCGGAACACCCGGCGTGCTCTCGGGTGCCGCACCATGACCCGGTGGTAACTTCTCTGCAGGACGTCCCTGAGGAGTGCCATGCAACGGTTGAGCCCGCTGGATGCGATGTTCCTGCAGCAGGACAGCCCGACCGTCCCCCGCCAGATCGCCTCGTTGGCCATCCTCGAGCCCGGTGAGCACCCTCTCGACTATGACCGCCTGATCCACGTCATCAATGAGCGCATCGATCTCGTCCCGCGCTACCGCCAGGTCCCGCGTACCGTCCCGGCATCCCTGGGCACGCCGGTGTGGCTCGACGACGAGAACTTCGACATCTCGTTGCACGTACGCCGCTCAGCGCTCCCGCGGCCCGGCACGAGCGCAGCGTTGCACGAGCTGGTCGGGCGGCTGATTGCCCGCCGGCTCGACCTCGACCGGCCACTGTGGGAGCTCTACCTCATCGAGGGGTTGTCCAAGGGGCGCGTCGCGTTGCTCTTCAAGGCGCACCAGGCGTTGGTCGACGGCTCCGAGACCGTCGACCTTGCACAGGTGCTGCTCGAGGAGACCGCGTACGACCGCGACATCCCGCACGAGGAGTGGAACCCGCGCTCGGAGCCCAACGCCGCCGAGCTCGTGGTCGGCACGCTCAACCGCAACCTGCGCCATCCCGGCGAGGCCCTGCGCGTCGCCGAGCTCAACCTCGGACGGATCGCCCGCCGGCTGCCGGTCATCGGCGTCGACGGACAGCCGCCCAACAGCGTGCTGTCGACCGAGCTGTCGCGGCATCGCCGGTTCGCGTCACTGGCCGCGGGGCTCGACGACTTCCGACGCGTACGCGAGGAGCACGGGGGCACGGTCAACGACGTCATCCTCGCCGTGATCGCCGGCGGCATCCGGGGCTGGATGCTGACCCGCGCGGAGCCGGTGACGCCCAAGACGAGCTTCCGCGCGATGGTGCCGATGTCGGTCGTGGCCGAGGACGGCCTGCCGACCTCGCTGGGCTCCAAGGTCCGTGGCCACCTGCTCTCGCTGCCGGTCGGCGAGTCCAATCCCGTCGTCCGGCTGCACCAGGTCTCGTACGCGCTCAAGGATCACCGCGAGACCGGCTCGGCCGTGGCCGCCAACAAGCTCGCCAACCTGCCGGGCTTCGCCACCTCGACGTTCCATGCCGTCGGTGCGCGAGTCGCCGATGCCGAGGCCGGGCGCGGCCACCAGATCGTCATCACCAACGTGCCGGGCCCGCAGGAGCCGGTCTACATGGCCGGCGAGGCGGTCAGCGAGGTCTATCCGTGCATACCTCTGAGCGGTCGCCGCGCCGTCTCGATCGGCGTGACGTCCTACAACAGCAAGGTGTTCTTCGGCATCGTCGCCGACCGCGAGGCGGTGCCTGACGTCGACGTGCTGGCCCAGTGCATCGAGGACGCATTGCTCGAGCTGGTCGAGTCCGTCGAGGGTCGCCGTACGCGCGCGCCTCGTGGCCGTCAGCGGCCGGCGAAGTCATGAGGGTCTATCTCGCGGTCGGCCGCGAGCGACCTGACGGCGCTGGCCGGTGGCGCCTCGATCAGCGCCCCGGCGTTCCTCGCCGCCTCGGAGGATGAGGAGGACGAGCTCGCCGCGCTGGAGGAGGCGTCCGAGCATGCCGCTGCGGTGGCGGCGGCCGAGGTCGACGATCCCGACGGGCCGGTGAGCCTGGACGAGGTCGTGTCGTTCCACCTCGACGTCGACGGCTCGGGCGACCTCGCGTGGTACGCCACCCAAGAGATCGACGCCGTGCTCAGCGCCCTTGCGGGGCCGAACACGGCGTCGTGAGGTTGACCGTCGACTAGAGCTTCGTCTGCCCGTACTCGACCTCTTCGCGGAGCGAGGAGCGGATCGCCTTGGCGACCTCGGGCTCGATCTTCTTGCCGATGAACGGGATCGACACCTTGACGTCACCATCGAGGGTGAAGTCGGTGGCGGCACCGTTCGCGATCAGGTTGGCCGAGCCGACCATCTCGGCGGGCTGGCCGATGATGCTGACCTTGACGTCGGCGCTGCGGTTGCCGCTGGCGTCGGGACCGCTCCACACCTCGGTCTGCTTGACCTTGACGGTGCTGCCGGTCAGCTTCTTGACGAAGTCCGGCATGTCGGCCTCCTGCGTACGGACGACTGTGACGGTTGCGCCGTCGCCCGAGGGCTCGACCGTGACCTCGTAATCGAGCGATCCCTGGTTGGCGCACGACTCGGTGCGGAACGCCTGATCGGTGATCAGGGCATAGACCGCCTCGACGTCGGCGCCCTCATAGCTGAACGACTCGGTGAGCTTCATTCGGCCACCGGCTCGGTCGTGGCGGTGCCAGCGCCAAGGCTCTTGAGCTCGGACAGCCGGGCCTCGACCTCGGCATGGGTCGACGACTCCTCGAGCTCGTCCCACGGGTCGGCGGTTGCGGCGTTGAGCTCGGCCTGACCTGCGACCTGCGCCTCCGAGCGGCGGACCTTGTCCTCGAACCGGCCCAGCTCGCTGGTCGGGTCGAGCACGTCGATCGACTTGACCGCGTCCTGCACCTTGGCCTGGGCCTCGGCGCTCTTGGCGCGGGCGACGAGCTGATCGCGCTTGGTCTGCAGCTCGCCGAGCTTGCCCTGCATGCCGATCAGCCCGGCCTTGAGCTTCTCGACGGTCTCGTTCTGCGCCGCGATCTGCGGGGCAGCCTGCTTGGCCTCGGTCTCGAAGCCGATCTGCTTGGAGAGCGCGATCTTGGCGAGCTGGTCGAACTTGTCGGCCTCAGCCGCCTGGCCGGAGGCGCGGAGGGAGTCGGCCTTCTGCGAGGCGGCGAGCGCCTTGGCGCCCCACTCCTTGACCGCGGCGACGTCCTCGGCGTGATCGGCCTCGGCGAGGCGTAGGTTGCCGATCGTCTGGGCGACGGCGTCCTCGGCCTCTGCGATCGAGTTGGTGTAGTCGCGCACCAGCTGGTCCAGCATCTTCTCCGGGTCCTCGGCCTTGTCGAGGAGGGCGTTGATGTTGGCGCGCGTCAACTGCCCGATGCGCCCGAGGATGGACTGTTTCTGAGCCATGGTCATCACTCTCTGTCAGGAATTCTCGTCGTCTCTTGTCGATCTTGGTCCATGGAGGGGGTCGAGACAACCGGTTTCGACGCGGCGCGCGTGTCAGACCACGGTTTCCGCCTCTGCGCGTTGCCCACGGAAGATCCAGACCCGCATCATGACGAACCGCATGACCGTCACGAACAGGTTGGCCGCGGTCAGCAGGACGACCTCGACCAGCGGATGCCCGTCGCCTCGCACGGCCCGCAACGTCCACAAGGCGCCGCTCGTCACGCCCAGCCCGCAGGCGAACACCAGCAGGCCCTGCAGCTGGTGACGCAGGGCCCCCTCCGGGCCACGGAACCCGAACGTGAACCGCCGGTTCGCCGCGGTGTTGGCGATCGCGGTGGCCGCGAGCGCGAGGGCGTTCGCCTCCTGCGCGCCGAGCCGGCCACGCAGCGCGACGTACAGGACGCCGTACGCCAGGGTCGACAGGATCCCGATCAGCGCGAACACGACCATCTGGGCGCTGAGCCGGCCGCCTGCGCTGCGGGCCGTCGTACGTCCGAGAGCGCTCGCGACGTCCGCGAGCGGCACGCGGCCGCGCAGGAGCGCCCAGCCGAGCCGGCCCATGCCGCGCAGGTCGGCTGCCGCGGTGCGCACGATGTCGACCCGGCTGTCCGGGTCGTCGACCCAGTCGACCGGCACCTCATGGATCCGCAGCCCGGCGCGCTCGGCGACGATCAGCAGCTCGGTGTCGAAGAACCACTCGTCATCCTCGATGAGTGGCAGCAGGTGCGTCGCCACATCGCGGCGGATCGCCTTGAACCCGCACTGGGCGTCGGAGAACCGTGCCCGCAGCGCACGGCGGAGCATGACGTTGTACGTGCGGGAGATGAGCTCCCGCTTGGGTCCTCTCGTCGTCCGCGCGGTGCGGGCCAGGCGCGATCCGATCGCGAGATCGGAGTGCCCCGACAGCAGCGGCGCGACGAGCGGGAGCAGCGCGTTGAGGTCGGTCGACAGGTCCACGTCCATGTAGACCAGCACCTCGGCGTCCGACCGCGACCATGCCTGCTTGAGCGCCCGGCCACGACCCTTCTGGGTCAGCGACACCACCGACACGTCGGGGTACCGGTGTGCCAGCTGGTGAGCCAGCAGGCTGGTCCCGTCGGTGCTGGCGTTGTCCGCGATCGTCACCCGTGACTCGTACGGCAGCGACTGCAGGTGCTTCCGGACGGTCTCGACCGACTCGACCAGTGCGCGCTCCTCGTTGTGGACCGGGATCACGATGTCGAGGACCGTCGTGCTCACCGGAGTGTGCTCGGCGTACGCCGTTGCCGCGGTCACTGGATGCCTGCCGAGAGGTCGTAGATCGTCACGCCGTCGACGGTCTTGGCGGTGAAGTTGTCCGACACCCAGGTGGAGATCTCGGAGCTGGTGCTGCCGCCGGCGTTCATCCCCGCCGCCGCCGCCGTTTCCGCCGCCGATGAAGTAGTGGATCTCGCCGTCGGCGACGTACTGTCTTGAACTGCGCCAGCGTGGGGCTGGGATCGGAGCCGTTGAACCCGCCGATCGCCATGACCGGCAGCTCGGTCGCGAGCTGGTAGCCCGAGGCGGTGTTGGAGCCGATCGCCGCGGCGACCCAGGTGTACGTGCTGGCATCGGTCGTCAGCAGCGCGTTGATCGCGCTGGTCGACGTCGAGCCGTTGAGCAGTCCGCCGGCCCCGCCGCCACCCATGGTGCCGGTGCCGTCCCTGGTTCCGGTGCTGCCACCCGTGGTGCCGGGGTGCCGCCGGGTGCCTGGCGGGTGCCGTTCTGCGTCGGCGGCTGACCCATCTGGCCGCCACGACCGCCGCCGGGGCCGCCACGCATGCCGCCGCCCATGCCGCCACCCGTGCTCGGGCCGGCGCTCGGGATCGAGCCGGTGTGCGGGGTCGACGCGGTGTCGAGTGCGTACGCCGTGGGGCCGGCGAGCATCGTGATGACGGCCGCGCCGGCCGACCGCGAACATAGCGCGGCGGGGGAGGAAGCGGTGGACCACGATCAGGAAGGCGGCGCCGACACCGGCGACCACGACGACGTACTTGAGCCACGGGACGAAGCTGTCGGCCCGGTTGAGCAGGACGTAGCTCATCGAGGCGGTCATCGCGAGCGACGAAGGCCGCGCCCAAAGCGGCGAGGAGCGACTCGCGGTGCTCCCAAAGGATGCTCGCGCCGATCGCGACGAGCGCGGCGATCGCGGGGGCCAGTGCGACGGTGTAGTACGCGTGGAAGATGCCGGCCATGAAGCTGAAGGTCAGGCCGGTGACGAGCAGCCACCCGCCCCACACGATGAGTCCCGTGAGCTGGCGATCCGTGCGGCCGGACTTCCGGCAGAACCACACGCCCAGGGCGAGGCTCGCGAGGGCCGCGGGGAGCAGCCAGGCGATCTGACCGCCGATCTCGGAGGTGAACAGCCGGAACAGCCCGGTCGAGCCCCACATGCCGCCGCCGGTGTTGTTCCCGCCACCGCCACCGACAGAGCCGACCTCGTCGCCGTTGAGCCGGCCGAAACCGTTGTAGCCGAGCGTGAGCTCGAGGATCGAGTTGTTCTGCGAGCCGCCGATGTAGGGCCGGCTCGAGGCCGGCCACAGCTCGACGATCGCGATCCACCAGCCGGCAGCGGCGATCATCGAGCCGAACGCGACGAGCAGGTGGGACAGGCGCTTGCCGATCGAGGGCTTGGCTGCGATGAGGTAGACGGCCGCGAGCGGGGGCAGGACCAAGAAGGCCTGCAGCATCTTGGTGAGGAACGCGAAGCCGACCAGCGTGCCGCCGAGCACCAGCCAGCGCACGGCCCGCTCGGGCGACTCGATCGCGCGGATCGTGGCGTAGACCGCGGCGATCAGGAACAGCGTCAGCAGCGCGTCGGGGTTGTTGAACCGGAACATCAGCACGGCGACCGGTGTCAGCGCGAGGATCGCGCCGGCCAGCAGTCCGGCCCACGCGTTGCGAGTCGTACGCCGGACCGTCGCATACAGCAGGCCCACCGAGCCGACGCCCATCAGCGCCTGCGGCACGAGCATGCTCCATGACGACAGGCCGAAGATGCGCACCGACAGCGACATCGGCCACAACGACATCGGCGTCTTGTCGACCGTGATCGAGTTCGACGCGTCGGAGGAGCCGAAGAAGAACGCCTTCCACGACGCGGAGCCGGCTTGCACGGCGGCGGAGTAGAACGAGTTGGCCCACCCGGAGGCACCAAGGCCCCACAGGTAGAGCAAACCGGTGGCGAGCAGCAGTGCCAGCAGTGCTGGGCGTACGAGCGGTGAGTCGTCGGGCTTGCCGCGCCAGAGGCGGGTCGTCCACGTCCGGGCTGGAGGTGGGCGGTCAGGGGCGGGCGCCACGGAGCGGCGCTCGGCCGCCGGCGCGATGAGGGTCGTCTGGTTCATGCCTCCACGGTGCGAGACCGGACTGGCACGACCGTGTGGTCAGTCTGTGCCACCTCTGTGAAGCGTGACCCCGTCGTCGGTCTACCACGGTCCCTACGCAAAAGTCGTCCGCCCGAGGCAAGGATTCGTGGGGAGGACGACCGATGCGTAGGCCCCGTGGTAAACCGCGTCGGTCAGGAGATTGGCAACGTCAGGGTGAACGTCGTGTCACCCGGTGAGCTCTCGAGGCGTCGCCGTGCCGTGGTGCGCGTGCATGATCGCGCGAACGAGCGACATGCCGAGTCCGGCACCACCCGACGCCCGGGTGCGCGAGGAGTCGCCGCGGACGAAGCGCTCGAAGATCGTCGGTACGAGCTCCGGGTCGATGCCGGGCCCGTCGTCGTGCACCTCGATCGCGCACCACGTCGTCGACGCGCAGGCGTACGTCGATCGTCGTCTCGGGCGGGGTGTGACGACTCGCGTTGGTCAGCAGGTTCGTGACGGCCTGGTGGAGCCGTTGCTCGTCGCCGGTCACGGTGACCGGCTCGTCGGGCACGTCGAAGGTCCAGCGGCGCTCGGGGTCGACGACCCGGGCGTCGTTGACCGCCTCGACGAGGAGCCGCGTCAGGTCGACGGGCCTGCGGTCGACCTCGCGGCCGGAGTCGAGCCGCGCCAGCAGCAGCATGTCCTCGACCAGCGTCGACATGCGGCCGGCCTCGGACTC
Source organism: uncultured Actinomycetota bacterium (assembly GCA_963759975.1). Lineage (GTDB taxonomy): Bacteria > Actinomycetota > Actinomycetes > Propionibacteriales > Nocardioidaceae > Aeromicrobium. The sequence continues at coordinate 129,314 of CAVXBS010000021.1, forward strand.
GACCTTGGCGAGGATCTGGTCGGGATCGGCCCGGCCCGTACGCCGGCTGAGCTCGGCATAGCCCTTGATCGTCGACAGCGGAGTGCGCAGCTCGTGCGACGCGTCGGCGAGGAACTGGCGGACCTGCTGCTCGCTCTCGTGCCGCGCGTCAAGTGCCTCCTCGACGTGACCGAGCAGCTGGTTGAGCGCACCGCCGACCTGCCCGACCTCGGTGTCTGGATCGGTGAGCTCGGCGGGCACGCGTACGGTCTGGCCGATCTCACCCGACGACAGTGGCATCGCGATGACCTCGTGTGCCGTGGCAGCGACCTCGCGAAGCGGGCGGAGCTGTCGGCGTACGAGCAGGCGGCCCGCGACACCGGCAGCCCCGATCGCACCGAGCGCGAGAAGGGCCTCCCACCAGATGAGGCTCGCGATGGTGTTCTCCACGTCGTCGCGCGGTAGCCCGACGATGTACGTCGACCCGTCGGGGCCCTCGTCAGCCAGCACGCGATACGACCCGTACTTCGGCAGGTCGACGTCGTGCGCCTTGGCGTCCGGTTCCACCTCGGCGAGCAGGTCACGGGCGGCGGACGATATCTGCGGTGCGTCGCCGCTCTCGGTGACGATCGAGCCTCCAGGCAGGGCGGGCATCACGGTGATGAGTCCGACGTCCTGGCCGCGACCTGGGTCGGGGCGGCGGTCGTCGAAGTCGCTGTCGGCGCGCGGCAGGGGCGGCGCATGCTGGGCCCGGCCCATCGACTGCGTGAGCTTCTCGTCCAGCCGAGTCGGTGAGGTAGTTGCTCATCACCACGGTGACGACCCCGGCCACGAGCAGGCTCGCGACGGCGACCAGCGCGACCACCGTGACGATGAGCCGGCCGGTCAGCGAGGAGGGCAGGAGCTTGCGCACGAGCCCTACCCTGCAGGCTTGAGGACGTAGCCGGCGCCGCGCTTGGTGTGGATCATCGGCTCGTGCCCGACGTCGACCTTCTTGCGCAGGTACGAGATGTAGAGCTCGACGACGTTGGCCTGGCCACCGAAGTCGTAGTCCCACACGCGGTCGAGGATCTGCGCCTTCGACAGGACACGGCGCGGGTTGCGCATGAGGAAGCGCAGCAGCTCGAACTCCGTCGCGGTCAGCTCGATCTGGCGGCCGGCACGCTCGACGTCGCGGCTGTCCTCGTCGAGCATCAGGTCACCGACCATGATGACCGAGCTCGGGCGGGCGTCCATCGCACCGGCACGGCGCATCAGGCCACGCAGCCGGGCAACGACCTCCTCGAGGCTGAACGGCTTGGTGACGTAGTCGTCGCCGCCGGCGGTCAGCCCGGCGACCCGGTCCTCGACGGAATCACGTGCGGTCAGGAACAGTACGGGGATCTCGGGGGACTGGGCGCGCACCTTGCGCAGGACCTCCATGCCGTCGTAGTCCGGCAGCATCATGTCGAGCACGATCGCGTCGGGCGTGAACTCCTTGGCGGCGGCGACGGCCTTTCGCCCGGTGTGCGCCATCTGGATGTCCCAGCCCTCGTAGCGCAGTGCCATCTGCAGCAGCTCGGCGATGTTGATCTCGTCGTCGACCACGAGAACGCGCAGGGGTGTCCCGTCGGCCCGGGTCAAGGTGGAAGCCATGCGTTCAGTGTGGATGGTCGAGGATCGACACGGGTAGGAACAGCCTGTGAGAACCCTGTGAGTGGTGGGCCAGAGTCCCAGTCGACGAAGAGCCGGCGCACAGGCGCATGACAGGTCGGGCGGTCACCGTGGCGGCATGAGTGACAACGAAGACAGCACCTCCGTGCCCGCATCCTGGTCCACCCGTACGCTCGTCGCCTCCGCACTCGCTGCGGTCGTGCTGGGGCTCGGCGCCGGCGCGGCGATCGGGTCGGCCGGAGGCGGCGCCGACGGCGGCCGGGGCGGACCCGGTGGATTCGGCGAACCAGGCGGACCCGGCGGACCCGCACCCGGGGGAGGACCCGGTACGCAACGAGGCCAGGTGCCGCCCGGCATGCAGCAGCCCGGCATGCAGCAACCCGCCGCACCGGGGAACGTCACCACCGGCTGACTCGGGTCACTACGCTGACCGCATGACGAGGTTGACCCGGTTGCAGGTGCAGGAGCGCAATCGCGAGACGGTCCTGCGGGTGGCCCGCGGGGCCTTCCTGCGTGACGGCTATGTCGCGACCTCGCTGGCATCGGTCGCCAAGGAAGCTGGGTTCACCACCGGCATCGTCTACTCGAGCTTCGGAAGCAAGGCCGACCTCGCGCTCGGAGTGCTCGAACGCCTGCAGGCTGAGCAGATCGGCGCGCTGGGCGACCAGGTCGACCGGGCCAAGGCCGCCGGGGACGTCCTCGACCAGGTCAGGCGGTGGGCAGCCGAGGCCATGTCGTCAGGGTGGGTCCGGCTCGAGCTCGAGCTGCTGCTCGACACGATGCACGATCCTCGGCTGGCCGAAGCCCAGACGCGGCGGCAGACTGCCTCGATCGAGCAGGCCGTGTCGGTAGTACGCTCCCTCGCCCCGCCGGAGTCGATCGACGACGAGACGCTCGAGGTGCTCGCGGAGGCGGCCGTCGACTATGCGATCGGGCTCGCGATGCGCCAGTCCGTCAACCCCGACGCAACGCCCGATCGCTTGCTGCGACTGGTCGAACCGCTGGTCGCCGCCATCTCGACCCCTCAGGGGTAGCGGCGGGTCTTGCCGTCCGGCGTGCCGCACTGCGTGCCGCCGACAGTTGCCGGGAAGCGGAACTTCTCGAGGACGGCGCAGTCCGGCAGCGTCTGACCGCCCCACACCTCGCGCCACCCGCCGGCGACCTTGGCCCACAGGTTCGCGTTGCCGCCGCACTGCGGGATGAACGTGCCGCCCGCAGCCCAACCGCGCGTATCGACCCGCTCGACGTGGATCTCGGGCTTCTTGGCGCAGACATCGTCCTTGGTGTCCTGCTGTCGCTGCAGGTCGGCGGCGATGAACGCCTTGAAGTCCTGTGGAGCACCCTCGAGCTTCGCCGTGTCGGCCCCGCGCGCCACCGTGATGCCGTCATCGCCGTAGTCGATCAGCGTCGAGGCGGGCGTGGCTTGTGTCGGCGTCGGCGTCGCGGTGGGTGTTGGCGCGGTGGCCGGGGTCGTCGTAGCCGTCGGCGCGGGACTCGTCGTCGGGTCGTCGCCCGCGTCTTCGGGCTCGTCGGAGCCGCCGCACCCCGCTGTGAGCAGCAGGATCGCGACGGCCACCGTCAGGGTCGGTCTCATGCCGACCAGTATCACCGAGCCCGGTGCGTCCGGTAGTCAACGACTTGCTGGAACGTGGGCCGGTTCTGCCAGTCGCTCGGGCGGACCCCGACCACACCGCCGCTCGTGGGCCGGATGTAGTCGATCGACTTGTCGTACGTCAGCTGGTTCGGGCTGGTGACGCCTTGCGCCGTCTGGGCCCGCTGCACGGCCTTGAGAAGCGACGCTCGCAACGTCGTGCGGCAGGTCGTGAGCGTTCCGCAGAGCCGATAGGCGTACGGGCTCTTGACGGTGGACCCGGTCAGCTGGCGCAGCTCCTTGTTGACGTATCCGTACCAGGGCGAGCCGAGCCACGACGAGCCCTGGCCACCGCGCGGGTGGTCGTCGAGCGGCTGCGGGAGCGCCCGCGCGAGGTCGGCGCCCAGGCTCGGCGTCGCGAAGTCGTACGCCAAGGCCTGGTCGCCGTCCTCCCACCAGGTGTCGAAGATGCGGATCGCAGCCTGGTGCGCGTACGACCCGGTCCGGTCGTAGTCGACGCGGTGCGCACCTGCGGCCAGCCAGGCGGACAGCAGCTTGCGGGCCTCGGCAGTCTTGGGGTCGTCCCCGAGCACCTTGAGCAGCACGGGGAGCAGCTCCTTCGCGCGTACGTCCTCGGTTGCCGCGTCCTCGACGATCCCGGCCAGCTGGGCGCGGGTGATCTTGCCGGCTGCGATGGCCTTGGCCGCCCGCCGGCTGAGCGCCAGCGAGCGGTGCACGGACCCGTCGGACCACTTGTCATCGGCGGCCGCGAAGTCACGCGCGGGCTTGTTGTTCCAGCTCGCGAGATAGCCGGTCGACGGGTTGATCTGCTGCACGTGCTTGGCAGCGCTCAGCCAGCCGGTCGAGTCGTACGTCTTGCCCGACCACCGAGGCATGTCGGTGTCGGTGCCGGCGGCACGCACGGGCAGGAGGCCCGACGAGAAGTAGGCGATGTCGCGGTTGTCGGCATAGAACCAGTTGAACGTGTAGTCGATCGCGCTGGCGGCCTTCTTGAACGACGTCGCGTCCTTGAGGTAGTCGGGGTTGTTGAAGCGCGAGAAGCCCAGGATCGAAGCGGCCTCGCGGCCGTACGTGCTGCGTTCGATCGCGACTGCGACCGGTACGCCCTTGACCGTCGTGCGGGTCTGCACGATGCCGTGGTTGGTGCGCCACACCTGCATCTTGAGGGTCTCGGGGGCAGTCGGGGCCGAGATGTTGGGGATCACGGTCTCCTTGTGCTCGTCGTACTGCATCGGCACGCAGGCGCCGCCGTCCTTGCGGTACGACGTCGAGTTGACCGTCGGTGCGCTGCCGTCGGCGTTGCACAGCTTCTCCATCACGGTGTCGATGTTGTCGCTGCCCGAGCTGGTCGCCGACCAGGCGTAGTCGGCGCCATGACCGAGCTCGACGACGAGGTTGGTGCCGGCGAACGACACACCACGCGCGAACACGCCCGGACCCATCAGCACCTGTTCGTTGAGCAGCTGCGGGTTGTAGTAGCCGGTCTGCGGGCCGAACACGACCAGCGGGTGGCCGGTCTTGGTCTTGCTGGCGCCGACGAGCAGCGCGTTGCTCATGCCGTTGGCCGAGAACAGGCCACTGAGGTCGATCGTGCCCGAGGGGGTCTCGACCTGGTTCGGCACGCCGGTGAGCCCGAGCTTGAGTGCGTCCAGGAGTGTCTCGATGGGGTTGCTGGTGCCGGTGTCGTCACCGGATCCGCTGCCGTGCGCGCCGTCGAGGTCGGGGATCGCCACACCGGCCTGGTGCGGGTTGAACGACTTGTTGTCGTAGGGGAACGACAGCGTCGAGGTGGTGGGTGCTTCCTTGTCGTTCTTCTCCCGCAGGCTCGCGAACATCTTGTCGGCCTTGGCGGTGCCGTACTTCTTGACGAGCTTGCCGTAGAACAGCGCGTTGGCGTACTCCTGGCCGCCGCCCTTGCCGAAGATGCCGCCGACGAGCGAGGCGACGTACGTCAGGTCGGCCCGCGTCCACGGCGTCGGCTTCTTCTGCAGGGCGGCATATTCGGCCGGGCACTCGAGCCCCGTCGGCAACCCGAGCGGGCACATCCTGTCCTGCGCGGCGTTGATGCCGGCGAGGAAGGCGTCCGCGCCGTCGAGCAGGCGCTGGCCCTCGGCACCGTTCTCCTTGGCGATGATCTCGAGCTGGTCCTGGGCCTCCTTGGGCGTGTAGTACGCGGAGCGCACCTGGGCGCGATCCATCGCGATGTTGCCGGGGGTGCCGCCGACGAACTCGGCTCCACGGCCGGCGCCGAGGTGTCGCAGCGCGTCCATCAGGAACATGCGGTCCTGCGTGCCCGCGAACCCGGCGCCGAACATCGTGTCGTTGTACGTCTGGCCGGTGATGTAGGGGACGCCGTATGCATCCCGCACGATCGTCACGCCGGGCTTGGGTGACTCGGTGCTCACGACCTTCTCGGGGACGAAGCCGGCCTTCTTGTAGTCCTTGTCGACGACGGCGTCGGTGATCGTCCCGGGCTTGTACTTCGCCAGGTCGTCATACATCTCGAGCTGGTCGGCGTAGTTCTTGGGCGCGTTCTTGCCGTCGACCGCGGTCAAGCCACCGCCGATCAGCACCTGCGCGAGCTGCAGCGCGTTGATCGTGCCGCGCTGGCCGGCCGGCACGATGTTGCGCACCGTGCCGTATGAGTCGGCAGTCGTGGGGGAGGGTGTGGTCGCAGCGGCGGCCGGGACGGTCGCGGCGGCGACGATGGCGAAGACGGCGAAGATGACGACTGCAAGACGACGCACGAAGGTGCTCCTCTGGCTCAGAAAAGTGTTGCAGGTCACAACGATCGAAGGTGACACAGAGTTACACCTGCGGCGCAAGCAGTTCCTGACCGACCTAGGGTCGCCAGCGGTGGTTGCGTTGCCAGACGTCGTGGGGTTTGCGGATTTCGATGTGGCCGTCGGTGGCTTGGCGGAATTGCCAGTTTTCGTCGTGGGCTTGGTGGTGGTGGCGTGAGCAGAGCAGGGTGCCGTCGTCGATGTTGGTGGTGGACCCGGTGGCCCAGTCTTGTTTCCAGTGGTGGCCTTCGCACCAGCCTGGTGGTGCTTCGCAGCCTGGGGTGACACATCCGAGGTCGCGGTTGGCGATCGCGATGCGTTGGGCTGGGGTGAAGAGGCGTTTGGTGCGTCCCATGTCGAGGGGGAGTGTTCCGCTGTTGAAGACCATGGGCAGGATGCCGTGGTTGCAGGCCAGGCGGCGTAGTTCGCCGGAGCTGATGCGGGTCCCGGTGGTCAGGGTGGCTGCTCCGGTGCGTTTGCGGAGGTCGTCGAGGTCGATGTTGACCGTGATGACTGCGGGGGTGCCGCCGGTGGTGGGGAGCTTGTCGGTGGGGAGTCGTTCGATGAGGTGCGCGAACGCGCGTCCCATGCGTTGTGAATACGTGAGCTCGTCCTGGTCGCGTTCTTGGTCTGGGGTGAGGTGGCGGCGCCGGGGTGCGGCGATCGCGTCGAGTGCTGACTTGAGCATCTCGCCGTGCAGGGCCGGCAGCCTGCCGCCGAATCGCCAGGTGCCGTCCTTGTCGTCGACCAGCCATGCTTCGGTGCGCGCCCAGGCCCGGCGTTCGCGCAGTCGCAGGGCTTCGTCCTCGTCGGCGGCGGCCTCAGGTTCGGGTTTGAATGTGTCCGAGATGCGTAGTGCTCTTTGGCGTAGGTCCTTGATCGGGAACCGCTTGGCATCGGCAATAAGCGTGGTCTCGCACGCGTCGCGCTGCTCCGGAGTCACGCTCTCCGGTAGTCCCGACATGGCTCCGGCGATCACCGCGGCCTGGGTCTCGGCCAGCTCACCGGAGGCCAACGCGTCCTCGGTCTTGGGTGCCGTGGACAAGGATTTGGCTACCCGGACGGACCGGTCGGCCTCCCACTTGTCACGGCCGAATCCCCGGGCGAGGACTTCACCGGTGCTGGCCTTGTCACCCAACCCGGCATCGAGCGCGCGCACGGCGGCCAGCTCCTGGCCGGCCACCCGGGCCTTGATCCGCCGCAACCGCTCCACCGCATGGCGTCGCATTGCCGGATCCAACCCGGCATACGCGTCGGTCGGCATCGAGTCCAGGACTTCGTCGAGCGCGTCCAGGCAGCCCACCAGTGGTGGCGGCGATGGGACGAGCTCGGCGACCATGATCCCCCGATCACTAGAACAGGTGTTCGACTGACTCCAATCTAGACCACGACTCCGACACAGTCCATGGGCTCCGATCGATCATGTGGAAACCCGCAAACATGCCGATCAGGATCGTCGCACTAGGCTCGAATCATGGACTTCAGATACCTCGGCAACAGCGGCCTCAAGGTCAGCGAAATCATCTACGGCAACTGGCTCACGCATGGCTCGCAGGTCGAGAACGACGCGGCACTGGCATGCGTACGGGCGGCCCTCGACTCGGGCATCACGACGTTCGACACCGCCGACGTCTATGCCAACACCAAGGCCGAGTCCGTCCTCGGCGAGGCGCTCAAGGGCGAGCGCCGCGCGTCCCTCGAGATCTTCACCAAGGTCTACTGGCCGACCGGCCCCGGCGGGCCCAACGACACCGGGCTGTCGCGCAAGCACATCATGGAGTCGATCAACGGCTCGCTCGAGCGGCTCGGCACCGACTACGTCGACCTCTACCAGGCGCACCGGTATGACTACGAGACGCCGCTCGAGGAGACCATGCAGGCATTCGCGGACGTGGTCCGCCAGGGCAAGGCGCTCTACATCGGCGTCAGCGAGTGGACCGCCGACGAGATCCGCGCCGGCCACGCGCTCGCGCAGGACCTCGGCATCCACCTGATCTCCAACCAGCCGCAGTACTCCATGCTCTGGCGGGTCATCGAGGACCAGGTCATCCCCACGAGCAAGGAGCTCGGCATCTCGCAGATCGTCTGGTCGCCGATCGCGCAGGGCGTGCTCACCGGGCAAGTACAAGCCGGGTGCCGCACCGCCCGAGGGCAGCCGCGCCACCGACGAGAAGGGCGGCGCCGACATGATCAAGCGCTTCCTCGACGACGAGGTGCTGACCGCCGTCCAGAAGCTCCAGCCGATCGCCGACGGCCTCGACATCACGATGGCGCAGCTCGCCGTCGCCTGGGTGCTCGCCAACGACAACGTCGCCGCGGCGATTGTCGGCGCCTCCCGTCCCGAGCAGGTCGAGTCCAACGCGCAGGCGTCGGGCATCAGGCTCGACGCCGACGTGCTCAAGGCCGTTGACGAGGCGCTCGGCGACCTGCCCGAGACCGATCCGGCACAGACGAAGTCGCCGGAAACCCGCGTGGTCAGGTGACGTTCACGGTCTGGTGTCCCGACCTGCAGCGCGTACGTCTGCGGGTCGGTGGCACCGATCATGAGCTGCAGCCCGGCGAGGGCGGCTGGTGGCGCGCCGACGTCGACGCGACGCCCGGCACCGACTACGCGTTCCTGCTCGGCGACGACGAGACTCCGCTGCCTGACCCGCGCTCGCAGTGGCAGCCGGGCGGCGTGCACGCGGCCTCCCGAACGTACGACCACGACGGCTTCGACTGGACCGACGCCGACTGGCCGGGCCGCACGCTCGAGGGGTCGGTGATCTACGAGCTGCACATCGGGACGTTCACTCCCGGGCGTACGTTCGACGCCGCCATCGAGCGGCTCGACCACCTCATCGACCTCGGCATCGACCTCGTCGAGGTGCTGCCGGTCAACTCGTTCGATGGCGACGCGGGCTGGGGCTACGACGGGGTGCTGTGGGGCGCGGTGCACGAGCCCTACGGGGGACCGGACGGCTTCAAGCGGTTCGTCGACGCGTGCCATGTGCGCGGGCTCGGCGTCGTGCTCGACGTCGTCTACAACCACCTCGGGCCGTCGGGTGCCTACCTCGACCGCTTCGGGCCCTACTTCGCCGGCCAGAATGACTGGGGCCCGGGGCTCAACCTCGACGGGCCACAGTCCGACGAGGTGCGGCGCTACGTGCTCGACAACGCGCTCGGCTGGTTCGAGCAGTTCCACGTCGACGCGCTGCGGCTCGATGCCGTGCACGCGCTGGCCGATCGGCGCGCGCTGACGCTGCTCGAGGAGCTGTCGGCGGAGACCTCCCGTATGTCTGACGCACTGGGCCGGCCGCTGACCCTGATCGCGGAGTCCGACCTCAACGACCCGCGCATGGTCACGCCGCGCTCGGCGAACGGACTCGGCATGGACGCTCAGTGGAGCGACGACCTGCACCACGCGCTGCACGTACGCCTGACGGGGGAGGCCGACGGCTACTACGCCGACTTCGCCGCGCCCGGTGCGCTGGCCACGACGTTGCGCGGCGCGTTCTTCCACGCCGGCACGTGGTCGTCGTTCCGCGAACGTACGCACGGCCGTCCCGTCGACACCTCGCTGCTGACCGGCACCTCATTCCTCGCGTACCTGCAGAACCACGACCAGATCGGCAACCGGGCCACCGGCGACCGCATCTCGGCGTCCATCTCGCCCGGCCTCCAGGCGTGTGGTGCGGCGATCGTGCTGCTCGGGCCGTACACGCCAATGCTGTTCATGGGAGAGGAGTGGGCGGCCGACACGCCGTGGCAGTTCTTCGCGTCGTTCCCCGATCCCGAGCTTGCCGAGGCCGTACGCACGGGTCGCCGTCGCGAGTTCGGCCGGCACGGGTGGGGCGAGTCCGAGGTGCCAGATCCGATGGACCCGGCGACCGTCGAGCGTTCGACCTTGGACTGGTCGGAGCTCGACGCGCCGGATCACGCCTCGATGCTCGACCTTTATCGCTCGTTGATCGCGCTGCGCCGGTCACACCCAGAGCTCGCGGATCCTTCGCTCGATGGGTTCGTCGTCGAGGTCGCCGAGGACGACTCGTGGCTCGTCATGCACCGCGGCTCGCTCCGCGTCGTCGTCAACTTCGCCGAGGAGTCCTTCGAAGTCCGTACGTCCGACTGGTCGCCCGAGTCGCCGGAGCACGTGCTGCTGTCGTGGGGCTGACGATCCGACGCTAGCGAGCCCCGGAGTCCGGGGACGAGCCGATCAATGGAAGGACGTACGCAGACGCGGCGGTCGGGGTGGGTTCGGCTAGGCGGTGGGCGAGATCGGGACGTGTGCCTGCAAGAACGCGAGCTGGTCGTCGATGACGCGGCCGAAGTTCGGTTCGACGTAGGGGTCGAAGTGCCCGCAGTCGTACACGTGCACGGTTGACTGCGGTATCCGGGCGGCGGCCTTTTCGGCGACCGCGCGCGGGGTGATCGCATCGTGCTGGGCGATCTGGACGAGCACGGGGCAGGTGATGCGAGAGGCGCGGCGGCCTGGTGAGTAGAACCCGATCCTCAAGGCGATCCGCGCGGCGACGTCCTCGCGATAGGCGCCGCGCTCGATCCCCGAGTCGTTCGTCAGTCTCTCCAGGGCGGAAGCGGCGTCCGGCGAAGTCATGACAGCTGTCCTGCCCGGCTGACCCACCAGGTCCACGTACACGGGTTCACGCCGACGCACCGCTCTGACCTGGTCGCGTACGGCCGCAGGCAGCAACCGTGCCGAGGCCTTCAGTCCGGTGGCGCGCACGGCTGCCGGGCCACTGACGTGAGGCACCTGCGCGATGACCGCCGCGAGTGGCTCACCCTGGCCGGCGAGGGTGAGCACGTGGCCACCGGCGAAGGACGTACCCCATGCCACGACCCGGTCGGCGTCTACGTCTTCGAGCGTGCGGGCAAACGCCAATGCGGAGCGCCAGTCCTGGTGCTGCATCGAGATGTCCAGCAGCTGTCGGGGCTCGCCCTCGCTGTCACCGAAACCGCGGTAGTCGAACACGACGACCGTGTATCCGGCTGCCGCGAAGCGCTCGGCGTACGCATAGAGGCGCAGCGCACGAACCGAGCCGAAGCCGTGTGCCATCACGATGACTGGCGCTGGCCCCGCGGGACGGGGCTCGGCGCGGTAGACGGTCGCCGCGCAGGACACACCGTGCGAGTCGAACGAGGTCGCGGTCCGCGAGAAGGTCGGCGGTTCGGTGGGATGCATGGTGCCTCCGGGGTGTTCTTGATCGGCAAACAAGAAGATATAGTCTTCTTGATCGTCAGTCAAGATAGAGTTGGAGCATGCCTCGCAACCGCCGCCCGCAGGACCCAGAAGCCAAACGCGAGGAGATCCTCGACGCGGCCACGGAGCTTTTCACGCAGCTCGGGTACGAGGGAACTTCCCTCAAGGCGATCGCGAGCTCAGCAGGAGTCACGGCCAACACCATCTACTGGTACTTCCCAGACAAGGACACGCTCCTGGTCGGTGTCGTCGACCGACTCGTGTTGGCGGCGTTGACCGAGCTCTCCGCACTGGAGGACGAGCCGTTGGCCAAGCAGCTGCACTGGGTGGTTCAGCGACTGCGGGAACATCACCAGCTGGTGACCGCGGTCCATGCCCGCGCCGACACCTCGCCCCCCATCGATGCGTGGCACCGGCGGTTCCACGATCTCGCCGACGACATTCTCGAAGAGGGTTTCAGGCAGGCAGGCACGTCCGAGTCGGATGTCGATACCAGGGCACAGATGGCCGTGCTCGTGGTCGAGGGACTCATCACCCACGTCCACGACGACGATCGGACACGATCGATCCTCGACCTCATCGCTCGCTGACCCGAGCACGCGGGACGCGTCGGCTGGCGGGCTCGGTCTGCGATATGTGGAGCGGACGCGAGGATTTGAACCTCGACCCATTCCCTGGAAGGGAAGCGTGCTGCAACTACACCACGTCCGCGAAGCCAGCCTCTGTCGAGCCTGACAGGTTCTGAGTATGAACCATACGGTCGGCAGGGTTGTCACCCCCCGGTGAAATAGTTGAGGGTCGACGCATGGACCGAGGCGAGGAGTGACTGGACTTGACCAGATTCCACGAGGTGCCACCCGCGGTGCGTCTCAGGGCCGTCGAAGACCAGGACGTCGAGGTGTTCTTCGATCACCAGGCGGATCCGCGGGCGGTCGAGATGGCGGCGTTTCCCGCTCGCGACAGGCATCAGGTCTCGGCGCACTGGGCGAAGCTCCGCGCAGACGACACCCTGGTGGTGCGCACGATCGTGGCGGATGGTGTGGTCGCGGGCAACATCGGCAGCTGGCCGCAGGACGGGCAGCAACTACTCGGCTACTGGATCGGGCGCGAGTTCTGGGGCCGCGGCGTCGCGACACAGGCCCTCGCCCTGCTGGTCAAGGAGGTGTCGATCCGTCCTTTGTACGCCCATGTCGTGACGCACAACGTGGGCTCGATCCGCGTCCTTGAGAAGTGCGGGTTTCGGCGCGGTCGCGTGGAGGAGTCGAAGGTGGCTGCGCCCGACGACGACATCGAGGAGCTCATCTACGTGCTGAACGCATAGGCTCTGCGCAACATCGCGCCGGTGCGGTCGCCTATGCCCGATGGGTGGCTTGGTGAGTCCTACGCAGCCGAATGATGGAGACTCCACCGACGACGGCGATCAATCCCAAGGCCAGAGCAAGCACATTCGGTCCGCCCGTGCTGGGAAGATCGGTGTCAGTTGCTTCGGTGCCACTGCCGGTCGGCCCTGTGGTGGCCTCGGTGCCGGTCCCCGAATCGGTATTGGTGCCGGCGTCAACCGCAGAATTGGAGTCGGTTTCCGTGCCGGAGTCGGCTCCCTCCGTCGCGGTTCCTTCCGTGTCGGTTCCGGCGTCGGTTCCTTCGGTGTCGGTGCCCGCGTCGGTTCCCTTGCGTGTCGGTGCCCGCGTCGGTTCCCTCGGTGTCGGTGCCCGCGTCGGTTCCCTGCGTATCGGTGTCAGCGCCCGTGTCGGGAGTGGTGTCGCAAGCGGGGGCGCTGATGGTGTTGGAGTCGAGCGTCACCGCGCCGTTGTTGGCCAGGAGGCGTCCTTCGAAAACGGCGTTGGTCTTGGCACTGATGCTCGTGTGTGCGAGCACGTTGCCGACAAACGTCGTGCCGGTCCCGAACGTGGCCGAGCTGCCCACCTGCCAGTAGACATTGCACGGCTGTGCGCCGTTGACGAAGTTCACCGTCGCGTTGGACGCGGTCGTCAGGGTCGAGGCCGGCGCCTGGAAGATGAACACGCCGTCCTTGCGGCCGCCGCCGTCCAAGGTCATCGAACCGCTGAGGAGCATGCTGCTGCTGGCGCGATAGATGCCGGGGAGGTATGGGTCAGAGCGGGTGAGCTCTTCTGGTACAGCCGTCGGCGGCAACGCTCCGGCCGCGGTGTTGTAGGCGGTGAGCAGGTCCGATTTCGCCGTCTGCGTCACGCCGTCGCCGGCATGGTTCATGGCCCCGGGGCCCGTGAAGTCGAACGGAGTGTCCGTCGTGACTGTCGTGGTGGCGTACGTACCCAAGCTCCCCGCCAGGTGCGTGACACCCGTGTTGGTGACGCCAGAACCGGCCAGCACGGAGAATGCCTTGGCGGTGCCGAGGTCGATCGCGGGATCAGCGGCATCCGCGGAGTTGGCGAGACCGAACGCCAGCGATGCGAGGGCGAAGGCTCCGAGCCCGGCCATCAACCGCGTCGCTGGGCGACGTAGGGGCGTGCGTCGACTGTCTGCCGGAGGCAGGGTCTGGGCCGTGCGGTCGCGGAACGGATCGTGGTTGAACGTCGAGCCTTCGGATCGCGCCATGGTCGTACACCTCGAGTCGGGAGCTACCAGGCAAACCCGAAACCGAGAGGCCGGACTCGGGTGTTGTAACTAGACATCCCTCGACGACCCTCAAATTCACACAATGTGGAGAAACTTCCGTGCGCTGAGCGTCAGATCGTGGAGTTCCGACCCATGGCGACGTGTGTTTATCCCATTGGCCGCAACGGATTCACCCTCGGTGCGCGTCGACCCTGGCAGGGGTGACTGGGTGCCGGCGGCCGCGATGAATCGGCATGAAAACAACTCGATTCATCTCATCCATCCTCACCGGCATCGTCCTGTCCACAGCTGCGTCGGCTCTGTCCAGCGTTGCCAGCGCTGGTGTGGCGCCCCCCGAGTCGCTCAGCCAGTGCGACGCCGGTTACCTCTGCATCTGGTCCGGGACGGACTACAGCGGTTCGTTCCAGAGGTTCAGCGCCACGGGAAGCTACCGGCCGATCAGTCTGTACGCCGTCAACTCGATCTACAACCGCCGGAGTGCTCGCGCCTTCCTCCATCAGGACGCCGACGGGGGCGGCTACTACACCTGCCTCGACCCCGGCAAGAAGATCACCGACCTCGTCGGGTGGCGTGAGTCGTCGCAAGCCGTCTACCTGTCCACCGTGGCTGCCTGCTAATCACGCCCTGAAAGCGTAGTCTCACTAGGTGAGAGACGACGAGTTCAAAGAGCTCTACGTTCGAATGAGGAAGCAAGTCTTCTCATTCGCCGTTGTTCGTCTCTCACCGGAGCAGGCCAAGGACGTCATCAGCAGTACGTTCGAGGTCGTCTGGAAGAAGCGCGACTCCGGACCATCGGATCCTGCTGAGTGGCCTGCGTGGGTGTTCGGCATCGCCAAGAACCAGATCTTGCAGGAGGCGCAGCGCGTACGTCGCAAGCATCACGACAATCGTTTCATCAATGCGGCCACCCTCGACATGGCACCCGACCCTGACATCGCCGACATCGTGGCGGTCTCTGAGGTGGCGCGATGGGTGTGGACCCAGCTGACTCCGGCGGAACAGCACCTGTTGAATGTCGCCTTCCTGGGGACCCTCGACAAGGTGGGAGCGGCGGGTCTGCTCGGGATCAGCGTGACGGCTTACACCACGCGGGTCACCAGACTGCGTCAGCGGATCGCCGCGCTGCACGCTGACGGCTATTCCGGCGAAGAGGCGCGACGCGCATGAATCCGGAGACCTGGCCCACGGGCACCGACGAATCAGCGGAGCTGCGTCATACGGCTCTCGCCGCGGGAATCGACCTCGATGTGCCGCCGGAGCGTTTGGGGATCGATCTGGACAGCGCCGACGACTTCGTTGCTCGGATGAAGGCGGCCGACGCTGATTCCCGGCGAAGGATGCCTCGACGCCTGATCCTGGCCGGGGGATCGATCGCTGCCGCCGCGGCCGTTGCGCTCAGCGTCCTGCAACCGTGGGGCTCCACCCCAGCCTCAGCAGACACTCCACCACTGCTCCGGTATGAGTTCGCCGACGCGGACAACATCGCCTTCGCTCCGGGCAAGGACCCCAGCGCCACCCTCACCAATCTGGCCAGTGCCGCCGCTGGACAACCTGCCGGCACGGCGGCCGGTCGGCGAGACCAGCACGTCGTCAGCGACAACTGGTTTGCCGCCATCGATGACGATGCGGCGGACACGTCGATTGCGGTCATCCCCACGATCAGGGAGTCGTGGGTCTCGCGTGATGGCTCACAACGTGTTGTCGAACGACGGAGCTCCCCCTTGGCAGCGGATGGCCGAGGCGTGCCGAATGACGGGGCGTGGAGCGACTTCCCGTCGAGCGCGGATGAGACCCAACCCCAGGGTTCCGTCGACGCGACGCTGCTCGACCGCCTGCCACAACGTCAGTCGGCGCTCAGACCTGCGCTTCTCAAGCTGAGTGGGTGCGATCAGTCGCCGAGCGGACCAGAACGGGCCAAGTGCCTCTTCACGCACATCGATACCTACAGCAACACGTACGTTGTCCCGCCGCGCGTCATGTCGGCGCTGTGGGGCCTCCTGGGCGAACAAGCGGGACCGCGGCTCCTCGGCGCGGTGGAGGATCGGGCCGGCCGTGAAGGGGTCGGGGATCGCCCTCGTCCCGGCGGACCGTGCGAACCAGCGCCTGGTCCTGATCGCGAGCCCCGAAACCGGGCAGCTGCTGGGCTTCGAAGTCGTCCTCATCAAGCCGGATGCCAACCTTGCACTCAAGGCGCCCGCGATCCTCCGGTTCTCCGCTTTCCTGGTCGCCGAGCACACCGACCCGACCAACGCGCGCTCCGAGGACTAGGAGCTCCTCAGTTCTCACGCACCCGCGAGCAGCCGAGCGGCCAGACGAAATGCTCGCGTGTTGTGCGTGAATTGCCGCCCTCGGCTGCGATGTACAGGCGCGACGGCGCCGGCTGGTGGATCGTTAGCAGGCTGTCGCTGCAGGTCAGGAGGCCAGCAGCACCAGCGCGCAGGCCGGTACGTCGTACGAGCCGTCGTCGCGGCGGTACTGGGTGATGAAGTCCGCGGCCGTCGTACGGGCGGTGGCGAGCTGCTGGGGCGAGGCGCTCTTGAGGGCGGCGGCGATCGGGGGCGCGAGCACGCGGACCATGTCGAACAACTCGTCCGCGGAGGCGTACCGGCGGGTGTAGGAGACGACCTCGACCGGGACGTCACCGAACCCGGCCTCGCGGGCGTGCTTCTCGAGCTCGTCAGGGTCGCCGAGCGAGAAGGGGCCTCCGGGCTCGGTCGGCATGGGCCCGCTGAGCAGGCCGGTCATCATCGTGGCGAACCCGACGCTGACCATCCACGGGTTGTTGTCGGGCGTGCCCCAGACCGCGGCTGCGAGCCGGCCCCCGGGTCGCAGGACGCGGCGGACCTCGCGCAACGCTTCGACCGGCTCGGGGACGAACATCAGGCCCATCCGGCACAGCACGGCGTCGTAGGCCGCGGGCGGCCCCGCGATCGCGGCGGCATCGATGGTCGCCACGCTGGCATTCGGCACGTCGGCGAGCCGTCGCTCCAGCATCGCGACGAACGCCGGCGCGACATCGCTGGCGACCAGTGACCCCTGCGGGCCGACCAGCTCGACCAGGTGGGCGGCGAGCTCACCCGTGCCCGCGCTGAGCTCAAGAACGTTCTCGCCCGGCGCGATCGCGGCGGCGGCGAGCAGGGCTTTGGTCACGGTCGCGCTGGTCTCCTCGATGCCCGCGGAGTGGGCCTCCCAAGAGGCCGCCACGCTGGACCAGTCGGTTGCGGTCACGATGATCACCTATCCTTTCGATATAGTGTTACTACTTTCAATACAGCGATGGTGTATCCAATGAGTGAACCTGTCAAGAGGCCGTATGACGCGACCCGCCGTCGTGCCCAGGCCCGCGAGACCCAGCGGGCGATCTTGCGCGCGGCCCACGACTTGTTCGTCGAGCGGGGCTACGGGCGCACCACGATCTCGCAGGTTGCCGAGCGTGCGGGCGTCTCGCCCGAGACGATCTATGCGACGTTCAAGAACAAGCCGACCTTGCTGCACCGCACCTGGGACGTGACCATCGGCGGCGACGACGAGGAGGTCGCCTTCCACGAACGACCCGAGGTGATGGCAATACGGGCAGAGCCCGACCTGGCTGCACGGTTCATGATGCACGCCAGGTTCTCC
>CAVXBS010000022.1:0-350255 GCA_963759975.1 uncultured Actinomycetota bacterium
AGGCCTCTGACCTGCGCAAACGCGGCGATTCAGACGTTGAAGCGGAACTCGACCACGTCGCCGTCGGCCATGACGTAGTCCTTGCCCTCCATGCGGACCTTGCCGGCGGACTTGGCCGCGGCCATCGAGCCGGCCTCGACGAGGTCGTCGAAGGAGACGATCTCGGCCTTGATGAAGCCGCGCTCGAAGTCGGTGTGGATGACGCCGGCGGCCTGCGGGGCGGTCGCGCCCTTGGGGATCGTCCAGGCGCGCGACTCCTTGGGGCCGGCGGTGAGGTACGTCTGCAGGCCGAGGGTGTCGAAGCCGACGCGGGCGAGGGCGTCGAGGCCGGGCTCGTCGACGCCCATGTCGGCGAGCATCTCGGCGCGCATCGACCTCGGCTTCCTCGTCGTCGCCGAGCTCGACCAGCTCGGCCTCGGACTTGGCGTCGAGGAAGATCGCCTCGGCGGGCGCGACGATCTCGCGCATACGGGACTTGAGGTCCTCGTCGCCGAGCTCGTCGGTGTCGCAGTTGAAGACGAAGAGCTGCGCGCTTGGCGCTCAGCAGGTGCAGGTCGCGGAGCGGGTCGAGGTCGAGCCCGGCCTGGAACGCGCCGTTGCCGCTCTCGAGCACGGCCTGCGCCTCCTTGGCCGCTTCGAATGCGGGGACCAGCGACTTGTCCTTGCGGGACTCCTTGTCGAGCCGCGGCAGCGCGTTCTCGAGGGTCTGCAGGTCGGCGAGGATCAGCTCGGTCGAGATCGTCTCGATGTCGTCGGCCGGCGAGACCTTGCCGTCGACGTGCGTGACGTCCTCGTCGCGGAAGACGCGGGTGACCTGGCAGATCGCGTCGGACTCGCGGATGTGCGAGAGGAACTTGTTGCCGAGCCCCTCCCCTCCGAGGCGCCGCGGACGATGCCGGCGATGTCGACGAACTGGACCGTCGCGGGGAGCTGACTTCTCGGAGCTGAAGATCTCGGCGAGCTTGCCGAGCCGGATGGTCGGGCACGCCGACCACGCCGACGTTGGGCTCGATCGTCGCGAACGGGTAGTTCGCCGCGAGGACGTCGTTCTTGGTCAGGGCGTTGAAGAGGGTCGACTTGCCCGCGTTGGGGAGTCCGACGATGCCGATGCTGAGAGCCACGAGGATCAATCGTACGGGCCCGTCGCGGTCACCGACCGCGGTCGGCTATCCGGCGAAGACCGCGTCGACGATGCGATCGATGATGGCGTCGACCTCCTGGCGCGTCTTCGCGGAGCCGTCGGAGCGGGCGAGGTAGATCGCCGCCTCGTCGAGCGCGCCGATCAGCACATGGGCCAGCGGAGGCACCGGCTGGCGGGATCCGGCCGGTCTCGATCGCATTCTGGATCAGCGCCTGCACCATCCCCATCCCGTGCCGCATGCTGACCTCGCGCCACCGCTCCCAGCCAAGCACCGACGGCGCTTCGATCAGCACGATGCTGTGGACCGCCGGGTCGGCGCAGGCGTCGAGCCAGATCCGCGCACCGGCCTTCATGACATCGACGATGTCGTCCTGCCCGGCCTCCGCGATGCCGGTGCTGATCGCGCCATGACCTCGTCCTCGATCTCCTCGAGCACCGCCGCGTACACCTCAGTCTTGTCGGCGAACTGGTGATACATCGCGCCCCGGGTGACCCCGGCCGCCTGCGCGATCGCCTCGGCGCTGACCGCGCCGAACCCGTGCGGTCGCGAACAGGGGCCGCGCCGCTCGGACAGCGCGTCCTTCGTCGGCGGCCGAGCGTTCGGCCTGCGTACGCGCGTTGATCTTTCATACAGTCTGTATGTATGTTAGTTGGGTCACGGCTTCAGACTACTCATCGAGGAGATCATGGCGACCATCGACACACCGTTCGGCCAGGTCCACTACCGGGTCGCCGGACCGGACGACAGCGCGGCGCCGCCGGTGGTGTTCGTCCACGGATTCCTGGTCAACCACGAGCTGTGGACCGGCGTCGCCGACGCACTCGCCGCGCCGGGCATCCGGTCGTACGCTCCCGACCTGCCGCTCGGGCTCGCACACCGATCGCGCTCGACGCCGGACCTCTCGCCGCGTGACATGGCGGAGCTGATCAACGACTTCATGACCGCGCTCGACCTCACCGACGTGACCCTCGTGGGCAACGACACCGGTGGCGCGCTGTGCCAGTTCCTCATCGACACCGACCACTCCCGCATCGGGCGGCTCGTGCTGACCAACTGCGACGCGTTCGACAAGTTCCCGCCGGCGCCCTTCGGGGTGCTCTTCAAGGCCGGCCGGAAGCCCGATGCGGCTGCGCGCCATGATGGCGACGATGCGGCCGCGGATGCTGCGGCACTCGATGATCGGGCTACGGCGGGCTCGTCGCCAAGCCGCTCGACCCGGCGCTGACCACACGCTGGATCACCCGTCCCGTCGAACGCCGGGGTGCGCCGCGACACTGCGAAGTTCCTCCGCAAGGTCGAGCCGGCCGAACTGCTCGACGTCTCGACCCGGCTGAGCGACGTTCGGCAAGCCCGTACGCATGGTGTGGGGCGACGCCGACAGGTTCTTCAAGCTCGCCAGACGGTCGCCGGCTGCGCGAGGCCTTCGGCGACAACGCCGAGCTGGTGGAGGTCGCGGCGGGCGTACGTTCATGCCGCTCGACGAGCCCGAGCGCGTCGCCGACGAGATCCGGACGATGTCCTACTCGCGCGGCTGATCGAGGCGGAACGCCCGGAGCTCCACGTCGTACCACTCCGACCTCAGGCCCAGATCCGTCATGCCGAGTCGCCGGCAGACGGCCTGCGAGGCGGCGTTGTCCGGGTGGGTCACCGCGTAGATCTCGGCCAGGCCGGCGGCGAACCCGCGGTCGACGAGCGCCTGCGCGGCCTCGGTGGCGTAGCCGTGGCCCCACGCGTCGGGGTGGAAGTGCCAGCCGACCTCCATGTCGTCGCGGTCGACGCCCTCGCTGGACGGCAACGGCGCGAACATGACCAGGCCCGCCGGCGATCCCGGTCGCCGTGACGCTGACGTGGAAGATGCCGGCGGCCGGGTGGTCACCGGCGCGCTTGGGCTGGCTTGCGATGCGCCTGAGCGCCTCGTCTCGATCGGCGATGGGTACGCCGTCGCCGCTCCACCGCGCCACCTCGGGACGGCTGAAGACGTCGTAGAGGAAGTCCGCGTCGTCAGGGGTGAAGTGCCGCAGCGTCAGCCGCTCAGTCTCGATCACGTGCCAGCCATCCTTCTCGGGTCATGTGGAACAGGTGGGAGTCGCCGCCGTACCAACGGTCAGGCAGGATCCCGAGGTCGGTGAGCCCGATGCGCTGCGCGACGCGCGCCGAGGCCGCGTTGTCGGGGTACATCGTGCACCAGACCTCGTCGAGGCCGTCCGCGAACGCGGCGTCGAGCAGCGCCGCGGCGCCTTCGCTCGCGTAGCCATGGCCCGCGGCGTCCGGGTGCAGGTGCCAGCCGACCTCGTAGCGCCCTTCGGGGTCGTCGGGCAGCGGCGTCATCGCCACTCCCCCGGCCAGCACGCCACTGTCGCGCGGCTCGATCGCCAGGTGCACGGTGTGCTCGCCCTGCGCATCCCGCTCGCGCCACTCCTTCATGCGTACGAGCGCCTCGTCGAGCGACGCCATCGGCACGAACGGCGGGTTGCCGAGCCAGCGGATGACCTCGAGCCGGCTGTGGATGTCGAGGATGCGGTCGGCGTCGCTGTCGGCGTACGGGCGAAGGATCAGGCGGGCGGTCTCGATCGTGGCGTCCACGTCTCGGTTGTATCAGTCGCGGTCTAGTCGACGAGGTGCTGCACGACGCTGATCGTGTAGGGCACGCGCTTGGGGTTGCTCACCTCGAGCACGTACCTGCCCTCCACGGGGAGCAGCAACGACAACGTGCCGTCGCCTGACGCGCGATCGTCGATGGAGTCGACGACATTGCCCTCAGGGTCGACGACCAAGATCTTGATGTGACCGGGCTTGGAAAGCTTGTACCGGACGCTGGTGCGGCCGGGCTCGGCGTTGAACATGATCGAGCTCTCGAGGGTGTCGTGCGACTCCGAGAGCACCTTGACGTCGCGCCGGGTCTTGATCATCGCCCGGTCGTCGCCTCAGCCTCAGTGGTCGAGACCGTCTTCTCCGGCGACGCCGAGACTCTTGGTGTCGGTCGCACGGCGGACACCGACAGCGGCAAGCCCGATCGCGAGCAGACGTCGCGGTGAATGCCTTCGTCATGCCCTGCCCCCGATTAGTCAGCCTGTCGCAACTGTCCGGCTCACCGTACACGGGGCGACACCCACCGCAATGCCGGGTTCTTGTCATTGCCGTGAACTACCGTCAGAAGCATGTCGCAGGCGGTGTCCCGCACACCAGCAGCCATGGCCCGACGCGATCTCAGCGCCCGCCAGGCGATCGTTGCTGCGTGCTTCGCGATGGCCGTCGTGATCGGCCTCGATCTCGCTGACGGCCGGCTCGGCCTGCTGTTCTCCGTCGGCTTCGTGCTGATCGCCGTGACGGTGCCGCTGGCGGTCGACGTACGTTCGCTGTTCTCCGCCGGCGTGCTGCCACCGGCGCTGCTGATCGGCAGGCTCCTGCTCGTCTGCATGTTCCGGTCGTCGGCGATCCACGTCGACGGGCTGGCCAAGGATGTCGGGTCTGATCGGCCGGTTCATCGCGACCGTCATCGACCACGGCCTGACGCTCGTGATCGGTCACGGCCTCGCGCTCGGCATCATCGCGCCTGCGCATCCTGGCCGACCGCGACCGCTGAGCGTCGTACGTCAGCCGTTGGCTTGGTCGATGAAGCACCAGCGCCAGGCCTCGCCCGGCTCGAAGCTGCGGATCACCGGGTGGCCGGTCTCCTCGTAGTGCTTCGTGGCGTGCTTGCCCACCGACGAGTCGCAGCAGCCCACGTGACCGCAGTCCATGCACAGCCGCAGGTGGACCCAGTCGCCTCCCTCGGCGAGGCACTCCTCGCAGCCGGTCGGCGTCACCGGGTTGGGCAACGAGCAGGCGCTCGCGAGGTGCTCGCACGGCGGCACCGGGATCTGACGGGCGCAGGTCCTCCTCGCGGTCCGCGGTCGACTCGTCCTGGGAGGCCACGTCGAGGATCGACTCCTCGACGTCGAGCGCGTTCATGACCTGTGCCAGCACGACCTGGTCGACCGTGCCGAGCTTGCGGATGCGCAGCAGCTCGGCGCGCTCGCGCTTGATCATCTCGCCGCGGATGCGGGAGTACTGCGCGCTCGGGGTCTCCGCCCCGCCGAGCCGCTCCCAGACCGCGTTCGTACGGTCGATGGCGCGCTCGCGCAGCCGGTGCATGACCGCATCGGAGACGCCGTCGTCGACCTCGTCGTCGAGGTAGGCCATGCCGGCATCGGTGACCGACTGCAGCACCGTGGCCTCCTGCAGGTGGTCCTCCTGGAGGTCGGGGCCCGGGCACCTTGAGCCGGCGCACGAGCGCCGGGATCGTGAGCCCCTGGATCAGCAGGGTGCCCACCGTGACGACGAACGCCATCAGCACCAGGACCTCCCGCTCAGGGGTGTCCTCCGGCAGCAGGAACACCGCCGCCAGCGTCACGACCCCGCGCATGCCGGTCCACGCGACGAGGAACGCGGCCTGCGGCGTCGGCCGCGGCCTCCGCCGCGGCGATCTTGGGGATCATCCGCGGCAGGTACGTCGCCGGGAACACCCAGATGATGCGCAGCACGATGACCGTCACCAGCACCGCGATGCACGACCAGGTGATGCGCGCGGTCGACAGGTCGCTGTTGCTCAGGTCGTTGACGATCGACTGGATCTGCAGGCCGATCAGCAGGAAGACGGAGTTCTCCAGGACGTACGAGATCGTGGTCCAGTTGGTGCGCTCGAACAGCCGCGACGACGCCGACTGGATGCGCGGCGACTTGTGCCCGAGGACACGCCCGCGACGACGACCGCCAGCACGCCGGACGGCTGCGAGTCGAGGCCGTGGATGTGGATCTCCTCGGCCGGGAGGTAGGCGATCCACGGCGTCAGCAGCGACACCGCGACGTCCGTGACGTCGTCCTGGATGAGCTTGCGGATGTGGCCGATGACGAACGCCACCGCGAGGCCGATCAGCACGCCGCCGACCGCCGAGACGAGGAACCCGCCGCCGACCTGCCACACGCTGACCGATGCCGGAGATCGCGGCGATCGAGGTGCGCAGCGTGACGATCGCGGTCGCGTCGTTGACCAGGCTCTCGCCCTCGAGGATCGTGATGACCCGTCGCGGCAGGCCGACCCGCCGGGCGATCGCGGTGGCGGCGACGGCGTCGGGCGGCGCCACGACGGCACCGAGCGCGAAGCCGACCGCCAGCTTGACGTCCAGCAGCGCCCAGACGACCAGACCCGACGCCGACCGTCGTGAACAGCACCAGCCCGACGCTCAGCAGCGCGATCGGCCGCCGGTACGTCTGGAAGTCGATCAGCGACGTGCGGATCGACGCGGCATACAGCAGCGGCGGCAGCAGGCCGATCAGCACGATCTCGGGGGTCAGCTCGAAGTCGGGCACGAAGTCGAGGTAGGAGCCGACGATGCCCACGACGATCAGGACCAGCGGCGGCCGACAGCTTGAGCCGGCCGGCGGCGGCGCTGACCGCGACGACGATGGCCAGCAGGGTCACGAGCGTCAGGGCGGTGTGCACGCGACCATTCTCGCAGTGCGTGCGCCAGCGCGCAGATCTGACACGATCGAGTCCATGAGCACCGCGACAGACTCGCCGACCTTCA
The DNA here is from genome assembly GCA_963759975.1 of uncultured Actinomycetota bacterium. Taxonomy (GTDB): domain Bacteria; phylum Actinomycetota; class Actinomycetes; order Propionibacteriales; family Nocardioidaceae; genus Aeromicrobium. The sequence goes on from CAVXBS010000022.1 coordinate 6,710, forward strand.
TCCGCTCCGACCTGATCGTTCTCGGCGGCGGCGCCGCTGATGGTCGCCCTCGCCGGCTTCGCGCACTACGCCGAATGGACCGCGGTCCCGCATTCGTCGTCCGGCCATCGCCGTCACGCTGCTGGCCACGCTGGTGGGGCGCAGCGTCGAACAGCTCGGTGATCGGTTCGGCCCCGGCGCCACCGGGGTGCTGCAGTCGGCGCTCGGCAACCTGCCCGAGCTGTTCATCTGCATCTTCGCGCTGCGCGCCGGGCTGGTCGACGTCGTCAAGGCGGCGCTGATCGGCTCGGTGCTGGCCAACCTGCTGCTCGTGCTCGGCTGGCGTTCCTCGTCGGCGGCCTCAAGCACGGCACGCAGCAGCTCGACTCCGAGCGCGCCCGCACGATCGCGGTGCTGATGCTGCTGTCGGTCGCCGCGATGGCGATCCCGTCGCTCGCGCACGGCCTGCACACGCCGGCCAGTCGCCCACGAGAAGGCGTTCTCGATCATCGTGGCGGTCGTCCTGCTGGTGCTGTTCGCGCTGTCGCTGCCGGCCTCGCTCCGGCGAGGCAACGGCCGCCGCCGAGCCCGCACGCCGAGGCACCGCGCTGGCCGGTCGGGCTCGCGATCGGCCTGCTCGCCGTGGCCAGCGCCCTCGCCGCATTCGTCTCCGACTGGTTCGTCGCCGCACTCGAGCCTGCGATGGAGTCGCTCGACGTGTCCCCGGTCTTCGCCGGCCTCGTCATCGTCGCGATCGCCGGCAACGCGATCGAGAACATCGTCGGCGTGCAGCTCGCCGCCAAGGACCAGTCGGAGTACGCGTTCGCGGTGATCTTCAACAGCCCGATCCAGATCTCGCTGGTGCTGGCGCCCGCACTGGTGCTGATCAGCGTCGCCTTCGGGCTCTGACCACCCTGACCTTGGTGTTCAGTCCGCTGCTGGTCGCATGCCTGCTGCTGTCGGTGGTGCTCGCGACGGTCATCACGATCGACGGCGAGTCCGACTGGCTCGAGGGTGCCGCGCTGATCGCGCTGTACGCGATCATCGCTGACGGCGTTCTGGTGGGGGTAGCGTCGCCTTCGCCGCCGCGACTCTCGTCCGCGAGCGTCTGCTGGCAAGCTCGCCAGCGCACCCTTCCCTCGCTTCGCTCGGGCGTCATCTGCGTCGCGTTGGCGTCTCGGCCTCTCCGCTTCTTGGCCCCTAGCCCGACGGAGGAGGGCGTGAGCGGAGCGACGGGGCTCACGTGACGCCCCTTCGCTTCGCTCCACAGTCGGCCGCGGGCGGCCTCCTTAGGGGCCGAGGGGCTGGGGTCGCGGGAAATGGCTTGCGGGCTTAGCGTGAAGGGACATCACTGACTGACTTCCGGGGGGAAGCATGGGTATGTCCTTCAGCTCACCGCGCCGACTTGGGGTCGGCCTCGCCGCCGCTCTTGCAGCCGGCTCACTTGTCGCGACCACGACGCTGGTCCCAGCTCCGCCAAGGCCAGCGGGTCCACGGCGTACGGGTACGGCGGGGCGGTCTCGTCCGTCGACGCCAACGCCAGCCGCATCGGGCTCGAGGTGCTGCGCAAGGGCGGCAACGCCGCCGACGCGGCAGTCGCCACGGCCTCGGCGCTGGGCGTCGCCGAGCCCTACAGCGCCGGCATCGGCGGTGGCGGCTACTTCGTCTACTACGACGCGCGCACCCACAAGGTCAGCACGATCGACGGCCGCGAGACCGCGCCCGCCGGCATCACGCACGACGCGTTCATCGACCCGGCGACCGGCCAGCCCTACCCGTTCACCCCCCAGCTCGTCTCGTCCGGCGTCGCCGTCGGCGTGCCCGGCACGCTCGCGACGTGGGACTCGGCGCTCAAGCGGTTCGGCACCCGATCCCTCGCCCGTACGCTCGCCCCGTCGATCGAGCTCGCGCGCAAGGGCTTCGTCGTCGACGACACGTTCCGCAACCAGACGCTCGACAACAAGACGCGGTTCGCGGCATTCCCCGACACGGCCAAGCTGTTCCTGCCCGGCGGCGACGCCCCCAAGGTCGGCACGCCGGTTCCGCAACCCCGAGCTCGCCAGCACCCTGACGCCAGATCGCCGAAGCGCGGACCCGAGGCGTTCTACCGCGGACCGCTGGCCGGCGAGATCGCCGACGTCGTGCAGCACCCCGCAAGGACCCGGCGTCGACGCTGCCGGCTCCGGCCGGCTCGATGACGGCCGCGCGACATCGCGGCGTACCGGGTCAAGAAGCAGGAGCCGACCAAGGTGAGCTATCGCGGCCTCGACGTCTACGGCATGGCGCCTTCGTCGTCCGGCGGCACGTCGGTCGGCGAGGCGCTCAACATCCTGGAGAACTACCGCCTCGGCGGCGGCTCCAGGCTGGCCCAGAGCCTGCACCTCTACCTCGAGGCGTCGGCGCGGGCGTTCGCGGACCGCGGCGCGTACGTCGGCGATCCCGCGTACGTCGACGTGCCGACCAAGACCCTGCTCAGCCAGAAGTTCGCCGACTCGCGGGCCTGCACGATCGACCCGCGACCACGCGTCACCCAAGCCAGTCGCCCCGGTGCGCTCGACGGCGACCGGCTGCGCAGACGTCCGAACAGACCGACCCTGGCCGACACCGAGAACATCTCGACGACGCACCTCTCGGTCGTCGACAAGTGGGGCAACGCCGCGGCGTACACGCTGACGATCGAGCAGACCGGCGGCTCGGCGATGACCGTGCCCGGCCGCGGGTTCCTGCTCAACAACGAGCTGACCGACTTCAGCGCGGTCTACGACGCCAAGGACCCCAACCGCATCGAGCCCGGCAAGCGCCCGCGCTCGTCGATGTCGCCGACGATCGTGCTCAAGAACGGCAAGGTCAAGTACGTCGTCGGGTCGCCGGGCGGCGCGACGATCATCACGACGGTGCTGCAGATCCTGCTCAACCGCATCGACCTCGGCATGACGCTGCCCGAGGCCGTCGCGGCTCCCCGCGCCTCGCAGCGCAATGCCGCCACGACACCCGCGGAGCCGGAGTTCATCCAGGCGTACGAGGACCTGCTGGCCCCGTACGGTCAGAAGCTGACGCCGTCGGGCGACCAGTTCACCTCGGCGGCGGAGATCGGCGCTGCGGCGACGATCGAGGTCGGCCGCCACGGCAAGCTCACGGCTGCTGCAGAACCGAAGCGTCGAGGCGGCGGCTCAGCGCTGGTGGTCTGGCCGACGAGACACTGAGTCGCGAGGTCTCGATACGCCTCCCTCGCAGAGCTCGGTCGCCTACTCGACCAGCTTTACCCACGCCGGTCGAGTGCCCGCGAGGAACGAGCGGGGGTATCGAGACCACTCAGGCCTGGGCAGCCAGCTTCATGTCGCGGCGGAGCTCGGGCGGCAGCGCGAAGATCAGGCACTCGTCGGCCGTGCGTACGGCCTCGGCGCCCGGGTGGCCGCGCTCGGCGAGGTAGCCCAGCACCTCCTGCACCAGGTCGTCGGGCACCGACGCGCCTGACGTGACGCCGACGTTCTCGACGCCGTCGAGCCAGCGCTCGTCGATCTCGGAGATGTCGTCGATGCGGTAGGACGCCTTGGCGCCGGCCTCGAGCGCGACCTCGACGAGGCGTACGGAGTTGGAGGAGTTGGCCGAGCCGACGACGATCACGAGATCGGCGTTCTTGGCGATCTCCTTGACCGCGACCTGGCGGTTCTGCGTGGCGTAGCAGATGTCGTCGCTGGGCGGATCCTCCAGCTGCGGGAACTTCTCGCGCAGGCGGCGTACGGTCTCCATCGTCTCGTCGACGCTCAGCGTGGTCTGCGACAGCCAGGACAGCCGGGTGCCCTCGGGGAACTCGAGGGCGTCGACGTCGTCGGGCGTCTGGACGAGCGTGATGTGCTCGGGCGCCTCACCGGCGGTGCCCTCGACCTCTTCGTGTCCCTCGTGCCCGATCAGCAGGATGCGGTAGCCCTCGCTGGCGAAGCGGCGCGCCTCGTGGTGCACCTTGGTGACCAGCGGGCAGGTCGCGTCGATCGTCTTGAGGCTGCGCTCGGCGGCCTCGGCGTGGACCATCGGCGAGACGCCGTGCGCCGAGAACACCACGGTCGCACCCTCGGGCACCTCGTCGAGCTCCTCGACGAAGATCGCGCCGCGCTCGCGCAGGTTGTTGACGACGTGCTTGTTGTGCACGATCTGCTTGCGTACGTAGACCGGTGCGCCGTAGAGGTCGAGCGCCTTCTCGACCGTGATCACGGCGCGGTCGACGCCTGCGCAGTAGCCGCGCGGGTCGGCGAGCAGCACGCTGCCTCCGACGGGGGGCATGCCGAGCTCGATCGTGGAAGACATGTGGACGAGTCTAACGGTGTCCGCCCAGCACCCTAGGGTGTCGGTATGGCTCTGGAGACGACCGCGGACACCCCCGCGCCGCTGCGTCAGATCTCCCAGCTCATCGACGGCTACATCGGCCGGCTCGGCGCGGTCTGGGTCGAGGCCGAGATCGCCCAGCTGACCCGTCGCCAGGGCGTCTGCTTCCTCACGCTGCGCGACCTCGTCGCCAAGATCTCGATCGACGCGACGTGCCACGCGAGCATCCTCGACGCCTCCCCCACGCCGATCACCGAGGGCTCGCGGGTCATCGTGCACGCCAAGCCGTCGTTCTACCTCCCCCGCGGCCAGCTCGCGCTCGAGCTGCGCGAGATCCGGCCGCAGGGCGAGGGCGAGCTGCTGGCCCAGCTCGAGCGCCGCAAGCAGCTGCTGGCCGCCGAGGGGCTGTTCGACCCGCGGCTCAAGAAGCCCCTGCCGCTCCTCCCCCGCGGCATCGGCCTGATCACCGGCAAGAACTCCGCCGCCGAGCGCGACGTGCTCCAGAACGCGCGCGCTGCGCTGGCCCGACGTACGCTTCGTGGTCCGCCACGCCCTGATGCAGGGCAACGGCTCGGCGCTCGACGTCATGCGCAGCGCTCAAGGAGCTGTCGGCCGACGCCTCGGTCGACGTCATCGTGATCGCCCGCGGCGGCGGCTCGGTCGAGGACCTGCTGCCGTTCTCCGACGAGGCGCTGATCCGCGCCGTGCACGCGTGCCCGACGCCGGTCGTCAGCGCGATCGGCCACGAGCCCGACAGCCCGATCCTCGATCTGGTCGCCGACCTCCGTGCGTCGACGCCGACCGATGCGGCCAAGCGCATCGTGCCCGACGTGCGCGAGGAGCTGGCCGGCCTCGCCGCGATGCGCGAGCGCTCGGCGCACGCGATCCGGGCGATCCTCGAGCCGCGAGATCCAGGGCCTGGCGGCGATCCGCTCGCGCCCGGTCCTGGCCAACCCCACGACGCTCGTCGACGCCCAGCAGGGCTTGATCCTCGAGTGCCCGCGACCGGGCTCGCCGCTCGATGGGCCACCGACTCGACCGCGCGCACGACGAGGTCGGGCACCACCTGGCCCGCGTGCGCGCGCTGTCGCCGCTCGCGACCCTCGAGCGCGGCTATGCCGTCGCCCAGCTCGCCGACGGCACGGTCGTCACCTCGATCGACCAGGTCACCACCGACGCCGAGCTCACGGTGCGCGTGTCCGACGGCACCGTCGGCGTACGCACCCTGACGAAGGAAACTCCGCCGCACAAGGAAGGCCACCATGGCTGAAGCCCCGACAACTCCAGAGATCCCCTACGAGCAGGCCCGCGACGAGCTGATCTCGGTCGTGCAGAAGCTCGAGGTCGGCGGCACGAGCCTCGATGAGTCGATCGCCCTGTGGGAGCGCGGCGAGGTGCTGGCCGGCATCTGCCAGCAGTGGCTCGACGGGGCCCGCGCCCGACTCGCCGCAGCAGCCGGGATCGACGCGGAGGACGACGCCGCCGAGTGACCTCCGGACCGGTGCCGCGCGGCCTATCATCGTGACTCCACGCGGACAGGGGGCCAGGCATGACGATCGACGCCCTCGACCTGTTCGGGGATCCCTCGATCCTCAAGGTCTCTGCCACCGACATCGCCTCGGCCGGCTCGTGCCCGCGTCACCTCGCCGTCAAGATCCGGCCGGACGTGAAGTCCCGTCGCTGGCGCCGCTCGTTCGGCTCTGAGAAGACGTTCGTCCTCGGCATCGTCAACGACCTCCTGCGCGCGGCGCACTCGTCGGAGTGGGCGCACGATCCGCAGCACCTGGCCGGCTGGATCGCGCAGGAGCTCGATCGGCGACGCGTGCACCGGCTCCTCCGGCCGTACGCGACCGTCGCCGTGACCAACATCCTCGAGGCGCACTGGGACATCGAGGACGACATCGGGCCGCTGCAGCTGTTCCAGAGCGACCCGTCGATCGGCACCGTCGAACGTACGCTGACCGTGTGGGGGCCGCTCTATCGCAGCGAGGACGGCGTACGGGAGGTCCGCCGCTACCGGCTCGGCACCGCACACGTCGACCCGACGCCCGAAGACCTGCTGTGGGTGAGCACCGCCGCTCAGGTTGCCGCCGGCTTCTCGTCGCGTGACACGCCCCTACGCATCCGGGTCGTCGAGATCGGCGCCGCCGACGGCAGCATCGCGGTGCTGTTCGACGGCACACCCGACGACGCTGCCACCGCGTTCTCGGCCGAGGCCAAGCACGTGGCCGGCAGCCTTGGCGACCTCGGCACGGCAGTGCCGGGACATGAATGCGCGAGCTGCAAGATCGCCGGCGCCTGTGACGCGCTGATTCCGGTGCCGGAGGTGCTCGGCCAGCCGATCAAGGGCTACGCGTCCCGATCCATCTCGCCGTCCGGCCTCGACCGCTATCAGCGCTGCCCCGCCCAGTGGCTTCTGTCGTCGGACCTCAACCTGCCGAAGGACCAGGAGTACTCCGGCGCCCAGACCCGCGGACTCCTGGTGCACTCGTGGCTCGAAGCCGCACACGCCCGAGGTGTCGGCTGCAGTGACGCCGACCTGCCGGCACCCGGAGGCGACATCGGACTCGCCGCGACCGTCATGGACGCCGCGGACTACGCGATCGCCCACCCATACCTGCGCCACCACGTCGCCAGCTGCCCGCTCGCCACCGACGGCGTCGAATACGTCGCCAGCGAGACCGCGATCCACGGCTTCGACCACGACGCGGAGGTCATCGCGGTCACGAAGCCCGATCTGGTGTTCCGCATCGGCGACCGGCTCGTGGCCCGCGAGGTCAAGACCACGGGGACCTTGCCGGCCGGCGGCGGCGACGACGTCTATGCCGACAACCTCCAGGTGCCGTTCCTGCTGTCGATGCTGTCGGCCGGCGTCGCCGAGGCGCACGGCTGCACCACCGCGACGGTCGAGGTCGAGATGCTGACCCCCGACACCGGCGAGGCCTATGCGTGGGACCTCGAGGAGCCGGGGCTGGCCGATGCGGTCAGGTCTGACGTCGCCGGCGCGGCGCGCGACTGGCACGTCGACGCCGAGTGGCACACGCGCACGGGCCCGCACTGCGCGTGGTGCCCCGTACGCCAGTGGTGCCCGGATCGCCAGGTCCACGAGAACGCCGAGCTCGCATCCGCAGAGAGCTCACCGGTCGACGACGAGCCGGCGCCGTTCTAGGACGTCGACAGCGACGCGATGTAGTCCGTGATCACCGAGCGCGAGGGTGTCCCGACGACCACCGTCGTGACATCGCCCGTCGTGCGGACGTACGTCGTGCGGTCGTCCGGGCCCTTGCGCACCGACCAGGTCTCGCCGCCGATGTCGGTCTTGCCGTCCACGCGGCTGCCGTCGGCGAAGCGGTCGATCGCCCGTCTTGCGCTGGTGTCCTTGACCTGGTCGAGCCCGATGTAGTCGTGGTCGCCCTTCACGATGCCGAGGTGCCACCAGTCAAGGTTGAGGGTGGCGGCGTTCGCGTGCCATCCGGCGGGGAGCTGGGCCGGGGCGAGCAGCTCGAAACCGGCGGCCGGTCGGGCCTGATCGGTGAGCGTGGCGTAGTCGACGGACCGGGTCGGGGTGTCGGGCTTGTCGGTGAACAGCTTCCCGAACGCGTACAGGCCGATGATGATCAGGCCGATCACGGCGATCGACCGGACGATGTCGCCCATCGACGGATTGCCGCGGCTCGATCGTTGCTCGGCTCATGCCGTCGCCTCCAACAAAAGCCCACGATACGGAGGCACCGGCATGACGGTGCCGGTCGATTCGCTCGCAAGCTCGGTCATTGAGACAACTTTACGGGGCGGCATCGGCAACAACTCGTCCGGTCACAACACGGCTACCGGCGGGTACGATGACCGCGTGAACAGCCTTCAGCCAGCCGCGCAGGCGCCCGACCGCAACCTCGCCCTCGACCTGGTCCGCGTGACCGAGGCCGGGGCCATGGCCGCCGGCCGCTGGGTGGGCCGCGGCGACAAGAACGGCGCCGACGGCGTCGCGGTCAACGCGATGCGCACGCTGATCAACACCGTGCAGATGAACGGCGTCGTCGTGATCGGCGAGGGCGAGAAGGACGAAGCGCCGATGCTGTTCAACGGCGAGCACGTCGGCGACGGCACCGGCCCCGACTGCGACGTCGCGGTCGACCCGATCGACGGCACGACGCTGACCGCCAAGAGCCTGCCCAACGCGGTGTCGGTCATGGCCGTGGCGCCGCGCGGCTCGATGTACGACCCGTCGGCCGTGTTCTACATGGAGAAGCTCATCGCCGGCCCCGAGGCGGCCGACGTCGTCGACATCCGGCTGCCGGTCGCCGAGAACATCGCCCTGGTCGCCAAGGCCAAGGGCATCGCGATCAGCGACGTCACGGTGTGCGTGCTCGACCGGCCCCGTCACCAGGACCTGGTCGACGAGATCCGCGCCGCCGGCGCCCGCATCAAGTTCATCATCGACGGCGACGTCGCCGGCGGCATCACCGCCGCGCGCCCCGACACCGGCGTCGACCTGCTGGTCGGCATCGGCGGCACCCCCGAGGGCATCATCACGGCGTGCGCGATCAAGGCGATCGGCGGCACGATCCAGGGCCGGCTGTGGCCGACCGACGACGACGAGCGCCAGCGCGCGATCGACGCCGGTCACGACCTCGACCGGGTGCTCTACACCGACGACCTGGTCAACGCCGACGACTGCTTCTTCGTCGCCACCGGCATCACCGACGGCGAGCTGATGGCCGGCGTGCGCTACGGCGCCGGCAAGGCATACACCGAGTCGATCGTGATGCGCTCGCGCAGCGGCACGATCCGCAAGATCACCAGCGAGCACCAGCTCGCCAAGCTCAAGGCGTACTCGACCATCGACTACGAGTCCTGAGGGCGACGACATGACCCGGTCGGGGGAACAGTTCGCGTCGCTGCCGTCCGGCATCGACATCTGCTTCGAGACGTTCGGCGACGCCGAGGATCCCGCGATCCTGCTGGTCATGGGTCTCGGCGGCCCGATGGGCTGGTGGTCCAGGAGTTCTGCGAGCGGCTCGCCGAGAGCGGGGCTACTTCGTCATCCGCTACGACAACCGGGACACGGGACGCTCGACCAAGCTGCGCCAGCACAAGGTCGGCCGGCTCGACCTGGTGCGTGCCTTCGCCGGTCTCGGCAAGCCGCCGTACGGCATCGGCGACCTGGCCGACGACGCGTTCGGCGTGCTCGACCACCTGGGCATCGAGCGGGTGCACCTCGTCGGCGTCTCGATGGGCGGCATGATCGTGCAGACCATGGCGATCGCCCGGCCCGAGCGCGCGATGTCGATGACGTCGATCATGTCGACGACGGGCAACCGGCGAGTCGGCTGGCAGCATCCGCGCATCCTCCCGGCGCTCCTGGCGTCGGCCGGCTCGACCCGCGACTCGTACGTCGCGCGGTCGCTGCGGACGTCGGAGATCCTCGGCGTCACCGGCCTTCCCCGGTGACGAGGAGCTGGCGCGGGCTCGCGCCTACGAGACGTACGACCGCGGCTGGACCGCGAGCGGGGTGACCCGGCACATGCTGGCGGTGCTGGCGCAGCCCGACCGCACCAAGGACCTCGCCAAGCTCGACCTGCCGGTCACGGTGATCCACGGCCTCAGCGATCCGCTCGTGCACCGATCGGGCGGCAAGGCCGTCGCCAATGCCGTGCCCGGGGCCGAGCACATCGAGATCGCCGGGCTTGGGCACGACCTGCCGGTGCAGCTCTACGACACGTACGTCGAGGCGATCGTCCGCACGGCGGGGCGAGCCGTCTCGCGCTGACGCCGCACCTGCGGCATGACTGAGCCTGTGGGGCCGCAGATGATGCCCTAGAGTTGCGGACATGTCGCACGTACGGATCTCCGATGCTGCCCGCTTCCTCGGCGTCAGCGACGACACGGTACGCCGCTGGGTCAGCAGCGGGAGCCTGATCTCGGTGACCGACGAGTCCGGCCGCATGGCGATCGAGGGCCGCGAGCTCGCGACGTTCGCCAAGGAGCAGGCCGGCGCCGCGCACGAGGGCGGATCGGTCAGCTCGGCCCGCAACCGGTTCGTCGGCCTGGTCACCGCCGTCAAGGCCGACACCGTGATGGCGCAGGTCGAGATGCAGTGCGGGCCGTTCCGGGTCGTGTCGCTGATGAGCAGCGAGGCCGTCGACGAGCTCGGCCTGGAGCCCGGCTCCGTCGCCGTGGCGGTCATCAAGTCCACCAACGTCATCATCGAGTCCCTGGAGAGCGCCTCATGAAACGGCTCGCCCTGATCGTCGCTGCACTCGTCACCCTGGCCGGCTGCTCGCAGGCCGACGTCCCGGAGCGTGACGGCCCCGCGCCGCAGAAGACCCTGACGGTGTTCGCGGCCGCGTCGCTGCAGGGCGCGTTCACCGAGATCGGCAAGCGGTTCGAGGACGACACGCGTGGCGTGACGGTGAAGTTCAACTTCGCCGGGTCGTCCGACCTCGTCGCCCAGATCCAGCAGGGCGCACCCGCCGACGTGTTCGCGTCCGCCGACACCGCCAACATGGACAAGGCCATGGCCGCCGATCTGGTCGGCGGCCAGGCGCAGGACTTCGCGACCAACACCCTCGAGATCGCCACCCCGCCCGACAACCCCGCGGGCATCGACTCGCTCAAGGACTTGTCCGATCCCGACGTCAGGGTCGTGCTCTGCGCGCGTCAGGTGCCATGCGGTGCGGCCGCGGCCAGCGTCGAGAAGGTGGCCGGCGTCGACATCAAGCCGGTCAGCGAGGAGCAGTCCGTCACGGACGTGCTGGGCAAGGTCATCTCGGGCGAGGCCGATGCCGGCCTGGTCTACGTGACCGACGTCAAGGCGGCCGGCAGCAAGGTCCACGGCGTCCCGATCCGCGACGCCGGCCAGGTCGTCAACACGTACCCGATGGCCGCTCGTCAGGCACGCAAAGGACGAGAGCCTTGCGGCGTACTTCGTCGACTACCTGGCCGGACCCGACGCGCAGTCCGTCCTGGCCGCGTTCGGGTTCGCGAAGCCGTGACGTGACGTGACCGACCGCACAGCAGGCCGGGGTGCCGCGGTGGGTCCTGCTGCCGGCTGCCCTGGGTGCCGCGTTCATCGTGCTCCCGCTCGTCGCGCTGGCCACGCGGGTCGAGTGGACGCACTTCTTCTCGCTGATCAGCTCGGACTCGTCGCGGGCCGCCCTGTGGCTCAGCCTGCGTACGTCCGCCGCCAGCACCGTGCTGTGCGTCGTGCTGGGCGTGCCGATGGCGCTGGTCCTCGCGCGTACGTCCTTCCGGGGCCAGTCGTTCCTGCGATCGCTCGTGCTGCTGCCGCTCGTGCTGCCGCCGGTCGTCGGCGGCATCGCGCTGCTCTACACGTTCGGGCGCAAGGGGCTGCTCGGCGAGACGATCGACGTGCTCGGCCTGCAGATCGCGTTCTCCACCACCGCCGTCGTGATCGCGCAGACGTTCGTGGCGCTGCCGTTCATGGTCGTGAGCCTCGAGGGCACGCTGCGGACGGCGGGCGAGCGCTACGAGGTCGTCGCGGCGACCCTCGGCGCCCGTCCGACCACGGTGCTGCGCCGGGTCACCCTCCCCCTCGTCCTGCCCGGGCTCGCTGCCGGAGCCGTGCTGTCATTCGCCCGCGCGCTGGGCGAGTTCGGCGCGACGATCACGTTCGCCGGCAGCCTGGAGGGCGTCACGCGAACGCTCCCGCTCGAGATCTACCTGCAGCGCGAGACCGATCCGGACGCCGCAGTCGCCCTCTCGTTGGTGCTGGTCGTCGTCGCGGTCCTGGTCATCGGCCTCGTACGCGGTGCGCGGAGCTCGGCGTCATGAGCCTCCGCGTCGAGGCAGGGATTCTCGACCGCGACGTCGACGTCTCGCTCGACGTCGCGGCCGGCGAGACCGTCGCGATCCTCGGGCCCAACGGCGCCGGCAAGTCGACCGTCCTCGCGGCGATCGCCGGCGTCCTGCGGCCCGACTCCGGCCGGGCGACGCTCGGACGACGAGGTGCTGTTCGACCTCGACGCCGCCGCATGGCGTCCGGCGCATGCCCGAGGCATCGCGCTGCTCGCCCAGGACCCGCTGCTGTTCCCGCACCTCAGCGTCGTCGACAACGTCGCGTTCGGGCCGCGCAGCGCCGGGCGTACGCGATCGCAGTCGCGCTCCGCCGCCGCGACGTGGCTCGACGAGGTCGACGCCGCCGATCTGGCCGACCGCAGACCGTCGGAGCTCTCCGGCGGGCAGGCGCAGCGCATCGCCGTCGCCCGCGCCCTGGCCGCCGAGCCGAGACTTGCTGATGCTCGACGAGCCGATGGCCGCGCTGGACATCACCGTCGTGCCGGCGATGCGACAGCTGCTCAAGCGCGTGCTCGCCGGGCGCAGCGCGATCATCGTGACCCACGACGTGCTCGACGCCCTGCTGCTCGCCGACCGGGTCCTCGTCATGGAAGGCGGCCGCGTCGTCGAGCAGGGCCCGACCCGCGAGGTGCTGGAACGGCCGCGCAGCACGTTCGGCGCCGGGATCGCCGGGCTCAACCTGATGCGGGGCCGAGCGGCGGGCGGCGCCGTGCGTACGCCGTCGGGATCCACGGTCGCCGGGCTCTCGGACCCGCCGGTGCCAGACGGCGGCGAGGCGGTCGCGGTGTTCAGCCCGAGCGCGGTGGGCGTCTACGTCGAGCCTCCGGCGGGCAGTCCGCGCAACGTGTTCGCGTCGACGATCCGCGAGCTGGAGCCGCGCGGCGCACAGGTGCGCGTACGCACCGACGAGCTCAGCGCCGACGTGACCCTGCCGGTCGTCGCCGAGCTCGACCTGATGCCCGGCAAGGACGTGCACCTGGTGGTCAAGGCCAGCGAGGTCACGATCTACCCCGCCTGATCCTAGCCGCGAGTGGGGCACCTCCCACGAGCAGCGGCGTCTTCTAGGGTTGCGCGCATGACTGGGCCGGTGTTGCGGCGCCGCGACGACGGCGCACTCGAGCTGCGGGTCAACGGCGTCTTCGTGATGGACGACGTCGAGACCTCGTCGGAGCAGCGCTCTCGCACGCACGGTCTCGATCTCGGCGCGCGGGAGGTCCTGGTCGGCGGCCTCGGTCTGGGCTACACGCTGCGCGCGCTGCTCGCATCGGCCGCAGGTCACGACGCGTCGTCGTCGCCGAGCTGCACCCCGAGATCGTCGAGTGGATGCGCGACGGCACGATCCCCGGCGCCGACCTGCTCGCCGACGAGCGCACGCAGGTCATGGTCGGCGACGTTCGCGACGTGGTGGCCGCGCAGCCCGCGGCGTCGCTCGACGCGATCGTGCTCGACGTCGACAACGGTCCCGACTTCCTCGTGCACGATGCGCAACGCGGCGGTCTACGACAGCGACTTCATCGAGGTGTGTGCGTCGACGGCTGCGGCCCGGCGGACACCTGTGCGTCTGGTCCATGGACGACTCCGACGCAGCTCCGTCGGGCGATGGGCGACCACCTGTCAGGCGTACGCGCCGAGGCCGTCGCCGGTGACGCTGCAGGGCCGAGACGAGCGCTACTGGATCATGTCTCGGCGGCACGTCGGCGCTGACTAACGTCGTACGACATGGAGCCGATCGACCGCGCCGAGTTCGTCGACGCCTGCCGCACCGCCTTCAGGCTGGCCGGCCGCCCGGAGGTGGCCGCGGCGTGGGACGACGAGAGCGCCTGCGCCGGGATGACCGTCGGCGGGCTGACGCACCACCTGCTCGCGCAGGCCAGGCACGTCGCGGCCCTTCTGGCCGAGCCGGCGGGCCTCGATGCACCCATCCCGCTCCTGGACCACTACGCGCGCGCCGAGTGGGTCACCGCCGCACCGGAGGCCGAAGCGAACACCTCGATCCGTGACGGCGGCAACGAGGCAGCGGCGGTGGGTCATGCCGCCGTGCTGGCAGAGATCGCTCCCCTGCTCGATCGTCTGCCTGACCTGATGCGTACGCCGCGCAACCCGGACACGATCGTCATCCCATGGCAGGGCTGGGCGCTGACGACCGACGACTTCCTCATCACCCGATCGATGGAGCTGGTGGTGCATTCGGACGACCTCGCCGCGAGCGTCGGGCTGCCGACGCCGGAGTTCCCCGCCACGGTCGCCGCGCACGTCGATCAGCCTCCTCGGCGGTGTCGCCGCACGTCGGCACGGCCAGGCGGCGGTCGTACGCGCGCTGAGCCGGCCGCAACGCGCCCCCGGGTCGGTCTCGGCGTTCTGATCCACGCCTGCCCGGCGCTCGTCCACACCGCAGCGATATCGTCGGAAGCATGACCGAATACCGCATCGAGCACGACACCATGGGCGAGGTCCGCGTCCCCGCCGACGCCCTCTGGCGAGCCCAGACCCAGCGCGCCGTCGAGAACTTCCCGATCTCCGGCACCCCGATCGAGCCCGCGCAGATCCGCGCCCTGGCCCAGATCAAGGCCGCCTGCGCCAAGGCCAACGCCGAGCTCGGCATCCTCGACCAGGACATCGCCGACGCGATCGTCGCCGCCGCCGAGGAGGTCGCCACCGGCGCGCACGACGCGCAGTTCCCGATCGACGTGTTCCAGACCGGCTCGGGCACCTCGAGCAACATGAACACCAACGAGGTCCTCGCCACGCTCGCGACGAAGTCCTCGGCAAGGACGTCCACCCCAACGACCACGTCAACGCCAGCCAGTCGTCCAACGACGTCTTCCCGACGTCGATCCACGTCGCCGCGACGGCCTCGGCCACCAACGAGCTGATCCCCGCGCTCGACCACCTGGCCACCTCGCTCGAGGCCAAGGCCAAGGAGTTCGCCAGCGTCGTCAAGTCCGGCCGCACGCACCTCATGGACGCCACGCCGGTCACGCTGGGCCAGGAGTTCGGCGGCTACGCCACGCAGATCCGCCGCGGCATCGAGCGCGTCGAGGCGTCCCTCCCGCGTACGGCCGAGGTCCCGCTCGGCGGCACCGCGGTCGGCACCGGCATCAACACGCCGATCGGCTTCCCGCAGCGCGTCATCGAGATCCTCGCCGAGAACACCGGCCTGCCGATCACCGAGGCGGTCGACCACTTCGAGGCGCAGAGCGCCCGCGACGGCCTGGTCGAGATGTCGGGCCAGCTCCGCACGATCGCGGTCAGCCTGACCAAGATCTGCAACGACCTGCGCTGGATGGGCTCCGGCCCGCGCACGGGCCTCGGCGAGATCGCCCTGCCCGACCTGCAGCCCGGCTCGAGCATCATGCCCGGCAAGGTCAACCCGGTCCTGCCCGAGGCGACGCTGATGGTCGCCGCGCAGGTCATCGGCAACGACGCGACGATCGCCACGGCGGGCGCGTCGGGCTCGTTCGAGCTCAACGTCATGCTGCCGGTCATCGGCCGCAACATCCTGGAGTCGATGCGCCTGCTCGGCAACGCGTCGCGCGTGCTGGCCGACCGCTGCATCGACGGCATCACGGCCAACGAGGAGCGCTGCCTCGAGCTCGCCGAGTCGTCGCCGTCGGTCGTCACGCCGCTCAACCGGTACATCGGCTACGAGAACGCCGCCAAGGTCGCCAAGACGTCGGTCAAGGAGAAGAAGACGATCCGTCAGGTCGTCATCGAGATGGGCTTCGTCGAGCGCGGCGAGATCAGCGAGGCCGACCTGGACAAGGCCCTCGACGTCATGTCCATGACCCACCCCTGACCCCCCCCACGCTGACGAGTGGGTTGCGCGCACTGACGAGTGGGTTACGACCGATACAACCCACTCGTCGGTGCGCGCAACCCACTCCTCACCGTGCGCAAGTCGCTCGTCAGCGGCGTTTGGCGAGGACGTAGCCGTCACGGTCGTAGACCAGGTCGTACGTGCCGCCGTGGGCCTTCTCGGCGTACGCGACGACGTCGGCGGGTGAGCCGATGCCGGCGCCGGCGTCGAACAGGACGTACGTCGGCGTGACCTGCGTGCCGATCGAGCCCAACCAGTAGACCGTGTGGTCGGTGACGAGGTGGCTCATCAGTCGCGATGTCGGTCTCGACCGTCGCACCCTCAGGCACTTCGGCGATGACCTGGTGCGCCGCCTCCGCACGCGGCGCCTCCTCGTACGTCTCGGAGTCGAGCAGCGTCGACAGCGGCGAGTTGACCAGGGTGAACGCCGTGACGGCGACTGCCGCGACCGTCGCCCAGCGCAGCACGGGCCACCGTCGCATCGCGTCGATCATCGCGATGAAGACGATCGGCATCAGCAGCAGCGAGTAGTGCCACTCGGTGCCCCAGTAGTACGCGTTGTCGCCGGCGAACCGCCACGCGAACGTCGGCAGCACCAGCAGCACCCACGGCGACGCCAGCGCCGCGAGTCCCGTGATCGCCCACGGTCAGGGCAACCGTCGCGAGCTTGCGGCCGGGCTCGTCGAACAGCGTCGCCATGATGCCGCGGTCACCACCGAGCGTCGACGTGTACGCGTAGGAGTCGCCGGGATTGAACGCCGGCACGATGACCAGCACGATCAGCGCCATCGCGATCAGCCCGGTCGCGACCAGCCGGACGCCATGCCGCCGCTCCCCCGCGAGCCACAGCACCCCGCCGATCACCGCGACCGTGAGGCCGAGGTCCTCCTTGACCAGCAGCAACGGCAACGACCACAGCACCACGGCTCCGTATCGCCGATCGACGTACGCTGCTCCGGCCAGGGCCAGCAGCGGCGCACCGAAGGCGACCTCGTGGAAGTCGGCCTCGACGGCCGACTGCAGCCCGAACGACAGCCCGTACGCCACACCGATCGCCACGCCGGTCACCGTGCCGAGGTGCCGCATCGCGACCAGGGCGATCACCGCGACCGACACCGCGATCAGCACGACCTGCGCCAGCACGATCGTCTGCGCCGACGGGAACAGCCGGTAGAACGGCGCGATCAGCGCGTCGATCGGCGAGAAGTGGTCGCCGAGGATGTTGAAGCCGGGGCCTTTGACGTCGACGATCGGCGCACCTGGCCGGGCGTACCCCTTGACCGCCTGCTCGAAGATCGCGTTGTCGCACGACGAGATCGTGAAGCGCCGATAGCGCATCAGCGTCAGCACGCCGTACGCCGCACCGACCGCGACGGCGATGAGCGCAGCGAGGAGCCGCTGGCCGCGGGTCGAGGACGTCATCGGGCGAGCGTGAGGTTCTCGCCCGTCTCGGGATCGAACACGTGCACCCTCTGGCGCGGGATGACGACCCGGATCGACATGCCGGGGCGCAGGCTGCTCTCCGGAGCCAGCTCGGCGACCAGGAAGTTCTGGAACAGGTCGAACTCCAGCAGGTCCTCGACCTCGTTGAGCAGGTCCTCGACCTCCGGCGCGATGTCATAGCCGAGGTAGGCGAACTGGCTGCTGCCGCGCCATTCCACGTCGTCGATGCGGGTCGTGAACTCGATCCGATCGGTGACCGCCTGGCCGCCTTGGCCGGTCGCGTCGTAGCAGTGCTCGGGCCGGATGCCGGCGACGACGACGCCGCGCTCGCCGATGCGCTCCAGCAGGCTGTCGTCAAGCAGCATCGTGGCCAGCGGCATGACGAGCTGCTCGCCCCATCGGGAACGCGGGCACGAGGTTCATCGGCGGCGAGCCGAGGTAGCCGGCGACGAACATGTCGGCCGGCCGCTCGTAGAGGTCACGCGGCGTGCCGACCTGGTGGATGAACCCCTGATGCATCACCGCGACCCGGTCAGCGGTGCTGAGCGCCTCGGCGACGTCGTTGGTCGTGAAGATCGACGTGCGCTGGTTCTCCTGCTGCCACTGGCGTCGTGACGGACGGACGTGCGTACGTACGCGCTCGGACTGCTGCGAGAACGGCGCGTCGAGCAGGTACGCCTTGGCGTCGCGCACGAGCGAGCGGCCCAGTGCGACCCGCTGGCGCTGGGCGTCGTCGAGGTCGTCGGGCTTGAGGTCGAGCAGCTCGCCGAGGGCGAGGAACTCGGCGACCTCGTTGATGCGCTCCGACAGCGTCCCTGCGGTCGTAGCCGCGCCGCAGGGTCGCGGCGAAGGCGAGGTTGTCGAACACGTCGAGGTGCGGGTGCAGGGCGTAGTCCTGGAACACCATCGCCAGGTCGCGGCGACGCGGGCCGGCGGCGTTGACGACGACGTCGTCGATCAGGATGTCGCCGGACGTGTGGTCCTCGAGCCCGATCAGCGTCTGCAGCAGCAGGCTCTTGCCGGCGCCCGGCGGGCCCGTGATGGCGAGCGTCTCGCCCGACGGGACCGTGAGGCTGACGTCGTCGAGCAGCGGACGACTGCCCTTGCCGGCCCTCGTCAGGTTGCGGACTTCGATCGAGGTCATCGATACGACCTTCCCAGGAGTTGAGTGATCCGGCGCGGGAACACGAGAAGCAGCAGGATGACCGGCGCGAGCCACAGGAGCCCGGCCGCGGCGACCGCGGAGCTCGAGGTCTCGATCTGGCCCGTGGCGAGCATCAGGGTCGCCGGCAGCGGCCGCGAGTCGTCGTCGGCCGAGAGCGCGGCACCGAGCACGAAGTCGTTGCAGCCGGCCACGAACACCAGCAGCGTGGCGACGAAGACGCCGGGCAGCACGTTGGGCAGCGCGAAGCGTACGAACGACTGCGTCCACGTCGCACCGTCGGCGCGTACGGAGTCGCGCAGCGACCAGGGCACGTCGCGAAAGACCGTGACGCACAGCCAGATCGCCAGCGGCAACGTGATCAGCAGCGCGGGCGGCAGCAGCGAGAGCCGGCTGCCGAAGCGGTCGAACGCGAGGACCTGGTCGGTGATCGGGCCGGCCAGCGCCAGCAGCGGCAGGAACAGGGCGGCAGTGACCACGGCGTAGACCTGACGCCGGCCGCGGACCGGCAGCCGCACCAGCGCGTACGCCGCGGGGATCGCCAGCAGCATCGCGACGAGCGTGGCGACGCCGGCGACGAAGACCGAGGTGACGGCGGCGTCCTGGAGGATCTGGGAGTGCAGCGCACCGTCGAACGCGTCCCAGCTGACGTCCTGCGGCCACACCGTACGAGGCTTCGTGCCGCTCGGCGCCGTCGCGACGGTGAACGTCCACAGCAGCGGCACCAGCGTGAACACCGCGAACAGCTCGACGCCGATGATCGCCCAGATCGACAGCCCACTGCGGGTGTCGGCGAACAGGATGCCCGCCGCACTGGTGCCCATCAGGACGACCGCCAGGCCGATCCAGATCCACAGGTCGGGCCGCGAGACCCGGATGATGCCGTAGTTGGCCACGGCGAAGCCGAGGACGAAGGCGATGCCCGAGGCCCAGAGGCGCGAGCGTACGGAGGGCGTCACACGACCCTCCTGACCCGGAACAGCGGCACCATGATCGCCGCCATCAGCAGCATGATCGCCAGCAGGACGATCGACATCGCCGCGCCGAGCCCCAGCTCGAGCGACGAGAACGTGGTGTCCCACACCAGCAGCGGCGCCGTGCGGATCGTGGCCCCGGGCTCGTCGACCAGCAGCGGACCCTCGAGGATGCGGAAGGTGTCGAGGGCCCGGTAGATCGTCGCGACGGCGATCGCCGGGCCCATGGCGGGCAGGACGACCCGACGGGACCGCTGCCACGCCGTCGCCCCGTCGGCGATCGCGGACGCCATCAGCGAGCTGCGCACGCGCAGGAGTCCGGCCAGCAGGATCAAGGCGGTGATGCCGGTGCCGCGCCACACCTCACCGATCGTGACGCCGACGAGCTCGCCGAAGTGCCCGACCTCGCCCAGCCGGAACCACTCGTCGGCGAACCCCGTCGTGACGGCATCACGCCACACCACGGCCGACACGACGGCGAGCAGCGCGAACGGCACCAGCACGATCACGCGGGTGACGGGCCACAGCAGGGTCACCCGCCGCAGCGCCACGGCGAACGCGAGGCCGATGACCAGCTGCAGCACCACGACGACCAGGACGATGACCAGCGTCGTGGCCACCGCGAGCCACCAGGTGCGGTTGGTCAGCACGTCGGTGTAGTTGTCGACGCCGACGAACGTACGGTCGTCGGGGTTGGTGAGCGGGGCTGAGTGCAGCGACAGCCAGATGCCGCGACCGATCGGCCACCCCGTCGCCACGAGCAGCACCACGAAGGCAGGTGCGAGCCAGCGCCAGCCCTTCACGGCAGCTCCCCGGCGATGGCTGCTTGCACGGCCTTCTGCGAGCGCTCGAGGGTCGAGTCCTGCGAGAAGGCGCGCAGCGGCAGCCAGGAGTCGTCGAGCGCGCTCTGGGCGACCTGCCAGTAGGGCGTCACCGGCAGCGTCACGCCCGACTGCACGGCGGGCTTGGTGACGGCGGCCATCGGGTAGGACTTCTTGACCGCCGGGTCGTCGTACGTCGTGAGGCGGCTCGCGCTGTGGCCGGCGCTCGCCATGATCGAGGTGAGGATCGTCGGCGACGTCAGGCAGGTGATCGCGGCGTACGAGAGCTCGGAGTGCGGCGCGTAGAGCGGCACGGCGAGGCCGACGCCCGACAGCGGTGCGACGCTGGTGTCGCCGACGGTCGGGTACGCCGTCCAGGCCATGTCTGACGCCACCGCGGCGACGTCGGGATCGGAGATGACCGAGCTCGGCGCGAGCAGGAAGCCACCATCAGGGGCGGCGAACTTCTTCAGGGCGTCCTTCGATGGTCCCGGCCCCCGATCGGAGTCGAGGTAGAACTCGACGACCGATGCCGCTGCCCGGCCCGCATCGGAGTCGAGGCCGACCTTCGCGTGGCGTCCCGTGCCGTCGACGAGCTTGCCGCCGGCACCCGCAACGAGCGCGTTGATCCATTGCGCCAGTCCGCTGCCGTCGTCGTCCGCGATCTGGATCGTCACGCCGAGCCGTTCCGCGCCGGCGACGAGGTCGTCCCAGCTGATCGGCTTGGTCGTGTCGAGGCCGGCCCGCTCGGCGACGTTGCCGCGATACCAGAGCAGCTGCGGGTCGAACCACCACGGCGCGACGGCAAGCTGGCCGTCGTACGTCGCGGCGGCCAGGGCGGCGGGCGCGATGTCCTGGCCGAAGGCGGCCTTGAGCTCCTCGGGCAGCGGCGCCAGGTAGCGGGCTGCGGAGAACTCGGCTGTGAACGCCGAGTCGAGGCTCAGGATGTCGATCGACGTGTCCTTGGCCGCCAACCTGCGCACGAGCATTGCGTGGCGCGCGTTGACGTCGGTGGGCAGCTGCTTGACCCGGATCTTGTACGCGCCGTTCGACGAGCCGCTGCACGAACGCGCCAGCGCGGTGGTGTCGGCGCGATCGGGGCCGACGTACCAGGTGAGGGTGGGCGTCTTGTCGGGCTTCGCCCCGGAGGATCCACACGCGGTGAGCAGACCCATCAGGACGGCAGCGGCAGCGCTTGCGCCGACCCTCCCTCGTGCCCTCACGTGCGCAACTTTGCCACAGAGGAGGGGCCTCGCCCGGCGCATACCGGGAAAGGCCCCTCCGTCACACGAGTTGACTCACGTCACAGCGTGACATCCTCCAGCATCTCGGTGACCAGCGCGGCCACCGGCGAGCGCTCGGAGCGGGTCAGCGTGACGTGGGCGAACAGCGGGTGGCCCTTGAGCTTCTCGACCACGGCGACGACACCGTCGTGGCGACCGACTCGCAGGTTGTCGCGCTGCGCGACGTCGTGCGTGAGGACGACCTTGGAGTTGGCGCCGATGCGCGACAGCACCGTCAGCAGCACGTTGCGCTCCAGCGACTGCGCCTCGTCGACGATGACGTACGAGTCGTGCAGCGAGCGGCCGCGGATGTGGGTCAGCGGCAGCACCTCGAGCATCCCGCGGTCGAGGATCTCCTCGATGACGGCCGGCGAGGCCACGGCGCCGAGCGTGTCGAACACCGCCTGGCCCCAGGGGCCCATCTTCTCGGACTCGCTGCCCGGCAGGTAGCCGAGCTCCTGGCCACCGACGGCGTAGAGCGGGCGGAAGATGACGACCTTCTTGTGCTGGCCGCGCTCCATCGTCGCCTCGAGTCCGGCGCACAGCGCGAGCGCCGACTTGCCGGTGCCGGCGCGGCCACCGAGCGAGACGATGCCGATGTCGGGGTCGAGCAGCAGGTCGAGCGCGACCCGCTGCTCGGCCGAGCGGCCGTGGATGCCGAACGCGTCGCGGTCGCCGCGGACGAGCTGCACCTCCTTGTCGGCGGTGACCCGGCCGAGCCCGCTGCCCTTGTCGGACACCAGGACCAGACCGGTGTGGCACGGCAGCTCGCGCGCCTCCGGCAGGTCGAGGGTGCCGCTCTCGTAGAGCGAGTCCAGGTCGATGCTCTCGACCTCGAGCTCGCGCATGCCGGTCCAGCCCGACTCGAGGGCGAGCTCGGCGCGGTACTCCTCGGCGACCAGGCCGACCGCCGACGCCTTGACCCGCATCGGCAGGTCCTTGGAGACGATCGTGACGTCGTTGCCCTCGTTGGCGAGGTTGCGGGCGACCGACAGGATGCGGGTGTCGTTGTCGCCGAGGCGGAAGCCCGACGGCAGCGACGAGGAGTCGGTGTGGTTGAGCTCGACGCGGATCGTGCCGCCCTCGTCGCCGATCGGCAGCGGCACGTCGAGGGTGCCGTGCTGCACCCGCAGGTCGTCGAGGAAGCGCAGCGCGCTGCGGGCGAAGTAGCCGAGCTCGGGGTCGTGCCGCTTGCCCTCGAGCTCGGTGATCACCACGACCGGGATGACCACCTCGTGCTCGTGGAAGCGGTTGACGGCGTTGGGGTCCGCGAGCAGGACACTGGTGTCCAGGACGTACGTGCGGCGGACAGGGCTCGTGCTCGGCTTCTTGGTGCGCGTTGCGGCCACAGCTGTCTCCTCAACGAGCCCGCGCGCACCCTGCGCCGGCCCTACTCGTGGGCGGGAAATCGGGGCTCAGGGGCGAGCGTCAACACATCTCGAACGTACGACCGCAAGTCGTCGAATTCGGTACGACACGCCCGACTCCGTGTCACAACCAGATGAACAGTCGGTTGACGCGTTCGCCAATGAGGCCACCTGCGACCGAATGTGAGGGTGGGGCCCGGGGCGAGGCGGAGTCGGCGGCCCAAGCCCGAGACGCAGGGCTCGCGAGGGCATTCTTGCACGCGGGTCTGACAGTCGATTTTCTTTGCGGTGCCAGTAGATTACCTCTTGTGATCGAACAGGTGTTCGACTAGAATGGTGGGTATGAATCCGGGGGCCACGATCGACGCGATGCGCACTGCGGCGCAGACGCTTCGCACCGGTGATGTGCGTGAACAAGTTGCATGCGTTGCAGGCCGTGCAGCACGCGGTCGACGCGGCTCAAGCTGCGCTGCTGGCTGAGCTGGAGGCGTCCAAGGAGTTCGAGCTCGACGGTGCGTCGACGTTGAACACGTGGGTCCGCAACCAGTTGCGGATGAACGCCGGCCCGGCCAACGCCTTGGTCCGTGGCGTGATCGTGTTGCGGGACCTGCCGTTGGTCGCCGAGGCCGCGTTCGCCGGTCAGATCAGCGCTGAGCATGTTCGGGCGTTCGTCTACGGCCTCAAGCCACGTCGGGTCTGGAGCCGATGCGCCAGCATCGAGGAGGTGCTGCTCGAGGTCGCTCTGCGAGCGTGAACCGGGCGCGCTGTTCGAGGCGGTCAAGCACCTGCAAGGCTATTGTGCACCCCGAGGACCTCG
The DNA here is from genome assembly GCA_963759975.1 of uncultured Actinomycetota bacterium. Classification (GTDB taxonomy): domain Bacteria; phylum Actinomycetota; class Actinomycetes; order Propionibacteriales; family Nocardioidaceae; genus Aeromicrobium. The sequence goes on from CAVXBS010000022.1 coordinate 30,511, forward strand.
ACGACGCCTACGAACGTGGCATGGACAAGGAAGACATCGCCGTCGACGCCTTGCCCGAGGGCTTCCACGTCACCGGCTTCCTCAACACCGTCACCGGGGCCAAGCTCAAGAAGGTTCTCGACTCGGTCTCCGCCCCACGTGACAAGGACGACGACCGGACTGGGTCCGAACGTCGGGTCCAAGGACTTGATGACCTGCTGGACAGCATCCTGGGCAACGGGCTGCCCTCGGACAAAGGCGTCAAACCGCACCTGTCGGTGTTCGTGGACGCCGACACGCTCGAAGCGGCCGCCGAGCAGGCCAAGAACGCCGCCGAGAAACCCTTCACCGTCCCCGAGCCCATGCCGCCCACCGAACCAGCCAAGCTCGCCGGGCACGGTCCGATCGGCCCGAACCTGTTGATGTACTTCCTGTGCGTCAGTCGAGTTCACCGCCTTCCTCGATGAAGGACGGCGGCGGGCACCGCCAAGCGCAGATCCTGAATGCCGGCACCGCCAAGTACCAACCCAACCTGCTCCAACGCCGTGCCGTGATCGCCCGCCAGAAGGGTGTCTGCGCCACACCCGGCTGCAACCACACGCATCTGGAGATTCACCACACGATCTGGTGGTCCATGGGCGGACCCACCGACCTCGACCTCCTCATCGGCCTCTGCGTCCGATGCCACCACCTGCTCCACCGCGGCCGACTGCCGCATCACCGGCAACGCCGTCGACGGATTCCACCTTCACCAACCTCAACGGCCGTACCCTGCGCCGCCGACGACGAAGCCCCTACCGCCAAGCCGCCTGACCGTGGGTCCGGCGGCCCACCGGCGCGCGCAGCGGCCACAAGGGGCGGGCGGGCCGCTGACTTTCACTGCCCGAAGCGGCGTTCCCGCGCGGCGTACGAGCGCATCGCGCGGAGGAAGTCGACGTGGCGGAAGGCCGGCCACAGCGCATCGCTGAAGTAGAACTCCGAGTGCACGCTCTGCCACAGCAGGAAGCCCGACAGCCGCTGCTCCCCCGACGTGCGGATCACGAGGTCCGGGTCGGGCTGGCCCTTGGTGTAGAGGTGCTCGGCGATGTCATCGACCTCGAGCGTGGTGGCGACATCGGCGAGCTCGCGGCCCTTGGCGGCCTGGTCGAGCAGCAGCGACCGCATCGCGTCCGTCAGCTCCTGGCGTCCGCCGTAGCCGACGCAGATGTTGACCCGCATGCCCTTGACGTCCGAGGTCGAGTCGGCGAGCCGCTTCATCCGCCCGGCCGACTCCGCCGGCAGCATGTCGAGGTTGCCGATCACCGCCAGCGACCAGCGCTTCTCGGCGGCGAGCTTCTCCATCAGGTCCTCGACCGCGGCGAGGATGCTGCCGACTTCCTCGGCCGAACGCTGGAGGTTGTCGGTCGACAGCAGCCACAACGTGACGATCTCGACACCCAGCTCGTCGCACCACTGAGCGAACTCCGAGATCTTGTCGGCGCCGGCCTGATAGCCGTTCTCGAACCGCGTCCCGGCACCCTTGGCCCAGCGCCGGTTGCCGTCCACGATCGCGCCGACATGGTGCGGGAGCCGGGCGGGGTCGAGGCGCTTGACGAGCCGCCGCTCATACACGCCGTACGCGAGGTCGCTGACTCCCATGCGGGCCAGAGTAGTCCCCGGCGACGCACTACGCTGAGCGCATGACCGACCGTGAGCCCGAGGGCATCGTCCACGAGGCCACGGACCGCATCCGCGAGACCGTCGACGAGATCAAGCCCAAGCTGCGCGGGTGGCTGCACGCCGTCACGCTGCCGCTGGCGTTCTTCGCCTTCATCGTGATGCTGGTGATCTCCGACGACATCCTCGTCAGGGTCGGCGTCGCGGTGTTCATGGTCAGCTCGATGCTGCTGTTCGGCGTCAGCGCGGTCTATCACCGCGGCACGTGGTCCGAACGCGTCAAGGGCTTCTGGAAGCGCTTCGACCACGCCAACATCTTCTTGCTGATCGCCGGGTCCTACACGCCGTTCTCGCTGCTCCTGCTGTCGACCAGAGCACGCGATGATCATGCTGTCGCTGGTGTGGGGCGGTGCCCTGCTCGGCGTCGTGTTCAAGATCTTCTGGATCGGCGCGCCGCGCTGGCTCTACGTGCCGCTCTACCTGCTGCTGGGGTGGGCCGCGGTGCTCTACTTCCCCGAGTTCGTCGACAACGCCTCGACCGCCGTGCTGGTGCTGCTCATCACCGGCGGCGCGCTCTACTCGCTCGGCGCCGTCGTCTACGGCTTCAAGTGGCCGAACCCGTCGCCGAAGTACTTCGGCTTCCACGAGATCTTCCACGCCTTCACGATCGCGGCGTTCATCGTGCACTACATCGGCGTCAGCCTGCTGGCGTACCAGCAGCACTAGTCAGATCGCGCGGGTCCGTCACCGGCCGCCGGCAGACGAAGCCCTCGCAGACGTACGCCGCGGGGTGGCCGTCGACGAGGTCGCGCTGCTCGAACAGCGGGATGTCGAGGCCGACCTCACCCGCGACCACGACGGCACCCGGCGACGTCAGGCCGAGCGCCGCCCGGTGCAGATCGCCGCGCTCCTCGCGCGTGCCGACCACGGCGACCTCGAGCGGACCGGCGACCACGGCCTCGGCCGCCGCGAGCGTCCAGCCGGCGAACCGCGGCACCTGGGTCGCGATGGTGGCGGCCGAGGTGATGCCGGACTCCGCGGCCGCGCGATAGCGGTGCTCGCCCGTGATCGCCGCGAACGACAGCAGGGCGGCGACCGCTGCCGACGTGCCTGACGGGTACGCGTTGTCGGAGGCGTCCTTCGGGCGCACGACGAGGGCCTCGGCGTCGTCGGCGGTGTCGAAGAACCCGCCCTCGGAGTCGGCGAAGTGGTCCACGACCCGGTCCAGGAGCAGCCGCGCCCGGTCGAGCCACACCGCGTCGCCGGTGATGCCGAGCACGGCGATGAACGCCTCGGCCACCGCGCCGTGGTCCTCCAGCACCGCCGCATTGGCGCCGGCGGTGCCGTCGCGCGACGTGCGCGCGAACTGCTTGCCACCGCCCGCATGATCCAGGTGCACGTCGACCAGCAGCTGGGCCGCGGACACGGCCGCATCGGCGAAGTCCGGCTCGTCGAGCAGCACCCCGGCCTCCGCCAGAGCCGTGATCGCCAGCCCGTTCCACGACGCCACCACCTTGTCGTCGCGGGCCGGCCGCGTGCGATCGGCCCGAGCCTCGAGCAGCTTCGTGCGTACGCTCTCCCAGCGCGCCAGGTCGTCGGGGTCGATCCGCAGCTGCAGGGTCGAGAAGCCGCGCTCGAACGTGCCGGGCCCCGTGACGCCCAGCAGCTGAGCAGCCCAAGCGCCGTCGTCAGCGCCGAGCACACGCATCAGCTGGTTGGGGTTCCAGACGTAGAACGTGCCCTCGTGCCCGTCGCTGTCGGCGTCGAGCGCCGAGGCGAACCCACCCTCGGGCGTACGCAGCTCGTCGAGCATGAACCGCGCGGTCTCGCGGGCGATGCGCTCGGCGAGCGGCGAGCCGGACTGCCGCCACCAGTGCAGGTAGACCCGCAGCAGCAGCGCGTTGTCGTAGAGCATCTTCTCGAAGTGCGGCACCCGCCAGAACCGGTCGACGCTGTAGCGCGCGAACCCGCCCGACAGCTGGTCGTACATCCCGCCTCGCGCCATCGCCTCGCACGACCCGGCGACCATGCCAAGGGCCTGCTCCGAGCCCGTGCGGGCGGCGTTGCGCAGCAGGAACTCCAGCACCATCGACGGCGGGAACTTCGGGCTCGCGCCGAACCCTCCGGCCTCGACGTCGTACTGCTTCCGCAGCTCGTCGACCGCCGCGTCGAGCTCGTCCGGCCCGAGGGCTCCCCCCACAGCATCGACGTTCTGCTGCAGATGTGCGAGCACGTCGACGCTGACCTTCAGCACCTCGTCGCGCCGGTCGCGCCACGCCTCGGCGAGGGCCTGCAGCACCTGGGTGAACGCCGGGGTGCCCTGCCGCGGCTCGGGCGGGAAGTACGTACCGGCGAAGAACGGCTCACCCGTCGGCGTCAGGACGCAGGTCATCGGCCAACCGCCCTGACCGGTCATCGCCGTCGTCGCCTTCATGTAGACCGCGTCGATGTCGGGCCGCTCCTCGCGGTCGACCTTGATGTTGACGAAGTGGTCGTTCATGTACGCCGCCGTCGCCGCGTCCTCGAACGACTCGTGCGCCATGACGTGGCACCAGTGGCACGCGGCGTAGCCGACGCTCAGCAGGATCGGCCGGTCCAGCTCCTGCGCCACCGCCAACGCCTCGTCGCTCCACTCCCACCAGTCGACGGGGTTGTCGGCGTGCTGCTGCAGGTAGGGACTCGTGGCCTGCGCGAGGCGATTGGGCATACCGCCAGCCTAGGTGCGTGGGCGGGACCACGCCTTTTGCGACTAGCGCTCCTCGCCCTCCCAGGGCTGCTGCGCCTTCTTGGAGTGCCTGAGGAACGAGCGGGCCAGGAAGTACGTCGCGACGCACAGCGCCGCGACGATGCCGAGCGCGACCCAGCCCGGCTTGACGTCCTCCTTGGAGAAGGCCGGCTCGGCCGTGACGAAGGAGGCGATCGCGTACGCGTTCATGCCCCCAGAGTAGTTCCCCGGGATTCCACTTGGGTCAGGCGTCCTTCGCGTACGTCGCCGGGGGCGTGCCGACGACCGAGGTGAACGCCCGCGTCAGGTGCGCCTGGTCGCTGAAGCCGAGCTCGGCCGCCAGCGCCGCCCAGTCGATGTCAGGCCCGGAGTGGGCAGCTGCCGCCGCGTCGAGCAGACGGAACCGCTGCACGACCCACTTGGGACCGATCCCCAGGTATGCCGTGAACTGCCGCTGCAGCGTGCGCAGGCTGACCCCGGCGAGGTCTGCGAGCTGCTCGGCGCGGATCAGCGACCGGTCGTTCTCGGCCGCGTCGACCAGCGCGTTGAGCTCGTCGGCGACCGGATCGGCGGTGACGTCGAGCCAGTCGAGAAAGCCCTCCATCGCCGAGACCATCTCCTCATCAGTCACGTCGGGTCGCAGGATGTCGGCGGCGGCCGGCAAGTCGTCGCGCCCCACGACGTCGCCGATCGGCACGATCCGGCCGGAGACCGCGCCCAGGTCGGCGCCGAGCACGGCACGAAAGCTCGCGGGCTTGAAGGCCGCGCCCAGCACGTGCCCGGTGCCGGCGAGCGTACGGACGAACGGTTCGCGGGTGATCCCGTTGACCAGCAGTCGGGGCCGACCATCGAACGGCTCGGCCGACACGTGCACGCAGGGCTGCGGGATGACCTGCTGCTCGAACGGCTCGGGGCACTCCCAGCGCACGATCCAGTGGTAGTGGATGAACGGCTGCCACCGCTCCGAGGGCACGACCCTGCGAATGTCGATGTGCTGCGCTGCCGCGGACGGTCGCACGATCGCGGAGTCACCCCGACCCGCCGGTTCCGAAGTCATGACCCCAGTGTCGCGTTTGTCCAAGACACTTCCGGTGCCAGGCACCTAGCGTCGAGACATGAGCAGAGCACACACCACAGCAGGCACGTTCACCGTCACGGCGTGGGACGAGAAGGTCATCGTCGACATCGACGGCGAGGGCACCGAGATCAACGGCGTGACCTATCCCAAGCGCGGCTTCTCTCGGGCCGACACGACGTACGCCTATGCGGGCGGCATCGAGGGCACCGGCACCGTCGCCTACCTGATCTCGTACGTCCCGGGGTTCGCGCCGACGTCAGGCTTCGAGCGCTTCGAGGGTTCGATCGACGGCCACGACGGGTCGCTGGTCTTCCAGCACCTCGGTGACCACGACGAGCAGGCCGTACGCGCGACGCTGACGATCATCGAAGGCATGGGCACGGGCGGCCTCGAGGCCATGAGGGGCGAGGCGACGGTCGAGCTCGCCGGGCACAGTGACGACGGCTACGACATCACGCTGAGCTACGACCTGTGAACGTGCCGAACACCGCGAACCGGAGGACAGTGAGCACATGAGCACCGAGATCACAGGACGATTCATGCCGGCCGACTGGGACGAGTCGGTCATCGAGGACATCGACGGCGAGGGTGAGACCAAGAACGGCACCTACTACCCCAGCCGCGGCGTCACGACCGCCAAGGTCACCTTCGAGTACACGGGCGACATCGAGGGCACCGGCGTGACGACCTACCTCTTCGCCTATCGCGACAGCAAGGCCGGACACGCCGACATCCTCGGCTACGAACGCTTCACCGGCACAATCGGCGGCCAGGAGGGGTCGTGCGTCTTCCGGCACACCGGCTCGTACGAGGACGGCGCCGTGAGCGCGCACGTCGAGGTGCTGGAGGGACTCGGCACGGACGGCCTCGCCGAGCTGACCGGGTCGGCCGAGATCTCGATGGCCGGCTCACCGCCCGAAGGCGGCTACGAGTTCACGCTGACCCACGGCTGAGCCGAGACGCCTGGCGATCATGGCCCAAAGACCCTAGGAGGGCGAGGCGGCGCGACACAGACTGGGCAGCGTCCCGAGTTCACCACTGACTCTCACCACCATCACGGAGCGTCATTGTGCCGAACGTGTCACCTCAAGCCAGCCCGTCCCTGCTCTCCGACCGGTCCGCGGCCATCGTGGCTGCCACCGCAACAGTCGTCGCGGAGCACGCCGAGCAGATCACCGCCCGGTTCTACCCGCGTATGTTCGCCGAGCGTCCTGACCTGCTGCGGGTCTTCAACCAGGGCAACCAGGCCACCGGCGAGCAGAGCCGCGCGCTCGCAGCGTCCGTCGTGGCGTACGCCGTGCAGCTCATCGACCCCGATGCACCGTCGTTCGACCACGTCCTGAGCCGCATCGCGAACAAGCACATCTCGCTCGGGATCCGCCCCGAGCAGTACACGATCGTCGGCCACCACCTCATCGGGGCCGTCGGCGAGGTGCTCGGCGATGCCGTCACGCCCGAGGTCGCCTCCGCGTGGGACGAGGTCTACTGGCTGTTCGCCACGCAGCTGATTGCCGAAGAGGCGCGGCTCTACCAGCAGGCCGGTGTCGACCCGGCGCGCCCGTTGCGTCCGTACCGCGTGGTCCGCCGGATCGAGGAGACCAAGGACGTCGTCTCGCTCGTGCTCGAGCCCGCCGACGGCGAAGCACTCCCCGAGGTCTCTCCCGGTCAATACGTCTCGGTGTTCGTCGACCTGCCCGACGGAGGCCGCCAGCCACGCCAGTACACCGTCTCCTCCGCTGCGCTCGGGCACGCGCCTGCAGATCACCATCAGCCGGTTGCGCGGTACCAACGGTGCGCCCGACGGCCAGGTGTCGTCGTTCCTGCACGATCACGTCGAGGTCGGCGACCTCCTCGACGTCAGCGCACCGGCCGGCGACTTCGTCGTGCAGTCCTCGACCGACCCCTTGCTCCTGGCGAGCGCGGGGGCCGGCATCACCACGGTGCTGCCGATCGTCGAGCTCATCGCCCGGACCCAACCGGGGCGACGGGTCATCGTCGCCCACGCGGATCGCACCGCCCAGGATCACGCGTTGCGCGACACCGTGCTGCACGCGGGCCGGCAGATCGACGACTTCACGTCGTACACCTGGTACGAGGCGGTCGACAAGGGCGACCTCCGATCCGTCAAGGGCTACATGGACCTGTCCGAGACCCCGTTGGGCGACAACATCCAGGTCTTCACTTGCGGCCCACTGCCGTTCATGCGGCACGTACGCACGACACTGCTCGATCGCGGAGTGCCGGCGTCACGGATCCGCTACGAGGTGTTCGGCCCCGACCTGTGGGCGGTGTAGCTGGTCAGCGCAGACCCGCGCTCTACTTGTCTCTTCGCGGGCTCTGCTGGCGCAGACCCGCGAAGAGATCCGTCTCGGGGATGCTGGTCTCGACCTTGGAGTCGACGAGCTGGTAGTCCTCGGTGGGCCACGCCTCGGCCTGTACCTGGTGAGGGATGGCGAACCAGAAGCCGTTGGGGTCGATCTGCGTCGCGTGCGCCAGCAGGGCCTGGTCGCGCACGCCGAAGTAGTCCGCGCACTCGACCCGGGTCGTCAGCCGCGCCTCGTCCTCGGGCTTGCGCTCCCAGGACTCGAGCCGCTCGGCAAAGGGGTTCTCCAGCCCGTGCTTCGTCATCTCCTCATCGATCGCCTTCATGCGGGCGTAGCTCCAGCTCAGGTGGTAGTAGAGCTTGGACACCTGCCACGCCTCGCCCGCATCGGGGTAGCGCTCCGGGTCGGCTGCCGCCTCGTACGCGTAGACGCTGATCTCGTGGCACTTGATGTGGTCGGGGTGCGGGTAGCCGCCGTTCTCGTCGTACGTCGTGAGGACGTGCGGCCTGAACGAGCGGATCAAGCGCACGAGGGGCTCGGCGGCCTCCTCGATCGGCACGAGCGCGAAGCAGCCCTCGGGCAGCGGCGGCTTGGGGTCACCCTCGGGCCAGCCGGAGTCGACGAAGCCGAGCCAGTCCTGCTTGACGCCGAGGATCTCGCGGGCGCGGTCCATCTCCTCGCGGCGGATCTCGGTGATCAGCGCCGGGTTGTCCGATGATGCCGGGATGCTCGAAGCCGGGGTTGAGGATCGAGCCCCGCTCGCCGCCCGTGCACGTGGCGACGTGGACGTCGACGCCCTCGGCGACATACTTCGCCGTCGACGCGGCCCCCTTGCTCGACTCGTCGTCTGGATGGGCGTGTACGTGCATGAGTCGCAGCTGATCGACCACGGTTCTCCTTCGAAGGCTCGAGCAAAATCCTCGCACTGTCTCCAACACCGTGCGCAGTCCGGGTTGTTCCGTCCGCCATACTCTCGGCATGACAACTCCTGATGCCGTGATCGTGACCGGCGCCTCGACCGGGATCGGCAAGGCCATGGTCGAGAACTTCGCCGCCAACGGGATCCGCGTCTTCGCGGCCGTCCGCGACCTGTCCACAGTCGAGGAACATCCGTTGGTCACGCCCGTACGCCTCGACGTCACGTCGGCGAAGGAGGCGCTCGCCGCGGCGGACCTGGTCGGCGAGGCGCTCGGCGACGAGACCCGTCTGCGCGGCATCGTCAACAACGCCGGGATCGCCGTCGGCGGCCCGCTGGAGTTCCTCGAGCTCGACGACCTGCGCCGCCAGCTCGAGGTCAACGTCGTCGGCCAGCTCGCCGTGAGCCAGGCGTTCCTGCCGCTGCTGCGCCAGCACGGCAAGGGCCGCATCGTGTTCACCAGCTCGATCGCCGGCCGCATGGCCGCCCCGTTCATCGGCCCGTACGCAGCCTCCAAGCACGCGCTCAACGGCATGGCCGAGTCACTGCGCCGCGAGCTGAGGCCATGGGGCATCGGGGTCTCGGTGCTGGCGCCGGCGACCGTGTCGACCCCGATCTGGGACAAGGCCGGGGACGACATCGACGAGGTCGTCGCCAAGCTCCCGGCGGAGGCGATCGGGTTCTACGGATCCGGGTTCGACTCGATGCGTTCGATCTCCAAGGACGCGCGGCACGGCGGCATCCCGGCGTCCAAGGTCGCCGAGGCGGCACACCACGCGGTGTTCGCGCGACGCGCCAAGGCCGAGTACCTCATCGGCACCGAGGCCAAGATGATCGCCACCGCGTCGAAGCTGCTGCCGTACCGGACGTTCGACAAGGCCGTACGGAAGCAGATCTTCGGCTCCTGAGACAATGGCTGGCGTGACCGACCTCAGCTCCCGCTACGGGACCCGCACGCGACCGCGCTGGTTCTGGCCGGCCGTCGCCGCGGTCGGCATCGCGATCGGCATCACGTTCGCGGCGTGGGTCGGCTTCCAGGACGAGCCCGTCAAGGGCCGGCTGTGGGGCTACGACGTCAAGAGCGACCACCTCATCACGCTGTCGGTCGACGTCATCCGGCCCGATCCCCTCGCCGTACGCTGCACGGTCTACGCGCAGGCCGCGGATCACTCGATCGTCGGCGAGAAGACCGTCGACGTACCGGCATCCAAGGCCGAAAAGACCCGCATCTCGATCGACGTCCAGACCGAGCGAAAGGCCGTCACCGGCGTGCTGAGGACGTGTGAACCACGCACGTGAGTGCTAACGTTGGAAGTTCACCCCGGGCGTACGCCTGGGGTGAACCACGTAAAGGAGCGCTCATATGACTCAGCCCACAGAGACCGACACCATCTGGGTGACCCAGGAGGCGTACGCGCGTCTGCAGCAGGAGCTGGAGCACCTCAAGGGCGATGTGCGCGCCGACATCACGGCCAAGATCGCCGCTGCCCGCGACGAGGGTGACCTCAAGGAGAACGGCGGCTATCACGCCGCGCGCGAGGAGCAGGGCAAGACCGAGGCCCGCATCCGCCAGCTCGAGGACATGCTGCGGCGTGCCGAGGTCGGCGACAAGCCTGCCGACGACGGCATGGTCGAGGCCGGCATGATCGTCACGATCCGCTTCAAGGGCGACACCGACACCGAGCAGTTCCTGCTCGGCTCGCGCGAGCTGCTCAGCATGGACTCCAGCGTCGACATCGACGTCTACTCGCCGACCTCACCGCTCGGCGCCGCGATCCTCGGCAAGAAGAAGGGCGACGAGGCGACCTACGAGGCGCCCAACGGCAAGAACCTCACGGTCGAGGTCGTCGACGCCAAGCCCTTCTGACCCCGTCCGACGTTTGAGCGGTGACTCAGCGACCTGTCCCGAGCATCGGCGGTGACTCAGCGACCTGTCCCGAGCGTCGGCGGTGACTCAGCGACCTGTCCCGAGCACGGACACGTCGCTAGGTCACCGCTCCGGTCGACGACACCAAGGATCGGACGCGTCAGACCAGCTCGTAGCCGAGCTCGACGAGACGCTCCCGGACCTCGGCGCGGTGCTGCGGGCCGCGCGTCGCGATCTGCACGTCGACATCGACCTGGCCCACGCTCAGCGACTCCGACGCCCGGTCGTGGTTGACGTTGAGCACGTTGACCTGCATCTCGGCGAGGTCCGTCAGCAGCCGCATGAGCTCGCCCGGCCGGTCGGAGATGCGGGCCCGGAACAGCAGGAAGCGCTCCGCGGCAGCGAGGCCGTGGCGGATCACGTCGAGCAGCACGAGTGCATCGATGTTGCCGCCAGAGAGCACCGCAACGACAGGCCCCTCGTACGCATCGGGTCGCTCGAGCATCGCGGCGACCGCAGCAGCACCCGCGGGCTCGACCAGCAGCTTGGCGCGCTCGAGCAACGAGATCAGTGCGCTGCTCATCGACTCCTCGCTGACCGTCACGATGTCGTCGCAGAGTGACTCGAGGATGCCGTAGGGAATGTCGCCGGGCAGCGCGACCGAGATGCCGTCGGCCATCGTGTCGCCCATCGGGGCAGTGAGCGGCTTGCCGGCCGCGAGCGAGGGCGGATAGGCCGCGGCGTCCTTGGCCTGCACGCCGACGATCCGCAGGTCGGGGCGCTCGGTACGCAGCAGCGCGATGCCGGCGGTCAGGCCACCGCCGCCGAGCGGCACCAGGATCGTCTTGACGTCGGGGCACTGCTCGAGGATCTCCAGCCCGACGGTGCCCTGGCCGGCGATGATGTCCTCGTGGTCGAACGGGTGGATCAGCACGGCCCCCGTACGCTCGGCGAACTCTCGCGCCGGCACGAGTGCTTCGGTCACCCCGCTGCCGTGGAACTGGATGTCGGCGCCATATCCCTCGGTTGCCGCGACCTTGGGCAGGGCAGCGCCGACCGGCATGAAGATCGTCGCCTTGATGCCCAGCAGCGACGCCGCCAGCGCGACGCCTTGCGCGTGGTTGCCGGCGCTCGCCGCGACGACGCCACGCGACCGCTCCTCCTCGCTGAGTCGCGCGATGCGGACGTACGCTCCGCGGATCTTGAACGAACCGGTGCGCTGGAGGTTCTCGGCCTTGAGGAAGACCTGCGTGGAGGTCCGTGAGCTCAGCCAGCGCGAGTGCGCCATCGGCGTCACCTCGGTGACTCCCTCGAGCAGCTTGCGGGCTTCCCTCACGTCATTCAGATCCACCTCACCAAGGTAGTGGTTCGGTGGGGGCGAGAGTACGTTCGACCTCATGGTGACCGACAACGACCTGCGGCACCTGCGCCGCTGCCTCGAGCTGGCCGCGGAGGCGATCGAGGCCGGCGACGAGCCGTTCGGATCGGTCCTCGTGGGTGCCGATGGCACCGTGCTGGCCGAGGACCGCAACCGCGAGACGTCCGCAGGCGACCAGACCCAGCACCCGGAGCTCGCCCTCGCCCGCTGGGCCGCGACCCATCTCGACGCCGGCACGCGCGCAGCGGCGACCGTCTACACCTCGGGCGAGCACTGCCCGATGTGTGCCGCGGCGCACGGCTGGGTCGGTCTGGGGCGCATCGTCTTTGCCAGCTCCTCGGCCCAGACCAGCGCCTGGCTCACCGATCTCGGGGTCGGCCCCTCCCCCGTGCGCGCCATCTCGATCCAGGAGGTCGCGCCCGGGGTTGCCGTCGAGGGTCCCGTGCCGGGCCTGGACGACGAGGTTCACGAGCTGCACCGGCGCTACCGTCTCAGCCGCTGATCCGACCATTGGTTGCATCATACAACCTGTTATATGGTTGCAGCATGCAAACACAGATCCCCGGAGGTCGCAGCGACCGCTGAGGACGCCCTCATGCAGCTGATGATGGCTGTCGGCCGGCGGTTCCGCGCGCGCATCGACGGCGACACGGTCGACCCGTCGCAGGCCGCGCTGCTCTACACGTTGAAGTGCCGCGGCGCGATGCGACTCGGCGACATCGCCGAAGCCATGCAGCTCGACGCCTCCACCGTCAGCCGCCACGTCCAGCAGCTGGGCGACCGCGGATTCATCGATCGCGAACCCGATCCGGTCGACGGCCGGGCCCGCATCATCGCCCTGTCCCGCACCGGCGCCGCCACGCTCAAGAAGTCGTTCGACCAGCGCCGCGCCTTCCTCACCGAAGCCCTCGCGGACTGGGACGCCGCCGACCGCGAACGCCTGCGCCACGACCTGACTCGACTCACCGCCTCACTCGGAGCTTCTTCATGACAGACACCACCTCGGCAACCGCCGCCCCCACCTACCTCTCGCACCGCCAGATCCTGGTGATCCTCGGCGGCCTGATGACGGGTATGTTCCTCGCCGCGCTCGACCAGAGCATCGTCGGCACGGCACTCCCCCGCATCACGTCCGACCTCAACGGCCTCGACAAGCTGAGCTGGGTCGTCACGGCATACCTGCTCGACCTCGACCTCCTCGACGCCACTGTGGGGCAAGATCTCCGACCTCTACGGTCGCCGACTGATCTTCCAGGTCGCGATCGTCACGTTCCTCGTCGGCTCGCTGCTGTGCGGCTTCTCCCGCAACATCGAGGAGCTCATCGCGTTCCGCGCCCTGCAGGGCATCGGCGGCGGCGGCCTCATGGCGCTGGCGTTCGCGACGATCGGCGACGTCATCCCGCCGCGCGAGCGCGGCCGCTACATGGGCTACATGGGCGCCGTCTTCGGCACCTCCAGCGTCGCCGGCCCGCTGCTCGGCGGCTGGCTCGCCGACGGCCCCGGCTGGCGATGGATCTTCTGGCTCAACGTCCCGATCGGCATCGTCGCCCTGGTCGTCACCTCGTACGCCCTCAAGCTCCCGCACACCCGTCGTGAGCACGTCATCGACTGGCTCGGCGCCGGCGTCCTGGTCGCCGGTGTCTCCTCGATGCTGCTGTACGTCTCGTGGGCCGGGCCCGATCACGGCTGGGGCTCTCGCCTCGGCCTCGGGCTCCTCGTCGGTGCGCTGGTGCTGACCGCGCTGTTCATCGTCATCGAGCTCCGGGCCAAGGAGCCGATCATCCCGATGGAGCTGTTCCGCGGGTCGATCTTCCGCACGACGAACGCGATGTCGGTCGTCATGGGCATGTCGATGTTCGGCGCGATCATCTTCGTGCCGCTCTACCTGCAGATCGTGATGGGCATGTCGCCGACCAAGTCCGGCCTGGGCATGCTGCCGATGGTCACCGGCCTGTTCTGCACCTCGATCCCCTCGGGCCACTGGGTCACCCGGACCGGCCGCTACCGTCCGCTGCCGATCGCCAGCACGGTCGTCGTGTTCACGGCGCTGGTCGTGCTCTCGACCGCCGACGCGAGCAGCCCCTACTGGCGGATCGGGCTCGGCATGTTCATCCTCGGCGCCGGTCTCGGCCTGACGATGCAGCTGCTGACCGTCATCGTGCAGAACTCGGTCGATCCTCGTCACATGGGCATCGCGACGTCGACGATCACGTTCTTCCGTACGCTCGGCGGCGCGTTCGGTGCCGCGATCTTCGGTGCCGTGCTCAACACCCGCCTGACGCACCACCTTGCGGAAACGGTCGGCGGTGGCGGCAACGCGCCCACGATCAACACGAATGACGCGTCGGCGATCCATGGCCTGCCCGAGCCGCTGCAGTCCAAGGTCATCGAGGCATTCGCCAACTCGCTGCACGACGTGTTCATCGCGGCGCTGCCGATCGTCGCGATCGCGTTCGTGATCTCGCTGTTCATCAAGGAGATCCCGCTGCGTACGCGCGACACCCCGGTGCCCGCCGAAGCGACGGAGATCTAGCGGGGCGCTCCCCTATGGCCGGTCGCGGCCGGGGAGCGTTGTCGACGACCAGGTCGTACGAGTCCTCGATCGAGCTCCTCGACCAGGCCGGGCGGCAGCCCGCCGTCGACCTGCACGGTGATCCAGTGCTTCTTGTTCATGTGGTAGCCGCGGGTCACCGACTCGTAGGTCTCGACGAGGCCGGTGACCTCTTCCGGCTCGGCCTTGAGCGTGACGTGCGTCGGTGACTCCGCAGCGGTGATCCCGAACACCTTGCCGCCGACCTTGAAGACCGCGGTCTCCTCCCCGAACGGGAACGTCAGCGACGCTCCGGGCAGGGCGAGGCACACCGCATGGATGTCGGTCATGCGAGGCCGGGCAGGGGTTCGCCCTCATCATCGGGCGGCTCGTCGTCGAACTGCTCGGCGACCGTGGCCAGATGTCGTACGACCCCGTTGAGACAGGCGGCGAGGGGCACCGCGATGAGGGCCCCGACGACGCCTGCGACGACCACTCCGGCAGTGATCGCGAAGATGATCGCGAGCGGGTGCACTGCCACGAGCCGACCCATGAGGAACGGCTGCAGCACGTGCGACTCGATCTGCTGGACGATGATCACGACGATCAGCATGAACAGCGCCGTCCACGGGCCCTGCGCGACGAGTGCCACGAGCACGGCCACCATGCCCGACAGCAGCGCACCGATGATCGGGATGAACGCGCCGAGGAAGACCAGCACGCCGATCGCGAACGTCAGCGGCACGCCGAGCACCCAGGCGCCGAACGCGATGCCCATTGCGTCGGTGAGCGCGACGATCACCGTCGCGCGTACGAACGCTGTCAGCGACGCCCAGGCGGTGTGACCCGACGAATTGACCCGCTCACGCGCCGCCCGCGGGAACAGCGCGACGACCCAGCTCCAGATGCGGCTGCCTTCGTAGAGGAAGAAGAACGTCGAGAACAAGGCGATGAAGAACCCGGCGAGCAGGTGGGTCAGGGTCGTGCCGACCTCGCTGACCCGGGAGATCACCGACGTGTCGCTCGACTGGATCGATTCCTTCGCGTTGTCGATCCAGGTCTGGATCTGGGCGTCGCTGAGCTTGAGCGGGCCGGTCTTGGCCCAGTCCTGGATCTTGGAGATGCCGTCGACGACGCTCGTCCGCAGGTCGTCCGCCTGGGTCGCAAGCTGCTGCCCGACCAGCGCCAGCATGCCGAAGAACGCGACGAGCAACGTGACCACGACGAGGAACGTGGCGGCGAGCCGCGGAACGCGGTGGGCCTCGAGCCAGTCGACGCCGTTGACCGTCAGCGCCGTGACGAGCACGGCCACCGCGATCGGCACCGTGATCTCGGAGAAGTAGCGCAGGAAGAACACGCCCAGCAGCACGGCCGACGCGATCACCAGGATGCGCCAGGCCCATTGCGTCGCGATCTCCATGCCGATCGGCACCTGATAGCGCTCCCTCACGACCCACACCTCATGCCGAGGAGCCTAGGCCATCCATGCAGGAACATCGGCGACCGGAATGCCGTTGTACGTGGTGCATCGGTCGTGACGAGACCCGGCCGATCAGGAGAGGTGGAAACCGCATGATTTTCAACCGCAGCAAGTCCGAGCTCCCCGGCGCCGACAGCGCGCTCCCCGGCCGTGAGGGCCGGCAGTACCAGGTGGGTGGCACCCACCTGACCCTTGGCAACCCCGTCGAGACCCAGGCACCCGACGGCTTCGGTGTCGCGGTCTTCGGGCTGGGTTGTTTCTGGGGCGAGGAGAAGACGTTCTGGGAGGTCCCGGGCGTCTGGTCGACGTCCGTCGGGTATGCCGGCGGCGTCACGCCCAACCCGACGTACGAGGAGGTCTGCACCGGTCGCACGGGGCACGCCGAGGTCGTGCGGGTCATCTTCGACCCGGCCAAGGTGACGTACGACGACCTGCTGAAGGTGTTCTGGGAGAACCACGACCCGACGCAGGGCATGCGCCAGGGCAACGACCGCGGCACGCAGTACCGCTCGGTCATCCTCACCACGACGCCCGAGCAGCAGGCGCAGGCCGAGGCGTCGCGCGAGGCGTACCAGGTGCGCATGACCGAGTCCGGCTACGGCGAGATCACCACGTCGATCCTGCCGCTCGAGACGTACTACTACGCCGAGGACTACCACCAGCAGTACCTCGTCAAGAACCCCTTCGGCTACTGCCCGCTGCACGCAACCGGGGTTTCGTACGCCTGACGGTCTGACCTTGGAGCGACGCTCAACGGACGGTCTGGCCAGGGCAGTCCGGGTTGGCGATCCAGTCACCCCGATGATCCGCGAGCGTCGAGCGAGCGCGGGAGCGGCCGAAGTTCCATTCGAGCCAGTCGTCGTGCGTACGGCCATTGAGCGACACCGCGCACCCCACAAGGTTCGGCGGCAGCGTCGACAGCACCGGGAGCGCGTCGTCAGACAGTCCTTGGAGGTACGTCCAGTCGACCTTGCCGCTGGCCTCGTAGCGGTCGATGTTGTGCCCCGCGATCCACGCATCAGGGTTGATCGCGGCGAGCCCGAGCAGCAGCACAACACCGCTGAACAGGGCGAACCGCGGCAGCCAGCGGGCGCGCAGCGCGAAGCCGCCGGCGATCATCGCCAGCACCAGCACGCCGAGCCAGCCCTCGAACACGTCGACCAGCAGCCGCAGGCGGGTGAAGCCGTATGCCTCCTGGTAGACGTGCATCCGATAGAGCGCCGAAGCGACCACGACGAGCGTCAGCACGCACAGCAGGCCGAGCGACCCGCGGATCCAGGTGCGGTCCGACGAGGTCTCCCGCGGCGCCTTGCGCGAGGCCGCCCACACCACCAGCAGTGTGAGCGCGGTGGCGACCGTCAGCTGCCCGAAGCCTTGGTGGACGTACTCCGCATACGTGAGTCCCGTCGTACGCCTGAGGTAGTCGTGCCCGCCGAAGATGACGGCGGCCTGCGCCACCAGAAACACCGCGACCACCGCGTCGACGACCAGCACCGGCGCGAGCCACTCGAACCGGTGCGAGACCGGACGTACGGCCCGCTCGCCACGGTTGACTTCCGGCGGGTTGAGGGCCAGGTATGCGCCAGCCAGCACGACGCCGGCGACGAAGAAGGCGATGAAGACCCGCAGGGCGAACGCCGCCGATCCGATGTCGGGCACGATCGCCCCGACCCACTCGGCGAACAAGGCATCCGCCGACGCGAACAGCAGGGCGAACACCGTCACGCCCAGCACCGACAGCACCGCCGTGCGTACGAATGCCGCTCCACCGCCCATGCCGGTGATGCGCCGCAGCGTGCGGCCCAGCCACGGCATGCCGCGCAGGCCGGCCAACGGCCAGGCGATGCCGGCGAGCACGAACGACACCACGGTGCGGCCACCCACCAGCCCGATGAAGCAGACGCCCGCGCCGGTGATCAGGCAGAGCGCCACGATCCACTCGGCGTCCCTCAGCAGGGCCGTCGCCGACAGCGCCAGGCAGAGACCGGCGCACGTCAGCGTGAACGGATCGCGGCGATGACGACTCGAGCCGAGCAGGACACCGCCAGCTGCCACCAGGACGAGGAAGACTCCCAAGCCGTGGTCACGAAACGGGAGGATCGCGCCGGCGAGCACCCCGACGCCCAGCGCTCCGAGCAGCAACCGCACATTGCCGGGGACGCCCGCGTCGGGCCAGAAGTCACCGAACGTGCTGTCCGTCAGGGACGGCACCGGCTCCCCGCGGTACGGCGGGGGTGGTGCGGCGGCGGGCTGGGGCATGGGGAGCTCCTTGGTACGAGTGAGGTTGGGGTTGAGCGGCAGGTCGGCCAGCACCCGCGCACCGGACTCGCCGGGCTCGGGGTTCGCGAAGCCGATCGACCCGTGGTGGAGGTCTGTGACCCATCGGGCGATCGCGAGGCCGAGACCGGTCCCGCCGCCACCATCGACATCGGTGAGCGTGCCGAATCGTTCGAACGCCCGCTCGCGGTTGGCGGGCGCCACGCCCGGGCCTTGATCGGTGACCACCAGGCGCCAGTGGTCGCCGAAGACGTCCGCGCGTACCGTCACCGTCCCGCCCGGCGGACTGTGGCGTGAGGCGTTGTCGAGCAGGTTGGCGGCGAGCTGACGCAGCCGCGCCGGGTCGCCCTTGACCATGAGGTCGGGCGGGCTGACCTGCACGGCATATGTGACCTCGCGGCCGCTGATCCTGAGCTCGGCCACGGCAGCCTCCAGCAGCGGACGGACCCCGACGTCCTGCAGGTCGAGCGGCGCCTTGCCGGCGTCGACGCGCGAAAGGTCCAGCAGGTCGGTGACGAGGGCGGTCATCCGCTCCCCCTGCTCCAACGCGGCGCGCAGCGTCTCGGGGTCCGCTTCGGCGACGCCGTCGGCGAGATTCTCCAGCAGGGCGCACAGGGCAGCGAGCGGTGTACGGAGCTCGTGGCTGACGTTGGCGACCAGCTCGCGGCGCTGCCGGTCGACGCCGGCCAGCTCCTCTGCCATGCGGTTGAACGCTCGGGCCAGCTCGCCGATCTCGTCGCGCGACGTCTCGGCGACGCGTACGGAGTGGTCCCCCGCCGCCATGCGCCTGGAGGCGGCGGTCATCTGCCGCAGCGGCGAGGTCATGCCGACCGCGAGGAGCTGCGTGACGGCGAGCGCGAGGGCGATCGTGACGGGGATGCTGAGCCAGATCGGCACGCCACCGGCGGAGCCGATCGTGCCCACCACCGTGGCGACCGTGACGCTGGCCGCGACCAGCAGACCCAGCTTGACCTTGACCGATCGCACCTGGTCGAGGGGACGTGCCGTCATCGGCCGGCTCCGGGCTCGAGGGCGTACCCGACGCCATGCACGGTACGTACGCGATCGGCGCCGATCTTGGCGCGCAACGCCTTGACGTGGCTGTCGACCGTACGCGTGCCGGAGGCGTCGGGCCAGCCCCACACCTCGGCAAGCAGATGCTCCCGGGTGAGCACGACGCCAGGACTCGCCGCGAGGCACAGCAGCAGGTCGAACTCGGTGGGTGTCAGGTGCACCTCGTCGTCGTCGGTCCAGACCCGCCGGGCGCCGGGATCGACCCTCAGGTCACCGAGGTCCGCCATGCCCCGGCCGGCGAGCTCGGCGGCGCGGTCGACCCGGCGAAGCAGCGCGGCGACCCGCGCGACCAGCTCGCGCATGCGGAACGGCTTGGTGAGGTAGTCGTCGGCGCCGACTGCCAGGCCCACGAGGATGTCGGCCTCGTCGTCGCGCGCCGTCAGCATCAGGACGGGCACCGGACGAACCGCCTGGATGCGCCGGCACACCTCGTGGCCGTCGAAGCCCGGCAGCATCACGTCGAGCAGCACCAGGTCGGGCTCGTGCGTCGTGAACGCGTCGACCGCGCCGGGACCGTCCCACGCGCGGACCACGTCGTAGCCCTCGGCGACAAGCCGGTCGGTGACCGCGCC
The DNA here is from genome assembly GCA_963759975.1 of uncultured Actinomycetota bacterium. Lineage (GTDB taxonomy): Bacteria > Actinomycetota > Actinomycetes > Propionibacteriales > Nocardioidaceae > Aeromicrobium. Next base: position 50,367 of record CAVXBS010000022.1, read on the forward strand.
GTTGATGATGGGCTCGTCCTCGACGACGAGGATGCGGCGGGGTGCGGTCATGCCATCAGCGTATGAGCGCCGCTGGTCGGGAATCGGGGTCGACTCGTGAAGATCCTGTGCAGGTTGTCGTCACCTAGATGGTCAGCGGATCGGCAGGTCGTACTCCCGCCGGACGCTCGCACCGTCGGCTCCCAGGTCGGCGCCGTAGACATGGAGCGAGATCGCCGTGACGTCGCCGGTGTTGTGGACGCGGTGGATGTCACCGGGAGGGGCGAAGCCGCTGGCGTCACCGACCCCGTTCGCGGCCTTGCCGATCTCGGTGAGGTGGTCGCCGTGGTTGCGGTAGAGCGTCTCGTACTCGACGCCCTGCAGCACGACGAACGCGCACCAGGCGATGTGGTCGTGGATCGCCGTGAGCTGTCCTGGCTGCCACACGACGGCCTTGACGGAGAATGCCGCCTCGGTGTGCAGCACGTGGCTGATCAGGTCGTCCGGGTCACCAAGGCGCTCCTGCTCGGTCAGCAGGTCGACGCCGAGCGTCTGCTCCCGCAGGACGTCGGCCACGGCCAACGCCGTGCGCCGGGGATCGAGGCCCCGCGCGGTCTGGTCCCGGATGCCGTCCAGGAGCTCGGGCAGGCCCAACCGGGCCGGCTGTGTCGGGTATGTCGTGGAGTTCATGAGTTCAGGATGGGTCCGCTGATTCATCACGTCCAATGCCAATTCGGGAGGCAAATCATCGATAGAGTTGATGAATGCTCGATCTCAATCGCCTTCGCGTCCTCGCGGCAGTCGCCCGCCACGGATCGGTGACCGCCGCCGCGCAGGAGCTGCACTACTCGCAACCGTCGGTCAGCCACCACCTCGCCCGGCTCGAGGCCGAGACGGGTGCCCAGCTGTTCCAGCGCGTCGGTCGCGGCATCCGGCTCACCGAGGCCGGGCTGGTCCTCGCCGAGCGGGCCATGGAGATCCTCGGCCGCGTCGAGTCGGCTTCCGCGGAGCTCGACGCGCATGTCGGGCTCAGCGCCGGCCGGGTCCGGGTCGCCGTGTTCGGCTCCGCGCTCGTGGCTCTCATGCCCGACGTCTCGGCCCAGCTCGCGGACCGGCACCCCGGGCTGCAGCTGGACCTCGTCGACACGCATCCCCCCGAGGCCATCTCGATGTTGCGCGCCGGCGAGGTCGACCTGGCCGTCGTGTTCCGCTACGACGAGACCGAGCCCGATCCTCCGGGCATCCGGTTGACGCATGTGCAGGACGACCCGACCTATCTCCTGACGCCCGACGACCGCGGCACGATTGCCCAGCACCGCGACAGCCGCTGGGTCGCCGGTTGTGTCCGCTGCCGGGCACACCTCGTCGAGCTGTGCGGCCGCGAGGGTTTCGAGCCCGAGATCGCCTTCACCACCGACGACATGGTCGGGATCCAGGCCTTGGTCGCTGCCGACATGGGGGTGGCGACGATCCCCGGGTTGGCTCTGCGCGGACACCGCAACCCCGACATCAATGCGTACGAGATCCCCGGGGCGCCGCGGCACGTCTACGCAGCTACGTACGGAGAACCGCCCGACCCGCCGCCGACCGCCGCCCTGCTGGACGTCCTGGTGTCGCTCGTCTAGTTTCGGCCGATGGGCTTCACCCGTGACGAGCTGCTCTCGTACGCCGGCCGCACGATCCCCGACCTGGTCGGTGACGACCTGCGGCTGCTGTTCGTCGGCATCAACCCCGGCCTGGTCAGCGCCGCGACGGGACTGCACTTCGCGCGAGCGGGCAACCGGTTCTATCCGGCACTGCGCCTCGCCGGCATCCTGCCCGCGGACGTCATGACGCCGGAGGACGCCAGGCCGGCCTTGTTGAGCCGTGGCGTCGGCATCACGAACATCGTCGCCCGCGCCTCCGCCCGCGCCGACGAGCTGGACGCCGACGAGCTCGTGGCGGGCCGCGCCCGCCTCGAGGCATTCGTCGAGGAGCATCGGCCTCGAGTCGTGGCGATCGCGGGCATCACGTCGTACCGCACGGCCTTCGGTCGCCAGAGCCGCGCGCGCCGGTCGTCAGGAGGAGCCGATCGGCGACGCCCAGCTGTGGGTCGTGCCCAATCCCAGCGGGCTGAACGCCCACGAGACGGTCGAGTCGCTGGCCGCCGCCTATCGCGAGGCGGCCGTCGCAGCCGGAGTCGTCCGGAGCGCCGGCTGAACGGCGGTCAGGCCGACTGTCGCCCTGGCCTTCATGACGTGCGGCATCACGCCATAGAGCGCGAGGATCAGCGCCTTGACCGCCTCGGCGACCTTCTCGCCATCCGGCGTGAGGCGATAGTCGACGTTCGGTGGCATCGTCGACTGCACGTGACGCTCGACCAGAGCCGTCGGCCTCCAGGGACTTGAGCGTCTGCGACAGCATCTTGTCGCTGACGCCGTCGACGCAGCGCCGCAGCTCGCCGAAGCGCGCCGGCTCGGGGCTGAGTGCCGCCAGCGTCAGAGAGCCCCATCGGCTCGTGACGTGCTCGAGCACCTCGCGCGACGGACACGCGCCGTTGAACACGTCGAACGGTCGTCTCGGATCCTCAGCCATGATGCGTCCTCCTGTTGACCGCAGGCTAGCACTTCGTTAGTACTAACCCAAAGTTTGCGCTTTCTAATCGTTAGTGTACGTTCGAGAGCGACACCCACCGAGAGGAACCACCCATGACCATCGCCGTCACCGCTGCCACCGGACAGCTGGGCACACTCGTCGTCGACGCACTGCTCGCGCGCACGACTCCCGACCAGATCGTCGCGATCGTCCGCGACGCCGCCAAGGCCGAGCCGCTCGCCGCCAAGGGCGTCGACGTACGCATCGCGAGCTACGACGACACCGCCGCCCTCGAAGCCGCCCTCGCCGGCATCGACCGGGTGCTGCTGATCTCGGGCAACGAGTTCGGCAAGCGCGACGCAGCAGCACCGCAACGTCATCGACGCCGCCATCGCCAACGACGTCTCGCGCGTGGTCTACACCAGCGCGCCGCAGGTCGACACGTCGACGCTTCCCGTGGCACCCGAGCACCTCGAGACCGAGCAGTACCTCGCCTCGACCGCCGTGGATCACGTCGTGCTGCGCAACAACTGGTACCACGAGAACTACGCCTCAGCCGTCGAGACCGCGGCCGCCACCGGCTCGGTCCTGACCAGCGCCGGCGACGGTCGCGTGGCCAGCGCGGCGCGCCAGGACTTCGCCGAGGCCGCCGCCGTCGTCCTCACCACCGACGGGCCGGTCAAGCGCGTGTACGAGCTGGCCGGAGACGTCGCCTGGACGCAGGCCGACCTCGCCGCCGCGCTCTCCGAGGTCGTCGGCAAGCCGGTCGAGGTCGCGAACGTGTCCGCCGACGAGCAGTCCGCGATCCTCACGTCAGCGGGCCTCGACGCCGGACTCATCGGCTTCATCACGGGCGTCGACGCCGGGATCAAGCAGGGCGACCTCGAGCTCGCCACCGGCGAGCTGAGCTCGCTGATCGGCCGTCCCACGACCCCGATCGTCGAGACGCTCCGCAGCCTCGCGTGAGGCAGTGCCGGGCCCGGAGCAGTCCGGGCCCGGCACTGACGTCGGAGGCACGGCTGGGCCAGGGGCAACCCTGAGGACGAGGTCGCGTTCTACCAGCTCAACACCTCGCTCGGCCCGGTGTGATCGGGCGCTGCCGCCGCCTCGACACGCACAGGCGTACGCGGGGCGATCGTGAGCTCGAAGCCCTGCGGCATCAGCGTGAGGCGCTCCGCGATCTCCAGCTCGTAGTCCGGGTCGCCCGCGATGTCGTAGCGGTGCAGCAGGCGCGCCAGCACCAGGATCGCCTCGTGCAGGGCGAACTGCCGACCGATGCACGACCGCTCGCCCGTGCCGAACGGCTTGTACGAATGGGGCAGCCGGCCACGCGCGTTCTCCGGCAGGAACCGGTCGGGGTCGAACTCGTCCGCGTCGTCGCCCCAGACGGCCGGGTCGCGGTGCATCATCGGCAGCACCACGATGGCCCAGTCCTCCGGCCGCATCGTGTGGCCCGTGCTCAGCACCGTGGTCTCGCGCGGGCTGCGGGTGAATGCCGGCGCCGTCGGCCACAGGCGCAGCCCCTCGTCGAGCACCCGCCGCAGGTAGCGGAACTTCGCCACCTGCTCGAACGTGGGCTCGGCGTCGCGATCCGGTCCGAGCACCTGGTCGACCTCTGCCTGCGCCTTGGCCAGGATGGCGGGATCGCGGGAGAGGTAGTAGAGCGCGAACGACAGCGCGCCGGAGGTCGTCTCGTGACCGGCAACCAGGAACGTCAGGATCTGGTGCCGGATGTTGAGGTCGTCGAGCCGTTCGCCGGTCTCCGGGTGCGGGGTGTGCAGCATGATGCCGAGCAGGTCACTGTCGTCTGACCTCGGCCCGCCGCGCGCCGCTCGGCGATGATGCCGTCGAGCAGCGAGTCGACGTACGCCTGGTGGTGCGCGTTCTTGCGGTCGATCCGCCTGGCCATCAGCCCGGCGCCCGGCATCGCGTTGAGCGACCCCTTGCGCTGCCCCGCCTGCAGAGCCGCGATCATCGCGGGGATGAACGGGTGTGGCTCGGCGCGGCTGAACGAGCCGAAGTCGGTGCTGAACGCCGTACGGCTGATGGTCTCCATCGTCAGCTTCGTCATGTCGGCCGAGACGTCGACCGGACCCGTCGCCGTCCGTCCCAGCTGTCGAACAGCTCCTGCGCGGCCGCGAGCATGACCGGGTGGTAGCGCTGCATCGCCGCCTTGGTGAACGCCGGCCGCAGCAGGTCGTGCGCCAGCGCCCAGTTGGTCTCGTCGTTGTATGCCGTGAAGAGCCCCTGCCCCGCGAACTCGCGCAGCGCGACGAGGGCCGGCGACAGCGCCTTCACGAATCGCGACTCGTCGGCCAGCTCGGCCGCGAGCTCCGCCCCGGTCACGAACACGAACTTCTGGTCGAACACCTGCATCTCGAAGATCGGCCCGAGCCCCTCGGCCCGGCGCATCGTGCTCTGCAGCGGTGCCCGGGCATCGGCACCGAGCGCGTCACCCACGACCGGCTTGCGTCCCGATGGATGAGGGAATGTCTGACCCGACCAGTCGTTGCGCACGGCGACTCCTTATTGGACGACAATTCAGTAGTGTCACTCTAGTCCCTGTTGAATCGATGTCAAGTAGTCTGAGGCGCATGGCCACCCGCACCCGCATGAGCCGAGAGGCCCGCCAGGACCAGCTGCTCCAGCTCGGCGCCGAGCTGTTCGCCGACCGGTCCTACGAGGACGTCCACATCGAGGAGCTCTCCGAGGTCGCCGGCGTCTCCCGCGGCTTGCTCTACCACTACTTCCCCACCAAGCGAGCGTTCTTCGCCGCGATGGTGCGGCGCGAGTCCAGCCAGATGATGGAGATCACCACCCCGGACGAGTCGCTCCCGATCCTCGACCGACTGCGTCAGGGGATCGAGGCCTACCTCGACTACTGCCAGGACCACAAGATGGGCGTCAAGGCGATCTTCCACGGTGCCGCATCCGCCGATCCTGAGATCCAGGCGATCATCGAGGACGACATGCAACGCCAGCAGGAGCGCATCACGGCGGGGGTCGAGCCGGCCGGCCAGCCCTCCGAGCTGATGCAGATCGCGGTGCGCAGCTGGCTGCACTTCATGCGCAACGCCTGCCACCAGTGGCTCGACTCCACCGGGACGAGTCGCGACGAGGTGCGCGACCTGTGCGCCCAGACGTTGGTCAGCACGTTGCTCGCCCTCCCCGAGGGTTCGCGACCCGCAGCACTGGCGGATCTGGCTCGCTAGAGGCCGCTGCGCCTGCTGACGGCCGAGATCGCCCGTTGGTAGCCGGAACCGGTCAGGCGTACGAACTGTGTCGAGCACCCAGGCATCGGCACCGATCAGCACTCGCGCCTTGTCCTTCTCGACGCCCTTGAGGATGACGTCGGCAGCCTTCTCGGGTGACGTCCGGGCCATCTTGTCGAACGAGCTCGCGAGCTTGTCGTGGTCGCGGCCCTCGACCTGTTCGCCGTTGCGGGCGATGTTGGTCTTGATGCCGCCGGGGTGCACGCAGGTGACCTTGACCGGCCGGTCGCTGAGCACCATCTCCTGACGCAGCGACTCGGTGAACCCGCGCACGGCGAACTTCGCGGCGTTGTAGGCGCTCTGCGTCGGCACCGCGAACAGTCCGAAGATGCTCGAGATGTTGACGACGTGACCGTCGCCGGACTCGACGAGATGCGGCAGGAACGCCTTGGTGCCGTTGACGACGCCCCAGAAGTCGACGTCCATGACCCGGTCGAAGTCCTTGAACGACATCTCCTCGACGGCGCCGGTGAAGGCGATGCCGGCGTTGTTGAAGACGAGATTGACCGCGCCGAAGTGGGCGACGACCTCATCGGCGTACGCCAGGACCAGCTCGCGCTGCGCGACATCGAGGTGATCGGCCTTGACCTCGGCACCGGCCTGCTTGACCAGCGCCTCCGTCTCGGCGAGACCGTGCGGGTCCACATCACTGATCGCGAGCCGTGCTCCGCGGCGGGCGAGCTCGACGGACAGCGCGCGGCCGATGCCGGATCCGGCGCCGGTCACGACGGCGACCTTGTCGGTGAAGTGGGTCATGGTGGCCTCTCGGTTCCAGATACTGGCGGTATCTGGAACGAGGCTATCAGATAACGCGGTTAGCCCGGAAGGCTCTGGTCGAGCGGCCCGGCGTCGAACTGGGTGCGATGCAGCTCCTCGTAGCGCCCGCCCTGAGCCAGCAGCTCGTGGTGCGTGCCCTGCTCGACGACCCGTCCGTCCTCGATCACGAGGATGCGATCCGCCGCTCGTACGGTCGACAGCCGGTGTGCGATGACGACTGACGTACGCCCGGCGAGCGCGACCGCCAGGGCCTCCTGCACGGCCGACTCCGAGGTCGAGTCGAGGTGAGCCGTCGCCTCGTCGAGGATGACGACCCGCGGATGCGCGAGCAGCAGCCGGGCGATCGTGAGCCGTTGTCGCTCGCCCCCGGAGAGCCGGTAGCCGCGCTCCCCCACGATCGTGTCGAGCCCGTCGGACAACGAGGCGACGAGGTCGTCGAGCCGGGCATCGTGCAGCGCCGACCACAACTCGGCATCGGATGCCTCGGGGCGCGCCAGCTTGAGGTTGTCGCGTACGGACTCGTGGAACAGGTGGCCGTCCTGCGTCGCCATGCCCGAGGGTCTCGCGCAGTGATGCCATCGAGAGATCCTTGACGTCGACCCCACCGAGGCGAACCGAGCCGCTGTCGACGTCGTAGAGGCGCGGGATGAGGCTGGCGACCGTCGACTTGCCGGCGCCCGACGTGCCGACGAGCGCGACCATCTGCCCGGGTTCGACCCGGAACGACACGTCGTGCAGCACGTCGACGCCGCCGCGGTTGTCGAGCATCGCGACCTCCTCGAGCGACGCGAGCGAGACCTTGTCGGCCGACGGATAGGCGAACGTCACGTGCGAGAACTCCACCGAGACGGGACCATCGGGCACGGCCACCGCATCGGGCTTCTCGCGGATCAGCGGCTGCAGGTCGAGCACCTCGAAGACCCGCTCGAAGCTGACGACCGCGCTCATGATCTCGACGCGGGCGCTCGCCAGCGCGGTCAGCGGCGCGTACAGCCTGGTCAGCAGCAGAGCGAGGGCCACGACCGCACCCGGGTCGAGGGAGCCCTTGAGCGCGTAGAAGCCGCCCAGGCCGTAGACGACCGCCAGCGCCAGCGCCGACACCGTTGTCAGCGCCGTGACGAAGACCGACTGCAGCATCGCCGACCTCACCCCGATGTCACGCACCCGGCTGGCCCTGGCGGCGAACTCGACGGACTCCTCGTCAGGCCGCCCGTAGAGCTTGACGAGCGTCGCGCCCGGCGCCGAGAAGCGTTCGGTCATGCGAGTGCTCATGACCGCGTTGTGGTTGGCCGCCTCGCGCGACAGTGCGGCGAGCCGGCTGCCCATCCGGCGGGCGGGCACGACGAAGACCGGCAGCAGGATGAGGGCCACGACGGTGATCTGCCACGAGATGCTGAGCATCACGACAAGCGTCAGGGTCAGGGTCACCAGGTTGCTGACGACGCCTGACAGCGTGCCGCTGAACGCCCGCTGGGCGCCGAGCACATCGCTGTTGAGCCGGCTCACGAGTGCACCGGTGCGGGTGCGGGTGAAGAATGCGATCGGCATGCGCTGGACGTGGTCGAAGACTGTCGTGCGGAGGTCGAGGATCAAGCCTTCGCCGATCGTCGCGGAGAGCCAGCGCGTCCAGATCGCCAGCGCAGCATCCGCCACCGCGATCAGGGCGATCAGGCCGGCGATGCCGAAGACCTTGCTGCGCGAGTCACCGTTGACGATCGCGTTGACGACCTGGCCGGCCAGGACCGGCGTGGCGACCGCGAGGCACGCCGAGACGACGCTCAACACCAGGAAGTGGATCAGCCGGCGCTTGTGCGGCGCGGCGAAGCCACCGATGCGCTTGAGCGTCTCCTTGGTCAGTCGTTGAGGACCATCCTGCGTGTTCATCACGCGGTGCAGCGAGTTCCATGCCGCGGCGTCCATGCTCATGTCGTCCTCCTGGATCGGCGTACGCCCTGCTCAGTGTCCACCCCGGGCACGACAAACCTATGACCTCAATCTGAGTTGAGGTCAACGCCGAGCTGGATCAGGCGATCGTGCGGCGGCGCGGCTTGAGTCGCAGCTCGGGCATCGGCGGCGCCGGGATGCGCTGGCCCTTGTGCCCGGCGACCTCACCGAACCGCTCCGACGCTTCTTCCCACTCGGTGCGCGCCTGCACGATGTCCTCGTGCGATCGGCCGATGAAGTTCCACCACATCACGAGCTCTTCCTGGAACGGCACGCCGCCGATCAGCAGGAGCGTCGTCTCGGCCGGCACGAACAACGCGAGCTCATCGCGGCCGGGCGCGAGGTAGCGCATCTGGCGGCGCACGATCTCGGTGCCCGCCACCAGGGCCTCCCCGTCGACCGCGAGCACCGCGTGCTCGAACTCCGGCCGCAACGGGATCACCGCCCCACCGGGTCGAATCGTGAGCTCGGCCCCCACCATCGGCGAGTAGGTCGTGGCGGGAGAAGCCGCGTCGGCGAGCTCGCCCATCAGGACCTTGGCCGTCCAGCCCCTGCCCTCCGCAACCGGCAGGTCGGGGTGGTGCTCGAAGCCTGCGACACCCGTGCGGCGCAGGTTGGGCAGGGCGACCCAGAGCTGGAGGCCGTGCATCGGGGCGTCTGCGTCACCGACCGAGAACTCCGAATGGGCCACGCCGTCGCCGGAGGTCATGAGGTTGAGCTCGCCGGGCTTGAGGACGACATCGCTGCCGAGGTTGTCGCGGTGCCGGATCTCGCCGACCATCGGCCAGGTCACGGTCTGCAGGCCCGTGTGCGGGTGCGGCAGGACGTTCATGTGCTCGGTGGTCGGCCCGAAATGGTCGACGAAGCACCAAGGCCCGACGGTCGGCAGCCCGCGATGGGGAAGCGTGCGGTGGACGCTGATGCCGCGGACCCCGCCGAGAGGGACCTCCCGAGCATCCAGCGACAGGTCGAGCGAGGTCATGCGAGAAGCGTACGTCGGAGCTGCTCGACCAGATCTGCGGTGCCGCCGATCTCGAGGAACCAGCCGACCACGCCGCCCTCGTGCGCGTCCCACTGGTCGAGCACACCCTCGATCGCCTCGACCGGGACCGCGAGGAACTCCGGCGGCAACGTCGCCCGGTGATGACGGCCGGGGATCTTGCGGAGGCGAGATGAGATGGCCTGCTCCGCGTGCTTGCTCTCGAGGAAGTCGGCGACGACATCATCTCGGGAGACGCCGACGAGTCGGAGCAGGAGAGCGACCGACACCCCGGTGCGATCCTTGCCGGCCGCGCAGTGGATCAGCGTCGCTCCGCGAGCGGTGCCCACCTCGCGTACGAGCTCCACGAGATACATCGACGCGTGGTCGAGCAGCAGCAGGTAGAGACCAGCGAGGCTCTCGGCCGGTGCTGTGCCAGGCTGCAGGGCACTCAGCAGCGGGAGGTTGACGATACGGGCACCGGACGTGGCCAACGGATGGATGCTCTCGGACTCGTTGGCCGATCGCAGGTCGATGACCAATGCCGGCGGCCACACGATGTCGTCGGGGGCGCGGTCCTTGTGCGAGGGCGTGGCGCTGCGCAGGACGCGACCCCGCTGGACCGTGCGACCCTCCGCCGCCTCGACGCCGCCCACATCTCGAAGGTTGGGGACGAATTCGCGCACAGGGCCACCCTAGGCGCAACGAAGGACACATGCCTGACCGGCTGTTTTCGGGTGTTTCCGTCATTTCCACGACGTAAAATGACCACGTGCCTCGCCCCCGTCGTATTGCCGCCGCCACCCTGATCGGCGGCGGTGCCACACTCTCGAGCTTCTACGGGTTCCTGGTCGGCGAGGCCATGCTGGCACGCCGCGCGATCGGCACGACCGACGAGCGGCCGCCCTCCCCCGACGGCCTCTACGGCGACGACCTGCCGGGCCACACGATTCGTGTCCTCGTGCTCGGCGACTCGGCAGCCGTGGGCTATGGCGTGACCCGTGCCGACGCCACCCCGTCGGCGATGATCGGCGTCGGCCTCGCCCACGTCATGGACGCGCCGGTCGAGGTGCAGTGTCGCGCCGTGGTCGGCGCGCAGACCGCGGACCTCATGGGGCAGATCGACCTCGATCCCGACTGGCGTCCCGACGTCGCGGTGATCGTCGTCGGGACCAATGACGTGACGCACAGCGTCACCCCTCGCACCTCCGCCCGACTGATCAGCAAGGTCGTCAAGCGGCTCGTCGCTGAGGGCTGCGACGTCGTCGTCGGCACGTGCCCCGACCTCGGCACGGTGCAGCCGATCCTGCAGCCGCTGCGCGCGGTGGCCCGGCGCCTGAGCCGAGCGCTTGCCCGCAAGCAGACCATCGCGGTCGTCGAGGCCGGTGGCCGGGCCGTCTCGCTGGGCGACCTGCTCGGCACCTTGTTCACCGAGGAGCGCGATGTCATGTTCGGCGCCGATCACTTCCATCCGTCCGAGACCGGCTACGCCAACATGGTCTCGGTGCTGATCCCGGCCATCACCGCCTCGCTGCGACAGAAGCAGAGCACGTACGCCTATGCGGGCCGGACCCACGACCTTGTCTCCGTCGCCGATGCAGCGGCCGTGTCGGTCGACCACCCCGGCACCCAGGTCGCCGCGGATGCAGGACCCGGCGGACGGTTCGCGTCAGTCCTGCGTCGCCGCCGCGCCTCCTGACGCCCGACTCCCGGTCGTCCTGACGGCAGAGGCTCGCCTCGCGGCCGACCGGGATGCGAGCGCCGAACGACGCAAGCGCATGGAGACGGTCCCACCGGACGACGAACGGCCGGCTCCACGAGGGAGCCGGCCGTGCGATGTCTAGCGCTGGAGGTCAGTCGCCACGCAGGATCGCGAGGATGCGCAGGATCTCGATGTAGAGCCACACGAGGGTGACCGTGAGACCGAACGCCGCCCGCCAGGACTCACGCTCCGGAAGACCGGCCGCGACGCCCTGCTCGATGTAGTCGAAGTCCATGATCAGCATGAACACCGCGAGCACGACGAGCGCGCACGAGACCAGCAGGCCGAGCGTGTCGAAACCGCGAAGGCCGCCCGACTTCGAAGACGCCGGTGAGGCTCAGCACCATGTTGAGCAGCAGCACACCGACGACGCTGAACATCGCGATCGTGACGATCTTGCGGAACCGGTCGGTGACCTGGATGTTGAAGAACTTGTAGGCCGCCAGGGTGCCGAAGAAGGCGACCATCGTGCCGAGAATCGCCTGGAAGACGATCGACGGAGCGTCGACGTAGCCCGCGATGACCTTGGAGAAGGCGCCGATGAAGATGCCCTCGAAGACCGCGTAGCCCAGCACGAGTGCCGGGCTGATGACCTTCTTGAACGAGTTGACCATCGCGAGGGCGAAGCCGATGATCGCGCCCAGCGTCGCGAAGGTGGCCGCCTTGCCGTAGGCCACTTCACCCGTCGTCTGGTTGACGAGGTCACCGATGAGGAACCACGTCACGGCGGCCGACAGGGTGAGCAGGCCAAGCGTGATGGCGGTCTTCTCGACGACCGTGTCGATCGTCATGCGACCGGCGCCACGCTCGGTGTGCGTGGGCGAGCCATTCAGGTCGACCTGCCACTGGGACGGGTCGTGTGGCGACTGCGCCGCCGCGGCCGTTGAACTCGGCGCTGCGGGCGAAGACGGGGTTGCTGCTCTTCATGATTCCCTCCGTGGGATGGCTCCGAAAGTGGAGTCGTTGTCCTTCACCCTATCCAACGTCGCAGACAGCCCGTTTGATCCCGAGTCATTCGTTGGACTTGGCAACCTTCTTGGGGAGATCGACGGCCGGAACCTTCAGGAACGGCGCGTCGGGTGTGACGGCAACTGCTCCCGGCGCCGGCGCCGAGTTCTGGTCGGTGAGCAGGTTCGCCAGCGGGAACACATTGAACACTGACTGCCCGGTCTCAAGCCGACGCGGGCGCACGATGCTCGTGCAGTCCTCGTTCGCGCATGCATCGCCTTCTGGCTCCGCTGAGACCGCCGTCAGCGCCTTGCCGTCCTGGTCGAACAACTGGACGTTCTGCAGCAGCTTGCCGTCGGCGCCGTACGCAAAGATGTTCGTCACCGGCTGGCCGTGGAGGACCAATTCGGCCGGGTCGTTCATCGCTCCAGCGACGCCGTCCTCGTAGCCGGAGCCATAGTCGCCGCCCCCGCCGTCCGCGGCCGCCATGACCGGGAGGAACGCCACCACCGCGATGACATTGCCGACCGCGATGAGCGCCGGGACGGCCGGTCCGTGCCAACGACCGCGACCCCACTGCACGCTGATGACGGCGAACGCAGCGAACACGACCCACCACGTGCCGGCCATGCCGTAGCCCCGCTCGTTGCCGAAGAACGACGCCACGAGCCAGGCCGCCAGCCACGCTCGGACGATCCACCAGGCCGGGCGGAGCTCGCCGACGAAGTCGACCACGCTCGCGAGCGCCGGATTGCGGTGGATCGCGACCTTGAGGTCGGCACGCGTGTCGTGCCAGCCCTGCGTCAGTCCCGATAGCACGCCGGCCGTGGCCTTGGTGCGCATCGGCAGACCGGCCGCAGCCCGGAGCTCGGTCGCGTATGCCGCAGGGTCGGGCAGCTCGCGCTGCAGGTCCTCGGCATACGCCTCGGCGAGATCGGCCTCGAGCCCTTCGGTCAGGTCGTCGACCTCCTCGGCAGGCAGGTCGGCCAGCGCGGCGCGGACACCTTGGGCGAACGCGACGATCTCGGGCGTGACGGTGGACGTGGTCATGCTGCCTCCCCTGGCTGGGACGAACTGGTGAGCAGGTTGTTCATGGTGGTGGAGAACTCGGTCCAGACCTTGCGCTGGAGATCGAGCATGGCCCTCCCCTGGGCGTTGATGCCGTAGTACTTGCGGTGCGGCCCCTCCTCGGACGGCACGACGTACGACGTGAGGGCGCCAGCGGTGTAGAGCCGGCGCAGCGTTCCGTAGACGGAGGCATCTCCGACCTCCTCGAGGCCGGCGGCGCGCAGCCTGCGCACGACGTCGTAGCCATATCCATCCTCGTCCTCGACGACCGCGAGCACCGCGACGTCGAGCACTCCCTTGAGCAGCTGGGTTGCATCCATGGATGGGACAGTACCACGCAATACGCACTACCGCGCGTGATGCACATCGGCCCGGCGCGTCAGGACTCAGGAGATGCGGTGCGGGCCGGCGTACGCGTTGAAGCCGCCGCCGCGACTGAAGCCCAGCAGCGTCAGCCCGGCTGACTCGGCATGCTCCACGGCCAGCGACGAAGGGCGCCGACACCGCGGCGAGCACCGGGATGCCGGCCATGTGCGCCTTCTGCACCAGCTCGAAGGATGCCCGACCCGAGACCTGGAGCACCGTGCCGGTCAGCGGCAGCCGGCCCTCGCGAAGAGCCCAGCCGACGACCTTGTCGACCGCGTTGTGGCGGCCGACGTCCTCGCGGAGGCACAACAGCTCACCCGACGCGTCGAACAGCCCGGCGGCGTGCACTCCCCCGGTGCGGTCGAACACCTTCTGTCCCTCGCGCAGCCGGTCGGGCAGAGCGCCGAGCAGCCCATGCGACCACGACGTCGCGTCGTCGAGCCGGCCGAAGTGCGCGGCCTTGTGCACAGCGTCGATCGACGCCGTGCCGCAGATGCCGCACGAGCTGGACGTGTAGACGTGGCGCTCCAGCGAGAGATCGAGCGGCGGGGTGTCGGCGCTCAGCTCGGCGTCGATGACGTTGAACGTCTGCAGCCCGTTCTCGTCGGTGCCGGCGCAGAACCGCATCGACACGAGCTGATCAGCCGACCAGATCACACCTTCGGACACCAGGAAGCCCGCAACGAGGTCGAAGTCGTCACCGGGCGAGCGCATCGTGACCGAGAACGACGTGCCACCGACCCGGATCTCGAGCGGCTCCTCGACCGCCAGGGCATCCTCGCGGACCGTCGACGAGCCGCCCGGCGCGAACCGGGTGACCTTGATGCGCCGCGTCAGCCGTCCAGCCATCTATCCCGCTTCCTCGACCCGTTCGCAGAGGGCCGTCGCCGTCTCGATCGCATCGCGCAGGTTCGTCTCGGACCCACCCGCCATACCGGCCGCGAGGCCGGCGAGGAACGTCGTGAGGGGCGCGGCCGGGCGTACGACGGCGTGCGCAGCGACTGCGGCCAGGTCGAGCACCGACTCGGTGTCGAGGTCCAGCTCCTTGATGCCGAGCTCTGCGGCAACCGTGACGACCCAGTCGTCGAGCGTGATGTCAGCCATCGTGGCTCCCTTCTGCCAGCGCTTTCTCCTGATCGTGCCACGTGTCGATGTCGAGCGCCGCTCGCGGAGGGATCGCGATCTCCATCAGTTCCAGCGGGGCGAGCAGTGCGCGTACGGAGAGGTCGACGAGCGTTGGCTGGGTGGCGATCGAAGCCCTCAGCGCCGCCGCGTCGAGGACACTCATGAGGTATTGCCGGCGACCGTCGCCGTCGACCGCGATCACCCCGTCACCGGATGCCGAGTCCAGGAGCAGGTCGACCGCATCGGCGAGGAACGGGTGGTCACAGCTGGCAAGGAACACGTACGCCTCACGGACCTCCGCCATCGCTGCCCCGATCGCTGCCGCTGGCCCGGCGAACCGGGGTTCCTCCTGCACGACGATCGTCTCGTCGGGCGCCGGCCGGGGGTCCCCGACGACGATGACCCGGACTGCCTCGTCGACAGCGCGCAGCGAGCGGGCGAGCAGCGTCTCACCCTCGAACTCGAGTGCTGCCTTGTCGACGCCGCCAAGCCGTGAACCACGGCCACCGGCCAGCACGATCGCGTCCCAGTCGGCGGTCGGCGCCACGTCAGCCTCGTACGTCGTGGAGGTGGTGTGCGATGTCGTGCAGGTAGTACTGCGTGAGCGTGGCAACCGTGAACTCCGAGCCGTCGCTGCGATAGCCGGAGCGGTCCCAGGCGTCGCCGGGGATCGACTCGAGGAGCTCGACCATCTGCTCGCCGGCGTCGACGAGCTGCGGGGCGACGACCGCCGGGTCCTGGGACGCATAGTCGTCGGCGAGCGCGGTCTCGTCCTGGTTCCAGTTGGCGAACCGCGGCGCGTCCTGATCGAGCATCAGCCTGATGCGCTCGGCGAACAGGACGTGCACGTCGCGCACGTGGCAGGCGTACTCGGTCGGCGACCAGGTCGTCGGGGCCGGTCGCTCGCGGGCATCCGGGCGCTCCAGAACGGCGGACCAACGCGGCAGATCGGTCTGCACGCGGTGGGCGACCTCAGTCGGCGCCACGTCTCCGGCGACCAGGCCGCACTCGGCGCACGCCTTGTCGAGCACCCAGGTCCAGTCCTTGGTGTCAGGTTCGATGTCCACGCGTCTACGCTAGCGCGAGTGGAGCCCACGCCGTACCGAACCGAGCCGGTCTCGTTCACCCGACGCGGCGGGCGCCTGACCGAGCGTCAGCAGAGCGCATGGGACGAGCTGTCCCAGACGTACGTCCTGGAGGTCCCGCGGCACGGCCCCAGCACCTCGGTCGACCCGTCGTACGTGCTCGATCCCCATGCGGCCTTCGGGCGGTCCGCTCCCTTGGTCGTCGAGATCGGCAGCGGCCGGGGCGAGGCGATCGTGCACGCTGCGGCGGATCATCCGGAGCTCGACTTCCTCGGCCTCGAGGTCTACGTCCCCGGAGTCGCGCAGACCCTTGTGACGGTGCGTCACCTCGGCGTCACGAACGTACGCCTGGTGGTCGTCAACGCGGCCGAGGCGCTGACGACGATGCTCGCCCCTGCGTCGGTCCACGAGCTCCGCGTCTGGTTCCCCGATCCGTGGCACAAGAAGCGGCACCACAAGCGCCGGCTCGTCACGCCGGAGTTCGCGGGGCTCGCGGCTCGCGTGCTCGAGCCCGGAGGCGTGTGGCGGCTGGCGACCGACTGGGAGGACTACGCCGAGCAGATCCGCGCCGTCATCACCGGGTCGCCGGACTTCGACGGCGGCGACTGGGGCGACCGGTTCGAGGGGCGCCCGCAGACGAGGTTCGAGGGCAAGGGACTTGGGGTCGGCCGCACGATCCGCGACATCACGGCCGTCCGACGCCACCCATAGGATGAGGTCATGACGGAAACGACCAACGCCGAGAAGCTACGGATCGGCGACGGGTTCGTCGTCTGGATCATCGGCGCGAGCGTCGAGGAGACCTCGTTGCTCGACCCCATGCCCGAGGGGGCCGAGACGATCGAGGAGCGCGACGAGGACGAGCCCGACAACGTCGACGCGGCGATCATGATCACCGACAACCGCACGGCGCTCGCGGACGACTTCGACGAGGTGCTGCCCCAGCTCGGCTCGATCCCGATCGTGTGGATCACCTACCCCGGCAACGGTCATTCCGACCTCGACGAGGCGACGCTGCAGGACCTGATCGGCGACTACGGCTGGAGCGCGGTGGAAAGCATCGCGCTCGACGAGACGTGGGCCGCCATGCGCATCCTCCAGAGCTGAACGTCCACGCGACGTGACTACCCACCGGCGTGACGCAGCCTGGTGATCCAGATGCCGGGAGGGACCTCTTCGTCGCGGTCGACGGCGAATCCGTGCTTGGCATACAGCGAGACCGCCGGGGCGTTGGCGCGCCCCGTCGCCACCACGATCTCGCGGCCCGCGACCCGGTCGAGCACCTCACCGAGCAGCGCGCTGGCGATGCCGCGGCGCAGCCTGCCCGGGTCGACCATGACCTTCTCGATCTCGACGCGGTCAGCGGCCTGCCGCCACGCGATCGCGCCGGCCAGGTCGACGCCGTCCCATGCCATCAGCCAGCGGCCCCGCCAGGCCGTCAGGTCGACCTCGTCCTCCTGCAGAGGTGGGATCCGGTCGTCGCCGATCAGATCGGCCTCCAAGGCGTACGAGGTCTTCTGCAGCTGCAGCAGTGCCACCGCGAAGAACGGGTCGCAGGCCGGATCGGGCGACGAGAAGATCATGCCGGTCCGCTCAACGCTTCGAGCCCGGTCTCGGCAAGCCGCTTCCACTCGGCCGATTCCGTGGCCGGCACGGCGACCCAGTCCTTGAACGGCCGGTCCTTGCCGGACGGATCGAACAGCGAGGCGCCGTCGAGGCCGAGTGCCGCCGCGTGAGCCTGGCTTGCCTGCGCCGAGCTTGACCGCCAGGTGTTCGCCCTTGAGGCAGGCGAACGCCGTGCCGTCGAGGGTCAGCGACCGAGCACCGAACAACGCTCCGGGCAGCACGCCGCGAGGCGCCAGATCATCGACGATCTCGTCGAACCGAGCCTCCGCGTCCATCCTCACCTCGCTGCGCGTCAGCCTAGTCCGAGTCGACTACCAGCGGGGGTGGATGGCGTCGCGCAGGTTGCGGTCGTAGATGTCGTGCACGGTCTCGTCGAACCCGACGGGCAGCGTCACGTCGGCAGCCGCGGCGTTGGAGCGCGACTGGTTGACGTTGCGCGCGCCGGGGATCGCTGCCGTGACGCCGTCCTGGGCCAGGATCCAGGCGATCGCCGCCTGGGCCGGGTGGACCCCGTCGGGCACCGCCGCGGAGAACTCCTGAGCCGCACGTACGCCGGTCTCGAAGTCGACACCGGAGAACGTCTCGCCGACATCGAACGCCTCGCCCGACCGGTTGTAGGTCCGGTGGTCGTCGGGCGCGAACGTCGTGCTGGTCGTGTAGCGCCCCGACAGCAGCCCGGACGCGAGCGGGACGCGAGCGATGATGCCGACGCCGGCCGCCTTGGCCGCCGGCAGCACCTCGTCGAGCGGCTTGAGCCGGAACGCGTTGAAGATGATCTGCACGCTCGCGACGTGGGGCCGGGCGATCGCGGTCAGCGCCTCATCGACGGTCTCGACACTGACGCCGTACGACGCCATGACCCCTTCCTGCACCAACAGGTCGAGGCCGTCGAAGACCTCGTCGCTGGAGAACACCGGCGTCGGCGGGCAGTGCAGCTGGACCAGGTCGAGCGTGTCGACGCCGAGGTTGGCGCGGGACCGGTCGGTCCAGGCGCGGAAGTTGTCGAGGGTGAAGTTGGCCGGGTCCTGCTCGGCGCGACGGCCCATCTTGGTGGCCACGAAGACGTCGAGGTCGGGGCGCGCTCGCAGGTATTCCCCGATCAGCTGCTCGCTGCGGCCGTCGCCGTAGACGTCGGCGGTGTCGAAGAACGTCACGCCGGCATCGGTCGCGCTGTCGAGCACCGCGATCGCCTCGTCATGCGTGACGTCGCCCCAGTCGGCGCCGAGCTGCCAGGTGCCGAGCCCCACGGCCGAGACCTCACGTCCTGTGCGACCCATCATTCGTGTGTCCATGTGCGCTCCCCGTTCCCGTCCGAACATTCCCAAGTCACCCTAGGTGGGGCGCGCGGGACTCTTGCCGCGGGGTACCCGCACCGGTACGCTGAAGGACCTTGGTGCGTATCACGAAATGAGTTGCATAATGCGCAACACAGCCACAAAGGCCGAAATGCGTCGGCTCCTCACGAACGCACGCTACGAAGTGCTCCCCACGGCGACGATCGAGGACAAGATCGTCGCCTCGGTCCAGCCAGGTCACACGTTCACCGTGACCGCCTCGATCGGCAAGGGTCTGCCCGCCACGCTGGATCTGGCTGAGCGGCTCGTCGGACACGGCTATCGCGCCGTCCCGCACCTCGCAGCGCGGATGATCAGCGGACGCCCCGAGCTCGAGGAGATCGTGGCACGACTCCTCGAACGCGGAATCGACAGCGTCTTCGTGCCGGCCGGAGACGCTGATCCTGCGGCAGGGGCCTACGCGGGTTCCGTCGACCTGCTCCGCGATCTCAGTGACATGGGCCGGCCGTTCGCCCACGTGGGCGTCACGGGCTACCCCGAGTCACACCCGACCATCAACGACGACATCACCGTGCAAGCGATGTGGGACAAGCGCGAGCACGCGACCAACCTCGTGAGCAACCTGTGCTTCGACCCCGGAGTCGTCAGCACGTGGGTCAAGCGGGTCAGGTCGCGCGGCGCCGTCATGCCGCTGCTGATCGGCATGCCCGGCCCGGTCGAGCGCACCAAGCTGTTGTCGATGGCGACCAAGATCGGCGTGAGCGAGTCGGCCCGCTTCCTCGCCAAGAACAAGTCCGTCTTCGCCCGCATCGCCACACCGGGCGGCTACAGCCCCGAGCGATTCATCGAGCGGATCTCACCGACCACTCGCGAGCCCGAGTCCCACGTCGAGGGTCTGCACCTCTTCACGTTCAACCAGGTCGCCGAGACCCACACCTGGCGCGAGGGCCTGCTGGCCGAGCTCGACTCGCACGGCGCGGCGAAGCACTAGACGGCGAGCAACTCGCGCATCGAGTCGTCCAGGCCCTGCAGCCCGACGTCGAGCACCGTCAGCGGGAGGCCGAGCTCAGCGGCTGCATCCTCGGCCAGGCGCCGCAGCTCGGTGTCGGGATCCTGCGCGAGCCACACCACGCGGGTGTAGTGGCGGAAGTAGTCGTCACGCAGCTCAGGATGGCGATCCAGCCCGAGCTCCTGGACCACCGTTCGACGGAACGACTTCACCAGGAAGTCGGTGAGCACGTAGGTCCCGGGCTGCTCCTCGAGCATCGAGCGCATGCGATCGGCTCCCCCGTAGACGTCGTAGCAGTGCAGCCCTGCAAGTCGTCGCACACCGTGACGCGCACACACCTCGTCGAGCGCACCGTACGTCCCGCAGTCGGCGTAGGCGATCACGACGGTCTCGTAGGAGCCCGCCAACGCCAACACGAGGGACTCGACCTCCTCGGCGATCTGCTCGGGATGGTTGTGCAGCAGCGGCGGCAACGGATGGATGTCGACGGACCACCCGTTGCGCGCGACGACCTCAGAGATCGGTTGAGCGATCGCGCCACACGCGATGGCCGCGAAGCGCGCGCTATCCGGGGAAGGCGAGGAGGTCGACGAACCGGTCGTTGAAGTCCTTGCGATCGGAGAGCTCGACATAGGCCACCTCCTTCAGCAACGCCTCGGCACCGGCGCGTTCGGCCTTGCTCAACAGCGTCATCTTTGCGCCCTCGCCGGCAACGTTGCCGGCGCTGACGATGCGCAGCACCGGGAGCTTGGGTACGAGACCGATCCGGACCGCGCTGGCCGGGGACAGGTAGGACCCGAAGGAGCCGGCCAGCAGGACCTGCTGCACGTCGCTCTCGGTCACGCCCATCTCCTCGAGCAGCAAGGTCCAACCCGTCGAGATGGCCGCCTTGGCGAACTGCAGCTCGCGGACATCGCGTTGGGAGATGTACGTCGACTTGCTCACGTCTCCCTCCACACCGGCCCAGTGCAGGACGAAGATCCGCTCCTCGCCGATCTTGGTCAGGCGACTCGCCAGCTTGGGCAGCAGCTCCTGGGCGGCTTCCTCGGCGATGAACCGGCCGCTGTGGTCGAGCAGCCCCGCTCGTACGAGCTCCGACACCGCATCGACAAGGCCGGAGCCGCACAGTCCGATCGGCTCGACATCCCCGATGACCTGCAGCTCGACGCCGTCGTCGGTCAGCCCCACGACCTCGATGGCGCCGTCGGCCGCGCGCATGCCGCAGCGGATCTGGCCGCCTTCGAACGCCGGGCCGGCCGGCGCGGCAGTCGAGAGCAGACGGTCACCGTCACCCAGGACGATCTCGCAGTTGGTGCCGACGTCGATGAACAGCCGCAGGCGCTTGTCGCGGTCCATGCCCGAGGCGAGCGTGCCCGCCACGATGTCACCGCCGACGTAGGCGCCGAGCGACGGGAGCACGTACGCGGGCGCGGCCGGATGGATCGCGACGCCGAGATCGGCGGCGCTGACCGCCGGGGTGACGCGCGAGCTCAGGATGAACGGTGCGACGCCGATCGGCTCGGGGTCGATGCCCAGCAGCAGCGCGACCATCGTGGCGTTGCCGGCGAGCGCCATCTCGTAGATCTGTGTCGGCTCGATCCCGGCCTCGGCGCAGACGTTGCTGGTCAGCTCGGCCAGCGTGTCCTTCGCGAGCTCGGTGAGCCGCGGCAGCGTGTCGGGATCCATCATCGTCGCGCTGATCCGCGTGATGACGTCGCCACCAAAGGGTTGCTGCTTGTTGAGCATCGACGCGACTGCGACCGGCGTGCCGACGGACGTGTCGAGCAGCGTGGCCACGACGGTCGTCGTGCCGAGGTCGAACGCGAGTGCGTGGTGGGTCTCGGTCGTGTCGCCGGGCTCGATGTCGATGAGCAGCTCGTCGACGATGACGGCGGTGACCTTCCAGCCGGCGGCCCGGATGACCGACGGTATGCGGCGCAGCGCGTGCAGGTCGACCTCGAGCTCGAGGTCGTCGATCGCGGCGAGCAGGCGTTCGACGTCCGGCACCTGGTCGTGCAGCGACGGTTCGGCCAGCTCGACGTAGCGCTTCATGATGGCGGGCCGCAGGATGACCTGCCGGCCGACGCCGACCGTCGCGGCCTTGGGGCGCGTGGTCAACGGCGGGATCTCGATCTTGAGATCGGTGTGCACCCCCGCCAGGCACGCCAGGCGCCAGCCGTCCTCGAGCTCGTCGGGACGGAAGGCACGCTGGTCCATCGGCGACACCGGGATCGTGCCGTCGAGGATCTTGACCTTGCACTTCTTGCACGTGCCGTGACCACCGCAGGTCGAGTCGATCGCGATGCCGTTCCAGCTCGCCGCGTCGAACACCGTCACCGCCGGAGGCACGCGCACGTCGCGCTCGGCCGGCGTGAAGCTCAGCTTGAGCCGACCCGTCCCATCCCATTCGGGATTGGCCGCATACTCGGCTTCAGCATCGACGTGGATCGCCCGTGAACGGCGCGGCTGGTCGGTCATCAGGCTGATGCAGCCTCCTGGGCCGCCTTGTCGGCGGCTTGCTGCGCACGGAAGTCGCCGATCCAGGCCATGCCCCACTCGTCGTTGCCCATCACGACGTCGGCGGCCTTGACGGCCTTGACCATGCGCGGGCTGCGGGCATCCATGATGGCGGACGTCAGTCCCGCTGCGATCGCCATCGGGAGGAAGGACGCACCGAGGTCGTCGCGCCCCGGCATGCCGAACGAGTTGTTGCCGGCCCCGCAGGTCGTGTTGATGCCCCACCGCTCGCGAATCCCGGACACGGTCTCGAAGAACGACCGCCCGACCTGCGGATCGGCGCCGATCGGCATGGCGAGGGGATCGATCACGATGTCCTCGAGCGCGATGCCGTACTCCTCCGTCGCCACCCGGACGATCTTCGCGACGAGCTCGAGCCGCTTCTCCGGCTCCATCGGGATCTCGTCATGATCATTGGGCAGCGCGATGACGGCAGCGTCGTACTTCTTGACCAACGGCAAGATCGCCTCCATGCGGTCATCCTCTGCCGTGATCGAGTTGACCAAAGCCCGGCCCTCGTATGCCGCCAGGCCGACCTCCAGCGCCTCGACGACCGACGAGTCGATGCAGATCGGCAGGTCCGTGCGGCTCTGGACGAGCTTGATGGCGCGCCCGAGAAGATCCGGCTCGTCGGTCAGTGGGACACCCATGTTGACGTCGAGGACCATGGCTCCCCCGGCCACCTGCGCCGCGACGTCCCGCTCGATCGCCGACATGTCCCCCGCGCGCAGCTGCTCCTGGAAGATCCGCCGTCCGGTCGGATTGATGCGCTCGCCGATGATGCAGAACTTCTGGTCGTGTCCGAGCACGACTTCCTTGCTGGCCGAACGGATGATGGTGTGCACTGAAACTCCTGGTGACTGGGGTGGGGAACTAGACGCCGACTGCGGCTTCACGGCGGCGCATGATCAGGTCCTTGGCCTTCTTGACCGTCGCCGAGGCGTCGGGCGCGTAGGCGTCGGCGCCGACCGCGTCGGCGTACTCCTGCGTGACAGGCGCGCCGCCCACCATGACGATGACCTGCTCGCGCATGCCGGCCTTCTCGAGCGCGTTGATGTTGGCCTTGAACATCGGCATCGTGGTGGTGAGGAACGCCGACATGCCGACGATGTCCGGCTTGTGCTCGGTGATGGCCTCGACGAACTTCTCCGGCGGCACCTGGACGCCGAGATCGATGACGTGGAAGCCGGCGCCCTCGAGCATGATGTTGACGAGGTTCTTGCCGATGTCGTGCACGTCGCCCTTGACGGTGCCCATGAGGAACGTGCCGACGGTCTCCGCGCCGGTCTCGGCGAGCAGCGGCCGCAGGACATCAAGCGCCCCGCTCATCGCCCGGCCGGCGATCAGCATCTCCGGGACGAAGAAGTCCCCGCGTTCGAAGCGTGCGCCCACCTCCTCCAGCGACGGGATCAGCGCGTCGAACAGCAGGGTCTCGGGACCCATGTCCATCTCGATGCCGAGCTTGGTGAGCTCGAGGACGCGGGGGGCGTTGCCGACGAGCGTCTCGTCGTAGAGCCCTTGCAGGACTTCTTCAGGAGTCATGGTGGGATTCCTTTCGTATACGACGGGCGAGCAGTCGGGTCAGCTGTTGCGACTCGGCGACCACGAGGTCACCGATGCTGGTGAGGGAGTCCTCGATCCGGAACGCAGGACCGGAGACACCCAGAGCGGCCAGGACATGGCCATCGGCACCGAAGACGGGCGCGGCGATGCCGTCGAGCCCCTCCTCGAGCTCCCCTTGCGTGATCGCGAAGCCGCGTTCGCGCACGAGATCGAGCTCGGCCTTGAACGCGGCGGGATCCGTGAGGGTCGCGGGAGTGCGCCGCTCGAGCTCGTCCTTGGGCATCGGGAGCGCACCGAAGGCGTACATGACCTTGCCGAGTGACGAGCAGTGCGGCGGAACGTCGATGCCGACCCAGTTCAACGCACCGATCATGAAGGTCGAGTCGATCTGCGCCACCTGCACAACCGTGTCGCCGCGGGCCACCGCCAGGTTGACCGTCTCTCCGGTTGCCTCGGCGAGGCGGTCGAGGTTGGGCTGCGACGCCGCGACCAGCGCCTCGACGCGGTCGAACTTGCTGGCGTAGTGAGCAAACAAGGCACCCCCGCGGAAGGCCCCGTCGCGATCACGCTCGAGCAGGCCGTTGCGCTCGAGCCCCTGCAACAGGCGTGACGCCGTCGAGCGGGCCAGGCCCGTCTGGCCGACGATCGTCGTGTACGAGATGGGCTCCTCCGCGCGCACGACCAGCGACAGCAGCTCGGCTGCGCGATCGAGGGACTGGGTGCCGTTGCTCATCGATCCACACTTCCTGGCTCGGCGGGAATTTAGGGCGGGCGCGCTCTTCACAAGATCGCGAGAGTTCCATAGTGTGGAACCGTAATCCCACTACATGAGGGTAAGATCCCAGAACGTTGGGGTCAAGCATTGCGAGCACAGCAGTTTTCTGGCTCCGCTTCTTTCACCGTCTTTTGGAGGTCCGATGTTCGAGAACACGATGCCGCGCTACGAGATCCTGTCCCAGGACGCGATGGCCTCCCTGGAGACGGCTTGGCGACGCCTGATGACCGAGGTCGGCGTCGAGTTCATGCACGACGATGCGCTCGAGCTGTTTCGCAAGGCCGGGCAGAAGGTCGTCGACAAGACGGTCTTCCTCGATCCGGAGTTCGTGCTCGCCCAGGTCGCCAAGGCGCCCAAGGAGTTCGACGTCCAGGCCCGCAACCCGGCCAACAACGTGCACATCGGCGGCAACATGATGGCGTTCAGCGGGGTCTACGGTCCCCCGTTCGTCCGCGAAGGTGCCGTGCGTCGCGACGCGATGATGGACGACTTCCGCAACTTCACGAAGCTGGCGCAGGGCTATGCGGAGCTCGACTCGGCCGGCGGCATCATCTGCGAGCCGTACGACACCCCGCTCGACTCGCGGCACCTCGACATGATCTACGCGCTGCAGACCCTGACCGACAAGATCTACATGGGCAATGTCGTCACCGGCGAGAACGCCCGCGACACCATCGCGATGGGCGAGATCATGTTCGGCGGCCGCGAGGCCATCGAGAAGACACCCGTCTCGATCTCGCTGATCAACTGCAACTCCCCGCTCCGGTGGGACGACCGCATGCTGGAGTCCCTGTTCGAGTACGCCAAGGCCGGCCAGCCGGTCGTGCTGACGCCGTTCATCCTGATGGGCGCGATGTCGCCGGTCACGATCCCGGCAGCGTTGGTGCAGCAGATCGTCGAGGCCCTGTCGGGCATCGCCCTGGCGCAGCTCGTACGCCCCGGGACGCCGGTCATCTTCGGCTCGTTCCTGTCCAACATCGACATGCAGTCCGGCTCGCCGACGTTCGGCACGCCCGAGTCGGGCATCGGCCTGCTGTGCACCGGACAGATCGCGCGGCGCTTCGGGTTGCCGTTCCGGTCCGGTGGCGGGCTCACGTCCGCTCACCAGGCCGACGCGCAAGCCGGCTACGAGGCGCTCATGACGCTGATGCCGACGTTCCTCGCCGGCGCCAACTGGGTCATGCACTCCGCGGGATGGCTCGAGGGCGGACTCGTCGCCGGTTACGAGAAGTTCATCATGGACGTCGAGCTGCTGCAGATGCTGCGGGCCGAGTTCACCCCGCTCGAGATCGACGAAGGTTCTCTGGCGTTCGATGCCCACGTCGAAGTCGGCCATGGCGGCCACTTCCTCGGTGCCGCGCACACCATGGACCGATTCCGCACCTGCTTCCACCGGCCGTTCCTGTCGAGCTCGGACAACTTCGACAAGTGGACCCGCAACGGCTCGCTCGACACCAACCAGCGCGCCGAGGTCATCTACAAGAAGCGGCTCGAGGAGTACGAGCAGCCTCCGCTCGACGAAGCCATCCGGGCCGAGCTCGAGGACTACGTCAACCGCCGCCGCACCGAGCTCGGCGACTGACGCCAGCACGATCGCAAGCCGCCTCCATGCCGATCGGCATGGAGGCGGCTTGCGTTTCTGGTCGGGCTAGCACCCTTCGACGGTCACGAACTGAGTCGCTCGGCGGTCTCCACGACGTTGGCCAGCAGCATCGCGCGCGTCATCGGCCCGACCCCACCGGGGTTGGGCGAGATCCAGCCCGCCACCTCGTATGCCTTGGGGTCCACGTCGCCCACGATCCCGTTGTCATCACGGCTCACCCCGACATCCAACAACGCCGCACCCGGCTTGACCATGTCCGCGGAGATGATGCCCGGCACACCAGCGGCGGCGATCACGATGTCAGCACGACGCACCTCCGCGGCAAGGTCACCGGTGCCGGTGTGGCACAGGGTCACGGTCGCGTTCTCGCTGCGGCGGGTCAACAACAACCCCATCGGCCGGCCGACCGTGATCCCACGGCCCACCACCACAACATGCTGACCCGCGATCGGCACATCATGACGACGCAACAGCTCGATGATGCCCCGCGGCGTGCACGGCAGAGGCGCCTCCCTGCCCAGCACCAACCACCCGAGATTCATCGGGTGCAGACCATCGGCGTCCTTGGCCGGATCGATCCGACCGATCACCGCATTCTCATCAAGACCCCTGGGCAACGGCAGCTGCACGATGTAACCCGTGCACGCCGGATCGGCGTTGAGCTCATCGACCGCAGCCTCGACCTCGCCCTGCGACGCGGTCTCGGGCAGATCAATACGCAACGACTCGATGCCCACCTGGGCGCAGTCGCGGTGCTTGCCCGCGACATACCACTGGCTGCCCGGATCGTTGCCGACGAGGATCGTGCCGAGCCCGGCTGTGACGCCCCGCTCGCGGAGGGCATCCACACGTACGCGGAGCTCGTCCTTGATCGCGGCCGCAACCGCCTTGCCATCGAGAATCTGCGCAGTCACGTGATCGAGTCCCATCTGGTCTGATGCTGGTTCATCGCATCCTAGGTTCGGCCACCCTGCATGAACAGAGCACGAATGTATACGCAATCGTGCAAAACTGGTGCATGATCGATCACCGGCTCCACGTGCTCCGCCTCCTCGCTCACCACGGCACCGTGACCGCGACCGCCGAAGCGCTGCACTACACGCCATCTGCCGTGTCGGCCCAGCTGCGTTCGTTGTCGGAGCAGCTCGGCGTCCCGTTGCTGGTCCCCAACGGCAGAGGGGTGAAGCTGACGCCGGCTGGGCGCCTCCTGCTGTCTCGCGCCGACGACCTGTTCGAGAGCTGGGAGCAGATCCGGGCCGAGGTGGTCGCCGGCGCCGACGAGACGATGATCGGGCTGCGCATGTGCGGGTTCTCCACTGCCGCTGCCGCACTGCTCCCGCCGGTCGCCGCACGCCTGTTGCGGACCTATCCGAACCTGGACGTCCGCATCATCGAGGCCGGGCCCGCGGAGTGCTTCGATCTGTTGCTCGCCGGCGAAGCCGATGTCGCAGTGGTGGCCGTGACCCAGGAGATCCCGCCGGCCGGCGACCCCCGCTTCTATCAGCAGCCCCTCCTGAACGACCCGCTCGACCTCCTGCTCTCGACCAATCACCCGCTCGCAGCACATGAGTCAGTGTCCTTCCACGAGGTCGCCACCGAGCGCTGGATCGTCGACCGCGTGGGCCGTCCGTACCATCAGCTGTTCATGACCGCCTGTGCCACCGCCGGGTTCGTGCCAACCATCGCGCACGAGGTGGTCGAGTGGGAGACGGCAGCGGCGCTCGTCGGTGCCGAGCTCGGGGTGGCGTTGATCCCGCGGCTGGCACGCCTGCCCGCCGGTTATCCCGTCGTACGTGTCCCGCTCCACGGCGATCCCAGGCCCACCAGGCACATCATCACCGGCATCCGTCGTGGCAGCCGCGGTCTCCCCATCGTCTCGGAGGCAATCCGGACGCTCGACGACGTGGGCCCCGCAGCGCTCGCGGCCGTCCAGCTGGCTGCGGACGAGTCGCGCGACTCGTAACCGTGCACGACATCTGCACGATTTCATACATTTTCGTGCGCTATTCACGAAGAGTAGGTGATTCTAGAATGCCGTTATGGACGCTCGCCTCTTGGATCCCGTGCAACAGCTGGACATCGCCGCGCTTGCGGAGCGACGACAGCCGGGACTGAGCCTCGAGGCGCCGTTCTACACAAGCGACGAGGTCTACCAGGCGGACATCGCGGGCATCTTCTCGAAGCAGTGGATCTTCGTCGGATCAGAGGGCGAGATCCCCGACGCGGGCGACTACGTCACGGTCAACCTCGGCACGTACTCGGTCATCGTCGTCCGCGATGATGACGAACAGGTTCGTGCCCTGCACAATGTCTGCCGCCATCGCGGCGCGCGCATCCTCACCGACGCGCAGGGATCCGTGGGCAACATCGTGTGCGGCTACCACCACTGGGCGTACGCCACAGACGGCCGGCTCCGCCACGCCCCCACACATGGCAAGGACTTCGACACGTCCTGCTTCGGCCTGAAGCAGGTCGCCATACAGGTGGTCAGCGGCCTGATCTTCATCTGCCTGGCCGACGAGCCTCCCGAGGACCTTGCCCGGGTCTCCGACGTCATCAGCCCCTACATCGCGCCCCACCAGCTGGGCCGGACGAAGGTGGCGGCCCAGGTCGACCTGGTCGAGGAGGGCAACTGGAAGCTGGTGATGGAGAACAACCGCGAGTGCTACCACTGCGACGGACATCCCGAGCTGGCCTGCTCCCTCTTCCCCACGTTCGGGTACGGCTCGTCGGACATCCCTCCCCATCTCCAGCCGGGTCACGACCGCTATCTCCTCGCCCAGGCGGAGCTGGAGGCCACGTGCGATGAGCTCGGCCTGCCGTACACCGCCATCGAGGAGCTCACGGCACGCCTGTCCGGCTTCCGCATCCAGCGCGAGGCGCTGGACGGTGCCGGGGAGTCCTTCAGCGAGACCGGGGAGTCGGTCTCGAACATGCTGCTCGGCGATCTCCAGAATCGGCGCCTGGGGCGGCTTGTCGCTGCACCTGCAGCCCAACGCCTGGTTCCACTTCCTCAGCGACCATGCCGTGACGTTCGCGGTCCTCCCGTTGAGCGCGGGCCGGACGCTCGTACGTACGACCTGGCTGGTGCACGAGGACGCCGAGGAGGGCATCGACTACGACCCTGCCGCGCTCACCAAGGTCTGGCGCGAGACCAACGCCCAGGACGCTGCCTTCGTGGCCCGCGCACAGCTCGGTGCGGCCAGTCCGGCGTACGAACCCGGTCCCTACATGCCCAGCGAGTACCAGGTCGAGGCATTCTGCACCTGGTACATCGACCGGTTGCAGGAGCACCTGTCGTCATGACGACGGTCACCCAGACCTTCGGCGCGATGCTCACGCCGGACCGCCGACCCCCTCGCCTGTGGGACGACAGCGCAGAGGAGAAGCTGATCTGCCGCGGGATCGTTCCGGTGACGCAGGAGATCAGCACGTTCGTCTTCGAGGCGCCCGAACCACGATTCTTCCGCCACCTGCCCGGCCAGTACCTCACCTTGACGGTCGACGTCGACGGGCAGCCCGTCAGTCGGTGCTACACGATCTCCTCGCCGACGACGCGCCCGTACGCGTTGAGCATCAGCGTCAAGCGTGAACCCGGCGGCCTGGTGTCGAACTGGCTGCACGACGAGCTGAGAGTGGGAGATCGGGTCAGCGCGACCGGTCCACTCGGTTCGTTCACGTTCGCTGAACACCCCTCGGCCAAGTACCTGTTCCTGTCCGCCGGGGTGGGCATCACACCCTCCATGTCGATGATTCGCACGCTGCATGACCTGGCCGAGCCCACCGACGTGGTGCTCGTGCACAGCGTCCGCAGCCCCGAGCACATCGTGTTCCGGTCCGAGCTCGACCACCTGGCCGCAGCGGACCCCAACCTCGCCATCGCCATCATCTGCGAGGACGCCGGCAACGACTCCTGGGATGGTCGGCGCGGACGGCTGACCTCCGACATGCTCGCCGAGATCAGCCCCGACCTGCACGAACGTGAGATCTTCCTGTGCGGGCCGGCGCCCTACATGGCGGCTGCTCAGGAGCTGCTCAGCGCCGCAGGAGTCGACCCTTCCCGGGTCCACACCGAGTCGTTCGCGTTCGGAGCGGCAGACGAGACCCCGACGGCAGATCCTGACGGCGCCGCACCGGCTGCCTTCAGCGTGCAGTTCACGCGCAGCAACCAGACGGTTGAGTGCGACACCAACGTCACCGTGCTCCAGGCCGCCATCGCTGCCGGGATCCGGGTCCCGTCCTCGTGTGGCGGCGGGATGTGCGGCACGTGCAAGACCACCCTCGTCAGGGGCTCAGTCGACATGCATCACGACGGCGGCATCCGGCCGAAGGAGATCGCGCAGGGCAAGATCCTCCTGTGCTGCTCCAGGCCACTGGAGGACCTGATCGTCGAGGCGTAGGCCCCTCAGCACTCGACGACGTTGACGGCTAGCCCGCCGCGAGACGTCTCCTTGTACTTGTCCTTCATGTCCGCGCCGGTTTCGCGCATCGTCTTGATGGCCTTGTCGAGCGAGACCTTGTGGCTGCCGTCGCCATGAAGGGCCAGCCTGGCGGCATTGATGGCCTTGACGCTGGCGATGGCGTTGCGCTCGATGCACGGGATCTGCACGAGGCCCCCCACCGGATCGCACGTGAGGCCGAGGTTGTGCTCGATGCCCACCTCGGCGGCGTTCTCCACCTGTGTCGGCGTGCCGCCCAGCACTTCGCACAGCCCCGCAGCAGCCATCGAGCAGGCCGATCCCACCTCACCCTGACAGCCCACCTCGGCGCCGGAGATCGAGGCGTTGATCTTGAACAGGATCCCCACGGCAGCCGCTGCCAGCATGAACCGCACGACGCCGTCGTCGTCGGCACCTGGCACGAACTTCACGTAGTAGTGCAGGACCGCCGGGACGATCCCCGCTGCGCCGTTGGTGGGCGCCGTGACGATCCGGCCGCCGGCAGCATTCTCCTCGTTGACCGCGAGCGCGAACAGGTTGACCCATTCCATCGCGAGCAGCGGGTCTGCGGCGGGCTGGCTGGCGGGGTGGCTCAAGGCCGCAGCCTCGACGCTGGCCGCCGATGCCGTGAGCGTACGGAACAACGATGGCGCCCGACGTTTCACCTTCAAGCCGCCGGGCAGGATGCCATCACTGGCACAGCCGTTGTAGACGCACTCCCGCATCACGGCCCACAGGGACAGGAGCTTCTCACGGAGCTCGGCCTCGGTGTGCCAGACCATCTCGTTGGCGAGCATGACCTCGGAGATCGACATGCCCTGGCTCCGGCAGATCTCCAGGAGCTCATCGGCTGTCGTGAACGGATGGGGCAGGACCGTTTCGTCGGCCACCACCTTGTCGGCGCCGTCGGCATCTCCGTCCACGACGAACCCGCCGCCGATCGAGTAGTAGCTGCGTTCATGGAGCACCACGCCGGCGTGGTCGAGCGCCCGGAACGTCATGCCGTTGGGGTGCGCAGGCAGGGACTTGCGCCGGTGCAGCACGACGTCCTCGTCCCAGTTGAAGTCGACCCGGTGCCCGGCGATCCGCAGCTCCATGTCGAGGACGGCCTCTGCGACCTGGTCATCGGCCGTCGCGGTGTCCACCGTCTCGGGGTCGAGGCCCTGCAGCCCCAGCACAACGGCCTTGTCCGAGCCGTGGCCGCGGCCCGTGGCTCCCAGCGAGCCGAACAGCTCGGCCTGGACGCGGACCGTGGCGTCGAGCACGCCGGAACCGGCCAGGCCCTCGGCGAAGCGCTTGGCGGCCCGCATCGGGCCGACTGTGTGCGAGGACGACGGCCCGATGCCCACCGAGAACAGGTCCAGCACGCTCAGGGCCATCAGCCGAAGTCCTCTACCCCTGATTTCAGGTGCGGATAGAGCGGGAAGCTCGCGGCGAGAGCGCTGACCCGTCGGCGCAGCTCGAGTGTCGTGGCCTCGTCCAGGTCTCCCTCAGCCGTCGATCCGATCAAGGCCAACGCGATGATGTCCGCGACCTCGGTGAACTCCTCGGCCCCGAAGCCACGGGTGGCCAGCGCGGGGGTGCCGATCCGGAGGCCCGACGACACCATCGGCGGACGGGGGTCGAACGGGACGGCATTGCGATTGACGGTGATGCCGATCCGGTGCAGGCGGTCCTCGGCCTGCTGCCCGTCCAGCTCGGAGTCACGCAGGTCGACGAGCACAAGGTGGACGTCGGTGCCGCCGTTGACCACGGAGATCCCCGCGGCAGCGACGTCCTCCTGCAGCAGCCGGTCCGCCAGGAGGCTCGCACCTTCGAGCGTACGACGTTGGCGTTCCTTGAATCCGTCCGAGGCGGCGATCTTGAAGGCCACGGCCTTCGCGGCGATGACGTGCTCCAGCGGGCCGCCCTGCTGTCCGGGGAACACGGCGCTGTTGATCTTGCGGGCGTACTCCTCCTTGGACAGGATCACTCCGCCGCGCGGACCGCCGAGGGTCTTGTGCGTGGTGGTCGTGACGACGTCGGCATACGGCACCGGGTTGGGGTGCAGGCCGGCGGCCACGAGTCCGGCGAAGTGCGCCATGTCCACCATGAGATAGGCATCGACGAGGTCGGCGATGCGGCGGAACTCCGCGAAGTCGAGCTGTCGTGAGTACGCAGACCAGCCGGCCACGATCAGCTTGGGCCGGTGCTCGAGGGCCAGCGCCTCCACCTCGGCCATGTCGACCAGATGATCGTCCTTGCTGACGTGGTAGGGAATGACGTTGTAGAGCTTGCCGGAGAAGTTGATGCGCATGCCGTGGGTGAGGTGCCCGCCGTGCGCCAGGTCCAGGCCCATGATGGTGTCGCCAGGGTCGAGCAGCGCGAACATCGCCGCCGCATTCGCCTGGGCGCCCGAGTGCGGTTGCACGTTGGCGGCTTCGGCACCGAAGAGCGCCTTGACCCGGTCGATCGCGAGCTGCTCGACGACGTCGACGTGCTCGCAGCCGCCGTAGTAGCGCTTCCCGGGATAGCCCTCGGCGTACTTGTTGGTCAGCACCGAGCCTTGCGCCTCCATCACCGACGCCGGGGCGAAGTTCTCCGACGCGATCATCTCCAGCGTGGACTGCTGGCGGTTGAGCTCTTGGGCGATCGCGTGCTCGACTTCTGCGTCGACGTCGGCAAGGGTCTGGATCAGCTGGTCTGACATGGCACTTCCTAGGGGTCCTGGTGTCGCACGGTGGTTTGCCGGCTGCCGTCAGCCGACGCGGCGACGCAGCTCCTCGTTGATCGCCGGGACGATCTCGTGCAGGTCTCCGATGACGGCGTAGTGCGCCTTGGTCACCATCGGAGCGTCCGCATCGGTGTTGATCGCCAGGATCGTCTTCGCGCTCTGGCATCCGGCCCAGTGCTGGATCGCGCCGCTGATGCCGCACGCGACGTAGAGATCCGGTGAGATGCGGCTGCCGGTCTGACCGACCTGCTCGTGGTGGGGTCGCCAGCCGAGGCTCGTCACGACGCGCGAGACGCCGAGCGCCCCGTCGAGCAGCTCGGTGAGCTCGAGCAGGTCGCCGAACCCTTCGGCGCTGCCGGCACCTCGACCGGCACCGACGACGACGCGCGCGCTGGTCAGAGCGCCGGTGTCGCCTTCTTCCTTGACCTCGGTGCGCACGACCCTGGTGAGCAGATCGGCATCGGTGAGCACGGGACTGTAGGTACGCAGCACCGGCGTCGTCGGCGTTGCAGCCGGCAGGGCGTCGACGGCGTGACCCGCGACGCTGAGCGTGGCGACCTGGCCGTCGAGGCGCATCTCCTCGAAGACACCGCCGCCCATGACCTGGCGGGACACGACCAGCGGTTCGGTGCTGTCGACACCGATGACGTTGGCGGCCATCAGGGCGTCGAGCCGGGTCGCCACGTGGGCGAGCACCTCGTTGCCGCGAGGGGTGCCGGAGGCGAGCACAAGGCGGGCTGACTCGGACGTTGCCACGTCGACCACCGACGCGGCCCACGACGCTGCGCCGTAGGAGGTCAGCCGCTCGTCGTCGGCGTGGTGCGCGACGGCGACGGCCTGCTCGCCGAGATGGGCGAGGACGAGCGGGCGCTGCTGCTCCGACAGCGGTCCGACGACGACCGCTTCGAGAGCGTCATCGGCGAGGCTCGCGCCGAGCGAGCGGGCGAAGCTCAGGGCTTCGCGTGAGGTCAGGGTGACGCCTTCGGCGTCGGTCTCCACCAGGACGAGGATCATTTTGCGACCACTCCGATCTTGATCAGCATGTCGACGACGGCACCGGCCGCCTCGGGGCCCTTGCCCAGGACCTCGACCGAGCTGGGCTGCTCCGGCGGTGACTTGAGCTTGACGCGTTGGGTGGTCGGGACGATGTCGGTCTCGATGACCTCGATCGGGGTCTTCTTGGCCTTCATGCGTCCGACGATGGACGGGTAGCGCGGTGACACGCCTCCCTCGGAGACCGCGATGACCGCTGGCGCGGGGAGCTCGAAGATCTCGTCGCCCTCAGGGCCGGCGCCGCGCGCCGTGACGGTGTCACCGTCGACGGACAGGTTGGCGATGCCGGTCAGCACGGGCCGCTGGAGGGCGTACGCGAGGCGGACGCCGACCTGGAAGTCGCCGGTGTCGGCCGCGTCGGTGCCCACCAGCACCAGGTCGACGGGGTCGGCCTCGGCGCTGACGAACTGGGCGATCGCGGCAGCCACGTCGGCCGGCCCGAACTGCTCCGAGTCAGCCTCGATGTGGACAGCGCGCGTGCAGCCGACCGCGATGGCGTCACGGAGCTGGTCCTCGGCGTCGCCGGGCCCAAGGGTCAGGACGGTTGCGGAGCCGCCAGTCGCCTCGGCGGTCTGGACGGCGATCTCCACCGCCGCCTCCTCGTGTGGGCTGGTCGTGTGCCCGACGTGGCGTGCGTCGACGCTCATCCGGTCCTCAGACAGCAGGACCTGGCTCGACGTCTCGGGAACTCGCTTGATGCAGACAAGGACGTTGGTCATGTCATCAGCCTCGGATTCGTGCGTTGTCGGGATCGAACAGTCCTGTCGCGTCGGCCGAACCGACGGTGACCGAATAGCGCTGCTCCATGTAGTCGACGGCCAGCTTGGTGCCGACCACGGCCTGGTCCGGCGGCAGGTATGCCATCAGCAGGTGCTTGCCGAGCGACGGCGCGGAACCCGCCGACGTGACATAGGCGCGGTGCCCGTGTCCGTCGATGAGCGGCTCGCCGTCAGGCGTGAGGACCGGCTCGCCGCCGAGCATGTAGCGCTTGGTCCCGTCGGCTGATGTGTGGTCGTCGACGGTCAGCGTGCACATGACAGTCGCGGGGTCCTCGGAGCGCTGCTTGACATACGCCTCGCGGCCGATGAAGTCCGCCTCCTTGACCTTGGGCCGCTGCATGCCGGCCTCGATGATCGTCCGCTCGCTGTCGAGCTCTGCGCCGTACGCGCGGTAGCCCTTCTCCATGCGTCCGGTCGTGCCGTAGACGCCGATACCGACGGGAACGAGTCCGTGCGGGTCGCCGGACTCCCGGATCAGGTTCCACAGCTTGGCGCCGCTCTCCATCGGGACGTACAGCTCCCAGCCGAGCTCGCCGACGTACGAGATGCGCGAGGCGAGGACGTCGATCGAGCCGAGCTCGAGGGACTGGCACGTGCCGAACTTGAACGCGTCGTGGCTGATGTCGCTCTCGGTGAGGTTGCCGAGGATGTCGCGCGCCTTGGGTCCCCAGACTCCGATCGTGGTGAACGCCGAGGTCTGGTCGACGACCTGCGCCGAGCCGTCAGCCGGCATGTGGTCGCGGAACCACTTGCGGTCGAGGTTGCCGTGGGCACCACCGGTGACGACGCGGAAGTGGTTGTCACTGAGCCGCATGATCGTGAGGTCGGCGCGGAAGCCGCCTCGACTGTCGATGATCGGCGTGTAGACGACGCGACCAGGTGCGACATTCATCTGGCCGACCGCAAGGCGTTGCACGGCGTCGAATGCGCCCTTGCCGACGACATCGAAGATCGAGAACGCCGTCAGGTCGACGATCCCGGCACGCTCGCGCATGGCAAGGTGCTCGGCGTTGATGATGGGTGACCACCAGCGCGCGTCCCATTCGTTCTCACGCGGCATGACGGCATCGCCGTACTCACCCAGCAACGACTCGTTGGAGGCGTACCAGTGCGGGCGCTCCCAGCCTGCGGTCTCGAAGAACTGGGCGCCGAGCTCCTTCTGGCTCGCGTGCATCGGCGCCAGGCGCGCGCCACGGTCGCTCTCGTACTGCTCGGCCGGGTGCACGATGCCGTACGTCTTGATGAACGCCTCGCTGGTGCGCGCTGCCACGTGCTGCTTGGTGCGCTGGTGCGGGTAGAAGCGAGCGATGTCGGACTGGTGAATGTCGATCTCGGGGTTGCCGTCGGTCATCCACTCGGCGACCGCACGCCCGACGCCGGGGCCTTCCTTGATCCAGACCGCCGCGGCGGACCACAGGCCGTGGACTTCCGGCGTCTCGCCGAGGATCGGATTGCCATCGGGCGTCAGCGACAGCAGGCCGTTGATGGCATAGCGGATCTCGACCTCCGGGTTGCCGAGAACCTCGGGCATCAGCTCGAGCGCCTCCTCCAGCTGCTGGTCGAAGTCGTCCGCCGTGAAGGGCATCTCGGTCGGCGACAGCTTGGACTGCTCGATCGACGGGATGTCGTCGGGGTCGTGCAGGATCGCGCGGTGGGCGTACGAACCGACCTCCATGTCGCCGCCGTGCTGACGCTCGTAGCAGAACGTGTCCATGTCGCGGACGATCGGGAACGAGATCTCGCCGACCGTGCCGGACAGCTGAGGGACCGGTCCGACGCTGATCATCTGGTGCACCGCAGGGGTCAGCGGGATCTTGGCGCCGGCCATCTTGGCGATGCGCGGGCTCCAGACGCCGCAGCAGATCACGACCGTCTCGGCCTCGATGTCACCCCCGGTGGTCCTGACGCGGCGGATCTTGCCGTCCTCCACGTCGAGGCCGATGACCTCGACGGTCTGGACGACCGTGAGCGCGTCGAGCTCGAGGGCCCGCTCCCGCATGATCGTGCCGGCCCGCAGGGAGTCGACGACCCCGACGCTCGGCGTGTAGAACGCGCCGATGATGACCGACGGGTCGAGGAACGGGACCTTCTCGACGACCTGCTCGGGCGTCACGATCTCCGATGGGATGCCCCACGCCTTGGCGGAGGTCATGCGACGACGCAGCTCCTCCATGCGCTCCTCGGTGCGGGCGACCTCGTAGCCACCGGACTCGGTGAAGACGCCCATCTCCTTGTACTGCTCCATGCTGTCGAGCGTCAGATCCGTGATCTCCCGGGAGTGGTCGACCGGGAAGATGAAGTTGGAGGCATGTCCGGTCGAGCCGCCGGGGTTGGGCAGCGGGCCCTTGTCGATCTGGACGATGTCGCGCCAGCCGAGCCGCGCCAGGTGATACACCAAGCTGTTGCCGACGATCCCGGCACCGATCACGACGACACGTGCACTACCCGGCACTTCTGGCATGTGGAGCTCCGTTCATCTGTTGCGCCATCCGCAACTCAAATCGCTATCTGAAACACTCTTCATCAATGGTCGCCGCCGATCACGCCAGTGTCAAGGCGTGGAGCCACCCGATCTCGACACGAATGCCGTACGCCCCGAAGGCCGGAGCCTTCGGGGCGTACGAACGTTGGCGCCAGGCGGCGCGGGCGGGACTACTTGACCCAGGCGTCAACCTTGTCCGGGTTGTCCTTGATCCACTTCTTCGCGGCATCGTCGGCCGACATCTTGTCCTCGGCGATGTACTTGGCGACGATGTTCTGGTCGTCGTTGGTCCACGTGAAGGCCTTGACCACGTCGTACGCCGGGCTGCCGGAATCGGCGAACTTCGTGGCGACGATCTTCTTCAGATCGGTCTTGGCGTAGTCGCAAGCGACCTTCTCGGCGTCGGCGTCACAACCCTCCTTGTAGGGCGGGAGGTTGATTTTGACCAGCGGGACCTCGGAGAGGAACCACTGCGGCTCGTAGAAGTAGCCGATCATCGGCTTCTTGTTCTTCTCCGCCTGGCGGAACCCCGTGATGAGGGCCGCCTCACTGCCGGCGTAGACGACCTTGAAGTTCAGCTTGAGGTTCTTGACCAGTGCCTCGTCGTTCGTGACGTAGGACGGGTCGCCGTCGAGGAGCTGACCCTTGCCACCGGACTCCGACGTCTTGAACAGGTCGGCGTACTTGTTGAGGTTCTTGTAGTCGGTGATGTCCGGGTACTTCTTGGCCATCCACGGCGGCACGAACCAGCCGATCTGCCCGACGTTGCCGTTGGGGCCTGCAATGGTCGCAGACTTGTCACCCTCGACGTACTTCTTCTCCAGGGCGGGGTGTCCCCAGTCCTCGATGACCACGTCGACGGTGCCCTTGCCGAAGCCCTGCCACGCGACCTCTTCCTTGAGGTCCTTGTAGTCCACCTTGCAGCCGAGCTTCTGCTCGATGACCTGACCCACGACGTGCGCCGAGGCTTCGTAGCCGACCCACGGGTTGATGGCCATGTTGACGGTCGAGTCACACTTCTTGTCGCCGCCGCCGCTGCTGCTGTCCTTGATGTCCCCGCCCCCACAGGCTGACAGCGCCAGCAAGGCGCTGGCCGCGAGTGCTGCGGTCAGGCTTGCCCTTCTGGTCCGAACATTCATTCGTACTCCTTCATCGAGTTGCCATCGTCAGCCCACGAGCCATGCCGGTCGTGGGAAGAATCTGCGCTTCGGGCTGGCGCCCTCGCGAGTCGATCGTCCTTGAGCCATTCGGTCGAGCATGATCGCGAGCGCAACGATGGCGATACCCGCCGCGAGCCCCTTGCCGAACAGCTCGTTCTGCGTGAACCCGGCGTACACGAGGTAGCCGAGCGCCCCAGCACCCACGAGGCCGCCGATGACGACCATGGAGAAGACATAGAGCATGCCTTGGTTGGTCGCCAGCGCGATGCCCTTGCGGGCCATCGGCAGCTGGACCTTCGTGATGAGCTGCCAGCGACTCGAGCCGGCGGACTGCGCCGCCTCCACGACCGTGGGCGAGACGGCCCGGATCGCGTCGCAGACGAGCTTGATCGCCACCGGCGTCGCATAGACCACAGCGGCGACGATCGCGGTGAAGCGGGTCGCGCCGAACAACGCGAGGGCCGGCACCAGATAGACGAATGGGGGCACGACCTGGGCGGCGTCGAGGATCGGCCGCACGATCAGATCGACCGTGCGGCTCTGGGCCATCCAGACCCCGAACACCAGCGCGAGGATCATCGTGAGGATCGTCGCCACGAGCGTCATCGTGAGGGTGACCATCGCGTCGTGCCAGAGACCGACGCCCACGATGACGGCGATGCAGACGATCGAGGTCACGAACGAACGCATCCCGCCGATCACGAAGGACAGGGCGAACAGGGTCACCGCGATGAGCCACCAGGGTGAATCGGCGAGCAGGGTCTGCAACGGGTTGAGCAGCCCGTATGTCAGCCCATCCTTGATCGTGTTCGTGGTCGTCGCGGCGTTGTCGGTGAAGAAGTTCGAGACGTTGTCCGCGGCCTTGGCGAACGGCGTGCCGAGGTCGGGGTTCTCCGGGAAGGTCGCGAGGCTCGAGGTACTGGCGGGAGGCGATGATGCACGCGATGGCCGCCGCACCGGCAGCGCCGAGTCCGATCCAGCGGTTGCGCCGACCATGGACGGTCGGCAGTGCCTCGCTGCGCTCGCTCGCCGCCGTGGTGACCCGGTCGAGCATGATCGCCATGAGCACGATGCACAGTCCAGCCGTGGCGGCCCGGCCGACGTCGAGCGACTCGAGCGCCTTGATGACGGGCTTGCCGAGGCCGGGGCCGTCGACGAATGCGGCGATCGTGGCCATCGACAGCGCCGCCATGATGGTCTGGTTGACCCCGACGATGATCGTACGCTTGGCCAGCGGCAGCTGGACCTTGCGCAACATCTGCCCGCGGCTCGTGCCGAGCGACTCCATCGCCTCGACGGTCTCCGACGAGACCGTGCGGATGCCGTGTGCGCTGATGCGGATGACCGGCGGAAGCGCGTAGATCAGGGTCACGATGACGGCGGCGGCGACACCGATGCTGAAGAACAGGGTGATCGGCAGCAGGTAGACGAATGACGGCAGGGTCTGCAGCCCGTCGAGGATCGGGGTGATGGCCGCGGTGGCGCGAGAGCTCCGACCCATCCAGATGCCGATCGGGATGCCGATGATGAGGCAGATGGCCACGGCGATGAAGGTGACGATGAGCGTGTCCATGCTGTCGCCCCAGTAGCCGAGCATGCCGAAGAGCGCGAACACCGCTCCGGTCAGAACCGCCATGCGCCAGCCGGCGATGGCCAGGGCGACCCACACCGCGACCGCCAGCACACCGAGCCAGCCGATCTCGGGGACCGGTCGCGGAAACGCCGGCTGGCTGATGAGCTCCTGGAGGAACTCCGCGATGTGCTCGAGGGTATTGCTGATCTTGTCGAGACCTTGCAGGATCGCGCTTGAGCTCTGCGCCGATTCGAGCTTGTCGCTCAGGTCGCCCAGCCACCTCTGGAAGTCGGTGATGTCCGAACGGGCCAGTGACAGGGTCGCGACGTCACGGAACGGGAAGCTGAGGACGACGAAGACGGCAAGGACGATCGCGACGACCCGCCCGCGATGAGTCTGCTTCGGCGCAGGGGGCGGCGCCTGTTCCTTGGATTGCGGCGGGATGGCCGTTGCGGTGCTCATACCGGTGCGACTTCGCTGGGCTTCTCCTCTGCGACGATCACGCGGAGGATGTCGTCGTCCGTCACCACGCCGAGCAACTCACCGTTCTCGACGACCTTGATCGGCTTGTCGGAGTCGAGGACCAAGCGCGCGGCGTTCTGCACGATCGTGGTGGGCGGGAGCTCGGGTCCGTCGAGTGCGTCGTCGGGCTCTGGCGGCCGCATGACCCACTTCAGCGTCAGGACGTGCGACTTCGGGACCTCACTGACGAAGTCGCGGACGTACTCGTCCGCGGGGGCGCCGACGACCTCGTCGGGCGTACCGATCTGGACGACTTCGCCGTCGCGCATGATCAGGATGCGGTCGCCGAGCTTGAGCGCCTCCTGGAGGTCGTGGGTGATGAAGACCATCGTCTTCTTGACCTCGTGGTGCAGCCGGATGACCTCGTTCTGCATGTCCCGGCGGATCAGCGGGTCGAGCGCCGAGAACGGCTCGTCGAACAACAGCAGTGACGGGTCGACGGCGAGCGCGCGCCCGAGCCCGACCCGCTGCTGCATGCCGCCGGACAGCTGATCGGGGTACGACATGCCGTTGCCGGAGAGGCCCACCAGCTCGAGCACCTCCTGTGCCTTGGCGTGGCGGTCGGCCCGGCCTACGCCGCGCACCTCGAGGCCGTACGCGATGTTGTCGATGACCCGACGGTGTGGCAGCAGGCCGAAGTGCTGGAACACCATGGCGACGTGGGTGCGACGCAGGTTGCGCAGGGCCGACTCCGACATCTTCAGGACGTCGTCGTCGTCGATCATGACCTCGCCGGCGGTCGGCTCGATGAGCCTGGTGAGACACCGCACCAGCGTCGACTTGCCGGACCCTGACAGTCCCATGACCACGAAGACCTCACCCCGCTTGACCTCGAAGCTGACGTCTTTGACGCCTGCCACGCACCCAGTCTTCTTCCGAAGCTCCTCGCGGGACAGCTCCCCTTCGAGGCTGCCAGGTATGCGTGCGGCCTTGGGTCCGAAGACCTTCCACAGATGGTCGACCTTGACGGCGGTATCGGTCATGACTGCTCCACTCCTTGGGTGTGGGAGGCATTGCGCGGATCGCCCGGCGGGAACAGTGGACTGCCCTCCCGGTAGCGATAAAAGGGGACGTCGGTGGCGGGCTCGAGCGGGGTGTTGCCGAGGATCAGGTCGGCGGCCTTCTCGGCAAGCATCATGATCGGCGCGTAGATGTTGCCGTTGGTCACGTACGGCATCGACGAGGCATCCACGACCCGCAGGCCGTCGACGCCGTGCACGCGCATGCTCATCGGGTCGAGGACACTCATGTCGTCGGTGCCCATCCGGGCCGTGCACGACGGGTGCAGCGCGGTCTCGGCGTCCTTGGCGACCCAGTCCAGGATCTCCTGGTCGGTCTCGACCGAAGGTCCAGGGGAGATCTCACCGTCGTTGAACGGTTCGAATGCCGGCTGGTTGAGGATGCGGCGGGCGACGCGGACCATCTCGATCCATTCGCGGCGGTCCGTCTCGGTCGAGAGGTAGTTGAACCG
Source organism: uncultured Actinomycetota bacterium (assembly GCA_963759975.1). Taxonomy (GTDB): domain Bacteria; phylum Actinomycetota; class Actinomycetes; order Propionibacteriales; family Nocardioidaceae; genus Aeromicrobium. The sequence continues at coordinate 92,826 of CAVXBS010000022.1, forward strand.
AAGGGCGGGATGTTCCTTCGGGTCGGTGGACCTGATCTTCACGGTGCCGCGACAGTCGCTGTACATCGGACCGATGTGCACCTGATAGCCGTGCTCGGCCGCCGGCTGCGAGCCGTCATACCTGATGGCGATCGGCAGGAAGTGGAACATCAGGTTGGGATAGTCGACCACGTCGTTGCTGCGGACGAAGCCTCCGGCCTCGAAGTGATTGGAAGCGCCGACGCCCTTGCGGAGGAACAGCCACTCCGCCCCGATGCGGGGCTTGTGACGGTGCTTGAGCCACGGGCCGATCGAGACGGGCTGCTTGCTGGCGTACTGGATGTAGACCTCGAGGTGGTCCTGCAGGTTTTCGCCGACACCCGGCAGGTCGACCACCGACCTGATGCCGAGCGCCTCGAGCTCGGCGGCATTGCCGATGCCGGCCAGCTGCAGCAGCTGCGGTGAGTTGATCGCGCCGCCGCACAGGATGACTTCCTTGGCCTCGACGCTGCGGTGCAGCTTGCCGCCGCGCAGATAGTCGACACCGGTGACCTTGGTGCCCTCGGTACGCAACCCCGTGACGTGCGCGAGCGTCTCGACCCGGAGGTTGGGCCGGTCCATGACGGGGTGCAGGTAGGCGCGGGCCGCGCTGAGCCGGCGGCCGCGGTGCAGGTTGCGGTCGAACCGCGCGAAGCCCTCCTGGCGGTAGCCGTTGACGTCGTCGGTCGGCGGGTAGCCGGCCTCCTGCGCGGCCTCGAGGAACGCGCCGAACAGGGGGTTGGTCGTCGGTCCGCGCTCGAGGATCAGCGGCCCTGAGCCGCCGCGCCACTCGTCCTCGCCGGCAAGGCAGGTCTCCATGCGCTTGAAGTAGGGCAGGCAGTTGGCGTAGCCCCACGACTCCATGCCCGGATCCGCGGCCCAGCGCTCGAAGTCGAGCGGATTGCCGCGCTGGAAGATCATCCCGTTGATGCTGCTCGAGCCGCCGAGGACCTTGCCGCGCGCGTGGTAGACCTTGCGACCGCCCATGAACGGCTCGGGCTCCGACTCGTACTTCCAGTCGTACAGCCGGTTGCCGATCGGGTACGGGAGCGCCGCCGGCATGTGGATGAACGGGTCGAGCTTGGAGTCGTTGCGGCCGGCCTCGAGGACGAGGACGCTTGTCGACGGGTCCGCACTGAGCCGGTTGGCCAGGGCCGACCCGGCCGAGCCGCCGCCGACGATCACGAAGTCATAGCTCTTCTGCTTCATGCGCCCCCTGCCTCGGCTCCATCGAACCACCGCTGAGGCGCGGGGTCGATGTTGTGCCAGATGTGCTTGGTCTCGCGGTATTCGTCCAACCCTGCCATTCCGAGTTCCCGACCGAACCCCGACTGCTTGTAGCCGCCCCATTCGGCCTGTGGTACGTACGGGTGATAGTCGTTGATCCACACCGTGCCCATGCGCAGGCGGGCGGCGACGCGCTCGGCGCGGCCGGCCTGGGACGTCCATACCGCGCCGGCCAGGCCGTAGATGCTGTCGTTGGCCTTGGCCACCGCGTCGTCCTCGCCGTCGAACGGCTCGACCGTGAGCACGGGACCGAAGGACTCGTCGCGCACGACGCTCATGTCGGCGGTGCACCCGGTGAAGATCGTCGGCAGGTAGTAGAAGCCGTCGGCCAGGGCAGGATCGTCCGGCCGGGCCCCGCCCGTACGCAGCTGGGCGCCCTCGGCGATGCCCGCTGCGACATAGGCCTCGACCTTGTCGCGGTGACCGGCGCTGATGAGCGGTCCGGTCTCGGCCTTGTCGTCGAACGGGCCGCCGATGCGGATCAGCTCAGCGCGGCGGACGAGCTCGTCGACGAACTCGTCGTGGATCGACGACTCGACAAGGAGGCGGGCACCGGCCGAGCAGACCTGGCCCGAGTGCAGGAAGACCGCGGTCAGCGCGAAGTCGAGAGCCGTCTCGCGATCAGCGTCGGCGAACACGATGTTGGGGTTCTTGCCGCCGAGCTCGAGGGCGACCTTCTTGACCGTCGGAGCGGCGGCAGCCATGACGCCGCGACCGGTGACGAGACCGCCGGTGAAGGAGACCAGGTCAACCGCCGGATGAGTCGTGAGGGTAGGGCCGACATCGGCACCGGCGCCGAGCACGAGGTTGGCGACACCGGCGGGCAGACCCGCCTCGTCGAGGGCGCGCATCAACCAGATCGCGGTGGACGGCGTCAGCTCGCTCGGCTTGAGCACGAACGTGTTGCCCGCTGCGATGGCCGGAGCGACCTTCCATGCGGTCTGCAGCAGTGGGTAGTTCCAGGGCGTGATCAAGGAGCACACGCCGACCGGCTCGTGCACGACTCGGCTGACGACGCCCGGCCGTCCGGTGTCGACCACACGCCCGGACTCGGCACCGGCCAGCCCGGCGAAGTGACGGAACACCCCGACGATGTCGTCGACGTCATAGCGCGACTCGATGATGCGCTTGCCGGTGTCGAGCGACTCCAGCCGCGCGACCTCGTCCTTGTCACGCTCGAGGAGGTCAGCCACCCGGTGCAGCAGGGCGCCGCGCTCGAGCGACGATGTCGTGGGCCACGGGCCGGAGTCGAACGCCCGCCGAGCCGCTTCGATCGCACGCTCGGCATCCTCGGCCCCAGACTCCGGCACGGTTGCGACAAGACTGCCATCAGCGGGGCAATGAATCTCCCGGACGGCGCCGCCGGCGGCCTCCTGCCAGACCCCATCGATGAAGAGCGCGGCCATCTGAACCTCCTCGCTCTCGAGAATCTCGTGGTAGGAAACCTGCCCGACATACTTTTGTTGCGTATTGCACAACCTGTACTACCCTGCGCAACAACTGTCGCGCCAAGTGGGCATTACGTCAAGAGTCGGTCTCGCCAGACGGGCGCCTGACGTCTCGCCAGCCGAGCCGCTCGGACACCTCGACAGCGACGTCAACGACCTGCTGGACGGCCTCTTTGACCCGGTTCTCGTCGAAGCGGAACGTGGGCCCCGAGACCGACAACGAGGCGATCACGTCGCCGTGTGCATTGCGCAAGGGTGCCGCTATCGCGGTCAGTCCCATCTCGAGCTCGTCGACCACGACGGCATACCCGGCCTCCCGGACAGCGTCGATGTCGACCAGCAGCTTCTTGAGCGACGTGATGGTGGTCGGCGTGTACGCGCGGAAGCGTTGACCGACCTCCGTCGCGATCTGCTCGGCGGTGAGCCCCGTCAGCAGGATCTTGCCGTTGGCGGTCGCATGCAGGGGTATGCGCTGACCGACCCAGTTGTGGGACTGCAGGGACGAGGTGCCGGCGATCTGGTCGAGGTACAGCGCAGCACCTTCGGAGCGCACCGCGATGTTGACCGTCTCGCCCGTGTCAGCCGCCAGAGCCCGAGCCAGCGGTCGCGTCTCCTGGACGACGTCGAGCCGCGCCGTCGTGGCCCCGGCCAGACGCAGGATGCCGACCCCGAGGCGGTACTTGCCACGCTCGAGGTCCTGCTCGACGAGGCCGCGTTGCTCCAGGGTGGCGATCAGCCGGAAGGCCGTCGACTTGTGGACGCCAAGCTCGTCGGCGATCTTCGTGACACCGGACTCGCCGTCATGGGCGAGCATCTCGAGGATGCTCACGGCGCGGTCCACCGACTGCACGTTGCTGGTGGCGGCCTTTGCCCCGCCAGAATTGTTCTCCAAGTTGTTGCTCATAGCACGACTCTATTGCACAATTCACAACACGGTCGGCCGACAGCGGAGTTGGGCCGCGTGTCACCCCGAGGCAGGAACCCATGGTGCTCGATCAGGATCAACCCCCTTCATACGTGCTCACACTGGCATGTCAGGACCGTCCGGGCCTGGTCTTCGCCGTGTCGTCCTGGCTCATGGACATGGGTGGAAACATCCTCGATTCCCAGCAGTTCGATGACCGCATGGGGCACAACTTCTTCATGCGAGTGCATTTCGAGGTCGCCGGCGTCGAGCTGGACCAGTTGCGCTCCTCGTTCGAGCCGGTCGCCACGATCCATGGCATGGATTGGCAGCTGTTCTCCGCAGTCGCGCCCTACCGGACCCTGGTCCTGGTGTCGAGATTCGGCCACTGCCTCAACGACCTGCTGTTTCGTCAGAGCACCAACTCGCTCAACATCGTGATACCTGCGGTCGTGTCCAACCACCGCGACTTCGAGCGTCTCGCTGCGACGTACGACGTCCCGTTCTATCACGTACCGGTCACGCCGGACACCAAGGAACAGTCCGAAGCCAGGCTCCTCGAGCTCGTCGACGAGCTCGACATCGACCTGGTCGTCCTCGCCCGCTACATGCAGGTCCTCTCCGATGAGGCCTGCAAGAAGCTGGAGGGGAAGGTGATCAACATCCACCACTCCTTCCTGCCGAGCTTCAAGGGCGCCAAGCCCTACCACCAGGCACACGAACGTGGCGTCAAGCTGATCGGAGCAACGGCGCACTATGTCACCGCCGATCTCGACGAAGGGCCGATCATCGAACAGGACGTGACCCGGGTGAACCACCGGATGACCCCCACCGAGATGGTCCAGGCCGGCCGTGACGTCGAGGCCCAGGTCTTGTCGAGAGCCGTGCGCTGGCACACCGAGCAACGGCTGCTCCTCGCCGGCTCACGCGTCGTCGTCTTCCCCTAGCCGTCCTGGAACGACCCGCTGACCAAGGGGTATGCCGTTTCCGGAGGAGGCGGTCGATCTGCCGAGCCGTTGGTCGTTGCGAAGCCGCTGGCGGCCCCGGAGGAGGAGGGCCGCCAGCGGCTGGACTCACCGCACCGTCAGCCCGGGCATCCGGGGAAGCCGGACTGGTTGGCATTCAGCGCCGTGCGGTACTGCGGCGCGACACCAGCCGCACAGATCACGTCCTTCGCCCCCGCGGGCCAGTTGGTCCCGCTGATCTTCAGGTTGTTGATCAGCTTGTTGTTGTGCGCCGCCGCATTCGGGGCGGAGACCCCGCCGGAGTTGTACCAGTTGTTCTGGATCACGTTGTCGCTCGTGTTGTTGCGGAGGCTGTACGCGTTGGTGAACACGAACGAGCCGCCCTGGACGACGTTGTTCTCCCAGGTCGTCGACCGCGACCCCTCGTCGAGGTACAGGCCGACGCCGGAGATGTTGAACAGGTAGTTCTTCGACACGACCGCCCCGGGGTTGGCCGAGAGGTTGTAGATCGTGCCGCCGTCGGCGAACCGCGACTTGGTGTCGTGGACGAGGTTGCCCTGCACCCGGGTGTCCTTGAGCGTGGTCGGCGTCGTGTAGAGCGTGTTCCACTTGTAGTAGCCACGGTCGACGTAGTCGTTGGAACCGCCCGCATCGTTGATGCCCCAGCCGAAGCCGGTGTCGATGCCGTCGTAGGGGACGTGCGAGACCTCGTTGTGGACGATCTGGGCGTTCGTCACGTACGTGCTGAGGATTCCGCTGTTGTCCTTGTAGTCCACCGCCACCCGGTCGACCGTGTTGTTCTCGATCCGGATGTCCTTGTTCGTCATCCGTGGGTCGCTGGGGTGGTGCGCATCTGGCAGCACGCCGCCGACGACGACACCGTGCCCACTGACCTCCATGAACCGGTTGGCTGCGACGGTGATGTCGCTGGCACCGAGCCCGACACCGCTGACGGTCGCGTTGGCGTCGTTGCCGATGCCGAGCGCGGACGAGCCGAGGTTGGTGAACGTGTTGCCGGTGAAGGACACCCGGCTGGCGGCCGACACCTGCACTGCTGCGGGCTCCTGGTACCAGCTGGTGCGCGCACGCTCGAACATCTCGCAGCCTCGCGAGCAGCTGGTGAAGGCGTCAGCCGGACGGTAGTCGTACGCGTCCTTGATGAAGGTCCCGTTCTGCTGATCGGCGTAGCCGTGGGTCGACGGACCGAGCCACGAGGTGCCGGAGAACTGGATGCCCTGGAACGCGAGTCCCTCGACGGGCTTCTCGTACGTGCCGCCGATGCTGATCAGCGACTCCAGCCGGGGCAGCTCGATGCTCAGGTTGTTGGGGTCGACTCCGTCTGCGGGCTTGTAGTAGAGCGTGCCCTTGCTCGGGTCGATGTACCACTGCCCGACCTGCGTCAGGAAGCTGAGCGAGTTGTCGAGGTACCAGCTCGGTCCGGCGAGGAACGAGTTCTGGACGGTGTCCCAGCCCCAGGTGTTGTTGTCCCACGCCGGCTGCGCCATCGTGATCTCGGTCGGACTGATGCTCTTCACGGGTGAGTAGCGGTTGGTGAAGTCGCCCAGCGACTCGAACTCGATCCGTCCCTGGTCAGGGAGCGAGGCGAGATAGCTGAGTGCGGAGTTCTTGATCGTCAGGCCCTTGGCGGTCGGCGTGACGTCGGCGTTCGCCAGGCGAAGGGCGGCGCGGGACGCGATCTTGCCATCGACGTACAGCTGACGCGTGTCGAGCCCCTTGGGTGTCGGGGCCTCCCAGATGCCCGACCCCGCGTCGGACTTGGTCCAGCCGGAGACCTTCGAGGCGCCCGTGATGGTCGGGTGAGCGCCTGGTGCCGCGGCCCACTGGATCGTGTGCTCGCCGCCGCCGTCGGCGGAGTCGAAGGTGAGCGGGTCGGACAGGCGGTAGGTGCCGTCCGCGAGCTGCACGGTCACGTCGCGCGCTTGGCGGCCGCCCGCACGACGTGTTGTGCGCGCTCGAGGGAGCACGGCTTGGCCTGGCTGCAGTGTCCCCCGTCCTTTCCGTCGGGCGACGCGTAGTAGGTCGTCGCGGGATCGGCTTGTGCGGAGACCGGGACGAATGCCGACACGAGGACGATGCCCGTGCCGAGCAGCGCAAGCGCCGCAGAACGGCGGCTCCGTCGCTCCGTGAATTTCCGCGAGTGTGACGTCAACTTCATGGTCGATCGCTTTCTCTCATCGTGGGCATCGATGCCCCTCGACAAGATTTATCATACGTATGACCTATGTCACAAGAGACATGTGACGTCTTATCAATATTCTCCCTGTGCCGCACGTCAGCCGCTCGGGAGGCGCGCCTCAACCGTCCAGCCACCGGCTCGGGTCTTCCCCGCGCTCATCTGGCCCCCCAGCGTCTGGATTCGTTCGCGCAGACCGATCAGGCCGCACCCCGTGCCCTCGATGGGCGGGGTGTGGGGTGTGGCGCGGTCGTTCTCGACACGCACGGCGAGACCACGACCGCCCTCGTCGACACTGATCACGATGCGAACCTCCGCACCCGGTGCGTACCTGAGCGCATTGGTGAGGCTCTCCTGCACCACGCGAAAGGCGAGGTGAGCCACCGGTTCAGGTACGCCGTCGCGGTCCCCTTCGAAGCGACAGGTGACGTTCAGACCGCTGCGGCCCGCGCGGGTCACCACCTCATCGACCAACGACAGATCCGTCCCGGCGTCCTGTCGACCGCCGAGGAGCTCGACGAGTCGTTCGAGGTCCTTTCGGCCCTGCCTCGCCGACTCGGAGATGGCCGCGAATGCCTCCTTGGCACGCGCGGGGTCCGTGTCGACGAGTCGCTGCCCGGCGATCGCCTGGATCACCATCACGCTGATCGCATGACCGACGATGTCATGCAGCTCGCTGGCGATCCGCGTCCGCTCGTGCCGGAGCGCCAGCTCGGCGAACAGCTCGCGTTCGTCCTCGAGCTCCTGAGCGCGCACAACCAATTCGGCTCCCGTCTCCCTGCGAAGCCGCAGGATGGTCCCGGCCGCGAACGGTGGCGCCGTGAGCATCACGGCTGGGACCCAGCTGCCCAGGTCGCCGAGGTAGTAGAACGGCACCAGGTACGCGGCACCGCACAGCGCGACCAGCCAGGCAATGCGCCCGGACCAGCCCAGCGCCAGCACCGCGAAAGTTGCAGAGAACACCGCGACGCCCACATCGGGGAACCAACCGTCGACGACCAGAGCCGCCAGGAACAGACCCAGCGCCAGGACGGCAGCTGCACGCGGGTGGGTACGCCACCACATGAGCATCAGTCCGCCGGCCAGAAGGAGCGCGGTGAACACGTTGCCGCGGAGCGTCGTCGGCCAACCGTGCAGAGCTGTGGGTAGCGCCATGAGCAGCACGACCGCCAGCGCGATCGCACCTTGCTCGAGGCGGTGCATCCCGGTCGCTGCTATCCGAGCACCGGCAGCATGGCCACCACGTCGGCACGGCCCCGGGTCACCTTGACGTCGAGCGACCCGCCGAGGAAACTGGCCCGTTCCCGGGCCCGCGCGACGGCGGCTTTGATGTCGGCCGATTTGTTCACCGGTCCGTTCACATGGATCTCGAGCGCGTCGTCATCGAAACGCATACCGACCTCGATGCGGGATTGCGGCTGGTCGGCAAGGACGTTCACCAGGTGCTCGACGATCCGGTATGCCGACAGCTCGACCGTTGCGGGCAGGGAGCGCGGGTCACCCGTCACGATGAGCCGCGAGTCCGCCCGGGTGTGCCGGGCCAGCAGGGCGTCGAGGTGGGCGACCGTGGGCGCCGGGGTCAGCGCGACGTCGCCGCCACGCAGGAGGCCGACGATGTCGCGCATCTCGTCGAGGGTCGCCCGGCTGTCGTTCTCGATCGACTCGAAGAGCGCCTTCGCGCTGCCGGGGTCGAGCTCGTGGCCCGTCTCCGCGGCAGCCGTCAGTTGGGCGAGACGATCGAGCAGGAGTCCGTCGAGCTGGTGCGAGAGCCGGGCGCGGTCGCCCGCGACCTCAAGTGCGACTCGCTTGTCTCGCAGCCGACGAAGGTCACTCGTACGTGCCTTGAGCTCAGCGCTCAAGGCGGTCCGGTGGCGGACGGCGCGTCCGATTCCGAAGACGATCACCACGATCGGGAACGCGACGACCAGCACGTCGAATCCGGTTGTCGCGTCGACGACGGCAACCGCGGCTGTCAGCAGGGCGGCGAGGGTCAGGACCATCGCTGCTCCCCCACGCTCCAGCGTCACGGCGCCCAGATAGGCCAGCACGAACGCAAGCGGAAGCCCGGCACCACACCTCGTGACCCAGCCGAAGAGCACATCGTGCAGCACCATGGCAGCCAGTGAGATCGCGGAGACTGTGACAACGCTGCGCCGCCACCACAGCACCGGAACCGTCGCGAACACGAAAGCGGGCACCATCAGCCACGAGTGGGACGTCAGATCGTGGACCATCGTGCCGTCAGCGATCGCCGATGCCGCATGTTCGCCGGTGAGCTGGACGTTCTCGACCATCAACCAGACGCCCAACGCGGTGAGGACTCCCGCTAGGACCCAGTCCACAGGACGGATCCCCCGGAGCACCTCGCTGAAGCCCTCACTCATCGCTCGACCTCTCAGGCGCTGACGCGCTTGATGTCCAGAGTAGGCTCGGCGACCGGCCTCTCGAAGCGATTCTGCACGAACAGCCCGACCCCGTAGAAGGCGGCGGCGACTGGCACCGAGAACGCCAAGGCCGACAAGCCACCGGTCGCGGAATCCTTGATCAGCGTGACGACCTGGAGGGCGACGATCCCGCCGAGACCGATGAGGTGGTTCTGCTTGGCGCCCGAGAACCGCGCCACGGCATAGGCCATCGCAAATGACAGAGGCAACGCGAATCCGCACCGGGTGACCCACCCGAATGCCAGCACGCTGGCAGCGACGATCACGAACGAGACACCGATCGCGGTCAGGATCGCGCGCCGCCGCCACAGGATCGGCAGTGCCGCGGCGACGAACACCGGAATCATGAGGGCCGAGTGCGAGTCGAGCGTGTGTTCCAGGTCCGCGTCAACCCCGGCGTTGGCGTTCTCGATCCCGATGAAAGCAGCAATCGCGACCATCGCGGCCGTCAAAACGTAGTCGAGGGGGCGGATGTTCTTGACGATGTCCATCTTCGTTCCTTCCGATCGGGCGTCTGAGTGACCCCGCTGGCCCCACAGTTGCAACGCCGTGCCGTAGTCGGCGTCGGCACTGAGGATGAACTTCACGACCCGCGTCATCCTCAAGGACGACCCACTGAGGCGTTCGGGTCGGCACAATGAAGCAGTGATCAGGGTCCTCATTGCAGACGACCAAGAACTCGTGCGCACCGGCTTCCGGGTGATCCTGGAGTCCGAAGGTGACATCGAGGTCGTCGCCGAGGCCCGAAACGGCCACGAGGCGATCCGCCAGTCGGCACTGGTCAAGCCTCAGGTCATCCTGATGGACATTCGCATGCCCGAGCTCGATGGCCTCGCCGCGACGGAGCAGATTCTGCAGCAAGCAGACCCGCCCACGATCGTCGTCCTCACCACGTTCGACCAGAACGAGTACATCTATCGCGCACTGCGCGCCGGTGCCGCCGGCTTCCTGCTCAAGGACGCGCCGTCGTCCCGACTCATCGCCGCAGTCCGCGCCGCAGCCACTGGTGACTCACTCATCGAGCCGTCCATCACGCAGCGGCTGGTGGAGCGATTTGCCGAACCCGCCGCCGCACCCGGCATACCGGCCCAGTTCGCGCAGCTCACCGAACGCGAGCTCGACGTGCTCCGGCTGATCGCGCGAGCCCTGTCCAACGCGGAGATCGCCGAAGAGATGATGGTCGCCGAGACGACCGTGAAGACCCACGTGGCGCGCATCCTCACCAAGCTGGCCATACGTGACCGTGTGCAAGCGGTCGTGCTCGCCTACGAGACGGGCTTCGTCGGCCGCGACGCTTGAGCAGGCACTGTCGCCCACGCGTGCTCCCGGTGGGGGTCGAACCCACACTGTGACGGGTTTAAGCCATCTGCCTCTGCCGGTTGGGCTACGGGAGCCTTCGCCAGCCTATCGGCGCGCAGGGTGGGTCCAGGTCCACCCACAAGAGGCAGGTTGAGCCCATCGTTGCGCGGCTCCGGGATCACTAGCGTCGAAGACATCGATTCTGCCTTTCAGGCCCGCACCCCAGGAGCACCTCATGAACGAGATCAACCCGCTGACCAAGGCCCTCGGCCACCTGTTCTGGCCCAACCAGATGACCCCCCGTCCAGCTGGGGCACCGACCGACTGGCTTCGGTTCGCGCGCTGGGCCGCCGCCGCACTCACGGCGCTGACCACCGGCATCCAGCTGATCGTCTGGGCGATGATCTGCGTGGTCACCCAGTCGATCGACTCGCCCTGGTGGCTGTGGTCGGCTGTGCCCGGCGTGATCGTGACCGGCTTCCTGTCGTGGATGCTCAACACCCGCGAGCAGCTCGGCATCGAGCCGCCCGCCGACCGACCGGAGCCGCAGCCGGCCAAGAGCCCCCTGGCGTGATTCAGTCCCGCGGCAGCAGCCGCTGGAGCTGGGTCACATGGCCCGGCTCCAGCTCGGCGACGGAGGTGACGCCGAGGAGTCGCATCGTGCGCTCGATGTCCTTCGTCAAGATCTCGATCGTACGATCGACGCCTCGACGGCCGCCTGCCATCAGCCCGTAGAGGTACGCCCGGCCGATCAGCGTGAAGTCAGCCCCGAGCGCGAGCGCCGCGACGACATCCTGGCCCGACATGATGCCGGTGTCGAGGTGGATCTCGACCGAGTCGCCCACGGCGGCCTTGACCTGCGGCAGCAGGTGGAACGGCACGGGCGCCCGGTCGAGCTGGCGCCCGCCGTGGTTGGACAGCAGCACCGCATCCACCCCGAGATCGGCGAGCCTGACCGCGTCGTCGACGTTCTGCACTCCCTTGACGACGACCTTGCCGTGCCACTGGTCCTTGATCCACGCCAGGTCGTCGAACGTGACCGTCGGGTCGAACATCGTGTCCAGCAGCTCCGCAACGGTGCCGGACCACTTGTCGAGCGAGGCGAACGCCAGCGGCTCGGTGGTCAGGAAGTTGAGCCACCACGCCGGCCGCGGGATCGCGTTGAGCACCGTGCGCGCCGACAGGGTCGGCGGGATCGTCATGCCGTTGCGGGTGTCGCGCAGGCGCGCGCCGGCGACCGGCACGTCGACCGTGACCAGCAGCGTGTCGAAGCCTGCCTTGGCCGCACGATCGACCAGCGCCATCGACCGCTCACGGTCCTTCCACATGTAGAGCTGGAACCAGTTGCGCCCGTTCGGCGCCGCAGCGGCGACGTCCTCGATCGCGGTCGTGCCCATCGTCGACAGCGAGTAGGGTATGCCGGCCGCCTCGGCAGCTGTGGCGCCGGCGATCTCACCCTCGGACTGCATCATCCGCGTGAACCCGGTCGGCGCGATGCCGAACGGCAGCGCCGAACGTACGCCCAGCACCTCCACCGAGGTGTCGACCACCGACACGTCGCGCAGGATCGCCGGGTGGAACGTGATGTCCTCGAACGCCTGACGCGCCCGCGCCAACGACAGCTCGGCGTCCGCAGCACCGTCGGTGTAGTCGAACGCAGCCTTGGGCGTACGCCGCTTGGCGATCGTCCGCAGGTCCCAGACCGTCAGAGCACGCGCCAGACGGCGGCGCGTCGGGTTGAGCACGGGCTTCTTGAACTTCAGCAGGGGCAGGAAGTCGCGCGGACGCGGGAACCGGCGGTACTGCTTGACCAGGGGCAATGCCATGGCGAACCTTTCGTCAGGGCGAGATGACGATGGAATGAGGGCCACGACCCTCGAGCAGGTTGGCGATCTGGCGACGGACGACAGCATCGATGCGGGGCTGCATGGCGCTCGACATGCCGCCGACGTGGGGCGAGATCAGCACTCCGGGCACGTTCCACAGCGGGTGGTCGGCGGGCAGCGGTTCGGGGTCCGTGACATCCGTGGCATACCGGATGCGGCCGGCCTGACGCACCACCGCGTCGGTGTCGGCGACCTTGCCGCGGGAGACGTTGACGACGATCGCACCGTCAGGCAGCGCGGTCAGGAACTCGTCGTCGACCAGCCCCACGGTCGCAGCCGACAGCGGTACCGCGACGACGACGGCGTCGACGGTCGGCAGCAGCTCGGCGAGCTCGGTGCTGCCGTGGACGATCCCGCGCTGGTCCTCGCGCCGGTGACCCGCAACGCGTACGAGCTCGGCGTCGAATCCGTCGAGCCGCTTCTCGACCTCGACGCCGATGCCTCCGTAGCCGAGCAGCATGATGCGCCGGTCGAGCAGGCTCGCGGTGAAGCGCCGGTTCCACTCGCCCCGCTCGCGGGCGAAGGCGTCGATCTCCCGCTGCGAGGCCAGCAGCAGGGCCACGGCAAGCTCAGCCGTCGAGCCTTCGTGGACGCCGACGGCGTTGCACACGGTGATGCCGGCCGGCAGGGCCTCCGGCACGCCGTCGAATCCCAAGGTCTGGAGCTGCAGGACCCTCGAGCCCCGAGGGGTCGAGGCGGTCGAGGCCGTCGGTGGTCGGGGTGTACGGACGTACGGCCAGGTCGATGTGGCCCCCCGGCTGCGGCGTCGAGAAGTCCCAGACCTCAAGCTCGACGCTGTCGCCGAGATCACCCAGTCGGTCGAGCCAGCCCTCGTCGGGAACCGTCACACGAAGAGTCATACGTCGATCATGCTCCGGGCTCGTAGCGTGCGAGGTCGTGGGTGCGGGCGATGAGCGCTCGCAGGTCCTCCAGGGATCCGGAGACTGCACCGAGCGTCCGGCCCTGGACCAGCACGTTGCCGAGCGCCGTGGCCTCGACCGGTCCGGCGAGCACGGGCCGGCCGCTGCGGTCGGCGATCGCCTGGCACAGCAGCCGGTTGAGCGAGCCGCCACCGACGACGTGCACGATCCGGATCGGCCGGCCGGCAAGTCGCTCGGCGCTGTCGAGCGCTGACGCGAACGCGTACGCGAGACTCTCGACGATGCTGCGCATGAGCTCCGCCTTCGCGCCCGGAGCGCGCAGCCCCTGCTCGGCGCACAGCCCGGCGATGCGTGCCGGCATGTCCCCGGGTGGCAGGAAGCGCGGATCCTGCACGTCGAACACCGGGACGTCGACCGTGACGTCCGCTGCAGCGCGCGAGGATCTCCGGCGAGCGACACAGCGGAACCTTCGCGCTCCCACTCGCGAAGGGTCTCGCTGATCAGCCACGTGCCCATGACGTTGGTGAGGAACCGCGTGCGCCCGTCGACGCCGCCTTCGTTGGTGAAGTTGGCGTTGCGCGCCTCGTCGGTCAGCACCGGCGCCTCGAGCTCGAGCCCGACCAATCCCCATGTGCCGCACGAGATGTAGGCCGCGTCGTCGGACTGCATCGGCACGCCGACGACTGCCGAGGCGGTGTCGTGCGAGCCGACCGCCGTGACGGTCAGGCCCGGAGCGCCGATCTGCTCGCCCACCTCCGCCGTCACCGTTCCGATCGTCGCGCCGGGGTCGACCAGGTCGGTGAACAGTGACGACCGCAGCCCGACCTGCTTCATGAGGTCGGTGTCCCACTCCCCCGTGCGCATGTCCAGCAGTCCCGTGGTCGACGCGTTGGTGCGCTCGGTGACCATCTGGCCGGTCAGCCAGAAGCCGATCAGGTCGGGGATCAGCAGCATCCGCTCGGCCTCGTCGGCGAGTGGGTCTGCGGCGAGCTGGTAGATCGTGTTGAACGGCAGGAACTGCAGGCCGTTGCGGGCATAGAGGTCTGCGAACGGCACGCGGGCGTGGATGCGCTCCACGCCCGCGGCCGTCCGCTCGTCCCGGTAGTGGAACGGCACGCCCAGCATGCGGTCCGCCCGCATGAGGGCGTAGTCGACCGCCCAGGAGTCCACCGCCACGCTCTCGAGCCCGTCAGGTGACGAGCTCACGGCTGTCCACAGGCCGCTGAGAGCGTGGCGGTAGAGCTCGAGGGGGTCCCAGTGCAGCCCGTCCGACGTGCGTACGGGCTCATTGGCAAAACGCGCGACGGCGCGCAGCTCGAGGCGATCGGCCCCCACCTCGCCGACCATGACGCGGCCGCTGGAGGCGCCGAGGTCGATCGCGGCGACGCTGACTGTCACGGCGACTACCTGCAGGAAGGCGGCGGCGACGCCGGCGTCCACGGGGATGTGGAGGCCGGTGGTCTGCGTCAGGTCGGGTCCGACCAGCGCGTAGACCGCGTTGGCGACATGGTCCGGCAGGACCTCGCGCTTGAGCAGCGTGCGCTGGGCGTAGAACGCGCCGAGATCCTTCTCCTCGACCCCGTAGACGGCGGCGCGGTTGGCGCCCCAGCCGCTGGAGAAGATGCCCGAGCCCTGCACGACGCCGTCGGGGTTGATGCCGTTGACGCGCACGCCGTGCTCCCCGAGCTCGGCCGCGAGCAGCCGCACCTGGTGCGCCTGGTCGGCCTTCGTCGCGGAGTACGCGATGTTGTTGGGCCCGGCGAACACCGAGTTCTTGGACGAGATGTAGACGATGTCACCGCCGAGGCCCTGCTCGATGAGCGCCTTCGCCGCGGTGCGCGAGACCAGGAACGAGCCCTTGGCCATGACGTTGTGCTGCAGGTCCCAGTCGGCGACCGTCGTGTCGAGCAGCGACTTCGACAGCGACAGCCCGGCGTTGTTGACGACGAGGTCGAGCCCGCCGAACGCCAGCAGCGTCGCGTCGACGGCCGCCTTGACGGCGTCCTCGTCGACTGACGTCGGCCTGCACGCCGACGGCGACATCGGTGCCGCCGATCTCGGCGGCAGCGGCCTGCGCCTTGGCGAGGTCGAGGTCGGCGATCGCCACGACGGCACCCTGCGCGGCGAGCTTGTGGGCGATGGCCTTGCCGATGCCCGAGGCGGCGCCCGTGACGAGCGCGATGCGGGTCGCGAGCGGCTTGGGCGCCGGCATGCGCTGGAGCTTGGCCTCCTCGAGCGCCCAGTACTCGATGCGGAACTTCTCCGCCTCGTCGATCGGTGCGTACGTCGACAGTCCCTCGGCGCCGCGCATGACGTTGATCGCGTTGACGTAGAACTCGCCGGCGACGCGGGCGGTCTGCTTGTCCTTGCCGAAGCTGAACATGCCGACGCCCGGCACCAGCACGATCAGCGGATCGGCGCCACGGATCGCGGGCGAGTCCGGCGACGGCGTTGCGGTCGTAGTACGCCTGGTAGTCCTCGCGGTACGCCGTGTGGAGCTCACGCAGCCGCGCGATCGACTCCTCGACCGTCGCGGACGGCGGGCAGGTCGAGCACGAGCGGCTTGACCTTCGTACGCAGGAAGTGGTCGGGGCAGCTCGTGCCGAGCGCGGCGAGGCGCGGGTGCTCGCTCGACGCGAGGAAGTCCAGCACGACGTCGCTGTCGGTGAAGTGCCCGACCATGGGCCTGATCGGCAGAGGCGATCGAGCGGATCGTCGGCACGAGGGCGGCCGCCTTGGCGCGACGCTCGGCCTCGGGCAGCGCGGCGTAGCCGTCGAGCGCCGGGCCGAACGGCTCGGGCCGCGAGTGCTCCTCGATGTACGCCGCGGCGGTCTCGATGATCCACAGCGAGTTCTGCTCGGCCTCCGTCGCTGGTGTCGCCCCATGCGGTGATGCCGTGACCGCCGAGGATGCAGCCGATCGCCTCGGGGTGCTTGGCCTTGATCTCGGCGATGTCGAGACCGAGCTGGAAGCCGGGGCGGCGCCACGGCACCCACACGACCTTGCCGCCGAAGACCGTCTCGGTCAGCGCCTCGCCGTCGGCGGATGTCGCGATCGCGATGCCGGAGTCGGGGTGCAGGTGGTCGACGTGCGCGGCGTCGACGAGGCCGTGCATCGCGGTGTCGATCGACGGCGCGGCACCGCCCTTGCCGTGCAGGCAGTAGTCGAACGCCGCGACCATCTCGTCCTCGCGGTCGAGTCCCGGATAGACGTCGACCAGGGCGCGCATGCGGTCGAGCCGCAGCACGGCCAGGCCGCTCTCCGTCAGCGTGCCGAGGTCGCCGCCGGAGCCCTTGACCCAGAGCAGCTCGACGTCCTCGCCGGTGACCGGATCGGTCTCGGTGCCCTTGGCGGAGGTGTTGCCGCCGGCGTAGTTCGTGTTGCGCGGGTCGGCGCCCAGGCGGTTGGACCGGGCGATGAGCTCGGCTGCGGTGTCGGCTCTTGATGTGTTGAGTGTCATCAGTTCCATCCTGCTTGGGTGCCGCCGACGCGGTCGGCCTCGATCTGTTCCTGGTAGCCGCTCGCGAGGTAGGCCTTCATCGGGTTGGCCGGCAGGCCTCTGCTCCTCGCGCCACGCGGCGAGATCCGCGCGGACGTCGGTGTAGAACGCGTCCATGAAGATCTCGTTGGCGAGCAGCACGTCGCCGTCGGCCTGCGCCTTGCTCGAGCGCGCCGGCGTCGACGAGCAGCGCGCGGGCGGTCATCTCCTGCACGTTGAGCACCGAGCGGATCTGCCCGGGGATCTTCTTCTCGATGTTGTGGCACTGGTCGAGCATGAACGCGACGCCGCTGTCCGGGCCGTAGCCGCCGCCGCGGATGACCTCGTAGAGGATGCGGAACAGCTGGTACGGATCGGCGGCGCCCACGATGAGGTCGTCGTCGGCGTAGAACCGGCTGTTGAAGTCGAACGAGCCGAGCTTCCCGAGCCGCAGGAGCTGCGCCACGATGAACTCGATGTTGGTGCCCGGCGCGTGGTGGCCGGTGTCGAGGCAGACGTACGCCTTGTCGCCCAGCGCGTTCACCTGGACGTACGACGTGCCCCAGTCCGGGACGTCGGTGTGATAGAACGCCGGCTCGAAGAACTTGTACTCCAGCACGAGGCGCTGGTCGTCGCCGATTCGGTCGTAGATCGTGGCGAGCGACTCGGCGAGGCGGTCCTGCCGGCCGCGCATGTCGCCCTGGCCCGGGTAGTTGGTGCCCTCGGCGAGCCAGATCTTGAGGTCGCGCGAGCCGGTCTGGTCCATGACGTCGATGCAGGCGAGGTGGTGGTCGATCGCCTTCTGGCGGATCCGCGGGTCGGTGTGCGTCAGGGCGCCGAGCTTGTAGTCGTCGTCCTGGAACGTGTTGGAGTTGATCGTGCCGAGACCGATGCCGAGGTCCTCGGCGTAGCGGCGCAGGGCGCCGAAGTCGTCGACCTGGTCCCACGGGATGTGCAGCGACACGAGCGGCGCGAGGCCGGTGAACTCGTTGACCTTGGCGGCGTCGGCGATCTTCTCCTCGACCGTACGAGGGGTGCCCGGGCTGCCGAACACCTTGAACCGGGTGCCGGAGTTGCCGTACGCCCAGGACGGGACCTCGATCGCCTGTCCCTCGAGCTGCGCGCTGATCGCGCTGAAAGTCGTCATCTCACGTCTTCTTCTTCATGGGTTGAGTGGGGCTCTACGTCGTGCGTCTGTGCTCTGGTCGTGCCCGGCGAGCTGGTCCTCCAGGTGGAAGACCTCCTCCAGGACGAGAAATCCTTGGTCTGGCTGCCGATCGCCGAGGTCCACGAAGAACTCGGCCATCTCGGCCTGCCAGCGGCCGTTGACCTCCGTGCGTGCCATCCCCGCCTGCGCCTCGGCGATCGACGGCGTCTCGACGTAGCCGATCAGCAGGCCGTCATCACGCAGGAACAGCGAGTAGTTGTGCCATCCGGTCGACGCCAGCGCCTGCAGCATCTCGGGCCACACCGCGGCGTGGCGCTCGCGATACTCCGTCGATCCGATCGGGCCGGACCTGGAGCTGGAAGCACACGCGTTGCATGTCATCGGCCTCTCGGAGAAGGGGTGGTGCCCGGCCGGCAGGGAGGAAGCTGCCGGCCGGGCACCGTGGAACATCAGAAGTTGAACTTCGCGATGTTGTCCTTGTTGAACTGGAACGGGTCTCCGAGGAGGACCGTCGCGTCCTTGCCGACGGTGAACTCGCCCAGCTTGCCGGCCTTGAAGGTGTCGCCTTCCTTGCCGGTGATCGTCTTGTCGACGAGCGCCTTGGCCGCGTACGCCGCCAGGTAGCCGAGGTCCTCGGGGTTCCAGAGAGCGAACGCGTCGACGGTGCCGTCCTCGACGTACTTGCGCATCTGGTTGGGGGTGCCGAGGCCGGTGACCTTGACCTTGCCCTTGAAGTCCGAGTCGGACACGTAGCGCGCGGCCGCGGCGATGCCGACGGTCGTGGGCGACACGATGCCCTTGAGGTTCGGGTACTTCTGGAGCAGCGCCGACGTCTTGTCGAACGACGTCTGGTCGTCATCGTTGCCGTAGACCGTGTCGACGAGCTTGATGTCCGGGTGGTTGGCCGACGAGGTCCTTCTTCATCAGGTCGATCCAGGCGTTCTGGTTGGTCGCGTTGGCGGCCGCCGACAGGATGGCGATGTCGCCCTTGTCGCCGATCTGCTTGGCGATCATCTCGACCTGCACCTTGGCGATGCCCTCGGCCGTGGCCTGGTTGATGAACAGGTCGCGGTACTTCGGGATCGGTGTCGGAGTCGAACGTCACGACCTTGGTGCCCGCGTCGCGCGCCTCGTTGAGCGCGTCGCCGATGGCCTTGGGGTCGTTGGCCGAGACGACGAGCGCGTTGATGCCCTGCTGCGCCGCGGTGTTGATGAACGGGACCTGTGCGTCGGGGCTGGCCTTCTCGGGTCCGACCTCGGCGAACTTGCCGCCGAACTCGCCGACAGCGGCCTTGCCACCCTTGTCGCTGGTGTCGAAGTACGGGTTGCCGAGGTTCTTGGGCAGGAACGTCACCGAGATGCTCTTGCCGGATCCACCGCTGCCACCCTTGTCGCCGTCGCTGTCGGAGCCCCCGCCACAGGCGGAGAGAACGAGCGCGGCGCTGACGGCGAGCGCACCGAGTGCGCTGGCCTTCCTTCTGTTGAACTTCATCAGTTCTTCCCTTCGTGGTGAGCCGACGCCAGCTGCTGGCGTTCATCGGAGCTCTTGGAGCTGCGTTTCTTCATTCCTGCCGACGCCCGAGTGACCAAGGACAGGAAGCTGGTGGACATCACCGAGAGCACGAGCAGCAGCCCGATGATGATGTTGATGACGTTGACCGTGACGTCCTCGAGGCGCAGGGCGCTCGAGATGACGCCGATCAGCAGGACTCCGGCGATGACGCCGTGCAGCGCTCCGCGACCGCCGAAGATCGACACGCCGCCGAGGAGGACCGCGGCGATGACCTGGAGCTCCAGGCCGGTCGCGTTGTCGCCGCGTGCGCTGCCGTAGCGCAGCGTGATGTAGATGCCCGCGAACGCCGAGACGGCGCCGGCGAGCACGAACAGGATGAACTTGGTACGCGCGACGTTGACGCCGGTGAAGTGCGCAGCCTCGTCGTTGAGGCCGATGTCGAAGACCCCGCGGCCGAACGACGTGAAGTGCAGGAGCAGCGCGAAGACGATCGCCAGCACGATGAACGGGATGATGATGACCGGATAGCTGCTGTCGCCGATGTGCTGCTTGGCCAGGTCGGTCCACTTCTCGGGGAAGTCGGTGACCGCCTTGGTGCCGAGCGTGCCGACCGCGATGCCGCGGTAGAGCGCCAGCGTGCCGATCGTGACCGCCAGCGAGGGCAGTCCGACGTACGCCACGAGGAACCCGTTGAAGGCTCCGCAGACGACGCCGGCACCGATCGCGATCAGTCGCGGCCATCGGGATCGACATGCCGTGCTGGTGCAGGTCACCGACCAGCACGCTGCTGAGTGCCGACGGTGCTGGCGACCGACAGGTCGATCTCGCCGGTGATGATGATCATCGTCATCGGGCAGCGCGATGAGGAGGATCGCGGCGGCGTCGAGCAGCAGGTAGTAGACCGTCAGCGGGCCGTCGAATGCCGGCACGTTCGCTGCGTGAGTAGAGGTAGACCACGACGAGCAGCGCGATGATCGCGAACTCGCGCGTCAGGAGCGCGCGCTGCCACAGCGGCTTGGCGTGGGCCGCGTACGTACGCGTGGCGGTCGGTGGTGGTCATGATGCGTCCCTCGCTTCGACGAGCTTGCGTGATCTGCGTGCCGCCAGGACCCGGTCGAGCACGATCGCGCCGAGGATCAGGGCGCCGACGACGGCCTGCTGCCAGAAGTCCTGCACGCCGAGGATCGGCAGCGCGCGGTTGATCGTGATGAGCAGCCAGGCGCCGATCGCGGCACCCCACACCGTGCCGCTGCCGCCGAAGATCGCGACGCCGCCGATGACGGCCGCACCGACGGCCTGGAGCTCGATGTCCTGGCCGGCGCCGGAGCTGATCGTGCCGTAGCGCGCGGCGTACACGACGCCCGCGAGGCCCGCGAGCGCGCCGCACAGAACGAAGGCGCCGATGACCCGGCGGCGGACCTTGAGGCCGTAGAGGTTGGCGGCGTCCGGGTCGGAGCCGATGGCGTACAGCTCACGGCCGCCGCGCGCGGTGCGCAGGTAGTAGCCGACCGCCGCCGAGCACGACCAGCGCGATGATCGTCAGCACCGGGATCGTGAGGATCGCCTTGGTGCCGAGCGACAGGAACCCGTCGGGCATGTCGGAGGCGTTGATGCGGTTGCTGACCCGGCCCACGAGAGCACGACACCGCGGTAGATGTAGA
Source organism: uncultured Actinomycetota bacterium (assembly GCA_963759975.1). Lineage (GTDB taxonomy): Bacteria > Actinomycetota > Actinomycetes > Propionibacteriales > Nocardioidaceae > Aeromicrobium. Next base: position 113,973 of record CAVXBS010000022.1, read on the forward strand.
GCGTGCCGAGCGTGATGACCAGCGCCGGCACGCGCCCGAGCGCGACCAGGAGTCCGTTGATCAGGCCCAGTCCAGCGCCGGCGAGCATGCCGATCAGCGAACGACCAGGATGATCGGGATGCCGGGGTTGTCGACGAACAGCCGCCCGGTCAGGTACGCCGTGAGCGCCAGCGTCGAGCCGACCGACAGGTCGACGTTGCGGGTGATGATCACGACGGCCTGGCCGGTCGCGAGCAGCAGCAGGATCGCGGGCGTCAGCAGGAGGTCGCGCCAGCCGTCCGCGCTGAACAGGAAGCTCTTGGTGTTGAGCGTCGCCGCGGCCGACGACGAGGACCAGCACGAGCGCGATCGCCGACTCGCGCGACGTGAACAGGGTCGACACCGCGCGCTGCGCGGTCGTGCGGCGGCTGGGCGCCACCAGGGTCTCAGTCATGCGTGTGACTTCCATCGTGTTGGTGGCGGCGGTCATGACGCTCTCGGGCGTCGCGTCCGCGCGGTCGAGGTTCGCGGTGATGTGGCCCTCGTGGACGACCAGCACGCGGTCGGCCATGCCCAGGACCTCGGGCAGCTCCGACGAGATCATGAGGATCGCCATGCCCTGCCCGGCGAGCTCGGAGATCAGGCGGTGCACCTCGGCCTTGGTGCCGATGTCGATGCCACGGGTCGGCTCGTCGATGATCAGCAGCGACGGCTCGGTCGCGAGCCACTTGGCGATGACGACCTTCTGCTGGTTGCCGCCGCTCATCGTGGTCGCGTGCATGTCGAGCGCGTTGGTCTTGACCTCGAGACGTCCCGCCCACGGGCCGGCCGTGCGCGTCTCAGCGCCCGGTCGTCAGAAGTCCCAGACTCGCGATGCGCGAGCGGATCACGGCAGCCGACGTTGTGCGCGACCGAAGCCTCGGTGACGAGACCCTGCTGGCGGCGGTCCTCGGGGACGAATCCCATGCCGGCGCGGATCGCCGCGCGCGGGTTGCGGCGGGCGTACGCGCTTGCCGTTGAGCTCCACGGTGCCGGAGTCGTACGCCGTCGACGCCGAAGATCGCGCGGGCGATCTCGCTGCGACCGGCACCGACGAGACCGGCGAGGGCGACGATCTCGCCGGCCCGTACCTCGAAGGTCACGTCGTGGAAGACACCGGCGGACTCGAGGTTGCTGACCTTGAGGACTGGCTCGCCGATCTCGGCGGGGGTCTTGGGGAACAGGTCGCCGACCTCGCGACCGACCATCTTGGCGACGATCTGGCCACTGGTGGTCTCGGCGATCGGGTCGGTCGAGATGTACTCGCCGTCGCGCATCACGGTGACCATGTCGCACAGGGCGAACACCTCGTCGAAGCGGTGCGAGATGAACACGAGGGCACGACCCTCGTCGCGCAGGCTGCGGGCGACGGCGAACAGCCGCTCGACCTCGACCCCGCTCAGCGCCGCCGTCGGCTCGTCCATGATCAGGACGCTGGCGTCGAGCGAGATCGCCTTGGCGATCTCGATGATCTGCTGGTCGGCGATCGACAGGCCCTCTGCCAGGCGCCGCGGGTCGAGGTTGACGCCAAGGCGCTTGAACAGGCCCAGCGCCTCGTCGTGCATCGCCTTGCGGTCGATGCGGCGGCCGGCGCCGAGGGGCTGGCGGCCCATGAAGATGTTCTCGGTGACCGAGAGGTCCGGGAAGAGCGTCGGCTCCTGGTAGATCACGGCGATGCCGGCGTCCTTGGAGGCCGCTGTCGACGAGAAGTCGACGCTCTCGCCGTGCAGCAGGAGGTCGCCGCCGTCGCGCTGGTAGACACCCGCGACGATCTTGACGAGGGTCGACTTGCCGGCGCCGTTCTCACCCACGAGTGCGTGGATCGAGCCGGAGTGGACCGTGAGGCTCCCCGACTTCAGGGCGGCGACGGGACCGAACGACTTGCGCACCTGCACGAGCTGCAGGGCGACAGGACCGCTCGTGCTCATGGGGACTCCGTGTCTGCTGGGGGCTGGTACTCGACGCGGAATTGAATCGTTCCAATCCGCGTCTCACGGAGACTGTATGACGCCCATCACAGTTCCGTCAACCCACTATCGTTGAATCGTGTTAACCTCCTCGACATGGCCGTGGCTCAGGTGCGGGACGTCGCCGCTCTCGCAGGGGTCTCCCCTGCCACCGTGTCGAACGCCCTCAACCACCCGGCGAAGGTGTCCCCCGCGACGCTGGCCCGCATCCAGGCCGCGATCGACGAGCTCGGCTACGTCCGCAACGACGCAGCCCGTCAGCTGCGAGCCGGCACCAACCACGCCATCGGCATGATCGTGCTCGACATCGCCAACCCGTTCTTCACCGACGTCGCGCGCGGTGTCGAGGACATCCTGATCGCCGACAACCGTCCCCTGATCCTCGGCAACAGCGCGCAGGAGCCGACTCGCGAGATCTCCTACCTCGACCTGTTCGAGCAGCAGCGCATGAGCGGCGTCCTGATCACCCCGGCCGGCGACGTCATGGACCGGCTTCGCCGCTTGCGTGACCGTGGCACGAGCGTGATCCTGGTCGACCGCATGAGCCGGGCCAAGGAGTTCTCATCGGTCTCGATCGACGACAAGATGGGCGGCCGCATCGCCACGGAGCATCTGCTCGACATCGGTCGCCGCCGCATCGGTTTCATCGGCGGTCCTGGCGGGCTGTCACAGGTCAAGGCCCGTCTCGCCGCGGCTCGCACCGCGGTCGACAAGCATGGATCGGGCGAGATCGTGTTCGTCGAGACGGAGACGATGAACGCCCAGGCCGGCCGGTGGGGCGCGGAACAGCTGCTCGCCCTGCCTCGTGCGCAGCGCCCTGACGCGGTGTTCGCCGCGAACGACCTGGTCGCTCTCGGCGTGCTGCAGGCGCTGACACTGGCCGGCGTGCGGGTGCCGGACGACATCGCGATCGTCGGTTACGACGACATCGACTTCGCCGCTTCGGCTGCGATCCCGCTGTCATCCGTACGGCAACCTGCGCAGCAGCTCGGCTCCGCCGCGGCGACGCTGCTGCTCGACGTGATCGCCGATCCCGCCGGCTCCAAGGTCAAGCACACGACCCTCAAGCCCGAGCTCGTCGTTCGTCGCTCGACCTCCGCCTGAACGACGAGTCAATCCGGGCTCGTTCGGTCCGCCGCGTCTCGACCGGACAACTCCACTCGTTGACGGCCGTGCGGAACGGGAGGACCTGGCCGGTCCGACCATGGCCGGACGAACCAGATCCTCCCGTCCGGTCAACGTACCCGGATGTGGCGGGTCGTCGAGGTCGAGCCGTACACCGACGAGCTGCCCGCATAGACCACCTTGAGCGACCGCAGCCCCTTGGTGCGCATCGTCACCGAGTACGACACCTTGCCGGTCGAGGACAGCGTCAGGGTCTTGACCCGCTTGCCGTTCTCGTAGATCCGTGCCGTGCCGTGCGTGGGCGCCGCGGTCGAGGAGACCACGATCGACAGCCGGACCTTCTGGTTCTTCTTCACCGAGGTGTCGGAGTAGCTGACGCTGACCTTGGACTTCGCCTTGGTCACCTTCGCGGTCTGGGCTGACGTCGACGTCACCGCCGCCTTGCCGTCCTTGCTCGCCGTGACCCGCACCGACAGGCGGTGTCCGATGTCCGATGACCCGATCTTGTACGTCGTCGCGGTCCGACCCGTGACGACCTTGCCGTCGCGCAGCCACTGATAGGCGTACGCCAGGCCCTTGGTGTTCCAGGAGCCGGTCGTCGCCGTCAAGGTCGATCCGTACGTCGCCGTGCCGACGACCTGCGGGGCCACGACGGCCTCGATGACATCGACGTCGGCCAGGTCGACGGTCGTGGTGCGCAGCGGCTCGGGATTGCCCGCGACATCGGTGGAGAAGTAGTCGACCATGTGCACGCCGTAGCCCTGGACGACCGGTTCCTCGTCACCCAGCACCTTCCAGGCGCCGCCGTCGATCCGGTACGTCGTCGAGGCGACACCACTCAACGCGTCCTGCGCTGTGAGCTTGAGCGTGGCCTTGTCGGAGTTGTCGACCCCGGACCCACGGGTGACCGCCAGCTGTGTGCCTGGGGCCGTGCCGTCGATCCAGACCGCCACCTTCTGCTCGCCCGTCGAGTTCCCGGCAGCATCCTTGGCCCGGTACGACAACGAGTGCTTGCCGTCACCACTCACGGTCACCGGGGCGACGTACGGCTGCCAGCCCGACGACTCGCCCGTGTCGATCATCGGAGTGCCGCCGCGGTTGTCGACGGCCTTGACCTTGACTGTCGCATCGCCGCGGTACCAGCCGTTGTCGCCGGGCGCCGCTGCGCTGGTCACCGAGGCCGAGGCCAGCGGTGCGAGCGAGTCGTCCGGCACCGGCAGGACCCAGCTGTCAGCGATTGACGGGTCGTAGTAGCCCGACGCGTCGAGCGGGAACTCGTACTTGATGCGCACCGTCCCGTCGCTGGTCGCGGCGATCGCCGCCGGATCGTCGATCACGGTCTGGTACGTCTTCGAGCTCTGGCCGGCGACCGTCTGCTTCAGCATGTACGTCTTCACGAGCGTGCCGTCGACGTAGATGTTGTACTTCTTGGTCTTCGGACCATCGAACGTCTCGATGTTGCGCAGCAGGAACGGCTGTCCCGGCGTCACGTGGTACTCCGCGGAGTACCAGGAGCCCGGGAAGCTGGAATGCGCGTAGCGACGGTCGAGACCGGCCTCCACGTTGGTCCCGCTGTTCGGGGCCGCCATGATGGCGTGTGCGTTCTCCGATGCCGCCTTGCCGAAGTCGATGCGGTCCATCGCTTCTGGCGTCGGCGGCGTGGCGAGGTCGACGCCGAGAGCGCCGTCCTTCGTCGCGAGGGTCACGCCCTGGTCGACGAAGTCGACGGTGACGGGCTGCTGCCCACCAACGGCCTCGAGGCCGACGAACAGCGGCAACGTGACCTCCTTGGTCGCACCTGGCTCGATCGTGACCCGTTCGGAGTCCGGCGGCGTGGCCCAGCCCTCAGGCAGCTCAGCCGTGACCTGTCCCGAGATCGCGGCGGCGCCGTCGTTCTTGACCGTCACCTTGAGCGCGGCGCGCTCCTCGGCACCGTCGATCGGGTGCTCTGACGTCACGCCCGTGATCTGGGCACCCGAGTCGACCGACACCCACGGGGTGGCGTCCGTCAGCGTGAAGGTGCCGTAGGAGCTCGTGAACGTCAGGGCCACCGAGGCGTCGTACGTTCCCGGCTTCTGGTGCTTGGGCACTCCGACCGTGAACGGCAGCTGGGCCTGCTCGCCGGCGGCGAGGGTGTCCCTGCCCGACCGTCGTCGGATCGACCTTCCAACCCTCGACGCTGACCTTTGCCTTGAGGCCGCTGAGGGTGACGTCGCCGCCGTTCGCGACCTCGATCGTGCCGGCCACCGTGTCACCGGGCCGGGTCGGCTCGGCGACCGGCGGGATGACCACCGAGACGCCCAGACTGCTGGCGATCGCCGCGCCGAACAACGACTCGATCTTCTCCAGCCGCTTGGTCAGGTCGCCCTTCACAGGTCCATCGATCGTCGACCCAGCCACCCACGCCTTGAGGTCACGGATCGAGGCGAGGGCATCGCTGAGGTGCTGCGACACCCCGCCCTTGTCGCCGGCCAGGTCTGCAGCCAGCGCACCCTCGACGTGATCCTTCGCGTCGCCGAGCGTGTCGCCGATGTGCGTACGCGCCTCGCCCGACAGGTCGCCGGCGGTCTCGAGCTCACCCGCGTGGTCATCGGTCTTCTGGATCTCGTCGAGGATGTCGCCGAACATCGCGCGCTGCGCGTCGGCGTGGAACGAGTACGACCCCGAGCCGACCGTGAACGTCGCGACACCATCGGCGAACGTGACGTCGCTGACCCCGTCGGCGTCGGCCAGTGGGGTGCTGCCCTCGCTGACGGACAGCAGGTTCGCTGCCGGGATGCTGACGGTCGACGTCGTGTTGACCGGCACCTTGACGTCGAGCGTCACGTCGTCGCCCTCGGTCTTCCAGTCCGACGAGATCGTGCCGTACACCGACTCGTACGTCCCGTGGCCGTGGGTCAGGCCCGCCTCCGATGGCCGGGGCGATCTGCGACTTCTTGTAGCCCGCCTTGATCGCTGAGATCCCACCGATGTTCTGATACATCCAGGCACCGACGGCGCCATATGCGTAGTGGTTGAACGAGTTCATGCCCTCGTCGCCGAAGCTGCCGTCGGGCCCGATCGAGTTCCAGCGCTCCCACATCGTGGTGGCCCCGTGCTCGATCTCGTAGCCCCAGGACGGGTAGTCCTTCTTGAGGATCATCGTGTACGCGAGGTCCGAGCGGTCGATGCTGGTAGAGCGCCGGCAAGCAGCCACGGCGTGCCGAGGAAGCCCGTCGTCAGGTGGTTGTCGCTGGCCTTGAGCTTGGCGACGAACTTGTCGCCGACCTTCTCGCGCAGCGCCGGATCGGTCACCAGGTTCATGCCGAGCGCCATGGCGTACGCCGTTTGGCTGCCGCCTTGGACCGTGCCGTCCGACGAGATGAGCTTGGCCGTGAAGGCGTCACGTACGTCATCGGACAGGGCGGCGAGCTGGGCCGCGTCAGCGTCCTCGCCGATCGCCGCGGCCATCTCCGAGAGCATCCGGGCGTCCTCGGCGTAGTACGCCGTGCCGAGCACGTCGGTCCCGGTGTTGTCGTCGAGGTTCAGCCAGTCGTTCCAGTTGCCTCGTGCCGAGTCGATCAGGTCCGCCCCGGCGCCCTGCTGGACGAACGCGAAGAACTTCTTCATCGCGGCATAGTTCTGGCGCACGATCGTGTTGTCGCCCTGCGCGTGCCAGGCGGCGTACGGCACCGTGATGCCCGAGTCGGACCAGCCGAGGCCACTGCCGAGGTCGATCGTCGGCACCAACGGTGCGATGCCCGGCAGGTTGCCGTTGCCGTACGCCGAGTCGCGCAGGTCGGCGGTCCACTTGGTGAGGAACGCGCGGGTGTCTCGCAGGTAGCTGGCCGTGGGCGCGAAGACATTGATGTCGCCGGTCCAGCCGAGGCGCTCGTCACGGGCCGGCGTGTCGGTGGGGATCGAGAGGAAGTTGCCCCGCTGGCCCCATGAGATGTTGCTCTGGAGCTGGTTGAGCATCGGGTTCGACGTCTCGAGGTCACCGGTCGCCTTGAGGTCCGAACCCCACACGACGCCCGTGACGTCGTCCAGCTCTGGCGGAACCATCGCGCCGGAGATCTCGACGTAGCGGAAGCCGTGCTGCGTGAACGTGGGCGTGTAGACGACCGTGCCGGTCGACTTGAACGTGTAGTAGTCCGTGACCTTGGCGGCCCGCAGGTTGCCGACGTAGAACTCGCCGTTCTTGCGGAGCTCCTCGGCATAGCGGATCTTGACCGTCTGGCCGGCGGTGCCCTGGATGCGCATACGGGCGACACCAACCATGTTCTGGCCCAGGTCGTAGATGTAGCCGTTGGTGACACCCGGCGAGGTGGTGCGCTTCAGCGCGGGACGCTCGCCGGTCACCCGAACCGGCTCGTCCGGCTGGGGCACGAGCTTGGCGGTGTCCGACGCGCCGATCGTGACAGGGCGCCACGCGGCGTCGTCGTAGTTCGGGTGGTCCCAGCCCGGCTGCTCGGCGTTCGCGTCGTACGTCTCACCGTCGATGTTGTCGGCGGCGGCATACGGTCCGAAGTGGCTCTTCCACGTGCCGTCGGTCTTGATGACCTGATGCGTGCCGTCGGTGTAGTCGACCCGCAGCTGGGCGATCAGGCCGACGTTGTTGCCGAACATCCCGGGTCCCCACATCCCGACCTTGCCGGCCCACCAGCCGTCGCCGAGCTCGGCACCGAATGCGTTGGCGCCGCTGTTGACCTGGTCGGTCACGTCGTAGGTCTGGTACTGGATGCGCTTTCGGTAGTCGGTCGAGCCCGGCGCGAGGAACTGGTCGCCGACCTTCTCGCCGTTGAGCTGCAGCTCGTAGACGCCGTGCGCGGAGGCGTAGACCCGCGCCGACGCGATCTCCTTGCCCGGATCTGTGCTGAACTCCTTGCGAAGCAAGGGCTTGTTGGCGTCGTTGGTCCGCAGCAGGACGTCCTTGCGGTCACCGACCCGCAGGCCGTCGGCCGTCAGCGCGCCCCCGTTGAACGGGTTGCCGGAGGAGAAGTCGGTGTCGAGCAGCACGTCCCCGTTCTTGGCCGTGACCTTGACGGCCTTGACGTCCGCGGTCTCGTTGACGTTGTTGGCGAAGTCCTGACGAAAGCCCACGAAACCCTTGGCGAACGTCGAGTCGGTGCGCTGATCGATCTGCGCGCCATCCAGCTTGGTCGTGATCGTGCTCCCGTCGACAGTCACCGACAGGCGATGCGTTCCCTCGAGAAGCTGAGCCGACGTGATGCCAGCAATCGCCTTGTTGTCGAGCAGCGTGTAGGTGTTGCCGACGCGCTTGTGCGGGCGGAACTTCGGGACACCGGTGCCGTCGGCCGTCGAGATCTGCCACATGTATGCGTTGCTGGTGTCCTTCGCGCGGACGAACACACCGATCGCGAGGTCCTTGATGTCGAAGTCAACGTCGGCCGTGTAGTCGGTCCACCGGTCGATCTCGCCGCCTGCGGACTTGCCGATCCAGTCGCCGGCCCACTCATCTGCACTGAGGATGCCAGTCTCGAACCACGTGGGCGCACTCCAGCCGCTGGCCTCGTCGTCGCCGTCCCAGACCTTGACCTGCCAGTAGTAGCGGGTCTGCGAGGCCAGCGCAGGACCGCCGTATGTCACGTCGAGCTGGTTCGACGAGTCGACCTTCCCTGAGGACCAGGCGTCGTCGGAGCCCTCGCTCGTCCCGACACGTACCTCGTACGCGCTCTGCACGACACCTCGGGCGCTCGATGCCGACTTCCAGCTGAACGTCGGGTCGGCGCCGGCGATGCCGAGTGGCCTCGTCCTGGCGTTGGTCTGCAGGCTGCCGACCGTGATGTCGTCAGCCGCGGCAGCGCTGCCGGCACCGGCGAGGAGTGTTGCGCCGACGAGCACGAGCGACACGACCAGGCCGAGGAGACGGCGCGCGCTGGGCGCAGGAGCGACGGGAGTGGACTGAGCCATGACGCGGACACCTATTCATTAAAACGATTCAATGGACGTGACCGGGCTCACGCTACCCACCGGTCATTTGGACTGACAAGGGGCTGTCCACGTCAGCGCGGCCGGGGCGGAGCGCTATCAGTGCCACATTTGCCTGAGATCGCAGGCGCTCACGGCAACGCCGGGATGACCGGTCCCGGCCACCGGTTGAAGTCATTGAAACGATTTAGTACGGTGCCAACCACGATGTGACGCGCCTCACTCGAGGCGGATGACCCTGACCCGTGAAGGGAGATCGATGGCTCGGACCTCCGACCTCGTCGACGACGACCTCAAGGTGCTGCGCCTGCTCGGCCGAGGACTGACGAGCGACGCGATCGCCCGCGAGCTCGAGGTCTCCGAGCGCACGCTGCGCCGCCGCGTCCGCATGATCTGCGACCGGCTGGGCGTGAAGACGCCCATCGAGGCGGTCGTCCTGGCTGCTCGGAGCCGCCTGATCTGAGCACCCTCACCCCACAACCTGCGAGGGGCGGGACGTCAGCTGACGATGTCCCAGGCGATGCCGTCGAGGATGTCGTGCTCGCTGGCCACCATGATGTCGGTCGAGAGCGGCACGAGGTCGACGAGGCGATCAAGGATCAGCGCGCCGGCACCGATCACGTCAGCGCGGCCGGCATGCATGAACGGCAGCGCGCGACGGTCCGCGACCGACATGCCGACGAGCGACAGGCACGCTCCGCGTACGTCGTCGAGTGCGAGCTTCGCGCCGTGGATCGCGGCCGGATCGTACGACGGCAGGGCCAGCGAGTGGGCTGCGACCGTCGTGACCGTGCCGGCAACCCCGACGAACGAGCCGACCGGCTCGAGACCCGCGACGACGGGCGACAGCACCTCGTCGAGATGACTCATGCACGCCGTCACCTCGGCGACGGACGCCGGATCACTCGACAGGAAGCGCTCGGTCAGGCGCACCGACCCGATGTCGAGCGACACGGACCACTCGATGTCGGTCCCCGTGCCGACCACGAGCTCGGTCGACCCGCCGCCGATGTCGACCACGAGCGTACGGACCCGCTCGAGGTCGCGCGTCGCGCCCAGGAAGGAGGCTCGCGCCTCGTCGAGACCCGCGAGCACGACCGGGCGTACGCCGAGGATGCCCTCGATCGCGTCCTCGAACTCGGCGGCGTTGTCGGCGTCGCGCACTGCGGAGGTGGCGCAGAACCGGACCCGGTCGGCGCCGAACATCGCGATCAGCTCGGCGTACTCGCGGGTGGCCTGCAACGTACGGGCGATGGCCTCCTCAGCGAGATGACCCGTGCGATCGACGTCCTGTCCGAGGCGGACAATCCTCATCTCGCGCACCAGGTCGGTCTTGTGGTCGTCGCCCACGTCGCTGACCAGCAGGCGGATCGAGTTGGTGCCGCAGTCGATCGCGGCCACGCGTGTGCGCTGATCAGGCATGCGACGAGCGTATCGGTGCCGCAGAAGGCGAGGGCGGGGCTCCCGGAATCACCCGGGAGCCCCGTCCTCGAGGAGGTCGGTCAGACCTGCGCCGGTACGCGCGCCGCCGCGTCCGGACCGTCCGCCTCGACCGCGACGGGCTCTGACTCCTCGTGGTCGTCGATCATCGTGGACTCGTCGAACGGGTCCGCGCCGGACAGCACCCGGTCGAGCTGCTCCCGGTCGAGGGTCTTGGTCCACGAGGCCACCAGGACTGTGGCCACCGCGTTGCCGGAGAAGTTGGTGACCGCGCGGGCCTCCGACATGAACCGGTCGATGCCGACGATCAGGCCGACGCCGTCGAGCAGCTCCGGACGGTGCGAGCTGAGCCCGCCGGCCAAGGTCGCCATGCCGGCACCGGTGACTCCGGCAGCGCCCTTCGACGCGATCATCATGAAGAGCAGCAGCGAGATCTGCTCGCCGATCGCGAGCGGGCTGCCCATGGCGTCGGCGATGAACAGCGACGCCATCGTCAGGTAGATCATCGTGCCGTCGAGGTTGAACGAGTAGCCGGTCGGCACCACGACGCCCACGGTCTGCTGCGAGACGCCGGCGTGCTCCATCTTGGCGATGAGTCGCGGCAGCGCCGACTCGGACGACGAGGTCGAGAAGATCAGCAGGAACTCACGGCCGAGGTACTTGAGCAGCGAGAAGATGTTGATGCCAGTGACGACGCGGAGGATCGTGCCGAGGATGACGAACACGAACACGGCGCAGGTGACGTAGAAGCCGAACATGATCACGGCGAGCGCCTTGAGGGCGTCGACACCGGTCTCACCGACGACCGCGGCCATGGCGCCGAACGCACCGATCGGGGCCGCCCACATGATCATCGCGAGGATGCGGAACACGACCTTCTGGAGGTGACCGATGCCGGTCAGGACCGGCTTGCCCGCCGAGCCCATGGCCTGCAGCGCGAAGCCGAACAGCAGCGCCACGAGCAGGGTCTGGAGGATCTTGCCCGAGGTCAGCGACGACGCCAGCGTGTCCGGGACGATGTGCAGGATGAAGTCGGTCGTCGACTCTGCGCTCGGTCGACACCTGGGCGTTGCCGGCATCCGCCACGTCGGGCGTGATCTTGAGGCCGTCGCCGGGCTGCAGGATGTTGCCGACCACGAGGCCGATGCTCAGCGCGACGAACGACATCGTCACGAAGTAGCCGAGGGCGAGTCCGCCGACGCGGCCGACCTGCGAGGCCTTGGCCACCGATCCGACGCCGAGGACGAGCGTGCAGAAGATGACCGGGGCGATCATCATCTTGATGAGGTTGACGAACCCGGTGCCGAGGGGCTTGAGCTCGACTGCGAAGTCCGGCGCCACGAGGCCGACCGTGATGCCGGCGATGACGGCGCCGATGACGGCGAGGTAGAGGTAGTGCGTGCGGTCCTTGCGGGCCGGGCGCAGCGCATTCGATGACATGAGTCCTCCTGGACGGTGAGGGGTTGCGTCATCAGGATGCGGCCGCGTGTGACCCCGCTCACCGTTGTGTTCGTAAAGTTCGTGACCGCCGTCACAGCACCCGCGCAGCACCGCGGCCGGGATCGTGGAGAATGCGGGGATGGCCCGGGCTCGCGGACGTACCGTCGCACGGCAGATGCTCGTGTGGCAGCTGCTCGTGGTGCTGGTCGTCGTCGTGGGCGGAACCGCCTTGGCCTGGTTCGACGCGCGGCAGGACAGCCGTGCCGATGCCCGCGCCCAGAGCCTCGACGTCTCGCTCGCGGTCGCCGCCTCCCCCGCCGTTCTCGACGCGCTGGACGACCCAGATCCCAGCGCCGTCCTCCAGCCGTACGCCGAGCGGGTCCGCAAGGCGACCGGCACCGACTTCGTGGTCATCATGAACACCAGAGGCATCCGCTACTCGCACCCGAACCCCGACAACATCGGCAAGAAGTTCATCGGCCACATCGACGCCGCGCTGGCGGGCAAGAACTTCACCGAGGACTTACACCGGCACGCTGGGTCCGTCGGTGCGGGCGGTCGTCCCGATCATGGACGACGGCAAGGTGCGCGGGCTGGTGTCGGTCGGCATCACGACCAAGAAGGTCGACGACGAGGTGCTCGCGGTGCTCCCCCGCATCATCGCCGCTGCACTGGCCATCGGAGCGCTGGGTGCGATCGGCGCAGCGTTGGCCAATCGCCGGCTGCGGCGCCAGACCCACGGTCTCGGCGAGCAGGAGATCACCCGGATGTACGAGTACTACGACGCGGTGCTGCGGGCCGTGCGCGAGGGCCTCCTGCTGCTGGACCCGACCGGTCGCCTGACGCTGATGAACGACGAGGCCTCGCGCCTGCTCGACCTGGACACGTCGTTCGTCGGGTCGACGATCGACCGCCTCGGGCTCGAGCCGGTGCTCGTCGCCGAGCTGACGTCGGGCCGGCAGCTGCAGGACGCGGTGCACGTCGTCGGCGACCGCGTGCTGGTCGTCAACCAGGCGCCGGCGCACTGGGACGGCCGCGACGTCGGGTCCGTCGTGACACTGCGCGATCGCACCGAGCTGCAGAGCGTCACCGCCGAGCTCGACACCGTGCGCGGACTCGCCGAGGCGCTGCGCGCACAGAACCACGAGTCGTCCAACCGGATGCACACGATGGTGTCCCTGATCGAGATCGGCCGGAGCCGAGGAGGCGATCGACTTCGCGACCCGCGAGCTCGACGTCGCCCGGCGGCTCACCGACCGCATGGTCGAGTCGATCGACGAACCTGTCGTCGCCGCCCTGCTGCTCGGCAAGAGCGCCCAGGCCGCCGAGCGTGGCGTAGCCCTGACGATCGAGCCGGCGACCAGCGTCACGGGCCTCGCCACCACAGCGCACGAGGCGGTGACGATCCTGGGCAACCTGCTCGACAACGCGATCGACGCGGCCCAGTCCTCCGTCGAGCGGCAGGTCTCGGTCACCATCACCTCGACGACCAGCCTCCTGCACGTACGCGTCGAGGACAGCGGACCGGGCATCGAGCCGCAGGACCGGGAGACCGTGTTCGTCCGCGGCTGGTCGACCAAGGCCGACGAGGGCACCGGGCGCGGGATCGGACTGGCGCTGGTCGGCCAGCTCGTACGCCGTCACGGTGGCGAGGCCACGATTGGCGACAGCCCTCTCGGCGGCGCGACCTTCGACGTCAGGATCGGTAGCTCATGACGATTCGCGTGCTGATCGTCGAGGACGAGGCCATCGCGGCCCAGGCCCACAGGACGTACGTCGAGCGCATGCACGAGTTCGAGGTCGTGGCGGTCGCCGAGTCGTTCCAGGAAGCCGCCCGGGTGCTCGGCAGCCAACCGGTCGACCTGGTGCTGCTGGACATGCACCTGCCCGACGGTCACGGCCTCGACCTGCTGCGCCAGCTGCGCGCGACCGGCCGCCCGTACGACGTCATCGCGGTGACCTCAGCCCGCGACGTCGACGTCGTACGCCAGTCGGTGTCGCAAGGCGTCGTCGCCTACCTGCTCAAGCCGTTCACGTTCGCGATGTTCGAGGCCAAGCTGCGCCAGTACGCCACGTTCCGGCGCACGCTCGAGGCCGGCGACGAGTCGATCGACCAGCGCGGCGTCGACGCCGTCTTCGGGGCGATGCGGCCGGCCCCTGAGGACGACGTGCTGCCCAAGGGCCTCAGCGCCGAGACCCTCGAGGCCGTACGCACGACACTCACCGAGGCCGACAGCGGACTGACCGCCGGCGAGGTCGCCGAGGTGATCGGCTCGTCACGGGTGACGGCTCGGCGCTACCTGGAGCATCTCGCGGATCTCGGGCAATCCACACGAGCCACCCGCTATGGCGGCACCGGTCGGCCGCACGTGGAGTATCGCGCCGTCAGCTCGTGATCGAGGCGGGACCGCAGGCATTGCCGGTCCACCACTCGCCCAGGAGCTCGAGCGCCTCGTCACCGAGCGGGTTGACGCCGGGGCCCTTGGCCAGCGAGTGACCGACCAGGACGTGCAGGCACTTGACCCGGGTCGGCATGCCGCCGGCCGTGATCCCGGTCGATCTCGGGCACGTGACCGATGGCCTCCCGCTCAGCAAGGTATGCCTCGTGTGCCGCGCGGTAGTGCGCCGCCAGCGCCTCGTCCTCGGTGAGGCGGTCGCTCATTTCCTTCATCAGACCTGACGCCTCGAGCGTCCCGATCTCGCCGGCGAGCCGGTCGCACGTCAGGTAGAACATCGTGGGGAACGGCGTGCCGTCGTCGAGGCGCGGCTCGGTCTTGACGACGTTGGGGTGGCCCGAGGGGCACCGCGACACGACCTCGAGGATGCCCCTGGGCGTACGGCCGAGCTGCTCGGCGACGGCGTCGAGGTCGGCTTGACTCACCTTCACTCCTTCTTCAGCACCTTGTCCGGGTCGGTCGTGGGCCTGGTGGCCTTGGGCGTCTTGCCGGCCTCCTTGACGCTGCCCCACAGCTTGTCGTACCACTCGGTCTTGGTGGAGGCGGTCGGCGGCGCGTCGAGCGTCGGCACATCGCCCTTGACCGTGCCGTCGGCGCCGATGACCCGGTAGCCGACCTCGCCCGGCAGGACCCAGCCGAAGCGCTCCTTGGCCTGCTGCTTGACGTACGCCGGGTCGTTCCAGCGGTCCTTCTGGTCCTTGCAGGCCCGCGATCTCCTGCTTGCGCATCACGATCTCGGCCTTGGTGCTCTGGATGTCCGCCCGCTGCTCCCACCACGCGTGGAGCGTCGAGGTGTAGGACGCGATGAGCAGCAGGACGACGGACAGCAGCACGATCGCCCGGGTCGTGAGCTGAGGGCCCGTGCCGGCGCTGACCGCGGCCTTCTTGGGCGTACGGTTGCGGGCCGCGCCGCGGCCCCCACGCTCGGCCGGACGCCGCCCGCGCTCGGGCGGCTTCCGGCCGGGACCACGTGGGGGACGCGACGCCATGGGTCCTAGAGCGCCAGCCGCGGGAAGGCGGAGGCGCCGGCGTAGGTCGCGGAGGACCCGAGGGCCTCCTCGATGCGCAGCAGCTGGTTGTACTTGGCCACGCGGTCGGAACGAGCCGGCGCGCCGGTCTTGATCTGGCCGCAGTTGGTCGCGACCGCGAGATCGGCGATCGTCGTGTCCTCGGTCTCGCCGGAGCGGTGGCTCATCATGCAGGCGAACCCGTGACGGTGCGCGAGGTCGACCGAGTCGAGCGTCTCGGTGAGCGAGCCGATCTGGTTGACCTTGACGAGCAGCGCGTTGGCCGCACCCTCGGTGATGCCGCGGGTGAGCCGCTCGACGTTGGTGACGAACAGGTCGTCGCCGACGATCTGCACGTCGTCGCCGAGGTTCTCGGTCAGGGTGGTCCAGCCGGCCCAGTCGTCCTCGTCGAGCGGGTCCTCGATCGAGACGATCGGGAACGCGGCGACGAGCTCGGCGTAGTAGGCCGACATCTCCTCGGCGGTCTTCTGCTGGCCCTCGAAGGCGTACGTGCCGTCGGCGAAGAACTCCGAGGCGGCGACGTCGAGCGCGAACGCGATGTCGGTGCCGACCTTGAGGCCCGCGCCCTCGACGGCGGTCGAGATGAGCTCGAGCGCGGCGCGGTTGGAGTCGAGGTTGGGCGCGAAGCCACCTTCATCGCCCAGACCCGTCGACAGTCCCTGCTTGTTGAGGACCGACTTGAGCGAGTGGTAGACCTCGGCGCCCATGCGCAGCGCTTCGGAGAACGTCGGCGCACCGATCGGCGCGATCATGAACTCCTGGATGTCGACGTTGCTGTCGGCGTGCGAGCCACCGTTGACGATGTTGAGCATCGGGACCGGCAGGACGTGGGCGTTGGGTCCGCCGACGTAGCGGAACAGCGGGAGGCGGGCGGAGTCCGCGGCGGCCTTGGCGGCGGCGAGCGAGACGCCGAGGATCGCGTTGGCGCCGAGCTTGGCCTTGTTGTCGGTGCCGTCCAGGTCGATCATCGCCTGGTCGAGCGCGCGCTGGTCGTCGGCGTCGAAGCCGACGAGGGCGGGGCCGATCTTGTCGTTGACTCCGGCGACGGCGTTGAGCACGCCCTTGCCGACGTAACGGTCACCTCCGTCACGCAGCTCAACGGCCTCGAACGCACCCGTGGAGGCGCCAGAAGGCACCGCCGCGCGGCCGATCGTGCCGTCGTCGAGGGCGACCTCGACCTCAACGGTCGGGTTGCCCCGTGAATCCAGAATTTCCCGTGCGCCGACGGCGTCGATGCGTGCCAAGACTGCTCCTCGTTAGCGGATGAACGTGCGGCCACAAGCCTAGTCCTGCCGTCGCAATGTCCTGCACCGCCTCGCCAGCGTGGACACGAAGCACGACTCCCTCCTTGCGGCGGTGCTTCAGCGACGTATCGACTCCGCTGATACGTCGCTCAGTCACCGCTTCGGGGCCGAGCGGCTAACCCAGCAGGCGTACGGCTTGGCGCAGGACTTCTTCGGCGTTCTGGCCCTGCGCGCGTGCCTCGGCGACGAGCGCGAGCAGCCGCGCGCCGAGGTCGTCGCCGCTGACATCGACGTCGGCGACGCGGCTCAGGACCTTGTCGGCGTAGGCCAGGGCGGGCAGCGTCACGGGGATGCCGTCGAGCACCGAGGTGCGCCGCTTCTCGGTGGCCTTGAGGCGCTGCCAGTTGGCGTCGACCTCCTCGGCGCTCGTGACGGTGACATCGCCGAACACGTGCGGGTTGCGGTAGACCAGCTTCTCGGCGATCCCGGCCGCGACGTCGTCGATGTCCCAGCCCTCGCCTTCGGCGGCGATCCGGGCATGGAAGACGATCTGCATCAGCAGGTCGCCGAGCTCCTCGCGCAGGTGGTCGCTGTCGCCGCTGTCGAGCGCCTCCAGTGTCTCGTGCGCCTCCTCCAGCAGGTAGTGGCTCAGCGTCTCGTGCGACTGCTGCGCCGTCCACGGGCACTCGCGGCGCAGGCGGTCCATGATCTCGACGACGTCGAGCAGGGCGGAGCCGGGCAGGTCGTACGACCCGAACACCACCTCGACCTCGGCCGCGTCTCCCCCGCCGGCCATCAGGTCGTCCGCGATCGTGCGGGCCCACGCGGTGTCGCCGGTCGGCGCGATCCACACGGCATCCGGCGCGTACGACGGAGGATCCGCGGTGACCTCGACCGGTATGCCCGACGAGACGATCGCGCGTACGTGCGGGTCGTCGACGGACGCGCGTACGACCGAGGCGTCACGCAGCGCGTCCCACGCCGGCAGGGTCAGGATCCCGGGTGCGACCCGCGGGCTGAGGACGACGATGCGCATCAGGAGCAGCGTTGCGCTTTGGGCAGCTCGTCCGGCTTGTCGGCGCCCAGGTCGCGTCGGCTCGACGGACAACGAGCCGGTCGCGGCGACCTTCTTGGCCGAGTCGCTGAGCCCGAACCGGGGCGAGAACGAGACGTCGTTGGTCGTGAACGCCTTGCTGATCTCGCCCTGGCCGACCTGGGCGAGCTGTGACGCATTTGCCTCGGTCGGCGCCTGGCCGGTGCTCTTCGCGCCGAGCGCGACCGAGATGGCCGAGAGCTCCTGGCCTGTCTCGATCAGCTTGTAGAGCTCGTCGACGTCCTCCTCCTTCGGGAACGCCTTGGCGACCTGATCCCGCTGCGCGCCCGTGAGCTCGTATGCCGACGGGCTTCACCGTGACGTCCTGCTTCTTGGCGAGCTCGCGGCCGACGATCAGCGAGACCAGCGTCTTCACCGACTCGCGGCGCACGTCGGCGTTGTCAGGCTCAGAGGCGCCCTGCTGCTGCGAGCCCGCGATCGAGAGCGTGCAGTAGGCCTTGGCCGTCTTGTCGAGCGTCTTCATCGAGATCGTCTGGCCGTCGACCGTTGCCGCGGCGCCCGGGATGGACGTTGCCGCAGGCAGCGAGCGTCAGACCCGCAAGGACGAGGACAGCGGCACGCGAACGAGTGAGCATGCTCACACGTTATCCGAGCCCCCTCAGACCTTGGCGGAGTCCCTCGCGTTCTTGCCGTCGCGGGCCAGGTGGGAGTGGCGGCGGCCGTAGAACACGTAGACCAGCAGGCCGAGCGCGAGCCACACGAGGAACCGCAGCCAGGTCTCGATCGCGAGGTTGGTCATCAGCGCGACGCACGACACCGCCGTCACGATCGGCAGCAGCGGCACCTGGGGCGCGCGGAACGGCCGCTTCATCTTCGGCCGGGTGCGCCGCAGCACGATGACCGCGATCGACACGACCAGGAACGCGAACAGCGTGCCGATGCTGACCATCTCGGCGAGCGTGTCGAGCGGGATGAACGCGGCCAGCAGGCCCACCGCGACTGAGGTGACGACCGTGATGCGCGCCGGGGTGCGGAACTTCGGGTGGATCGCGCCGACCTGGGCCGGCAGCAGCCCGTCGCGGCACAGCGCGAAGCCGATGCGACCCATCGCGACGATGTCGACGAGGATCACCGAGGTCAGGCCGGCGATCGCGGCGATGTCGATCAGCACGCCGGCCCAGTCGAGTCCCACCTGGGAGAACGCGTCGGAGATCGGCGCGCCCGGTGCTGAGGTCGGTGTACTTGACCATGCCGGTCAGCACGAAGCAGACCAGGACGTACAGGGTCGTGCAGATCACGAGAGTTCCGAGCAGGCCGCGGGCCATGTCCTTGCCGGGATCCTTGGTCTCCTCGCCGAGGTTGGCGACGGCCTCGAAGCCGCTGTAGGCGAAGAACACGACGGCCGCGGCGATGAACACGCCGGTCACGCCGTACGCCGTGGGGTCGGCGCCCGAGATCCACTGCCACAGCGGCTGCTTGAGCCCGCTGACGTCGGGCCCCTTCTCGGAGTGCGGGACGTACGGCTTCATGTTCGCGACCTTGACGAAGAAGACGCCGACCGCGATGACGAAGACGCAGACCGAGACCTTGACGATGACCAGGGCGTTCGTCACGAGCTTGGACTCGCGGATGCCGATCGCGGCGATCGTGCCGATGATCGCGACGATCGCGACGGCGCCGAGGTTGACGACCGAGTCCTCCTCGCCGAAGTACGCGTGCGGCAGGCCGAGTGCGTGCTGCAGGTAGCCCGACCAGCCACGCGCCACGACCGCGGCGCCGAGCGCGAACTCGAGGATCAGGTCCCACGCGATGATCCAGGCGAAGATCTCGCCGATCGTCGTGTAGGCGTACGTGTAGGAGCTGCCGGCGGTCGGCACGGCGGACGCGAGCTCGGCGTAACAGATGGCCGCCAGCACCGCGACGAACCCGGCGATCAGGAACGAGACCATGATCGCGGGGCCGGCATTGTCCTTGGCCTGACCGCCGGTCAGGGTGAAGATGCCGGTGCCGATCACGATGCCGATGCCGAATCCCATGAGGTCCCACGACGACAATCGCTTGCTCAACCGGGAGTGATGGTCCTCCGCTGTCGGGTCGTCATCGTTCTGGTGGATGACGTCGTCGACGTCCTTGGTGCGCACGAGCTCTGTCCACGTCCCCCGAAGTGTCATGTCTCAACGCTAGAGGGACCGTTGACATTCGCAACCACGGGGGAGGACGTGAGCGGTGAGTCTGCGACGTATCAGGTGCGTCGATAGGTCGCTGACACACCGCCCAGGTATCCGCTCAGCTGACCGGCGCGGGTGCCGGCACCAGGGTGTCGATCACGGTGCGGGTCCACTCGAGCAGCTCGCGGCCCACGAGCGGCTTGCCGCCGACCGGCGCGGTCTTGGGCCGCGGCACCAGGGCCACCTCGGCGGCGACCTTGTAGGTGCTGCGCGGGTAGATCCGTTGCAGGCGCATCTGCGCCGAGTCGGGCAGCTTGAGCGGTGCGAAACGTACGTTCGGGCCGGCCGCGGTGACCTCGGTGAGGCCCGCCTCGCGCACACGTACGCGCAGCCGGGCGACGTCGAGCAGAACCTCGACAGCCTCGGGCGGGTTGCCATAGCGGTCGACCAGCTCGGCGCGCAGCTCGTCGACGTCGGACAGGGCGCGTACGTCGGCCAGTCGCTTGTACATCTCGAGCCGGAGCCGCTCGCTCTGGACGTACTCGTGCGGCAGGTGCGCCTCGATCGGCAGCTCGATCTTGACCTCGCGCTCGGGCTCGGCGTCGCCGCGGAACTCCGCGACCGCCTCGCCGACCAGCCGGACGTACAGGTCGAAGCCGACGTCGGCGATGTGCCCGGACTGCTCGCCGCCGAGCAGGTTGCCGGCGCCGCGGATCTCGAGGTCCTTCATCGCCACTGCCATGCCGCCGCCGAGCTCGGAGTGCTGCGCGATCGTGGCGAGCCGGTCGTGGGCCGTCTCGGTGAGCGGCTTCTCGGGCGGGTAGAGGAAGTAGGCGTACGCCCGCTCGCGTGAACGGCCGACCCGGCCGCGCAGCTGGTGCAGCTGCGACAGGCCGAGCGTGTCGGAGCGCTCGATGATCATGGTGTTGGCGTTGGAGACGTCGAGGCCGGACTCCACGATCGTGGTGCAGACGAGCACGTCGTAGCGCTTCTCCCAGAAGTCGACCATGACCTCCTCGAGCTGGTGCTCGCCCATCTGGCCGTGCGCGGCGGCGACCCGCGCCTCCGGCACGAGCTCCTTGATCTTGGCGACGGCCTTGTCGATGCTCTGCACCCGGTTGTGGATGAAGAACACCTGGCCCTCGCGGAGCAGCTCGCGGCGGATCGCCGCGATGACCTGCCGGTCCTCGTAGGGGCCGACGAACGACAGCACGGGGTGCCGCTCCTCGGGCGGTGTCGCGATCGTCGACATCTCGCGGATGCCGGTGATCGCCATCTCGAGCGTGCGCGGGATCGGCGTCGCCGACATCGACAGCACGTCGACGGCGGCACGCAGCATCTTCAGCGCCTCCTTGTGCTCGACGCCGAAGCGCTGCTCCTCGTCGACGATCACCAGGCCGAGATCCTTGATGCGTACGCCGGGCTGCAGCAGGCGATGCGTGCCGATGACCAGGTCGATCGTGCCGTCGGCGAGGCCGGCGAGGGTCTCCTTGGACTCCTTGTCGGTCTGGAACCGCGACAGCGGGCGGATCTTGACCGGGAACTGGCCGAACCGCTCGGCGAACGTCGCGTAGTGCTGCTGCACCAGCAGGGTCGTCGGCACGAGCAGGATGACCTGCTTGCCGTCCTGGATCGCCTTGAACGCCGCGCGTACCGCGATCTCGGTCTTGCCGTAGCCGACGTCGCCGCAGACCAGCCGGTCCATCGGCACGGTGCGCTCCATGTCGCGCTTGACCTCGTCGATCGTGACCATCTGGTCGGGCGTCTCGACGAACGCGAACGCGTCCTCCAGCTCGGCCTGCCACGGCGTGTCCGGCCCGAACGCGTGGCCCTTGGTGGCCTGGCGTGCGGCGTAGAGCTTGATCAGCTCGCCGGCGATCTGGCGTACGGCCTTGCGCGCCTTGTTCTTGCGGTTGGTCCAGTCCGAGCCGCCGAGCCGGTCGAGCGACGGTGACTCGCCGCCGACGTAGCGGCTGATCTGGTCGAGCTGGTCCATCGGCACGAACAGCCGGTCGGCGGGTTGGCCGCGCTTCGACGGGGCGTACTCGATGACGAGGTACTCCCGCGCCGCGCCCTGCACGACTCGCTGCATCAGCTCGACGTAGCGGCCGAGGCCGTGCTGCTCGTGCACGACGAAGTCGCCGGTCTTGAGCTCGAGCGGGTCGACCTGCTTGCGCCGGCGCGCGGGCATCTTGCGCTCCGTGCGATCGGCAGCCCGCTGGCCGACGAGGTCGTCGTACGTCAGGACGGCCAGGCCGAGCGGCGGCGACACGAATCCGTGGTCGAGCTCGCCGCACGCGACCTGCACGACCCCCGGCGAGGGCGCCGTGATCTCATCGTCGAGCGCGGCGGCGACGTCGTTCTCGGCCAGCCACTCGCTCGTGCGCTGCGCCTGGCCGTGGCCGGGCGCGACGAACACGACACGCATGCCGGCGGCCATCCACTTCTTGATGTCCTCGAGCGCAGCCGCGGTGTCGCCGCGGTAGGCCGCAGCAGCCTCCATGTCGACCGCGCGGGTCTGGTCGTCAGTGTCGAGGCCGAACGGCGACACCGTGAACCAGGTGTGGCCGAGCCCGAGGGTCTCCAGGTGTACGTCCTCGAGCGTGCGGAACGCCGCCGAGCCGAGGTCGATCGGCGCCTCGGCACCGGTCGCCGCGGCAGCCCACGAGGCCTGGAGGAACTCCTCGCTCGTCGCCACCAGGTCGGCAGCACGCGCTCGTATGCGCTCCGGGTCCATCAACAGGATCGAGGAGCGCTCCGGGAACAGCTCGACGAGGAGCTCCATCTCATCAACGAGCACCGGGGTCAGCGACTCCATGCCCTCGACGGCGTGGCCCTCGGCGATCTTCGTGAAGATCTCGGCCAGCGACGGGTGCGCCTCGGCCAGCTGGGCGGCCCGCGCCTTGACCTCGTCGTCGAGCAGCAGCTCGCGGCACGGCGGCGCCCATACGTGCGTGATCTCCTCGAGCGTGCGCTGGTCGGCGACCGCGAACCGGCGGATCTCGTCGACCTCGTCGCCCCAGAACTCGATGCGGAGCGGGTGCTCCTCGGTCGGCGGGAACACGTCGATGATGCCGCCGCGGACCGCGAACTCACCGCGGCGCTCGACCAGGTCGACGCGCGAGTATGCCGCTGCGGCCAGCTGCCGGACGACCTCGTCGAGGGCGATCTCGTCACCCTTGTGCAGCTCGACCGGGGCGAGGTCGGCGAGGCCCTTGACCTGCGGCTGGAGCAGCGAGCGCACGGGCGCAACGACGACCCGCAGCGGACCTGTCGCCGTCTCGGAGTCCTGCTCGCCGGGTGCGGTCGGGTGCACGAGGCGGCGCAGCACCGCGAGCCGGCGGCCGACGGTGTCAGAGCGCGGCGACAGGCGCTCGTGCGGCAGCGTCTCCCAGGCCGGGAAGTACGCGACGGCGTCAGGGCCGAGCAGCTCACCGAGCTGGGTGACCAGGTCCTCACCCTCGCGGGCCGTGGCGGTGACCGCGAGCACCGTGGACTGCTGCGCCAGAGCATGCGTCAGGAACGGCCGCAGCGGCTCCGGCGCCTGGACGTTGAGCGTGCTGAGACCGTCGGCCCTGTCCTGGAGCGCCTGCTGGACCGTGGGTTCGGCGGCGACGAGGGCCGCGAGTCTGGAGAGTGTCATCTCTAACGATTGAACGCGCTCTGGGTCGCTTCTAGTCCCTGCGTCATGAGGCTCTCGACCGCGTCGGCGGCCTCCTCGACGTACGTCGGCAGGTCCTTGCGCTCCGCGGTGCCATACGGCTTGAGCACGAAGTCGTGGACGCTCTGCTGCCCGGGCGGCCGGCCGATGCCGACGCGCACGCGGTAGAAGTCGCCCGTGCCGATCGACTGGCGGATCGACTTCAGGCCGTTGTGGCCGTTGTCGCCGCCGCCGAGCTTGACCCGCAGCATGCCGTAGTCGATGTCGAGCTCGTCGTGGATCACCACGAGGTGGTCGGGCTCGACGTCGTAGAACTTCATCAGCGTCGACACCGGGCCGCCGCTCTCGTTCATGTACGACCGGCAGCGTCCGAGAACGGCGCGCTCACCGGCCAGGCGTCCTTCGATGACGTCGGCGCGACCGGACTTGTGCTTCTTCCACGATCCGCCGACACGGGCGGCGAGCACGTCGGTCACGAGGTAACCGACGTTGTGACGAGTGCTGGCGTACGCCGGGCCCGGATTGCCGAGCCCGACGACCAACCAGGTCACTCTGACTCGGAGCTCTCCGCAGCCTCGCCCTCGGCCGGTGCCTCAGCAGCGGCTTCGGCCTCTTCGGCGTCGGTCGCGTCGTGCTCGATGCCGGCCTCGGCCTCGGCCTCGGCGAGCTCGGCGTCGAGCTGGGCCTCGGTGGGTGCCGCGGTGATGTTGACGATGAGGATGTCCGAGTCGACGGCGAGCGTCGAGCCGCGGGGCAGCTCGAGGTCGCTGGCGTGGATCTGCGCGCCGGCGTCGAGGCCCTCGACCGAGACCTCGAAGGACTCGGGGATGTGGGTCGCCTCGGCCTCGACGGAGACCGTCGAGTTCTCGAGGATGACGAGGTTGCCGCTGATCGCGTCGCCGACGACGTTGATGCGGACGTCGACGGTGACCTTCTCGCCCTTGCGGACGATCAGGAGGTCGGCGTGCTCGATGAAGCCCTTGAGCGGGTCGCGCTGGACCTGCTTGGGGATCGCGAGGTGCTGCTCGGTGCCGAGGTCGATCGTCAGCAGCGCGTTGGAGTTCTTGAGCGCCAGCATGAGCTGGTGGCCCGGCAGCGTGACGTGCACGGGGTCGGAGCCGTGTCCGTAGAGGACGGCGGGCACGTTGTCGGCGCGACGGATGCGGCGGGCGGCGCCCTTGCCGAACTCGGTGCGCGTCTCGGCGGCGATCTTGATCTCAGCCATGGGGAAATTCTCCTGAAGAGTGTTGCGTGAAAGTCGGCTGTCACCAGGCGCTCAACACAGCACTCCGTGGAGCGCCTTGTCGATCACGGCCCGAAAGGACCCTCGCCGAGGCAACCTGACGATCTTATCGCAGCGCAGCGTGTGCCGGAAATCGCAGAGTGCGGCGGTTGCGCCTCAGTTCTTGAACAGCGAGGTGACGGAGCCCTCTTCGAAGACCGCTGCGGTGGCCTGGGCCAGCAGCGGGGCGATCGACAGCACCGTGAGCTTGTCGAACCGCTGGTCGTCGGCGATCGGCAGCGTGTTGGTCACGATGACCTCGCAGGCCGTCGAGTTCTTGAGCCGGTCGACCGCCGGGCCGGAGAACACCGCGTGGGTCGCGGCGATGACGACGTCCTCGGCACCGTCGGCCATGAGCGCCTCGGCCGCCTGGACGATCGTGCCGCCGGTGTCGATGAGGTCGTCGACCAGGATGCAGACGCGGCCCTCGACGTCACCGACGACGCGGTTGGCCTTGGACTCGTTGGGCTTGCGGGGGTCGCGGGTCTTGTGGATGAACGCCAGCGGCGCTCCGCCGAGAGCGGCGGCCCACGACTCGGCGACCTTGATGCGGCCGGCGTCGGGCGAGACGACGGCGAGCGGCTTCTTGCCGTACTTCTTCTTGACGTGTCGCGTCAGGATCGGCATCGCCAGCAGGTGGTCGACGGGCCCGTCGAAGAAGCCCTGGATCTGCGCGGTGTGCAGGTCGACCGTCATCAGCCGGTCGGCGCCGGCGGTGAGGAACAGGTCGGCCATCAGCCGTGCCGAGATGGGCTCGCGGCCGAGGTGCTTCTTGTCCTGGCGGGCGTAGCCGTAGAACGGCAGGATCACCGTGATGCGCTTGGCCGAGGCGCGCTTGAGCGCGTCGATCATGATGAGCTGCTCCATGATCGCCTCGTTGATCGGCGCGGCGTGGCTCTGCAGCACGAACGCGTCGCAGCCGCGCACGGACTCGTCGAAGCGCACGTAGATCTCGCCGTTGGCGAAGTCGTAGGCCGTGGTCGGCACGACCTCGATCTCGAGGAGGTCGGCCACCTCCTGGGCCAGCGTCGGGTGCGCGCGGCCGGAGAACAGCAGCATGTTCCGCGTGGGCGTGCGTTTGGACAGGCTACTCACCGGAGGTCTCCTCTGCCGGTTCGGATGACGCTGCGCGTGCGGCCTGGTCGGATGCGGTGTCCGGACGTTTGCCGGCCACCCACCCCTCAATGTTCCTCTGCCGACCTGCGCTGACGGCCAGCGCCCCCGGTGGTACGTCCTCGCGGATCGTCGAGCCGGCTCCCGTGAACGCCCCGTCGCCGACCGTGACGGGCGCGACGAACGTGTTGTTGGAGCTGGTCTTGGCGTGCCTGCCGATCGTCGAGCGGTGCTTGTTGACCCCGTCGTAGTTGGCGAAGATCGTGCCGGCGCCGA
Organism: uncultured Actinomycetota bacterium; assembly: GCA_963759975.1. GTDB lineage: Bacteria > Actinomycetota > Actinomycetes > Propionibacteriales > Nocardioidaceae > Aeromicrobium. The sequence goes on from CAVXBS010000022.1 coordinate 140,176, forward strand.
TGTTGGCGCCCTCGCCGATGTCGGCGTCGCCGACGTAGCTCAGGTGCGGGACCTTGGCGCCCTCGCCGATGCGCGAGTTCTTGACCTCGACGAACGTGCCGATCTTGCCGCGCACCCCGAGCTCGGTGCCGGGGCGCAGGTAGGCGTACGGGCCGACCGTCGCCTCGTCGCCGATCACGGCGTCGGAGCCATGCGTACGCACGACGGTCGCGCCGGCACCGACCTCGACGTTGCGCAGCGTGGTGTCGGGTCCGATCGTGGCGCCGCTGGCGACAGCGGTCGCTCCGAGGAGCTGCGTGCCGGGCAGGATCGTGACATCGGGCTCGATCGTGACGGCCGAGTCGATCCACGTCGTCGCGGGGTCGACGATCGTGACGCCCTCGGACATCCAGTGGGTCGTGATGCGACGGTTGAGCTCGGCACCGAGTCGCGCGAGCTGCGCACGGTCGTTGACGCCCTCGGTCTGCCAGACGTCCTCGAGCACGTGCGCGCCGACCGGGCGCCCCTCGGCGACGGCCTTGCCGACGATGTCGGTGAGGTAGAGCTCGCCCTGCGCGTTGTTGGACTCGAGGCTGGCCACCGCGGCAGTCAGGAACTCGCCGTCGACGACCAGGATGCCGCTGTTGATCTCGCGGACGGCTCGCTCGTCGTCGGACGCGTCCTTGTGCTCACGGATCGCCGTGACGGCACCGTCGTCAGCCCGGAGGATGCGGCCGTAGCCGGTCGGATCGTCGACCTCGGCGGTGAGGATCGTGACGGTGTGCCCGGCGGCGCGGTGGCTGACGAGCAGCTCCGACAGCGTCTGCGCCGAGAGCAGCGGCACGTCGGCGTACGTGACGATGACGGTGCCCTCCGGTGCGCTGTCGAGCGACTCGAGCGCGACGTGGACGGCGTGACCCGTGCCGTTCTGCTTCTCCTGCACGGCCTGGACGATCGCCGGGTCGTACGACGTGATGGCTTCGGAGACCTGCTCGCGATCGTGGCCGACGACGGCGACGGTCGTGTGCACGCCGGCGCCGGCGACGGCGACCAGTGCGTGCTCGAGCATGCTGCGTCCGGCGATCTCGTGCAGGACCTTGGCGCGCCTGGACTTCATGCGCGTGCCTGCTCCTGCTGCCAGCACGATGGCCGTGACTCGATCCTGATTGGGGCTCGTGCTCACCAGACTCCTTCGTCGACGGACCAGCGGATCGTTGCTGGCTCCCCGGGTAGGAGTCGAACCTACGTCGCTTGTCCGCATTCAAAGTGCGGCGGGCCCTGCCGGCAGACCAACCGGGGATTGTCCCGGATCGACCGGGATGTCAGCAGCATCCCCAAGGCTACCGGAGTCAGGCCGCGCGCCGGGCAACGGCGAACGTACGACTGAACGGCAGGACCGTGCCCCACGGTCGCGCGGGATAGGCCTCGCGCAGCGCGGCCTTGTAGACGGTGACGAACTCCTCGCGCAGGCCGTCGGGCAGAGCCTGCAGGATCGGACGGGCTCCGGTGCCGGAGATCCAGTCGAAGACCGGGTCATCCCCGTGCAGCACGTGCAGGTAGGTCGTCTCCCACGCGTCGACGGTCCAGCCGAGGTCGCTGAACAGGTCGAGGTACGTCTCGGCGTGCGTGCCGCGGTCGGCGTGCAGCCCCTCGGTGTGCACGGCGTACGGAGGCCGCGACGAGATCTCGTGCAGCAGTCGGTGGCTCGGCGCGTCGTAGTTGCACGGCACCTGCAGCGCGAACGTGCCGCCCGGAGCGACGAGCTCTGCGAGGCGCCGGATGACAGCGAGCTGGTCCGGGACCCACTGGAACAGCGCGTTGGAGACGATCAGGTCGACCGGCTCGGCCGGCGTCCAGGTGGCGACGTCGGCGAGCTCGTACGTTGCCCGGTCGTCCGCATGGTCAGCAAGGGCCTTGTCGATCATGTCCGGCGAGGAGTCGACGCCGTGGATCGTCGCGTCCGGCCAGCGCGCCCGCAGCACCGCGGTCAGGTGGCCGGGACCGCAGCCGAGGTCGACGATCGAGGCAGGGCTCGCCCTGCACGCGAGCGACGAGGTCGACGAACGGGCGGGAGCGGTCGTCGGCGAACTGCAGATAGCGCGTCGGGTCCCAGGTCGTCATGAGTCCGACCGTACGACCGACTTATCTTGATGTCAAGATACTTTGCCTCAAGCGGTCCCGCGCTCCAGCTGACCCGCCAGCGACATCAGCCGGGCGTCGTCGCCGCGGCGGGCGATGAGCTGCACCGCCAGCGGCAGCCGGTCCGCGGTCAGGCCCGACCGGCATCGAGACCGCCGGCACTCCCGCGTGGTTCCACTGCGCCGTGTAGGGATAGAACGCATTCATCGACAGCACCGTCGCCAGCCCGCCCTTGCCGCGCCAGTGCTCGACCTCGACCGCCGGGCCGGACATCACCGGCGTCAGCAGGACGTCGACGCCCAGGTCGTCGTGGACCTGGTCGCCCCACGTGCGGCCCTTGCGCTTGGCCCACTCGACGGACCTGCGCGCCGAACGGCCGACCCAGCCGGGCGATGGCCTTCGTACGCTTCTCCAGCCGGCTCGGGTCGTCCGTGCCGTCGGCACCGTCGCGGATGCCGGCGAGATAGCGGACCGTCAGTGCCTTGGCAGCCGAGCGGGTAGGGGATCTTGACCTCGGTCACCGTGTGGCCGGCCGCGCGAAGCTGTCTCGGCCGTACGCTCGACGGCTGCACGCACGCGCGGGTCGAGCGGCTGCGCCTTGGTCGCCGCTGCGGCGCTGAACGACATACCGATCCGCAGCGGTGCGGGATCCGTTCGCAGCGGCCTCGACGAGCGACTCGGCGAACGTGCCGAAGGCGTCGAGGAACAGCGCGCTGTCGGTCGACGCGCGCCGCGAGGCAGCCCTGGGTCGACAGGTCGTGCCAGCCACCCGAGCTCGGCATCGTGCCCTGGGTCGGCTTGAACCCGACGAGCCCGCAGCACGCTGCCGGTATGCGGATCGACCCGGCGCCGTCGGACGCCGTGGCGATGCCGACTGCTCCGGCGGCGACCAGCGCGGCCGAGCCGCCGGACGATCCACCACTCGTGTGGCCAGGTTCAACGGGTTGCGGGTGATGCCGTTCGCCTCGGACTCGGTGAAGCCGAAGATCGCGAGCTCGGGCAGCGCCGACTTGGCGACGAGGACCATGCCGGCGGCCCGCATCGCCGCGACGAGGTCGGCGTCCTGGTTCGCCGGCACGAGCATGGCGCGGCTGCCCTTGCCGGTGACCTGGCCCGCGATGTCGAGGTCGTCCTTGACCGCGACCGGGATGCCGAGCAGCGGCCCGCTCTCGCCCGCCGCGCGACGCCGATCCGCCTCGTCGGCGGCGGCCAGCGCCTCCTCGGCGTAGACCGCGACGGTCGCGTTGATCGCCGGGTTCTCCCGGTCGATCGCGTCGAGCGTGGCCTCGGTCAGCTGGCGCGACGTCAGCGCGCCGGCGGCCAGCAGCTCGGCCTGACGGGTCGGTCCGGCGGCGACGGCTTCGGCGGGAGTCATGCGGATGAATCTATGCCCAGCGGACCTACTGGCAGGACGTTGCCAGACGCTTGATGGTGGCCTCGTCGACGAGCTTCGACGCCTTCAGGTTCTCGGCAGCCGCTTTGTCGGCGATACAGTTCGCCAGCGGCTTTCGGCACACCCTGCGAGATCATCCCCGAGACGTACCGACTTGCGGAAGGCCGGATTGCTGAGGTCGACGTCCTGCTTCTCGAGCCCCTTGCCCAGGTCACCCGCCTCCTCCTTGGATGCGTGCGAGCCGCATGTCGCACCGGCCTTGGTCGCCACGTCTGCTGCTCCGACGCGTCGAGATCCAGGAACTTCTCCAGGCTGCCCGAGGTCTTCTCGATCTCCTTGATGGCGCAATCCGTCAACGACTCCGACAAACCGAGGTTCTTGAACTCCTTGCGCACGGCTGCCTTGGCGTCGCCACCTGTCTCGGCATCGCTTCCGCCGCAAGCCGCCGGTGAGCACGAGTCGCCGCCAGGTCGGCGGCTCCCATGTGGACCGACGATCGGTACGCGTCAAATCTCTACATCAAGAATCTTGACGAACTAGGATGGCGCGTCATGGAAGACGATGTCGACCGACTGATCGCGGCGTGGCAGCGGGAGCGTCCGGACATGGACGTCTCCCCCATGCACGTGCTCAGCCGCGTCACCCGGCTCGCGCTCCACCTCGACCGGGCCCGCAAGCAGGCCTTCGCCGACCACGACCTCGAGCCGTCGGAGTTCGACGTGCTGTCGGCGCTGCGCCGCTCAGGCGAGCCCTACCAGCTCTCTCCCGGCCAGCTCGTGCACGAGACGCTGGTGACCAGCGGCACCATGACCAACCGGGTCGACCGCCTGGTGCGCAAGGGCCTGGTCGAGCGGCTGCCGGATCCCGCCGACCGGCGCGGCGTACAGGTCAGGCTGACCACGTCGGGCAAGAACGCGGTCGACGGAGCGCTCGACGCCCTGCTCGCGCGCGAGCAGGAGCTGCTCGCCGGGCTCGACCCGACGGAGAGCGCCCGCGCTCGCCGACGCGCTGCGCACGCTCTCGCTGCCCTTCGACCGCTGACCCGTCGCCGACGTGGTCAGAGGCCTCATCGTCCGCGCCACCTAGACTTCTTCGGTGGCACATCTCCTCGGCGTCGAGTCCATCGCGCTCGACTTCCCGACCAAGACCGTCTTCGAGTCGGTCACGATCGGCATCGACGAGGGCGACCGCATCGGCATCGTCGGCCGCAACGGCGACGGCAAGTCGACGCTGCTGCGCATCCTCGCCGGCCGCATGCAGCCCGACTCCGGCCGCGTCACGACCCGCGGCGGCGTGCACGATCGGCATGCTCGACCAGACCGACACGCTCGACCAGACGCAGACCGTCGGTCACGCGATCGTCGGCGACAAGCCCGACTACGAGTGGGCCGGCGACGCCAAGATCCGCGACGTCATCGCGGGACTCGTCTCCGACATCCCGTGGGACGCCACGGTCGGCAACCTCAGCGGTGGACAGCGCCGCCGGGTCGCGCTCGCGGCGCTGCTCGTCGGCGACGACGACGTCCTGTTCCTCGACGAGCCGACCAACCACCTCGACGTCGAGGGCATCACCTGGCTCGCCGGGCACCTCAAGACGCGGTGGTCGGCCAACGCCGGCGGGCTGCTGGTCGTGACCCACGACCGCTGGTTCCTCGACGAGGTCTGCAACGCGACCTGGGAGGTGCACGACGGCATCGTCGAGCCCTTCGAGGGCGGCTACGCGGCGTACATCCTGCAGCGGGTCGAGCGCGACCGGCACGCCTCGGCGACCGAGTCCAAGCGGCAGAACCTCATGCGCAAGGAGCTCGCCTGGCTGCGCCGCGGCGCGCCCGCGCGCACGTCGAAGCCGAAGTTCCGCATCGACGCCGCCAACGAGCTGATCGCCAACGAGCCGCCGCCGCGCGATCCCATCGTGCTCAAGCAGATGGCGACCTCGCGGCTCGGCAAGGACGTCGTCGACATCCTCGACGTCGTCGGTCTCGTACGACCACGAGGTGCTCAAGCACGTCGAGTGGCGCATCGGGCCCGGCGAGCGCACCGGCATCCTCGGCGCCAACGGCGCCGGCAAGTCGACGCTGCTGGGCCTCGTCACCGGCGCGGTCGAGCCCACGTCCGGGCGGGTCAAGCGCGGCAAGACCGTCAAGGTCGTGACGCTGACGCAGGAGCTCGACGAGCTCAAGGACGTCGGGTCCGACCGGGTCAGCGATGTCGTGGGACGCCAGCGCACGGCGTACGTGTCCGGCGGCAAGGAGATGACGCCGTCGCAGCTGCTCGAGCGGCTCGGCTTCTCCAGCGCGCAGATGTCCACGCCCGTGCGCGACCTGTCGGGCGGGCAGAAGCGGCGGCTGCAGCTGCTGCTGATCCTGCTCGACGAGCCCAACGTGCTGGTGCTCGACGAGCCGACCAACGACCTCGACACCGACATGCTCGCCGCGATGGAGGACCTGCTCGACTCGTGGCCCGGCACGCTGCTCGTCGTCTCGCACGACCGCTACCTGCTCGAGCGCATCACCGACCAGCAGTACGCGATCCTCGACGGCCACTTCCGGCACCTGCCCGGCGGGGTCGACCAGTACCTGCGCCTGCGCAAGGAGCAGGACTCCCCCGCGGCGTCGAATCCGTCGACGGCCGGACACCACGCGTCCACGCCGAAGCTGTCGAGCGCCGAGCTCCGCAACACCAAGAAGGAGATCGGCTCGATCGACCGCAAGATGGAGAAGCTGTCGGCGCGCATCGACGCGCTGCACGTCGAGATGGCGCAGCACGATCCGACCGATGGTGCGGGGCTCGCGGAGCTGGTGAAGACCGTCTCGGAGCTGGAGAAGCAGGTCGAGGACCACGAGCACCGCTGGCTCGAGCTGACCGAGCTCGTCGAAGGCTGACCCGCAGTCCCGGTGTCAGCTCGTGATGCGGGCTCCGGCCACGGGGCCGCGGGACTGGACGACGTCGGCACATCCGGCGGCACTGCTGAGGGCGAATGCGATGTCGAGGCTGTGCTGCTCGTCCGATGCCAGGAACAAGGCGGTCGGGCCCGAGCCCGACAAGATCGCGCCCAGGGCACCGGCCTCGATGCCGATCTCGAGGGTGTCCTGCAGCTCCGGCCGCAAGGACAGCGCCGCCTCGGTCAGGTCGTTGGAGAGCGCGTCGCCGAGCGCGTCAGCGTCGCCGGCGCGCAGGGCCGCCAGCAGGGCATCCGGCACGATCGGGTCCTGCACCTGTGAACCCTCGTTGATCCGGTCGAACTCGGCATAGACCGCCTTGGTCGACAGTCCTTCGTACGCCATCGCGAAGACCCAGTGGTAGGACCCGCGGGCCAGGACCGGGCTGATGGTCTCGCCGCGTCCTCCACCGATCGCGTTGCCACCGTGCAGCAGGAACGGCACATCGCTGCCGAGCTGGGCCGCGATCTGCTCGAGCTCGGCGCGCGAGAGACCGGTCCCCCAGGCGTCGTTGCAGGCCACGAGCGCGGCGGCAGCATCGGCCGAGCCGCCGGCCATCCCGCCGGCGACGGGGATCACCTTGCGGATCGCGAGGTCGATGCCCGCAGTCGTGCCGGTCGTCTCACGCAGCAGGCGCGCGGCCTTGACCGCAAGGTTGTCGTCGTCCTCGGGCACCAGCGCCGACTCGGCCCGCACGTCGAGCTCGCTGTGCACCGACACCGTGATCGCGTCATCGTCGCGGGACGAGGCGCGGACCTCGTCGTGCAGGTCGACGGCCTGATAGACCGTGGCCAGGGGGTGGTAACCGTCGTCCCTGACCGGCCCCACGCCGAGGCACAGATTGATCTTGGCGGGCACGCGGACGGTCGCAGAAGTCACCCGTTCAACCTAGTGGCCGGTCAAGGGCAGTGATCGTGGTGGGCCGAACTCCGGTGGGCAGTTTCCTAGAACTCCTTGTCCTCGATGACCTCGAGGTTGTGGAAGGTGGGCTGCCCATCGGTGAGCTCCATCATCTTCTGTGAGAACTCATTGACCTCGGGGAGATTGGAGTTCTCCATCGCCGACTCGTACGAGTCGAAGAACACGATCACCATGAAGCGGCTCGGGTCGTCCCGGTCCTGCGTACGTATCGACCGCCGGGCCGTGAATCGTCCTTGGGTGCGGTCCTCCAGACCGGCGCTGAGCGCCGAGATCTCGTCTGCGCGGCTCGTGTGTCCCTCGATGATCTGTATGAATGCCATGACCTGCTCCTTTGCAGAGGTGCCTACAAGGGCACGGTAGGACGCAGGACAGCGAACCGCCATGGTCCGATCAGGCCAGGTGAGACCTCGTGGTCAACGGTTCTCGATCTCGCGGAGGGCACGATAGGACGCGTCGATGCTGGTCGTACGCTGCTCACCCGGTCGGCCCGCGAGGTCGAGGACCCGGTCGGCCAGCACCACGACCACGCTCATCGCCACGGCGTAGCTGTCGAACGCCAGGTCGGTCGCAAGCGGGCACTCCAGCCACACCGCAGAACGAGCCGCGAGGGCCCGCGCCGATGGGTCGGCGAGCAGAATCATCGGCGTGCCCGAGTCCTCGAGGATCTCCATCAGGCCGTCGATGTTGTCGGGCCGGCGCCGGAACGCCACGACGACCGCCACGTCGTCCTTGCCGAGTCCGATCAGCTCGTCGGACAACGCCTGCCCGGGCTGCGGCACCAACGTGACGCCGAACCGGGCCTGGTTGAGCGACTGGCGCAGGTGCAGCGCGACGAAATAGCTCGACCGCATGCCCACGACCACGACCCGCTGCGCCTCGGCGATGAGCTTGGCCGCGATGGCGAGCCCGCCCTCCTCGAGACCCGTCAGCGCCTTCTGCAGGTTGGCAACCTCGTGCTCGAGGTGCGCCGCCAGGCTGGGCGCGCCCTCGAGGCTCACCGGGACGCCGTTGCTGCGGAGCGTACGGAGGTGGTCACGCACCTCGGTGAAGTCGTCGAAGCCCAGGCGGCGGAACAACCGGCTCATCGTGGCCTTGGAGACCCCGGCCAGCTCGGCCAGCTCGGCCGCCCGGTAGATCGCGAGATCGTCGAGGTGGGCCAGCAGCACGTCCGCCGCGCGGCGCTCCTGCGGCGACAGGTCGGCGTACCGCTCGGCGATCCGCTCGTCGATCCTCATGCCACGAAACGGTAGTGCACATGTGTGAAGAGCGGTGGCACGCTGATTTCACCGACGTTACGTCTGCAGCGGGGGTCAGACCGGGGTGAGGAACTGCCCGAGGCGGAAGAACTCCTCGACGCCGAGCATGCTCGCCGCGGGCCTGCGGCGAGATGCCGGCTGCGACGAGCGCTTCCTCTGCTGCGGGACCGGAGCCGGCCAGCTCGGACAGCGCGGCGCGCATGGTCTTGCGGCGCTGCGCGAACGCGGCGTCGACGACCGCGAACGTACGCAGGCGCTGCGCCTCGTCGCCGGGTGGCTCGCGGCGGGTCCACGCGACCAGCGCCGACTCGACATTGGGCATCGGCCAGAACACGTTGCGGCCGATCGACCCCGCGAGCCGCAGCTCGGCGTACCAAGCCGCCTTGACGCTCGGCACCCCGTACGTCTTGGAGCCCGGCCCGGCGGCGAGGCGGTGTGCGACTTCGGCCTGCACCATCACGAGGCCTGTCGTGATCGTCGGGAACCGCTCGAAGAACGTCAGCAGGACGGGCACGGACACGTTGTAGGGCAGGTTTGCCACCAGCGCCGTCGGGGTCGGCCCGGGCAGCTCGGTGACCTGCATCGCGTCGGCGGTGACGAGGTCGAAGTGCGAGGCCTGGTCGGGGGCGTACTCCGCGATCGTGGACGGCAGCTGCGCCGCCAGGACCTCGTCGAGCTCCACCGCGGTGACGTGCGATGCCACCTCGAGCAGCCCGAGGGTCAGCGATCCCAGGCCGGGACCGATCTCGACGACAACGTCATCGGCGCCGACACCGGACGTACGCACGATGCGTCGCACGGTGTTGGCGTCGATGACGAAATTCTGCCCGCGTTGCTTGGTCGGGCGGATGCCGCAGGACTCGGCCAGGCGGCGGACGTCAGCGGGTCCGAGCAGCCTGCCGGGCTTGGCAGGGGTTGAGTGCGTCAGTCGAACCTCGCATGGGCGCAGCCCCACTGGCCCCAGCCCGAACGGGCCTGGAGGATCTTGGCGCGCTTGATCTGCTCTTCGCGGCTGTGGTCGCTCGGCAGACCCGTGCCACCGACGCTGTGCCACGTCGCGGCGCTGAACTGCAGGCCGCCGTAGTAGCCGTTGCCGGTGTTGATAGACCAGTTGCCGCCGGACTCGCACCTGGCGATCTTGTCCCAGACGCTGTCGGGCGGCGTCGTGGCGGTGCCGTGCTCCTCGATCTGCGGGCGCGGTTCGGCCAGCGACCGCGACACCAGGACGACGCGCTCACGGAGCTTGCCGTCGGCGTAGATCAGCGTGACCTTCTCGCGAGCCTTGCCCTTCTTGCCCGGCTGCACGACGTTCTTCTCACCGACCGAGGCGTCAGGATCCTGGCGGACCGTCGTCTTGAAGCCGACCGGGACGGTCTCGGTCTTGGTGACCTTCTTGATCCGCACGACACGCAGCTTGTCGTCGGGGGTGACCCAGGCGTCCTTGCCGGGCTTGACCTCGTCGTCGGAGTCCAAGGTGATGTCGGCCTGCTTGAGCACCGCGGCGACGGTCGGCGCGTTGGAGGTGACGGTCTTCTTCTTGTGGTCCGCGATCACGACGAGCGACTTGGAGCTGCTCACGACGAGCTGGGCGCCCTGGCGCGGGATGACGCTGGACTTCTTGGCCGAGAGGTACGACCCCGCGGTCGGCTCGACGCCGAGGGTGTCGAATGCGTCGCCGACCGTGCGGTCATAGACCGTGTGCTCGGTGACGGTGCCGTCGACCGCGAGCGTGACGGGCTTGGCGTACGAGACGGCGATCGTGTCACCGTCGGAGATCGAGTCGGACTTCGGCTTGCTCAGCCGGTCATCGGCGCGCAGCGTGATGTGCTTGGACGCGAGGACGTCCGAGACCGTGTCGCCGAACGTACGGATCTTGCTGCTCTTGCCGTCGACAGTCAGCGTGACCGTGTGGCTCAGCGCTCCGTAGGCGGCGGTGCCTCCCGCGACGATCGAGGACGATCGCGAGGTTGAGGGCGATGAAGCGGGAAAGACTTGCGATGACGCCGCTTTCCGGAGGTGGACGTGCGTCGGGCGGTTGACTCTGGCTGCACAGAATTCCTTGACAGTCGGTGACGGGGCCGACTTTCAACCATACGGATGCCCCTTCCTGGGTCAAATTCTGTGAGGCCAGTCACCACCGAATGCAGAAACCGTGTTCGCATCGATGTCCTGACACATTTCCTCGACCGTTTTGCCTGCAATTCCAGCCATGAACCGCACCGTGAGCGGGATCAGGAACGAAGCGTTCGGGCTCCCGCGATGCGGCGTGGGTGTGAGGAAAGGCGCATCGGTCTCGACAAGGATACGGTCAGACGGCGTGATACGGAGCGCTTCACGGAGGTTCTCAGCGTTCTTGAAGGTGACCGTCCCGGCGAACGACAGGTAGGCCCCGCGGTCGAGGCACTCGCGCGCGAAGGCGGCGTCGCCGGAGAAGCAGTGCATGACCGTACGCTCTGGCGTGCCCTCGTCGTCGAGCACCGCCAGCACGTCGTCGTGCGCGTCGCGGTCGTGGATCACCAGCGTCTTGTCGTGCCGCTTGGCCATGCGGATGTGCTCACGGAACGACGCGTGCTGCGCCTCCCGGCCGGACTCGCCGGTCCGGAAGTAGTCGAGCCCCGTCTCGCCGACAGCCCTCACGTGACGGCGACTGGGCCAGCGCGTCGATCTCGGCCAGCGCCTCGTCGAGGTCGCCCTGCTCGGCGTGCTTGGGCGCCTCGTTGGGGTGCAGCGCGACGGCCGCGACCACGGAGTCGTACGCCGCGGCGGTCTCGACGGCCCAGCGCGAACCCTCGAGGTCGCAGCCGACCTGCACGATGCGGGTCACCCCGACGGCGGCCGCCCGGTCGAGCGCCTCGTCGACGCGGGATCAGCAGGCCACCCTCGACACCTTTGGCGTACGCGCGGTGGTCGAGGTGGCAGTGGTTGTCGACGACCGGTGACGGCAGGGCCTCCGGCGCCTCCGGCCAGCCCTCGGTGAGCGTCACTCGGCCGCGGCCTCGATGCGCGGGAACAGCGACGCCGGCTTGGTGATCGTCGCGCCTGCCGGCAGCTGACCCCACGCGGCGACGGCGTCGATCCGCTGGTCGGCGAGCGCGCCGAGGGTCGGCTCGGCGCCGAGGGAGTCCCACAGCACCGCCGACGCCTTGGGCATCACCGGGTTGAGCAGCACCGCGAGCACGCGCAGCCCCTCGGCCGTGGTGTTGAGGATCGTCGCGAGCCGGTCGCTCTCTGGCGTCGTCCTTGGCGACCTTCCACGGCGCCTGCTCGGTGATGTAGCCGTTGAGCTCGTCGACGATGCGCCAGATCGCGGCCAGCGCGTCCTGCGGTGCGACCGCCTCGATCGCCGCGTCGGCGTCGGCCACGGCCTCGGCGACGAGGTCGATGACCTTCTGCTCGGCCGGCGTCGTGGCACCGGCCGCAGGCAGCGAGCCGTCGAAGTACTTGCCGATCATGGCGGCGACCCGCGACGCGAGGTTGCCGAAGCCGTTGGCCAGCTCGGCGTGATAGCGGGCGTGCATGTCCTCCCACGAGATCGAGCCGTCACTGCCGAACGTCAGCGCACGGGCGAAGTAGTAGCGGTAGGCGTCGGAGCCGAACGTGTCGACGATCTCGTCGGGGCGGATGCCGTTGGCCTTGGACTTCGACATCTTCTGGCCGCCGACGAGGATCCAGCCGTGCGCGAAGACCTGGTGCGGCACGGGCTGTCCGGCCGCCATCAGCATGGCGGGCCAGATCACCGCGTGGAACCGGGCGATGTCCTTGCCGACGATATGGATGTTGGCCGGCCACAGCTCCTTGAAGCGTTCGTCGTCGACGCCGTATCCCGCAGCGGTCACATAGTTGAGGAGCGCCTCGATCCAGACGTACATGACGTGCTTGTCGTCCCACGGCACCTGGATGCCCCAGTCGAACGTCGAGCGCGAGATCGACAGGTCGCGCAGGCCGCGCTTGACGAACGCGATCAGCTCGTTGCGCACCGACGCGGGCTGGATGAAGTCGGGGTTGGCGTCGTAGAAGTCGAGCAGCTTCTGCTGGTAGTCGCTGAGCCGGAAGAAGTAGTTCTCCTCCGTCATGTGCTCGACCCGGCTGCCGTCGAGCTTGGAGACCTTGAAGCCCTCGTCGTCACCCTCGCCGTCGGCCACGTCGTCGTCGCCGACGAACTCCTCGGCGCCGACGCTGTAGTAGCCGCTGAACGAGCCCTTGTAGACCGCGTCACGTTCGTAGAGCGCCTGCCAGAACGCCTTGGCGCCGTCGAGGTGGCGCTGCTCGGTCGTACGGATGTAGTCGTCGTTGGCGATGTCGATCGTCTCGAGGAGCGGCTTCCACTCCTCCTCGACGAGCTTGTCGACCCAGTCCTGCGGCGAGACGCCGTTCTGGTCGGCCTTGCGGAGGACCTTCTGGCCGTGCTCGTCGGTGCCCGTTAGGTACCAGACGCTCTCGCCGCGCTGCCGGTGCCAGCGCGTGATGATGTCACCCATGACCGTCGTGTAGCCGTGCCCGATGTGGGGCGCGTCGTTGACGTAGTAGATCGGCGTGGTGACGTAGAACGTGGAGTCGGACACGCCTTCAAGCCTAGTTGGCCTGGCGCGCCGCGGACGCCGCTACGAGTGCGCAGCGTCGTAGACATCCTTCTTGCGTACGCCGGTCTCGCCCGCGACCTGCTCGATCGCATCCTTGCGGCTGAGCCCCTCGGCCTGCCGCGCGGAGACGAGCTCACGCAGGTCGTCCGGCCCGTACGTCCGGGTGTCCGGCGCGGCTCCGCCGACGACGATCGTGACCTCACCTCGTACGCCCTGCTCCTGGCCGGCGGCCCACTCGACGAGCTCCTCGAGGCTCCCCCGGGCCACCTCCTCGTACGTCTTGGTGAGCTCGCGGCACACCGCCGCGGTCCGGTCGGCGCCGAACACTTCGGCCATCGCCCGCAGCGACACCTCGGTGCGGTGCGGCGACTCGAAGAACACCATCGTGCGCCGCTCGGCGACCAGCTCGGTCAGCGCGCGCGTACGCTCGCCGGCCTTGCGCGGCAGGAAGCCCTCGAAGCAGAACCGGTCGACCGGCAGGCCGGACACCGCGAGCGCGGTCAGCACCGCCGACGGTCCGGGGATCGCGGTGACGGCGACATCGGCGGCAATCGCGGCGACGACGAGCCGGTAGCCGGGATCGGACACGCTCGGCATACCGGCGTCGGTCACCAGCACCACCGTCGAGCCCTCGGCCAGGAGCGCGGCGAGCTCCGGGGTGCGGCGTTCCTCGTTGCCCTCGAAGTAGGACACGATCCGGCCGCCGATCTCCACACCGAGCTCGGACGCGAGGCGCTTGAGCCGGCGGGTGTCCTCGGCCGCCACGATGTCGGCCGTCGCCAGCGCCGCACCGAGACGGCCGCTCGCGTCGGCGGCCTGGCCGATGGGGGTCGCGGCGAGGATCAGCATGCCGCCAGCATGTCAGGTGAATCGAGACCTGGTCCCCTCACCTAGGCTTGCCCGGTGACGTTGCTGGCGAGGCTGTCCCCATCTTCATGGCCAGATCGCGCATGGGGCTGGATCGGCCCGATCTCCGTCGCCGTCCTCGCGTTCGTGCTGCGGGTGTGGAACGTCGGCAAGCCGCGCATCTTGATGTTCGACGAGACCTACTACGCCAAGGATGCGTGGTCGCTGCTCCAGCACGGGTACGTCCAGGACTTCACCGAGAACGCCAACAAGCAGATCCAGAGCGGTCACACGACGGGGCTGATGACCGGCGACCCCTCGTGGATCGTGCACCCCGACGGCGGCAAGTGGCTCATCGCTCTCGGTGAGCGCGTGTTCGGCCTCGACGCGTTCGGTTGGCGCATCGCCGCCGTCGTGATCGGGTCGCTGACCGTCCTGGTCCTCGCCCGGCTCGTGCGCCGCCTGACCGGCTCTACCGTCATGGGCTGCTTCGCGGGGCTGCTGCTGGCGTTCGACGGCCTGCACTTCGTGATGTCGAGGATGGCCCTGCTCGACGTGTTCCTCGCCTTCTGGGTGGTCTGCGGTGTGGCGTGCATCGTCGCCGACCGCGACTGGATCCGCGAGCGGCTCGACAGCTACCGCATCATCCGGCCCTGGCAGCTGGCCGCCGGCCTGTGCTTCGGGATGGCGTGCGGCACGAAGTGGAACGGCGTCTACGTCCTCGCCGCCTTCGGCCTGCTGGCCGTGATCTGGGAGGTCCTGGCCCGCAAGCGCGGCATCGTCGACCCGGCGACCAAGCGCAACAGCTGGGTCGTCACGACCTTGCGTGTCGGCGTGCCGGCGTTCGCCTCGATCGTCGTGGTTGCCGGCCTGGTCTATGTCGCGACGTGGACCGGCTTCCTGATCCACCATCACGCGTACGAGGCGCGGTTCGGCCACGGCTACGGCGACTACTCGGCGCCGTGGGGGGCGTATGTCGACAGGCCGACCCCCGGCTTCCTCGGCGAGACGCGGGACGCGTTCCGGTCGCTGTGGCACTTCCACGTCATGACGTTCGACTTCTCGTGGTCGGGGCTCAACACCGCCGAGCACCACCCCTACGAGTCCAACCCCGCCGGCTGGCTCGTGCTCGAGCGGCCGGTCGTCGTCGACTACCAGGGCGACTTCCCGCTCTCGGACTGCGGGGCGGCCGCCGGAGGGTCATGCGTGCGCGAGGTGATGATCCTCGGCAACCCGATCATCTGGTGGTCCGGGGCGCTGGCGCTGCTGGCGTCGATCGCCGCCTGGTTCGTGACCCGCAACGGACGCTGGGCGGTCCCGGTCGTCGCGGTGCTGGTCAGCTGGCTGCCGTGGTTCATGAGCACCGACCGGCCGATCTTCTCCTACTACGCCGTCGCGATCATCCCGTTCACGATCATCGCCATCACCCTCGTCGTGCACGAGCTCGCCCGGGCGGCCGAGACGCCGAGGCACCGGTATGTCGTGTGGTTGGTCGCCGGATTCTTCCTGGCCGCGGTCGTCGTGTCCTTCTGGTTCTTCCACCCGGTGCTGACCGGCAAGATCACGACGTACGACGCATGGCACGAACGCATGTGGTTCGACCGCTGGATCTAGTGCGGCTGCGCACCCGTCGCCTGATGTTCGTACGATCAACTCATTGAAGGGTCGGCGCGAGACCCTTTCGCACTTCATACTGGATAGCCGACGACGATCTCTGGAGGGAGAGACCCGTGAGCACCCCCATGCGCCGCATCCGGCGCACGCTGTTGGGCGGTGTCGTCGCGCTCGCCAGCGTCCCTCTCGTGGGTGTCCTGCGCCGTCAGGCGCCGCGGAGTGCGTCACCGGGGAGCTGTGCATCAAGTTCAACTCGACCGTCGGTGGCAAGAAGACGATCACCAAGGTCAGGGTCACGCGGGACCAGATCCAGGAGTGGGCTCGACCTCACGAATCCCCCATATCGGACACGTAGCAAGGCCGGCGAGCCTGCCGAGAGGAAGCCCACCCCGCAGCGCGCACTGTCAATCCGCACGCTGATCAAGAAGGTCAATCCTGAGCTGCCTGACGGGCGGCGTGACCTTCTCCGAGACTCCGGGCCGGGGCGGCACCCCGTCGGTGCTCAGCCAAGCGGACCTGGGAGATCCCGCCGGCGACGACTACCCGTTCCTCGACCAACTCTCGCCCGCGATCTACCTACTCTCCGACGGCAACATCAAGCTACATCCGGCCCCTCCGCAGCCAGGACGACGTCAACGTCTACGACCAATTCGTCCTCGACGACTCGCTGGACCTCACGTTTCACACGACCGGCCGCCTGCTGGCGCCTGTCGCAACCGCGAGTGCGACCTCGGTCAATACCAAAGACAGGCCAGCTTCACGGTCACCGTCAAAGATCCAAAGACCAACCTCAGCTACAAGTGGGACTTCGGCGACGGCACCACGTCAGGAAGCCGCAAACCCGCACACACGTACACCAAGAAGGGCACCTACTCGACCTCGGTGACCGTCCGTGGCGAGGACGGATCGTACGGTCGCTCCAGTGCGATCACCATGAAGGTCGGAAAGCCTCCGAAACCGCCCAAGACGCACCACCGGCGGTGGCGGGACTGGGACCGGGGGGACTGGCGGGACCGGGGGCGCTGGTGGTGGCTACATCCCGCCCTACATCCCCAAGGACACCACCACCCCACCCAAGGTCGACACCCCGCCGACCATCGAGCCACCGACCACACCCGTCGACGACGGCCTCCAGGAGGTCGAGGGCTTCGTGCTCGCCGGCGCCGGGGCCGAAGAGGGCGACAGCATTCCCGGAACCCAAGCAGCGAGTCAGCCGACCAAGGCGAGTGAGCTGTCCACCAGCCGAAAGATCAGCGGCGCGGTGATCGGCGCCCTCGCCGTCCTCCTGCTGTTGGGACTCGGCGCCGAGATCGAGACACGATGGGCCAGCACCAGGCTGGCTCACCTGAGGAGACGTGCATGAGCGAGCGAGCAGTCAAAGCAGTCACGACGGAGGCTCCGGCATGAGCGACGGCATCTACAACGTCATCTTCCACGTCGCGGGGGCGCTCGAGCTGCCGGTCGTGATCCTGGCGCTGCTGGCCCTGGCGGGTGTCCTCGTCGAGACCGGCATGTTCATCGTCGAGCTGGTCAAGCGCCGTCGCCGTACGTTCGCGGCACTGGCCCGCTCGGGCGCCTCGGCCCGCGAGGCCGTCGACGCCGGCCGTACGACCGAGGCGTCGGCCCTGCTGCAGACCGTGGCCTGGAGCTCCGCAGTCGGTGCGGCGTTCAGCGTCATCGTCAAGGAGGTGGGCAAGCCCGGCGCGGACACCCGCATCGCCAAGGAGCTCGCCGACTTCGACTTCTCCCGCCAGGGTCGTCTCGCCCGCACGCGGCTGCTGGTCCGCATCGGCCCGGCCCTCGGCCTGATGGGCACCCTGATCCCGCTGACGCCGGCGCTCGACGGCCTCGCCCGCGGTGACGTCGACGCCCTGACCGACAACCTGCGGCTCGCGTTCTCGATCACGGTGCTCGGCATCCTGGTCGGCGCGATCGCCCTGGGACTGTCACTCGTACGGGAGCGGCTGTACGGCCAGGACTTCTCCGACCTGGAGTACATCGCGGCGATCCTCACCGACGACGGCACCGGCACCTCGGCCGTGACCCCCATCCCCAAGAAGCCTGCGCCGGTCCCCCGTGACCCGGCTCCGTTCACGCCCAGGGCCGACACCCCTCCGCTCACGGAGACCACGTCATGATCCACGTGACGCCGCGGGCGCGCATCTCCCGCGATCGCGCCGGTGACCCGCTCGACGGCCTGGTCAACATGTTCGACATCGGCATCGTCCTCGCCGTCGCGTTCCTGCTCGCCGCGCTGTCGTCGCTCGGCCTCGAGGGTGCGGTCAGCGACAAAGGACTCATCAAGCCCGCCCTCGGCGAGGTCACGACGACGCCCGGCGAGGAGGTCAAGGACGTCCCGCCCAACGGCACCAAGACCGTCGGCCGCGGCACCCCCGTAGGCACGGTCTACCGCCTCGCCGACGGCCGCCTCGTCTACGTCACGCAGGACGCCACGGGTGGCTCGACCCCGACAACGCCCGCCCCCTCGGACACGACCCCGACCGTTCCGACACCCAGCACCCCGACGCCGAGCGTCCCGACGACCCCGACGCCCTCGCCGTAGTCAGCCTTCGGCACCCTTGAGGGCCAGGCCCGTGATCCAGGCGATGTCGGCGGCGGCTTCGCGCGCGGGCTTGGAGGGCCGGGTGATCGCCGACAGCACCAGGCGTACGACGACCTCGACCGCGACGGTCAGCTCGGCGTCGGTCAACGGCGTCGGCGGGAAGAGCTCGGCGATGGACTGCTTGACGACCATCACGGCCGCCTCGACGATCTCGCCGGACTCCGTCGTCAGGATCTGCAGGAAGTCAGCGTCCTGCTCCTCGGGCAGCGAGGTCACGATCGTGCGGACCAGCAGACTCTGCTCCCCCATCAGCAGCGCACCCTCGCAGGCGGCGCGGATGCCGTCGACGAGGGTCGTCTCGGCCGACATCCGCTCGCGCACGACGGCGAGGAATCGCGCCAGCTCACGCATCGCCAGCTGCTCGGCCAGGCCGTGCTTGTTGCTGAACTCGTTGTAGACCGTCTGCCGACTCACGCCGGCGCGCTCGGCGATGCGCGCCATCGTGACGCTCGACCAGCCCGAGTCCTCGATCATGGACTGGGCCGCGTCGAGGAGGCGCTCGCGCACTGGGGCGACTGCCGCCTCGGCGGTCATGCGCCCGCCTCCAACGCTTCGTCAAGGCGCTGACCTGCGGCGATCCACTTCTCGGCGGCGCGTATGTCTCGCGGCCGGCCGATGCCGACGGCACCGCGTACGACGCCGTCGTCGAGCAGGTATGCGATGAAGTCGCGGTCGGCCAGCGAGCCGTGGACCACGAGCTCGTGGGACGTCTCGGGCCACCCGGTGACCTGCAGGTTGTGGCCGTACTGGTCCGACCAGCACCACGGCACCTCGACGAACGGGTCCTCGCCGCCGGCCATGACCTTGCCGATCGCCGTGCCGTGGTTCTGCGAGCCCTGCCAGTGCTCGACCCGGTGCCGGCCGCCGAGCACGCCGTTGGGCTGGTTGGCGACATCGCCGGCCGCGAAGACGTCGGGGGCGGACGTGCGGCCGAGCGCGTCCACGACGATGCCGTTGGCGACCTCGATGCCCGCGGCCTCGGCGAGCTCGACGTTGGGCTGCATGCCGACCGCGACCACGACGACCGGCGCCGACCACGTGCGCCCGTCGCTGGCGCGTACGACGGTCTGGCCGTCCTCGTCGTCGATCGATGACACCTCGACGCCGGTGTGCAGGTCGGTGCCCTCGCTCTTGTGCAGGTCGACGTAGAGCTCGCCCAGCTCGGGCGGCAGCAGGCGCGGGAGCGGCAGCGCGGCGGTCTCGAGCAACGTCACGTCGCAGCCCATCGTGCGTGCGCTCGCGGCGATCTCGGATCCGATGAGGCCGGCCCCGACGACGATCAGGTGGTGCCCTGGTGCGAGCTCGGCCTGCAGGTCCGGCGCATCCGCGAGGCTGCGCAACGTACGAATGCCGGCTGCCGACCACGGGTTGCGGGCGCGGCCGCCGGTGGCGAGCAGCAGCTGGTCGTACGCGACCTCCTCACCGTCGGCGAGGTGCACCACGTGGGCCGTCGGTGTCGACCGAGGTCGACCGTGACGCCGGTGCGCAGGTTGACCGACTGCTGCTCGTACCACTCGGGCTTCTTGATGCGGATCTCGTCGGGCAGTCTTCTCGCCGCGGACGATCTCCTTGGACACCGGCGGCCGGCGATAGGGCAGCTCGGGCTCAGCGCCCAGCAGGTCGATCTCGCCCTCGTAGCCGCTGCGCCTCATGGCAGCGGCCGCGCTGACCCCGGCGATGCCGGCGCCGACGATGACCGTCCGGTGTGGCATCAGACCAGCTCGAGCATCGTGAAGTCGGCCTTGGCGGCGCCGCAGTCGGGGCACGTCCAGTCGTCGGGGATGTCCTCCCACTTGGTGCCCGGCGGGATGTCCTCCTCGGGCCAGCCCTCGGCCTCGTCATAGATGAACCCGCACTGCTGGCATTCCCAACGCTTCACTGGCCTTCTCCTTCGGTCGCTACGTCGTCGGTGGCGGCGTCCTGCCGCTCGGCGGACTTGCGCTGCACCTCGGCCCGGGTCTCCGCGGCGATGATGTTGCCGTCCTGGTCGTTGTGCTCGAACTCCTCGATCGGCAGGAAGTCGACCTGCTCGCGCACGCCGCAGTCCGGGCACGTCCAGTCGGGGTCGATCTCGGCGAACGGCGTGCCGGCCGGCCAGCCCTCCCTCGGGTTGCCCTTCTCCTCGTCGTACACGTACTCGCAGTTGGGGCAGATCCACTGGCTCATGCGGCCACCTCCTCGTCCTTGCTCGTGCCCACGCCGTACCTCCGCACGTACGCCTCGGCGGTCCGCGGGTGCAGGTTGGCCCTGCCGATGTCGCCGTCGTAGTGACCCAGGACTCGCTGGTCCATGACCTTGCGCCAGACCTGCGGGACCCACGTCAGCACGATCATGCCCGCATAGCCCGTGGGCAGGACCGGGGCCTCCTTGAAGTCGCGCAGCGCCTGGTAGCGACGGGTCGGGTTGGCGTGGTGGTCGCTGTGCCGCTGCAGGTGGTAGAGCAGCACGTTCGTGCCGATGTTGTTGGAGTTCCAGCTGTGGCTCGGGTTGACCCGCTCATACCGGCCGGAGTCGAGCTTGGCGCGCTTCATGCCGTAGTGCTCGAGGTAGTTGACCGACTCCAGCAGCCAGATGCCGGCCGCCGCCTGGATCACGAGGTACGGCAGGATCTCCCAGCCGAACGCGATCGTCAGGGCGCCCCACAGGACGACGCGAGAACGCCCAGGCGTTGAACAGGTCGTTCTTGATCGTCCAGTGCGTCTTCTTCTGGCGAGCGAAGCGCTTCTTCTCCAGTCCCCACGCGCTCGTGAGGCTGCCGAGGATCGTGCGCGGCATGAACTCCCACACGGTCTCGCCGAGCCGGCCACTCGCGGGGTCCTCAGGGGTCGCGACGCGGACGTGGTGACCGCGGTTGTGCTCGATGAAGAAGTGCCCGTAGAACGTCTGCGCGAGGGCGACCCGGGCGAACCAGCGCTCGTGCTCCTCCTTCTTGTGCCCGAGCTCGTGCGCGGTGTTGATGCCGATGCCGGCGACCATGCCGAGGCCCAGCGCGAGGCCGATCTTCTGCACGACCGTGAGCGGGTCGTCGATGCCCGGCAGCGTGCCACCGCCGAGGAGATAGGCGCCCCAGATCAGCCCGGCGATCTGCACGGGGATGAACGCGTAGGTCACCCAGCGGTAGTAGCGGTCCTCCTCGAGCGCCTCGATCAGCTCGTCGGGCGGGTTGTTGGGGTCGAGCCCCGCGAGCAGGTCGAACAGCGGGATCAGGACGAACACGAAGAACGGCCCGAAGAACCACACGATCGTCGCGCCGGTCCACGCGTAGAGCCCCCACATCATCAGCGGGATCAACGGGATGATCGCGCCCATGATCCACAGGTATCGCTTCTTGTCGCGCCACTGGATGACCTGGCCGTCGACGGTTGCCTGGATCGTCATGCTGCATTCCTCCTCGTACGCCTTGGGAGAGGCGCTTTACAAGAATGTAGCAAATGTAAAGTAGGACGGCAATGTCTTGCCGCTCAATCCACCTCGCGGGAGGGCGTGGCGACGGTACGTTGCACGGATGGCAGCGCGAGCAATGGTGGAGCGTGTCGCGACCGGGGTCCGCCGCCACCCGTGGTTCGCCGCCTGGCTCTCGTTCCTGCCGGTCCTGTTCATCCGCGCCGGGACGATGGCCGAGTCCGACACGTTCTGGCAGGTCCGAACGGGCATCCTCACGCTCTCGCAGAGGTCACTCCCGACAACCGACCCCTACTCGTGGACCGCGCTGGGCAAGCCGTGGCGGCTCAACTCCTGGGGATTCAACGTCGTGGTGGGGACTCTCGACCACATCGGCGGGCTGGCGGCCGTTGCGCTGGGCAGCGAGGCGATCGTTGCTGCGGCGCTGTGGATCCTGCTGCTCCTCGCCCAACGCCGCAACGCCCACCCCTTGGTGGCGGCGGTGACGGTGCACGCGGCGATCCTGCTGCTTCTCACGTTCCTCAGCGCACGGCCGCAGGTCGTGGACTATCTCGCTGTGCTCCTCATCGTGCTGCTGCTCGACGACCTCATCGGCAGCCGCGGCCGGCCCGGGCGGCTGGTCGCCGCAGTCGGCATCGTGTCGGTGCTGTGGGTCAACCTCCACGCGACGGCGATCATGGGCGTCGGCCTCATCGGCGCGGTCGCTGCTGGGACGTTCGTCCTCCCGTCGACACGCAGCCGAACGCGCTGGTGCCTGGCCGCGTTGCTCGCAGCGCTGGCCGGCATGCTCGCCAATCCCTACGGCGTCGACGTGGTCAAGCAGTCGTTCGAGGTCGCGGATGAGTCGACGCAGTCGATCGTGGAATGGCAGCGACTCGACCTCGGCGACCCGGGCCAGCTGTTGCCTCTACTCGTCGGCGTCCTCGGCCTGGTCATCGCCTTGCGTCGCCGCGACGTCCTGTACGTTGCGATCCTGGCCGCGACCTCGGTCAGCGCGCTCTACGCGTTGCGGATGCTGCCCTTCGCGACGTTCGCGGCCCTGCCGCTGGTGGCCTCGGCCGCGTCACCTGCTGTCATCAAGGACTACATCCACAGCCGTCGCGTGATGCTGGCCCAGGGTGTCGTCATCCTGCTCGCCGTCCTGCTGGGGGTGGCAGCGCCCGTGGCCAACCACCTAGGTCGCCCCAGCCCTCTGACCTACTCGCCCGACCTGGTGGCCCAGCTGCCCAAGGGGTGCCACCTGTTCAACTCCTACCCCACCGGCGGCTTCGTGATCCTCGCCAGGCCCGACGTCCGGGTCTCGATCGACTCGCGGAACGACATGTACGGCCCGACGCTCGTGGACGCCGCCGACCGCGCCGTGAAACGAACACGTGCCGCGGACCTCGTCGGAGCAGACTGCGCGCTCGTGCCCCGCGGATCAGGTGCGGCTCGGTGGCTCGGCCGCCACGACGACTGGCGGCGGATCGACTCCGATGCGATCGCCGTGCTGTACGTCAGGCGGTGACGCGCGCCGGCATCACGGGACGCCGTTGGACAAGCTCGTGGCCAGGTTGATGAAGGCCGGTGCCAGCACCACGATCATCAGCACGGGGAAGATGCACGAGATCAGCGGGAAGAGGATCTTCACCGGGACCTTCTGGGCCGCCGCCTCGGCCCTCGCCTTGCGGCGGAACCGCATCTCCTCCGACTGGTTGCGGACGATCGAGGAGATCGACACCCCGTACTGCTCTCCCTGTGTCACGGCCTTGACGAAGCTGTGGAGGTCCTCGACGTCCGTTCGGTCCGCCAGGGCCTGATAGGCGTCCCGGCGGCTCATGCCGAGCCGCATGTCCTGCACGGTGCGTACGATCTCGTCCGCCAGCGGGCCCGTGCGCCGCTCGCCGATCCGTGCGAACGCCGCCTCGAAGCTCAGGCCCGCCTCGACCGAGATCGTGACCTGGTCGAGGATGTCGGGGAGGTCGTGCTCGATCTGGAGCTGGCGGTCCTGTGCCCGCCTGCTGATGATGGCGTCGGGCGCGAAGAACGTTGCCAACGTCGCCGCGATCCCGACGATCCAGCCGAGGGCACTGCCACCGTCGGACAGGACGGCCACGAGGATCAACAGGCCCAGGCAGCCCAGGACCGGCTTGAGCACCAGGATCCGCCGCAGCGTCCACGCCGGAGGGCGACCCGCCAGCATGATGTTGCGTTCGATCTTGCGCACTGCCGTGGCGGAGGCCAGGAATTTCAACAGACCGGACCGCTCCTCGTCGACCAGCAGGTCCGGACTGTCGCTCTCGCGTTCCTGGCGCCGAGCGGGCCGGGTCATGTCCAGCCGCGCGACCACGACCTTGTCCGACGCGCCCACGAGTCCGAATGCGACCGCGAGGCCGGCGCAGGCGGCCAACAGGAACAGCGCTCCCAGGACGAGCATCAGAACTTCACATCCACGATCTTGCGCATCCACAACCCCCCGATGACGTACAGCACGACCGAGATGCCGAGCAGGACGAATCCCAAGGTCGTACCGACCAACGGGGCCATGTAGTCAGGGTTGACGATTGAGTAGAACCCGGCGACACCCACTGGCAGGACCATCAGGACGACGGCGGAGAACTTGCCCTCCGACGCAAGCGAGCTGACCTGCTCCCGGAGCTGGTTGCGCGAGCGCATCGTGGCGCCGACCCGGTCGAGGACCTCGTTCAGGTTGCCGCCGGTGTCCCGGTGGATCGCCACGGCCTCACCGACCCAGCGGAAGTCCTCGCTCTGCATCCGGTCCGCCGTCTGCTCCAGCGCAACCACCAGGTCCCGGCCGAGCCGGTTCTCGTTGATGACGCGGGCGAACTCCTCGGCAGTCGGGGAGTCGGCATCCCGCGCCACAGCGTCGAGGGCCTGAGGGAAGCTGAAGCCCGCCCGCAACGCCGAGGCGATCATCTGGATCGTGTCGTCGAGCTGTTTGGCGAAAGCCTCGCGGCGACGGCGGGTCAGCACCTGGATGTAGACCTTTGCCGCGACCGGCACCAGCAGGGCGAACAGGAGGCCAACCAACACCGAGCCGGCCAGCAGCGAGATCACGGAGAACGCCGTCACAGCTCCGGCAGCGACGAGGACGACGAGGTTGCCCGGTGTGATGCGCGTCCCGGCGAGCTCGAGCTCCTTGGCTCCGAACGGCGTGCGCGAGCTCCGGCGCAGGACGGCGTCGACCTGCTCGATGAGTCGCGCCGAGGACATCGAGAACGCAGGCTTCTGCTCGACCGGCCCATACTGCCGCCTTTCCGGAGCGACACGCGGAGTCGATGGGGCGAGCAGGGCATAGCCGACGCCGCTGATGGCCAGCGCCACGCACGCGGCTCCGAGGAGGATCAGCACGACGTCACCCCCCGGCCTGCTGGAGGCTGTCGAGATTGAAGGTGATGCCCCGCTCCTCGAACTTGTCGGTGAACCGGGGCCGGATACCGGTCGAGACCTGGCTGCCGCGGTACCGCCCGTGAACGTCGATTCCTGCGGCGTAGTCGAAGACGAATGCGTCCTGCAGCACCACGGTCTCGTTCTCCATGCCGATGACCTCGGTCACTGCCGTGATGCGGCGCGAGCCGTCCCGCATACGGGTCAGCTGGATGATCAGGTCCACCGCCGACGCGATCTGCTCGCGGATGGCGCGGACGGGCAGCTCCATCCCGGCCATGAGCACCAAGGTCTCAAGACGCGCGATGGCGTCACGCGGTGAGTTGGCGTGCAGTGTCGAGATCGACCCGTCATGACCGGTGTTCATGGCCTGCAGCATGTCGAGGCTCTCCCCGCCGCGTACCTCCCCGACCACGATGCGGTCGGGCCGCATACGCAGGGCGTTGCGGACGAGCTCACGGATGCTGACCTCACCGCGCCCCTCGATGTTGGCCGGCCGGCTCTCCAGGCTCACGACGTGCTCCTGCTGGAGCCGCAGCTCGACCGCGTCCTCGATCGTGACGATGCGCTCATCGCCGGGGATGAACGACGAGAGCACGTTGAGCAGCGTCGTCTTGCCGGTGCCGGTGCCGCCGGAGACCAGGATGTTGAGCCGCGCTTGGACGCAGGCATGCAGCAGCTCGGCGATGCCGGGAGTCATCGTGCCGAAGCTGACCAGGTCCGCGACCTGGTAGGGCGTCTCGGAGAACTTGCGGATTGTCAGGGACGACCCGTGCACGGCCAGCGGTGGGATGATCGCGTTGATGCGGGAACCGTCCAGGAGCCTTGCGTCGACCAACGGCGAGGACTCGTCGACCCGGCGCCCCACGCGACCGACGATGCGATCGATGACCCTTCGAAGGTGCTCCTCTGAGTTGAACCTCGCCCCACTCTGGGTCAGCTTGCCGAACCGCTCGACGTAGATGTGGTCGTAGCCGTTGACCATGATCTCGGTGACCTCAGGATCGGCGAGTAGCCGCTGCAGCGGTCCGAGCCCCAGGGCGTCGTCCTCGATGTCCTGGATCAACCGGCGGCGCTCATCCGTCGTCAGCGAGAGCGGCTCCTCGTCGACGATCCGGGACAGCTCGGCGCGAACGAAGAGCCGCAGCTGCTCCTCGGTGAGCGTCGAATCGTTGATCCGTACGCCGATCCGGTCGAACAGGGTCTCCACTGCGCGCGCCTTGACGGCCTGAAGACCCTCCGCCAGGCGGACGTCTGTGGCTGCGGCCGATTCCGCGGCCGTTGCGGCCTGTTCCTCCGGGGTTTCGTGCTCGCCCTCAGGTCCGGCAACCGGAACCTCCTGCGGCAGGATGTCGCCGGATCGCACCGCCTGGAGGCGTTGGCTGAGGCTGGTCATACCTTCCGCCGCCTTCCAAGCTTGCCCGACTTCCGTCGCCTCGAAGGATCGCGCGGTTCGTCCTCCGCCACCGCCCCGACCAACTGGGTGATCGCCTTCGCGACCGGGCCGGGCTTCTTGGCCAGCAGCAACGACTCGCCGCGGTTGCCCGCCACGGTCACGTCCGTCGACCGGGGGACGACGACGTTGACCGGTAGCCCGACGACATTCTCCACATCGCGCACCGTGAGTCCGGCGTTGCGATCGTAGAAGTTGAGCAGCATGTGACGGCGGTGCGGCAGCAGGTCGAGCTCGCCGAGAATGTCCAGCTCCTTGCGGACGGCTCTGATGCTGGTGACGTCCATGCTCGACACGACCACGACCTCGTCCGACTCCTCCAATGCCGCCAGAGTGTGGTCGGTGAGCCCGGCTCCGGTGTCGACGATGACGTAGCGGAACTGGCCTGCCAGCTGCTTCAACAGGTGCTTGACGTCTGCCGGCCGTACGTGGTCGCCGACCGTAGCCGACTCGTCGCCGGCCAACACGTAGAACCCTGCGGGGTGTGGAGTGAGGAACGTCTTGAGGATGAGGGTGTCCATCGCCGCAGCCGAGCCGAACGCGTCGGCGATGCTGTGCTCTGCAGTGAGGTTGAGGAGCGTGGCGGCGTCGCCGAACTGGACGTCGAGGTCGACCAGGACCGCCGACATCGGCGCACGTCTCCCCAGTCCGACCGCAAGATTCGTGGCGACAGTGCTCTTGCCGGCACCACCCTTCGCCGAGATCACCACCACGGTGGTCGAACGCGCAACCGCACCCTCGACGTCGGGCGTGAGGTGTGGCTTCAGCCGGTCGCTGACGTTGTCGGCCGCCCGGTGCAACATCTGTGCCAGATCGTCGTCAGAGATCTCCGGAGCGATGATCTCGCGGACTCCGGCACGCATCGCGGCGAATGCCGTCTCGGCACTCGGCTCACCGATGAGCATGATCTCTGCGGTGGGGACGAGTCGGTCGATGATCGTGGCAAGTCGCAGCGCCTCTGGCAGGGCCATCGCCTCACCCAGCACGACGATCTCCGGGAGCATGCTGGACTCTCGGCTCAGCAGGACGCCGACATCACCGACGCGTGCGTGCTTCTCGACGATCTCACGTTCGACCACCACGACCTCGTGGCCGTCCAACAGGCCGATGCGCCGGGCGCTGACGTCTTCAGCGGCGAGGACCAGGATGTGCGTCATTTCGTGACCTCGCTCTTGGTGACAGACCCGCCGTGGCCGGTCGCGGTGTCCTTGTTCTGCTGAGTCAGCCACACTTTGCCGAACTCGGCTGCGTTGATGATGCGGCCGGCGTCCCGGGTCGTCACCGCCAGCGTCACGAGCTGCTGCGACACAGCCGCCTCATCGCCGCCTTTGGTGTCACCGTTGATCACGCGCGTGACCCTGACGAAGTTCTTGGCCAGCTGGGTGAAACCGCCGGTGTCGGTTGTCGGATAGCTCGCCACCACGCCGACGATGTCGCCTGGCTTGAGCAGACCACCCCCGGCCTGCGCCAGTGCCAGCTGCACCGTGACCTCTTGATAGCCCTTCGGCACACCGGTCGACGCCCCCCTCTCATCGGCCGCAGGACCGGAGCCTTCCTTGGCCCAACGCGAGGCCAACACCTGCTCGCCGGGCTCGAGCTGCACCGTGGTCTTGAGACCCGATACGTCGGCCAGGTCGGCGATTGCGCCATCTGCGACCGCCTTCCGCGGCAGCTTGACCAGCTCGACACTGCCCGCGGCGTCGGTGGCCGTGGTGTCGGCCGGAATCGAGTCCGTCACCCGCAGCACCGACGTGAGCTCTGCCCCGTTGAACGCGCGATCATCCGCGTCCTTCGCGTACGCAGCGAGCATGACCACTCCGACCAGCGCGAGAACGACTGCTCCGATCACCGCCACGATTCTCTTGTTCATGCTGTGTGTCCCCTCGGGTGAAGGCCCTGCTCGGGGCCGATGGAAGCGTCTTGTCGGATGACGTCCGGCGCGCGCATCAGTTGATCAGCTTCACGACGGAGCCAATGTTCGGACCGCCGACCTCGTAGTCGGCGTCCGCACTGATGTCGTTGACGAACGAGCCCCAGATCCCGACCTTGTTGCTGGAGCAGGACCCCAGGCAGGAGTTGCCCGAGGTGCCGAGCCGCAGTCCTGCGACCTTGAACGGCGCGAAACCGACGACCTTGAAGTTGAACGCAGGAGCGTTCGAGGCGAACTCGGTGGTCGGAGTCGTCCCGTCGTTCTTGGTCTTGACCCCGCCGAACGCAAAGTTCTTGGTCGGTGCATAGATCGCGAAGAGCGTCACCTGCCCGGGCACGAACTTGTCGGCGCCGGACGTGCCTCCGTACTTCGAGGTCTGCTGCGTGTTGGCACCACACAGCTGGAAGTCCGCGCCGTTGTCACCGATCACGAGGTGTGACTTCCCGTTGTTCGCCGATGCGTCGCACTTGCCGTTGCTCGACTTCCACAGGCCACCGATCACCATGCGGGTCGCACCGCTCAGTCCGGGGACGCTGACACCGGTCGGGATCGTGCCGCAGTTGGCCGTGAGGTTGCCGTCGTCGTCCAGCAGCTTTTGCGGATCGTTCTGCTTGTAGCGCTGGATGTCGTCGTTGGAGTTGGTGTCGATGAACGTCGCGTCGTTGACCTTGACCTTGGTGTACTCGCACAGGGAGACCAGGAACGGCAGGACGTCCCCCGCGGTGGGGCTGGTGTTCCACGACGCGGTGCTGGACGCCGCCACTGACTTGGTGTGGATGCCCAGCAGGCCGAAGAACATCGTGTCGACCGCCTTGGTCGAGGTCACCGTGACCGAGGTCGGGGTGGTCGACACCCCCGGGCCGCTGTCGGACCCGCCGCCGGTCGCGTTCTTGCTGACGTACTGCCCGGCGAGGCTGGTGTCGCACGACCCCGCCTTGCACGACTGAGCCACGGCGAGCGCCCCGGCATCGGTGCCGTGCTGGACCCGGGAGCGCTGGAACGCCATCGACGTCGTGTCGATGCCGATCCCCGCGGCGGCAAGAAGGCAGGCCATCAGCGCGGCGACGACGAGAGTCGTCGCCCCGTCCTCACGTCCGGTCAGCCTTCGCATCGTGCCGCCCCCGTCCCGCCGAGGGGGTAGCTGCCCGACATGCCGAAGAACGGCACCGGCGGACTCCACGCCTGGTTCTTGGAGACCTTGGCCGTGATGGTCGCTCCCACGGTGCACGACCCGGCCAGTGTGATGTCCGCGGCCGACACCAGGGTCGTCGACGCGGCGCCGGCCGCCTTGGCGGCCGACGCCGCTGGTCCGGCGCCATCGGTGGAGCACTTGATCGCGTAGTAGCGCGCCGCGATGAACGCGGCGTTGTCCGCCTGGGCAGCGTTGTGGAAGCGCACCCCCCACGCGATGATCACGACGATCAGCGGCGCGAGGAGGGTCAGGACGAGGGCGAACTCGACCACTGCCACACCACGCTCTTCGTGCTGCACCTGCTCCACCTCCTTCGTGACTCGAGCGAGCGACGGGAGATGACGATCAGGTGTGGATGTTGATGCTGTTGACGAAGGTCGAGATCTTGTCGCCGAGCAGCGTGACGACGGCGAACACGACGCCGGCCATCACGGCAACGAGGATCGCGTACTCCGTCATGGAGGCGCCCTTCTCCGGGCGGTGCATGCGGCCGAGGAGGGCGAGGTAGGCGTTGAAGAACTTTTCGGAGAGGACGTTCATGGGAGTTTCCTTCACGTTGGGAGACGCACCGGATGTGCATCGGTGCCCGACGGGCACCAGGTGGGAGTGGGTGGACGCGATCTGAGGTCCCCGAACCCTCAGTCAGCCCACGACGGGCAGGCCGGGCAGGCCGTCAATGAGGTCAGTGATCCTTGAACCCAACAAGGTGACCGTGACGAACACGATGCCCGCCATGACCCCGACGAGGACTGCGTACTCCACCAGAGAAGCTCCCCGCTCGAGCCGCTTGTCGCGCCTCAGCAGACCGCCACGAATCCGGTGGAAGTGCACCGTGAACATCTTCACGAAAGTCCTCCGTACTTCGCCGAACGCATCATCGCGTCCGCGAGCCGAACGTAAGCCCGCCCGGACTGTGCTACAGCCTGACACCGCGAAAATGCCTCCAACGGTGACCAAATCATGGCCCCTAATGACTAGACCTTGTGTGGAAGACGCACCTCCAGGCACAGGGCGCGCACAGCACTCGGCACCATGACCAGGCCCGTGACCAGCGGACCGACCCACACGAATCCCCAGGCGATGTTCTCGGGACGCCCGACGATCATGGTCGCGACGGTCCACGTTGCAATCCAGGCGAGCACACGGTGAGCGAACGGCGAGCGAACTGACGCCCAGCCCAGGAGCCCGAGGGCAAGGACCAGCACGCTCACCGCATCCGGCCCGGCCGACGCGACAGTGGTCAGCCGGATCGTCTCGAGCACGTGGGGCAGCCCGTCGAAGGCCAGCCAGCCCGGTGATCGTGGGTCGGTCGTCGACGTCTCGCGGGTGACGAGCCACAGGTGAGCCCCGTAGGCCCCCGCGAACGCCAGCCCCGCGAAGAACCAGGCCCACGCTTCACGGCGACGGTGATCCGCCAGGGCCGTCACGCCCATCAGCACCAGGTACGGGGCGGCGAGCTCGCGGACCAGGCACGCCGCCAGGCCCAGCACCACCGCGGCCACGAATCGTTCGGAGGTTCGCAGCGCCAGCGACATCGCGATCAACAGCCCAGTCCAGCACTCGTGCTGGGTGACCTGGACGGAGCCCACGTACGGGCCGAAGGCCGCGAGCGACACCAGGCCGGTCAGGGCAAAGAACCAGCGCCTCCGGTCGACCTCCTCGAACCGCCGAACCATCGCGAGTCCGGCTGCGATCGCCAGCGCACCGAGGGGGATGAGCGCGTGCCGCCACCCACCCACCGTGGCGAGGACCCAGGCCAGCACCGGCTCGCGAACCGTGACCGCCGGGCGTACGGGATAGCCGCGATCCAGCTGCTCCTGGACGGACGCGGAGTAGAACCCCTCCCCGCCTTGCACGCGGCCGGCGACTGCTCGGTAGAGGTCGGCGTCCGTCCCGTGACCGTGGCCCCTGCCGCCTGGGTGGTCGTGCAACGGACCCATGAACACCGTGGTCGCCGCAATCGCAACGACCAGAGCCGCGAGCGTGGTCCAGCGGGCCGTGCGCGACCACGAGGCGAAGCGATGGGTCACCGCTCGGCCCCGGTTTGCCCGATCACGTGCCGGCACATGGCCGTCAGCATAGGTGCCGTCGACTCAACGACATCGCGGACACTGCCTGTGGCCGCGTCCGCGATGTCGTCCCGAGAACCTCGTTACAGCGCCTTGCCGATGCCGAGGATGGCCGGCGTCAGGATGACGATGAACAGCACCGGCATGACGCAGGTGAGCATGGGGAACAGGAGCTTGACCGGGACCTTCTGCGCCGTCTCCCTGGCTCGCTGTCGCCGCTTGTCACGCATCTCCTCCGCCTGGATCCGGACGATCTGGGAGATCGGCACGCCGAACTCCTCGGCCTGCACGATGCTCTTGGTGAATCGGCGGAGGTCCTCGACGTCATTGCGGCCAGCCAGCGCGAGATACGACTCGCGTCGGGGCATCCCCAGGTTCATGTCCTGCACCGTACGAACGATCTCCTCACCGAGCGGACCGCGGTTGTTCGCGCCGACCCTGGCCAAGGCGCCCTCGAAGCTCATCCCGGCCTCGATCGAGATCGTGACCTGGTCGAGGATGTCGGGCAGGTCGTACATCATCCGTTTCTGCCGCTCGGCTGCGCGACCGCCGACCACGATGTCCGGGACGAAGTAGGCCACGACAACCACGACCGTGTAGATGAGCCACCACAGCGGCGAGGCCATCTTGGCCGCGAACGGGTACGCCAGCAGCCCGACGACGACCGGCGCAATCACCTTCAGCGCCACAACCATGGGCAGCGCCGCCTGAGTCTTGCCAGCGAGCCCCAGCCGACGCTCGATCTTCGCCACCGCTCCACGCGTGACAACCGCGCGCAGCACTCCCAGGTCCGGGTTCTTGGCGCTGAGAGCCCGCTCCTTGACCGGTTCCCCCTCGTGGTTGGTGCTCGCCGCCATCGCCCTGACGCGCATCTTGACGCTCTTCCTCGTGGACGGCGCGAAGTCCAGCACGGGCACGAGCATGCCGAGTGCTGCGACCAGGCAGATCACTCCGAAGATCAGCGGGATCACGGGGCCCATCACTACACCTTCACATTCACGATGGCCCGCATCCACAGCCCGCCGGCGGTGAAGAGCAGGGCTGCGATGCCCAGGATCACGACACCGGTCAAGCCGTCGAACAGCGGCGCCATGTAGCCGGGGTTGGTCACCGTCATGCCGAGTCCGACGAACACCGGCAGCACCATGAGGATCACGGCCGACATGCGCCCCTCCGCCGAGAGCGTCTGCACCTCGCGCAGGATGTGGTTGCGCTCGCGGATCGTCGTGCCGACCTTGTCCAGCACCTCGTTCAGGTTGCCGCCGGTGTCCCTCTGGACAGCCACGGCCTCGGCGACCCATCGAAAGTCCTGGCTGTCCATTCGGTCGGCCGTGGTGTTCATCGCGTCGACGAGGTCACGACCGATACGGTTCTCGTTCACGATCCGGGCGAACTCCTCCGAGGTCGGCACCGGAGCCTCGCGGGATGCCGTGTCGAGGGCCCGCGCGAGGCTGTGCCCCGCGCGCAAGGCGGACGCGATCATCTGGAGCGACTCGTCAAGCTGGTCGCCGAACGCCCTGCGACGCTTGTTGCCACGGCGTCGTAGGACCGCCTTGGTGATGAGCGGCACCATCACCGCGATCAGCGAGGCCGACCAGCAGATTGCCCGAGAACGGAGCTGCCGAGCAGGAAGACCGTGAAGCTCAGCACTGATACCAGCACCACGAGCGATCCCGCGGTCATCCGCAGGGACGCCATCTCGATCTCGGAAGACGGGAATGGCACCCACCCACGGCGCTTCAGCACCGAGTCCACCAGGTTGACCAGACCTTCCGAGACCGCACGCAGCGGCGGCATCGACTCCGTGCCCGGGGGACGCCGCCGGGACAGCGCCACCTTTCCGACGCTCGGACCGACCATCACGAAGGACACCAGCCCCAACGCCGCCACCATTGCCAGCACGCCGAGGGCCAGCATCAGCGGCCACCGCCCATCGCCGTCATGAAGCTCTCCGGCCGAGTAGGGGATCCCGTACTCCTCGAACTTGTCGATGAACCGCGGCCGGAGGCCCGTGAACTTCGGGACGCCCAGGAAGTTGCCCTCGGCGTCTGTGCCGGCGGCGAAGTCGAACAAGAAGATGTCCTGCAGGACGACGGTGTCCTGCTCCATCCCGAGCACCTCGGTCACGTGCGTGACACGACGGGTGCCGTCACGAAGACGGGTCAATTGGACGATCAGGTCGACGGCTGAGGCGATCTGCTCACGTACGGCCCGCAGCGGCAAGTCCATGCCCGCCATCAGGACCAGCGTCTCCAGCCTGGAGATCGAGTCGCGCGGCGTGTTCGCGTGGACTGTCGACAGCGAGCCGTCGTGACCCGTGTTCATCGCCTGCAGCATGTCGAGGCTCTCGCCACCGCGGACCTCACCGACGACTATGCGGTCGGGCCGCATGCGCAAGGAGTTGCGGACCAGGTCACGGATCGTGATCTCGCCCTTCCCCTCCACGTTGGGCGGCCGGCTCTCCATGCTGACGACGTGATCCTGCTGCAGCTTGAGCTCGATTGCGTCCTCGATCGTCACGATGCGCTCGTCCGTAGGGATGAACGACGACAGGACGTTCAGCAGAGTGGTCTTGCCGGTCCCGGTGCCTCCCGAGACGATGATGTTGAGGCGCGCCTGCACGCACGCGTTCAACAGCTCGGCCATCGGCTGGGTCATGGACTTGAAGCGGACGAGATCGGCGACCTGGAAGGGCGTCTCCGAGAATTTCCGGATGGTCAGCGACGAGCCATGCACCGCGAGGGGCGGAATCACCGCGTTGACCCGGGAGCCGTCGCTGAGCCGGGCATCGACCAGCGGCGACGACTCGTCGATGCGGCGACCCACGTTGGCGACGATCCGTTCGATGACGCGGCGAAGGTGCTGCTCGGAGCCGAATCGCAGGCCACTCTCGATCAGGCGGCCGCCGCGCTCGACGTAGATCCGCTCATGGCCGTTGACCATGATCTCCGTGACCGTGGGGTCGTTGAGCAAACGCTGCAGGGGCCCGAGACCGAGGGCGTCGTCCTCGATGTCGCGGATGAGCCGGTGCCGTTCTTCAGGAGTCAACAGAATCTGCTCCGCCCCGACGATGCGGGTCAGCTCCTCGCGTACGTAGCCCTGGAGTTGCTCCTCCGTCAAGCTGGAGTCGGTGATCCGGGTGCCGATGCTGTCGAACAGCGAGCTGATGGCTCGTGCCTTGACCGTGGCGAACGCGTCGACCTGCGCCGGCTCGAGCTCCTCCACCATGCGCTTCTGAGTGGGCCGGGGGTGCGCGTACGGTCCCTCCGTCGGCTCCCCCACGAGCCGAGCCGTCTCGAGGCGTTCGCTGAGGCGCTCATGAGAGCGCAACCCCCTTGTGCGCAAAGCCCGGCTTGTTGATCGAGCCGTCGTCCTCCAGTCGTTTCACCACGTTGTTCATCGCCTTCGCAGCCGGCCCACCCTTCTTCTCCATCAGGACCGGCACTCCGCGATTGGCCGAGAGAGCGACCTCGGGTGCTCGCGGGACGACGACGTTGACCGGCAGGCCGACGACGGCCTCAACGTCCCTGACCGAGAGCCCCGACTGCCGATCGGCGAAGTTGAGGAGGAGGTGACGACGACTCGGGAGGATGTTGAGAGTCGCGAGGACCTCGATCTCCTTGCGCACGTTCCGGACGCTCGCGACGTCCATGCTCGACACGAAGACCGCATCGTTGGCCTCTTCGAGTGCCGCCAGAGTCGGCTCATCGAGGCCCGCACCGGTGTCGACGATGACGTACCTGAACTGCGATGCCAAGGCGGCGAGCAGCTCACGCACCTGCTTGGGGCCGATCTTGTCGGCCGCGGCAGGAGACTCCGACCCGCACAAGGCGTAGAACCCCGCCGGGTGTGCCGTCAGGAAGGTCTTGAGCAACAACGTGTCGAGCCCACCCTGGCTGGCGAACGCGTCGGCCAGCGAGTGAGCCGGCTGGAGATCGAGGTGGGTCGCGACATCGCCGAACTGTAGGTCGAGGTCGACGAGCACCACGTCCTGCGGTGCCTGGCGGGCCAGACCCACGGCGAGGTTGACCGCGATCGTGGACTTCCCGACCCCGCCCTTGGGCGACGCCACGACGACGACGCGACTCTCCACGACGCGGTGCTCGGCGGGTTCCTCCGTCGCCCGCCGCAGCGTGCGGCGAGTTGCGTGGTCGTGTGCCTTGAGGAGCATGATGCGGTAGTCCTCATCACTCGCCTCAGGCGGCAGGACATCACGTACGCCGGCTCGGATCGCCTCCAGCATGACGTCGGCAGTCGGCTCTGCGACCAGGACGACGGTGATCTGCGGGTGAATCGCGTCCAGCATGGCGGCGATCGACATCGCGGTCTGCCGGATGACCTGTGGTCCGACGACCACGATGTCGGGCAGGTGGTCATCCCCCAGCAGCGCGCGGATGTCGAAGTCCGGTTTCTCGACCGTGGCCGAGGGGACCGGGATCAAGAGGTTCCCGGGAAACTGACCCAGTCGATACTCCAGGCCGCCGTCGCCGCCAAGGAGGAGGATCCTGCTCATTTGATCACGTCCTTCGAGTGGATGAGCTTCGAGCCGTCGACGTCGGTCTTCGGGTTCTGCATCGTGAGCCACACCTTGCCGAACTCGGACGCGTTGACGATCCGTTCGACATCCATCGGCTTGACGGCAAACGTGACGATCATGGGGACTCCGGCATCCTCGCCAGTCGCCTTCCCGACCACCGACTCCGAGACGTGTGTGACCAGCATGTTGTTCTGGATGATGTTCGTGTAGCCGCCGTCACCGCCCTTCGCGGCGTAGCTGGCGACGATGCCCACCTTGTCCCCGGCCTTCACCTTGCCGTTGGGCGTCCTCGGAGCGCTGACGGAGATGGACACCTCCTGCATCCCCGCGGGGAGCGCAGACGCCTTCGACTTGCCCACGACCGCACCGAATCGCTTTCGGAGCACCTGTTCCCCGGGCACGAGGTTGGTGTTGGTGGCGAGGTCCTGAACCGCGTCGAGGTCCGTGAGCGCCCCGTCGGCCCTGACCGAAGCAGGCACCTTCTTGAGCTGGACCGCCGACGTGATGCGGTTGGCCGGGGTCTCCGCAGGGATCTCGGACCTGACCACGAGCACCTCGACGAGCTTCGCGTCTTTGAACGCCCGGTCCTCAGCGCCGTTCGCGTAGGTGATGAGTGACACCACACCCACGAGAACGAGCGCGGCGGCACTCAACAGGGCTATCAGCTTCTTCTTCACGGTTTCAGTCCCTTTCCGTGCCTAGTTCGTGAGCCGGGTCGCGAGCTTGACGCCGCCGAGGTCAGGCGCGTCGTGGTCGTAGGCGAACACCTGGGCGGGATCCTGGACCACCGATCGCACGAAGTAGCCCTGGATGCCCTGACAGGTCAGTGTCAGGATGTTGACGCAGCTCGGCGTCGCGGTCGCGTCGTTCTTGGCGTTGCCCGGCTCCTGCCACCCGGTGATCTTGAACGGGGCGAACCCGACGATGCGGAGCGTGATCGACGACGAGAGGACCGTCAGAGGCGAGGTCGACTCGTAGATCGGCATCATCGCGATCGTCCCGACCTTCAGCTTGTTGACGCAGGCTGTGGGCGCGATCACCGGAGTCACGGCGGTCACCAGCATGGTCGTGAAGATCTTGACCTTCATGTTGCACATCGACATGTTGCTGATGTCGAAGAGATCGAGCGCGTCGACGAGAGCCGTCAACCAGACAGCCCCGTTGCTCATGTTGAGCGTGTCGCCGCTGGTCCCGGTGCAGGTCGAGGTCGGAAAGTAGGTCGTGAGCGGGATCCCCAGCAGGTTGAGGGTCGCGATCAGACCTTTGAGCGTGGCACTGAGCAGATCGGTGCGGATCAGGATGTGATTCGTCGCTGGAAACGCATTGGCCTTGTACTGGCAGTAGCCAACGGCCATCGGCAGGAGCGGATAGCCCTCCTGCGCGGCCTTGTCCCAGGTCGCCGTCGCCGTCACCGTCGCGGTCTTCGGCGCCACACCGATCACGGATGCGAAGGAGAACGGGATCGACTTGGTCGAGGTGACCTTGACCGAGCTCGACGTTGCACTCACCGTGCCGTTGACCGTGGTGCTGGCCCCGCCGATGTTCTGCCCGACGACCAGGTCGGCAGTTGCCTTGGCCGGGTTTGTGCCGGCGGTGGTGCACGTGGGCCGGTAGAGCGCGCAGTCCTGGGCGATGGCGAGGGCGGCGTTGTCTGTCGCGGTCTGCAGCCGCTGGCGCTGTGAGTACGCGTTTCCGACGTCGACACTCATGCCGACAGCTGCGACCAACGTGGTCGCCAGCAGCGCGATCATCACTGTCGTGACCCCGTGCTCGTCACCGCGACTGCCGCGCCGCTTCATGTGCCACTGCATCTCGCAACCGCCTTTCCAGTCACCGAGTAGGTGGTCCCGAAGAACTTCGTCGCGGTTGACTTCGCCGGGTTGGTGATCTTGACGGTCACGTTGCCGAACGAGCCGTCGCCAGCCTGCGCGCACGACGAATACCCGGGGGTGTAGGTGACGACCAGGCGCCAACGTGCTCGGCATGCCGGCATTGACCGCGGCTGTCTTTGCTTTCGTCGCACTGTTCTCGATGGTCATCGAGCGAGCTGCAGCGAACGCCGCGTTGTTGTAGACCGCGGCCGTCTTGTACCGCTCCCCGAAGTCGATGACTCCGCAGACCAGCAGCAAGAGAAGAGGGACGATCAGCGCGAACTCAACAGTTGCCACTCCACGCTCGCGCTCGCCCCTGGATCGAGGATCCATGGCTTTGAAATCGAAACCACATCGCGCCGTGAACCCGGGGATTCACGGCGCGACTTCAGCGCCCGAGTGCGCCGTGTGGTTGTTCGATCTACAGGCTGATGTTGTTGAAAAGAGTGTTGATCTTCGGCCCGAGGATCGCCAGCGCCGCGACGATGATCACTGCGATGCCGCCGGCCATCAGTGCGTACTCGATGGCCGTGACGCCCTTCTCGTCCTTGCGCGCCTCGGCGCGGACCTGGAACGTCGACAGAATCGCGAACATCTTGTTGAAAGCAGACATGAGTTACTCCCTCTAACTTTTAAGTCACCCAAACGGGCGACTCTCCCTGCTCAAAAGGTAGAGCGTCGCAGTTTCCGTTTTGGGCGTTTTCGGGACTTGTTACGGGCCATCTTTTATGGCTCTCAATGACTATTGGCTGCACGCTGACCGGAGAGGACACTCCCGGACTCTCGCACGCGCGGGTCAGGTGCCGATCGCGTTGAAGAGCGCGATGACCTTGGGGGCCAGACCGCCGACACCCGCGGCCACCAAGAGGGCGATCGCCGCGGCTATCAATCCGTACTCGATCGACGTGACACCGGCGTCCTCCCGCGTGGAACCGGTCGAGAACCAGCTGGCGGCGACGCGAAAAAACCCCATGGTGCACTCCCTCGTGGGGACCGACACTCCCATCGGCCCTGCGATTCCACGGTAACGCCGAGCCGGCACGTCCGTCCCCGAAACCGTCAGGACGACGTCGTGGGATCGAACAGGTCCATGCCGACCAGGACCATCGTGTTGTGGCTGACACAGGTCTGCAGCACGATGTCGGTGTCGGGCAGGTCGCGGACCTTGGTCGCGTTGCGGACCCCGTGCCCGATCGTCTTCACGACGTACGTGCCGTCCTGCACGCCGTCGCCGGAGAGCTTGATCGCGTCGCCCTTGGCGAGCTTGGGAATCCACGCCAGCCCGCCGCAGTAGTCGTGCTCGGCGATCAGCCGCGGCCGGTGCTCGCCGACGAAGACCGCGATCGGCCCCTTGCAGAAGTCGAGCATCAGCTCGGATCGCTTGAGGCTCGAGGTGGCATAGATCGTCCGGACGAACTTGGCCTTCGGCGGCGGTACGGGTTTGCTGACCTGATCGAGCGTCGCGGTCTGGAGCGCGGTCGGCCCTGTAGGTGCCGGCGGTGTGTCGGCGCCGGGGCTCAGCAGGGTCACGCCGAGCGCGACGGTCGCCACCGCGACCAGAGCCGCCAGCATTCGCTTCACGGTGCCACCTCCTGCTGCTCCATCGTACGAGCCGGTGCCCGGCGGGGACGACTTCCGAAAAAGTCCGGTGGAACGTGAGACGGTGTGGCTCGTCCGGACATCTGTAGGTGAGACGTCCGCACACGCACAGATCGGAGCGCCGGGTGACATCACCGACGACCGCCGCCAGAAGGCGAAGGCCGACTCGGTCGAGCCCGGCGGCTTCAAGGGCGGCCTCACCGATGGCTGGAACGCGCTGGTGTCGACGGTCAACCACGTCGTCGAGGTCGCGGGGGCCCTGCTGCCCTGGGCGGTGATCCTGATCGCGCTCTACGCCGTCTACCGGCTCGTCTCGCGCCGGCGTGGCTGGAACTAGTTCCGTCTCACTATTCGAACAGACGTTCGACACAACGGGTTTGTTCAGATAGACTGTCGTCATTGAGGGTGAAGCCTTCGCAGCAATCCCTCGACGCGAATTGATCTGACTGAGACCGGCCCGTGGTGCATCGAGCTTGGGTGCGCCGCATCTGACAGTGGCCAAGCGTGCGACCAACTTCCGTCTTGAGGTACGTCGTGTCTGTCGCTCCCGTGGTCTCGCTGCCGCACCCGTTGGTGCGTGGCGTCGCCGCGATCAAGGACGCCTTGGACCAGATGCCCACCAGCGCCTGGGATGGACTGGAGCCGGCGATGATTGCGCAGTTGAGCGAGGAGCTCCTACGCATCGAGGCGCGGGTCAAGGCGCAACAGATGGCCGCGGCGCGGGTGCTGGATGCGTCAGGGCTCGCCAAGACCCGGGGTGCGTCATCGACGGGAGCGATGCTGGCCGGGGCGTTCGGTGGAGACCGCAAGGCCGGCGACCAGATGGTCAACATGGGCAAAGCCCTCGAGATCGCATCACGCACCGAAGACGCGCTGGCTCGCGGCCAGATCGGGCCGTCACAGGCGGCGATCATCGCCGGCGCTGTGGCGGATCTGCCCGATGACACCACGCCGGAGCAGAAGCAGGCGTGCGAGGACACTCTGATCGGCGACGCCGGCCGATTCAACTCAAGGACCTGCGGTCACGGTCCAAGCGGGTCACGGACCAGTTCAAACCAGCCCCTGAGGTCGATGCGATCGAGAACGAGTCGTTGGAACGTCAGGAGAAGGACGCGTGGCGGCGGGCCGAGTTCTGGATGGTCAACGACGGCGACGGCACCTGCCGTGGCGGGTTCCGCATCCCCGAAGCCCAGGCAGACAAGCTGCTCGCCGCGATCCAGGCCATCAGCGCACCACGTCGCGACCACCTGCACGATCACACCCCGGGCGCGGAGTCCTACTACGACAAAGACCTGGACCACCGGCACCGCCTCGGCATGGGCTTCGCCGAGCTGTGCGACCACCTGCCCGCCGACAAGCTGCCCGGCAAAGGCGGACTCGGCGCCACCCTCATCGTCCGCCTCGACCACGACACGCTGATCAACGGCATCAAGGCCGCCACCCTGTCCACCGGCACCCGCATCTCCGCCTCGCAGGCCCGCCAGATGGCCTGCAACGCCGGCATCATCCCCCAAGTCTTCAACGGCAAGAGCCTGCCGCTGGACCACGGCCACGAACAACGCGCTGTTCACCAAGACCCAACGCCAAGCACTGGAGAACCGCGACGGCGGCTGCACCTTCCCCGGATGTGACAGACCACCGGGATGGTGCGAAGCGCACCACTGGCGGGCCAGATGGGCCGACGGCTCCGAGACCAAGCTCGAAGACGGCGTCCTGATCTGCCCCTTCCACCACCGAACCATGCACGAGCGTGGATGGGCGATCCGGATGAGTCCCGTCGACGGCCACCCCGAATACAAGGCGCCCGGATCCGACACCTGGAAACGCAACCACCGCTGGCGACCCTGAACATTCAGGTGGATTCAGGTGGATTCATAGTCCTCACCGAGGAACTTACGCGCGACGCCCTTGGGCACGCACATGCGCCACGCGTCGATCACGAGTTCTTCCATCTCGTCGGGTTCGAGCGCCGCCATGTCGGCGACGACCCACTGATAGCGCATGTCGCCCGGCGACGGCAGCTGGAACGTGTCGGGCCGCGACGAGACGAGGTGCTCGCGCTCCTCGCGTGGGAAGCCGAAGCCCATCAGCGTCTCGTCGCGCGAGAACGCGACGAACACGAGGCTGCCGACACGGAACTTGATGCGGTCGCGGACCAGCACCTCGTACGCTCGCGGCAGCGTCCGCGCGACCTGACGCACGTCGTCAACCGTGATCATGATCCGAAACGTACGCTCCGGCGAGGACAGCTGGGCCCTCCTCCTGACAGGATGACGGCGTGACCGCACCCCAGGATCGCCGCACGAGCTGGTCCGATGCCGCGCCGATCCCCTACTGGCTCGACACGCTCCGACCGCCCGCCGGCCCGGCCCGGTCTCGACGGCGATCTCCACACGGAGCTGGCCGTCGTCGGCGGAGGGTTCACCGGTCTCTGGACCGCCCTGATGGCCAAGGAGCGCGATCCAGAGCGCGACGTCGTGCTGATCGAGGCCGGCCGGATCGCCGGCGAGGCCACCGGCCGCAACGGCGGCTTCTGCTCGGCGAGCCTCACCCACGGCGAGGCCAACGGGCGCGAGCGGTGGCCGGACGAGTACGACCAGCTGCACCGCCTGGGCATGGAGAACCTCGACGAGATCGCCGCGACGATCGAGCGCTACGGCATCGAGTGCGACTTCCAGCGCACCGGGGAGCTCGCGGTGGCGACGCGACCGCACGAGCTCGCGGACTACGACGCGTCGGCGCCGGACTTCCTCGACGCCGAAGAGCTGCGAGAGCAGGTCGACTCTCCGACGTACCTCGGCGGCACCTGGGATCGCGACGGCACCGCGATGCTCGATCCGGCGCGCCTTGCCTGGGGTCTCGCCGCAGCGGCCGAGGCGGCCGGCGTGCGGATCGTCGAACATACTCCGGTCACCGACCTCAAGGCGTACGGCGAGCAGATCGCCCTGGTCACCGATGGCGGCAGGGTCATCGCCGATCGGGTCGCGCTCGCGACCAACGCGTTCCCCTCACTGCTCAAGCGACTGAAGTTCCACACCGTCCCGGTGTACGACTACGTGCTCATGACCGAGCCGCTCAGCGACGAGCAGCTCGCGTCGATCGGCTGGCGCAACCGGCAAGGCCTGTCGGACTCGGGCAACCAGTTCCACTACTACCGGATCACGGCCGACAACCGAATCCTGTGGGGCGGCTACGACGCGATCTACCACTTCGGCCGCAGGATCCTGCCTGAGTACGAGCACCGCCCCAAGACGTACGCGGCGCTGGCGGCCAACTTCTTCGACACGTTTCCGCAGCTCACCGGTCTGACCTTCTCGCACCACTGGGGCGGCGTGATCGACACATGCACCCGGTTCTGCGCGTTCTTCGGCACCGCGCATCGCGGCCGCGTGGCGTACGCGACGGGCTACACCGGGCTCGGCGTCGGCGCCTCGCGATTCGGCGCCAATGTCGTGCTCGACCTGCTGTCCGGCGAGGAGACCGAACGGACGCGGCTCGAGATGGTCCGCACGAAGCCGCTGCCGTTCCCGCCGGAGCCATTCGCGTGGATCGGCATCCAGATCACGACCTGGTCCCTCAAGCGTGCGGATCGCACCGGCAGGCGCAATCTGTGGCTGCGCCTGCTCGACCGACTCGGCCTCGGGTTCGACAGCTAGGCGACGAGGTCCCGCAGCGCTGCGTCGGAGGCGAACAGCGGCTCGCGGCCATACGTCGACGTCGATGCCAGCAGCTCGTCTGCTCCGGTCCTCTCGGCAAGCTGCTCCAGCGCACGGCGTACGGTCTGCGGGCTCCCGGCGACGGCGCGGTCGAGGGATCTCTCGACCCGGTCGGTCAGCTGCGCGGTCCACGGCTGCCGGCGGATCTCCGCGGCCGGCTCCAGCGGCGGGAACTCCCCGGTCTGCCGCGACCGTGCCATCGCCCACGCCTCCGGCAGCGCCAGCTCTCGCGCTGTCACGTCGTCGTCGGCGACCGTCACGTCGAGGGACACCACGACGTACGGACGCTCGACACCGGGACTCGGCCGGAAGTCACGCCGGTACGACTCGAGGACCTCGCCGATCCGCTCCTCTGCCAGGATCGGACCGCCGATGACGACCGGCAGTCCGAGTCGCGCCGCGATGACCGTGCCACGGCCGGTCGCGAGGACGTACATCGGCACACGGCCGGCTCCCTGCGGTCGGGCCGTCACCGCTGCTTCGCCCTCGAGGTACGCCCGCAGGTCGCGCAGGTCGTCCTCGAACGTGTCAGGGCCATGGTCACGCAGCGCCTCACGTACGGGCGCGGTGAAGCCGAGCGACCGGCCGAGTCCCAGGTCGATCCGGCCGGGGTTCAACGCCTCGAGCATCAGAAACTGCTCGGCCACGACGAGCGGCTGGTGGTGCGGCAGCATGACGCCGCCAGAGCCCAGGCGGATGCGGCCGGTGCGGGCACCGATCGCGGCCAGCAGCACCGGCGGCGAGCCGCTCGCGATGCCCGGCACGGCGTGGTGCTCGGCGACCCAGAACCGGTCGTAGCCCAGCCTTTCGGCGTTGATCGCCCGGTCGACCGAGCCCGTCAGGCCCTCGGCCTCGGGACGACCCGCACGCGTACGCGACCGGTCCAGCAGCGAGAGCTTCACACCCTGGTCAACTCAGGCAGGGCGCTCTCGCTTCCCACCTGTGACCCACATCGCCACGCGACGCGACGCGCGCTCCTCCCCGAATCACCAGACGTATACACGCCAGAAGGCCCGGGCAAGGAGTGCCCGGGCCTTCTGATCGTGTGGAGCATAGGAGATTCGAACTCCTGACCTCTTCGATGCGAACGAAGCGCGCTACCAACTGCGCCAATGCCCCTCGTGCTGCCCGGCAACTTTATCAGGCGGTTCAGTGACCGACCGCGCGGCGTTCGTCGCCGGTGTCGTCGCTGCGCTTGGGCAGCTCGACGTCCTCGCCCTCGATGTGACCCGAGGTCCAGGCGCCGGCCTGGCCGAAGTCGATCGTGCGGACCGTGCGGCCCGCGCGGGGCTTCGTGACGTAGGTCGGAAGCGTCACCGGGAGCGGGTCCCAGAGTGCCTCGCCGGTCGTCGAGACGGACGGCACGGCGATCACGATC
The DNA here is from genome assembly GCA_963759975.1 of uncultured Actinomycetota bacterium. Taxonomy (GTDB): domain Bacteria; phylum Actinomycetota; class Actinomycetes; order Propionibacteriales; family Nocardioidaceae; genus Aeromicrobium. Next base: position 185,000 of record CAVXBS010000022.1, read on the forward strand.
TGGTCGTCGAGCGCGTTGGCCTCGAGCGGCAAGTCCTCCATCTGGTGCTTGCGGCCCGGGTTGATGTCCTCGAACTGGCCCGAGACGATGATCGTCTGCTCTTCGTCGTCGGCGGTCGACGCGACCTGCTTCTTGTCGACCTTCTTCTTGTCGACCTTGGGCTGCTTCGGCGTCTTCACCCGGGCAATGCCGAGCTCGCCGCGCACCTGGATGCGGCAGGCGATGAGCCAGGCGACGATCAGGGCGACGGGAGCGGCGACCCAGAACGGTGCGATGACCGAGGCACCGGCCAGGCCGCCGACGACTGCGGCAGAGGCGAGCAGGGTCAGGAGCGTGCGACGACGGCGCCGGGCAGCAAGCCGCGCTGCGGGACGGTCGAGCGTACGGGCTGCAGGAGTCGTTTCGACAGGCTCAACGACCGAGGCGGCAGGCTCAACGACCGATGGCGTCGGCTTCGCGACCGGACGGGCGATGACGCGGGACTGCGAACCGGAGGTCTCGACCGAGGCATTCTTGCTGGCCTCGTCGTATCGGCGCAGGGCAAGGGGCACGAAGTACGCGGCCCAGACGGCCACGACAAACGCGATGATCAACCCACTGCTGGCACCCACGTGCAAAACGGTAGGCGGTGCGGGTCCACTTGCCCGGCACCCATGGCCGTGTGTCGCCTGAGAACTTGTGGGACGGGTGTGACTCGACGCGTCCGGTGGCCACCAATATCCATGCCTTCGCGCTGCCAGGACGACGCAATCGCATGAAGATCGGTCACTCCGACGCGATTCAGGAAGGCGGGTCGAGGCGCTTCATGAGACCACTGGGGACGTCCTCGACGAGCACCTGGAAGATCCGGTGGTCCCGCCACTCCCCCGCGATGTGCAGGAAGCGCCGGGCCAGCCCGATCTCGGCGAAGCCCAGCTTCTCGACGACGCGCAGGCTCGCCGCGTTCTCCGGGCGGATGGCGATCTCGACGCGATGCAGGCCGATCGTCAGGAGCAGGTGGTCCGAGACCAGGGCCACCGCGGTCGGGGTGATCGACTTGCCTGCATGGCTCTTGGCGACCCAGTAGCCGAGGCTGGCCCAGCGCGCCGAGCCCCACGTGATGCCGTTGACCGTGAGCATGCCGACCATCTCGCCGTCCCACGTCAGCACGAACGGCATCGCCTGGCCCATGCGCGCCCGACGGCGCAGGGTCCCGACCATGCCGACGTACGACGTGGCCGGGGGCCCGGCCTCACGCGGCAGCGTGGCCTCCCACGGTCCGAGCCAGTCGGCGTTCTCGGAGCGCAACCGCGACCACGTACGGGCGTCGCGACGACGCAGCGGACGTACGCCGATGCGTCCATGCGTCAGGACGACCGGCCAGCCCGGGCTCACGAGGCACCGCCCGGATGGTCGCCGCCCAGCAGCTGGTCAACCGCGTGCGGCAGGACGTCGGCGAGGACCTCGAGGCCGTCCTTGACCCCGCCACGCGACCCGGGCAGGTTGACCACGACCGCCTGACCCGCCACGCCCGCCAAGCCGCGCGACAGCATCGCGGTCGGCACGCCCTTGGCGACGCCGTGGGCACGGATTGCCTCGGCGACGCCGGGCAGCTCGCGGTCGAGCAGCGGGCGGGTCGCCTCGGGGGTGCGGTCGGTCGGGTTGATGCCGGTGCCGCCGGTCGACAGCACGACCGAGACACCGTCGGCGAGCGCCGCCCGCATCGCCTCGGCGACGGGCTCGCCGTCACCGACGACGGCCGGCTCGCCGACCTCGAAGCCCCACCCGCGCAGCGCATCGACGATCAGGGGTCCGGTCGTGTCCTCATACACCCCGGTCGACGCCCTGTTGGACGCGACCACGACGGCTGCCTTCATGCTCGCGTCCAGTCGCCGCTCTTGCCGCCGGACTTGGCGACGACCTCGATGTCGGTGATCCGGGCGAGCTTGTCGACGGCCTTGACCATGTCGACGACGGTGAGTGCGGCGACGCTCACAGCGGTCAGGGCCTCCATCTCGACGCCCGTACGGTCGGCGGTCCGCACCGTCGCCGTGATCGCCACGGCGTCGTCCTCGACGACCAGGTCGACCTCCACGCCGCCGATCGCCAGCGGGTGGCACAACGGGATCAGGTCGGGCGTCCGCTTGGTCGCCATGATGCCGGCGATGCGCGCGGTCGCGATGGCGTCGCCCTTGGGCACCCCCTCGCCGCGTAGCAGACTGATGACCTCGGGGCTGACCTCGACGCGGCCGCGCGCCGTGGCGGTGCGGGCGGTGACGTGCTTGGCCGTGACGTCGACCATGCGGGCAGCGCCGGAGTCGTCGACATGGGTGAGCCGGTCTGGCATGGTCAGAACGGCCGATCGAGCACGAGGGTGCGGACCGTGTCGCCCATGTTGAGCGCGGTCTGGTCCTCGCCGACGATGATCAGCGCATTGGCCTTGGCCAGGGACCCGATGAGGTGCGAGCCGTTGCCCAGGATCGGGGTGACCTTGGCTCCGCGGTGGGTGACCTCGAAGACGCCGCGGACGTACTGTCGGATGCCCGGCGTGGACCGCAGGTCGGAGGCCAGGACGGCGTGCACCATGGGGCGCCGGTAGGGCGTGCGGCCCATCATGCGGCGGATCGCCGGCAGCACGAACACCTCGAACGAGACGTAGGCCGACACGGCATTGCCGGGCAACGTGATGATCGGCGTCTGCTCGTCATAGACGCGGCCGAAGCCTTGCGGCTTGCCCGGCTGCATCGCGACCTCGACGAAGTCGACCGTGCCGAGCGCCGAGAGCGTCTCCTTGACGACGTCGTGGTCACCCTTGCTGATGCCGCCGCTCGTCACCACGAGATCCGCGCGGACGAGCTGCTCGGACAGGACCTTGCGGAACGTTCGCGGGCTGTCCTCGACCGCGCCGACGCGATAACAGATCGCGCCGGCATCGCGCACAGCCGCGGCGAGCATGTAGCTGTTGCCGTCGTGGATCGAGTCGAAGTCGAGGTGGGTGCCGGGCTCGCGCAGCTCGTCGCCGGTGGAGATCACGACGACGCGTGGCCGGGGACGGGCCTTGGCGCGCGGTGCGCCGAGTGAGGCCAACAGACCGATCTCGCGGGGTCCGAGGACCGTGCCCTCGGCCAGGACCGTGTCGCCGGCCTTGATGTCGTCGCCCTTGGGCCGGATGCATGCGCCGGGTGTCGTGGACTCGTAGATCTCGACGCGCGCGTTGCCGCGGTCGGTCTTCTCGAACGGGATGACCGCGTCTGCGCCACGCGGGATCGGCGCACCCGTCATGATCTTGACCGCGGTGCCGGCGCTGATCGCGAACGGTCGGCCGGAACCTGCGGCGATCTCGCCGACGACCGGCAGCACGACCGGCTGCGCGCGGCTCGCGCCGGCGAGGTCCTCGGAGCGGATCGCGTAGCCGTCCATCGCGGAGTTGTCGAACAGGGGCAGGTCGGACGGGCTGACGAATGCCTCGTGCAGCGGCAGGCCGAGCGACTCGACGAGCGGTTGGTCGTACGCACCGAGCGGCCCGATGCCGCGGAGGATCTTCTCGAGGTGGTCCTCGACCGTCAGCATGCCTTCGCGAACGCTGGCCGGCCGCGGTCGCACGCTGGGCGAGGACACCGGGCTCGCCTCCGTGGGCGGGGCCGGCTCATGGGGCGGGGTCGGCTCGACCGGCGGGGCCGGCTCTGCCGGCGCGGCCAGGGGGGCTTCAACCGGCTCGACCGGCGGAGTCGGTGGGAGGCGTACCGGCGCGGTCTGCTCACCCTCAGAAGCGGGGCTCGATGGGAACGGATCCGGCGGAGTGTCCGAGCCGAGCGGCAGCATGTTCTGCTCCGGCCCGTCGTCGGTTTCTCCTGGTGACATGCGAGTCAGCCTAACTGGGCGCCCGCCGGGACGCTCTGGGCCGCGCCGGAGTCGTCGAGCGCCGCATCGCCCCGCACCGTGACACCGCGCCCGAACCGCCAGTCGCCCTTGACGGTCAGCGAGGTGGCGTCGACCAGCGACGGCGCCTCCGGGATGCGGGCGTCGAAGTCGGCGATCGTGGTGTAGAACCGGCGATCGAGGTCGACCAGCGGCGCCGAGCTCACCTGCGCACGCAGGCGGAAGTCCTCGCCGACGCCGTAGACGTCGGACCGCAGCAGCATCAGGTCGTTGGTGGTCTTGACCGGCAGGAAGCGCGAACGATCGACCTCGATCGCGGTGGCGCCCTCGAACACCTCGACCGCTGCGCCCATCGCCGACTCGATCTGCACGACCTTGGTCGAGGATGGATCGGTGGGGTCGACGGTCTTGGCGTTGCGGATCAGGGGCAGGCCGAGGATGCCGTCGCGGGCCTCCAGCGTCGCCTTCATGACCCGCAGGTCGAACCACAGGTTGTTGCAGTGGAAGTACTTGTGCCGCTGCGGGTCGTCAGCCTGCGCCGCGTCGTCCGGATCGACCTGGGCAGTCTCGCGCAGCACGAGCCGGCCGTCGCTCCTGCGTACGACGATGTGCCCGCCCTTGACGTCGGCGGGCGTGCGCCGGCAGACCTCCGCGGCGTAGGGGGCACCCGATGCGGCGAACCAGCCCATCATCGCCGGGTCCGGCGCCGAGCCGAGATTGTCGGCGTTGGACACCGTCGCATAGTGGTAGCCCGCGTCGAGCAGGGCGTCGAGGATGCCCGACACCTCGAGCGCCGTGTAGAGGTCGCCGTGGCCCGGCGGGCACCACTCGAGCGACGGATCGGCCGGCCAGTCGACCGGCGTCAGGTCGTCGGCACGCAGCTTGGGCTCGCGGTTCTGCAGGAAGTCGATCGGCAGGCCCTCGACCTCGAGGTCGTCGTACTTCGCCAGCGCCGCAAGGGTGTCGTCGCGCGTGCGGAAGCTGTTCATGAACAGCAGCGGCAGGCGTACGTCGAGGGTCTGACGCAGGTGGCGCACCTGTCCGACGATGACGTCGAGGAACGTCAGATCGGGGCGTACGGACAGCAGCGTCTTGGCGCGATCGAGGCCCATCGACGTGCCGAGGCCACCGTTGAGCTTGATGACGGCGGTCACCGCCGCCGCAGCGCGGCACTCCTCGTCGCTCAGCTGGAGCGAACCGGCGTGGTCGATGCCATCGAGCGGGTCGACGTCCGACTCGCGGATCATCCCGCTGTCACCCTGCTCGAGCTTGGCGTAGAAGGACGAAAAGACATCGATCGCACGCTGGGGCACGCCCGCGTCCTGCATCCGCTGCTGCGCCATCTCAAGACCCGACATTGCACATACGCTAGCGTCAGCGCGTGACGAAGGCACAGGCACGTTTGGACCTCCTCGCCCGGCGGCGTGCCATGAGCTCCGAGGTGCGGCTCGAAGCGGCCGAGGCCATCGCGCTCCACGTCCTCGCAGCGCCGGTGGTGGCACGGGCCAGGCGGGTGGCCTGCTACCTCTCGATGCCCTCCGAGCCCGGCACGACACCGCTGATCACGGCCCTGCTGGCTCGCGGCGTCGAGGTCATCGTGCCGCTCAGCCTCGACAACCGGACACTCGACTGGGTCGCGTACGAGCCGGAGTCGGCACTCGAGACGACTCCGCTCGGCATCCCTGAGCCGGCTGGCGAGCGGCTGGGGGCCGACGCGTTGGAGTCGTGCGATGTCGTGATCGTTCCCGCCCTTGCGGTCGACCATGCGGGCTACCGCCTGGGCCGGGGAGCGGGCTACTACGACCGCGCGCTGGCCGGCGTACGAGCGCCGTTGTGCGCGCTGGTTTTCAGCCACGAGCTGCTGCCCGAGGTGCCGCACGAACCGCACGACGTACCCGTGCAGCTGGCGGTCACCCCGGGCGGCGTGTTCCGCGTGCCCTGAGCCGCCGGCTCAGGACTGGTCCGCGCGAACGAGCTCGACCTCGATCTCCAGGCGGATCTCCTTGGAGACCAGGAGTCCCCCGGCCTCGAGGGCCATGTTCCACGTCAGGCCCCAGTCCTCGCGGTTGATCGTGCCCGAAGCACTGAAGATCGCGCGCTCGGCGCCCCACGGATCAGTCGCCTGCCCGACGTACTCCGCGGCGAGCGTGACCAGACGCGTGACGCCCTTGATCGTCAGCTCGCCGGTCATCTGCGCCTCGGTGCCACTCGTCGCGACACCGGTGGAGCGGAAGGTGGCTCGAGGGTGGTTGGCCGCGTCGAAGAAGTCGTCGGATTTCAGGTGGTCGTCGCGGGTCTGGTTGCCCGAGCTGACCGATCCCATGTCGATGACGACCTCGACCTCGGACCTGTCGAGCGGCTCGCGGATCGTGACGGTGCCCTCGACGCCGGTGAAGCGGCCGCGGACCTTGGTCAGGCCGAAGTGGCGGCCGACGAAGCCGACCTCGGCGTGGCCGGGATCGATCGTCCAGGTGCCGACGGCCGGCAGCTGGGTCGGTTCGATGACGGGTGCAGTGCTCATGGTGCTCATCCTTTGCGACTAGTTATGTGCGTGTGCACACACTATACATTTGCGTGCAGATGCACGCAAGTAGTAGTTTTGCCGCATGACCGAAGGCCGCGATCCCGTCGCCGCATGGCAGGCCGTCCTGCGTGCCCAGAACCGCGCACTGCGGGCGATCGAGCAGGACCTGCACGACCAGGGACTCATCCCCCTGTCCTGGTACGACGTCCTGCTCGAGCTCAACGCTGCACCGGACCGCCAGCTGCGGATGCAGGACCTCGCAGCGCGGGTCGTGCTGTCACGCACTCGCGTCAGCCGATTGGTGTCAGAGCTCGAACGCGTCGGCTACATCGAACGGGTTCCCGATCCCGACGACGGTCGCGCAACCCTGGCGCGCATCACGGCCGAGGGCCGCACCGCTCGCCGCCAGGCCGCGCCGGTCTACCTCGCCGGCATCGAGCAGCACTTCAGCCGCCACCTCACAGCGGCGCAGCAGGACGCCATCGCCAAGGGCCTGCAGCGCGTCGTCGACGCCCACGACGTGGACCCACGTCGCTGAAACACGGCAAGAGAGGGTTTCGTACGCTGAGGAGCGGGTTATCAGCCGCCCTTGCCTTCGGCAGGGCTTGCGCTGCGGATCTCTCCCACCAGCTCTTCGAGGACGTCTTCCAGCATGATGACGCCCAGCACGGCACCGGACTCGTCGGCGACCCTCGCCATGTGGGAGCCACGGGCCTGCATCGTTCGGAGAGCCTCATAGAGGCCTGACCCCACGACGACCGTCGCGAGCGGTCGCAGCCACTTGTCCGCGATCGTCTCGAGGCGGGACTCGTCGTCGGTCTCCAGCACGTCCTTGATGTGGAGGTAGCCGGCGATCTCGTCGTTCGCGTCGAGCACCGGGAAACGCGAGAACCCGGTCTCTGCGCAGGCCCGCTCCACGTCGACCGGTGTCGCGCTCGGCGGGATCGTCACCAGCCCTGCCCTCGGCAGCAGGACCTGGTCGACCGTGCCCTCGTGGAAGTCGAGCGCTCCTGACACCAGGCCGTACTCGTCCTCGTCGAGCAGCCCCTCGCGGCGGGACTCCTCGACGAGACCCGCGACCTCGTCGTGGGAGTACGTCGACGCGACCTCACCCTTGGGCTCGGTGCCGAACAGCCGGACGATCAGGTTGGCGACGCCGTTGAGGGCGACGACGAACGGCTTGAGGACCACGACGACCGCCAGCATGAACGGCCCGAGGATCAGCGCCGCCCGATCCGGGCCGACCAGCGCGAGGTTCTTGGGCACCATCTCTCCGAGCACGACGTGCGCGAACACCACGATCGTCATCGCAATGACGAACGACAGCGGGTGCACTGCGCCGTGCGGCACCTGAAGAGCGTCGAACAGCGGCTCGAAGAGGTGCGCGATCGCCGGCTCCCCCACCGCGCCGAGCCCCAACGAGCAGATCGTGATGCCCAGCTGCGCCGCAGCCATGATCTGGGTGATGTTCTCGATCGCCCGCATCGCCATGCGGGCCGGGCGCGATCCGGCCTGGATGCGGGGCTCGAGCTGCGTACGCCTGGCCGAGATCAGCGCGAACTCCGAGGCGACGAACAGCGCGTTGAGGGCAAGCAGGACGACCGTCAGCAGGACGCCGTAGAGATCACTCATGCGACCTCGCCCCCATCGTCGTCGACCGTGAGCGAGACCCGGTCGATGCGACGGCCCTCCATGCGCTCGACCCGAAGCGTCACCACGAGGGGCTCCGGATCGTCCTCGTCGTCGTCAGGCGTGCGATCGAGGTGAAGCGTGACGGTGTCGTCGCGCACCGCGATGCGGCCGAGCTTCTCGTGGATGAGCCCGGCGATCGTCTCGTAGTCCTCGCCTTCGGGCAGCGCCACGCCGGTCTGCTCCTCGATCTCGTCAGGACGCAGGAGACCCGACAGCGACCAGGTGCCGTCGCGGCGGTGGCGGCTGCGCGAGGAGAGCCGGTCGTGCTCGTCCGCGATGTCGCCGACGATCTCCTCGACCAGGTCCTCGAGCGTGACGACGCCGTCCGTGCCGCCGTACTCGTCGACCACCACGGCCATCTGCATGCCCTGCTCACGCAGCAGCGAGAGCAACGGGTCCAGCTCGATGCTGTCGGGCACGGTCGTCGCCGGGTCGATGATGTCGAAGATGCGAACGTTGCGCCGGCGGTCCGGTTCGATGCCGACGGCTCGCTTGATGTGCACGATGCCGAGCACGTCGTCGGGGCCCTTGCCGATCACCGGGAATCTCGAGTGGCCGGTCTGTCGCGCCGCCTCGATGACGTCGAACGCCGTGTCGCGGCCTTCGAGGAAGTGCACGCGCACCCTCGGCGTACGGACGTCGGCCGCCGTGCGGTCGCCGAACGCGATGCTGCGGGCCACCAGGTCAGCGGTCTCGTCGTCGATCGCGCCCTGTTGAGCCGAACGCAGGACGAGCGACCGCAGCTCGACCGGAGACCGGGCGGATCGCAGCTCTTCCTGAGGCTCCACGCCGAGCAGTCGCAAGATCGCGTTGGCGAGCCCGTTGAGGGCCCGGATGGGCCAGGCCATCGCCTTGGTGAACATGCGCTGCGGCCACTGGGTCAGCGCGGCCGTGCGCTGGGGCAGTGCGAGCGCGAAGTTCTTGGGTACGAGCTCGCCGACGAGCATCGTCACGACGGTGCTGAGCACGAGCGCGATGGCGTACGCGACGCCCTTCAACGTGCCGCCCTCGAGGCCTGCGGACTCCAGCGGACCGTGCAGCAGCTTGCCGATCGCCGGCTCGGCGAGAAATCCGATGACGAGGTTGGTGATGGTGATGCCGAGCTGCGCTCCGCTGAGCTGGGTCGACAACGTGCGCAGGGCCAGGAGCGTGCCCTGGGCGCCGGAGTCACCCGCCTCGGCGTCGCGCTCGATCGTGGCCCGGTCGACCGTGACGAACGAGAACTCGGCGGCGACGAACACGCCACACGCCAGCATCAGCAGGAGCGACGTGGCCAGGAGCAGCCATTCGGTCATCGCTGGGCTCCGGAAGGACGGTGTCGACGAGGACCAGCCCAAAAAGGACTGGCCCGACAAGGGACGGGATCGGTCACGGTGCGGGCAACTGTACCCTTGGGGTGCCTCATCGATCGAGCGGGAGCAAGACGTGCCGAAGTACCAGTACCAGTGCAAGGACTGCGGAGAAGCGCTGGAGGTCCAGCAGAGCTTCACCGACGATGCGCTGACCGTCTGCCCCAACTGCGGCGGCGATCTCCGCAAGGTCTTCAACGCGGTCGGCGTCGTCTTCAAGGGCTCCGGCTTCTACCGCAACGACAGCCGCTCGAGCTCGACGTCGAGCGACACCGCCAAGCCTGCTGCCAAGGAGAGCTCGACCTCCTCGAGCTCGACCTCGTCCGACTCGTCGTCGAGCTCGACCCCGGCCAAGAAGTCCGGCAAGGAATCCGCAGCCTGATCGCGCGGTGTGCCTGTGGACGGCGCTCAGCGCCGTCAGCGGGAACTTCCTAGAGTCCCGCGCATGGACCGGATCCATCGCTTCGTCTTCGAGCACCGCCGCACCCTCGCTGCCGTCTTCGCCGGCCTCGCCGTCCTGACCGCCCTGTCGGCGCTGCGTCAGGAGTCGGACGACGCCACCGTGCTCGTCGCCCGGCATGACCTCGCGCAGCGGCCACGTGCTCGCGGCCTCCGACCTGCGTACGTCCACGGTGCCGCCCGCCGCGCGCCCGTCGCACGCCCTCGGCCGCGGCGCCGCGATCGGTCGCCGGGTCGCCGGGTCCGATGCGCGCCGGCGAGGCGATCACCGACTACCGCGTCCTGCAGGACGATGCCCTGTCCGGGTATGCCGACGACGCCGTGCTCACGACGATCCGGGTGGACCGGTCCGACGGCCTGACCGGGCTGCACGTCGGCGACCGCGTCGACGTCGTCGCGGTGGATCCCGACGGCGAGAGCAAGGCCAAGGTCGTCGCCCGCGCCGTCGAGGTCGTGACCCTCCCGTCGAACGGGGACAGCGAGGTGGTGCCGGTCGGCATCGTCACGACCGAGAAGATCGCCCTCGCCCTGGCGACCGCCGCGCTCGAAGCCCGGTTCAGCGTCATCACGTCGTCCTGGTCGATGGCCTCCGTGGACTCTCGCTAGGGTCGGGATGACATCCACGACCCACTAGGGGGAATCATGATCAAGGGATTCAAGGACTTCCTGCTCCGAGGCAACATCGTCGACCTCGCCGTAGCGGTCGTCATCGGCACAGCGTTCACCGCACTGGTCGGCCTCGTTCACCAAGTCGTTCATCGGACCGCTGCTCGGGCTCGTCGGTGGCGGCGGACCCAAGGGCATGACGGTGACCGTCGAATGAGCCAGAACTTCACCTTCGGCGCCTTCATCACGGCGCTGCATCACCTTCGTCGATCACCGCGGCGGTGGTCTACTTTGCCATCGTCGTCCCGATGAAGGTGCTCAACGAACGACTTGCCCGGGGCAAGGAGCCCGAGCCCGAGGGCGTCGCCAGAGGACATCCAGCTCCTGCGCGAGATCCGCGACTCCCTCGCGCGTCAGCAGCGTCCGCCGGTCTAACCGTGGTGCGGCGGGACGTCGCGGAGGTAGTCGTCGTCGCGTGACGACGACTCGTTGTCGCCCCAGCCCTCCGCGGTCTCGTCGCTCGTCGTGTCGGGGAGCAGGTCGCCGAGCAGCTCGGCGGCCCTCCGCCGACGCTCGACCTCGTCCTTGCTGAGCCGGGCGGGACGCTCAGACGAGGTCATCGAACCAGTCCGGCGTGAGCTTGGGGTGGTCCGGGTGCCAGCCCGTACGGTCGCTGAACAGCTGCGAGCTGACCCGCTGCGAGCGCGTCAGGATCTCGAGCTTCTCGCCACCCAGCCGCAGGATCCAGCCGCGGCAGGAAGTGGCCCCCGCGGCGTCCGGCCGCCATCGCGATCGTGTCGACGTAGTCGCGGCGCTGCACCGGCTCGGCACCGACGTTGTAGACGCCGCCCGGGACAGTCAGGGCGTGCACGACGGCGGAGCCGATGTCGTCGGGGTGGATGACGTGCATCCAGGAGTTCTCCGCACCGAGGCCGATCGACCGGCCCGCCGCCGCTCGCCGGAACAGCCAGGCCGTGTTGCGGTCATTGCCGGTGATGAGGCCGAATCGCAGGCTCACGGCGGTGCCGCCGGCCGCCTCGATCGCCTTGACGTTGTCCTCGGCGACCACGACTGGCTCGGTCGCGTGGGTCACGTCGACCGGGCTGTGCTCGTCGATCCAGTCGTCGTCCTGGTCGGCGTACATGAAGCTCAGGCTCTGCTGGATGATCCGCTCGACACCCGCCCGCTGGGCCGCGTCGGTCACGACCTTCGAGCCGTCGAGCCGGATCCGGTCGATCGCCTTGAGCGATCCCGGGCGGAGGGCGCGCGTGCCGACCGGCACCCTGGTGGCGAGGTTGGCGACGGCGTCGCAGCCGGGCATGCCCGCGGTCAACGCGTCGAGGTCGATAGAGGTCACCGAGGCACGTCTCTGCGCCGGTCGCGGCGATCAGCTCGGCACTCTTGGGCGTACGGGCGAGCCCGACCACCTCATGACCCGCGAGGTGCAGTGCGGCGATGGACGATCGGCCCATGACTCCGCTCGCACCCGTGAGAAAAACCTTCACGAATCTCTCCCTGGTGGAGGATCCCGCGGCACGATCTGCCGGGGAATCTCCGGGCGTTGGCCGGTGGGCCCGCCCGGAGATTACGAAAGGATAACAATTCTCCCGAGACCGCGTGTTACCTCTTGGTAACTTTACGGTTTCTGAACGAGCGGGACGATGTCGGCGATCGAGTCGAAGATCTCGGTCGGCCGGAACGGGAAGCGCTCGATCTGCCCCGGCGCCGTCGAGCCCGTGAGCACCAGGAACGTCCGCAGGCCGGCCTCGAGACCCGACAGCACGTCGGTGTCCATGCGGTCGCCGATCATGACGGTGGTCTCGGAGTGGCCCTCGATCTGGTTGAGCGCGCTGCGCATCATGAGCGGGTTGGGCTTGCCGACGAAGTAGGGCTCGACGCCGGTCGCCTTGGTGATCAGCGCGGCGACGGAGCCCGGTGGCCGGCAGCGAGCCACCGGGCGACGGGCCGGTCGCGTCGGGGTTGGTCGCGATGAACCGGGCCCCGTTCTCGATCAGCTGGATCGCGCGGGTGATGGCCTCGAACGAGTAGGTCCGGGTCTCGCCGAGGACGACGTAGTCGGGCTCGCGGCTCGTCATGATGTAGCCGACGTTGTGCAGCGCGGTCGTCATGCCGGCCTCGCCGATGACGTACGCCGTGCCCTCGGGCCGCTGCTCGCTGAGGAACTTGGCGGTGGCCAGCGCCGAGGTCCAGATCGCCGACTCCGGCAGGTCGATGCCGGCCACCCGCAGCCGGGCGCACAGGTCGCGCGGCGTGAAGATCGAGTTGTTGGTCAGGACGAGGAACTTGCGGCCGGTCTCGGTGAGCCGCGCGATGAACTCCGCCGCCCCGGGGATCGCCTTCTCCTCGTGGACGAGAACGCCGTCCATGTCGGTCAGCCACGTCTCGATCGGCTTCGTCGTCATGCCCCTATTGTCCACCAGCGGCGTGCTGTTCGAAGAATCGCCAGATCAGCGTGCTGGCGTCGATCTCCTGCGTCATGACGCCGGAGACGCGTCCCGACGGATATCGGCTTGCCTCCCGGCCAGCGGTGACCGCCGTTGTCCACGACGTACACGTTGACGTCCGAGCCGGCCCGGCAGGCCTTCCAGGCGAAGTGGCGGACGTGCCGGGACACCGTGGTCGTCGCGCTCGGCGGCCGGACAGCTGTCGTGCGCCGCCCAGCTCGCCATGACGTCGTTGACGGGCGGCAGCGGGCCGATGACGGTCTCGGCACCCGCGTACGGGACCACCGTGTCGCGCAGTGCCGTGGAAGTAGATGATCGACGCCGGCGGAGCGCTCCGGCACGTGTCGTTCCAGTAGGGCCCGGACACCGCCCCGTACGCGGCGAACTTCGTCGTACCCGTCGCAGGCCAGCGCGAGCGTCAGGACCGAGCCGTTGGAGAAGCCGGCCGCGTAGACCCGCGACGAGTCGACGCAGGCCTCGGACTTGACCTCCTTGACCAGGTCGCGGACGAACGCCAGGTCCGAGGTCGGATCGACTGATCGGCGTACGGAAGTCCCACTCGCGTGACTCGCCCGCGGCCCAGCGGAGCCACGAGGATCGCGTGATGCTCGTCGGCGAGCTTGGCCATGCTCGTCGTGTCGATGACGCCTGCGGGCGTGCCGCCGAAGCCGTGGAACAGGACCACGACCGGGGTCTTGGTGGAGCCGTCGTATCCCGGCGGCACGTGGATCAGATAGCGCCGCAGCTGCCCGCCGGACGTCCATCGTGCGCTCGCGTGGTCCCGGCCGGCAGCGACCGCCCCGGACTGCACTCGTCGCTGGGCTCGCGAATCGTCTCGGCCTTGCCGCACGAGGCCATCCCCGGCGCCACGAGAGCGAGGATCGCTGCGAGGGCCAGCAGCCGCCTCACTGCCCGGAACCTGCAGCGCACAGGCGTCGGAGGTGGCGGCACATAGAGGCGATCGTATGGGTTGGGACCAAGACTGGATAACCTGAGTCCTCACGCCCTCGTAGCTCAGTCGGATAGAGCGACCGCCTCCTAAGCGGTAGGCCACAGGTTCGATTCCTGTCGGGGGCACCGATCGACTCTGGCGGATCACGCCGTCGCGACCGAGGTCCCCGGCGAAGCGTGTTCGCAGGGGACCTCGGAGTTTGCGACGCGCAGGGTCAGACGACCACGAGCTCCTCGGCGTGCTCGAACGGCGTCTCGTCACCCTCGACCGCGGCCGGCGGGCGCTGCTTGGTCACCAGCACCAGCGACAGCACGGCGGCCAGGATCAGTGCGCCCAGCCCCCAGTTGAAGGCGACCGTGTAGCCGTGCACCACGCCCCTCGGCGGTCTGTGGCGACGCCGTTGGCGGTGATGTAGCTGGCCGTCGCCGTCGCCGCGATCGTGTTGAGCAGCGCGGTGCCCAGCGAGCCGCCGACCTGCTGCGTCGTGTTGACCAGCGCGCTGGCGACACCGGCGTCGTGGTCCTCGACCCCGACCAGCGCGGTGCTCGACAGCGCGACGAAGGCCAGGCCCATGCCGATGCTCATGACGATCTGCGCCGGCAGGACGTGCGTGAGGTAGCTGCCGTCGACCGTGATCTGGGCGAAGAGGGACATGCCGATCGCAGCCACGACGGTGCCGCCGACCATCAGGGGACGCGGCCCGATGCGAGGCAGCAGCGCCGCTGGCCACGCCGGCGCCGACCACGACGCCGACGCTGAAGGGCAGGAAGGCCAGGCCGGACTTCACGGCGGAGTACTGCAGCGTGCCCTGCATGTAGTAGACGAGGAACAGGAACATGCCGAACAGGGCGAGTCCGAGCAGCAGCGACACGAGGAAGGCCGCAGCGCGGTTGCGCTCGATGAAGACCCGCGGTGGGCAGCAGCGGCTCGGCGGTGTTGCGCTCGATCACGACGAACGCGACGAGCAGCACGACAGCCGCGCCCAGCAGCGAGATCGTGCTGGTCGCCGACCAGCCGCTCTCGTTGGCCTTGGTGAAGCCGTAGACGAGGGCGACGAGGCCCAGCGTGCTGGTGACGACGCCGGGGATGTCGTAGCGAGGCTTGCCCTCGGCGCGGCTCTCGCGGACGAGCAGCGCCGCGGCGACGGCGGTCGCGATGGCGATCGGGGTGTTGACCAGCAGGGTCCAGCGCCACGAGGCGTACTCGGTGAGCACGCCGCCGAGGATCAGGCCGAGGGCCGCGCCACCGCCGGAGATGCCGCCGTAGACGCCGAACGCCTTGGCCCGCTCCTTCGGCTCGGTGAACGTCACGGTGATCAGCGAGAGCGCCGCGGGCGCCATGAGCGCGGCGAACGCACCCTGCAGGGCGCGGGCGCCGAACAGCTCGCCCTGGTTCTGGGCGAGGCCGCCGACCGCGGAGGCCACGCCGAACCCGACCAGGCCGATGATGAAGGCGCGCTTGCGGCCGACGAAGTCAGCGATGCGGCCGCCGAGCAGCAGCAGCCCGCCGAACGCCAGGGCGTACGCGGTGACGACCCACTGGCGGTTGGCGTCGGAGATGCCGAGCGCGTCCTGGGCGGACGGCAGGGCGATGTTCACGATGCTGGCGTCGAGCACGACCATCAGCTGGGCCACGGCGATGACGACCAGCGCCAGCCATCGGCGCGGGTCGACGTCCGGTGGACGTCTCGGTGGGGATCGAGTGGTCATGGATGTTCCTCAGGTCTGGTGCGATGGCGTTCATCGACTCCCACACCGTACGAGCCCAGATCGTCCGAGTCCAGACGATCTGAATGTGACTAATCCGACATTGACCTGATTCGGCGGGCGCCGGATACCGTGCCCTCATGGGAATGTCCTGCCGAGCGGCCGAGACGCAGGCGCCGCCGTCGGCGTGCTGCGGGGTTCCCCGACGACCTGACGATCCTGCTCTACGCGGCCGTCAACCAGGTCACGATCTACCTCGACCGCGCCGCCGTCGAGATGGGCCTCAAGGACGCCCGCGACTGGCTGGTGCTGGCCGCGCTCGACGACGGCCAGCAGCGCACCCAGCTCGAGCTGAGCCGCGTCGTCTGCGTCGACAAGACGACGCTGATCTCGCGTCCTCGACCGCCTCGAGCAGCAGGAGCTCGTCGTGCGCACGGTCGACCCGTACGACCGCCGCGTCCGCATCCCGCAGATCACCGAAGCGGGCCGGCGCGTGTTCGCCACGTTCGCGACCGCCCGCGACGCGGCCGAGGCGCGCGCCCTCGACGGCGTGAGCAAGGACGACCGGGACCTGCTGATGCGCCTCTTGGGCCGGATCGCGACCGACACGGACACCCTCGCCACCGCGGCCTGAGACGGCAGCCGTGGAAAAGGTCGTGGTGCTGCTCCGCGTCGCGGAGCCCGACGACCAGTGGTGCGAGCGGATCCGCGGAACCGTCGGTGACGAGCTGCTGGACCTGGGCGTGGAGGGTCTCGCCGTCAATGTCCGCGACGGCGCGGTCCGGGACTCCCTGATGACCTTGACGACACTGGCACCGCCGGTGGCCGCGGTCATCAGCATCTGGACGCAGCAGTCGTACGGGCCTCAGGTGCACGGCGGCCATCGAGCTGCTGGCCGATCAGTGCGAGTCGCTCGCCGCATACCTGGTGACCGAGTCGGTCCCGATCGGGCCGCCCGATCGCCTGGGCGACCGCACTCCGGGGTTCGCGAACATCGCCCTGCTGCGCCGACCGGCACACCTCGACCACGCCACCTGGCTCACGCGGTGGCAGGTCGACCACACGCCGGTGGCGATCGAGACCCAGGCGACGTCCGGCTACACCCAGAACGTGGTGGTCCGCGCGCTCACGCCTGATGCGCCGGCCATCGACGGCATCGTCGAGGAGCTCTTCCCCGACGCCGCCACCACCGACCTCCACGCGTTCTTCGGGGCGGCCGACGACGCCGATCTCCATGACCGGATGACGCGGATGGTGGCGAGTACCTCGGCATTCGGGGCGACCGACAACATCGACACCGTGCCGACGAGCCGCTTCCTGGTCAGGTCGCCGTTCGCGAGCTGACCCGGCCGAGACCGCGTGGTGAACATCAGCTGAACACCGTCGCAGGATCCCTCGACGCGGGACCGGTGCGAGGTCACATCGATCGACAGGTGACCGAGTCTCTCTTCATCCTGATCCTCGTCGTGACCACCGCGTTGGCGTTCGACTTCACCAACGGATTCCACGACACCGGCAACGCGATGGCCACCTCGATCGCGACCGGTGCGCTCGAAGCCCAAGACGGCCGTCACCCTCAGCGCAGTCGCTGAACCTCGTCGGCGCCTTCTTGTCCGACCGCCGTCGCCGCGACGATCGCCAAGGGCCTGGTCGACGCGAACCTGGTGAGCCTCGAGATCGTGTTCGCCGGGCTGGTCGGCGGCATCACCTGGAATCTGCTGACCTGGTTGCTGGGCATCCCGTCGAGCTCGTCGCACGCCCTGATCGGCGGGGTCATCGGCGCGATGCTCGCCGCCGTCGGATCGCGCGGCGTCGAGTGGAAGGGCGTCGTGTCGAACGTCGTGCTGCCCGGCCGCGCTGTCGCCCGCTCATCGCCGGCCTGGTCGCGCCGATGGGCACCTACTTCGTCTACCGCACGACCCGGGGGCTCGCCGAGGAACGTACCGAACAAGGGCTTCCGGGCCGGCCAGATCGGCTCCGCCTCGCTGGTCTCGCTGGCGCACGGCACCAACGACGCCCAGAAGACGATGGGGATCATCTTCCTGGCGCTGATCTCGTACGGCAGCGTCGACCGCCTACGAGACCCTGCCGCCGATCCTGGGTCATCGTGTCGCTGCGCATCCGCGATCGCCCTCGGCACCTACCTCGGCGGTTGGCGGATCATCCGCACGCTCGGCAAGGGCCTCGTCGAGATCGAGCCGCCGCAAGGCATGGCCGCCGAGGCGTCCTCGGCAGCGGTGATCCTGCTGGCCAGCCACTTCGGCTACTCGCTGTCCACCACGCACGTGGCGACCGGGTCCATCCTCGGCACCGGAGTCGGGAAAGCCGGGCGCGGACGTCCGCTGGGGAGTGGCCGGTGCGCATGGTGACCGCGTGGCTGTTCACCCTGCCGGCCGCCGCGACCGTCGGCGCACTGGGCCTACGCCATCGCCGCACCTGGATCGGCGGCGTTGCCGGAGTCCTTGTGGTGTTCGCGCTGCATGATCGGCATGGCATCGACCATCTGGCTGCAAGTCCCGCGCCAACGCGGTCGATCATCACAACGTCAACGACGACTGGTCCGGTGAGCCGACCGGCTCCACCGCGCCGGCCACTGCTGCGATCTGAGAGGTGAACACGATGGACACATGGTTGAACGTCGGAGCGTTGTGGTAGGGTCCTCGTCTACGGCCTGATCGCCGGGGCCGGCCTGCCCGATCCTGTTCGCGGTCGGCATCCGCGCCCAGGCCGTCGGGGCCGGCGACGGGCGACCGACAGCACCGTCGGGACCGACGACCGGTGGCAACCGGTCGTCGCGTACCTCTGCTTCGCGCTGGTCGCCGATCGCGGTGGTGCGTCGGCGTGCTCTTCGTTGCCCGCGACTTCATCGGCCACCACACTGGTTGGTACATCCTCGGGCGCGAAGGAGGCCTGACGATGCCGTCATTCCTGGACTCCGTGGTCGGCTGGCTGCGTGAGGGCTACCCGCAAGGTGTGCCCGAGCACGACTACATCCCGTTGTTCGCGCTCCTGCGCCGCCGCCTGACCGATGACGAAGTCGCCACGGTCGTGGAGCATCTCGTCGCCAGCGGGCTCGATCCCGGCCAACTCGATCGACATCGGGGCCATGATCACCAAGATCACCGACGAGCTGCCGCACGAGGCTGACGTCGAGCGCGTGCGCCAGCACCTCCCGGACGGGCTCTGACCCGGCCGGGAGGTCGCCCTAGCTCGCGGCGTCCCGTACGAGCGCGGTGTCGACGAACTGCTCGAACCGGACGATCAGCCCGCCACGCACGACGAAGTGGTGCGCGACGCGTACGGCCAGCGGCTTGCCGGTCGCCCTGTGCTGGGCGGTGTAGCGCGCCAGCACGACGACGTTCTCGCCGTCGACGACGTACGTGTCGTCGTGAGCCGCCCAGCCGTCCCAGTCGGCGCCGAGCTTCTCCATGACGTTGCTCGTGACACCCGTCGGCGTCCGGTAGGTCCCGGCGAGCGGGAACCCGGCCATCTCGGTCCACTCGACGTCGGGTGCCAGGGTCGCCCGCAGCGCCTCGAGGTCACCCGCCGCGGAGGCGAGGTACTGCCGGCGTACGACCTCGGGCGGGCGAAGCCTCGTCGATCAGCCCCATGTCATCTCGCCCTTGGCGACCTTGGTGCCGAGGTCGGCGGCGATGACGAGCCCGGCGTCCGGGTAGGCGGCGAGCAGCTTGGCCTTGGCGTCCTCGGCGGCGTGGCGGACTCGGCGACCATCTGCTCGAAGAACCGAGGTAGTCGCGGGTGTGCGTGATCGCGGTGAGGTCCGTCGGGGCACCGGCGACCCGGTGACCGGCGACGACGAACGTCGGGGCGAGTGCCTCGAGATCGTCGAGGACGCGTACCCACTCGGCACGCAGCTCGGGCGTCGCGCTGTCGGCGGTCCACACGTGGAGGCCTTCGAACAGCAGCACGCCGCCGATCAGCGAGCGCGAAGCCGGCTCGAACAGGTACCAGGCGCGATCGCCGAGCTGGTCGCTGCCGCGGCGCACCTCGATCTGGGTGCCGTCGACGGTCAGCGACGGTCTCGGTCAGCTCGGCGATGTCGACGAGGCGGGTCGGCAGGTTCGCGCCGAGGTGGGCCCACGCCTGGAGCTTGCCCTCGTAGCAGTGCTGGATGTGCTCGATGACGTCAGCGGGCGCGAGGAACGACCGCGTCGGGGAAGGCGTCGGCGATGACCTCGGCGCCGAAGTAGAAGTCGGGGTCACCGGCGGTGATCACGACGCGGGTCAGAGGTCTTGCCGGAGTCGAGGACCTCGGCGACGATGCGGTGGCCGTCGGCGCGGGTGAAGCCGGCGTCGACGACGAGCGCCTCGGTGTCGCCGGTGACCAGCGACGCTGGTCTTGTTGAGCGACCCCGGTGCGGAGTCGAACACGGTGTAGGTGAGCTGAGTCATGGGATTCCGATCTGTGGTGAAGTAGCGTTGTCACCTGTAAAAATAGGCGTCACGACTCGAGAGCTCACGGTCTCGACGGGACACGCCATGGTGAAAACCGGACACGCCTATCCGCCGCATCCGCCCGGTGCGGTTCGACCCGCCGACGCCCGACGATCGGCGACATCGAGGTGCTCAGCCTGGAGCGGATGCGCATCCGCGGCGGCCCGCGCGAGTTCCTCACCTCGCAACGGCTCGACTTCGACATGCTGATCCGCATCGACGAGCGGCACCGCCGACCCACACGGTCGACTTCACCGAGCACGACCTAGGCCCCGGCGACGTGCTGTGGGTGCGGGCCGGCCAGGTCCACCGATGGGGACGCATTGACGACATCGACGGGCCCAGCGTGCTGTTCACCCCGCACGTGATCGACGACCGCACCCGCGAGCTGGTCAGCGCGCCTCGGGGCACGCACTCCCGAACCACTGGCCGGCCGCCGAGGTCGACGGAACGCCGGTCGACGAGGCGTGGGCGCTGCTGCATCGCGTGCGGTCAGCAGCGCTGCGACCGACGCCGCACCGAGCTGCGCAACGCCGCCCTCGCGCACGCCTCGGCGCGCTCCTCACCCAGCTCGCGCTTGTCCAGCCGGCCGACGCAGACCGCCGGCCGCGCCGCGACCCACGAGGCGTACATCTGGTTCCGCGACGAGATCGATCGCCGGTTCAGCGAGTGGCACCAGGTCAACGCACTACGCGGACCGGCTGGGCTACTCGCCGCGCACCCTCAACCGGCTGGCGCGGTCGCACACCGGCCGGTCGGCCAAGCAGCTCATCGACGAACGCGTCGTGCTCGAGGCCAAGCGGCTGCTGAGCCACGGCGACGCCCCCGTGGCCGAGATCGCCGAGCAGCTGGGCTTCGACGACCCGTCGAACTTCTCGGCCTACTTCCGCACCCGCGCCGGCGTCACGCCCGGCGCCTTCCGCCACGCGGGTGAGCCTGCGGTCAGCCCAGAGCCCGCAGCCGGGGTGCCAGATCGGTCCTGAAGAGCTCGAGGAAACGCCGTTGGTCATGGCCGGGGGCATGCAGCACCAGGTGGTTGAGGCCCGCGTCGGTGTAGGGCTTGACCAGCGCCACGACCTCGTCAGGGTCCGAGCTGACGATCCACCGCTTCGCGACCTGCTCGATCGGCAGCGCGTCTGCGGCCGCCTCCATCTCCATCGGGTCGTCGATGCTGTGCTTCTGCTCGGCGGTCAGCGACAGGGGCGCCCAGAACCGGGTGTTCTCGAGCGCGACCTGCGGGTCCGGGTCGTACGAGACCTTGATCTCGATCATGCGGTCGATGCCGTCGGCCGACCGGCCGGCCTTGTCGGCTCCCTCCGCGAGCGCGGGCATGAGCTTGTCCTCGTAGAGCTCCATGCCCTTGCCGGACGTGCAGATCATGCCGTCGCCCTTGCGTCCGGCATATCGCGCCACGACCGGTCCCCCGGCGGCGACGTAGACCGGGACGCCGCCGTCCGGTGTGTCGTAGATCGACGCGCCGACCGTGCGGTAGTAGTCACCCTCGAAGTCGACCCGCTCACCGGTCCACAGCTGCCGCATCAGGTCGACGGCCTCCCGCAGCCGCGCGAAGCGCTCCTTGAACTCCGGCCACTCGCCCACGAAGCCAGACGCCGCCTCGTTGAGCGCCTCGCCGGTCCCGACGCCCAGCAGGATGCGGTCCGGGTAGAGGCAACCCATCGTCGCGAACGCCTGTGCGACGACCGCCGGGTTGTAGCGGAACGTCGGGGTCATGACCGACGTGCCCAGACGGATCGACGACGTACGCTCACCGACCGCGGTCAGCCACGCCAGCGAGAACGGGGCGTGACCGCCGACGTGCCGCCACGGCTGGAAATGATCGCTCACCACCGCGGTATCCATGCCGGCGGCCTCGGCGAGGACGCCGAGCTCGACGAGCTCCCTGGGTGCGAACTGCTCGGCCGATGCCTTGTAACCGATTCTCAGCTCCACGTGGTTCTCCTCAGGTGTCGGATGGTTGAACCATGGCACGGCCACCGGGCAGACCGGCCACGAGGTCGCGCGGGAGCCGCTACGACATGCGTGCCGCGCATCGGTCACCTAGCGTGATCTCACCATGGTCCGCCTCCGCCGTACGTCCCCGAGCTCACCCGGCTGGTCGCGGGTTAGGCACGGTCGCGGGTTCCGGTTCCTCGACGAGGACGGCCGGCCGCTGGAGTCCGAGCAGGTCCTGCGGTGCAAGAAGCTCGTCATCCCGCCTGCGTGGAACGAGGTCTGGATCTGCGCGGTCGAGAACGGCCACCTGCAGGCCGTCGGCACCGATGCGGCCGGCCGGCGACAGTACATCTACCACCCCGACTGGCGGGTCCGCCGCGACACCGAGAAGTTCGAGCGGATGGAGGGCTTTGCCGCGTCGCTGCTCAAGCACCGCCTCGAGGCTCGGCGCCACCTCGCCGGCGACGAGCTGACCCTCGAACGGGTCGCCGCGACAGCATTCAGCCTGCTCGACCTCGGGATGTTCCGCATCGGCTCGGAGCGGTACGTCGAGGAGAACGGCAGCTACGGACTCACGACGCTGGAGAAGCGGCACGTGCACGGCGCCGGGACCGGCATGACGTTCGCCTATCCCGCGAAGTCCGGGCAGCTCGTCGAGGTCACGGTGCGCGACCAACGCGTGCGCGAGGTCATCGAGGTGCTGCGCCGGCGACGAGGCGGCGGCGATCGGCTGCTCGCCTACAAAGCGGGACGCCGATGGCACGACCTCGACGCGGACGACGTCAACGCGTACGTCAAGGAGATCGTCGGTGAGGTCTACACGGCCAAGGACTTCAGGACCTGGCGCGGCACGTCGATCGCCGCCCTCGCGCTCGCGCGCAGCGATCGCAGCACGCCGACCCGTCGCAAGAAGTCCGTCGCCGCGGCGATGCGGGAGGTCTCGGAGCACCTCGGCAACACGCCCGCGATCGCCCGGACCTCGTACGTCGACCCGCGCATCATCGACCTGTTCGAGGACGGCATCACGGTGCGGGCCGATCACCGAAGGGTCGCGCCCGGCGCCCCCATGAGTCGTACGCTCGAGCGTCAGGTCCTGCGCATCCTGCGACGCGCCTGACGTCCCGGCCGGGTCGGCGACGCCGCGCGTGGAGGTGGAGACCACAATTGTCGAATGAGTGCACCGAGCGAGCGCGAGATCACGCGGGCGGTCACGCGCGCAGCTGCCGGCAAGACGATCGACGCCACCGAGGCTGCAGCGCTGCTGAGCGCCACGGGTGAGGAGCTGCGCCGGCTCATGTCGGCTGCAGCGCGGGTCCGTGACGCGGGCCTGGAGTCCGCTGGCCGACCAGGCGTCGTGACGTACAGCAAGAAGGTGTTCATCCCGCTGACCCGCCTGTGCCGCGACCGGTGCCACTACTGCACGTTCGCGACGACGCCGAACCGTCTGCCCGCGCCGTTCCTGTCACCCGACGAGGTCCTCGACATCGCCCGCAAGGGTGCCGCGATGGGGTGCAAGGAGGCGCTGTTCACGCTCGGCGACCGCCCCGAGGACCGCTGGGACGACGCCAAGGACTGGCTCGAGGCCGCCGGCTACGACAGCACGCTGGAGTACGTACGCGCGATGGCGATCCGGGTGCTCGAGGAGACCGGGCTGCTCCCCCACCTCAACCCTGGCGTCATGAGCTGGAAGGAGATGTCGCGGCTCAAGCCCGTCGCGCCGTCGATGGGCATGATGCTCGAGACCACGAGCCGCCGGCTGTACGAGGAGAAGGGCGAGGCGCACTACGCCAGCCCCGACAAGGACCCGGCCGTACGCCTGAGGGTGCTCGAGGACGCCGGGCGCCTCAACATCCCGTTCACGACCGGGCTGCTGATCGGCATCGGCGAGACGATCGAGGACCGGGTCGAGAGCATCTTCGAGCTGCGCCGGATCGCCCGGGCGTACGGGTCGATCCAGGAAGTCATCATCCAGAACTTCGTCTCCAAGGACGACACCGCGATGCGGCTGACGCCGGATCTCGAGGTCGAGGAGTACCTCGCCGCGATCGCGACGACCCGCATCCTGATGGGCCCCGCGATGCGCGTGCAGGCGCCGCCCAACCTCGTCGGGCTCGACGACTGCCAGGCGCTGCTCGACGCCGGTGTCGACGACTTCGGCGGCATCAGCCCGCTGACGCCCGACCACGTCAATCCCGAGAAGCCATGGCCCCAGATCGCGGCGCTGAGCGAGCTGGCCGCCGACCGCGGCTTCGCGCTGACCGAGCGGCTCACGGCGCACCCGCAATTCCTGTCCGAGCCGTGGCTCGACCCGCGCCTGCGCCCGCACGTGGACGCCCTGGTCGCCGAAGACGGGCTGGCTCGCGCCGACGCGATCCCGGAGGGCCTGCCCTGGCAGGAGCCCGACGGAGGCTGGTCCACGACGGGCTGGCTCTCGAAGGGTCGCACCGAGCTGCACACCGAGGTCGACACGATCGGGCGCACGGAGGACCGGCGCAGCGACTTCGAGGACGTCTACGGCGACTGGTCGGTGCTGCGGGACGAGCAGACCGGCCGCGATGCGGCGCTGGTCGGCATCGGCGATGGCGGGTTCGCCGCCGCGATGCGGGCGGCCGAACGCGACCCGGCCGGATTGTCCGACGTCGACGCTCTGACCCTCATGACAGCCGAGGGCGCGCACCTCGACGCCGTGGCCGCACTGGCCGACGACCTGCGCCGCCAGGCGGTCGGCGACGAGGTCACCTACATCGTCAACCGCAACATCAACTTCACCAACGTCTGCTACACGGGCTGCCGCTTCTGCGCGTTCGCCCAGCGACGTACCGACGCCGACGCCTACACGCTGTCGCTCGACGAGATCGGCGACCGCGCGAGCGAGGCCGTGGCGTTCGGCGCGACCGAGGTATGCATGCAGGGCGGCATCGACCCCGAGCTGCCCGGCACGGCCTACTTCGACATCGCCGCGGCGGTCAAGAAGCGCGAGCCCGGGCTGCACGTCCACGCGTTCAGCCCCATGGAGGTCATGAACGGCGTGACGCGCACGGGCATGTCGGTGCGTGACTTCCTGGTCCAGGCCAAGGAGTCCGGCGTCGACTCGCTGCCTGGCACGGCAGCAGAGATCCTCGACGACGACGTGCGGTGGGTGCTGACCAAGGGCAAGCTGCCGACGTCGGAGTGGCTCGACGTGATCCGCACGGCGCACGAGATCGGCCTGCCCACGACCTCGACGATGATGTACGGCCATGTCGACCACCCGGGGCACTGGGTCGGCCACCTGCGCACGATCGCCAACCTCCAGCGCGAGACCGGAGGATTCACCGAGTTCGTGCCGCTGCCGTTCGTGCACCAGTCCTCGCCGATCTACCTCGCCGGCGTCGCTCGACCGGGCCCTTCGGTGCGCGACAACCGCGCGGTGCACGCCTTGGCGCGGATCATGCTGCACGGGCTGATCGACAACATCCAGTGCTCGTGGGTCAAGCTCGGCCCCGAGACCTGCACGCAGGTCCTCCAAGGTGGCGTCAACGACCTCGGCGGCACCCTGATGGAGGAGACGATCAGCCGCATGGCCGGCTCGACCAACGGCTCCCGCAAGTCGATCGAGGAGCTCGAGGCCATGGCGACCCTCGCCGGTCGCCCGGCGGTGCAACGCACCACGACGTACGGGCGACTCGCTCCGGTGAAGGCCGCGGGATGACGGCCGGGTTCACGGTGGTCATGCCGATGAAGGCGTGGGACCGGGCCAAGTCGCGGCTCCATGTCGAACCGGCAGCGCGCCGCGCCCTTGCCGAGGCGTTCGCCCGCGACACGCTCACGGCCGTGCTGGCGTCTCCCTCGGTCGCCGCCGTCGTCGTCGTGACCCGTGGCGACCTCGTCGTCGACCACGTTCGCAGCGTTGGCGCGCAGGTCATCCAGGAACCTGCCGACCGACCGCTCGACACCTTGGGCTCCGCGATCCGCCACGGCATCGCCTGGGCCGCCGACCATCGCCGGGATGCGCCGCTCGCCGTGGTGCCGTCGGACCTGCCGGCGCTGACCCACGGCGCCCTGGCCGACCTGCTGGCCGAAGCCGACGCACACACATCGGCGTTCGTCGCAGACGCCAACGGCGACGGCACCACGATCCTGACAAGCCGCACCCCGTCCCTGATGCGCGCCGGCTACGGTCCCGGCTCGGCCGATCGCCACCGCCGCTTCGGCGCGTACGAGCTGGTTGCCGCAGATGCGTTGCGCCAGGACGTCGACACCCTCGACGACCTCGTCGCTGCCGAACGTCTCGGCCTGGGTCCCCACACGCTTCAGGCGTACGCCGACGTCACACCGACCTACGCTGACGAGTCACTCACCTCACGCTGAGGAGTCAGTCGCTGACGACGGCGATCACGACTTCGCGCTGCAGGGCGCGGGCGAGGATGCGCAGCCGTTCGGCCAGCGCGCCGGCTTCGACGTACGCCTCGGGGGCGCCATCCTCGCTCAGGGCGCGCACCTCCAGTGAGCCGTCCGCTGCGACGGTGACATCGGCGAGGGAGAGATCGGCCCCCGCCCGGGCAAGCGCGATGAGGTCCACGTCCTCGTCAGGCGCGGGAAAGCCTGCGGGCAGGTCGCCGCGTGACACCGCCGCCAGCGCGGCATCGCGCGCACCGAGACCGAACAGGTCACCGCCGTCGTCGCGAATCAGGGCGGCTGCGCCTTCGTCGTGAGCGCCGAACCACGCGGCTGGCAGCCCACGGACGACGACGACCGGATGTCCGCTGAGCTTGCCGGCCACCAGGTCCGCCGTCCCGGCGATCTCGTCGGCCACCGCGGGAGACGTCACGGCGAGCAGGTTGCCGTACGCGTCCTCGACGCCGGCGAACGACAGCAACGGCGCGATGCCGGCGGCGCCGATCGCGATGTCGGTCTGGCCGATCCGCCAGGCCCGGCCGGCCGTGTCGCTGACGACGACCCCCAGGCGTGCGCCCGTGAGCTCCTCGAGGCGGGTGCGCAGGTCGCGCGCGGCACCGTCGGGGTCGCGCGGCAGCGGGATGACGGACCCGGCCTCGAGGTTCGACGCATCGATGCCCGCGGCGGCGAGGGTCAGGCCGCTGTGCGTGCGGACGATACGGGTCTGCCCTCGCCGTGCCACGACGCGCACGGTCTCGGTCGCGAGCAGCGATTCGCGATCGCCGGTCGTCGCCAGCCCGGCGGCCTTGCTGACGATCTTGCTCGTCACGACCAGGACGTCGTCGTCCCGCAGCGGCTCGCCCAGGTGCTCGACGATGATCTGCGCGAGGTCGTCGCCCGCCCTGATCTCGCCGATGCCCTCCAGCGGCCACGCCTGCAGGCTCATCTCAGCCCCGGGTGGCCAACGAGTCGGCGAGGTCGAGGGTGTCGCGGGCCAGCTGGGCCGTGGTCGCCGCGTCGGCCATGTAGAGCGGCACCGCGCCCGCCGAGATGCCGGCATCGTCGATCGCGCCCAGCTCGCCGGAGTCGGCGGTGTCGACGAGCCAGCCGTCGAGGACTCCCCCGGTCTTGCGGGCGCCGTGATGGCGGGCCACCCCGCCGGCGCTGATCTCGACACCGAGACCCGTCAGCAGCTGATCGGCCATCCCCCGCACCGCTGCCCCGCCGATGATGGGCGAGACACCGACGACAGGGGCGTCCGTCTGGCGCACCGCGGTCGCGATCTGCGGGACCGACAGGATCGCCCCGATCGACACGATGGGGTTGGACGGCGGCAGGATGACCCGGTCGGCGCCCAGGATCGCCTCGACCACGCCAGGACCTGCGATGGCCTCCTCCGCGCCGCGGAAGTCGACCTGCCGCACCGGCACCTTGGCACCGAGACGGATCCAGTACTCCTGGAAGTGGATGACCTCGAGGCCGTCCTCGCCGTCGATGCCGATGTGCGTCTCGACCTCGTCCTCGGTCATCGGCAGCAGCCGGACGCCGGGCTTCCACCGCTCACAGAGCCGCTCGGTGATGGCGGCCAGGGCAACGCCCTCGTGCAGCAGCTGGGTGCGGATGATGTGGGTCGCCAGGTCACGATCGCCGAGACCGAACCAGGTGTTGTCGACGCCGTATGCCGTCAGCTCGTCCTTGGCGTTCCACGTCTCGTCGGTGCGACCCCACTTGCGTTCGACGTCGATGCCACCGCCCAGGGTGTACATCACGGTGTCGAGGTCGGGGCACACGCGCAGGCCGAACAGCCAGATGTCGTCCGCGGTGTTGCCGATGACCGTGACCTCGTCCTCAGGCCCGACGACGTCAAGGAGACCCTTGAGGAAGTTGGCGCCACCAACGCCGCCCGACAGCACCGTGATTCGCATGGGTTCAGTCTGCCCGACCCCACGTGACCGTCAGAGCGCGGACTCGATCGCCCGCCAGAACGTCGGATAGGCGTAGACCGTGTTGCGCAGCGTCGCCAGCGGGATCTCGGCACGTACCGCGAAGGCGAGTGCGGACAGCGTCTCACCGCCGGTCGGGCCGGCGCTCGTGGCGCCGACGATGACGTCCCGGTCGGCGTCGATGACAAGCTTGATCAGCCCCTCGTTGCCGACGCCGTGGACGAACCCGCGACTGCTCGCCGAGACGTCGGTGAGCCCGACACGTACGTTGAGCCCCTTGTCGCGGGCCTGCTGCTCGGTGATGCCGACACCGCCGACCTCGGGGTCGGTGAACGTGACCCGCGGGAAGCTGTCATCGTACTCAGGCAGGGGCTCGCCGAGGATCGCCTTGGCGGCGCGCTCGGCGTGATACATCGACAGGTGGGTGAACGCACCTCGGCCCACGATGTCGCCGATGGCCCAGAGCCCGTCCGTGACCTGCATGTCGTCTGCGACCGTGAGGAACTTGCCGGTCTCGACGCCGACGGTGTCGAGTCCGATGTCGTCCAGGCGCGACCTGCGACCTGCGGCAACAAGCAGCTGCTCGGCCACGTAGGTCGCATCGCCGCAGGTCACCGTGAACGTCGTGCCGTCGTGGTCGACCCGGTCGATCGTGATGTCGGCATGCACGCCGATGCCCTCGGCCGCGAAGACCTTGGTGAGCAGCTCCGACGACTCCGGCTCCTCAGGTGCCAGGATGCGTGGCGCGACCTCGAGCACCGTGACGTCGGTGTCAAAGCGTGCGTACGCCTGCGCCAGCTCCAGCCCGATCGCACCGCCGCCGATGACGATCAACGACCGAGGAGCCTGCTCGGCCTTGAGCGCCTCGCGGTTGGTCCAGTAGGGGGTGTCGTCGAGGCCCGGGATCGGCGGGACGGCCGCCGTGGTGCCGGTGTTGAGCACGACCCCCTTGGCGGCGACGTAGGTCTCCCCCTCGACCTCGACCGTACGATCGCCGGCCAGCCGGCCGTGGCCGCGAACGAGCGTCGCGCCCGCGGCGGTGATCCGGTCTGCCGCGACGGTGTCGTCCCAGTTGTCGGTGGCCTCGTCGCGGATGCGCTTGGCGACGAGCGAGAAGTCCGGCTCCACGGTCGCGGCGCCGGAGAGCTTGGCGATGCGCCGCGCCTCGGCCAGCAGGTTGCCGGCGCGAATGAACATCTTGGACGGGACGCAGCCCCAGTAGGGACACTCGCCGCCGACCAGCTCGGCCTCGATCGCGACCACCGCGAGCCCTGCCTTGGCGAGCCGCGCCACGAGCGCCTCTCCACCGGGGCCGAGACCAACGACGACGACATCACACTCGTGTGCACTCATGCCTTCATCCTCCGGTATGCACATGGCCGGTGCCACCCATGCGGCCAATTCCCCTCCGCGACCGTCGGCGCGGAACTACGCTGCGCTGCATGGATGCCGTTCCGGCGACAGATGAGGATCGACGCGGGGCGTTCGACGAGCTCAAGGAGCTGCTGTCCAGCGGCCGGATCGATGCCGCCGAGTTCGCCACGCGCTCCTCCCAAGATTGCGGACGCCAGGACGCTCTCCGAGCTGGCCGCGCTGGTGACCGACCACGGGCGCGCACCCCAGGCCTCGGCCCCCGCGAAACAGTCCTTCGGCTCGGTCGTCGGCGACGCCATCACGAGCCCGCAGTTCGGTCGCTCCGTCGGCCGGTTCGCCGTGGCGTTCAGCCTGCGCCGGGTGATCTTCTGGGTGCTCGGGCTCGCGGTCGCCGGCGGCGCGGCGTTCGCCACGTCGTGGTTCGACGCCAACTCAGGCGGTTCATCGGAATCACCGTCGTCGCCGGGCGGGACGCAGGCAACGGTTGCCCCGCCGGCCCATCCCGAGGCTGCTGACCCGTGCCGGGCTGGGCAAGCTGCGCGACGACATGCGCGCCAAGATCGGCAGCACCCGCTATCTCAGCGCCGTGATCTATCCGGACTACGCCACGATCGAGGTGCCCGTCGCCGGCGATCCCGCCCACTCCCGCCGCTGGTACTACAACGGCAGCTTCCCCTACAACCCCATCGACAGCCCGCGCAGGGCCGGCGCACCGTCGGCCGACCTCGCCAAGGTCAGCGTGACGGCGCTGGCCCGTGCGATCCGCAACGCTCCGGCCCAGCTCAACGTCCGCGATGCCGATCGGACGTACCTGATCTTCGACAACCGCTCGGGCCGCAACGTGATGTCGGTCTACGTCACCAACCCGGCCAATGACACCGGCTACTGGACCATGAAGCTCAACGGCACGACGATCACGAAGTACAAGGCGCCCTGATCAGCGCGCCAGCATCCTGCGCGGGTTGATGACGCCGTAGCCGGAGTACGCGTCGCGCCCCGACCAGACGATGTCGTCGGCGGTCGACTCGATGAGCGAGCGTACGGTCGCCTGCCTGGCTGCGGAGCCGAGCTTGGCGATCTCGAGCGCGGCTGCGGCCGCGGCGTGCGGCGCCGCCATCGAGGTCCCGGACAGCGTGCAGTAGTTGGCCGGGCAGCCCAGCGAGCCGAGTACGGGACTGGTCGGGACGGTCGACAGGATCCCGCTGCCCGGAGCCACGACATCGACCCAGCTGCCACAACTCGAGAAGGACGCCACCGCGCCGCCGGAGGTGATCGCGCCGACACCGAGCACACCGTCGTACGCCGCTGGATAGGCCGTGGGTGAGCCGAGCAGCCCGCACCCGCTGTTGCCGGCGGCTGCCACGACGACGACATTCTTCGCGATCGCGTATGCCACGGCAGCCCGCGTCGCCGTGTCGGGGCTGGTCGACGACAGCGAGAGGTTGATGACCTTGGCACCTCGGTCGACGGCCCACACGATGCCCTTCGCCACGTTGGCGGTGTCTCCGACGCCGGTCTTGTCGAGGACGCGTACGGGCAGGATCCTGGTGTTGGGTGCCAGACCGGCGATGCCGCGGCGGTTGTTCGCGATCGCCGCGATGATGCCAGCGACGTGCGTGCCATGGCCGTTCGCGTCGGAGGCAGAGGTGCCCG
The DNA here is from genome assembly GCA_963759975.1 of uncultured Actinomycetota bacterium. Taxonomy (GTDB): domain Bacteria; phylum Actinomycetota; class Actinomycetes; order Propionibacteriales; family Nocardioidaceae; genus Aeromicrobium. Next base: position 216,366 of record CAVXBS010000022.1, read on the forward strand.
GCGCCACGAAGTCGCGGCCGGCCAGCACTCGGCCCGTGAGGTCGACGTGCACGGCCTTGACGCCGGTGTCGATGACGGCGACGACGACCCCACGGCCGGTCGAGGTCTTCCAAGCCGTCTCGGCGCCCATCCGCGTGAGCGCCCACTGCCGGGAGCGGTAGGTGTCGTTGCTGACGTCGATGCTCACCTCGTGCGCGATGTCGACGCCGATCGTGGCGGGCTTCCGGAGGCCGGCGATGATCAGGTCGAGCGCGCTCGTACGCGTCGGGGCGACGGCGGTGGTGATCTTCGGCGCCCCCGAGGTACGGGTCGTGGTGACGACCTTGAGCGGGTCGCCGGGCGCGGCCGATGCCGAGGATCTTCGTCGCCGTCTGCCGGAGGGCTGCGTCGACACCGCCAAGCGGATCGTCGGAGGCGCCGGCGCCCGAGGAGGTCGCGACGATCAGCGTCGTCCCGAGCACCACCGACGCGATGATTCGCCCGATTCGCATACGCACGCCTGCCGCCTCTCGTCCCCTGGTGTTCAACGCCGCGACGGTCGCCGGGGTTACGGAGTCGGACGGAGACGGGACGTCAGGAGCGCGAAGTCCCGATATCGTGCTCGGCATGGTGGCCACGCGAGCAAGTGATGCCGACCGCGACAGCTGCCTCGAGGACATCGAAGCGGCGTACGCGGACGGCCGGATCAACGACGCCGAGCGTGAGGTCCGTACGCAGGCCGCCCTGCAGGCGACGACCCTGGCCGAGCTGGCAGAGCTCGTCGCCGACCTGGGTCCCGCGGCGACGCTGCCCGCAAAGGTCGCGGCCGCACTGTCACAGCGCAAGCAGCCCGGCGATGCCCAGGGACTCTCACCGCGCGCCTTGCGAACCCTGCTGCTGGTGGTGCTCGTTCCCGCGGTGATCGCCGTGGTGGTGTGGGTCGCCAACTCCGCCGGCGACGAGAAGGCTGCGACCCCGGGCAGCCCGTCACAGCAGTCGGCGCCCAAGGAACGGCTCGAGCTGCACACCGCCGAGGGATTCGCGCGACTCGTGGCCCTGACCAAGGCCAAGTTCGGCACCACGATCATCGACTCAGCGGCGATCTACCCCGACTACGCGAGCATCACGGTCGTCATGAAGGACGATCCGCGGCGCGCGGAGAACTGGTTCTTCGGCAAGGGCTTCGAGGGCGATCCGACCAAGGGCAGCCGGCCGGCCGGGGCCGGCGACGATCGACCTTGCGGATCGTCGACCCTGCGGCGTTCGCCCGGGCGATCAAGCGCTCGCCCTCGGTGCTGGGCGTCGAGGACATCACCTCGACGTACGTCGTCATCCGCGACACTGGCGGTGAGCCGTCGTTCTCGGTCTACGTGTCGAACGAGTACAGCGAGAACGGCTACTGGACGTTCACGCTCGACGGCAAGGAGATCAGCCGCTACGCGTTCGAGTGAGTCTCTGCACGCGGCGCGCGGCGCGGTTCGCGATAGCGCTTGACGCTGTAGACCAGCAGGCCCCAGGCGGCGATCGCCGAGGCCCAGAGCCCGATCGCGGTGCCCCATCCATGGGCCGGGAGCTGCGGCCCGAAGCCGATGCTGAGGATCGAGAACTCCGGGATGTCGGGGCTGACCCACCACAGGATGCCGAGCGCGACGAGCCACACGCCACCGAGAAAGCTCAAGAAGATCCGCGGCCAGGTCGCAACGCCGTATCTCGCCGCATCGACCGCCTTGCGCCGCAAGGGATCGAGCATCCTCTGGGCCCATGGGTGGTTGGGGGCCAGCATCGAGATGCCGGCGACGAGGACCAGCGTGCCCGGCCCAGGGGCGGGGATGAGGATGAGGCCCCCGACGGTCAGGATCCAGCCGAGAATCTCCCGGCCCGTACGCCGGAACCAGCTCTGGAGGGCGGTCCCTACGCTCATGCAGCAATACTGCCATTCGGTCGACAACAGAAACGCAAGAACCCGACGAGATGCGCGAGAACCAGGGTCATCCCCGATGAGGTCGCGGGATGCCCTGCGGGTCGACCCCGGCTGCTGTGCGGCACGTTCACCCTGCAGGACCGGCCGAATGGCAGTTGACTTGTCGCCATGAACACCGCCGCTGCCCTGCTCCGCCTCGTCGAGGACACCCTCGGACTGCCGCTGCCGATCCGGCTTCGGGCGTGGGACGGGAGTGAGGCCGGCGCGCCCGGTGCGCCCACGGTGGTGATCCGCAACAAGCGGGCGCTCCGGCACATCCTCTGGAGCCCCGGCGAGCTCGGCGTCGCGCGGGCGTACGTGCGGGGCGATCTCGACGTCGAGGGTGACCTCAGCGCGGGACTGCGGGTCATGTGGGATGCCGTACGCGATGCCCGTGCCGTCGACGGGTCAGCCGGTCGACCGCGGATCGGTCCGCGTCAGGTCGCCAGGGCAGCAGCACTGGCCGTACGGCTGGGCGTGCTCGGACGGCGCCCACCCCGCCCGGCGGCCGAGTCGGCCCTGACCGGCGAGCTGCACAGCAAGGCCCGCGACCTCGCCGCGATCTCGCACCACTACGACCTGTCCAACGACTTCTACGAGCTGATCCTCGACCCCCACATGGCCTACTCCAGCGGCTTCCACGTGACCCCGGAGCTGACCCTCGAGGAGGCCCAGACCGCCAAGCTCCATCTGATCTGCCGCAAGCTCGGCCTACGTCCCGGCATGAAGATGGTCGACATCGGATCCGGGTGGGGGTCGTTGACGCTGTTCGCCGCCGAGCACTACGGCGTCCACGTCACGGGTGTGACGCTGTCGGTCGAGCAGCGTGACTACGTCATGGGCAAGGCAGCCGAGCGCGGGCTCGGCGACCGGGTCGAGGTGAGTCTGCGGCACTTCCGCGATCTCGAGGCGTCGGGCGTACGCGACGACGAGATCGATGCCATCGCCTCGATCGAGATGGGCGAGCACGTCGGCGATGCCGAGTACGCCGTGTTCGTCGACTCGATCCATCGCTACCTCAAGCCGGGCGGCCGGGCCCTCATCCAGCAGATGTCGCGGAGCAACGACGCTCCCGGCGACCGGCCGGGCGGGGGTCCGTTCATCGAGACGTACATCGCGCCCGACATGCACATGAAGCCACTGGCGAAGACCCTCGGACTGATCGCCGCCGCCGGCCTCGAGATCCGCGATGTCCAGGCGATGAGGGAGCACTACCCCCAGACCGTCGCGGGCTGGGCAGCCAACCTCGAGGCGAACTGGGACACCGCCGTCAAGCTCGTCGGCGAGGAGAACGCCCGCGTCTGGCGGCTCTACCTCGCGGGCGGCTCGCTCGCGTTCGAGGAGAACCGCATGGGTGTCGACCAGGTCCTGGCGGTCAGGCCGAGCGTGCGCGGCGTCAGTGGGATGCCGGCGTCACCGTTGGCCTGGCTGGCGCCGGAGCCGGCGTGACCTGGGACGTTGCGAATCAGAGCGAGACGAAGACGTGGACGGCCGCTTCGGCGTCGATCTCGGCGGTCTCGCCCTGCCGTGCGACGACCAGCCCGTCGTGACCCTGCGACACCAGGACGTCGTTGCCCGGCAGTGCGCCGACTCGGCGCAGCACCGACATGACCTCGGTGTCCTTCTGGAGCTCCTCGGCGATGCGGCGCACCACGAGGCGGATCGGCTCGACCGCACCGCTGACGGCCTTGGTCATCGGCTGGACGCCCTCGAGGAAGTCGGCGTCGCGGCCGAGCTCACCCAGCTCGGAGAGGCCGGGAATCGGGTTGCCGTACGGCGACTCGGTCGGGTGCTCGAGCAGCTCGACCAGGCGACGCTCGACCTGCTCGGACATGACGTGCTCCCAGCGGCAGGCCTCTTCGTGGACGTACTCGATCTCGAGACCGATGATGTCGGTCAGCAGGCGCTCGGCGAGGCGGTGCTTGCGCATCACGCGGGTCGCGAGCTGCCGGCCCTTGGGCGACAGCTCGAGGTGACGGTCGCCCTCGACCGTCAACAGCCCGTCACGCTCCATGCGGGCGACCGTCTGGCTGACCGTCGGCCCGCTCTGGTGGAGGCGCTCGGCGATGCGCGCGCGCAACGGGACGATGCCCTCCTCTTCCAGCTCGTAGACCGTGCGGAGGTACATCTCGGTGGTGTCGATCAGCTCGCTCACCTGACCATTGTTCCATGTCGTGCGACATCCTCGTGACCGTCTGACAATGGGAGGTGTGACGACCTCCGTGATGTGGTTCAGACGAGATCTCCGGCTGGGCGACAATCCGGCGATCCTCGAGGCGCAGGCAGCCGGCCCTGACGGCGTGGTCCCGCTGTTCGTCCTCGACGACCGGTTGTGGACACCGGGCCCCTCGACTCGCACGGCCTACCTCGCACGCCTGCTGGCGGACTTCTCCGAACGCATCGGCGGGCTCCACGTGGTCCACGGCGATCCGGTCGACGAGGTCGTACGCGTCGCTCGCCGGGCCGGCGCCAGTAGCGTGCACGTCGCCGCCGACTTCGGACCGTACGGATCCGACCGCGATCATCAGGTCGAGGAGGCGCTCGCGACGCACCAGATCGCCCTCGTCCGTACCGGATCGCCGTACGCCGTGGCGCCCGGCCGCGTCACCAAGGGCGACGGCGCGGGCTACCGCGTCTTCACGCCGTACTTCCGCGCGTGGGAGGAGCACGGCTGGCGCGCGCCTGTGCCGGAGGCAACACACGTGCCGTGGACCCGGCCCGACGGGCGTACACACCAGATCCCCGAGGTCGCGGTGCCCGACGGGATGAACCTCCCGCCGCTCGGCGAGAAGGCCGCCGCCGAACGCTGGCACGTGTTCCTCGACGACGACGTCGCCGACTACGACGAGGCCCGTGACCTGCCCGGCGCCGACCGCACCTCTCGCATGTCGGTGCACCTGAAGTGGGGCACGATCCACCCCCGCACGATGCTGGCCGACCTCGCTCCCCTGCGCTCGCGCGGCTCCGCGGCATACGCCCGGCAGCTTGCCTTCCGCGAGTTCTACGCCGACGTGCTGCACCAGCGTCCCGACTCGGCGTTCGGCTACTACAACCGCGCCTTCGCCTCGATGGAGTACGACGAGCCGGGCTCGGCGCTCGACGCCTGGAGGGCCGGCCGCACCGGTTTCCCGATCGTCGACGCCGGCATGCGGCAGCTCCAGGGTGAGGGCTGGATGCACAACCGGGTCAGGATGATCGTGGCCAGCTTCCTGGTGAAGGACCTGCACATCGAGTGGCAGCACGGTGCCCGCCACTTCCTTGAGATGCTCGTCGATGCCGACCTCGCGTCCAACCAGCACGGGTGGCAGTGGGTGGCCGGGTGCGGCACCGACGCAGCGCCGTACTTCCGGGTGTTCAACCCGGTGACGCAGGGCAAGAAGTTCGACCCCGACGGCACCTACATCAGGCGCTGGGTGCCGGAGCTCGCCGACGTCGAGGCGCGCCACGTCCACGAGCCGTGGCAGCTCGACGAGGCACCGGCCGACTACCCGCCGCCGATCGTCGACCATGCGGAGGAGCGACGGGAGGCACTGCGACGCTACGACGCGATCCGGTAGATAGGTTGGTTCCGTGGTCACGATCCCTGCGCAGTTCAACGGTCCGCTCCACTCCGGCAACGGCGGTTACGTCGCCGGCCTGATCGGCGAGGAGGTCGACCACCACGAGCCGGTCACGACGACCCTGCGCATCCCGCCACCGCTCGACGTGCCACTGAGCTGGGAGCGCGATGGCGATGCTGTGCGACTCCTGACCGCCGGCGGGGCCGTGGTCGGCGAGGCCGCTCCCGGAGCGTTCCACCGCGAGGTGCTGCCGTGTCCCAGCGGCGAGCAGGCCGCGGCCGGGCTCGCCAACTACCCGGGCTTCGAGCACCACCCGTTCGACCACTGCTTCACGTGCGGCACGGCCCGCGACGACGGCGACGGGCTGCGCCTGTTCGCCGGACCGGTCGACCGAGCCGACACGTCCGTGACGGCGGCGCCGTGGACCCCGCACCACGCGTTCGCCGGGGCGGACGGCGCGATCGACCTCCCCGTGACGTGGGCGGCACTGGACTGCCCCGGCGGCTGGGCCGCAGACTTCAGCCGCAACACCATGGTGCTCGGGCGCATGACGGCCCAGGTCAGCCGTCGGCCCCGAGCCGGCGAGCCGTGCGTGGCGACGGGGCACCTGCAGTCGCAGGAAGGTCGCAAGTTCCTGACCGACACCGCGCTCTACACGGCCGACGGCGAGCTGCTCGGACGCGCCGAGCAGGTGTGGATCCTGATCGACATCGCCGCCTTCTCCTGACGTCCGGCCCCCCGCGGCCGTGGCGTAAATTCGTCGCGTGACACAGCGTCCGTTCTCCCGCGTGTTCGCGGACACGCGGCCCCTGCGCAGTGTGCATTTTCGTCGCCTGTGGCTCGCCAACATCATCACGGTCATCGGCGCCCAGCTGACCGTGGTCGCCGTGCCGGCGCAGATCTATGCCGACACGGGCTCCTCGGCCTACGTCGGGCTCGCCGGGGTCTTCGGCCTCGTGCCGCTGGTCGTGTTCGGCCTGTACGGCGGTGCGCTCGCCGATGTCTTCGACCGCCGCACCCTGCTGATCATCACGACCACGGGCCTGATCGTGACCAGCGGGCTGTTCTGGCTGCAGGCCGCCGCCGGCAGCACCAACGTCTGGCTCCTGCTGACGCTGTTCGCCGTGCAGCAGGCGTTCTTCGCGGTCAACCAGCCGACCCGCAGCGCTGTGCTGCCCAAGATCGTCGAGCCGGCCCTGTTGCCTGCCGCCAACTCGCTCAACATGACGGTCGCGATGGCCGGCGGCATCGCCGGGCCGCTGGTCGCGGGCATCTTGATCCCCGTCATCGGCTTCGAGTGGCTCTACCTCATCGACACCTTCACGCTGTTCGCCACGCTCGGAGCCGTCGTGCGCCTACCCCGGCTCCCGGTGCTGGACGCGGCGGCAGGCACCCCGGGCGTACGCGCAGTCGTCGACGGCTTCCGCTACCTGCGCACGCAGCCCGTCCTGATGATGTCGTTCGTGGTCGATCTCATCGCGATGGTCTTCGGCATGCCCCGCGCACTGTTCCCCGAGATCGCCCACATCGACTTCGGCGGCCCGGAGAACGGCGGCATCGCCTTCGCGCTGCTGTTCGCCGCGATCCCGGCCGGTGCCGTGATCGGCGGGGTCTTCAGCGGCTGGGTGTCGCACGTCGAACGGCAAGGGCTCGCCGTCGTCGCCTGCATCATGTTGTGGGGACTGTCGATGACCGGCTTCGGCGTCGCCGTGTCGTTGGCCGATCAGTGGCGTACGCCCATGCTGGTGGTCGCGCTGGTGATGCTGGTGCTCGGAGGCGCGTCCGACATGGCGTCGGCCGCCTTCCGGATGAGCATGCTGCAGTCTGCCGCCGACGACGCCTTGCGGGGCCGGCTCCAAGGGGTCTTCATCGTGGTGGTGGCCGGAGGCCCCCGCATCGCCGACACCCTGCACGGCGCCACCGCCGCCGCCGTCGGCACGGCGGCGGCATCCGCCGGTGGCGGAGTGCTCGTCGTCGTGGGCGTCGTGCTCGTGTCGTTCCTCGTGCCGTCGTTCGTCCGCTACCGCCTCACGCAGCAGCTACGCAGCTGACACGTCGGGCCGGACGCCACCCGACCCACCCGCGCGCATACTGACCAGATGGCCAGGACACGCGTACGCCGCGAGCTCACGACCGAGCAGGTCCAACGCTGGGTCGTGTCCCTCCTGATCCTTGCCGTGTCGGCCTTCCCGCTGGGGGCACTGACCGCCGTGATCCGCAGCATCGTCCATGACGACCGCCGAAGCGACGGCATGATCCTGCTCGTCGTCATGGCGGTCCTCGGGATCGTCGCTCTGGGCGCGGTCCGCCTCGTCCATCGCCGTCCCGCGTTCGCGCCGTGGATCCTGCTCGGCGCCCTGCCCGCCGCGGTCGCGGGCCTGATGATTCTCTAGACCTGGAGGTCGCTGACCAGCGGCGAGAACCTCGACCGCCGGGCAGCAAGCTCGAGGGACGCCACGTCCGGTGCGGCAGACACCGGACGAACGCCCACGACGGTGCGAATGATCAGCACCGGGATCAGGGCCAGTGCGAGCAGCACCAGCAACAGCCACGAGGCGCGACCGAACGTGTCGGTCGTCATCGCTGCGACGGCAGCGACGGTCGAGCCCCCTCCGACGTACGCCGCCGACCAGGTCGCGGAGCCCGCGAGCGACGCCGTGGCGAACCGGCGGTACTCCAGGCCCGAGGCACCGGCTGCGGCAGGAGTGAGCGTACGCACGATGGGCACGAGCCGGGTCGCAAAGACCGCCACCCCGCCACGGCGGCGCAACAGGTCGGTCGCGCGGTCGTAGTGACGCACGCCCAGACGCTTGACTGCCTTGGTCTCACGCAGCGTGTCACCGTAGCGGCGGCCGAGCAGGTAGCCGACGTGGTCGCCGCTGCTGGCGCCGAGCATGACCGCGACACCCAGCATGACCATGTCCGTCGGCGAACCCATCGTCGCGGCGAGGACCACCACCGCGGTCTCACCGGGCAGCACGATGCCGAGGCCGAGGCCCGACTCGGCGAACGCCAGGCCGAAGCCCAGCGCGAGCGTCAGTGCGAGAGCAGTCATGCCGCCAGCGTGGCCGGGCCGGGTGGCGTCGCGCTGACCCGCGGATGGACTCGACGTGAACAGCACCCGACACTCGTTAGGCTGTCGGCATGACCACGGTGCTGACCTACGGAACGTTCGACCTGTTCCACATCGGTCACCTCAACCTCATCAACCGGCTCAGCGAGATGGGCGACCGGCTGATCATCGCGGTGTCGACCGACGAGTTCAACGCCGGCAAGGGCAAGACGTCCGTCGTCTCGTACGAGGATCGTGCCCGCATCATCAACAGCATCAAGGGCGTCGACCTGGTGATCCCCGAGACCTCGTGGGAGCAGAAGGCCACCGACATCAAGGAGCACGACGTCGACGTCTTCGCGATCGGCGAGGACTGGGCCGGCAAGTTCGACGACCTCAAGGAGCTGTGCGAGGTCGTCTACCTGCCCCGCACCGACGGGATCTCCAGCACCGAGATCAAGCAGATGCTCCGCGTCCTCGATCCGGCGCACATCACCGAGATGCAGGACGCGCTGTCAGTGATGAGCCGCCTGCTGGAGCACTACCGCGACCTGACCTGACGGTCAGGGCGCCAACCGGTCGCGGCGCCACCCGTCGCTCTGCCGCACATACCGGATGCGGTCGTGCAGTCGGCTCTGCCGGCCCTGCCAGAACTCGACCGACTCGAGCGCGATGCGGTAGCCGCCCCAGATCGGCGGGCGTACGACGTCGTGTCCGCCGAAGACCTGCTCGACCTCCGCGACCCGGCGCTCCAGCGCGTCGCGGCTCGAGATGACCCGCGACTGGGGCGACGCGACGGCGCCGATCTGCGAGCCACGAGGGCGTGAGGTGAAGTAGGCGTCGGACTCCGCCTCGTCGATCCGCGCCACTCGGCCCTCGACCCGCACCTGGCGTTGCAACGGGTGCCACAGCAGCACGGCGGCGGCCCGCGGATTGGCCTCGAGCTCGGCGCCCTTGCGCGACTCGTAGCCGGTGAAGAACGTCAGCCCCCGATCGTCGAGTCCCTTGAGCAGCACGATGCGCACGGAGGGCCGGCCGTCGGGTGTCGCCGTCGCGAGCGCCATGGAGTTGGGCTCGTAGACACCCGCGTCGATCGCCTCGTTGAGCCAGCGCCCCAGCAACGCCAGCGGATCGTCGCCTGCGGCCGCTTCGTCGAGACCCTCCCGGGCGTACTCCTCGCGCATCCGCGCCAAATCAGGGGTCTCCATGACTCAACGGTAACGAGGCAGGGCAGAATGCACCGTATGACTGAAGTGCACCACGGACTTGAAGGCGTCGTAGCGTTCGAGAGCGAGATCGCCGAACCCGACAAGGAAGGGTCCGCACTGCGCTATCGCGGTGTCGACATCGACGACCTCGTCGGCCGCGTGCCGTTCGAGAAGATCTGGGGCCTGCTGGTCGACGGCGCCTACGAGCCGGGCCTCCCGCCCGCCGAGCCGTTCCCCATCCCGGTCCACTCCGGCGACATCCGCGCCGACGTACAGAGCGCGATCGCGCTGACCGCGCCCGCCTGGGGCATGAAGCAGCTCTATGACATCGACGACGCCCAGGCTCGTGAGGACCTTGCCCGCACTGCGGTCATGGTCCTTTCGTATGTTGCGCAGGCCGCACGCGGTGTCGGCCAGCCGATGGTGTCGCAGTCCGAGATCGACAAGTGCTCGACGATCACCGAGCGCTTCCTGACCCGCTGGCGCGGCGAGGTCAACCCCGATCACGCCAAGGCCATCGACGCCTACTGGGTCTCGGCCGCCGAGCACGGCATGAACGCCTCGACCTTCACGGCCCGCGTCATCGCCTCGACCGGCGCCGACGCTGCTGCTGCGCTGTCCGGAGCCGTCGGCGCCATGTCCGGCCCGCTGCACGGTGGCGCCCCGGCTCGCGTCCTCACGATGATCGAGGAGGTCGAGAAGTCCGGCGACGCCACGGCGTACGTCAAGGGGCTGCTCGACAGCGGCGAGCGCCTGATGGGCTTCGGCCACCGCGTCTACCGCGCCGAGGACCCCCGAGCGCGCACCCTGCGCCGTACGGCCAAGGAGCTCAACGCTCCCCGCGCCGAGGTCGCGATCGCGCTCGAGGAGGCCGCCCTCAAGGAGCTCCGCGAGCGTCGTCCCGACCGCGTGCTCGAGACCAACGTCGAGTTCTGGGCGGCCATCGTCCTCGACTACGCCGAGGTCCCGCCGCACATGTTCACCGCGATGTTCACGTCGGCCCGCACGGCCGGTTGGAGCGCGCACATCCTCGAGCAGAAGCGCACGGGTCGCCTGATCCGCCCCTCCGCGATCTACACCGGCCCGGCCTCACGCCGCGCCGACGAGGTCGATGGCTGGGACAGCTCCTGGGCTCAATGAGCCCTGTGCAAGGACGATCGGGCCCCTCCCACCCCGGGGCGGTGAGACAGCGACCCATCAACGGCGTTGACAGGTCGCTGGCTCACCGCTCACCGACGTGGTGTCACCATCCCTCGGAGCACGGTCCTGCTACAGGACCGTCCTGGTGACGGTGCGGACACCGACCCAGAGCCCGACCGCGGCCGTCACGATCGCGGCGATGAAGCCGTAGACCACGGCACTGTCGTCGAAGGTGCCGGAGAACAGCACCCGCTCGGCGTCGACGATGTACGTCAACGGGTTGACCTTCGACAGGGCCTGCATCCAGTCCGGTCCGGTCTCGAGCGGCAGCATCATGCCCGAGAGGATCAGCAGCGGGAACAGCAACGACTGCTGCACCGCCCAGAACGCCCACTCGTTCTTGCGGGTCGCGATCGCCAGGGAGTACGACAGGGCGCCGACGCCGACACCGAAAACCCCGAGGATCAAGAGCCCCACCACGATGTGCGCGGGGAACAGGTCGAAGCCGAACGGCACAGCGACCAGCGTGATGATCACGGCCTGAATCACCAGCGGCGTGAGCTCCTTGAGCGCCCGCCCCATCAACAGGGCGGGACGAGAGAGCGGCGTCGCGAGAATCCGCTCGAACGCACCGGTCATGATCTCGAACTGCAGGTTGGCGCCGGTCATGGACGTGCCGAACATCGTGATCATCACGACGACGCCGGGCAGGAAGAACTGCAGCGTCGAGCCGAAGCCCAGCCCGTCGCCGGCGACACCGGCCAGCAGCGGCCCGAACAGCCCGAGGAACACGAGCGGCTGGACCAGGGAGAAGACCAACGAGAACGGGTCTCGAAGGATCGTGAGCGTCTCGCGCGTCCATACGGAGGCGATGTCGCCCAGCAGCGATCGGTGGGCGATGCGGGCCGAGGTGGCGGCGGAATCGAGGATGGTGCTCATGCTTCTGCTCCTTCGCGCAGGCTGCGTCCGGTGAGGTTGAGGAAGACGTCGTCGAGAGTGGGTTGCTTGAGCGTCGCCGCCTTGACGGCCACACCCTTGTCGCCGAGCGCGTGCAGCACGCCGGGCAGTGAGGCCGGGCCGGCATCGACGCGGAAGGAAATCGCGGTGCCGCCGCCGACTGGAGCTTCCTCGACCTCCGTGCCAGCCTGAGCGACGACCTCGCGGGTCGTCGGCAGGTCGTCCGCGTTGACCGTCACCGTGATGCGGTCACCGGCCTGCTCAGCCTTGAGGGCATCAGCGGTGTCGTCAGCGATGATCTTTCCGTGGTCGATCACGACGACCCGCTCGGCCATGGTGTCGGCCTCCTCGAGGTAGTGCGTCGTCAGCACGATCGTCGTGCCGAACTCCTCGCGCAACCGCAGGATGTGGTCCCAGAGGTTGGCCCGGTTCTGCGGGTCCATGCCGGTCGACGGCTCGTCGAGGAACAGCAGTGCCGGCTCATGGATCAGGCCGAGCGCGATGTCGAGGCGCCGCTTCTGCCCGCCCGACAACGTGCTGACCTTGCGCATCTGCATCCCGTCGAGGTCGAGTGTGCCGAGCAGCTCTTCGGCCCGTTCGGCCGCGAGCTTCTTGTCGAGTCCGTAGAAGCGGCCCTGCATGAGCAGCTCGTCCCAGACGCGGTAGTTGTGTCCGGCACCGTCCTTCTGGCCGATGTAGCCGATGCGGCTTCGTACGCCTGCCGGATCCGCCGTGACGTCGATGCCCGCGACCGTCGCGGTGCCCGAGGTCGGCGGCAGCAGGCTGGTGAGCATGCGGAGCGTCGTCGACTTGCCGGCTCCGTTGGGGCCGAGGAAGGCGACGAGCTCGCCCTCTGCGACGTCCAGGTCAATGCCGCGCACCGCCTCGACCGTCTCCTTGCCGGACTCGAAGATCCGGGTGAGCTGATGTGTGTGAATCATGTGGGTCCCTTTTCCGTACGTCGTACTGAGTACCTGACCATCACATCATACGGTGTACGGTGTGACAAGAACGTGGCCCGAAGAAGGACGTCCATGAACGACGAACGACCGACAGTCCCCGACACCGACCCGCTGACGTGGGGCACCCCCGAGGGACGGCACATGATCAGGCTGCTGTGGGATCCGCCGGCCCCCGCCGGTCGCGGACCGAAGCAGAAGCTGACGCTCGACCAGGTCGTCGAGGGCGGCATGGCCGTGGCTGCCGCCGACGGGGTCGACAAGCTGTCGATGCGCAACGTGGCCGCACAGCTCGGAGTCGGTGCGATGAGCCTCTACACGTACGTGCCGGGGCGCGACGAGCTGTTCGAGCTGATGGTCGACCGGGCCTGGGCTGCCCGCAGGCTGCCCGACCAGTCACTGCCCTGGCGCGACCAGGTCGAGCTCCACGCTCGCGAGGCGTGGGCGATGTATCAGGCGTATCCGTGGCTGATCCGGGCCAACCTGTGGCGAATGCCGCTGGGCCCCCACGTCCTGGACGTGCAGGAGGACCTCTACCGCGCGGTCATGCTGACCGGACTCCCCTACGAAGAGGTGGCCCGGGTGGCGGGCCTCGTCGAGTCACACGTCTTCGGGGTGGCGCGAAGCATCATCACCGACACGAGCATGTCGTCGAACACCGGCGTCACTGCGGACGAGTACTGGGACTCGCGCAGCAGCTTCTGGGGCACCTACTACTCGCAGGAGCGGTTCCCCACCATGACCGCGATCTGGGAGTCCGGAGCGTTCGAGCGCTCCGCCGGCGACGAGATCGAGTTCGGCCTCGCCCGCCTGCTCGACGGCGTCGAGCTCCTGATCGAGAAGCTGGCGGGCGGCTAGACAACTGCACCGATCGGCACCTCCCCGGCGCGCTCGGCCAGGTGAGTCCGGGACTCGCCTATGCTGAGCGCCGTGCGGTCACAGTGGATCACGATGCTCGCGGGGGTCATCGCCGCCGTCGTGCTCGTCAGCGTCGTGATCGGGCTGACCTCCCCCGACGGCAAGGTCGGCGACGACAAGCAGGCCACGTCGTCAGCGACACCGACAACCTCGACGCCCAGCCCGACTGCCACGACGCCGACGCCAAGGCCCGAACCAGCGAGGCCGAGTGCCGCCCGCGCCCCCGCGTCCGTGGCCGGAGCGTGGCCCGGTCGTCCTGACGCGGTCATCGCCAGCGGCGCGTCGGTCGACTGGTGCCCCGCCGTACGTACGACCGGGGCCGCAGAGGCCGAGGACGTGTTCGGCAAGGCTGCGGTCCACGATGCCGCATGTGCCGCCGTGACCTTCGTCTTCGGCAAGCGATACTCCAGGCTCGCGATTCCCCGCACCTCGTACGATGCGAAGGATCTCGACTTCGTGCTGCCGGCGCTCGCGCCGTCGACGGTTGATGCGTTCCGTTCCCGCATCAACCGGTTCGTTGCCACTCCCGACAGCGTCGACGCGCGCGATGAGCTCGGTCTCGTCGTGCTGCGGGGCGAGGGCACACCAACAGGCGACAAGCACACCTCGGCCGGCAACGGCCGAGTGTTCTACGGCAAGGCGTACTCGACGAACGGCTATCGGCATCGGGCCGCATGGGTCAATCCGACGTGGTCGAAGGTCGCGATCAGCGTCGACCGCTCGAAGGCCGCGCCGAGGATCGTGGCGATCCTCGACGCGTCGGCCTCGATCCCGGTCTTCAACACCGCCGAGCGGCGAGACGACATGCTGACCGTGCCGACCCACGCGCAGTTCTTCCTGCGCCAGGAGGCTGGCAAGGACTGGGCGATCGGCGGCTGGCGGATCACCAGCGGCGCCTACGACTACGCCCGGCTCGACCTGAAGTAGCGAGGCCGGCCATCCCCCCGAGATGGCCGGCCAATCGCCCCGTGCACGGGCCGTACGAAGGCCCGAACATCCCCCCGAATCGTTCGGACCTGACAACCTGTGACATACACGCTAGCCGAGCAAGGCCCGGATGTGCAGTCTTGACTTTAGCGCAGAACCTAGTTAATTAGAGCCATACGGATCTAGTCCTTCTGAGTTACTTCCCCTTCGAAGAGGGTCCGGACGACGCTGAGGCCATTCCCCGCCTCCGCGCCGCATGGCGTGGAAATACGTGTGCTCGGCCGACGGTTGACCTCTGCATGACCACCATCGGACTCATCGGCGCCGGCCACATCGGCAGCCAGCTCGCCCGCACCGCCATCGCGCACGGCCATGACGTCGTCATCAGCAACTCTCGCGGGCCGGAGACGCTCGCCGACCTCGTCGCCGAGCTTGGACCCTCGGCCAAGGCAGGCACACCGGCCGAAGCCGCCGAGGCCGCTGACATCGCGGTCGTGACGACGCCGGTCAGCGCGATCGGTTCGGTGCCGGTCGAGCCGCTCGTCGGCAAGACCGTGATCGACACCAACAACTACTACTCGCAGCGTGACGGCGTGATCGCCGAGCTCGAGGACGGCTCGCTGACCAGCGCGGAGCTCCTGCAACGCCACCTGGCCGGGGCGAACGTCGTCAAGGCGTTCAATCACATCCAGGCCGCGGCCATCACCGCCGAGGCCCAGGAGGCCGGGACGCCGGATCGTCGCGCCCTTGTCGTGGCGAGCGACGACGAGACGGCCAAGGCGGCGGTCGCGGCGTTCATCGACGAGGTCGGCTTCGACGTCGTCGACCTCGGCCCGCTCGCCGAAGGTTGGCGGGTCCAGCCCGACACCCCGGGCTACGGTCCGCGGCTGACCGTCGACGGCCTCCGTGACGCCGTCGAGGCGGCGACCCGGAAGACGTCCCTGAGCCTCAGCGCAGCTGCGTGAGCTGTGCCAGGTCGTCGGTCGGCAGCACGTCGACCACGGCGGTGACGTTCATCGACAGCAGGTCGACCCGCGCCCAGTGCTGGGAGAGGAACGCGGTCTCGGACGCGTCCTGACCGGTCGCGATGCGCAGCAGGCTGCCGCGAGGCGCCAGCGTCGTGGCGTCGACGACCTGCCAGGCATCCTCGATGTACGCCTCGGCGACGGCGTGGAAGTCCATGGGGTAAAGACCAGGCGCGTAGACGGACGCCAGCCGCGCGGGCACGTCGAGCGCGCGAAGCAGGGCCACGACGAGGTGTGCGTAGTCGCGGCACACGCCCTCACGCGCGAGCATCGTGGCCACGGCGCCGTCGGTCGGCTGGCTCGCACCCGGTACGTACGACAGGTGGGCACCGACCCACGAGCTGACCGCGTCGAGCAGCTCCTTGCCGTGCACGCCGGCGAACTCGGAGTTGGCGGTCGAGAACAGCGTGTCGGACTCGCAGTAGCGACTGGGCCGGCGGTACTCGATCAGGTCGAGCTCGTCGACCGTGGCCGGTTCGGCGTGGCCCGACGACCTCGGCGGCATAGTCGATCGTCATGTGGCCGGCCGGACCCGTCAGGCGGTGCAGCCGGGTGCCGTGGCGACCGGCGATCTCGTGCGCCTCGAGCTCGGCGCCACCGGACCGGATCGTGAAGGTCTCGGTGAGGTCGTGCCCCTCGGCGACGGCGATCGAGAAGATCAGGTCGGCCTTGTCGTGGAGGTGGAGCTGGAGATGGGCCGAGACGGATCGCTTCACCGCCCGATCGTTTCACACGCTGGGCGTGCGACGCGCGGCGACCACTGCGCGGGTCAGGAGTCGTACGCCTCGAGGATGCGGTCGGCGGCCGTGGCGGCCGGCATCTCGCCGGAGAGCACGGCTTCGCGGATCTCCTCTCGCATCGCCGCGACTCGCGGGTCGGTGCGGAGTCTCTGGTCGAGCTCGTCGCGGACCAGGGCCCAGGTGAAGTCGAGCTGCTGCTGAGCCCGCTTCTCGTGCAGACCCTTGCGGCCCAGGAACTCGCGGTGCCGGATGATCCTGCTCCACACCGTGTCGATGCCGGTGCCCTCGAGCGCCGAGCAGGTGAGGACGGGCGGGACCCAGCCGGTGCCGCCCGCGTAGACCATGCGCAGCGCCCCGGCGAGCTCCTTGGACGTCGCCTCGGCCTCCTGCACCCGCTCACCGTCGGCCTTGTTGACCGCGACGACGTCGGAGATCTCGAGGATGCCCTTCTTGATGCCCTGCAGCTGGTCGCCCGTGCGCGCGATCGTCAGGAACAAGAACGTGTCGACCATGCCGGCAACCGTGATCTCGGACTGGCCGACGCCGACAGTCTCGATCAGGATGACGTCGAACCCAGCCGCCTCGAGCACCGTCATGGCCTGGCTCGTGGCCCGGGCGACACCGCCAAGAGTGCCGGCGCTGGGCGAGGGGCGGATGTAGGCGTCGGGGCTCACCGCCAGCCTCGACATGCGCGTCTTGTCGCCGAGCACCGAGCCGCCGGTGCGTACGCTCGACGGATCGACCGCGAGCACGCCGACGCGGTGGCCCTCCTCGACGAGGTGCATGCCGAGCGCCTCGATGAACGTCGACTTGCCGACGCCCGGGCACCCCGGAGACGCCGACGCGGACGGCTCCCCCGGCTTCGGGCGCCAGGAGGCCGAGCAGCTCGCGGGCCTCGGCGCGGTGGTCGGCGCGGCTCGACTCGATCAGCGTGATCGCCCGCGAGATCGCCGCCCGCTTGCCCACCCGGACGTCGTCGGCCAGGTCTGCGACGTCGACCATCAGGTCTGCTGTGTCGTGTGGAGCTTGTCGAGCAGGTCGAGAGCGGAGTCGGCGATGACGGTGCCGGGCAGGAACACCGCGGCAGCGCCCATCTCCTTGAGCGTCGGGCACGTCGTCGGGCGGGATGACGCCGCCGATGACGACCATGATGTCTGGGCGGCCCATCTCGGCAAGCGCCTGCTTGAGCGCGGGCAGCAACGTCAGATGGCCGGCCGCCAGGGACGAGACGCCGACGATGTGCACGTCGGCGTCGACCGCCTGCTGGGCGACCTCCTCCGGCGTGGAGAACAGCGGGCCGACGTCGACGTCGAAGCCCATGTCGGCGAACGCCGTCACGATGACCTTCTGGCCGCGGTCGTGTCCGTCCTGGCCCATCTTGGCGACGAGGATGCGCGGCCGGCGACCCTCGGCCTGCTCGAACGCCTCGGTGGCGTCGATGACCTTGTCGATGTTGCCGCCTTGGCCGGCTTCGGTGCGGTACACACCTGAGATCGTACGGATCACGGCTTGGTGGCGCCCGTAGACCTTCTCGAGCGCGTCGGAGATCTCGCCGACCGTGGCCTTGGCGCGCGCTGCGTCGACCGCCAGCGTCAGCAGGTTGTCGTCGAGCGAGCCGTCGCTGGCGGAGCCGCGCTCCGCGCTCCTGGTGAGCGCAGCGAGTGCTGCGTCGACGTCGTCCTGGTTGCGCTCGGCCCGCAGGCGCTCGAGCTTGGCGATCTGCGAGGCGTACACGGCCTTGTTGTCGACCTTGAGCACCTCGAGCGGGTCCTCGTCGGCCAGCCGGTAGGTGTTGACGCCGATGACCGCCTGCTGGCCCGGAGTCGATGCGCGCCTGCGTACGGGCTGCGGCCTCCTCGATGCGCATCTTGGGGATGCCGGCCTCGATCGCCTTGGACATGCCGCCGGCCTTCTCGACCTCCTGGATGTGGGCCCAGGCGCGGTTGGCGAGGTCGTGGGTCAGCCGCTCGACGTAGTAGGAGCCGCCCCACGGATCGATGATGTCGGTCGTGCCGGACTCCTGCTGCAGCAGCAGCTGCGTGTTGCGGGCGATGCGGGCGCTGAAGTCGGTCGGCAGCGCGATGGCCTCGTCGAGCGCGTTGGTGTGCAGCGACTGCGTGTGGCCCTGGGTCGCGGCCATCGCCTCGATGCACGTACGCCCGACGTTGTTGAACACGTCCTGCGCCGTCAGGGACCAGCCGGACGTCTGGCTGTGGGTCCGCAGGCTCAGCGACTTGGGGTTCTGGGGGTTGAAGTCGGCGACCAGCTGGGCCCACAGAGCCCGGGCCGCGCGGAGCTTGGCGATCTCCATGTAGAAGTTCATGCCGATCGCCCAGAAGAAGCTCAGCCGCGGCGCGAACGCGTCGATGTCGAGGCCCACGTCGAGACCGGCCCGGATGTACTCGACGCCATCGGCCAGCGTGTAGGCCAGCTCGAGGTCATTCGTCGCCCCGGCCTCCTGGATGTGATAGCCGGAGATCGAGATCGAGTTGAACCGCGGCATCTTCTGCGCCGTGTACGCGAAGATGTCCGAGATGATCCGCATCGAGGGAGCCGGCGGATAGATGTAGGTGTTGCGGACCATGAACTCCTTGAGGATGTCGTTCTGGATGGTCCCGGAGAGCTTCTCGGGCGGCACGCCCTGCTCCTCCGCGGCGACGATGTAGAGCGCCAGCACCGGCAGCACGGCACCGTTCATCGTCATCGACACGCTCATCTCGTCGAGCGGGATGCCCTCGAACAGCTTGCGGGTGTCGTAGATCGAGTCGATCGCCACGCCGGCCATGCCGACGTCGCCCACGACCCGCGGGTTGTCGGAGTCGTAGCCGCGGTGGGTCGCCAGGTCGAACGCGACGCAGAGCCCCTTCTGCCCCGCGGCGAGGTTGCGGCGGTAGAACGCATTGGACTCCTCGGCGGTCGAGAAGCCGGCGTACTGGCGGATCGTCCACGGTTGCGTCGTGTACATCGCGGGGTAGGGCCCGCGGAGGTAGGGCGCGAGCCCGGGGTAGGTGTCGAGCGCGTCGAGGCCGTCGAGGTCGGCCGGCGTGTAGAGGCCCTCGATGTCGATGCCTTCCGGCGCGGTCCACGGCTCGGCGCCGTCGGTCGCGCGGGCATACGTGTCGGCGTCCGGCTCGTAGGGCTGCTCGGGATCCAGCGGCAGCCCGGCGAAGCTCTCGGGAATGCTCATGCCTGCAGCTCCTGTCGGATCAAGCGGAGGAAGGCGAGGGCGTCCAGCCCGGCCGCGGCGTTGGTGTCGGCGCCGATGTCTGCCGTGCCGGCCACGATGACGTACGTCGCCCCGGCTTCGCGCAGCGCAGCCACCAGGTCGGCACCCCACGCCTCGTACGCCTTGTCGTTGCCGACCAGGCAGACCGTCGCGGGCTTGCCCGCCTCGCCGTACGCCGCGAGGACGTCGTCGACCCCTTCGGTCGCCCCGGCGACGACGGTGTCGATGCCGCCGGCGGCGAGCAGGTTGGCAGCGAACGTGCCGCGGGCGGTGTAGGCCGCCACCGTGCCCATCGAAGCGAGGAACACCGGCGTCGCCGCCCGGTCGTCGCGAAGCGCCTCGTACTCCCCGGCGTAGCGGTGCACCTCGATCGGGTGACCGTAGGGGCGGCGCTCCGGCAGCTCCTCGTGGAGGTTGGGGAACTCCGAGACGCCGGTGATGGGCCGCTTGCGCTTTGCGACGTCGAGGGCTCGTGCCGAAACCGTCTCGGCGATGGCTTCGCGGAGGAAGTCGAGGGACTCCACGAGCCCGCCCCTGTCCTCGATCTCGCCGAAGAGCGTCCAGGCCGCGCGGGCAAGGTCGTCCGTCAGCTTCTCGACGGCGTGCGCTCCCCCGGCCGGGTCGGCGACCGCGGCGACGTGGGACTCGCTGATCAGCAGGCTCGAGGTGTTGCGGGCGATGCGGCGGCTGAACTGCTCCGGCAGGCCCAGGGGCTCGTCGAACGGCAGCACCGTGACGGAGGCGGCTCCCCCGACACCTGCCGAGAACGCCGCGACGGTCGTGCGAAGCATGTTCACGTACGGGTCGTACGTCGCCATCATCGGTCGTGAGGTCACGGCGTGCTGGAGCTGACCGGCCGCAGCGGTGGTGACACCGCTGAGCTCGGCCACCCGGTTCCACAGCCTGCGGGCGGCACGGAGCTTGGCGATCGTCGGGAACTGCTCGTCGGTCGCGGCGTAGCGGAAGTCGATCAGGGCTGCTGCGTCATCGACGCTGTGGCCGGCATCGACCAGGGCGCGCAGGTAGGTGACGCCGGCGGCAAGTGACCAGGCCAGCTCCTGGACGTCGGAGGCTCCGGTGTCGTGTGCAGCCGTCGCGTCGACCGTGACGGCGCGCACGCCGCGGGGCCTGGCCAGCGCTGCGACCTCGGCAACGATCTCGAGGTCCGTGTCGCCGTGGCCACGAAGCGTGGCGCCGAGCGGATCGGCGCCGAACGACGTACCGGGGGCGGCAGCGACCGCCTTGTCGTCGAGCACCGCAGCCAGGGCCCGCGCGGCCGCGAGCGGCTCGGCCGGCGCATCGAGCACGATGGGCGCGAGATCGAGGAACACCGGTTCGAGGATCGTGGCAAGGGCATCGACTGGGATCGCGCCACCACCGACGGTGAGCCACAGGGAGTTGACCCCGTTCTCGAGGTCCGTGACGACGTCCTTGGCGGTGCGCTCGACGTCCGGGTCAGCGAACCAGGCGCGTACGTCCCAGCCGTCGAGCTCCTCGCCGCAGCGCTGCCGCGGGTGAACGGCGCCTGACCTGGCAGTCCGCCATCGGCCAGGTCGCGGGTCAGGTCGGGCGTGCCGAGCGGGGCGACGGTGATGCCGTCCAGCGTCGTGGTGGCCAGCTTGGACCACACCTCGCTGTCGGGCGCGTCGTCGGCAAGCTTGCGCGCCTTGCGGAGCACTGCGGCAGTGGCCTGTTCCCACTCGTCCTGCGTGTGCTCGAGCCCCTCGGACAGGGGGACATCGACCGTTCCGTCAGTGGCCATAAGGGGCATCGTACGAACAGGCAGTGATACCGGCCACCCAATGTGACGTATGTGACGAGGGTGTTACGGCCCCCGGTGGTTGAGGTGCGGAGGCCGCCCGCGGCCGCAGCCTCGAAACCTCCTGCGAGAATCAGGTCGTGAAGATTCCTGTGGAGCTCCTGCCCGGGGACGGACGATTCGGGTCCGGACCGTCCAAGGTGCGCGTCGAGGCGCTCGAGGCGTTGGCGGCGACCGGCGAGTCCCTCATGGGCACCTCGCACCGGCAGGCGCCCGTACGCAATCTCGTCGGGAGCCTCCGTGAAGGTCTCGCCGAGCTGTTCACGCTGCCCGACGGCTATGAGGTCGTGCTGGGCGTCGGCGGCTCGCACGCGTTCTTCGACGCGGCGATGTTCGGGCTGATCCGCGAGCGCAGCCAGCACCTCGTGCACGGCGAGTTCACCCGCAAGTTCGCCACAGCTGTGCAGGGCGCGCCGTTCCTCTCCGATCCCCACGTGCTGGAGAGCGAGTTCACGACACACCCCCAGCCGGTGGCCGAGCCGGGCGTCGACGCGTACGCCTGGGCGCACAACGAGACCTCGACCGGCGTCATGGTGCCCGTCGGACGCGTGGCCGGCGCCGACGACGGTGCGCTCATGCTGATCGATGCGACCTCAGCTGCCGGCGGCCTGCCGATCGACGTGGCGCAGACCGACGCCTATTACTTCGCGCCGCAGAAGACGTTCGCGTCCGACGGCGGCCTGTGGGTCGCGCTGATGTCGCCGGCGGCGATCGAGCGCGCCGAGGAGATCAAGGCCAGCGGCCGGCACATTCCTGGATTCCTCGACCTGCCGACCGCGATCGACAACTCCCGCAAGAACCAGACCTACAACACCCCCGCTCTGGCGACGCTGTTCCTGATCGACGACCAGGTGCGCTGGATGCTCGCGCAGGGCGGGCTCGACTGGGCGGTCAAACGTACGACCGACTCGTCGACGCGGCTCTACGAGTGGGCCGAGGCGTCGACGTACGCCACGCCGTACGTCACCGATCCGGCCGACCGGTCGCTCGGTCGTCGGGACGATCGACCTCGAGGGCGTCGACGCCGCAGCGGTGACCGATGCGCTGCGCGACAACGGCATCGTCGACGTCGCCGGCTATCGCGGGCTGGGCCGCAACCAGCTGCGCATCGCGATGTTCCCCGCGATCGAGCCCGACGACGTCACCCAGCTGACGAAGTGCATCGACTGGGTCGTCGAAAGTCTCTGATCCGGTAGCGGTGAGTTAGCGACGTATCGCCCGTATGAGCGGTGGGTCAGCGACGCATCCGGGCTCCGGACACGTCGCTGACTCACCGCCCGGGATCGAGACGGGCTAGATGATCTCGGAACCCACCCGGTGCAGCTCGCGGTGCTCTTCGTAGATCTCGGCGTTGTGGTGCAAGCGTCGCGACCTCGTCGTCGGTCAGCTCGCGGCGCACCTTGCCCGGCACGCCGGCGACGAGTGAACGCGGCGGGATCACGACGCCCTCGGAGATCAGCGCGCCGGCGGCGATCAGCGACTCGTCGCCGATGACCGCGCCGTTCATGATGATCGCGCCCATGCCGACGAGGACGTGGTCGCCGATCGTGGCGCCGTGGATCACCGCTCCGTGACCGACCGACACGCCCTCGCCGAGGAGCACCGGCTTGCCCTTGTCGACGTGGAACGCGCAGTTGTCCTGCACGTTCGACCGCGCACCGATCGTGATCGGCTCGTTGTCGGCGCGCAGCACAGCGCCGTACCAGATGCTGGCGCCGTCCTCGATCACGACGGACCCGGCGAGGGTCGCATTGGGCGCGACCCACGCCGTGTCCGCCACGCGTGGGGCTTTGTCTCCGAGTGCGATGAGCATGTGCCCAACGTATCCCCAGGCTCAGCCCACCCAGTTGGTGATCGGGTCGATCGCGAAGTAGATCACGAACAGCACGCCGATCAGCCACATCAGGGGGTGGATCGCCGAGACCTTGCCCTTGACGAGCTTGATCACGACCCAGGCGATGAAGCCCGCGCCGATGCCGGCCGTGATCGAGTACGTGAACGGCATCAGGACGATCGTCAGGAACGCCGGGATCGCGATCTCCGAGTCGTCCCAGGCAATGTCCTTGACCTGGCTCATCATGAGGAACCCGACGAGGACGAGAGCCGGCACGGCCGCCTCGTTGGGGATGTGCTCGACCAGCGGCACCGCGAACGTCGACAGCAGGAACAGCACGCCGGTGACGACCGAGGCGAGTCCCGTACGCGCGCCGTCGCCGACACCCGACGCCGACTCGATGTACGACGTGTTGCTCGAGACGCCGGCTGCGCCACCAGCGGCAGCGGCGATCGAGTCGACGACCAGGATCTTCTGGGCTCCGGCCGGCGTGCCGTCGGCGTCGTTGAGTCCGGCCTCCGCGCCGATCGCGGTCATCGTGCCCATCGTGTCGAAGAAGTCGGCCAGCAGGAGCGTGAACACCAGCAGCGCCGCGGTCACGACACCTGCGCGTTCGAACCCGTTGAACAGGTTGAAGTCGCCCAGCAGCGAGAAGTCGGGCTTGGCGACGATCTTGTCGGGCCAGTCGGGGACGTTGAGGTTCCAGCCCTTGGAGGTCGCCTTGCCGCCGCTCGCCGGCAGGTCGGCGAAGGCCTGGACGATGCCGGCGACGACGGTCGTGACGACGATGCCGATCAGGATCGCACCGGGCACGCCGCGCGAGTACAGCGCGATCATCAGCAGCAGGCCGAAGATGAACACCAGCACGGGCCAGCCGGCGAGGTGGCCGCCGATGCCGAGCTGGATCGGGGGTGCGCCGATGCCGGTCGTACGCACGAAGCCGGCGTCGACGAGGCCGATCAACGTGATGAACAGGCCGATGCCCACGGCGATCGCGGTCTTGAGCTGGCGTGGCACGGCGTCGAACACCGCTTTTCGGAAGCCGGTCAGCACGAGGAGCAGGATGATCAACCCCTCGAGCACGACCAGGCCCATCGCGTCCGCCCACGTCATCTGCGACGCGACCGAGAACGCGACGAACGCGTTGAGGCCGAGGCCGGTGGCCAGCGCCAGCGGGAAGTTCGCGACGACACCCATGAGGATCGTCAGGAGGCCAGCGACCAGCGCGGTGACCGCTGCGATCGTCGCGAAGCCCGAGCCGGGGGTCGAGCCGCCGCCGAGGAACTTGCCGTCCTCGTCGGCGACGCCCGCCAGGATGATCGGGTTGAGCACGACGATGTAGGCCATCGTCAGGAAGGTCACGACACCGCCGCGCACCTCCCTGCTGATGGAGGACCCGCGTTGGCTGATCTTGAAGTACTGCTCGAGCGTGCTGGTCATGGCACTCCTGGTCGAGGGGGACATCCGTCGCACGGCAGCATGCCAGACCCGTGTTTCGGGCAGGAGTCAGGTCCGTCGCGTGGCTGCGGAGGCGATCGCCGCAAGCAGGGCGACCACGCCGATCGCCCAGATCCACGTGCTGCCCGCGAAGCCGCCGCCGTTCGCTCGTGGCTGCGAGGCCCGGTGCTCTTGGCCGGTTCCGTCACGGTCTTCGGGGCCGCCTTCACGTCGGGCAGCGTCAGGGCGATGCGGATCAGTGCCGAGTTCGCGCCCTCGCTGCCGATCAGGAACGACTTCTGGGAGCGCTCGAGCGCGATCGACTCACCCTGCGGCTGGGGTGGAGTCGCGTGCGAACGGACGAGCTTCCAGGTCTTCGCGTCGTACAGGTGCACGTCGCTGTAGGTCCGCAGCAAGGCGAAACGCCCGTTCGCCGACACCACCCCGTCGGTCACCAGGGCCGGCATGTCATGGCCCGTCGGCTTCGCCACGTTGGGCTTCTGCGTGGAGAGCTTGCGCGGCAGCGCCAGGAGCTCGCCGGCGAACAGGCCCTTGGTGACGAGACCCTTGGCGCCCGTGCGCGGGTTGATCAGCAGCGTCTCGACGTCCGCCGGCCCTGAGGCGTACGTCAGCGGGTATCGCTCGGCGGCGACCGTGTGCTCGCCCGGCCCCGGCTCGGGCAGGGCGTACAGGGCGACATCCGTGCGACGTTCCTGGTTGTCGCCCGTGTCCGCGACCCACAGCTCGCCGTTGCCGTCGATCGCGATCGCCTCGGTGTCGAGCGGCGTGTTGCCCGTGATCGTCGTCGTCCCGACCACGGCACCCGTCGAGATCTTGACGGCGAAGATGATCGGGGCGTTGCCGGAGTCGTTGATCGTGTAGGCCAGGTCGTCGTGCTTCACGCTGAGGGCGAGACCGCTCGACTCGGTGATCCTGGCGTCGCTCAGGTGACTGACGACATCGGGACCTGCCTCGGCGCCGTCGGCCCGGCGAGCCAGCGAGCTCACGAGCACGACGACCAGCAAGGCGATGAGGAGCCCCGGTATCAGCAGGCGTCGATGGCGCGGATTCATTTCCAGATCAGCATGACAGCACGCGAGTGGCAACGACTGCGAGAGTACTGCGGCGGTAGGGTGAGCGTCGTGAGCAACGACGACGACTGGGTGATCCGTCAGGGCGACGGTCCCGAGACCATCGAGCGCAAGATGGGCCATCGCGAGATCGCCCGGCTCGAGCGCGCCGCGCGTCGTCACGAGTTCGGTCGGCCTGAGGTCACCGAGCTCGAGATCGGCAGCAAGACCCACCGCGTCGCCGAGGTCGAGCCCATGGACGTCGACGGCGTCCGCACCATGACGGTCGGCACGATCGTCTGGGGCGTCATCGCGGTCGCGCTGCTGCCGTTCGTCGGCACGCTCGACGAGAACGGCCGTACGTGGTGGCTGTGGACCGCTCTCGCCGGATTCGGCCTGGGCCTGATCGGCATCGAGTACTGCCGTCGCCGCCGCAACGCCCTGCGCATGCAGCCCGGTCGCCGCCGCCGCTCGACTGAGTCCTGACCTCTCACGCTCTCCAGCTGGGAGCGGCAGGACTAGAAGCTGTCGACTTCGTCGACGCCCACGGTGTCGAACACCGGGGGCGGAAGCGCCTGGGCGCTGGCCGACCGGCTCAGCCGGGCACCCGAGTGGGCGCCGCAGCCGTGATCGAACGAGACGACCTTGCCGTCGTCGTTGGCCATGCCGTTGGCGCAGACACCGAAGCGGTCGGACAACGGACCGGCGAGGCTGACCATGAATCCGCACGAGTGGCACACACCGGCGGCCTGCTGGGCGATGGCGGCGTCAGGACCCTGCTCGCCCTCCTGCCAGCGCTCGGCAGCGAGCTCACGGCCCTCGATCGACAGGACCCACTCGCGGCCGAGTCCGACCTCGCGGGCGAAGAAGCGATCGGGGGTCTGCTCATCGCCGTCACCGGCCGACCACGACGGTACGAGCCGGATGTCGTCCTCGTCGGGAGGCAGCACGTCGCCGGGGCTGAGGTCGCCCGGGCGGATGCGCTCGCGGTAGGGCGTCCACGGCGGGGCGATGATCGCGTCGTCGCCAGGCAGCAGGACCACGTCGTTGACCGTGACGAGGTCGCTGTCGGGCGCACGAGAGATGCTGACCGACCAGTACCACCCCAGGTAGCCACGCTTGAGGCAGGCGAAGTGGTGCGAGACGAGCCGCTCGCCGTCCTCGACAGCGCGCACGTGCTCGCCGACGGTTCCAGCCTCGGCGGCCTCGTCGACGGCCGCACGGGCGACGTCGACTGCGGCGGCAAGCTGCTCATCGATGGGCATTCATCCATTGTCGCCCATGTCCGGGCAGAAGTGGCTCGCGGGGTGAGGCAGGATAGACGACGTGGACGGGCATGGAGACGAGCAGGCCGACTGGCCCGATCCGGCGCGCCCGCACCGTCCTGAGCAGCCCGAGCAGTCCCGCCTGGGCCGATCCGCGCAGATCGCCGGCCGGGTGTCCTCCGGCACGGCACGCCTCGTCGCCAAGGGCAGCACCTCGGCGTTCACGGCATCCCGCCGGTTCACGCACTCCGGCGGTGCCGGCGAGAGCGGCCTCTCCCGGCTCCTCGAGCTGCACGCGTTCAACACCGCCGGCGACGCCGCCTTCGCCATCTCGCTGGCCGGGACGCTGTTCTTCACGGTCCCGACCGGCGAGGCCACGGGCCAGGTCACGCTGTTCCTGGTCCTGACGATGCTGCCGTTCGCCGTCGTCGCGCCCGCTCATCGGGCCGTTCCTGGATCGCTTCCGCAGGGGTCGTCGCTGGGCCATCGGCGCGACGTTGGCGATCCGCGCGTTCTGCTGCTGGGTGCTGGCCGGCGCGATCTCGTCCGACAACCCTCCGCCGTCGTTCTACTTCGCGGCGCTCGGCTGTCTCGTGGCCTCCAAGGCGTACGGCGTGACCCGCGCCGCGGCGGTCCCGCGACTCCTGCCGACGGAGTTCACGCTGGTCAAGGCCAACTCCCGCATCTCCCTGACCGGCACCGGCGCTGCGGCCATCTCGGCTCCGCTGGCCGGCGGAGCCGCTGCCATCGGCGCGGAGTGGGCCGTTCGCTACGCCGCCCTGCTGTTCGTGGTCGGCACGATCCTCGCGATCCTGCTGCCCGCCCGGGTCGACTCCAGCGAGGGCGAGGAGCAGGTCGACCTCACCAAGATCGCGACCGGGGCCGCCAAGAAGGGCATCAGCATCTCGCGTGATGTCGTCAACGCGCTGCGCAGCAACTCGGGCCTGCGTCTGTTGTCGGGCTTCCTCACGATCTTCATGGCCTTCACGTTGCGCGACCCGCCCGACTCGATGGGCTGGCACGGCAACGCGACGGTCCTGCTGGGCCTCGTGATCGGCGGTGCCGGCGTCGGCAACACGATCGGGACGCTCATCGCGTCGCTGACCAAGTCCCGCCGGCCCGAGCGGGTCGTCATCGCGGTGCTGGTGCTCGACGTCGCCGTCGTGGTCACGGTCGCGGTGTTCTTCACGTGGTGGACCGCCGTCGTCCTCGGCCTGACCGTCGGGCTGTGCCAGTCCCTCGGCAAGCTCAGCCTCGACGCACTCATCCAGCGCGATGTCGCCGAGCGGGTCCGGACGAGCATGTTCGCGCGCTCCGAGACCCTCCTCCAGCTGTCGTGGGTCATCGGTGGGCTGATCGGCATCGGCCTGTTCACCGTCGACGCGACCCCGCGGATCGGCCTGCTCGTGACGGCCGTCCTGCTCGTCGCGTGGCTTGCGTTCGTGCTCAACCGGGCCAGGCGCAAGACCGGGTCAGGCGAGGACGGCCGCCAGTCCGACGAGCACGGGTATCGACGCGAGCGTGGTGACCGCGACACTGTCACGGGCCAGTAGCTCCGACCGCTGGAACCGCGACGCATAGACGAACACGTTCTGGGCGGTCGGCAGGGCGGCCATCACGGTCAGCCCGAACACCTCGTGCGAGTCGAGGCCGAACGCGAAGCGCGCCAGCACGTACGCGACGGCGGGCATCCACACGAGCTTGAGCACGGCGATCACGGCGATCTCCCGGCGGTGTGCCGAGCCGATCGCACCGCCGAACCTCAGCGAGACGCCGTATGCCAGGAGCGCGCCGGGCACCGCCATCCCGCCGAGCAGCTTGATGGGTTCACCGACGATCTCGGGCAGGTCGACCCCCACGACAGAGATCAGCACGCCGCACATGGCAGCGACCGAGACCGGATTGCGTATGCCCGCCAGTGCGAGCGTCCACGGTGTCGGCCGACGACCGGTGGCCTCGAGGTCGAGCACCGACAGGGCCAGCGGCGCGTAGACGATCAGCTGCAGCACCATGATCGGCACCGCGAACGCGGCGTCACCCAGGACGTAGACCGCGATGGGCAGGCCGAGATAGCCGCCGTTCGCGTACGACGCGGAGAGCGCACCGACCACGATGTGCGACATCGATCGGCCGCGGCGACGCGCCAGCGGGACGTAGACGACGAGCACCGCGAGCACGGTGAGCCCGGCGATCGCGAAGCCGACACCGAGCACGTCGGAGACGTCGGTCCGCGACAGCAGGTCGACCAGCAGCGCAGGCGTCGCCACGAAGTAGACCAGACGCGACAGCACCCGCTGCGAGTCCTGGCCGAGCACCCCGGCATGAGCCAGGCCGAGGCCGAGGGCGATCAGGATCCCGATGACACCGAAACCCTGGATGACCCCTGTCAGAGCTCGAGCTCGCTCGCGACGGCGCGGAGCACCTGGGCCGCCGACTTGCCCTTCTTGGCGTCGGGGTGGCGACCGTGCCGGTAGCCCTCACCGAGTGAGTCGAGCAGCCGGATGAGGTCCTCGACGATGACCGCCATCGTCTCGGGGTCCTTGCGGCGCGCGTGCGACTGGGCCCGCGACACCGAGGTGACGGGGTCGAGGACGCGCACCTGCAGGGCCTGGTCACCGCGGCTGCCCTGCACGATGCCGAACTCGACACGCGTGCCGGCCTTGAGCGTCGTGACGCCGTCGGGCAGCGCGTCGGAGCGCACGTGGACGTCCGGTCCGTCCTCCTGGCTCAGGAAGCCGAATCCCTTGTCCGCGTCGTACCACTTCACTTTGCCCGTGGGCATGGCGCTGTCCTCTGGTCGTCGGTGGCTGCTGCTGTCGCTCAGCCTAGTCGGACGGCTTCGCTTCCGTGGGCGGCGGTGGCTTGGGCGTGCGGTCCTCGAACGTGACCTCGACGGACTGGAACCCCTT
Source organism: uncultured Actinomycetota bacterium (assembly GCA_963759975.1). Taxonomy (GTDB): domain Bacteria; phylum Actinomycetota; class Actinomycetes; order Propionibacteriales; family Nocardioidaceae; genus Aeromicrobium. The sequence continues at coordinate 246,351 of CAVXBS010000022.1, forward strand.
GTGCCGCTGCGACTTGGCGTAGGCCGCGTACGCCTTCTGGTCGGCTTTCGTCAGGATCACGTTGTCAGTGAACGGGGTCAAAAGTGCGCGGGGATAGAGGTGGCGGCGCAGGACGACGTTGACCTCCAGGCCCAGCACGACCATGACGGCGGCGATGAAGATGAACGCGATCAGGCCGAGCACCAGCGCGAACGTCCCGTTCATCTCGCTGCCGTTGGCCTTGCCGATGACCTCGCGGACATAGGTGTTGCCGACCCACTGCAGGGCTTGCCAGAGCAATGCCGTCACGATCGCTCCCGGCAGCACCGACCGCCAGCCCGCGCGGCCGTGGCTGATGAGCCGGAAGACGCCGATGAAGATCGAGAAGGTCAGCAGGACGCCTATCAGGCGGATGACCCATCTCAGGGTCGACTCGAGGTTGGCGCCCACAGCATCTGGGTTCGCGAGCACCGAGGTCGCGATCGCCAAGGCCAGGATGCCGGCCCCGCTGATCGCCAGGAACAAGATGCTACGCAGGCGCAGGATGATCGGGTTGGCACGACTGTTTCGAGGGACCGACCAGGCGATGTTGGCCGCGTTCTGCACGGCTTGACCGAGCCCCATGGCGCCGTAGAGCGCGACGACCGAGCCGATCACGATCGCGGTGGTGCTGCCGCTGAGGCCCTCAGGCCGGCCGAGCTCGTTCCCGATGATCGGGAACTGGCTCAGCGCCGACGCCAGCAGCCGGTCCTTGAGGTCGGGGTTGTTCTGCAGCACGAAACCGAGGATCGACGAGCCGAGCAACAAAAGCGGGAAGATCGCGATGAATGCGTAGTAGCTGATGATCGCCGCGAGGTAGGGGCCCTGGTCGTCGAAGTACTTGTAGACGACGGCGATCGGGAAGCTGATCACCGGGTGCTTCCGCTGGAAGGCATCGACCGGTCCGATGGGTCGAGGTGGGCTGGTCATGGCAGGTAGGGTCCCAGCGCCGTGGCGACCGCGTCGAAGCGCGCCTTGTCGAGCACGGCACCCTCACGGCGTACGGCTGCCGGGTCGATCGTGAGGAACCGGTTGAGTCGCACCTCGCTGGGGCGACCCGCGGGGTCCCAGGGACCTGCTCCCACGTCGAACCAGAACCTGCCCTCTGCCGCTTCCTGCTCCATGTCGCGGTCGTGATCCTTCGACGTCATCGGCACCGCGATCAGGCTCGCGCCCTGCCTGGCCACGACCAGCACGGGCCGATCCTTGCCCTGCGTCGGATCGTCCTCGTACGGCACCCACGTCCAGACAACCTCGCCCGGGTCCGGCCGTCCGTCCGGATGCGGGTCGTACGCGATGTCCACGCGGCCAGCCTGCCACAGGGAGCGCACGACGACGCGCTGATCGTTGCGTCGGCGTCATACCGCGGTCCCGAGCTCGTCCACCTCCCCTGCGTACGCCTTGCGGAGCCCTGCCCGTGCCCGCATCCCCAGCGCGGCCACGGCGTTGGGGGTCATGCCGAGCTCGTCGGCCAGCTCACGCGGCCGGCGGCCCTCGACCTCCAGCTGCCACAGCACGCGCCGCCAGCGGACGGGCAGCGCCTGGAACGCCCGCCCCACATCGTCGAGCTCGAGGACGGCACTGGCGTCGTCCGGCAGATCACCCCACGCCTCGATGTCGTCGACCAGCACCAGCTGACGCTCGCGGACGGCCCGCCGGCCCGCCTCGTGACGGACTGCCGTCAGCAGGTAGGCGCGCACAGAGATCGTGGGCCCACGTCCGCGCCGCAGCAGATCGAAGGTCGCGGCGAACGCCTCGGCCACGACATCGTCGACGTCGGCTGCGCGAGCGAAACGCCTGGCCGTGAGCCTGAGCAGCGGCACGTGACGTCGGAACAGCACGGCGTATGCCTCGACGCTTCCGCCTCGGGTGAGGAGCACCAGCTCACCATCGGTCAGTGCTGTCGATCCGTCGTCGTCCATGCGGCTCTCCGTCCTTGGGGGTGATCCAGTTATCGCCCAATGCGCGACGTTCCTCCAGCGCCGTTGTGACCGCCTGTGGACAACCGGCGCCTCACCTCGTCGCCACGCCGCAGAATCGTCTTCGGAGGTGGTGCCGCATGTCAGAGCCCGTGCCGACGCTCACGTTGAGCGAGCTGGGCCGTGCCCTGGTCCGCGGCTGGCGTCTGCTTCTTGGCGGCGTGCTCACCGGGATCGTCGCCGGCACAGCTCTGCATGTCGCGCTCCCCCAGACCTACTCCGCGACCGCCTCCGTGCAGATCGAGTCGACCGGGTTCGACCCACTCGCCCAGACCGATTCGCACCCCGTCGACATGGCCACCGAGGCGGCGATCGCAGCGTCACGTGGCATCGCGGGCTCACGCGTCGTCGAGGTCCACGCCGCCGGGGAGTCGTCGGTGCTGCAGATCAGCCACACCAGTGGCACGCCGCGGGCATCGGCGGCCGGGGCCAACGCCGTGGCCCGTGCCTACCTCGCCGATCGCTCACGGCGGGCCTCCGAGGCCTTGCGCCGGCTGCGCGCCACGCTGGCCAAGCAGGCCGACGCGTTGCCGGCCGACGCTCCCGTGGCGCAGGTCCAACCGATTGCCGCCGATCTTGCCCGTGCCCGCCGGTTGCAGGTCGGCGGCGGGATGCTCATCGACGCCGCCCGGCCACCCGAACGGGGCAACCTGCCCGGCCTGCCGATCATGTGTCTCGCGGGTGCCGTCCTCGGGCTGCTCGGCACCATGCCGCTGGCAGCGCGGCGCACGCGACCCGCCCGCTCGGCGAGCCAGGTCGTCATGCTCGACATCGAGCCGTCAGCCACGACCGAGCTCAGGCAGGCCGCGTCGGCCTTGGCGGACCAGGTGCTCGTGCTGCGGGAGACCGACACAAGCCTGCAGCTGGCCGAGCAGTGGTGCCGCCATCTGCGATCAGTGGGCATACCGGCCCACGTCATCAACGCCAGTCGCCCCGATTCGTGACGTGGTCACTCAGTCGAACTCGGGCGAGCTCGCGCTTCATGACCTTGCCCGTGGGGTTGCGGGGCAGCTCGTCGAGGAACATCGTGCGGCGCGGCACGGCGAACCGGGCGACGTGCTCCTTGGCGTACGCGACGAGGTCGCTCTCGCTCAGCGAGGCGCCGTCCTTGACCACGACGTATGCCGCGAGGGCCTGGCCGAACGCCGGATCGTCGACACCTGTCGACCACCACGTCGGAGATGTCCGGGTGCTCGATGAGGGCATCCTCCAGCTCGCGCGGGAAGACGTTCTCGCCGCCGGAGATGATCATGTCGTCGTCACGACCCGACACGAACAGCCGGCCGTTCTCGTCGAAGAAGCCGAGGTCGCCGGTGTTCATCAGCCCGTCGGCGAATGCCTTGGTGTTGCCGTCGGTGTAGCCGCCGAACGGCATGTCGTTGCCGACGTGGATCACGCCGGTCTCGCCCTGTGGCACCTCCCGCCCGTCTGCGTCGAGGATCTTGACGAACGTGCGGAACGGCGGGGTGCCCGCGGTGCCGGGCGCCTCCCGCAGGTCCTGGGGGCTGGCGATCGTGACCCAGCCGGTCTCGGTCGCGCCGTAGAAGTTGTAGACCGAGTCGGTGAACAGGTCCATGAACCGGTTCGCCAGATCACCGGCGAGCGCTGAGCCGCTGCTCGCGGTGACTTCGAGCGACGACACGTCCGTCTTCTCGACCATGACCGGGTCCGCATCGACGAGCCGCTGCATCATGAGCGGCACCACGACCAGCACCTTCGCGCGAAACTCATCGATGTCGCGTAGGACCTGCTCGGCGGAGAACCGCCTCCGCAGGACGTACGTCGGCGCCGTGGACAGGCCGAAGCCGAAGTTGATGAGGCCCCACGAGTGGAACAGCGGCGCCGCCAGGACGACCGTGGAGTTGCCGCGATAGGGAATCGCACCGAAGAACGCGATGAGCGGCTTGAGATCGGCCGGCTCCTCGCGCTTGGCGCCCTTGGGCAGGCCCGTCGTGCCAGAGGTGAAGATGATGATCTGCCCGTGCCGCGCGGGCTTGGGGTGCGCCTTGGCCGGCTGGTCCGCCATGAGACCCGCGACAGTCGGGTACGTCGCCGTGGCCGCGTCGTCCGACCAGCACAGGATGATCGTGTCGTCGTCGACGTCGGCACCGACATCGAGGAACTCCTCGTCGAGGATCACGAGCTTGGCGCCCTCACGCTTGGACAGCTCACCGAGCTGTGACCGGCTCGCCATGGTGTTGAGCAGCAGCACGCGGCCACCGGCCTGGATCACGGCGATCAGCGCGATGATCATGTAGCGGTGGTTGCGCGACAGCACCGCCACCGAGTCACCGGCCTCGATGCCGCGGTCCTTGAGAGCTTGGGTGAACTGGTTGATCTGCGCAGCGAGCTCGGACCAGGTCAGCTCGCCTGCGTCGTCGATGATCGCGAGCTGGTTGGGGAAGCGTTTGGCCGCCGCGTTGACCCCTGACGGCAGGCCCGGCCCCCATTTCGCAAGCTGCAGCCCGGCCCCGATGAGCCGGTGCGGGAGGACGGGCTTCAACATCCCGATCTGACGGAAGACCTTCAGCGTGTACGTAAGCTCGCTCATGCAACTCCAGTGTCCGGGTTTCCACGACGCTAACGCGCCGGGCTGAACCCCGGAAGCGTAACAACGAGTTACAGGATTCGCTGGTCTGTGTGACCCATCCGACGGAAGGTCAGTGTGCGCCGTCGCGGGCCAGCACGGCCTTCACGGTTCGCACGATGATCGCGATGTCGAGGCGGAGATTCCAGTTGTTGACGTACTGCAGGTCCATCCGGATCGACTCCTCCCACGACAGTGCGGATCGACCGCTGACCTGCCACAGGCCGGTCATGCCAGGCTTGACGTGGAGGCGGCGCCAGACCCATTCGCTGTAGAGCGAGGTCTCCGCCTCGAGGGCGGGCCGAGGGCCCACGAGGGACATGTCGCCCTTGACGACGTTGATCAGCTGCGGGAGCTCGTCGAGCGACGTCTTGCGCAGGAATCGGCCGAATCGGGTGATGCGCGGGTCGTGTCGCAGCTTGAACAGCGGTCCGGCACCCTCGTTGCGGTCCCGCAGCGAGTCGAGCCGGGACTCGGCGTCGACGACCATGGTGCGGAACTTGTAGATCACGAACGGCTTGCCGTCGCGCCCGGTGCGTACCTGCCGGAAGATCGCCGGGCCACGGGAGCCGAACCGGATGCCGAACGCCAGCAGCAGCAGGAGCGGCGAGAGGAACACCAGGGCGATCGCGGCCGTCACCCGGTCGAGCACGGACTTGGCCAGCAGCGACATCAGGTGGTCGTTGGGCGCGCGGAGCGAGAGGGCGATCTGGTCGCCGACGCGGCGCGGCTTGAGGTACTCGACGTGATCGTTCATGTCGGCCACCACGAGGCACTCGACCTCAGCGCGTTGCAGCGCCCAGGCGAGGTGGCGCAGGGCTGGCGTCGCGAACGCCCGGCCACTCGCGATCACGACCGATCTCGCCTGATGCTCCGACACCGCGGCCAGCACCTCGCGGACGACCTGGGCGAGGCTGTCGTCCGACACCGCCCCTGCCGGGGCCAGCTCGTGCGGTGCGCGCCACGAGCACGTGGCCATGATGTTGACGTCGTTGCGGTCGGCCCACCGGGTGGCAAGCCGGTCGACGGACTCGACCTGGCCGACCAGGATCGTCGGCAGGCGGCGCAGGAGCCGGCCGTGGACCAGCGCTGAAGCAGCCGAGACTGCCGGTGCGGCGAGCACCGCGATCGCGGCCTGGCGGATCGTCGTCGTGCTTTCGGTGCCCGCGAGGATCAGCACGAGGGCCGCTGCGCCGAGCACCTCGACGAACCGGATCGCAGGCTTGTAGGAGCGCGATCGCTCGTACGCGGGCAGGGCCGCGAAGCTGTAGGCGAGCCATGCGCCGACGAGGGACAAGGCGCCGGCCGTCCACACGTCGGGCAGGGCGAGCTCGCGCACGGCGAGGTACCAGGTGGCGGCGAACGCGCCCAGGTAGCCGAGCACACCCGTGCGCAGCACAACTAGGGGGAACCCGCGGAGACCGCGGCGCCGCACCCGGCGGACCGGAAGCTCGGTCTTCAGTCCCCGCAAGCGGCACAGTGATGTCGAGTACGGCCATCAGATGCCCTTGCCGAACCGGTTGGCGACTCGCGCGATGAATCGCGGCGACATGAGCCGGTAGGAGATGAGCAGGCCCAGCCAGGCGCGCAGGTTGAGCGGCTGCGATCGCAGCACTGGCCGCAACCACGTCCGCGACTCGGCCCGGCGACCTGCCGCAGCGAGTGCGAAGCCGACCTGCGAGCCGATGCGAGCGGCAGCGGGCTCCTCACGCAGCTCCGGATGCTTGTCGACGAGGTAGGTGAGCCCGGCGGCGTACTGGGACCACTTGCCGTAGAAGAACGACTCCCCCGACCAGCGGACCGAGACGAGCGGCTCGTTGACCAGCCGGATCACCGAGCACTGCGAGGTCGTGAGCAGGACGTCGTAGTCCTCGCCATAGCTGCCTGGCAGGTCCTCGTCGATGAGGCCGACCTGGTCGATCAGCACGTCGCGGCGGAACACGAAGCTGCTGGAGTGGAGCCCGGCGATCCGGTCACGGACGAGGTCGGCGTGGCCGACGGTCGACAAGGGCACCGGTCGCTCGTGCGTCGTGCGACCATCGTCGACCAGCATCGCGGTGCCCACGAGCCCGGTCTCGGGATGCTCGGCGAAGACCGCCATCTGCGCGTCCAGCTTGCGCGGGAGCCAGGTGTCGTCGTCATCGAGGAACGCGACGAAGCCGCGCTTTGACAGCAGGATGCCGGTGTTGCGGGCACCGGCGAGACCCCGGGATCGTTCGTTGACGACGCCGGTCAGCGTGCGGTTCGGGCCGGTCACCACGTCGGGCAGCTCGGATCTCACAGGCGTCGAACACCACGACGATGTCGATCGGGCCGGCGTACGTCTGGTCGACGATGCTCTGCACCGCCAGCCGCATGAGCTCCGGCCGGTTGTGCGTGGGGACGACCGCCGTGACGCCCGGCGGCTGGGAGGTCGTCATTCGCCGCGGTCGGTCAGGAACGAGCGCAGCATCGAGCTCGACGTGTGTCGCGTGTAGGGGAAGTAGACGACCGTGACGCCGAGCTCGCCCATCCGGCGCTCGAGCCGGTAGCCCTTGGGCGTGCCCTGCCAGTCGTCGCCCTTGAAGATCGCGTCGAACGGTCGCTGCTGCCACATCGCGACCTTGTCCTCGGACCGGTCGATGATGACCTCGTCGACGATGCCCAGCGACGAGATGATGTCGATGCGCTCGTCGCACGGCACGACGGGCGGCCGGCCCTTGAGGTTGTCGACGTACTCGTCGCTGGCGACTCCCACGACCAGGTGGTGGCAGTGGTTGCGGGCGCGGCGAAGCAGGTTCAGGTGGCCGACATGGAACATGTCGAAGACCCCACTGGAGTAGCCGACCCCGAACTTCTTTCGTACGTCATTCACAGCGCTGACCTTCAGTTGGTGGTGTCCTTGGGAGAGCACCGAAGAGGCCGATCGTGACGGGACCTCGACTGTGACGCCCGCAATACGCGTGTGGAGGCCATCGCCGTCGGTTTTCACCGAGACCGCCCCGCCGAGGTTGAGGCTGGTCTTGGGCTTCGGTTTCGGCGCAGCTGCGGGGGTCGGCGAGTCACCCGATCCCGTGCCCGGGGTGGACGTCGCCCCGTCCGGCGTCGCAGCAGTGTCGGCAACCGGCCTGGTCAGGCGCTGCCCGGGCTTCTGAGCGGAGGGCTTGGGCTGAGCCGGGGGCTGCGCCACGACGGAGGCGACCTTCACCCGGTTGGCATGCGGCGCCTCGGCCTGCGTCGGCATGGGATGTCGCGGCGGGTCGACCACGCCGCTTCCGGTGACGCCCATGACCGTCGCTGCGGTGACGGCAGCCACCGTCGCGGATGGGGTGATCGATGCGAGAGCTGTCTTGGCGATCACCACGACGTTGGCGCTCAGCCAGGCCCAGCTGCCGGCGACCCCGGAGCCGATGAGCCCGATGAGCGAAATCCCTGCGGCGGCTGGGACGGCGACCGACCCGACCTCCCGGTTGACCTCCTGCAGGTCCTCGTGGACTGCGGTGCACTCCCGGCAGGTCGCGAGGTGCGTGCGCACCTGGTCCTGCTCGCGGGCCGGCGCGGTCTCTCGCACATAGGCCGAGAGCTTGCCGCGTACGTCGCGGCACTCGCGGCTGCTGATCGGCTGGCTGTCGTTGACGTGCTGCTGCAGGTAGGCCTCGCGCAGCCCGGAGCGGGCTCGATAGGCCAGTGCCGACACACCGTTTGGCGACAGCTCGAGCAGCGGTCCGAGCTCTTGCGGCTTGCGACCCTCGACGTCCAGGTGCCACAGGACGGTGCGCCATCGAACGGGCAGCGACTCGTACGCATCGCGGATCGCCGACTTCTCGAAGTCCTCCATGTCGCCACCGCCGAACGGGACGACGGAGTCGATCTGGCGTTCGTCGTCGGTCGGCATGACGCGCTGGCGAGCCTTGGCCCGCCGTCCGGCCTCATGCCGGATCGTGGTGAACAGGTAGGCGCGGAACGCCCGGTCCGGTCCTTTGCCTCGTCGCACCAGATCGAGCACCTGGGCGAAGGACTCCGAGACGATGTCGTCGGCCTCCTCGCGGGCGCCGAGGTGACGGGCCAGCCGATGCGCGGCATAGCTGTGCCTGGTGAACAGCGCGGCATATGCGTCGTCGCGGCCACGGCGGGCCAACGAGAGCAGGTCTGCGTCGTCCAGTTCCGTGAAGGACAGCTCGATGAGTGATGACTCGGTGAGCGATGGTGTGGTGCCGTGGTCGGCATTGGTTCGGATTTCTCGCACGTGTAAACCCCTGGATGTCGTGCCGCCGACCAAGATCGTTGGCCGGCTGCCGTTCGTCCCCCCTGGATTGCGATACCGGGAGCATCCCAAACCTCGACGGACTCGTCCACTCGGCGGGAGCGCTCCCGGATTCATGGGTATGGTCTAGACCTGCCGGGCAGCGTGTGACGTATGAGGCATTTGTGTCTCAGTTGAACTAATTCACGCGTGAATCGACGATCTTGCGACCGGGTGCCATCACCCCAGCGGGCAACTTATGCAAATTTGGACGATCGCGTGATTTAACTCTCATCTACTTTTTGTGGTTCCGAACGTCATATTCGGCTATCTGGCGGCTCTCTCCTGTTGGGCCATCCGACCGGGTGCCCCGATGAAACCCTTCGACAGGTCTCCGACCGGTGACCTGAACCTTCGAGGAAGTCACGATGGCAACCGCTCCCCAACCTGTGCAGCTCACCGAAATCGCAGGACGACTCAAACGCCACTGGGCGGTCGTCGCCGTGCTTGCGATCCTTGGTCTGATCCTCGGTGTGCTCGCTTCCTTCGCGATCCCGGCCAGCTACTCCGCGACCACGACGGTGTCGGTCAACCCGATGAACGCAGACCCGCTCGGCGCATCGGCCGACAGCGGCAAGTCGATCAACATGCCCACCGAGATGGGTCTGGCGACCTCCCAGAAGGTTGCCCAGGCCGCGGCCGATCTGCTGCGCGTCGACTCGATCGATGCAGACGAGGTCAAGAAGTCGACCACGGTTGAGAACCCCGAGGACTCACTGATCCTCACGATCCACTTCAGCGCTGACTCCGCCAAGCAGGCCGCAGCCGGTGCCGACGCCGTGGCCGAGGCGTACCTCATGACCCGCCGCTCGGCCGCCTCAAGTCAGGTCGATCGGCTCGTCAAGGCCGCGAACAAGCAGATCGCCGAGATCCAGGACAAGGCGGACAAGCCGGCCTATGAGTCCCCTGTCGCCCGTCGTTCGCTGGGCATCCAGGCCGACGCTCTCGGCACGAAGCTTGCCGAGCTGAGCAACTTCGACCTCGACCCGGGACAGATCGTCGGCAAGGCCGGCGCCCCGGACCGCCCGACGACGCCCAGCGCGGTGTCGCTGGGTCTCGCGGGCCTGTTCCTCGGCGTCCTCGCCGGCATCCCGATCGCGCTGCTCCGCAAGGAGGAGGACTCCGAGATCGGCGGCGTCGACGGTCTCCACTCGATCGGCGACCAGATCGTCCTCGACGGCACCAAGGACACCAACCGCGCCGACACGTGGGACATCGCCGCGTTCATGCTCAAGATCCCCACCGAGCTCGACCCGGAGGGTCCGTTCATCATCCTGGTCGACGCTGAGGAGGGGCCGGGCCGCTCGATCACGTGCGGTCAGGAGCTCGCCGATGCGCTCCAGCGCCGCGGCCGCACGGCCCGGTTCGTCGATGCCGGCGCGATCAACGAAGGCAAGATCAGCCGCGGGTGGCCGACCGACAAGAAGCGCGTCACGTGGGCCGGCGAGATCATCATCATCGACACGACCCACCTGACGTCAGATGCCAACAAGGTCGCGCTCGCGACCCGCTCGGACTCGGTGCTCCTGGCGCGTTCGACGACGGATGATGCGGCAGCCCTGCGCCGGTTCGCGGGCCTCCTGAGGTCCAAGAACATCGACATCGCCCTGACGGCGCTGTTCCCGGCACGCGCCGACCTGCTCACCCTCACCCGCTGACCAGCACAAAGGTCGCAGCGGAACTCCCCGCGAGGTCCGAAGGTTGCGTGCGGGAGGGCGCCGAGCTGACGAGGCCGTTGTGGCCCGTCGACGAGCCAGTGACGCTGCGGAGGCCGACAGCATGACGACGCTCGTCGACGGGTGACAACTGACTTGTCAGCGCAGGCGACAACGACGCAAACGCCAGCCGACCGAGGTATGCGGGAGCACCGATGACGCAAACGCGGAAGCCACAGCACGCCCGGAAGCCGAACCTCGACCTCAACCCCGATGCGCCACGAGTGCCAGCAGACCCAGCTGACGTCGCATGAGCCAGCTGATCGCGAGGTAGACCCCGGCGATCCCGACCAACGCTCCCCCGAGCACCGGGAGCGACGATCCCAGCAGCATCCGCACCGTCACTCCGAGCACCCCGACGACGGTGACGGACAGTCCAGCAGCCACGAACAGGTGGCGTCCTCGCGGACGTACGCCCATCAGCCGCTGCACCTGCCACACGACCACGACCGTGTCGGCGACGATCGTGATGGCCCACGCGACGGCGGCACCCTCGATGCCCCACAGGGGGATCAGGGCGAGGTCGAGGGCGATGTTCAGCATGAGGGCCAACGACTTGTCGGCGAGCTGCCAGCTGCTGCGGCCGCCCATGAGCAGGATCGTCTGGACCGTCCCCGCGGCCGTGGCCAGTCCCATCGCGCCGCACAGCACAGCGAGGGAGACCGCGCCATGATCGAATCCGGGGCCGAAGAGACGCCAGGACTGCGTCGCCGAAGATCGCGAGCAGGAGGAAGAACGGCCACGCGAGCCAGATCATCGCCGCGGTCACCAGACCGTAGATCTCTCGCGCCTCCTCGAGGTCGCCACGAGCGAGCGCAGCGCTGACCTGCGGGCCGACCGCGACCCGGGCCGCGCTCTGGATGACCTCGCCGGCCCTGGCGCACCGGGTCACGACTGCGTAGATGCCGGCCTGCTCCGGCGAGGTGAGTGCGCCGACGAGCAGGACGTCCATCCACTCCAGCAGGATCTCGACAGCGGCCGCCACACCTCGGGTCGCGCTGAAGGCCCAGAACTCCGCCGACAGCCTGCGGCGATCGGCATCGCGCGCCGGCGCGGGGACCAGGCCGCCGGCATGGCGCACCGTGAGGCGTACGGCCACGGCGACCGCGGCCGCCAGCACGATGGCGACGGGTGCCAGCCAGGCGCCGAGGATCCCGACGACTCCCCAGCCGGCCAGGACCGCCAGGCCCACGCCGACGAGGCGCAGGACAGGGCAGCCCGATGCTCTGCAGCAGCGGGATACGCCAGGACGCCGCCGAGGCCTCGTGACGATCGCGAGGACCACTGCCAGCAGCGACGACAGGACCGCGGTCGCAGCGGCCAGGACGACAAAGCTCCCGGGCAACGCGTCGAACAGGTGCGGGTACGTCCTGACTGACCCGGCGGCGAGGACGACGACCAGCGACACCCGAGACGAGGACCGGCCCCAGCGCGATCCTCGCCAGGCGCGGCACGTCTGCCTCGCGACCACGCGCGCGCGCCGCCGACACGTACCGCACGAGACCTGTGTCGGCACCGAGCTCGGCGATGCTCGACACGATCATGAAGACCGCGACCACCAGGAAGTAGGTGCCTGCCCCGACCGTGCCCGAGGTGGTGGCCGACGATCGCGGCCAGCAGGAGACCGACCACTGAGCCGATGCCGCCACCGACCAGGTTGACCGCACCGGCCCACGCGATGCCGCGCGGTTCGGCCTTGGTGTCAGCCATCGGCGCTGGGGCCACCCGGTCCGGTGCCGTCGAGGCCGTAGCGCCGGCGCAGCAGCATCGCCGCGACCAGCATGATCGTGAGGAACTGCATGATGTCGAGCCCGTAGACGACGATGATGGCGCTCGCGACGACCAGCACGCTGTGCAGGACGAGGTCGACATCACCCGGTGCGCGCGATCGTCCGCAACGTCGTGCCCCACAGGAACGTGAGGAACAGCGCGAGGCCGACGAACCCGAAGCTGAACATCAGCATCCAGACGTAGCCCTGCGTCCCGAGCGAGATCTCGTGGGCCGGTGACGGCCGGGGCGCGCCGTAGCCGAGCAGTGGCGACTGGAGCGTCCGCTTGAACGTCTCGTTGTAGAGCGAGAACCTCGTGCCGGATGAGTCGCCGTAGTGCTGCCGGGTGGCGATCTGGCCGAGCAGCCCGTTGCCGACCAGCACCGCTGCGCCCACGACGCCGAGGACCGCGATCGCGAGCACCGGTGCCGCGCGGTCACGCGCGGCCAGGCGCACCACGACATAGACGGCGGCGAGGATGAGCCCGGCGAACATGCCGCGGTTGCCGGTCGCCATGGCCGGCCCGACCATCGCCGCGAGTCCCCCGACGATCGCGACCCGAAGGTACCGCGACTTCGTCATCATGAAGCAGGCCACCGCGACCGGGGTCAGCAGCACGATCGCGACGCCCCAGCTGTTGGCGTAGGGGAACGGGGCCGACGGACGTACGAACGTCTGTGGCGAGCCCCATGGATGCTGGATCTCGGCGAACGGCGGGAAGAACAGGTCGTGGACGTAGGCGTTGCTGGTCAGCGACTCCGGCAGCAGGAGGCCGACGGGAGTCGACAGCCGCACCTCGGGGAACGCCAGGCCGAGCAGCCCGCCGGCGACCGCGACGAACCACACGAACGTCAGCCCGTTGACGATCCGGCGCCGGCTCAGCGCCGCACCGGCACTGATCGTGTAGACGAAGGCCGTGCCGACGATCGCGAGGATCGAGAACCGGTAGACCAGCCCGAGCATGCGGGCGGCCGAGTCGATCATGACGGCGCACGGGATGACCCAGACGACGAACGCCGTGAACGCGTAGACACCGGGCACGAAACGGACGGACCGGCTGTGAGCCAGGAACGACAGCATCACGACGGTCAGCAGGACGCCGGTGATGACCGTGGCGCCCAGGGCCCAGAAGACCGGGAACCCCCACAGCAGGGTCAGGACCGGCCACGCCGGCAGGCTGTCGCGCGCGGCCGCAGACGACCGACGCCGCGGTCGTCCGACGACCGCGGTGGTCATGCGCTGCCCCTCGCCAGGGCCGCGAGCTCGCGGTGGCGCCGCACCAACGTCGCCGCCAGCAACAGCGCGTTGAGCGCGCCCATGACGCCGTAGGCCCAGAGGAAGCCCGTGGTCAGCGGCCACAGGAGCACCACGAAGTTGAGCAGCCCGGTGTCGGCCGGCGCCTGGATCCAGGTGCCGAACCTGGGCACCGAGTCAGGACCGGCGACCGGGTCGCGGCGGGCGAGCTGCTCGGCGAGGATCTGGGCGAAGAACCGTACGGTCGAGACCAGCCCGAACGCGAGCGGGATCAGCAGCACCGCATCTGGCACGTCCGCGAAGCGATAGAGCCCGATCAGCACGGCGAGGTGGAAGAGCAGATGCCGGCCGGAGTCGACGACGTGGTCGAGCCACTCCCCCGCCGGCGAGCCGCCGCCACGCAGCCGGGCCAGCTGGCCGTCGGCGGAGTCGAACGCGAAGCCCAGCTGCAGCAGCAGCGTCGCCCCGATCGCCGAACGCCACGGACGGGCGAGACCGCCACCAGCAGGGCTACCCCGCCGAGGAACGACGCGAAGCTCGCGGCGGTCATGTGGTCGGGCGTCAACCGGGTCTGCGCAGCGACCGAGGCGATGGCCCGGCCGAGCCGGCGGTTGACCGCCCGCATGTACCAGGGCACGCCCGCGCCGCTCTTCTGCGCGTTGGCGAGCTGCGTGGTAGGCCCCGCGGACGCCGGGCCTGGCGGCGACCTGCTCGCTCATGAGGTCGCGATCAGGCGGAGATCCATGCTGCTGCTGGGCGTGCTCCGGTAGTTGGAGTGCACCTCGACCGCGATGCTGTTGGCCCCGGCGTGCAGCAGCGAGACCGGGCACGTCGAACGTCACCTCGTTGGCGATCGCCGTCGCGGTGTTGGGCGCCGAGCTGGCGTACGTGCTCGCCGTGAGCGCGCCGGCCGGGAGGTTGGACCGGCCGACCTCGGTGCCGTTGACGTACACCGCGACGCCGTCGTCGGCGCGCGTCGTGAGCTTGACGGTCTTGAATGCGCCGGGATCGGCGACCGTGAACGACCGGCGGTAGTAGGACGTCAGAGCGCGGGTCTGGCCGGCCGGCACGTCGATGTTGGTCGCGATCGGACCGGTTCCCCAGCCCAGCGGCGCGGCGCCGGTCGCCCAGCGCGCCGCGTGTCGGTCTGCCACGTCGCGGCGACCGGCGTGGTGTTGTCGAAGTAGTAGGACCAGGTGGCAGCCGGCCGGCACGAGGGTCGTCGTGGCGACACCCGCCGTCGCAGTCGTCACCGGGGTCGAGGCCGACCGGTTGCCCCAGCTGTCCACCGCCCGGACGAAGAAGCGGTCGCCTCCGGAGACGCCGGGCACCGTCGCGCTGGTGGTCGTGCTGGTCGCGACGACGCGGTCGTTGCGCAGCACCTCGTACGTGACACCCGATCGTCGAGCTCGCGCTCCAGGTGACTGACGGCGGTCCGTCTGCCGTGGTCACCTTGAGGTTGCCGGGCGTGCCCGGAGCGGTGTGCGGCCGCGAGGCGAACCGGACGAAGCCGCCGACCCAGCCGTTGCTGCCGTTCTCCTTGACCGCCGAGGTGAACGTGCCACCGGCCCAGAGCGTGCCGTCGGTCGCGACCTGGAGCGCCCATGCGCCGCGACCCTGTCGGGCCTTCAGCTCAGGGGTGAAGTCAGGGACGTAGTCGCCGGTGGTCGCGTCCCACGCGCCGACGAAGAAGATCTTGTCGGCCTGCGACCACGAGATGCTGGTCGAGCCCGGGGTCGTGGTGTCGTACGCCGCGGTGTCCTCGTAGACCCAGTTGAGGCAGTGGCAACCGCCGAACACGAGGCCGTTGCCGGCCGCGATCGCCTGGATGTCGCCGCCGGACTTGGTGATGTGGGTGTTCTCGAGGGCGAAGGTGCTGGTGTTGTACGAGAACATGCTGTGCTGCGAGCCGCCGAGCCACACCTTGCTGCCGACCTGCTTGACCGCCTGCTGGTAGCGCGCGAGTCCCGGAGGTGCTGAACGTCGGCTGCCAGGTCGGCGAGATGCGAGGCGCGCCGGTCGCGGTGCTGAACGCCGCCGCGCGGTCGGCCGTGACGCCCTTGGCGGTCGTGAAGTAGCCCGAGAAGTAGACCGCGGGACTTGTCGTCGCTGACGTCGAGCGCCGTGCCGGTGCCGTTGAACTCGGGGTTCCAGGCGCTGTCAGCCGTGCCGTTGGACAGCAGGATGCGCGCGCCGCCCTTGGCGTAGCGATCGGCGATGCCCGGCTTGGTGAAGTGCGTGAAGGCGCCGGTCAGCGTAGAGGTAGGTGCCGTCGGTGTCGAGCCCGCGCACCGAGACGATGCCGCCCTTGGTCCGGTTGGCAACGTCGTCGTGCCAGCTCGTGTCGAGCGCACCGGTCGTCGGGTTGAGGACCACGAGGCCGCTGCGCGCCACCGTGCCGACCTTGGTGAACTCGCCGCCGACCGCGAGCCTGCCGTCCGGCAGCGCGACGAGCGACTTGACCTGGTTGTTGAGCGACGGGCGTGAACCGGCGGATGTAGTCGCCGGTCGTCGCGTTGAAGGCCGCCAGGTAGGGCTGCGCGACCTTGTCGGCACCCGTCGCTGCCGACGCCCTTCTGCACCGTCGTGAAGTTGCCGCCGACGTACATGACGTTGCCGATCTGGGCGAAGGCCTGGACCTCGCGAGGCGTTCTCGCTCGTGCCGCCCGCGCCGATGCCCGGTGACGCCCCACGTGGAGGTCAGCGAGCCGTTCTTGGGCACGGCCTTGATGGTCTGCGCCGGCGTGCCGGAGCTGGGGATCGACGGCGTAGGTCAGGTCGCTGGTGCGCAACTTGGGCCGGATGAACACCTGCGTGAACGGCGAACCGTAGCGCTCCGCCGTCCGCCGAGGAGTAGATGTAGCTGCTCGCCGAGGTGGAGCCGGTCCCCGACTGGCCGAAGTTGAACCCGCGCACGTAGTTGTTGGACACCGATCTCGTACGTCCACATCCGCTTGTACGCGTCGTCGGCGGCGATGTTGCGCGTCGTGGTGTTCGAGACCGTCGAGCCGCCGATCGTGGCGGAGGCGAGCGGGTAGCCGGCGCCGAACGCCCAGCTCCAGCGGTCGCGGGAGCTGGCGCGGTACGTCCAGCGGGACTCCTGCCAGCTCGTGCCGGCCTGCGTTGATGGCGCGACGGAGGCGGACGCCGTCGCTGAACGAGTCGAGGCGGCGGCCGCCCAGCAGCCCGTCGACGACCTTGGAGTCGAGCTGGCGCGGCTTGAACGCCGCGGTGCCGGTGACCGTGTCGGCGACCTGCGCCGGGGTGGCGTTGCCGTTGTAGGCGAGTGACCAGCCGTCGCGACCGCGGCCGACGAGCTCCCAGCCGCCGCCGTCGGTCGTCATGTCGCAGTAGATCTTGGTGGGAGCCTGCAGCTGGGGCGTCAGGATCCAGTAGACGCCGCTCGGCGCGCCCGAGTCGACCTGCTTGGCCTCCCAGCACGAGGCTGCGGCGGTGGCCTGGGTCGTGCCGTCGTTGGCGACAGCCGCCTGCGCAGGGGTGCCGACGGCGACCAGTGCGCCGGTCGAGACGACAGCAGCGGCCAGCACCAGGCGGGCATGACGGAGAGTGGGAGCTCGCACGACGAAGATTTCCTCAGACTGTGGGCGACGATGGCCGGACACCGGCACAGCCGGGTCCCAGAGGTATAGAGTCCCGACCCCCGCTCTCATGACGAGATGCGGCCGCTCTTTCCGCGAGACCTACGTCACGGGCTGGCGTACGTCTGCAGCTCGGCCGCCTCATCGTCGGTGAACACGCGCGAGCGGATGATGAACCGGTTGCCCGTCGGGCCCTCGATCGAGAACCCTGCGCCCCTGCCCGGAACGACGTCGATCGTGATGTGGGTGTGCGACCAGTAGGCGAACTGCTCGCGCGAGATCCACACGGGCGCCGGTTCGGTCGCCCCGTAGTCGAGGTCGCCGAGGTGGACGTCCTGGGGCCCGGTCAGGAACGTGCCTTGCGTGAAGCACATCGGCGCCGAGCCGTCGCAGCAACCGCCGGACTGGTGGAACATCAGCGGCTTGGCGTGCGAGGCCCGGAGGCTGCGGAGCAGGTCCGCAGCCTCCGGCGTGATCGCGACGCGTTCCACCGTCACGACGGTGCTCCCATCTCGGTCATCAGAAGAAGCCGAGCTTGTTCTGGTCGTACGACACCAGCAGGTTCTTGGTCTGCTGGTAGTGGTCGAGCATCATCTTGTGGTTCTCGCGGCCGATGCCCGAGGACTTGTAGCCGCCGAACGCCGCGTGCGCGGGGTACTGGTGGTAGCAGTTGGTCCACACCCGGCCGGCCTGGATGTCGCGGCCGGCGCGGTATGCCGTGTGGCTGTCGCGCGACCAGACGCCGGCGCCCAGGCCGTACAGCGTGTCGTTGGCGATCTCGATGGCCTCGTCGTAGTCGTCGAAGCCGGTGACCGACACGACCGGGCCGAAGATCTCCTCCTGGAAGATGCGCATCTTGTTGTGGCCCTGGAAGATCGTCGGCGCGACGTAGTAGCCGCCCGACAGGTCGCCGCCGAGGTCGACGCGCTCGCCTCCGGTGATGATGCGGGCGCCTTCCTTCACGCCGATGTCGAAGTAGGACAGGATCTTCTCGAGCTGGTCGTTGCTGGCCTGCGCGCCGATCATCGTGTCGGTGTCGAGCGGGTTGCCCTGGACGATCTGCTTGACCCGGTCCGTCGCGGCGGGGAGGAACTGCTCGAGGATCGAGTTCTGGATCAGCCCGCGGCTCGGGCACGTGCAGACCTCGCCCTGGTTGAGGGCGAACATCGCGAAGCCCTCGAGCGCCTTGTCGTAGAACGCGTCGTCGTGGCTGGCGACGTCCTCGAAGAAGATGTTGGGGCTCTTGCCGCCGAGCTCCAGCGTCGCGGGGATGAGGTTCTGGCTGGCGTACTGCGCGATCAGTCGTCCGGTCGTGGTCTCACCGGTGAACGCGATCTTGCGGATGCGGCTGCTCGAGGCCAGCGGTGCGCCGGCCTCGACGCCGAAGCCGTTGACGACGTTGATGACACCGGCCGGGAGGAGGTCGGCGATGAGCTCCATCAGCAGCATGATCGACGCCGGGGTCTGCTCGGCGGGCTTGAGCACCACGGTGTTGCCTGCCGCGAGCGCCGGGGCGAGCTTCCAGACCGCCATGAGCAGCGGGAAGTTCCACGGGATGATCTGGCCGACGACGCCGAGCGGCTCGTGGAAGTGGTACGCCACGGTGTCGTCGTCGAGCTGCGAGAGGCTGCCCTCCTGGGCGCGGATGGCACCGGCGAAGTAGCGGAAGTGGTCGACCACGAGCGGCAGGTCGGCGGCCATGCACTCGCGGACCGGCTTGCCGTTGTCCCACGTCTCGCCGACGGCGAGCATCTCGAGGTTCTGCTCGATGCGGTCGGCGATCTTGTTGAGGATGTTGGCGCGCTCGCCGACCGAGGTCTTGCCCCATGCGGGCGCGGCGGCATGGGCGGCGTCGAGCGCGAGCTCGATGTCCTCGGCGGTGCCGCGGGCGACCTCGCAGAACACCTTGCCGTTGACCGGCGACGGGTTCTCGAAGTACTCGCCCTTGACCGGGGCGACGTACTCCCCGCCGATCCAGTTGTCGTAGCGGGCCTTGTAGGTGACGACGCTTCCTTCGGCTCCGGGCTGCGCGTAGACGGTCATGGTGCTCCTTCAGGTCGGGGTAGCCGTGACGCTAGTCACGCACCCGTTGCCCGAACGTTGCACCGAGACCGAGGTGTCGGTTTCCCATGAGGCCTCCCCTTCTTGTCACGCACCAAGGGCTACAGCGCTAGGCGTGACAAACTCCCGAGGCCTCATGGGAAACCGACACCAGCGAGCTCGCTTGGCTCAGCCGAGCTCGGCGTCGAGCTTGGCCACCTGGGCGGCGACCTGCGCGTGGCGCGGCGAGGTCGGCGGCAGGATCGGGAGGACGCGCTCCCAGATCTCGAAGTCGTCGCGACCGTGCGCCGTGTCGGCGAACGACAGCAGCGCGTCGGCGTCGTCGGCAGCGAGCAGGCACGAGCGTACGTACATGTGGAGCTCGTCGCGCAACTGCTCGACAGCCGGCGCGGTCGATGCCGGCAGGACGGGGCCGCGGTAGTGCGCGACGGCACTGCGCAGCCGGCCGGCGGCGAGGTCCTCGCGCACGCCGGTCGATGTCGGTCGCGATCTCGTTGCGCAGCCGGTAGGGCCGCGAGTCCAGCTCGATCGGTCCGAGCACCGTCCGCAGCCGCGACAGCTCCGCGCGGATCGTGACCTGGGCCTGCTCGTCCTCGCTCAGCGCGACGGCGAGCTCCGCGGTGGTCATGCCGTCGCGGGACTCGGCGAGCAGGAGCAGGATCTCGCTGTGCCGCAGACTCAGGCGGGTCGTCGTGGTGCCGTGTCGCAGGGTCGCTCCATGACCACCCAGCACGTCGAGCGTCGGGGATCGTCCAGCCGCTGCCTGCTGTCGGAACCTGGCGCGGGACTGAGGCGTTCGATGCGCAGCTCGGCCTCGACCGCGGCGACCGTGGCGCGTACGAGGGTCAGGCTCTGGGGCGTCGCGACCTCGGCGCCGCCGGTGAGGTCGAGCACGCCGAGGACCGCGCCGGTGTCGGGGTCGTGGATCGGGGCGGCCGAGCAGCTCCAGGGCGTGACCTGCCGGGCGAGGTGCTCGGCGCCGAAGATCTGCACCGGTCGATCGAGCGCCAAGGCCGTGCCCGGCGCATTGGTCCCGACGCTGGCCTCGCTCCAGTCGGCGCCGGGCAGGAAGTGCATGTCCTCGGCGCGCGAGCGCAGCGACGAGTCGCCCTCGACCCACAGCAGCTGTCCGGCAGCGTCGCTGACCGCGACCAGCAGCCCGGCCTCGGCCGCGCTCTCGACCAGCAGCCGGCGGATGACCGGCATGCCCGCCGCGAGCGGATGGGAGTCGCGGATGTCGGCGAGCGCCTCGTCGTCGAGCCGGATGGCAGCCAGTGCCTGCTCCGGGTCGAGGCCGCCCTCGACGCTGCGCCGCCAGGAGTCGAACACGAGCCGGCGCAACGCGGGATCGACGAGCCCGGTGCTCACGAACTGGTCGTGCGCCTCCTCGAGCCGTCGCGAGAGCGCCGCGGGATCGGCACCCTGCGGCATCGCGAGGTCATGGCGCACCATCCTCGGAGTGTACGTCGCGTGTGATGGCGGTCACGCGTCGCGACGGACGAACAGCGCGTACGAGATCACGAGGAGCGCACCGACGAAGGTCGCCATGACGATGCCGCCGCCCACTGCGCCGAACGGCTCGGCGCCCAGCGCGCGCTGCACGAATCCCTTGATCGACGACTCGACGTACATCTGGCTACCGGCGTCGTACGGGAGGTACTTGAGGATCACCACGACGCCGCCCTTGCCCTGGGGGTTGTCGGAGTTGGTCTTGATGACCACCACGATGGCCTGGACGATGAACTCGATCAGGCTCGGCAGGAGCATCAGCAACGCGACCGCGGCCGTCTGGTTGCGGGTGATCGCCGCGAACGCCAGGCCCGAGAGGGCGAACAGCGCCGTGAAGGTCACGACACCGGCGGTCATCTTGGCGACCTCGCCACCGCTTGGCATGTCGAGCCCGAACACGGCGATGCTGGCGAGCGCGATGCCGACGCACAGTGCCGCGGTCAGCGCTGCGAGCGCCGCCGTTGAGATGACCTTGGCGACGAAGACGTGCGTGCGCCGTGGCAGGGCCGTCAGCGTCGCCCGGATCATCCCGTGGCGATACTCGTGGCCCGTGGAGAACACCCCGAGCAGGCCCACGATGTAGGCCATCAGCAGCGGCGCGCCGGTCGAGCCACCGATCGTGGCCAAGGTGTCGAACGTGCCGTCAGCGCTTCGGGGCTGGTCCGAGTCGGCGATCGACCACGCCAGGAGCAGAGCCAGCACGAGCTGGAAGGCCAGTGCCAGCCCGAGCAGCCAGTACGTCGAGCGGATCGTGCGCAGCCTCATGTAGCTCATAGCGCAGGGCGTCGATCATGCGCCATCACCCGACGTCCCGCGAAACTCCTCGGACTGGTCTGTCGCCGCGAGGAACGCCTCTTCAAGCGTGGCCTGTCGAGTGGCGAGCTGGTGCAGGCGGGCACCGGCGTCGTGCGCGGCATCGCCGATCTGCTCGGCGGTGACGCCCCTGACGACGAGCACCTCACCCTCCTCGGCGAGGGTCGCGCCGAGCACCGTCAGGGCGGGTGCGAGCAACGCTGCGTCAGGCGTACGGACCTCGACCGCGCCGAGTCCGCTGCCCGTGACGAAGTCGGCCACCGGCCCGTTCGCGATCATCCGGCCACGACCGATCACGACGAGCTCGTCGGCCAGCACCGCCATCTCCTGCAGGAGGTGGCTCGAGACGAGCACCGAGCGGCCCTCGCCGGCCAGGTGCTTGAGCAGATGGCGGAGCCAGGTGATGCCCTGCGGGTCGAGGCCGTTGCTCGGCTCGTCGAGGATCAGCGTGTCCGGATCGCCCAGCAGCGCGCTGGCGATGCCGAGGCGCTGGCCCATGCCGAGGCTGAACCTGCCCGGCTTGCCGCCGGAGACTGTCGTCAGGCCGACCATGTCGAGAACCTGGTCGACGCGGGAGTCCGGGATCCGGTTGGGTGCGGCGAGCATCCGCAGGTGGTTGCGCGCGTGGCGGGTCGGGTGGAACGGCTTGGCCTCGAGCAACGCGCCGACATGGCGCATCGGATGGTCGAGCTCGTCGAAGGTCCGGCCGTCGTACGTCGTGGCGCCCTCGCCCCGGTCGAGTCCCAGCATGAGTCGCATCGTGGTCGACTTGCCGGAGCCGTTCGGCCCGAGGAATCCCGTGACGCTGCCGGGATGCACCTCGAACGACAGGTCGTCGACAGCGCGAGTCGCACCGTACGACTTGCCGAGGCCGTCCGCCCTGATCAGCGCCATGTGCACCACCCTTGCACGTGGCGCCGAGCCGCCGACGGCATACCGTGCTCGTATGAGTGAGCGCCAGCGAACGAATCATGTGGCAGTGGTCATGCCCTCGTCTCCGTATCGTGGGTTTCTGACGGGGGCGAGGGCATGACCGAGCACAGCGAGTCGTTCCGGCCCATCGAGGAGGGCGTCGCGACCGACCTGCGCGGCGAGATGACGTACGCCAGCTATCTCCAGCTGCCGACGCTGCTGTCGGCGCAGCAACCCGTGTCCGACCACCACGACGAGATGCTGTTCATCGTCCAGCACCAGGTCACCGAGCTGTGGCTCAAGCAGCTGACTCACGAGCTGCGGTCGGCGATCGCCCTGATCGCCGCCGACGACCTGCCACCCGCCCTCAAGCGCCTCGCCCGGGTCAAGGCGATCCAGCGGCAGATGTTCGAGCAGTGGGCCGTGCTGGAGACCCTGACCCCGATCGAGTACGCACAGTTCCGCGACTCGCTCGGCAAGGCGTCGGGCTTCCAGTCACCGCAGTACCGCACGGTCGAGTTCCTGCTCGGCAACAAGAACCCGCAGATGATCAAGGTCTTCGAGCACGACGAGGCGCTGCGCTCGGCGCTGCAGGCGGACCTCGACGCGCCGAGCCTCTATGACGAGTTCCTGCGATTCCTCGCCCGGCAGGGCCACGCCGTCCCGGCGGCCGTGCTGGAGCGCGACGTCACCCAGCCGTACGTCGCAGATCCCGGGGTGATCGAGGTGCTGCGGCGGATCTACGCCGACCCCGACACGTACTGGGCGGCGTACGAGATGTGCGAGGAGCTCGTCGACGTCGAGGGCAGCTTCCAGCTGTGGCGGTTCCGGCACCTCAAGACCGTCGAGCGGATCATCGGGTTCAAGCGCGGCACCGGCGGATCGTCCGGCGTCAGCTTCCTGCAGAAGGCCCTGGAGCTCACGTTCTTTCCGGAGCTGCTGGACGTGCGCACGCATATCGGCGCCCCATAGGCGGCTGGCGCCGGGCAGCAAAAAGAGGGGCGAACTGCCCCTCTACTACCAAGATATATCGCAGGAGGGGGCTTGCCGCAAGCCCCCCAGGGTGCTCCAGAATGGCCGGCCGAAGCCGAAACCTACTGCCATGGGAGCACCACTTTGCGTGAAAGCGCTTTTCATCTGAAAGAACACCCCGCCAAGGCCGATCCCGGCCTGATCGCCGCCGACGACCAGCATTTCACCGCCATCGCCGAGACCCTCGAGCGCTCGATAGCCGAGCTGTCCGAGCGACTCGACGCCGAGCGCAAGGCACCGGGCGGCATCGGCCAGGAGGCGATGGACCGCGACATGGAGGTCCACCGGCTCACGACCCGGCTGCGCACGCTGCGACGTTTCGGCCTGGACCTCTGCCTCGGCCGGATCGTCGGCACTGACGACCCCGAGCCGGTGTACGTCGGCCGGCTCGGCCTCACCGACAGCGACGGGCGCCGGCTCCTGCTGGACTGGCGCTCACCGGCGGCCGAGCCGTTCTTCGGGGCGACACACGCCAACCCGATGGGGCTGGCGAGCCGTCGGAGGTTCCGGTGGACGCTGGGCCGGATCACGGACTACTGGGACGAGGTCTTCACCCCGGAAGCACTCGAAGGACATGCCGCGCTCGACGACCAGTCCGCGTTCATCGCGAGCCTCGGCAGCAGCCGCTCCCCTCGTATGCGCGACGTGCTCGGCACGATCCAGGCCGACCAGGACGCCATCATCCGCGCCGGATCGCGCGGCGCCCTGGTGGTCGACGGCGGACCGGGAACCGGCAAGACCGTCGTCGCCCTGCACCGCTCGGCGTACCTGCTCTACTCCGACCCACGCCTCGGTCACCGCCGCGGCGACGTCCTGTTCGTCGGCCCGCACCAGGCCTACCTGAGCTACGTCGCGGATGTCCTGCCCAGCCTGGGCGAGGAGGGCGTGCAGACCTGCACCCTGCGAGACCTCGTGCCGGAGGGCGCCAAGGCGAGCCCAGAGCCCGACCCGGAGGTCGCTCGCCTGAAGGCGTATGCGGAGATGGTCGGCGCGATCGAGCCGGCGGTCAGGCTCTACGAGGAGCCACCCACCAATCCGATGACGGTCGAGACCGACTGGTCTGAGGTGTGGCTGAGTGCCGCGGACTGGACGGAGGCATTCGAGGCCGCAGACCCCGGCACGCCGCACAACGAGGCGCGCGACCAGGTGTGGGAGGAGCTGGTCACGATCCTGATGGACAAGCACGATGACGATGGCGAGGTCTCACCGGAGCTCCTCCGACGGTCACTGGCACAACATGACGAGCTGGTCGACGCCTTTGATCGAGCGTGGCCGCTCGTCGACGCCGCCGACCTGGTCGGTGACCTCTGGTCGGTGCCGGCCTATCTGCGGAGGTGTGCACCGTGGCTCGAGCCTGACGAAGTGAGGATGCTGCAGCGGGACGACCCCCAGGCGTGGACGGTCTCCGACCTGCCGCTGCTGGACGCTGCCCGGCAGCGGCTCGGCGATGTCGAGGCGTCGCAGCGCCGACGTCGCCGGGAGGCTGTCACGGCCGCCGAGCGCGCTCAGATGACCCTGGTCATCGACGACCTCATCGCATCCGCTGCGGTGCACGGCGACGAGTACGGCGAAGGCCTGGTGACGATGCTGCGCCACAAGGACCTGCAGGACAAGCTGGTCGACACGTCGGCGTTGCCCGGGACGGAGCCCGAAGCGCTCACCGGCCCGTTCGCGCACATCGTCGTCGACGAGGCGCAGGAGCTGACCGATGCGGAGTGGCAGATGTTGCTGCTGCGCTGCCCGTCGCGGAGCTTCACGATCGTCGGGCGACCGCGCCCAGGCGAGGCACGGGTTCGGCGAGTCGTGGCCCGAGCGGCTCGAGCGCGTGGGGCTCAGCCAGGTCACGGTGGCGACGCTCAGCATCAACTACCGGACACCGGAGGAGGTCATGGTCGAGGCCGAACCGGTCATCCGTGCTGCGCTGCCCGATGCCAACGTGCCGATCTCGATCCGCGCCAATGGCATCCCGGTGACCCACGGTGGCGTGTCGGACCTGAAGCCGATCCTCGACGACTGGCTGGCCGAGAACGCCGAGGGCATCGCCTGCGTCATCAGCACCGACGCGGTCGAAGCGCGGCCGCGGGTGCGGCCGCTCACCCCAGAGCTGTCGAAGGGTCTCGAGTTCGACCTCGTCGTCCTGATCGACCCGGAGACGTTCGGGGCGGTCGACCGGTACGTCGCGATGACCCGGGCGACCCAGCGGCTCGTCATACTCACGAGCTCCTGACCGCGAGTGGCGCAGTGTGGTGCGGCACGACTCCCGCCACCCGACCACACTGCGCCAGTCGCGGATGACGAAAGCCCCCACCGAGCGAAGCTCGGTGAGGGCCTTTCGTCTTGGACGTTCTTTCGGCTGGATCACGTCGCGACGTGAGGCTCAGCCGCGAGGTGACTAGAACCCCATGCCGCCCATGTCGCCCATGTCCGGGGCGCCTCCGCCGGCCTGAGCAGGCTCAGGCTTGTCGGCGACGACGGCCTCGGTGGTGAGGAACAGCGCCGCGATCGAGGCTGCGTTCTGCAGCGCCGAGCGCGTGACCTTGGCGGGATCGATGATGCCGGCCGCGATCAGGTCGACGTACTCGCCGGTCGCGGCGTTGAGGCCCCAACCCGACTCGAGTCCGGCAACCTTCTCCGCGACGACGCCACCTTCGAGGCCGGCGTTGATCGCGATCTGCTTGAGCGGGGCGGACGCCGCGGTGCGAACGATGTTCGCGCCGGTGGCCTCGTCACCCGTGAGCTCGAGCTTCTCGAAGACCGCAGCAGTGGCCTGCACGAGTGCGACGCCACCACCGGCGACGATGCCCTCTTCGACGGCCGCCTTGGCGTTGCGGACGGCGTCCTCGATGCGGTGCTTGCGCTCCTTGAGCTCGACCTCGGTTGCCGCGCCCACCTTGATGACGGCGACGCCACCGGCGAGCTTGGCGAGGCGCTCCTGGAGCTTCTCGCGGTCGTAGTCGGAGTCGCTGTTCTCGATCTCGGACTTGATCTGGTTGACGCGACCCTGGATCTGGTCGTCGGAGCCACCGCCCTCGACGATCGTGGTCTCGTCCTTGGTCGTGACGACCTTGCGGGCCGTGCCGAGCAGCGTCAGGTCGGCGGTCTCGAGGCTGAGTCCGACTTCCTCGCTGATGACCTCGCCACCCGTGAGGATCGCGATGTCGGCCAGCATGGCCTTGCGGCGGTCACCGAAGCCCGGCGCCTTGATGGCGACGGACTTGAACGTGCCGCGCATCTTGTTGACGACCAGCGTCGCGAGAGCCTCGCCCTCGACGTCCTCGGCGATGATGACCAGCGGCTTGCCGGCCTGCATGACCTTCTCGAGGACGGGGACCATGTCCTTCACGGAGCTGATCTTGGAGTTGACGATGAGGATGTAGGGATCCTCGAGCACCGTCTCCTGGCGCTCGGCGTCGGTGACGAAGTAGCCCGACAGGTGACCCTTGTCGAACCGCATGCCCTCGGTGAGCTCCAGGTCGAGGCCGAACGTGTTCGACTCCTCGACCGTGATGACGCCTTCCTTGCCGACCTTGTCCATGGCCTCGGCGATGATCTCGCCGACCGTGGTGTCAGCAGCGGAGATCGAGGCGGTCGAAGCGATCTGCTCCTTGGTCTCGACGTCCTTGGCCATGCCCAGCAGCTGCGAGCTGATGGCCTCGACGGCGGCCTCGATGCCCTTCTTGAGGCCCATCGGGTTGGCGCCGGCCGCGACGTTGCGCAGGCCTTCGCGGACGAGGGCCTGGGCGAGGACCGTGGCGGTCGTCGTGCCGTCACCGGCGACGTCGTCGGTCTTCTTGGCGACCTCCTTGACGAGCTCGGCGCCGATCTTCTCGTAGGGGTCCTCGAGCTCGATCTCCTTGGCGATGCTGACACCGTCGTTGGTGATCGTGGGGGCTCCCCACTTCTTCTCCAGGACGACGTTGCGGCCCTTGGGACCGAGCGTGACCTTGACGGCGTCGGCGAGCTGGTTCATTCCGCGCTCGAGGCCGCGACGGGCTTCCTCGTTGAAAGCAATGGTTTTTGCCATGTGTACGTTTCTCCGACTTGGTTGTCGACGTGGGATGACCAGGCGATGCCCGCGACGGACGGCTGCGGCGTGCGGCGAACCCTTCTCGCCGCGGCCCACAACCTCATCGGTCTGATCGCAGTGTCTAGCACTCTCATCATACGAGTGCTAATCAACGGCGCGCAATCAGGCTGCGGATTTGGGCTTGACGTCGTACGTCAGCTCGGCGAACTGGCCGCGCTGGTGCGACCGACGTGCAGGGTCAGCCGGTCGGACCGGATGTCGCGCGGCAGCAGCGGACGCTCCGGCGCCGAGCGTGACGGGCGCGATCGTCGCGGTGATCCGGTCGAGCAGGCCGGCGTCGTCGAACTGGCCGACGAGGTCGCCGCCGCCCATCAGCCAGATGTCGCGGTCGCCGGCCGCGGCGACCATCTCGGCGTGCACCTCGCGCGACGTCGTCGCTGGTGAACGCGGATGTCGGCGCCCTGCGATGACCGGCAGGTCGCGGTGGCGTGAAGACCCACGTCGGCCGGTCGGCGTACCACTCCTGCCACTTCTGCGGGCTGCTCGAGCAGTGCCTCGTGCTCGAGCACCCACTCGTACGTCGTCGAGCCCATCGCCATCGCGCCGACGCCGGCCAGGAAGTCGCCGATGCCGGACTCCGCGTCGTCGGCGCCGGGCACCTCGAACAGCCAGTCGAGCGAGTTGTCGGACGTCGCCAGGAAGCCGTCGAGGGTCGTCGCCGTGTTGTAGATCGTCGCCATGCTCGCGACGCTACCGACCGGGTCAGACAGAGAACAGCAGGAACAGCCCCGTGAACGTGTAGGCGACCATCAGCAGCAGCATCGCGAGCTGCCCGCTGAGCCGGTGCGCCTTGCGGCAGCAGCGCCAGCGCCCTGTCGTGGGCGGCGATGACCGCGAGCACGTGCCCGGCCACGACGAACGTCACCTTGAGCGCCGCGAGCGTCGAGGTGTGCTCGGACAGGAAGTACGTGAGTCGCGGGGTCACCCAGCGGCGTCCAGCCCCGGCCCAGCGGGTCGAGCAGCGCGAAGAACGCCGCCTGCCCCTTCTCGAGGAGGTACGTCAGGTAGTGGGCGAAGATGTAGCCGACGACGATCGGCACGAGCGAGTGCGCCAGCCGGCCCGGGCAGCGCGCGGCGTTCGGCGCCGGTGACTCCCCCGGTCGCGCGCGCCGCCAGCGACGAACAGCACGCGCGACGACGACGCAGAAGCCCAGCAGGGTCAGCGAGTGCTGCCAGCCCGACAGCGTCCTGCACTGCCAGAACGACGACGCCGAGAAGCTGTCGTACGCCGTCGAGCCCAGCAGCACCGCGAGCACCGCGACGAGCCCGGGCGTCGACCGGCACCGTCGGCAGGTCGCGCAGCGGGTTGTGCAAGCGCCCAGCGGCCGTCGCGGACGAACGGCGAGAGCCGGGCGACGATCGCGCTGTAGACGTCGAACGGGTCGGCCCGGTCGAACCACCGCGGACCGAACGCGATGCCGCCGGCGAGCATCGCGATCGCGTAGCACCGCGACCCACGCGCGTACGGCGTGGACCGAGCCGGGGTCGGGCGAGGCGAGCTCGAGCCACACGAACGCCAGCAGCCCGAGCGACCGCCGGCCAGTAGCCGAGCCGCTCGCGGGTACGTCCAGAGGCCGCGGCCGACCAGCGACTGGATCGTGCGCCACGGCGAGAGGTCGCGCCACACGTGCCCGGCGACGAGCGCCAGCGGCACCAGGCCGACCCACACGAAGATGTAGAACGCGCCGAGCCCGCCGTTGCCGGCGTCGGACGGGCCGGCGTACAGCGCGACGAGGACCCAGGCCGTGAGCAGCAGGCCGACGACGGCGAGCCACGGGCGGCGCGGCGGCGGCTCCGCCGGCTCGGGCTCGCTCGCGTACTGCGGCTCCTTCCACGCCAGCGCGAGCACCGCGAACGAGATCGTCAGCGCCCACGAGGCGCCGACCATCGCGTAGAGGAACGGGATCGGCAGGTCGGTCGACCCGCCGAGCCCGTGCGCCTGCAGGCCTGCCGGCGATCACTGACGGACGACGAGCTGCACGATCGTGACGTCGAGGTGGTGGGCCTCGACCGCGACCTGCCCGGGCGTCGTCGAGCGTGAACGTCTCGCTGACGTCGTCGCCGGCGGCCGACCTCGTACTCGTGCTCGGGATCGGAGTGGACGTGGATCTCCTCGTCGGCGTCGGACGTGATGTGCAGCGTGACCTTCTCGCCGGCCTTGACGTCGACCCGCTTGCCCTGCGGCGTGACCTTGCCGTCCTTGATCGCGATGTCGACCGTGCCCTGCGGCGGCCCTTCCAGCCGGACCGTCGGTCTCGACCAGGCTGCCGTCGGACCGCGCCGCAGCCGGTCAGCACGCAGGGCGCCGGCCAGCAGCGCTGCAGCGATCTTCATTCGTTCTCCTTGGTGTCGTCGTCGGGCTCGAAGGCCCGCTCGATGAGCTCGCGCTCCTCGCGCTCTTCCCGGCGGTCCTTGCGGGCGATGTAGAGGACCACCCCGACCACGACGACGGCCGGCACGAACGCCGGGATCGCCAGCAGCGCGGCGTGGTGCGCGAGGAGTCTGGTCTGCCGGCCCGGCGTCATGACGTCAGGGTAGGCGTGCGGTCTCCCGGCGAAGCGGCTTCGTGCTCCTCGATGCGGCGCGCCACCCGGGCGACCGCGACCGAGATGCCGATGATGATCGCGAGGCTGCACAGCAGCACGACCATGTTGGCCGCGCCCCACAGCCAGGGCGAGGTGTCGCCCTTGCGCTCGCGCTGCAGGATGTCGATCTCCGGCACGAACGTCCGGGTGAACGACGCCGAGGCCGGGACCTCCTTGACCTTCAGCGGCGCGTCGGCCGGCAGGAAGATCGGCACGGCGGCGAGCGTACGGCCGTCCTGCACGCGCAGCAGGGTCTTCCAGTTGCCGCCGACGGGCACGGGCTTGGTCGACTCCCACGTGTTGTCGCCGGTACGCCTCAGGCGGTCCGTCACGACGCCGGCGCCGCCGCCCTGCCAGGCGGTGATCTGCACCCAGGTCGGGTGGTCGTCGACCAGGCCGGCGGGCGAGACCGTGACCTTGGCGGTGACCTCGGGCTTGTCCGTGGTGCCGACCTGGGTCAGCGCGAAGTCGGCCGAGGCGTCCTTGGGCACCGTGGCGTGCAGGCCGTTGGCGACGGCGCGCGGCGATGACCAGCGACCGACGCGGTGACGATCGATGCGGCCGACTTGCGGGCCGGGAGCCGGCCCTGCAGGCCCATGCGCGAACAGCGCGCCGCACAGGCCCGACGCGATCGCGACGGGAACCGCCATGAGCAGGCCCTCGAGCCACATGTCCTGGGTCCACGGGAACTGGAAGACCCGGTCGTTCCAGAGCTTCTCGATGACCAGGCCGACCGTGCCGATCAGCAGGCCGGCCGATCGCGCCGAACCACAGCGGCTTGTCGCGCAGCTTGCGTGAGCGCCAGCAGCTCGACCAGGACGGCGCTGCCGAGGTAGAGCGGGAAGACGTGGTGCGCCTCGCCGAAGACGTCGGTGACGATGAACGAGATGATGCCGCGCATCAGCAGGAAGAACACCGCCGCGACGATCGCCGCGCCCGGGCCGACGTACAGCCGGGCCGCGACGAGCGTCATGCCGGCGGCCGCGACGATCATGATCGGCGCGAAGACCATGCGGAACTGGGCGATGCCGAAGTCGAACTCGGCCTGGAACACCGAGAGCCCGATCAGCAGCGCGCCGAACGCCGATCGAGAGCGTCGCGGTCGCGTGATCCAGGCCGGCATCTCCTTGCCGTCCTGGCGCATCGCGAAGTCGGCCTCGCGGTTGCAGCAGGATGATGCCGGCCGTGGACAGGCCGGCTCCGCCGATCAGCATCAGGTGGGTCGGGCCCCACAGCGTGACGTCCTGGCCGAACAGCCGGTGCCAGACGTCGTCGAGCGGGAAGCCGATCAGGGCGTACAGGCCGCACGCGGCGATGAAGATGCCGCTGACCGGGGCGTACCAGGTGCGGGTGATGCGGACCGACGCGATGCCGGGCTTCTCGCCGTCGCGGGGATAGACGACCGCCGACATGCCGGCGATGAACAGCGCGAAGAGCCCGTAGAGGATCAGGTAGTGCGCGGGGTTGGCCAGCGGGCCGGCGTCACGGCCGCGGCCGGCGTGCAGGCTGACGTCCCACATGAAGCCCAGCAGCGCGACGATCAGCGAGCTGCGCGACGAACAGCGTGGGGATCGAGGACCAGCCGGGCTCGCCCGTGCGCGCGCCGAGGCGCTCGCCGAGCCGTTCTGGAACCACTCGATGCGGTGCGTCCGGTGGGCCCAGGCGATGACCAGCAGGATGCTCGTGACGATGCCGGCGGCGATCGACAGGCCGATGACCTGACCGAGCTCGGCACCTCCGGCGGGCGCGGTGACGGGGTCGGCTGCGGAGATGAACATACCGGGAGTATGTCAGCGACGATGTGACATCGCAAGTGTCACATAGGTCACGCGGTCGTGTCAGGGCATGAAAAAACCCGGTCCCCCCGGACCGGGCTCCTTCACGGACTCAGTGCCCGATGACCTCGTGGGCCTCGCGACCCTTGGGTCCGTCGACGACCTCGAACTCGACCTTCTGGCCGTCCTCGAGAGTCTTGTATCCGTCTGACGCGATCTTGGACCAGTGGACGAAGACGTCGTCCTGGCCCTCGACCTCGATGAAGCCGTAGCCCTTGTCAGCGTTGAACCACTTGACGGTGCCTTGCACCATGCCGCCACTCCCACCTGATCCTGGAGGAACCCACCTGCCGGGGCCGTGCGCAGAGCCTATACGCGCCCGTAGCAGCCTACCGGCGACGGCCGGCTTCGCCCCGTCATCCTCGACGTCAGCAGCCCCCGGCAACGGCGGGGATGATCGAGACCTGGGCGCCGGCCGGGGTCGGGGTGTCGAGACCCTGGGCGAACCGCACGTCCTCCTCGGCGACGTAGATGTTGACGAAGCGGCGCAGCTTGCCCTGCTCGTCGACGACCCGCGCCTTGATGCCGGGGAACGTGCCCTCGAGCGACTCGATGACCTCGCTGAGGGTCGCGCCCTCGGCGGTGACCTGCGACTGGTCCTGCGTGTACGTGCGCAGGATCGTGGGGATGCGTACGTTGATGCTCACAGTGCTCCTTGGGTGTTCTGTGACTCAGGCGATGCCGGACGGCGACGAAGGCCTCGTAGGTCGGGTGCGATGGTGGCCGCCGGGCCGACCAGGTCGGTGACGGCGTCGAGCGTCTTGAGCCCGTGGCCGGTGTTGATGACGACGGTCTCGAGCTCGGGGTCGAGCTGGCCGGTCTCGACGAGCTTCTTGAGCACGCCGACCGTGGTGCCGCCGGCGGTCTCGGTGAAGATGCCCTCGGTGCGGGCCAGCAGCACGATCGCCTCGCGGACCTCGTCGTCGGAGATGTCGGCGATCGCGCCGCCGGTCTCGCGGCAGATGTCGAGGACGTACACGCCGTCGGCGGGGTTGCCGATCGCGAGCGACTTGGCGATCGTGTCGGGCTTGGTCGGCCGGACGACGTCCCAGCCCTCGCGGAACGCCTCGGAGACCGGCGAGCAGCCCGTGGCCTGCGCGCCGAAGACCTTGTAGGGCTTGTCCTCGACGAGGCCGAGGGCGATGAGCTCCTGGAACGCCTTGTGGACCTTGGTCAGCTGCGAGCCGGACGCGACCGGGATGACGATCTGGTCGGGCAGGCGCCAGCCGAGCTGCTCGGCGATCTCGTAGCCGAGCGTCTTGGACCCCTCGGCGTAGAACGGGCGGACGTTGACGTTGACGAACGCCCAGCCGTCCTCCTCGCCCGCGATCTCGGAGGCGAGCTTGTTGACGTCGTCGTAGTTGCCGTCGACCGCGACGAGGTTCTCGGTGTAGACCGCCGAGTTGACCTGCTTGGGCGTCTCGAGGTTGCTGGGGATGAACACGACGGTCTTGATGCCGGCCCGGGCCCCCGCGGCGGCGACCGCGTTGGCGAGGTTGCCGGTCGAGGGGCAGGCGAAGACCTTGCTGCCGAACTCGCGGGCGGCGCTCAGGGCACACGCGACGACGCGGTCCTTGAACGAGTTGGTCGGGTTGGTGCTGTCGTCCTTGACCCAGAGGTTCGTGAGGCCGAGCTCGGCGGCGAGGTTGTCGGCCTTGAGGAGGCGCGTGAAGCCGGGCTCGAGGTTGGGGCTGAGCTCGATGTCGTCGGGGACGGGCAGGAGCGCCTTGTAGCGCCAGATGTTGGCGGGGCCGGCCGCGATCTGCTCGCGGGTGACGGCCGGGAAGTCGTACCGGATCTCGAGCGGGCCGAAACACTCGCTGCACGCGTAGTGCGGGCCGAGCTCACGCGTCGTGCCGCACTCGCGGCAGACGAGCTCGACGGCGTTGCCGAAGGCGCCCTCGCGAAGGATGGGTGCGGCGAGGCTTGGAGCTGATGTACTCACAGAAGTGACCTTTCATCTTTCCCGGATCGACTGTCGTCCGGGACGGATTGAGCACCTGGTCGATGAGCGACTGGTTGCTGGGGCGTCATAGGGCCGTGTCCCTGTACCCCTCGTGATGAGTGGTTTCAGCCTACGGGCGCGTCTCACGATGTGTCCACTCGGTCCGGATCGTGGACATTGACCGTTTGCCCCTCGGTCACCCGCGCTTCGTCGGTTTCCCATGAGGCCTCGGACTTTTGTCACCCACCACGTGTTGCAGCCCTTGGTGGGTGACAAGTTCCCCAGGCCTCATGGGAAACCGTCAGCGGCGGGAGAAGCGGGTGCGCGGCGGTGGGTAGTTGCCGTCGGCGAGGTTGGCGAGGCGCTCGAAGGGGTTGTACGACGAGTGGTCGCCGGCGATCGCGTACGAGATGCCGACGCAGAGGAAGTAGAACGGCAGCATCGCGACACCGAGGACGAACGCGTACTGCGTGCAGTGCCGGTCCTCGTGCTGCAGCAGCACCGGGCGCTCGACGAAGTAGTCGAGGTCGTGCTTGCTCGTGATGACGCTGCCGACCGTGAACGCGCTGGCGACCGGGAAGCCGAACCGGTAGCCCGTCGCGAGGTACGTCCCACGGCCACGACGCACGATCGTCGCGCCGCCGATCCTGGCGATCGCGAGTCCGAGCAGCGTGCTGAGGTTGATCCAGTTGAGCACCGTACGGACGCGGGTCCACGGTGTCTGGGGCAACAGCACCAGCTCAGAACTCATCAGCCAGGGCCTCCAGCCAGTCGGCCACCGCATCGGGCCCGTCCAGGACGACATCGGCCCGGGCGACGAGCGCGTCCTGCTCCGCCGACGCCGAGCAGATCAGCATCCCGCCGATCCCGTCGTGACGAAGCTCCTCGACCGCCGTCGAACGCCGGCAGGTCACCGAGGTCGTCGCCGGCGAAGATCACCTGACGGGCGCCAAGCCTCTCGACCAGGGCGCGCACGGCGTCACCCTTGTCGATGCCGGGCGCACGCAGCTCGATGACCTGGCGACCCGGCTCGACGACGAGCCCGAGGTCGTCGGCCAGCGCCGACAGGGGCTCGGCGAGCTCGTCGATGAGCCCGGGGCCGATGCCGCGGGTGTGCACCGCGATGGCGAGGCCCTTGTCCTCGATGCGCACGTGGCCGGCACCGCGCTCCGCCAGCCAGCCGGGCAGCTCCTCGGCGAGCCGGGCCACGGCCTCGGGGCGTTCTGGCTCGACCGTCTTCGAGGTGGCGGCGTCCCACCGCTCGGCGCCGTACTGCCCCCAGATCACGAGCCGGTCGAGTCCCTCCAGGCCGTCGAAGCCACCGAGCTCGAGCGCCTGTCGCACAGGTCGGCCGGTGACGATCGCGACCTGGCCGAGGACCCGGCCGAGCCGGGCGAGGGCAGCGACGGAACGCTCATGGGCGTACGCCTGGGTCGGGTCGTCGACGATGTGCGCCAAGGTGCCGTCGAAGTCGAGGGCAAGCAGCGTGCCGGCAGGATCGGCGATCACATCAGCGCGGGTGGTTGCGGGCATCCACCTATTGTTGCGGGCCGGACAGGATGATCGTCAGGCGGTCGGTCCGCATCGGCGCGATGCTCGGCATGATGCGGCCGATGTCGAGGTCGTCGCCGAGCACCTTGGCCTGCTGTTCGAGCTGCGGCGGGAAGTAGACGGTGTTGCCGGCGATCGAGCCACGCCAGTTGCCGATCGTCACATTCGCCCAGCCGGCCGAGCGGACCTTGGCGGAGTAGGTCGCCGCGAGGCCCTGGATGGTCGTGTTGTTGAGCACCGAGACCGGCACGTCTCGATTCGCCTCGGGTTCTTTGGTCGTCTTGGTCGGCGCCGGCGTCGGCTTGTCGGTCGTCTCGGTGGTCTTGGTCGGCGTCGGCGTCGGCGTGGTCGGCGTGGTCGACGGCGGCGAGGTCGTCGAGCTCGCGGCAGGCGTGTCGGGGTCGTTGTCGACGAACAGCCAGCCGAGCCAGCCGGCAGCGCCGACGCACAGCATGATCGTCAGGACGACGAACCAGCTGGCGGGGACGAATGCCTTGCCAGTCGGAGTCCTGCGGTGCTCCATGGGAACCTTCAGAGGTCGATGCCGAGACGCCTGGCTGAGCGGCTGCGCTGACGCTGCGCACGCAGACGGCGCAGGCGCTTGACCAGAAGTGGATCGTACGCCAGCGCGTCCTCACGGTCGATGAGGGCGTTGAGCACCTGGTAGTAGCGCGTGGCAGACATGTCGAACTTGTCGCGGATCGCCTGCTCCTTGGCGCCGGCATACTGCCACCAGAGCCGTTCGAGTGCCAGGATCTCGCGGTCGCGCTCGGACAGCGACTCGGCGGCGACCGGCGTACCGGCGTTCGACTTCTCGACAGCACTCATGCCATGACCTCCAACAAAAACCAACGATACGGAGGCAATGGCATGGTCCCTGCCTCAAGATTCGCTCGCTGGCGCTCGCTCATGTCGGTCATCCTAGGCCACGAATCACACCGGTGTCATTTGCTTCGCCGAATGGCATGGTGTGTGTCATGACGACAGATTCGGGACCACGCACAGCCATCCGTTGGGGAATTCTCGCGACAGGCCGCATAGCGGAGTCGTTCGCGGCCGACCTGGCGCTCGTCGAGGGCAACGAGCTGGCTGCTGTCGGCTCGCGCCGGCCCGACGCGGCTCGCTCGTTCGCCGAGCGGTTCGGCGCTGCCCGGGCCCACGGCTCGTACGAGGAGCTGGCCGCCGACCCCGGCGTCGACGTCATCTATGTCGCAACACCGCACAGCCGGCACCTCGAGGACGTCATGCTG
Organism: uncultured Actinomycetota bacterium; assembly: GCA_963759975.1. Lineage (GTDB taxonomy): Bacteria > Actinomycetota > Actinomycetes > Propionibacteriales > Nocardioidaceae > Aeromicrobium. The sequence goes on from CAVXBS010000022.1 coordinate 283,134, forward strand.
TGCTTCGAGGCCGGGAAGGCCGTGCTGTGCGAGAAGGCGCTCACGATGAATCTCGCCGACGCCGAGACGCTCGTGGCCGAGGCCCGGTCACGAGGCCTGTTCTTCGCCGAGGCGATGTGGATGCGGGCCAATCCCAACATCCGACGCATCGCCGAGCTGGCCCACGACGGCTCTCTGGGGACGGTCGGGCAGGTGCGGGCCGAGCTGGGCTTCGTCGGGCCGGCGACGACCGCGCGTCTGTGGGACCCGCTGTTGGGAGCGAGCGCCCTGCTCGACGTCGGCATCTACCCGCTGACGTTCGCCCACCTGATCCTCGGCGAGCCGGTCAGCATCGCCGCGACCGGGGTCCTGTCGGACGCAGGCATCGACGTCAACGGCGGAGCCACCATGACGTACGCCAACGGTGCGGTCGCGAGCATCGCCTGGAACCAGGTCGCCCGCAGTGACAACCGCGCCTCCGTCGCCGGCGACCTGGGACTCATCGAGGTGCCGGCCCGGTTCCACCACCCGACGCTGTTCACCCACGCGCATGACGACCGGCTCGACACCATCATCGAGCCCGTCACCGGCCGCGGCTACGCCCACGAGATCGAGGAGGTGGCCGCGTGCCTGCGTGCCGGGGCGACCGAGTCGGCCCTCCTGCCGCTCGACGAGACCGTCTCGATCATGCGGCAGATCGAGACGATCCTGGGTCAGCTGGGCGTCGCCGCGAGGTGAACGCTCCCGCCTTGCCCTAGGCTCTCGTGCATGGCGACCGGAACCGCAGACTTCGTAGTCATCGCCAACCGCCTGCCCGTCGACCGGATCAACGCCCCCGACGGCAGCACGATGTGGCGCACCTCCCCCGGTGGCCTGGTCACCGCCCTCGAGCCCGTCATGCGGCGCAACGGCGGCGCGTGGATCGGCTGGCACGGCGCGGCAGACGAGAATCTCAAGCCCTTCGAGCACAACGGCCTGCACCTCGTGCCCGGTGCCGCTGTCGGACGACGAGATCGCCGAGTACTACGAGGGCTTCTCCAACTCGACCCTCTGGCCGCTCTACCACGACGTCGTCGCACCCCCTGAGTTCCACCGCGAGTGGTGGGACGCGTACGTCCGGGTCAACCGCCGGTTCGCCGAGCAGGCCGCCAAGGTCGCCAAGCCGGATGCCGTCGTGTGGGTGCAGGACTACCAGCTGCAGCTCGTGCCCACGATGCTGCGCGAGCTGCGTCCCGACCTGCGCATCGGGTTCTTCCTGCACATCCCGTTCCCGCCCGCCGAGCTGTTCCAGCAGCTGCCCTGGCGCCGGCAGATCCTCGAGGGCCTGCTGGGTGCCGACCTGGTCGGGTTCCAGATGCCGGGCGCGGCCCAGAACTTCGTCCGCCTCGTACGCCAGCGCGTCGGCCACAAGACGCACCGCGACATGATCTACCTGCCCGACGGCCGCACGGTCCTCGCGCAGGCGTACCCGATCTCGATCGACGCGGCCGGCTTCGAGGAGCTCGCGCGTACGCCCGAGGTCATCGCCCGCGCCGCCGAGATCCGCGAGAGCCTCGGCAGCCCCAAGACGATGCTGCTGGGCATCGACCGGCTCGACTACACCAAGGGCCTGCGCCAGCGCCTCCGCGCGTTCGGCGAGCTCATCAGCGACGGTTCGCTGCACGTCGACGACGCGGTGTTCGTGCAGGTCGCGACCCCGTCGCGCGAGCGGGTCGACCAGTACAAGATCCTCCGCGACGACATCAACCGGCTCGTCGGCCGCATCAACGGCGACGTCGCCCGGATCGGCCAGCAGCCGGTGACCTACCTGCACGCGTCCTACCCGCGCGCCGAGATGGCGGCGCTCTACCGCGCGGCCGACGTCATGGTCGTGACGCCCCTGCGCGACGGCATGAACCTCGTCGCCAAGGAGTACGTCGCCTGCCGCTACGACGATCGCGGCGCGCTCGGTGCTGAGCGAGTTCGCCGGGGCGGCGTCGGAGCTCAAGGGCGCCTATCAGGTCAACCCGCACGACATCAACGGCATGAAGAGCATGATGCTCGAGGCGATCAACGCCAGCCCGCGCGAGAAGGCCCGCCGCATGAAGGCGATGCGCAAGCAGGTCATGGAGAACGACATCGACCTGTGGGCCTCCAACTTCCTGCGTGAGCTGACGTCCGTGCGCGACCCGCACGCCAAGAACCCGCGCCCCGTCTAGCCGCGCCCGACACACCGGCATGACGTCGCTCTCCCCCTCGGTGCGCCGCGGGTATGCCCTGGGCAGCGTCGCGACCGGCACGTTCGGCACCGTGCCGGGTGGCGGGGAGGTGACGGCGCCCGAGCAGATGGCCCCGGTCAACGCCCTGCTCGACGTGGCCCCGCCCGCGCTCCGCGAGGCGCTGCTCATCGCCTTCCTGGACCGCCTCTCCCGCTGAGACCTTCCCGCTGTCGGGGTCGATAGGTTGGGCGTATGACCGTGAGCCCCGATGACTACTTCGCGGCGCCGACCCTGGTCGGCAAGCACGTACGCCTCGAGCAGCTCGAACCGCGCCACGCCGAAGGCGTCCTCGATGCGTCGGACGACGACGAGGTGTTCACGTGGCAGTCATTCGCCCGGCCGACCACGATCGAGCAGGCCGAGGCGCTCGTCGGGCTCTACCTGACCCGGCCCGGCACGGTCGCCTGGGTCCAGGTCGACGAGGCGTCTGGCGAGGTTGCGGGCCTCACGACGTACTACGACATCGACCCCGCCGCGCGCACCGTCGCGATCGGCTCGACCTGGCTCGGCCAGCGCTTCTGGCGCACCGGCGTCAACACCGAGGCCAAGCTCCTGCTGCTGCGCCACGCCTTCGACGACCTCGACTGCGCACGGGTCGTCTGGCACGTCGACATCTTCAACGAGCGCTCACAGACGGCTGTCACGCGCATCGGCGGCGTACGTGAAGGCGTCCTCCGCAAGCACCGCATCCGTCGCGACGGGTCCTGGCGCGACACTGTCCTGTTCTCGATGACCGACGACGAATGGCCAGCCGCGCGCGACGCTCTCGAGGAGCGGCTGGCTCGCTGACCGCTATTCAGCCAACCGGCCGCGCTTGTGCTCGAAGATCAGGTTGGTCTCGGTGAGCGCGACCTCGGGAGCCGAGCTCAGGTGGTCGACGACGAACGCCCGCAGGTCGTCGGGGTCCTGCGCCGCGACGTGCACGTGGAAGTCGTCGGCGCCGGCCAGGAAGTAGACGTTGAGCACCTCCGGCATGCCGGCGAGCCGGTCGGAGAACTCGTTGATCGCACCTCGCGCATCGCCGCGCAGCCGGACGGCGATCATGGCCTGGATGGGACGCCCGATCCACGCCGGATCGACCTCGGCGTGGAAGCCGGCGATGACGCCGCGCTCGATCAGGCTGCGCAATCTGGTCAGGCAGGTCGAGGCTGCGATGCCGACCTTCTCGGCCAGAGCGTTGTTGGGCAGCCGCCCCTGCCGACGCAGCTCGGCGACGATCCGCTGATCGATGTCATCCAGCTCACGAACATCATTCGGCACGGGTGCTCCTGGCGGTAAGATTTCGGCGTGATGCACGGCAGATGGCTAGCATACAGAATCTTCTGCGCACAGTTGCGCATCTTTCCGCAGTTGATTCACCATGGGAGGACAATTCCGTCTGAAGGAGCACGTCATGCTGGTCGGTGTCCCCCGCGAGGTCAAGAACCATGAGTACCGCGTCGCCATCACGCCCGCCGGCGTGCACGAGCTGACCCGGCATGGCCACGACGTCGTCATCGAGCACGACGCGGGCCTCGGCTCCTCGATCACCGACGACGAGTACGTCGCCGCCGGCGCGAAGATCCTCGACGACGCCGACGCGGTGTGGGCTGACGCCGAGCTGGTGCTCAAGGTCAAGGAGCCGATCGCCGAGGAGTACGGCCGCATGCGCCGTGGGCAGACGCTGTTCACCTACCTCCACCTCGCCGCCAGCCGCGAGTGCACCGACGCGCTGCTGTCGGCCGGCACGACCTCGATCGCGTACGAGACCGTGCAGCTGCCTGACCGTTCGCTCCCGTTGCTCGCGCCGATGTCCGAGGTCGCCGGCAAGCTCGCACCCCAGGTCGGCTTCTACCACCTGATGCGCAGCGGTGGCGGCCGCGGCGTGCTGCCCGGCGGCGTGCCGGGCGTGCACCCGGCCGATGTCGTCGTGATCGGCGCGGGTGTCTCCGGCGTCAATGCCGCGCAGGTCGCCCACGGCATGGGGGCACGGGTCCAGATCCTCGACCTCAACGTCGCGCGACTGCGTCAGGTCGACGCACAGTTCGGCGGCGCCATCACCACCGTCGCCTCCAACGCGTACGCGATCGAGAAGGCCGTACGGGACGCCGATCTCGTCGTCGGTGCGGTGCTGGTGCCCGGCGCCAAGGCCCCCAAGCTCATCAGCGACGACCTTGTCGCCACGATGCGCCCCGGCTCGGTGCTGGTCGACATCGCGATCGACCAGGGCGGCTGCTTCGAGAGCTCACACGCCACGACGCACGACGACCCGACGTTCACGGTGCACGACTCGGTGTTCTACTGCGTCGCCAACATGCCCGGCGCGGTGCCGCACACCTCGACGTACGCGCTGACCAACGTGACGCTGCCGTACGCCGTGGCGCTGGCCGACAAGGGCTGGAAGCAGGCCGTGACCGAGGACGCCGCGCTCGCGGGCGGACTCAGCACGCACGAAGGCCACCTGGTCAACGCCGCCGTCGGCGACGCGCTCGGCCTCGAGGTCACCCCGCTCGAAGCGCTCTGACCCAGTGAGCGGTGACTCAGCGACGTGTCCGGTGTCTTGACAGGTCGCTGACTCACCGCTGCAGGGACTATGGGTTGTAGGGCCGGGCCTCGCGGAGCGCCCGGTTGGCAACCGCGGCCAGCAGCACCGCGGCGCCGGCAGCACCGACCGTGACGGCGAACGCCGGCGTGTGACCGCCGTCGTCGGCGAGCCGGCCGGCGATCGACGCCCCGAGCGCGTACCCGATGCCGGTCGCACCGGCGAGCAGCGTCATCGCCGTGCCGACCCGATGAACCGGCACGAGGATGCCGGCCAGCGCGAAGTTGCTGATCATGTAGGGCGCCACCGCGAAGCCCAGCAACGCGATCACCCCGACGAGCGCCGGGATCGAGTCGACCAGCAGCAGTGGAGCCGACAGCACCAGCAGGCCGACCGCCGCGACGAGCATGCGCGTGGCATACAGGATGCGCTCGGGCAGGGCCGTGATCGCCAGCCCGGCGGTGACGCTGCCGATGCCCAGCACCGCGTGGATCAGGCCGGCGCTGCCGGCGTGGCCCTCGGCCCGGGCGAGCACCGCGGTGCCGGTCTGCACGCTGCCGAAGATCGTGCCGATGCACAGCTGCGCCAGCACGAGTACGGCGAAGGCGACGGACCACAGAGGTTCGGTGCTGGTGCCGGAGCCGTCCGTCGTCGACCGCTTGGCCACGAGCTCGGAGGTCCAGTGCACCGCGAACCAGGACCCGAACACCGCGAGCACGACCGCAGCGGACAGCAGCGCCCCGGCCGGCGCGGCGATGATCGCCAGCACGCCGATGAGTGCCGGGCCGAGGACGAACGACGCCTCGTCCGCCGCACCCTCGTAGGAGAACGCGGCATCGACGAGCCGGCGCTGGTCGCCGGCGTCGCGGGTGATGGGCCGCCACCGTACGCGCGCGAGCGGCCCGACCTGCGGCATCGCGAACCCGGTGACTCCTGCGGCCGTGAAGATCAGGGCGCGGGACGCATCAGGGTCGGTCACCAGGACGACCGTCGCGAGACCGGCGGCGCCGACCAGCGACTGCACGAGCACGACGGGCCGCTGCCCGATGCGGTCGGCGAGCGCACCCGCGATCGGCGAGCCGATCGCGTTGGCGATCGCGAGGATGCCTGCTGCCGCTCCGCCGGTGCCATAGCTGTCGAGCTCGGAGCTGACGAGCACCAGGACGCCGAGCTGACTCATGGCAAGCGGAATGCGCCCGAGGAAGGCTACGAGGATGTAGGCGGGCCCGACGATCCGCAGAAGCGCGCGGTAGGCGGCGATGGCTGACACAGCCTGACAACTGTAGGCCACGACGCACCTCGATAGGCTCGGACCATGCCGCTGTCCCGAGCGCGAAGGTCGACCTTCGCGATCTTCGCGCTGAACGGCTTCCTCCTCGGCATGTGGGTCGTCAACATCCCCGAGATCCGCGACCGCACGGGTGCCAGCACGGCGGTCCTGGGCTACCTGCTGCTGCTCCTCGGCGGCGCAGCGCTGATCGGCATGCAGGCCGGCGGCCGGTTCATCGACCGGTTCGGCAGCCGGGTCGTCGCCGTCACGGCGTCGCTGGCGCTGAGCGTCTGCCTCATCGGGCCAGGACTCGCCACCAACACCGCAGGGCTCGCCGTGGCCCTGGCGCTGCTCGGTGCGTTCAACGGCGTCATCGACGTGGCCCAGAATGCCCAGGCCGTCGAGGTCGAGCGGGCGTACGGGCGGCCCATCATCAGCGGGTTCCACGCCTTCTTCTCGCTGGGCGGCCTGCTCGCCTCACTGATCGGTGGCGGACTGATCGCCTTCGACACCGACGTCCGGCTGGCCCTCGCAGGTGCCGGCGTCCTCGGCATCCTCGTCACCTTCGCGGCCCGCCCGGCACTGCTCCCACCCTCGCCTGGCACGATCCGCGAGTCCGGCACCCCCCGTGCGCCCGCTCCATGGACGTTGCGCGTCGTCGTCCTGTCCTTGCTGGCCTTCATGCTGCTGCTGTCCGAAGGCGTCGCCTACGACTGGAGCACGGTCCACCTGCACGACTCGCTGGGTGCGAGCAAGACCGTGGCGGCCTGGGCGTTCGGCGCGTTCTCGGTGACGATGACGCTCGTACGCCTCGTGGCCGACCGGGTCGTCGCGCGAATCGGTGCTGCCGCCTACGTCCAGCGGGCCGCGCTCGTGGGAGCGGTCGGCCTCCTCGGTGCGGCGCTGGCGCCCAACGCCGCCGTCGCGATCGCCGCGTGGGCCGTGTTCGGCGTGGGCCTGGCCGGCTGCGTGCCGCAGTTCTTCAGCGCGGCCGGCAACATCGACCCGACCGCGGCCGGCACGTACCTCGCCCGGGTCACGGGCACGGGCTACCTCGGCCTGCTGGCCGGCCCTGCCGTCATCGGCATCCTCACCAACTGGGTCTCGCTGACGACGGCGTTCGCCGTCCCGATCGTCGGCTGCCTGCTCGCCGGGCTCCTCGCGCCCTCGGCCCTGCGCAAGGAGGACGCATGACGCGCCCGCTCGACGAGATCATGGCGCCGGACTGGGCCGAGGCGCTGGCGCCGGTCGCCGATCAGATCGCCGCGATGGGCCAGTTCCTGCGCGACGAGATCGCGGCCGGGCGGCCCTACCTCCCGGCGGGTGACCACGTCCTGCGAGCGTTCGCCGAGCCGATGGCCGACGTCCGGGTGCTCATCACGGGGCAGGACCCCTATCCCACGCCCGGCCACCCCGTGGGCCTGTCGTTCTCGGTCGCCCCGGACGTACGCCCGCTGCCGCGCAGCCTCGTCAACATCTTCACCGAGCTCGAGGCCGACCTCGGCATCCCGCGGTCGCCTTCGGGCGACCTGACGCCCTGGGCCAAGCAGGGCGTCCTGCTGCTCAACCGGGTCCTGACGGTGCGGCCGGGCACACCGGCGAGCCACCGCGGCAAGGGCTGGGAGGCGATCACCGAGCAGGCCATCCGCGCCCTCGTCGCGCGCGGCACACCGCTTGTCGCGGTGCTGTGGGGGCGCGACGCACAGAGCCTCGCGCCGATGCTGGGCGACGTGCCTCGCATCGAGTCGGTGCACCCCAGCCCACTGTCGGCGTCGCGCGGATTCTTCGGATCCAAGCCCTTCAGCCGAACCAACGAGCTGCTCGCATCCCAGGGGGCCGAGCCCGTCGACTGGCGCCTCCAGCAGCCAGCAGACGGCAACGCAGCCCACATACCCCTAGGCTGAGCGGGTGGCCGAGGACAAGCGGATTCGTGATCGTGGGGTCGTCATCGACGACGGCCTCGCCACCCTGCAGCGCTGGGGGCTGCGGATCATCGTCATCGCGGTGGCCGCATGGGTCGTCGGGCACCTCATCGGCACGGTGTGGATGGTCATCTATCCCGTCGCCCTGGCGCTGATCGTCACGACCGTGCTCGGCCGGCCAGCCGCGTGGTTGCGCTCGAAGGGCTGGCCGGACGCGCTTGCCGCCGCGACGATCGTGCTGGGGTTCATCGGCGGCGTCGTCGGGATCATCGCGATCCTCACGCCCCAGGTCGCCGGCCAGGCGAGCGAGGTCGCGGCCGGGGCGTCCGACGGACTCCAGAAGGTCCGCGACTGGGTCACCGGCGAGCCGCTCAACCTCTCCGACGGCCAGATCACCCGGGCGATCGAGGCCGTCCAGGAAAAGCTCACGTCAAGCGCCAGCGCGATCAGCTCGGGCGTCTTCTCCACGATCGGCACCGCGACGTCGGTCATCATCAACCTCGTCCTGGTCCTGATGCTGACGTTCTTCTTCGTCAAGGACGGCCACAAGTTCCTGCCGTGGGTCAGGACGATCGGCGGCCATCGCGCCGGCGTCCACCTGGTCGAGGTCATGCAGCGGGCCTGGGACACGCTCGGCGGCTTCATCCGCACGCAGAGCCTCGTGGCCCTGATCGACGCCGTCATCATCGGCGGCGGACTGGCGATCCTCGGCTCGCCGCTGGCGGTACCGCTCGCGGTCGTGACGTTCTTCGGCGCCTACATCCCGATCATCGGCGCGTTCGTCAGTGGCGCCCTCGCCGTGCTCGTCACGCTCGTCACGAACGGCACCAACGACGCGCTGATCGCCATGGGCATCGTCGTCGCGGTGCAGCAGCTCGAGGGCAACGTGCTGTCGCCGTGGCTGCAGGGCAAGAACATGAACCTCCATCCCGCGGTCGTGCTGCTGTCCGTCACGGCGGGCGGCTCCCTGTTCGGCATCACGGGCGCGTTCCTCGCGGTGCCGGTGGTCGCCTCGGTCGCGGAGATCCTGCGCTACCTCAACGAGCGCATCGACGACTCGGTCTCAGTGCTGGCACCCAAGGAGGACTCCGAGTCCGCGGAGACCCTCGCTGAGGAGTGACCGGCACCGTGACGCCTGATCTCGATGTGCTCGCCGGCCAGCTGGCCGAGGACGTGCTGCTGGTCGACCACGAGCGGATGGACGGCTATCGCTGGGACCGCGCCAGCGATCCGGGGGCCGGCGTCCCACTCGCTGTCGTACGCGCGACGTGCACCGAGGACGTCCAGGCCGCCGTACGCTTCGCCGCCCAGCACGGTCTCGCCGTCGTGCCCCGCGGTGCCGGGACGGGACTGTCCGGCGGCGCCTCGGCACTCGACGGCTGCCTCGTCATCTCGCTGGAGCGCATGCAGGCGATCGACGTCGACCCGGCGACCCGCATCGCCGTCGTCGAACCCGGTGCGATGAATGCGGAGGTCAAGTCGGCCGCCGCCGAGCACGGCCTCTGGTATCCGCCGGACCCCTCGTCGTACGAGATCTGCTCGATCGGCGGCAACGTCGCGACCAACGCGGGCGGCCTGTGCTGCGTCAAGTACGGCGTGACGAGCGACTACGTCCTCGGGCTGACGGTGGTCCTCGCCGACGGCACCGCGGTCGAGCTCGGCGGGCCCCGGCTCAAGGACGCCGCCGGACTGTCGCTGACCAAGCTGTTCGTCGGCAGCGAGGGCACGCTCGGCATCGTCACCCGCGTCGTGCTGCGGCTCGTCCCCGCGCAGCGGCCGCCGTGCACGCTCGTCGCGACGTTCGCCTCGCTCGACGACGCGACCCAGACGGTCCTCGACATCACCCGCCGCATGCGCCCGGCGATGCTCGAGCTGATGGACCGCGCGTCGATCAACGCCGTCGAGGACATCACCCAGATGGGACTCGACCGCGACGCCGAGGCGTTGCTCGTCGTCCAGTCCGACGAGCCGGCCACCCACGGCCTCGCCGAGATCGCCGAGATCACCGCCATCTGCGAGGCCAACCGGAGCACCGAGGTGTTCTCGACCGACGACGCCGAGACCGGCGAGGCGTTCGTCGTGGCCCGGCGGATGGTCATCCCCGCGCTCGAGCGCAAGGGCTCGCTGCTGCTCGAGGACGTCGGCGTGCCGCTGCCTCAGCTCGGCGCACTGGTCCGCGGCATCGAGGCGATCGCCGCCCGGCACGCCATCACGATCGCGGTCGTCGCTCACGCCGGAGACGGCAACACCCACCCCTTGATCGTCTTCGACGCGATGGATCCCGATGAGACCGTCCGGGCCCAGGAGGCATACGGTCAGGTCATGGAGCTCGCCATCGGCCTCGGCGGGACGATCACCGGCGAGCACGGCGTGGGGCGGCTCAAGAAGCCGTGGCTGCCGGCCTACCTCGGGCCCGACGCCATGGACCTCAACCGCCGGGTCAAGGCCGCGCTCGATCCGCAGGGCATCCTCAATCCGGGCGCGGCGCTCTGACCCTGCGACACTTCTACGACCCGAATGAGGAGGACCGATGGCCGCCGAGACCGCGCAGACGCTCGATCGCGGGCTGCGCATCCTGTCACTCGTCGCGGGATCGGCCACGCGGTTCACGATCAACGAGATCGCCGAGTCGCTGGGGATCAGCCGCACCGTGGCGTACCGGCTCATCGTCACGCTCGAGGAGCATGACCTGTTGCATCGCGACGACCAGGGCCGCATCGGCGCCGGGTTCGGCATGATGGCGTTCCGCAACGCGTACCTCCCCGAGCTCAAGTCGCGCGCCACCCCGGCGCTCACCCGGCTGGCCGACGCCAGCGGAGCCACGGCCCACCTGACGATCGCCGACGGTGAGGATGCGGTCGCGCTGCTCGTGGTCGAGCCGAGCCGCAGCGACCTGCACGTCGCCTACCGCGTCGGCGCTCGCCACCGCCTCGACCTGGGCGCGGCGGGAAAGGCGATCCTGCTGGGCCGCACTGAAGGCGACGGCGTCGCAAGCACGGCCGGCGAGCTGCAGCCCGGTGCGGCAGGGCTGGCCGCACCGGTGCGGGGAGTGCCTGGCCTCGAGGCATCGGTCGGCATCGTCAGCCTGCACGACATCGACGCGGCGACCGTTGAACCCCTCGTCCTCGCGGCAGCGCGAGCCGTCGCCGATGCCCTGGCCTGAAGCCGCGATGGGAAGGACATGTGCGTCGCCAGACGCCGCGTGAGGGCGACCCAAACGTCACGCTCAGCGGGGTGTGATCGTGCCTTCGACCTCGCCTAGGGTGATCGGTGCCTGCGGTGGCGCGAAGCGTCACGGTGTCGCCGTCCTGCAGGTACGTACGGGTGGTGCCGCCGTCGAGGGTGAACGGCTCGCTGCCGCCCCAGGACAGCTCGAGGAGTGATCCGCGTTGCGTCGCCTCGGGGCCGGAGATCGTGCCGGAGCCGTAGAGATCGCCCGTACGCACGAGGCCCCGTTGACCGTCATGTGGGCCAGCATCTGCGCGGGTGACCAGTACATCGAGGCGTACGGCGGCCTCGACACGACCGAGCCGTTGATGACGACCTCGAGGTCGATCGCGTAACCGGCCGGCTCGACGACTCGCAGGTAGTCGAGCGGTTCGGGGTCCTGGCCGGGCAACGGGACACGTGCGTCTTCCAGCGCGGCCAACGGGGTGATCCACGGCGAGATCGAGGTCGCGAACGACTTGCCGAGGAACGGACCGAGCGGGACGTACTCCCAGGCCTGGATGTCGCGCGCCGACCAGTCGTTCGAGCAGCGTCACGCCGAAGACGTGATCGGCGAACGCGTCCGCGGTGACCGGCTCCCCCATCACGCTCGGCGCTCCGACGACGAAGCCGAGCTCGGCCTCGATGTCGAGCGCCTGCGACGGCCCGAACTCCTGGCCGCCCGTCAGCGCCCGGTCGGCGTTGGCCATGGGGGCGCACGATCGGCGTGCCCGACGGGACGACCGTGCCGGCGCGGCCGTGGTAGCCGACCGGGAGGTGGCGCCAGTTGGGCAGCAGCGGCTCGGCATCGGGCCGGAAGATCTTGCCGACATTGGACGCATGGTTGAGCGAGGCGTAGAAGTCGACGTAGTCGGCGACCGCGAACGGCATCCGCAGCTCGACCTCTGCCAGCGGGATCCGGCCTGCCGTCGACCCTGCCAAGGTCTCCTGCAGCCACGACCGTACGGCCGCCCACACCTGCGGACCCGCGGCCATCAGCGGAGCGAGGTCCGGGCCGCTCACAACGGTCGGGTCGAACGGCGGCACCGCGGCCTCGGCGAGAGCGCCGAGGTCTATGACGTCATCCTCGAGGCGTACGACGACCAGCTCGCGACCTCGGTGCGACGCGACGCCGTAGGGCAGGTGGTCCATTCCGAATCCAGTGGTCATGCGATCAGTCCCAGGTCGAGGAGGTCTTCGTAGGGTTCGGTCACGCCGCAACAGCCGAAGCCGCGGAACGTACGCCTCACAGCGGCGACGTCCTCGTCAGTCCAGGTCCGCACGACGGCCGCCAGCTCGTCCCCATCGCGGATCGCCAGCACCTCAGCCGCCTCATCCACAGTCGCCCCGTGGACTAGCCGGTGCACCGCGACCATGATGTTGAGGAAGCCGTGCTGCTCCAGACCTGTGCCGGCCTGGGTGTTGCGCACCGCACGGTGCAACCCAGCCGTCAGCTTGAACCGGCGAGGCACCAACGCAGCAAGCACCATCGCAAGCTCCTGCTCGTCGGGGTGTGCGGACGCCTCCACCCCGCCCGTACGGAACTTGGCGTGGAACCCGGCTCCGGCGATCTCGTCGACAGCCGCCAGCCACGCGTCGGAGACGTAGGCGCCGGGACGAGGCAGCTCGACCGAGATCGTGATGCCGTAAGAGTCGGTCAACGCTGCCACCAGATCCCTCGCCGAGGAGGCCGGGTCGCCGGGCGGCAGCGGGATCTCGAACGCGACCACGCGCAGGTGCGGGAAGTCGTGCAGCGAGGCGATGGCCTGCGCGAGACCGCGGGGACCGGCCGTCGCGATGACGCCGAGGTCGAGTCGGTCACCGGTCAGCTCCGGCACCCGGGCGACGTCGACATCGCGAACGAGCAGCGGCCCGATCAGCGAGGCGTACGCACTGGTCCGGTGGCCGGCGTGCTCACGGATCGCGACGTCGAGCGGCGCATTGCCGGGCGGGAAGATCGCAGCGTCGTCGACCAGGCGATCGAACAGGGTTGACACCTTCCCCACGGTATCGCATGGTGTTTTTATCGGACATATTCATCCGTTATTCGGATACAGGAGACATCGGTGGCTCACTATCGCAGCGTCGGGACGATCCCGCCCAAGCGGCACACCCAGTTCCGTACCGATGCCGGCGAGCTCCACCGCGAGGAGCTCATGGGCGAGGAGGGCTTCTCGAGCGACTCGTCGCTGCTCTACCACCTCGGCGTGCCGTCGGGCATCGTCGCGTCGGAGATCTGGGACCTCCCCGACCACTCGACGACCGCCAACCATCCGCTCAAGCCGCGCCACCTCCGCCTGCCGACCCTGTTCGACGGCACCGACCCGGCAGCCACCGACCTCGTGACCGGCCGCCGGCTCGTGCTCGGCAACGGTGACGTCCGCATCGCGTACGTCGTGGGCAGCGCGGGTTCACCGCTCTACCGCAACGCGATCGGCGACGAGTGCGTCTTCATCGAGGCCGGCTCCGGCGCGGTGGAGACGGTCTTCGGCGCGCTGTCGTTCCGCACCGGCGACTACGTCATCATCCCGCGCGCCACGACGCACCGGTGGCTTCCCCAGGGCGTCGTCAAGGCGTACGCAATCGAGTCCAACAGCCACATCGCGCCACCCAAGCGCTACCTGTCGCGCTACGGCCAGCTGCTCGAGCACGCGCCCTACTGCGAACGTGACCTGCACGGCCCGGAGGCTCCCCTGCTCGAGGAGGGCACCGACGTCGACGTCCTCGTCAAGCACCGCGGCACCGGCGCCAACGGCATCGTCGGCAGCCGGATGACGTACGACACCCATCCGTTCGACGTCGTCGGCTGGGACGGCTGCCTCTACCCCTACACGTTCAACGTCTCGGACTACGAGCCCATCACCGGCCGCGTGCACCAGCCGCCGCCGGTGCACCAGGTGTTCGAGGGGCAGAACTTCGTCGTGTGCAACTTCGTGCCACGCAAGGTCGACTACCACCCGCTGTCGATCCCGGTGCCCTACTTCCACTCCAACGTCGACTCCGACGAGGTCATGTTCTACGTCGACGGCGACTACGAGGCGCGCAAGGGATCCGGCATCGGCATCGGCTCGATCTCGCTGCACCCCGGAGGGTACGCCCACGGACCGCAGCCGAGCGCGATCGAGGCGAGCCTCGGCGTCGAGGCGTTCGACGAGCTCGCCGTCATGGTCGACACGTTCCGGCCCCTCGAGCTCGGCGAGGGCGGACTCGCCGCCGAGGACGCCGCCTACGCCTGGTCGTGGGCCGGCCGCAAGCTCGACTCGTAGTCGCAGCCAGCAGCCCCTGAACGTACGACACCCTGCTCTGAGAAGGTTGACCCATGAACGCACCGCATGACCTGCTCGACGTCGACCACCTGCTGACCGACGAGGAGCGGGCCATCCGCGACACGGCCCGCCGCTTCGCCCTGGACAAGCTCGCACCGCACGTCGCCGAGTGGGCCGAGACCGGCGAGCTGCCTGCTCGCGACATCGCCAAGCAGATGGGTGGCGCAGGGCTGCTGGGCATGCACCTGGAGGGCTACGGCTGCGCGGGCGTCGGACCCACGGCGTACGGGCTGGCGAGCATCGAGCTCGAGGCGATCGACAGCGGCCTGCGCTCGCTGTTCTCGGTGCAGGGTTCGCTCGCGATGTACTCGATCCACGCCTACGGCTCCGAGGACCAGAAGCAGCAGTGGCTCCCCGGCATGGCCGCGGGCGACTACGTCGGCGCGTTCGGGCTGACCGAGCCCGACCACGGCTCCAACCCCAATGGCATGCGTACGCGCGCCAAGCGCGACGGCGACGACTGGGTGCTCAACGGCGCCAAGATGTGGATCACGAACGGCAGCGTCGCCGATGTCGTCGTGGTGTGGGCGCAGACCGACGACGGCATTCGCGGCTTCGTCGTGCCGACCGACACCCCCGGCTTCTCCGGCCGCGCCATCAAGCACAAGATGTCGATGCGCGCGTCGGTCACCAGCGAGCTGACGTTCGAGGACATGCGCCTGCCCGGCTCCGCGCTGCTGCCCGGCGCCGAGGGCCTGCGCGGCCCGCTCGGTGCGCTCAACGAGGCCCGGTTCGGCATCGTCTTCGGCACCACGGGCGCGGCCCGCTCGTGCCTCGAGACGGCGATCGACTACGCCACGACCCGCACGCAGTTCGACAAGCCGATCGGCGCGTTCCAGCTCACGCAGGGCAAGCTCGCCGACATGAGCGTCGCGCACGGCACCGCGTTGCTGCTGAGCGTCCACCTCGGTCGCCTCAAGGAGGCCGGCATCCTCAAGCCCGCCCAGGTCAGCGCCGGAAAGCTCAACAACACCCGCGTCGCCCTCGAGATCGCCCGCACGGCGCGGACGATCCTCGGCGCCAACGGCATCTCGGGTGAGTACTCCGTCATGCGGCACGCCAACAACCTCGAGTCCGTCCTGACGTACGAGGGCACCGCCGAGATCCACCAGCTGACGATCGGCCGCGAGCTGACCGGGCTGTCGGCGTTTGCCTAGGACTCCGCGAGCTTCTTGATGCCAGCAAGCTTGCGGTCCCAACTGGCCGAGATCTCGGCGAGCCACTGCGCGGACCGCTCGAAGCCGTCACGACGTACGCCGAACTGCACCTGACGGCCCTCGCGCTGCGAGTCGACGAACCCGGCGCGCTCGAGGATCACCAGGTGCTTCGTGACCGCCTGCCGGCTCACCGACAGCGGGTGGGCAAGCTCGGTTGCCGTCGCCCTCCCGCGTACCGCCAACAGCTCGAGGATCTGCTGACGGTTGTCGTCACCCAACGCGGCGAACACCTCAGCCGTCGTGACGGTGCTCATCGGCCCTCGACGTGAGCCTTCGCCGCCTTGACCTGGTCGGTCCAGCCGTGGCTGTTGTCGGCGAACATCGCCCGACGCTTCTCCTCGGACACGTCGAGCGAGTCGAAGCCGCTCTCGGAGACCTTGAGCACGACTCCCCCGTCGCGGTCCTCGATCCAGAACTCGGTGAGCGTGCCCTGCGCCGCGTCGCCACCCGAGTCAGGCATCCAGCGGAATGCGGCGTACCGCGGCGCGTCGAGCGAGACGGTCAGGATCGGGAACTCTCCCCACTTCTCATGGCGTACGACGTCAAGATCCGCTCTCCGTTCGATCTGGTTGTCGCCGACGACGCCCTCGTTGATCCACCACCCCGGCGTGCTGATGAGTCCCCACACCTTCTCGGCGGGTGCGTCGATGTCAATCTCCCGCTCGATGCGGTCCTGCGTCGTGGTGGTCATGGCATCTCCTTGAATCGTTGATAGATGTGCAACTCCATGGTTGCGCATCGGTGGAGCTGACGCAACCCTTTGGTTGCGCTTTCTCGGATCCCGCTGTGAGACGCTTGGGCCATGACCGAGGCGGCGACACCCCGACGCGGGAGGCCCGGCTATGACCAGCAGACCGTCCTCCGTCGCGCGATCGAGCTGTTCAACCGTCAGGGCTACGACGGCACCAGCATGGGAGACCTCGCCAAGGAGCTGGGGCTGACCAAGTCGGCGATCTACCACCACGTGCCGAGCAAGGAGCACCTCCTGGCCGCTGCCCTCGACGAGGCGCTCGACGGGCTCTCGGCAGCCGTGGACTCCGCTGCGGCGGCGGCACCGGGCACCAGCGCGTACGAGCGGTTGCGCACCGTCGTGCAGGAGTCGGTCGAGATCCTCGTCGAGCATCTGCCGGCCGTGACGCTGCTGCTGCGCGTGCACGGCAACAGCGAGGTCGAGCTCGCCGCCCTCAAGCGCCGACGCCGCATCGACGAGCGCCTGGCGACGCTCGTGCAGGCCGCTGTCGACGAGGGTGCACTGCGCAGCGACATCCCGCCAGACCTCATCAGCCGGCTGCTGTTCGGCATGGTCAACTCACTCGTCGAGTGGTACCGGCCCGGCGGCCTCGTCGACCCTGACGTGCTCGCCGGCTCGATCGCCACGTTGGCGTTCGACGGCCTCTCCCGGCACGAGGGCCAGTCAGGCTGAAGTCCCGTCGGTCATGCGAGCGGCAACAACCCGCGCTCGTCGAAGACCTTCTTGGCGGTGAACGTGGCGTTGATGGCGCGCGGGAAGCCGCAGTAGACGGCGGAGTGGAGCAGCGCCTCGACGATCTGCTGCGGGGTGAGCCCGACGTTGAGCGCCGCATTGACGTGGACTTCGAGCTGCGGCTCGCAGCCACCGAGCGCGGTGAGCATGCCGAGGGTGACGAGCTGCCGGTCGCGAGGCTCGAGTCCGGGGCGCGAGTAGATCTCGCCGAAGCCCCAGGCGACGACCTGATGCCCCAGCTCTGGCGAGATGTCCCGGAGCGCGTCGATGACGTTGGTGCCGGCCGCGCCATCCACGGCGTCCAACACCGCCCTCCCCTGCTCGAACCGCTGCTGCCGCTCCGTCTGCTCAGTCATCGCCATGCCCTCTTTCATCTGGTCTCACTGTCGGTTCAGCAGACTAGAATCTGGAGCGCGCTCCAGGTCAAACCGCGGCACGCTGGATGCGCTGGGTGCTCATCTCACCTGGTTTCGTCAACAGGCGGCTTCGCCGCGATCGCGCCCCCTACTCGCTGCGCTCGTGGGGGGACCCCCAAACCTGCCTTCGGCGCTCGCTCGACCTCAGGCATCGAAGTTGACGGTGACGGTCTCGGTGACGGGGTGGCTCTGGCAGGTCAGCACGAAGCCGGCGTCGACCTCGGTGTCCTCCAGCGCGTAGTTGCGGCGCATCTCGACCTCGCCGTCGGTGACCCTGGCCCGGCACGTGCCGCACACGCCGCCCTTGCAGGCGAACGGCAGGTCGTTGCGTGTCGCGGCGGCGCCGTCGAGCACGCTCTCGTCGCGCGGCATCGGCGCCGTGGTCGTACGCCCGTCGAGCACGATCGTGACGTCGCTGGTGATCCCGGAGACCATCGTGTCGGCGCGGTGCAGCTCCGGCGGCGGCTCGTCGACGTAGAACAGCTCGAAGTGCACCTTGCCCGGCTCGACGCCGAGCTCCTCGAGCACCTCGCGCGCATCGGCGATCAGTCCGAACGGGCCACACAGCCACACGTGGTCGACGGCGCCGACGGGCACCAGTGCCGCCAGCAGCCGGCGCAGGCGATCGGCCTCGAGGCGGCCGGAGAACAGCTCGACGTCGCGCGGCTCCCGCGACAGGACGTGCACGAGGTCGAAGCCGCGGGCCGTAGCGATTCTTGAGGTCGGCGAGCTCCTCGGCGAACATCACCGACTGGCTCGTGCGGTTGCCGTAGAGCAACGTGACTGTCGGCGTCCGAGTGCTTCAGCACCGAGGACACGATCGAGATCATCGGCGTGATGCCGGATCCAGCGGCGATGCAGAGGTGCCGTCCACCGCCTCGGGATCGGCGCGGAAGCTGCCGGTCGGCGTCTGCACCTCGATCCGGTCCCCCGGGCGTACGTCGTGCACGAGCCAGTGCGAGAACAGGCCGTCGGGGATCTCGCGCACCCCGATGCGCGGCCGCTCGCCGACGCCGGCACAGATCGAGTAGGTACGCCGGTGGTCCTGCGCCGTCGATCATCCGGCGGATCGTCAGCGACTGGCCGGCCTCGAAGTCGAACGCCGCGCGCAGGTCATCGGGCACCTCGAACGTGATCGGCGGCCGAGTCGTCGGTCAGCTGCTCGACCGAGGCGACCGTGAGCGGTGTGGAACGCGGCGCGGGCGGCTGAGACCGGCGGTGGTCATGACGGTCATTCAGATCTCCTTGACGTGCTCGAACGGCTCGAGGCATGCCGTGCAGCGGTAGAGCGCCTTGCAGGCCGTGGGCCCGAACTCCGAGGTCAGCTCGACGTCGGACGAGCCGCAACGCGGGCAGGAGAGCGTACGGCGGGTGGGCTGTCAGCGACAGCGCGACCGGGCCGTCGTGGTGACGGTGCCGGACCGGGCGCCGAGAGACCGTGCTCGACGAGCGCGGCGCGTCCGCGCGGCGTGATCCAGTCGCTGGACCAGGCCGGATGCAGGCTGACCCGCACCTCGACGTCGCCGAATCCCTCGTCGCGCAGGCGGTGCACCAGGTCGTCGCGCATCGTCGCCATCGCCGGGCAGCCCGAATAGGTCGGCGTGATCGTCACGACGACCCGCTCGCCGTCGCTCTCGACATCGCGCAGCACGCCGAGGTCCTCGAGCGTCAGCATCGGCATCTCGGGATCGGTCACCGACGCCGCGACGCGAGCGCGCGTTGCGCACAGGAGCGATCGTCGCCATGCTCACCACTGCCCCATCGGGTGCGCACGCGCCACGACCTGCATCTCGGCGAGCAGCCTGCTGAACGCCTCGGTGTGCAGCCCGTCGCGGCCGGTCTCGCCGCGCACGCCGGCCAGCGGCGCGACCTCGGGCCGGTCGACGCCGCTCATCGAGAACACCTGCTCGAGCAGCACGTCGACCTCGTCGGCGACGTCGCCGGATCGACCCCGACGCCGGCATCGGCGACCGACGGCTCGACGTCGTGGGTCGTGAACAGCTCGGCGTGCAGCGGCCAGGTCGCCTCGAGCCCCGCGACCAGGCGGCGACGCGACTCCTCGGTGCCACGGGCGAGCGTGAGGAACCAGCGACCGGCGTAGTCACGGTGATAGGTCATCTCCTTGACGCCCTTGACCGCGACGGCCGACAGCACGTGGTCGCGGCTGGCGGCAAGCCGCTGGAACAGCGCGAGTCGCCAGGTCGAGAACAGCAGCAGCCGGGCGATCGTCACGCGCGAAGTCGCCGTTGTCGGTCTCGACCAGGCGTACGTTGCGGAACTCGCGATCGCCGCGGAAGAACGCGAGCGCATCCTCCGGCGGGACCGGCGAACCCTCGGGCAGCGCCGGCACGACCGAGGGATCCGCAGCGGCGGCGCGCGCCAGCAGCAGCCGGGCCTGACCCAGCAGGTCGAGCGCGATGTTGGCCAGCGCGATGTCCTCCTCGAGGTCGGGTGCGTTGCTGCACCACTGCGACAGCCGGTGCGACATCACGAGCGCGTCGTCGGCGAGCATCAGGCAGTAGGTCGCGAGCTCGTGCGTGTCGACGCCGTCGGGCACGGTCGTGTCGACGCCGGCGAGCGGGTCCTCGAAGTCGGTGCCGAACGCCCACTGGGAGTCGTCGCCGCCCAGCAGCCCGTCGTAGACGGAGTCGTGGTCGGGCAGGTGGCTCGGATCAGGTGTGTGGTTCATCGTCATCACATGTGGGGAACGTTGTCGGGGATGTCGTAGAACGTCGGGTGGCGATAGACCTTGTCGCCGCTCGGCGCGAACAGCGGGTCCTTCTCGTCGGGGCTCGACGCGGTGATCGCGTCGGAGCGGACGACCCAGATGCTGACGCCCTCGTTGCGACGGGTGTAGACGTCGCGGGCATGCCGCACCGCCATCTCGTCGTCGGCGGCGTGCAGCGAGCCGACGTGCACGTGGTTGAGGCCCCGCTTGCCGCGGACGAACACCTCGTACAGCGGCCAGTCGCCCTGGATCGGCTCGCTCATGCCGTCTCCTTCGCATCGCTGCGGCGAATGCCGTCGCGGCCTCGCGCACCCATGCGCCGTCCTCGTGCGCCCGGCGGCGATGCGCGATGCGTTGCGTGTTGCACGGGCCGTTGCCGCTGATGACGTCCTTGAACTCGTCCCAGTCCGGCGAGCCGAAGTCGTGCGACTGACGCTCCTCGTTCCACTTCAGCTCGGGGTCCGGCAGCGTCACGCCGAGCGCCTTGGCCTGCGGCACGGTCATGTCGACCATGCGCTGGCGCAGGTCGTCGTTGGTGTTGCGCTTGATGCCCCACGCCATCGACTGGGCGGTGTTGGGTGAGTCGTCGTCGGGCGGGCCGAACATCATGAGCGCCGGCCACCAGAAGCGGTTGACCGACTCCTGCACCATCGCGCGCTGCTCGTCGGTGCCGCGCATCATCGTCGCCAGCAGCTCGTAGCCCTGGCGCTGGTGGAACGACTCCTCCTTGCAGACGCGGATCATCGACGCGGCCGTACGGCCCGTACGACGTGCGGCACAGCGGCACCTGGTTGCAGATCGCGGCGCCGTCGACGAGCCAGCCGATCGTGCCGACGTCGGCGTACGACAGCGTCGGGTAGTTGAAGATCGAGGAGTACTTCTGCTTGCCGTTGATCAGCATCTCGGTGAGCTCGAGGCGGGAGACGCCGAGCGTCTCGCACGCGGAGTAGAGGTAGAGCCCGTGGCCGGCCTCGTCCTGCACCTTGGCCAGCAGGATCGCCTTGCGGCGCAGCGATGGCGCGCGGGTGATCCAGTTGCCCTCGGGCTGCATGCCGATGATCTCCGAGTGCGCGTGCTGGGCGACCTGCCGGACCACGGTCTTGCGGTACGCCTCGGGCATCCAGTCACGCGGCTCGATGCGGTCGTGTCGGTCGATCGTGGCCTCGAACGCCGCCTGCAGCGTCGACTCGTCGCGTCTCGGGTGCCAGCGTCATGTGCGCCTCCAGAATTCTCGCGTCAGCCATTTACTGACCGAACGGTCTGTAATAGTCTTGCACGCGACATCACGTTCGCGCAATGAAAGGTTCCACGACCCGTGAGTGCACTGCTCGAAAGCTATGCCGGAGGCTCCTGGTTCCGCGCCACCGACGAAGGCAAGCCCCTCCTCGACGCGTCGACCGGCGAGGAGGTCGCCCGCATCTCGGCGACCGGCCTCGACCTGTCTGCGATGGTCGACCACGCCCGTACGGTCGGCGGACCGGCCATTCGCGCGCTGACGTTCCACCAGCGCGCCAGCATCCTCAAGGCCGTCGCCAAGCACCTCGGCGCGGACAAGGACGAGCTCTACGCACTGTCCGCGCGCACCGGCGCGACGCTGCGCGACTCGCAGGTCGACATCGACGGCGGCATCGGCACGGTGTTCAGCTACGCCAGCAAGGGCACCCGCGAGCTGCCCAACGACACCGTGATCCTCGACGGCGCGACCGAGCAGCTCGGCAAGACCGGCGTGTTCCTCGGCCAGCACCTCTGCACCTCGCGGCCAGGCGTCGCCGTGCAGATCAACGCCTTCAACTTCCCGGTCTGGGGCATGCTCGAGAAGCTCGCCCCGGCCTTCCTCGCCGGGCTCCCGACGATCGTCAAGCCCGCCAGCCAGACGGCCTACCTGACCGAGGCCGTCGTGCGCCGCATCATCGAGTCCGGCCTGATGCCCGAGGGCTCGCTGCAGCTGCTGTGCGGCAGCCCCGACGGCCTGCTCGACCAGCTCGGCGCGCAGGACTCCATCGCGTTCACCGGCTCGGCCAGCACCGGCGCGACGCTGCGCCAGCACCCCTCGGTGCTGCACGGCGGCGCGCAGCTCGGCGTCGAGGCCGACTCGCTCAACTGCTCGATCCTCGGCCCCGACGTCACGACGCGACGACCCCGAGTTCGACCTGTACGTCAAGGGTGTCGTCGCGGAGATGACCGTCAAGGCGGGACAGAAGTGCACCGCGATCCGCCGCGCGATCGTCCCGACCGCGATCGCCGACGAGGTCATCGCGGCGATCAGCGCGCGGCTCGCCAAGATCACGGTCGGCAACCCGGCCAACCCCGAGCGTACGCATGGGAGCGCTCGCGAGCCTCGGCCAGCGCGACGAGGTCCGCAAGGCCGTCCAGATCCTGCGCGGCTCGGCCGAGATCGTGTACGGCGACCCCGACCACGTCGACGTCGTCGACGCCGATGCCGAGGCCGGCGCGTTCATGTCGCCGATCCTGCTGCGGGCGACCGCCGGCGCCACCGAGCCCCACGACGTCGAGGCGTTCGGCCCGGTCAGCACCGTCCTCACGTACGACTCGCTGGACGAGGCCATCGCGCTGGCCGCCCGCGGGCAGGGCAGCCTCGCCGGCTCCCTCGTCACGCACGATCCCGCCGTCGCCCGAGCCGTGACCCTCGGCCTGGCGCCCTGGCACGGTCGCATCCTGGTGCTCGATCGCGACGCCGCCCCGGAGTCGACCGGCCACGGCTCGCCGCTGCCGATGCTGGTGCACGGCGGACCCGGCCGCGCCGGCGGCGGCGAGGAGCTCGGCGGCATCCGCGGCGTCCTGCACCACATGCAGCGCACCGCGATCCAGGCGTCGCCCGACATGCTGACCGCGATCACCGGACAGTGGATCAAGGGCTCCGGCGCAGCGCGTCGACGACGTCCACCCGTTCCGCAAGAGCCTCGCCGAGCTGCGCATCGGCGACACGATCCGCTCGGCGTCGCGCACCGTGACACTCGACGACATCGGCCACTTCGCCGAGTTCACCGGCGACACGTTCTATGCCCACACCGACCCCGAGGCGGCGGCCGCCAACCCACTGTTCGGTGGCATCGTCGCGCACGGCTACCTCGTCGTGTCGCTCGCGGCCGGCCTGTTCGTCGACCCAACCCCGGTCCGGTGCTGGCCAACTTCGGCGTCGACAACCTGCGGTTCCTCACGCCGGTCAAGGCCGACGACACGATCGACGTGACGCTGACGGTCAAGCAGATCACTCCGCGCAACAGCGCCGACTACGGTGAGGTGCGCTGGGACGCCGTCGTCGCCAACGCCGAGGGCAAGCCCGTCGCCACGTACGACGTCCTGACCCTCGTCGCCAAGACCCTCTGAGGACTCACATGCACCGCATCACGATCCAGTACGGCGCGCCCGCCGACCCCGAGGCCTCGCTCGAACTCAGCTACGCCGCTTCAGCCGCTCGCACCCTCGGTCGGTCGAGGCGCCCTACCTGCGCCGCTGTTCGACGACGCACGCTCGGCCCTGTCACCCGAGTGGCCGAGCGCCCGACGCGACGTTCGACGTCGCCACGACGCCGATGCACCGGCGAGGTCACCGAGACAGCACTCTGAGATGCCCGCCCGAGATCTCGGCGCCGCCGCTTCGCTTCGCTCGCACCCTCGTCGCCTCGGGCAGGGACCGACGCGCTCCTAGCTTCGCCCGCCCGAGACTGTGGCTCGAGGCGCCCGCGGCCGACTGTCGCTCAAGGCGAGACCGCCCTCGTAAGTCATCCCGAGTATGTGCCGAGCCACCGCTAGCCGACCGCCCGCCAGGAGCCGCCCGACGTCGCGTGCGATCGACGACCCGTTCACCGGCGTACGAGCTCGCTCGTCACGCCCCGTCGCTCGGCTAGGAGCCGATCTCGCTCGCCAGGAGGCCGCCCGCGGCCGAGTGCTCGCTCGCCAAGGAGGCCGCCCGCGGCCGACTGTGAGGAGCGAAGCCCGAGGCGAGACCCACGCGCGCTCGTCACTCACCCGAACATCTCGGCGTACGTATGCCCCTTCGCTTCGCTCACGCCCTCGTCCCTCGGGCTGGGGCCGACTTCTCGCTCGCCAAGGGGCCGAAGGGGAGCTCAGAGGTTGGCGATCGCCGATGCGGGTGACTCGATCGCGTCGGCGACGACCCGCATGAAGGCAGCGGCAGTGCCGCCGTCGCACACCCGGTGATCGAACACGAACGACATCTGGGCGATCTTGCGGACCGCCAGCTCGCCGTCGACGACCCAGGCACGGTCGATGACCCGGCCGAAGCCGAGGATCGCGACCTGCGGGTGGTTGATGATCGCCGCACTGCCGTCGACGTTGAACGCCCGTAGTTGTTGAGCGTGAACGTGCCGGCGGTGAGCTCTGCCTGCGTGGCCCGCCCTTCGCGCGCAGCCTCGGTGACCCTGCGGATCTCGGCGTCGAGCTCTGCGGTCGTGAGCAGGTGCGCGTCGAGCACCGCAGGCGCGAGCAGGCCGCGATCGGTCTGCACGGCGAGCCCGAGGTTGATGCCGGCGTACTGGATCAGCTCGTCGTTGACCGCGTCGACCTCGCCGTTGAGCTCCGGGTGGGCCCGCAGCGCGGCGACCGTGAAGCGTGCCAGGTAGGCCAGCAGACCCGGGACGGGCTTGCCCGCCGCCTTGGCTGCGGCGCGCAGCGCGAACAGCTCAGTGAAGTCGACGTCGACCCACACCGTCGCCTCGGGGATCTCGCTGCGGCTGCGCGACAGTGCCGCCGACGACCGCCTTGCGGAAGCCACTCATCGGGGTGCGTTGCGCTACCTCGAGTCCCGTACGGCGTCGCCAGTCTCGGCCGTCGGTCGGCAGCTCGCGGGGCGGCTCGCATCGATCGCGGCCTGCACGTCGCGGCGGGTGATGAGCCCGTCGACCCCGGTGCCGGTGATCCCGAGGATCGAGTACGCCGGCTTCCCTGGCCAGCCGGCGTACCAACGGCGATGTCACCCGCGGGACCCGTCCCTGGGCCGGCACGTTCGGCTCCGCCTGCTGCCGAATGCGGGGCACGGGGACGCCGGCGGCGACCGCTGCCGGATCCTTCGGGCGTTCCGTAGCCGATCAGGACGTTGCCCGAACCGGCCTTCTCCTCCTCGCGGTACTGCTCGCGGCGGCCGCCGCAGCGGGCACGCAGCACCGGCTCGACCGAGATCAGCGGGCTGCCGACGTGCGACCGTGCCGCCCTCCTCGCCGTGCAGCTCGCTGACCCGGCCGGCGTACGGCGAAGGGACCTCGACGATCGACTTGGCGGTCTCGACCTCGACGACGGGCTGGTCGACGACGACCTCGTCACCGACCGCGACGAGCCAGCGCACGACTTCGGCCTCGGTCAGTCCTTCACCGAGGTCGGGCAGCATGAACGTCTGGACTGCTCATACGTCGTCCCACTGGAGGTGTCGACGGCGTCGAGGATGCGGTCGACGCTCGGGCAGGTGGAGGTGCTCGAGCTTCGGCGGCGGGTAGGGGATGTCGAAGCCGGTGACCCGGCGGACCGGTGCGGCCAGGTGGTGGAAGCAGCGCTCGGTGACCCGGGCGACGATCTCCGACGAGACGCTGGCGAAGCCCGCGCGCCTCGGCGACCACGACGGCGCGGCCGGTCGAGCGCACGGCGGCGCACACCGTCTCGTCGTCGAACGGCACGAGCGACCGGACGTCGACGACCTGCAGGCTGCGACCCTCGGCCGCGGCGGCATCAGCCGCCTCGAGCGCGATCGGCACCGAGGTGCCGTACGCGATGAGGGTCGCGTCGGTGCCTTCTCGACGGACGACCGCGCGGCCGATGCCGGGCTGCGCCTCGTCGAGGTCGACCTCGTCCTTGCTCCAGTAGAGCTTCTTGGGCTCCAGCACGACGACCGGGTCCGGCGACGCGATGGCCTCGCGCATCAGCGTGTAGGCGTCGGCGACGGTCGCCGGCGCGACGACCGTCAGGCCGGGCGTGTGGACGTAGTAGGCCTCCGACGAGTCGCAGTGGTGCTCGACGCCGCCGATGCCTCCGGCGTACGGGATGCGGATCGTGATCGGCATGGTCGAGGGCGCCGCGCGTGCGGTTGCGCATCTTGGCGACGTGGCTGACGATCTGCTCGAACGCGGGATAGGCGAACGCGTCGAACTGCATCTCGACGACGGGCCGCATGCCGTTCATCGCCAGGCCCACGGCCATGCCCATGATCCCGGACTCCGCGAGCGGGGTGTCGAAGCAGCGCGCGTCGCCGAACTCCGCCGTCAGCCCGTCGGTGACCCGGAAGACTCCGCCGAGCGCGCCGACGTCCTCGCCGAACATCAGCACCGACTCGTCGGCGGTCATCGCGTCGCGCAGCGCCTGGTTGAACGCCTGCGCCATCGTGATCTTCTCGTGCTCGGCCATCAGCGGGCCTCCTCCCGGCTCAGCTCATCGGCGAGGAACGCCGCCTGCTCGCGCAGCTGTGGCGTCGGCGTCGCGTAGACGTGGGCGAACAGGTCTGCGGGGTCCGGCTCGACGTCCTGCATCAGTCCGTCGCGCATCGCGGTGGCGACGGCCTCGGCAGCGGCCGCGATCTCGCGTCGTACGTTCGTCGGTCAGCAGGTCGCGACTGCGCAGGTATGCCTCGCTGCGCAGCAACGGGTCGCGGTCCTTCCACGCCTCGACCTCGTCGTCCTGGCGGTAGCGGGTCGCGTCGTCGGCGTTGGTGTGGGCCTGCATCCGATAGGTGTGCGCCTCGACGAGCTGCGGCCCGCCGCCCGCGCGAGCCGAGTCGACCGCGGCGCCCAGCACCGACAGCAGCGCGGCGACGTCGTTGCCGTCGACCCGCTCCCCCGGCATGCCGTAGCCGATGCCCTTGTGCGCCAGCGACGGCGCGACGCTCTGCCGGGCCAGCGGCACCGAGATCGCGTACTCGTTGTTCTGCACGAAGAACACGACCGGCGCCTTGAACACCGCGGCGAAGTTGAGCGCCTCGTGGAAGTCGCCCTCGCTCGTCGCGCCGTCGCCGCACATCGCCATCACGACGGTGTCCTCGCCGCGCAGCGTCGCGGCGTGCGCGACGCCGACGGCATGGATCAGCTGCGTCGCCAGCGGGGTCGTCTGGGGCGCGACGCGGTGCTCGACCGGGTCGTAGCCGCAGTGCCAGTCGCCCTTGAGGAGGGTCAGGGTCTCGACCGGGTCGACGCCACGGCCGATGATCGACACGACGTCGCGGTAGGTCGGGAAGAGCCAGTCCTGCTCGCCGAGCACCAGCGCGGCAGCGACCTCGCACGCCTCCTGCCCGTACGACGACGGGTAGACCGCGAGGCGACCCTGGCGCACCAAGGCGTACGCCTGCTCGTTGATCCGGCGGCCGACGACCAGCGCCTCGTGCGCCCGGATCATGGCCTCGTCGGACGGGAAGTCACCGGCCCGCACCCTCGACCCGGCTGCCCGCCTGGTCGAGCAGCTGGACGGGTTGCTCCGACGGCAGGAGGTCGTTGCTCGGCACCGGGCCACTCCCTTTCGAGGACGACGGCTGTTCACAGAACAGTGCGCCTTCTGGCCATCCGGGTTCAAGTGCTGCAGGATTGTCGAGAAGATGTCTCGCCAGATCGGCTTGAACGATGCCGTATGTCCAGCATGACCCACGTCACACCAGTCAGGAGAGACAGATGGCCGGAGCGCCGATCGACGACATCGACACCCAGATCCTCACCGCGCTCGAGCGCGACGGCCGGCTATCGATGCGCCAGCTCGCCGAGGAGGTCCACATCTCGCGCGCCAACGCGTACGCCCGCGTCGAGCGGCTCACCGAGTCAGGCGTGATCAAGGGCTACACCGCACTCGTCGACCCCGTCGGCCGCGGCCTGGGCACCTCGGCCTATCTCACGATGAACGTCCGGCAGCCCGACTGGCGCAACATCCACGCCGAGCTGCGCGCGCTCGAAGGCGTCGAGCACATCGCGCTGGTCGGCGGCGAGTTCGACGTCGTGATGCTGGTGCGCGCCCGCGACAACGCCGACCTCAGGCGACTCGTCCTCGACGAGATCCAGAGCATCCCGGGGATCCTCGGCACTCGCACGCTGCTGGTGTTCGAGGAGTCGTCGCCCGAGCGAAGGTGACACGCCGACTCTCACACTCCAACCGCGCCGGACTGTGAGAGTCGGAGACCGTACGATCGAACCCATGGACCGCTCGCCAGGCCGGCCACGCTCCCTCAGCCTGGACCTCATCGTCGACGCCGTGCTCGCGGACGGCATCGCCACGTTCAGCATGCCGTCGGTCGCGGCCCGGCTCGGCGTCGCGCACTCGGGCCTCTACCGATACGTCGAGGATCGCGACGACCTGCTCGTCAGCGCCATCGAGAAGGCCGCACTGTCCGTCGACTGGCCCGAGGCCGACATGCCGTGGCGCGAGCTGCTCACCGAGATCACGCACTCCGTGTGGGCCATCTGCGAGCGCTATCCCGGCTACGACGTCGTCGCGCTCTCGCCGCCAAAATGGTCGCCCGGCATCATCGACCAGGTCACGCCCTACATCGCGTCGCTGCACGAGCAGGGATTCACGATCGAGGACGCGACGGTCGCGGTCCAGGTCGCCGGCAACCTCGCGCTGACGACGTCCGTCAAGGGGACTGTCGGGACCTTCGCGCTCTCTCGCACCAACGGCGACCTCTCGACGCTCCGCCCGGCACGAGTGGCACGACCGCATCCTCGAGATCGTGCTCGACGGCCTCAGCAGCCGCGTCCTGTCCTGACCGCCGCTCCCCTCAGCGGTGCTCGGGGTTGTCCGAGTCGAATCGGCAGCCGGCGTCCCACAACGACCGCTGATTGCCGTGCGCCGGTATGCCGCCCGCGTCCTTGAGCATGCGCGCCAGGTGCAGGAGGTTCCACGTCATGAATGTCGTGTTGCGGTTGGTGAAGTCATTCTCCGGCCCGCCGGAGCCCGGATCCAGATAGCTGGGTCCGGGACCGGCCTCGCCGATCCAGCCCGAGTCGGCCTGTGGCGGGATGACGTAGCCGAGGTGCTGCAGCGAGTAGAGGATGTTCATGGCGCAGTGCTTGACCCCGTCCTCGTTGCCCGTGACGAGGCACCCGCCCACCCGCCCGTAGTACGCGTACTGGCCGGCCTCGTTG
The DNA here is from genome assembly GCA_963759975.1 of uncultured Actinomycetota bacterium. Classification (GTDB taxonomy): domain Bacteria; phylum Actinomycetota; class Actinomycetes; order Propionibacteriales; family Nocardioidaceae; genus Aeromicrobium. Next base: position 312,546 of record CAVXBS010000022.1, read on the forward strand.
AGCTGGCTCGAGTTGCCGTACAGCCGCTCGACGATCCTGGTGCACACCGAGGACTTCTCGCCGAGCCAGATCGGGGTCGTGAGCACCAGGATGTCGGCGGCCATGACCTTGTCGAAGATGCCTGGCCAGTCATCGCGCTCCCAGCCGTGCTCGGTCATGTCCGGCCACACGCCGGTGGCGATCTCGTGGTCGATGGCACGGATCGACTCGACCGCGACACCCTGCTTGCGCATGATGTCGATCGAGATCGCGGCCAGGCCTTCGGTGTTGGAGACCTCGGGCGAGCGCTTGAGCGTGCAGTTGATGAAAACGGCGCTCAGGTCCGAGTAGTCGACGTCGGTGGTGGGTTCGGCGGTCATGGTCCCTCCCTAGGGTCGAACCTCGAGGATGAGGTTGAACGGCGTCTCGGTCCGCCGTTCGTACGTGGGTCAGCCCGGCTTCGTTCGCCACCTCGCGAAGACGCGCCGCACCGGCCTGGGCGCCGATTCCGAGACCGACGTCCTGCGACAGCGAGTTGGGCGTGCAGATCGTCGCCGACGCCGTGTAGAGCAGCGCCGCCATCGGGTTGTCCGCGATGTTGTCCGCACGGCCGTCGAGAGCGAACGGCTCGACCAGCAAGACGTGCCGCCCGGCGTCGAGGTGCTCCGTGGCGTAGCGGAGCGATCCCGACGGGATCGCCCATGTCGTGCAGGCAGTCGAAGAAGCAGATCAGGTCGTAGCTGCCGTCGTAGCCCTTGGCGTCGCGCCGCCTCGAACGACGTCCGGTCCGCGACGCCTGCCTCGGCTGCGCGCTCCGCCGCGGTCGGCGACCGACGGGTGCGTGGAAGTCGAAGCCCGTGATCGGTCGCGTCCGGGTAAGGCCTGGGCCAGCACGACGACAGACGCGCCGTGACCGCACCCGACGTCGGCGATGGCTGCCGCCCGCATGCGAGCTACGTCCGCGACGCCGTCCAGCGCGTGGATCCAGCTCGGTAGGCCACTCGCGATAGCCCGTGCGGAAGAACCACTCGGTGCCGTCGAACAGGTGATCGTCGTGATCGCCCCAGCCAGTGCACCGTTGCCGCGGAACGTCTCAGCGGCCTTCTCGGCATCGATGAACAGCGAGTTGAGCACGCTGAGGCCGCGCGCGGTGAAGGCCGGCGAGTCCTCGTCGGCCACCGCCAGGGCCACCTCGGCCGACAGTTCATACGTGTCGGTCGTTCCGTCGTATGTCAGCACAGCGCCGGCCGCTTGGGCATTGAGCCACTCGCGAACGAGCCGCGGGTGGCAGTTCGTCCGCTCGGCGAGCTGGTCGGCGGTGGGCGGCCCAGTGCCGCTGAGAGCCTGGAAAAGGCCGAGTCGGTCGCCGAGCCAGATGCCGAGACATACCGTGGCGCCGGTCATGTAGCCGGCGAGCTGGCCCATGAACGCTTCAAGCTTGGCTTCGTCAATCGTGGTGGTCATGGAACTTTCCTTTCTGTTGCCTTGGTGCGTAGTCCTCGTGGACCTCACCGGCGTTACAGAAGGTTCGCCGCCCCTATTGCTGTTGCCAGCGACGGAACACGGTGACGAGATCGTCGACCGCTTCTTCGGGCAGGTCCTCGGGCTCGGCATGACCCGCGGCGAGGATCGCGATGCGCAGCTGGGCGAGGTGCTCGCTGCAGTGCGGGCACTCGGAGAGATGAGCCTCGAGCCGGGCACGGTCCGCCTGCGGGAGGGCTCCGTCGAGGTAGCCGGCCATCAGACGGACGGCCTGCTCGCACACGATGGCACGGCGCTTCTTCCACCACATCATGACCATTCGCCTCCCATCGCGTGCTCGAGGTGCTGTCTGATCCGGCACCGCGCCCTGTGGAGCAGGACCCGTTGGTTGCCGTCGCTGATGCCCAGGAGCCTAGCCACCTCCGCGGCCGGCAGCCCCTCGACGTCACGCAGCATCAGGACTTGCTGCTGCGCATCCGGCAGGTGCGGCAGCACCTTGGACACGAGCTTCGCGAACTGGTGCGCCACGAGCTCGTCGTCGACCTTCTCCGACCACGGGACCGGCGGCGCCGACCAGACACCTGATGAGTCAAAACACCCGTCGTACTCGTCAGATCCGACCGGCTCACTGCGGTGTTCCCGCGAGGCCGTGGATCGCGCACGGTTGACCAGGATCGCGTAGATCCACGTCTTGAGCGACGATCGTTCCTCGAAGGCGTCGGCGCCCTTGCAGACCGCGAGCCACGTGTCCTGAACGACCTCCTCGGCGATTGCGCGACTGCCGACGAACGCCTCGGCCAGCCTGAGCAGGCTGGCCTGGTGCAGCCGGACGAGCGATGCGAAGGCGCCCTCGTCGCCTGCGCGAAGTCGTGCGACCAGCTCGTGGTCGTCCATCCCCGGAGCGTAGAGCCGGCTGCCGCCGAAACACCATAGCCCGTCAGAACGGGTTTGCCGCCCGACCTCGGATGCGGCTCCGCTCAGCGGATCGCTAGAGTTCTGGGCGCGGTGAGGAGGAGCTCCGTGGCCACGCCAGACGGTGGGGCTCTCGACTCGTACCCAGAAAGTCTCAGGATGCTCGAAAGCTTCACGGCCACCGCAGGTGACCAGGACATCACCGTCGTCACGATCTCGAACGATGCCTGCCGCGTCGTGCTGACCGACCTCGGCGCACGCATCCTCGAGCTGCACGCGCCGGACCGTGACGGCGTCCTCGCCGATGTCGTCCTGGGCCGGAAGTCGTACGACGAGCTGCCCCGCGATCCGTACTACTTCGGCGTCACCGCGGGCCGGTACGCCAACCGGATCCGCGAGGGCCGGTTCACGATCGACGGCACCGCGTACGAGGTGACGCCCAACGAAGGGTCGCAATCACGTGCACGGCGGTCCTCGGGGCTTCGACACGTACGTGTGGTCGACGGCCCTGGACACGGAGCGCGACAGCGTCACCTTCTCCCTGCGATCGCCCGACGGCGACGAGGGCTACCCCGGCACCCTCGACGCGACGGGTCACCTACACCCTCGACGGCCCCGCGCTCGAGATCCGCATCGAGGCCGAGACGGATCGCGCGACGATCGTCAATCTCGTCAACCACGCCTACTTCAATCTCGCCGGGCACGACTCCGGCACGGTCCTGGACCAGCTGCTGCAGGTCGACGGCGGGTTCTACACCGCCGGTCGATGCCGAGCTGCTGCCCACCGGCGAGGTGCTCAGCGTCGACGGCACCCCGTTCGACTTCCGCACCGAGACGCCGATCGGCAAGAACATCGGCGCCGTGGACAACGCCGGCTACGACCACAACTGGGTGCTCGACGGCGTCGGCATGCGCCAGGTCGCGACACTGACCGATCCGGCCAGCGGCCGGCGCCTCACGCTGGTCACGGACCAGCCCGGCATCCAGGTCTACGCCGGCGGCTACCTCAAGGGCGCAAGCGCCAAGGGTGACCTCGAGACGTACGCCCCCTACGCCGGGGTCACCGCGGAGATGCAGACGTTCCCCGACTCGATCAACCACTCACACTTCCCCCAGCGCGTCCTGCGGCCGGGCGAGACGTACGTCAACGTGGTGCGCTACGAGTTCTCGGTCGTCTGAGGAAGCGATCCGGCCCTTCACATCGCCACGAACCAGGCGCATGATCGACAGGAGACGACCGTCGGGGAAACCGGGCCGCGTCAGGCTCGGGACATCAGGAGATCGCATGTCCACTTCCACACTCAACATCGAGACACCGCACGAGACCCGTCCCTTCAAGGACCACGGGCACATGGACGTCGTCACCCTGGGTGACTTCACGCTCGGACGGGGCGTGTTCGAACCCGGATGGCGCTGGTCCGAGGACGTCAAGCCGATCGCCGGCACCGACTCCTGCCAGGTCCGCCACACCGGCTTCTGCCTGTCCGGGCAGATGACGGTGCGATCCGACAGCGGGGAGGAGATCACGGTTGGCCCCGGCGATGTCGTGCTGATCGAGCCCGGGCACGACGCCTGGACTGTCGGCGACGAGCCCTGCGTGCTGGTCGACACCGGCGTCGCGGCGTACGCCACGCCCGACTGAGCCGCGAGGGTCACTCGTCGAGCATCGCCGCCAGCTTGACCGTCGTGTTCCAGTTGCGGATCGTGAGGGCCGAGTAGACGGGTGAGCCGACGATCTTGTTGAGCCTGCTGCGTGTCGCCAGGGCCGTGATGCGCTGGTGGTAGACGGCCCGCTCCCCCATCAGCGCCGTGTCCACCTCCGGATTGACCACGATGTAGGGGCGGACCTCATCGGCCGTCACGCCCATGTAGAACACCACGTCGTAGCGACAGCGATCGGGCTCGTCGCCGAATCCGGCAGGGGCCGCGGCCACGACCTCGCGGTAGGTGTGGGCGTCGAGCACCAGCACCCGGACGAGGTCGGAGTCGAGGGCGAACGCCGACGGCAGACCTGCGTCGATGTGCGCCGCCACCTCGTCGGCAGACCGGTCGGAGTCGAGCAGCACGTTGCCGGACTGGATGTAGGTGCGAACGTTGGCGAAGTCCGCACTCAGGTGTTCCCGCAGCTCCGCCATCGGGATCTTGTTGCGTCCGCCGACATTGATGCCGCGGAACAGCACGACGTACGTGGTCATGCCACCAGCATCCCCCGTGGTCCGGACAGTTGCGTCGCATACCGGTCCGTACGATCGAAGGAGCCCACTTCTCTCGGAAGGACGCCCCATGGCCCGTCGGATCGCCACGACCACCTCGGTGAGCGAGTCAGAGCTCATCGAGTTCGTGCGAACGCGCCACCGGATGCTCGTCATCACCCAGCGCGCTGACGGCTCGCCCCAGGCCTCACCCGTCGTAGGCGGCGTCGATGACTCCGGTCGCATCGTCATCTCCACCTACCCCGAGCGGGCCAAGGCGAAGAACGCCCGCAAGCGGCCGGAGGTGAGTGTCGTCGTGCTGTCGGACGACTTCGACGGCCCGTGGGTGCAGGTCGACGGGACATGTGAGGTGCTCGACGTGCCCGAGGCGCTGGACGCGTTCGTCGACTACTTCCGCAACATCTCCGGCGAGCACCCGGACTGGGACGAGTACCGCCAGGCGATGCTCGACCAGGGCAAGTGCCTGCTGCGCGTCACGCCGACGCGCTGGGGGCCGGTCGCGACCGGAGGATTCCCCGCGCGCCTGGCGTGAGTGCCGCCATCACGGGTGGTGGACAACGATGCGGGTCGGGCCTGAGAGCAACGCGGTGGCAGTGAGCCCGAACATCGTGCGGAATGCGTCGCTGAAATGGCTCGGCGAGGCGAACCCGGCTTCGCCGGCCGCCGCCGTGAGATCTGCCCCGCCGCTGACGGCGGCTGCCGCGTGACACATCCTCGCCCACAGCCGGTACCGCCGAAAGCTCGTGCCGGCATGTACCGAGAAGAGGCGCAGGAAGTGCGACGGTGACAGCCGGACCGCTGCTGCGATCTCCGCGGCGCTCAGCTGATCACCCGGGTTGAGCCGCAGGATCTCCATGGCCAGCCGGATCCGTTCATCCATGGGCTCGGCGTCCACAGCCCCGAGAAGGGCACTCCTCAAGGTGTCCGGATCCGGCAGCGGTGCATCCCGCCAGTCCGAGATCAACGCCGCCTCGTCCTGGTGCTGACAGGCGATCGTCGTCGTGCGGTCCACCATCTGATCGAGCAGGTGGCTCGCTCCCGGCACACCCGGGTCGACATAGAAGAACATCATCCGCCCATCACCGGCATCCACCTGATGGGACGTGCGCGCCGGGATCAACGCGCTTCTCGCTCGCCGTTCCGCAGCGCCGTCCGATCGCACCGTGAAGGGTGCGTCCAGCCCGAGTGCGAAGCAGGTCACCGAGCCCGAGTGAGCATCCAGTCGCAGGGACGGCCCCCGATAGGCCGCATGTCCCGACCAGAGCCAGATCGTGGGCCGCTCGTCATCGCAGCACGTTTCCGGAAGCGACTCGGTCACCATGTGAGTGATGATCGCATGGCGCCCAGCACCCCAGATCACCCAAGGAGCACAGGTGACCACCACGATCATCGCCGTCGTCGGATTCTTCTTCCTCGCGATGGGGCTGTACGCCCTTGTCGCTCCCGCGGCACTGGCAGCGCCGTTCCACCTGACGGTGCACTCGCCCGAGGGCCGATCAGAGGTCCGCGCTGTCTACGGGGGCTTCGGCATCGCCATGGCGGCCGTACTGGGCGCGGCCGCTCTCGATGTCGGCGACATCCGCACCGGCGTGGTCGTGACAGTCGGCGTGGCGCTCACCGGCATGGCAGCCGGCCGGGTCGTGTCGCGACTCTTCGACGCACCCGTGCGGTTCTACCCGATCTGGTTCTACTTCCTCGTCGAGCTGGTGTCCGGCGGCATTCTGCTCCTCACCGCCTGAGCACCCTCGCCACGTCAGCTGCGCGAACGCCAGGCCGACATCGCCCCGCAGTCCTGGCTGGTCACGGACCGCTGATCGCCAGCGCCAGCTCGGCGCCGACCCGCAGGGCGCCATCGACGTGCTGGAACCCCAGCCCGGCCACATCTGAGCTCCCGATCTGGATCGGGCCGACCGGCTCGCGAAACCTCGGGCCGAACCGGGTCAGGCCCCCGATGTCGAAGCTCGAGCCGTACGCGCCGCTGCCGAGCTCCTCAGATGTCCAGTCGCTCTCGAAGTACGTCAGAGGCTCGGTCACCTGCGGCCCGAAGTAGGTCGACAGCGACGACAGGATGGCTTCTCGGCGCTCATCGGCGGACATGGCGAGCACCGCGTCGGCCTGCAGGTCGGAGACGAACCCCACGAGCGTCCCACGCTCCTCGTCGTGGTTCGTGTTGTCATACGCCTCGTGCACGATCTCGTACGGGCTGAACGCCGTGCCGGACAGGCCGGCATCGCGCCAGAACGGCGTCTCGTAGGTCGCGTGCACCTTGATGACCTGGCCGAACGACTGGTGCTGGCGGGTCTCACGCTGGATCGAGGGCAACGGCGGCTCGAAGCGGACGCGGGTGACCGCGGTCGGCGGGATCGCCAGCACGAGGTGGCGGGCAGTGACCGTCAGGTCGCCGGACGAGACGGTGACACCCTCGTCGGTCCAGACGACCTTCTCGACGTCCCGGCCCGTACGCACTGCGTCGCCGAGTCGCTCAGCCAGCCGAAGCGGCACCTGCTGCAGGCCGCCGATGACGCGCTTGTCGAGGATGAACTCCGAATCGACCAGGTTGCTGAAGCTCCCAGCGCTCGCTGCCATGTGCACGGCCTGCAGCGCCGAGAACGTGTGCGCAGGCTTGGTCAGCATCGCCTGGGCGATGAACATCGCGATGTTGTCGCGGGCTTCCGGCTCGGCGCAGTTCTGCTCGAGCCAGCCGAGGAACGTGACGCGGTCGAGCTCGCGGGCGCCCGGCATGTCCCACGGCCGAGCCGGGTCCATCTGTGCCGACAGCGCGTCGAGCAGCCCGGTCAGGCGATTCATCTCCGACTCCACCGCCGCGGCAACCGGCAGCACCTCGCCGGTGAACGTGCGCCGCTCGCCGTCGAGGCCGACGTAGATCGACTCGCCGTCCCGGTGCCGTTCGAATGTCTCGAGGCCCAGCTCGTCGAGCATCGCGAGCAGCGCGTCCTGGTCGGGCGAGACCCATTGACCGCCGATCTCCAGGTCGACGCCATCGACCTCATCGGTCCACAGCCGCCCACCGACTCGCTCACGTGACTCGAGCACCAGCACCGACTTGCCTGCGCGCTGCAGGGCGTACGCGGCGGACAGCCCGGTCGCCCCGGCACCCACGACCAGGACGTCGACCTGTTCATTCGTCATGGTCCAGTCCTACACGTCCCTGTTGGAGAATCCGCCGGTGGCTGTTGCATCCACCACCCACGCGGCCCGCTCTGGTTCACCGTCCGGGGGCACCATCTCGTACCGAGGGCATTCATGAGCCGGTGACCCTCGGAACCCTGGTCGCCGGTTGCTGCTGAGTGATGCAGTGGATGCCACCGCCCCGCGCGAACAACGGCCGGGCGTCGACCGAGACGACACGTCGCCCCGGGTATGCGCCCTGGAGGATGTCGCGCGCCTCCGCGTCACGAGGGTCGTCGAACCCGCAGGCCACGACGCCCCCGTTGCACACCAGGTGGTTGACGTAGCTGTAGTCGACGAACCCCTCCTCGTCCTCCAGCACGATCGGTGCCGGCAGGTCGACGACCGTCCAGCTGTCGTCGAAGCTCGCCAGGATCTCGTCGACTGCGGCGTGGTCGGGGTGGGACGGGTCCGGCTGGGCATGCACCAGGACGGTGCCGGTCGCGGGGATCGTCGCAACGATGTCGACGTGGCCACGGGTCCCGAACTCGTCGTAGTCACGGGTCAGGCCGCGCGGCAGCCAGATGACCCGCGAGGCGCCGATCGTTCGGGCCAGCTCGGCCTCGACCTCTTCTCGTGACCAGGTGCTGTTGCGCCCCTCGCCGCGCTGCACGGTCTCGGTGACCAGGACCGTGCCGTTGCCGTCGACGTGCAAGCCACCGCCCTCGTTGATCATCGGCGAGTCGATCAGCTCAGCCCCGGCCCACTGCGCGACCTGCCGGCCGATCTTGGCGTCGTGCTCCCATGTTGCCCAGGGCTGGGCACCCCAGCCGTTGAACACCCAGTCGACGGCTCCGAGCCGGCCAGCGACGTCGGTGCCGGGCTCACCGACGACGAAGCTAGGACCGAAGTCCCGCATCCACGCGTCGTCGAGTGGCGCCTCGAACAGCTCGACGTCCGAGCCGAGCCAGTCCCGGGCGACCTGCACGGCAGACGGGTCGACGACCATGCGTACGGGCTCGAACTCACTCACCGCGTGCGCGACCGCGGCCCAGGTGGCGCGGGCCTCGTCCGCGGCAGAGTCGGTGTCGCCGAGGGTGTAGCCGGAGCTGGGCCAGGCCATCCACGTGCAGGTGTGGGGGTCCGTCTCCGACGGCATGCGCCACATCAGCAGGCCCGCTCGTCGAGCTGGACCTCATGGGCGGTGATCAGTTCCATGCTTCTCCTCGGTGCAGATGGTGTCGGCCCAGTTCCTCCAGTGTGACCCGGCCGCTCGGTGATCGAGCAATCGCGCGGCCCGCGTGCTAGGCGCCGAGAATCGACAGGAATGCCCGGGTGCGTTCGTGCTCCGCGCTGGTGAACAGCTTCTCCGGCGGGCCTTCCTCCAGGATGCGACCGTGGTCGAACATCACGAGGCGGTCAGCGGCAGATCGCGCGAATCCCATCTCGTGTGTCACGACGACCATCGTCATGCCGTCGGCGGCCAGCTCGCCCATCACCGCGATGACCTCGCCGACCATCTCCGGATCCAACGCGCTCGTCGGCTCGTCGAAAAGCATGAGCTCGGGCTTCATCGCCAGTGCGCGCGCGATGGCCACTCGTTGTTGCTGCCCTCCGGAGAGCGCCTTGGGACGGGTGCTCTCCTTGTCCGACAGGCCGACTCGCGCCAACAACCCGCGGGCCTCTTCGTACGCCTGGTCCCGATCCACCCCCAGGACCTTCATCGGGGCGACAGCGACGTTGTCGAGCGCCGACAGGTGCGGGAAGAGATTGAACCGTTGGAAGACGAATCCGATCTTCCGGCGTCGGCGGGCCACCGCCCTCGGACTCTCCTCGACGAGCCCTTCCTTGGCCTCCTTGTAGCCGACCGACTCCCCCAGGACGCGTACGGATCCTGAGTCGATCGGCTCGAGGTGATTCAGGCATCTGAGGAACGTCGTCTTCCCCGAGCCGGAGGGCCCGATGACGACGACGACCTCTTGGCGTTGCACCGACATCGACACCGAGTCCACGACCTTGAGCGACCCGAAGCTCTTCACCACGTCACGTGCTTCAAGAATCACGGTTGGTCCCTGCTCCATCTCGTGAGTAGTCATCAGTGCACCGACGGCTTCACAACGGGCCGGTCGGACCCTCCGAAGAACCGCTCACGGAACCCCGGTCGCGTGCCCGGCGCTGCGGGATCCCCGAAGCGGCGTTCCAGTGCGGACTGGAAGAAGGACCAGATCGTGGTGAGCAGGAGGTAGTACACAGCTGCGGCCATGAAGATCTCGAATGTCTTGAAGGTCGCCGAGTTGATCGACTGCGCGGTCAGGAACATCTCCTGCACACCGATCACACTGAGCAGCGAGGTCGACTTCATCATCAGGTTGAACTCGTTGCCAAGCGGCGGGATCACGATCCGGGTCGCTTGCGGCAGGATGACGGTTCGCATCGCCACTGCCGGCGACATGCCCAACGCCTTGGCCGCTTCGGTCTGCCCGTCATCAACCGCATCGATGGATGCCCGGATGATCTCGGACATGTACGCCGCTTCGTTGATCGCGAGCGTCAGAATCGCAGCCTGGATGACGCCCATGATCGTGATCGAACCCAGGCTCACGTCGCTGAATCGGTAGATCCCGGTCGCCGCCAGGCCGTTGTAGACGATCACGAGCTGCACCAGCAGCGGAGTGCCGCGGATCATCCACACATACCCCGCGGCGATCCACCGCAAGGGCCCGAACCGACTTCGGCGCATCAGGGCAATCGCCAGGCCACCGACCACCCCCAGGGCCTGGGCCAGCACCGAGATGTAGATCGTGCGCCACAGCCCGGTCAGGAACGGGCCCGAGGGATGGATGACCGCATCGATGAAGAAGCCCCAGTCGAAGACCGGTTGATCCTGCGCGGCTTGGAGCAACGTGTGCATGTCGTGTCAATTCTTGAGGAGTGGAGTTGACCCTGACGTCCTAGTTGGCGGGCAGGGCATCATCCGTCAGTTCCCACTTCTTGAGGATCGCGTCGTACGTGCCGTCGGCCCGGACTTCGGCGAACGCCTTCGCAAGCGCGTCGTGCAGCGGCTTGTTGGCCTTGACGGTGGCAATACCCGTCTTGATCTTGTTGAACGGCTCGCCGACGGTCTCGAAGGCGCCCGGCTGCTGCTTGAGGGCGTAGCCGGCGATCTCGACAGTGGTGCCGTAGGCGTCCACGAGGCCGAGCTTCAGCTGCTGCTGCGCCTCGCTGTCGCGTCCGAACTTGGCGACGCCGATCTTGGGCTTGCCGGCGGCAGCACACTTCTTGGCCTCGTCGGCCAGGATGTCGATGACCGTCGTTCCGGTCTGGGCGGCCACCTTGCGACCACAGAGGTCGTCGATCCCGGTGATCTTCTTCGGGTTGCCTGACTCCACGAGCACGGTGTTGCCGGCATACATGTAGGGGACGAAGTCGACGACCTTCTCGCGCTCGGGCTTGATGTAGAGCTGCGTGATGATGGCGTCGCACTGACGTCCCTGCAGGGCAGGGATGATGCCGCTGAACGCCACGTTCTTCCACGTCGACTTCAGCTTGAGCTTCTTGGCGATCGCGTCGCCGAGCTCGATCTCCGTGCCGACGGCCTTCTGGTCCTTGTCGTAGTACGTGAGCGGAGGCGCACTGATGTCCGAGCAGAAGGTCAGCGTCCCGCTGCTGACCAAGGCACTGGATGGGAGACCTCCTGAGCCCGTGCCGCCCTCGGACCCGGATCCGCCGCCGCACGCAGCGAGCAGAGTGCCTGCCGCAGTGATCGCGATGACACCGATCGAGCGCCTCAAGATTGGTTGCGTTCCACTGAGCTTCATGGTGTTCCTTCCGGGGACGCGACATCGAGAGTCGCAATTGGTCTGACCATCGCAACGCTAGTGGGCGCCTCGTGTCGCGGTCAACCGTTTTTGACGAAATTCGTTGTGTTACGCCCATGTTACGACTGATATCGCATCAGGGTTGACAGTTCCTGACCTATTCACGAGTATGAGGAGGCGGCGTCTGTCGACGTCCGTCTCGTCAGGTCAGACCAATGAGGAGTGAGAATGATCGACTGGGCCCGCCTTGCTCAGGAGCATCGGTCGGCGCCGACCACGATCTCCGCTCGCATCAGCCACCTGATCTCTGAGGGGACTCTCGCGGCTGGTGAACGCATTCCGGGCGAACGCGAGCTGTCGGTCGCCCTGGGCGTCTCTCGCGCGACTGTTCGAGAAGCATTGAGAGAGCTCGAGCTTCGCGGGCTGATCGATCGCAGGCGTGGGCGCGGCACGGTCGTGGTCGAGACACAGCGGCCCGAGATCACCGCATCCCTTCTCGGCGACATCGACTCGACCTCACGGGTGCTTCGGGAGGTGATGGACCTTCGCGGTGTCATCGAGCCCCCGATCGCCGAGCGCGCCGCGGTCAGGGCCAGCGACGATCAGATCGCCCAGCTGTCGGACCTTGTCGACCAGGCGACCGCGGAAATGTCGCGAGGTGTCGATCCCCAGCGCTACGTGGAGCTCGACGTCGCGTTCCACCTGACCATCGCCCAGATGACGATGAACCCGATGCTCGAAAAGCTGCTTCGGGTCACCAACGAGTGGATGGCGCCGTCGCGGCGTACCCCGCTCGAGACCGAGCGCCGGATCCGTACGTCACTGGCTGCCCACCGCCTCATCCTCCACGCCATCCAGCAGCGCGACCCGCAAGCAGCATCGTTGGAGATGGGCCGGCACATCAACGACATCCTCATCGTGATTTCTGCCAGCAGTCAGCACGATCCTTCAGAAGGCAGACTCAGATGAGCACATGGTCCTCGTGGGCTGTTGCCACACCGCACGAGAGCGCGACCAACGCGGCGGAGCTCGTCCTGGAGCGCGGCGGAAATGCCGTCGACGCCGCCCTCGCGGCCGCCAGCGTGTTGACGGTTGTCTACCCCCACCAGTGCTCCATCGGCGGTGACTGCATCGCGATGGTCGGCCTGCCCGACGGGACCGTCCACGTCATCAACGGGATCGGCAGAACCCCCGCCGCCCTCAGCTCAGCCGATCTCGCGGCCTTGCCGACGATGCCGATCGACGGTCCTCAGACCGTCACGGTTCCCGGTGCCGTCGATGCCTGGCACACCATGGCGGACCGGTGGGGTTCACAAGGACTGGCGGCCGATCTCTCGGCGGCCGCGCACCTCGCCGCCGAAGGCGTACCCGTCGCCGCCGGGTTGGCTCGAGACCTCCAGCGAGAGGCGCACCGGATCCTCGCCGACCCCGGGCTGCGTGCCGTGTTCGCACCTGATGGATCGATGCTGGCCGCAGGCGAGCTGCTCGTGCAGCCACACCTGGCTGCGAGTCTGCGCGCCATCGCCGACCTCGGGCACCGGACGTTCTACCGGGGCGAGATCGCGCGCAGCATCGTCGACACGCTCCGGCAACTGGGGTCTGCCATGTCCGTCGACGACTTCGAGCGACATCACACCGTCGTCGGTTCGCCGATCTCCGCGATCTACGACGGGATGGAGTACCTCACGGCGCCGCCGCCGTCCCAGGGGGCGTTCTTCCTCGAGTCGATCGCGGCGCTCGAGATGGTCCGCGCCTCGACCGCCTCATCCATCGACCTCGACGGCGCCGATGCGCTCCTGGTGGCCACGATCCTCCAGGCCGCTGCCGAGGATCGGGACCGCCTGCTCGGCGATCCCGACCATGCGCCCTTGGACGTCGACGGGTTGTTGGGCGAACGTGCGGGCCAGCTCGCCGACCAGCGAGCCACACCTCTGCCCGGGCCGCAGAACCCACCTCCGACCGGAGACACCGTGGCCGTCGTGACGGCTGATGGCACAGGAATGTGGGTCTCGCTCATCCAAAGCCTCTTCCACGCATTCGGGGCCGGCATCCTCGACCCCACGACGGGCATCGTCCTGCACAATCGCGGCGCCTCGTTCTCGACATCGCCGGAGCACCCCGGAGCAATCGGCCCAGGCCGGCGTCCCCCACACACGCTGATGCCGGTCCTGACCCGCAACAACGGCGTGCTGGACGGCGCCCACGGCACCATGGGCGGGCGGGCGCAGGCCCAGATCCATACCCAGCTGGCGTTGCGCCTGGCAAGCGGTGACTCGCCGGAGGTCGCGATCGACCGTGCGCGGTGGATCCTCGGTCCGATGGAGGAGGGCTCGCGAGCGCAGCGAGTCATCAAGGCCGAGCAGGACGTACCCGCCGTGGTCACCAACGCGCTCCGCGAAGGCGGTTTCGCGGTCTCAGACCTCGAGGCGCACGACGACGGCGCGGGCCACGCTCAGCTCGTCCGGCAGGGTCCGGACGAGAAGGTCGGCGCGAGCGATCCCCGCTCGGACGGAACCTTCCGCGGCGGACGAACGTGATTCGACGCCTCGCTGGGCTGCACCCTGACCGGTTCCACCTCGGACTGATGCTGGCACTGACCTTTTCGACCGGAGTGATCGACGCCGTGGGCTACCTCGGTCTGGACCGCGTGTTCACCGGCAACATGACCGGCAACGTCGTCATCCTGGGCATGGCACTCGTCGGCGGAAGCGGACTGCCGGTCCTCGGACCCTTCCTGGCGTTGGCCGGCTTCATGGCGGGTGCGGCGCTCGGCGGTCGAGTGTTGAAGCCTGCCGGCCCGGGATGGACCAACCGGACGACGTTGCTCTTCTCCTTGGTCACCGCGCTGATGCTTGCCGTCGCCACACTCCTGCTGGCGACCGACGAGACGCTGCAGCATCCCGTTGCAGTCAGCATCACCACGACCCTCGGCGCGGCCATGGGCATCCAGGCGGCGACGGCCCGGTTCATCGCGGTGAAGGACGTCACCACCGTCGTCGTCACCTCAACCATCACGGGTCTCGCAGCGGACTCGGTGCTCGGCAGCGGCAAGCCCGGCAACAGCTTCCGCAGGGTGGCCGCAGTCGTCCTGATCCTGGCCGGCGCATTCGCCGGCGCCGGCTTGCTCAAGTGGCACCTGGGCGGCGGCCTGCTCCTGTCCGCCGCGATCACCCTGGTCGTGACCGTCCTGGGCGCACTCCATGCCCGAAGCAAGGTCTCGGCGTGACCGCCGTTCCAACTGACCCGTACGACGACACTATTTAGTTGCTATGTCAACCATCGGACTATCCTGTCCGCATGAGCACTCAGTGGCTGGACGAGGGCGAGCGCGCCGCGTGGCTCCGGTTCATCGCGGTGGTGGAGCTGCTTCCGGGCGCGCTGGACACTCAGCTTCGGGCAGACGCCAACCTGACGCACTTCGAGTACTTCACCCTCGCGATGCTGTCGGAAGCGCCCGACCGCACCCTGCGGATGACGTCGCTGGCGCAGCGCACGAACGCCACGCTGCCGCGGCTGTCGCACGTCGTGCGCCGGCTGGAGGATCGCGGGCTGGTGAGGCGCGCGCCGTGCCCCGAGGATGCGCGGGCCACGAACGCCAGGCTCACCGACGACGGATGGGACGTCGTGGCTGCTGCGTCGCATGGCCACGTCGAAGCGGTGCGACGGTACGTGTTCGAACCGCTCACGCGAGAGCAGATCCGTCAGCTGGCCGGCATCGCCGATGCTCTGCTGCCCGGGCTCGACCCCCAAGGCCGCATGTCCGCGCTCTTCGAGCCGCACTCGTGACGTCGGCGGGGTGACCACGTCACGACCAGGCTGGATCGCGGCCCAGGGGCGGAGCAACGCTTTCGATTCGCTGGTCATCCGGCCGCCCGAGCCGAGGGCGGCATTGTCCCGACCATCAGCCCCGCGAAGGCGAAGGCTTGACGGCCAGGACCGGGCACGTGGCATCCAGCAGGATGCGCTGCGCGGTGGACCCGAAGATCATCTTGCCAACCGCCGAGCGTTCCCTCAGGCCGAGCACCACCAGCCTCGCCTCACGTCGTTGAGCCACTTGCACGACGGCGTCGCTGGGGTCTCCGAGATCTGCCCGGTCGACCTCGACGCGCCCGGTCAGCTCTGGCCAACGTGCCTCGACGTCAGCGACGTCGGGGCGAGTCTCACCGCGTACGGCCAGGACAACAATCACCACTTCCCCGTCCGTCGCCGCCTCGACAGAGGCGGCCATCGCGGCGTGGCCTGGTGGGGTGTCTGCGTATGCGACCACGATGGTCATGACGTTCCTTTCGATGTGCGGAGGGGGGCGGAGCCGCAGTGCCGGCTCACTGGAAGAGACCCGCTGGCAGGTCGACCGGGAGCAACGAAGGCAGCGACATCAGCACGCTGCCGAGGAGCAGGGTGTAGATGATGGCCGTCCGGGGCCTGGCCCGCGCCGTGTAGAGCAGGAACGCCGGGACGAACACGAGCGCAGCGGCCACATAGCCCACCAGGGTCACCAGGATCAGGAAGGCCGCCATGGAGGCAAAGGTGCGGCCGGCGACCATGAGGTCCTCGCGTCGGGTGTCCAGGCGTTGCTCAACACTTGTCGCCACCGTGCTCGTGCCGGACGACGGCGTGGTCTCGACGTCGAGCGCGTCGCCAGGGTCGCGGGACTCCCGCTGCCAGCTCCGCCGCTCCTGCCAGAGCAGGACCACCGCTGTGAGCAGGCCGAAGCCGGCAACCAGGCGAGGCATCAGCTGAGCTTCATCAGAGAACGATCCGCTGATGACCAGGGCTCCGGTGAACAGCACCACGGCTCCGACGGCCACGGCAAGCGACCACGGCGTACCGGTCATCGAGCCTTCGAGCTCGTCAGCCGCATCCTCATCGATCTCAGCCTCGTTCCGGTGGCCGTCGTCGGCCTCACCGGCGCCGGAGGATCGGACCCGCTTGACCAGCGACCACAGCAGCGGCACCACCAGGATGGCCGCGAATGCGAGCACGCCCGGTCGCGCCATCCATGACGAGCCGTCGTAGAGGCTGGTCGTCAGGTAGTAGTAGCGCTCCATCGGAATGGCGAGGACGAATCCGATGAGGAACGGTGCGCGGGGCATACCGGTGGCCTTGAGGAAGAACCCGATGACGCCGAGGACGACCATCACCCACAGGTCGCCGAGCTGGGCGCCCTCCTGGTAGGCGCCGAGCAGCATGACGACGAGCAGCCCCGGGCCGAGGATGGCGAACGGCACCTTGGTCAGCTTGGCCAGCGTCGGCGTGGCGAGGAAGCAGAGGAATGCTCCAGCAACGCTCGCGATCGCGAAGCACCAGATGATGACGTACATCAGGTCGAGGTGCTCGGTGACGATCGCCGGACCGGGCTGGATGCCGTACGTCAACAGCATGCCCAGGAGCATCGCGGACGGCACGCCGCCGGGGATGCCGAAGAGGAACGTGGGGATGAGGTCACCGGCCTCGACCGAGTTGTTCGCGCTCTCCGGGCCGACAATGCCTCGAGGGTCGCCCTTGCCGAACTGGCGTTTGTCCTTGGCCGTCGCGACGGCCTGGCCGTACGCCAGCCAGGTGCCGGCAGTGGCGCCGACTCCGGGCAGGATGCCCGCCCAGATGCCGATCAGTGAGCCCCGGATGACGTGCGTCCAGTGCGTCAGCCATTCACGGATGCCCGCACCCCATCCGCCGCTGAGCGAGACCGGTTGCTCGGTGACGTTGCGCTTGCCTACTCGACTGGCGATCTCGGCGAGCCCGAAGATGCCGAGTGCCACAGCGACGAGCGACACACCGTCGCCCAGGAACAGGGAGCCGAAGGTGAACCGCTCCTCGGCGGTGGTCGGTGACGTGCCCACCAGGCCGAGCAGCAGCCCGAGGAAGCCGGCGGTCAGACCTTTGACCACGTTGCCCCTGGAGAGAACGGCGGCAAGAGATACACCGAGGATCGTGAGCATGAAGAGCTCTGGGCTGCCGAAGGACAGGACCAACGGGCGGGCCAGCGGGATCGCCAGGGTCAGGCCGACGGCGCCGATGAGGCCGCCGGCCATCGAGGAGAGGAACGCGAGCGACAGTGCCCGTTTGGCCTCCCCCTTCCGGGCCATCGCATAGCCATCGAGCATCGTGACACTCGCCGAGGCCGAGCCTGGGGCGCCCAGCAGGACGGCGGCCACCGTGTCGGAGGTGTGGACGACGGCCAGGGCCCCAATGAGCATCGCGAGCGCCTGCTCGGGCTCCATGCCGAACGTGACGGGAAGCAGGATCGCGACGGCGCCGGTGCCTCCGAGTCCGGGGATCAGACCGATCACGAGTCCGGCCACAACGCCGATCACGAGCATGATGAGCAGGGACGGGTCGGCCAAGGAGGCCAGTGCGGAGAAGGCTGCGTCAGTCATCGGGTCCTCATTCGATCGTGATGTTGTAGTCGGACTCGAGCAGCTCGAGCACGTTGTCGCGGACGTCGTCGTCCACCTGGTACGCCTCACCGATGCGTTCCTCGAGGTCCGTCGACGCGTCGATCGGATAGCCTCCGAGCACCTCCGCAGCGGACTTCTGGAAGACGGGGTCCGCTCCCACGTCCTTGGAGGTGGTGCGCAGGAGGTCGACGACCTTGTCGGGGGTGTCCTCGGGAACCCACAGGGCCTTTTGGTACGTGTAGGTGAGCGCAAGGATCGCTTGATAGGTGGCGAGCTTCTCGCGGTCGGGCTGCTCGCCGTACAGCTCCTCATAGACCTCCACGACCGTGGGAATGTCGGGGAAGTTGGGGTCGCGCACGATCTTGCCTGCGTCGTCGACCTGGCCGAGTGAGAACAGCGGAACCGCGGTGCCGTCCTTGACCATCGGCTCGACCGCGGGGCCATAGGCCGAGGTGGTCTGGTAGTCGATGTCCACTTCACCGCGCTGGAGCGCGAGGTTGACCGGGCCACGCCCCTCGAACCCGAACGTCGACTTGATGTCGGCGGAGAGCAGGTCGAACGCGAGCAGGGTCGTGAGGTCGAGGCCTGTGGCGGCGATGCCTCCGAAGGTCAGCGGCTTGTCCCGGTCGATCAGATCCTCGACCCCTGCGACACCCGCCTTCGCCCGCCCGTAGACCACGGCACCGGTGCCGTTGGCCAGGATCGGCCGCAACTTGCTGAAGTCGTACTTCACGGCCGGCACGTCGAGCAGGTATGGCACCACGGTCGACGCGCTGCTGACGAGCACGTCGGTCCCATCAGGCTTCGCCGAGGTCATGAAGTGGTTGGTGCCGAGGATGCCCTCGCCGCCGTCATCGTTCTCGGGGGCGAGTCCTGGCGACCCGGGCAGCTCCTCGGTGAGCGCGGAGCCGACGAAGCGCGACCAGGTGTCGGTGCCACCGCCCTCTGCGAGGGGGATCATCATCGAGACGGTCTCGCCGGCGTAGTTGCCGTCGGCAGTCGAGGCCGGCGGATCCAGCAGATCTCCAGCGAGGACCGACACGCCCATCGCCAAGGCGGCGAAGCCCGCCATGATGCTGCCGGCCACCTTGCGATTCGGTGCGGGCCTGTCCACTTCTGACGCGGGAGACGGCGCGGGCGCCTCGGCGTCTTGGTCGGGATGATGATCGTTCATTGATTCCTCCATGTGAAGGGAGCCGCGCGCAGGGGCGCGATGTCAAGTGGGTGGGTGGTCATGCCGCGTCTGAGGGCATCAGTGGCGGGTCCGGGAGCAGCACGGATCCGTGCGCCAGACGCCGGTAGGTGCGGACGACCCCGACGACCGGAACCGAGTCGTGCTCCTCGACGAAGGTGGTCACACAGCCGGCCGGGGTCCCGAGACGGAGCCCAGCAGCCACATCACCGCGGGCCAGATCGTGCACGACCGTGCCGTCCACACCGGCGGCGAGGGTCAGCGCCACCGACCCGGTCACCGGAACAGCCGGGTGGAATCGACCCATCGACAGCATCCGCACCGTCAAGTCGGTGTCTTCGTCACTCGCGGGTGACGAGATCATGGCGAGCTTCGGTATCGCGCCGGCCACCAGGGCCGTCGATTCGGCCAGCCCCATCAGGACTCCGGCCTGACGGCGTACGTCGTCCAGTCGGGCGAGCAGCTCAGGTGTCGCGTCGAGCTCGTGGGTGCCCTCGTTTCCTCGGACCCCGAAATCGGTGGCGGCCACGGTCACCACCGGCGCGCCGGCGTCGACGAGCGTGACCGTGACGGATTGCCCAGTCACCTCGATCGTGTCCGACACCCGCCCGGTCGGGAAGAGATGACCAGTGCTGCGACCGGCCGGGTCGACGAAGCCCATCCTGACTGGGGCGCCCTGAAAGGGCACGCCCGGAATGTTCTCGGTGGCGGCCTCGAGCAGCTTGCCACCGGGGGTGTCCACTCGCTGGACGATGAGCTGATCGGTGTTGGTGTTCAGGACCCGCACCGCTGTCTCACCGTCATGTGCCGGCACCCATCCCTCACGGATGGCGAACGACGCCACCACGGCCGAGCAGTTGCCGCAGTTGCTTCCCCAGTCGACCTTGGCCTCGTCAATGCCGACCTGTGCGAACGTGTAGTCGACGTCGACACCGTCCACCTCAGATGGCGCGAGGATGACGGCCTTGCTGGTCGTCGACGTCCCGCCGCCCACACCGTCCACCTGGCGGTGGTCCGGGCTGCCGTAGATCCGCAACAGGACGTCGTCGATCGACAGGTCATCGACCTCCAGGTCGGTGCGGCGGAAGACCCAGCACTTGCTGGTGCCTCCGCGCATCCACGTCGCGGGGATCTCGTGCATCTGGCCTCCATGATCGACACCCGGGGCGTTCCCGAGCACACCCACACTGGCGCTGCGACACCTGAAGCACAATCACGAATTTGTACTGGACCATGTAGTGATGCTTCATCGGCGAGAGCCCGTCCGGTTCGCCCAGGATCGCGTCACGCCTGTAAGGGATCGTTCAACACACTTCATGGCAATGAAGCAGACCTTCATGCACACTGGAGTCGTGCTCGACGTCAAACGCCTCCAGGTCCTGCTGGCCATCGTGGAGGAAGGCTCGGTGACCGGTGCGGCAGCCGCGTTGAGCTACACCCCATCCGCTGTCTCTCAACAACTCTTACGACTGGAGCGAGAGGTCGGCCAACCCCTGCTCGAGCGGCACGCCAGAGGCATGGCCCCCACCGATGCGGGCCTGGTGCTGGCGCGGCACGCACGCAAGGTGGTGCGACAGCTCGCAGCGGCAGAGGCCGATCTTGCGGACATCGCCGGCGTACGCCGCGGAAGCGTCACCCTCGGCACCTTCCCCACGGTAGGCAGCTCGTTCCTGCCGCTCGGCGTACGCCGATTCCGTGAGCTCTACCCCGCGATCCAGCTCACGATCAGCAGTGGACGCGAGGCACACCTCGTCCGGCTGCTCGAGGAGGGCACCGTCGCCATCTCCCTGCTCTGGGACTACGAGTGGCAGCGGATCGACAACGAGGAGCTCGAGCTGACCGAGCTCTTCACCGACCCGACCGTGCTTCTGGTCGGTGCCACCCACCGGTTGGCGCGCAGGCGCAACGTGAGCATGGCCGATCTGGCCGGCGAGCCCTGGATCATCCGTGCGGGCGGCCACCCGGTCGTGGAGGTGCTCGAGCGAAGCGCGATGGCCGCAGGTTTCACCCCGACGATCGCCTTCCACGCCAACGACTACCAGGAGGCCCAGGCCATGGTCAGCGTCGGCCTCGGCATCGCGCTCGCGCCCCGTACCGCGACCGTCAACCAGCATCCCGACGTCCGGGTGATCTCACTGGGAGACTCCGCCCCGGCGCGCCGAGTCCTGATGGCGCACCGGCCCGGACGCGTGCGGGCAGCCGCCGAGCTGGCGCTTCACGACGTCCTGATCGAGACCGCCAGCAGCTACGTCTGACCGAGCACGACCTGCGGACTCAACGCGACGACTCAGTCGACAAACCGGCGTAGCCCTCGCGGTACGTCGGGAAGTCCGGTGTCCAACCGCTGGCGCGCAGTCGCGCGTTGGTGAAGCGCTTGCCGTGGCCAAGCTCGGCATCGGCGACAGGAGGGGTGGGCGCGCCCATCTGCGCGGCCAGGTGGGCAGCGACATCGCCGAGGAGCGCGGGCTCGTCATCCGTCCCGACATACAGAGTCTCCGGACTCGTCTCCCGGGTGAGCAGATGGACCACGGCGGCGGCCGCGTCGTCGCGGTGGATGCGGTTGGTCCATCGGTTCGGGTCTGTCACCGTTCCGGCGCGGACCTGATCGACAAGTCGCGTGCTGCGACGACCGTAGAGCCCAGACAGACGCAGAACCGTGCCACCTGGCACGCGGTCGGAGAAGACCTGCTCGGCCTGAAGGAGCATCCGTGCCGGGCCATCGGCAGGGTTGGGCGGAGTTGACTCGTCCGCCAGTGCGACCGTGTCCAGGTCGCCGAAGACGCCCGTCGACGACACCAGCACCGCACGCTGTGGCATCTGGCCGGATGCGGCCAGTGCGTCGAGTGCGCGCGTCATGCCCTCGACGTACGTGGCGCGGTAGTTCTCCTCGGTACGTGGCCGGGCGGTCAGCGCCACGACCACGTACGCGAGGTCGAGCGGCGGCAGGTCCGGGGGGCTGCGGGTCAGATCCACTGACAGGCCCCGCAACGGCTGCGGGACCAGATCAGCGCGACGGCGCAGCGCGAGCACGGAATGGCCCCGCGCGGCGAGCCGGTTGCCCACGTCAGCACCAAGGTCGCCGCAGCCGACGAGCAGGACGTCAGGAGTCACGTGACGAGGCTACTGGGTGCTGGAGGACGCCATCGTGACCGACTTCGGACTGGTTCGGGCCTGGAAGGGAGATTGGCACGGCAGACTCTCATTCGCTCGGAATTCTCCATGAGGCGCTCAGCCAGGAGGCGACCCGCGACAACCTCATGACATGCGGTTGTCGCGATCGAGTTCGACACGGCGGGGCACGTCGCTGACACCTGCAGACGGTGTATCGGCCAGCGCTCGCGAGTCCGCCGCCCCGAAGCCAGCGATGACCGCGACGCGGCTGCAGTCGCCCGCGTCGCGCTGGCTCTGCGTCCCCACCGTTCTCCTCATTCACCCTGTTCGTGGGGCGATAGCAGTCTCATCCGCCGGCGCCGAGCTGCGCACCCCGGTGGGAGACCGCGCCGTCCACGACCGTGAGGACGATCGGAGCGTCGACCAGCTCGTCCGGTGGCGCGACCAACGGGTCGACGGCGAACGCGGTCAGGTCCGCACGCTTGCCGACCTCGAGCGTCCCCGCGACCTCGTCCTCGGCGACGGACCATGCGGCGTGCGTGGTGTAGCCCTCCAGCGCCATCCGGGCGGAGATCGCCTGCTCGGGGCCGATCGGCGCGCGGTCTGGAGCCCCGCCGCGGCGACGCAGCTGCGCGGACGCCAGGATCCCGCGCGGGTCGAAGTCGGCGATCGGCCAGTCAGACCCGAGCGCGACACGCACGCCGGCCGTGCGGAGGTCCCCGATCCGCCAGCCTCGGCCGGCCCGAGCCGGCCCGAGCCGCGTCGACCAGTTGTCGCTGTGGTCGGGAGTGGTGTACTCCGTGCAGTGCGTCGGCTGCATGCTCGCCGTGATCGGCAGCGTTGCGAATGCCTCGACGAGGTCGTCGGGGATCGTCTCGATGTGCTCGACACGGTGCCGCAGGCGGCCGCGGGTTCGCCCGAGCGCGTCCAGGACGTAGCGGACGCCCTGGTCACCGATCGCATGCGTGGTGGTCGGCACGTCGTGCTCGTCGAACCAGGAGATCGCCCGCGCGTACGCCTCCGGGTCCGGCCAGTACGGCGCCGTGGACTCGCCGAGCGTGTCCGGCTCCTCGAGCCAGGCGGTGCCGTTGTCGACAGTGCCGTCGATGAACAGCTTCGCCCCTCGGACCAACCAGCGCCGGCCGCCCGAGCCTTGGAGCGCGGCCACCGCAGCCCAGTCCTCCTCGGCCGTGCCCGGCTGGACCCACGGCGAGCAGCGCAGCCGCACCGGCAGGTCACCCGCACTCTCGATCAGGCCGTAGACGGTCTCCGCCTGGGGCGCGTGCTCGAGCGCGTGGGCCGCGGTGATCCCGAGCGCCGCCATGCCCGACAGTGCCTCATGGGTGCGGGCGGCGAGCTCCTCGACAGATGCCTCGGGAACCGCGGCGTCGACGACGGCGATCGCCGCGGCCTCGAGCAGCAACCCGGTCGGCACACCGTCGGCGTCGCACACGACCTCGGACCGCTGGTCGAAGGCGCGCGGGCCGTTGACGCCGGCGATCCGCAGCGCCTCGGTGGAGGCGAGCGCCGAGTGGCCGTCGAACAGCCTGATCAGCGCCGGCCGCCCGCCGACCACGTCGTCGATGTCCGCCGCCGTCAAGGTTCGGCCGTGCGCGACGTTCGGGTCCAGCCCCCACCCGAGGACCCATTCGCCCGGCTCGACAGTGGCGGCGTGCTCGGCCAGCGTCCGGCGCATGTCGTGCATGTCCAGCCCGAGCAGCCCGGCTCCTCGGGTGAGCCCTGCCCCGAGCACCGGGTGGATGTGCGCGTCGATGAGACCGGGCGTGACCGTGGCGTCACCGAGGTCGATCACCTGGGTCGCAGGCCCGCGCCACGCCGCGATGTCCTCGCGGGTCCCCAGTGCCGCGATCCGGCCCTTGCGGATCCCGATCGCGGTGGGACCCAGGTCGGGATCCGCGAGGGTCCTGATCCGGTCAGCGGCGACAACGAGATCCATCATTTCGAGAGCTCCACAGCAGTGTCGTCGTGAGCCAGCAGGGCGATGGTGTCGGGCCGGACCCTGCGCAGCACCAGCCCGCCGACGACCCCGAGCAGGAGGACGGCTGGGACCACCCCCACGAGAAGCTCGTTCGTGGCCTTCGGCGCGCCGGTGAGCACGTCGAGGTGCTTGATGACCACGAAGATGACCCAGGCCATCAGCCCGGCCGCGACCACCGAGGTCGTGATCAGGAATGCCCGGCGTGGCATGTCACGGCGGCGCAGAAAGAACACCACAGCGGCGGCGGCGGCGAGCGCCTGGAGCAGGATGATGCCGATGACGCCCGGCGTGTTCACCTTGACCAGCAGGTCCTGGAACGGGTCGAGGTCCGAACAGCGCGAACAGCAGCACGACGGTCAGCGCGAGCGCGCTCTGCACCGCGCCGGCGAACGCCGGGCTACCGGCGCGGTTGGTGCGGGTGAACACCCGCGGAAGGGCGCCACTCTCCGCCATCCCGAAGGTGTACCGGTTGATCGCGTTGTGGAAGGCAAGCTGCGAGGCGTAGACGCTGGTGACGATCAGAATGTACATCGCGTGCTCGGCCCAGCCGCCGACGTACTGGTGGATGGTGGCGAAGAACAGCGCGGGTCCCTGCTTGCCGGCTCCGGCCTGGACGTCGGCCTGGCCGAGCGCCTGCACCACGGTCCAGGAGATGAAGCAGTAGAACAGGGCCATGAAGGCGACCGCGGCGTAGGTCGCCCGCGGGATGGTGCGCGCCGGCTCACGCGCCTCGGCGCGGTACAGCGCGGTCGACTCGAAGCCCATGAACGCCGCGAAGCAGATGCCCAGGATGGCCAGCACACCGCTGGTGAAGACGTTGTGCGGGTTGAACGAGGCCACCCCCAGACCGTGTGCCCCGCCCTGGACGATGATCGAGACGCCCATGATCGCCAGGATTGCGGACTCCAGCGTGATCAGGACCACGAGCACCTTCGCGCCGACGTCGATCCCGAGGGCCCCGAGGAAATACACCGCCACGACCGCGACGGCCGCGATCAGCCACCACGGCGCGGTGACTCCGAACAGGTCGTCCATCGCCGCTCGCGTCTGGATCCCGAAGAGTCCGTAGACCCCGATCTGGAGCAGGTTGTAGGACACGATGGCCAGCACGGCGGCGGCGAAGCCCGCTATGCCGCCGAACGCATGGCCGATGTAGACGAAGAATCCGCCGGTCCGCCGGATCGTCGAGGCCATCGCGGTGAACCCGATCGCGAAGATGGAGAGCACCACGCCGGCGAGCAGGTAGGCGCCCGGCACGCCCACGCCACCGATGGCCAGCGCGATCGGGGCGACGCCGGCCATGACCGTGAGGGGCGCGGCCGCGGAGATGACGGTGGCTGTCACGCCGACGGCGCCGATGGAGTCGGCTCGCAGGGTGCTCGAGCCGGACGTGGACGAAGATGAGTCCGAGGAAGTGTGGCTTGCAGACGATGTGGACATGGTTACCTCGAGGTCAACAAAACGAATAGGATTCGTTTGAGTATCGGGGCATCTGCACAAAATGGCAAGGAAACCTGACAAGTTTCATGAGATTGGGAGGGACTTCGTGGGACGACCAGTCACGCCACTGCTCTCACGGGACGCGATCGCCACCGCCGCACTTGGCCTTGTCGACCGCACCGGCGGGTTCACCATCGTCCAGGTCGCCGACGCGCTCGGCGTGCGCCCGTCGTCGTTGTACAACCACGTGTCGAGCAAGGCCGAGATTGTCGAGGCCATGCGCTCCTGGGTCTTCCGCGAGGGCCGCGTCGAGGGCGGCGAGGCAGAGACATGGGAGCAGACCGTCCGCGCGTCGCTGCGCCGGTACCGCGCGTGCTTCGCCCGGCACCCACGCCTCATTCCCCTGGTGACGACATACACCGTGTCGTCACCAGAGGTGATGGGCATGTACGACGAGCTCGCCGATACCTTGTCCGCTGCCGGTGTCCCCCACAGCCAGTTGCTCGACGTGATCACGATGTGCGACAGCGTCGTCATTGGCGCGGCCCTCGACCTCGCGGCGCCGGACGAGGTCTGGGCCGTGGACCAGGCCCGCAGCCCGGCGCTGATCGCGGCGATCCGGCAAGCCGGCTCCGGACGGCGGCGTTCCGACCGAGCATTCGCGCTCGCGCTCGACCTGCTGATCCTGGGCATCACCAGCGCAATCGAACGGCGCGAGGGGCCTGCAACGGAATCCTCCACCCTCACGCCCTGAGGTTGCGGAGTCGGTGGCTGTCACGTCGTCCCCGGCCTTCGGAGTCATCCCGAAGGCCGGGGATCCTGTCTGCCCGGCAGTCATCGCAGGCCGTCGGTGTCCCCGCTGATCTTCTGCGCGATCCAGATGGGTACCACCGACAGCAGGATCAGCACGACTGCCACCACGTTGACGACTGGTGCTTGGTTCGGGCGGAACAGGTTGTTGAGGATCCAGATCGGCAGAGTGTTGACACCCGCGCCCGCAGTGAAGGTCGTGACGATGATCTCGTCAAAACTCAGCGCGAAAGCGAGCAAGCCGCCGGCGAGCAGGGCTGAACGCAGCTGCGGGAACGTGACAAGTCGAAACGTGGTCCACAGCCCTGCGCCGAGGTCGGCAGATGCCTCCTCGAAGTTGCCGCCCATGCGACGCAACCTGGCCTGCACGTTGTTGAAGACCGTGACGATGCAGAACGTTGCGTGCGCAATGATGACCGTCATGATCGACAGCTGAAGGCTGAGGATCCCCCGGAACGCATTGTTGAGCGCAATGCCGGTGACGATCCCGGGCAGAGCAATAGGCAGGATGACCAGCAGGTTGACCGAGCTCTTGCCGAAGAAGTCGTGCCGTTGCAGCGCCAGTGACATCAGGGTGCCCAGCACCAGCGCGATCGCGGTCGCGGTCAGCGCGACCTCGACGCTGGTCACGATGGCATCGCGGGCTCCGGCGCTGTGGAAGGCGCGCTCCCACCAGTCGAAGGTGAGTCCCGGCGGGGGCCATGTCAGCGACTTGCTGGTGTTGAACGAGTTGAGCACCACGACCGCGAGCGGCATGTACATCAACAGCAGGATCAGGCCGGTCAGGGCCGCCAGCAGGCGACGGACGGAAGCACTCAGGATCATCGCGTACGCCTAGAGGTTCTCGAGGGCACCCGTACGGCGGACAGCCGTCAGGTAGCCGATCATGATGACGATGGGAATCAGGGCGATGGCCGCGGCCAGCGGGAGGTTGTTGGCCGCGCCGACGTTCGTGTAGACGAGGTTGCCGAGCATCTGGTTGGCACCGCCCACGATGTTGACCGTGATGTAGTCGCCGAGCGTCAGCGAGAAGCTGAAGATCGACCCAGCGATGATCGCCGGCGTCAGCATCGGGAGCACGATCGTGCGCATCGTCTGCCATGCCGACGCCCCGAGGTCGCCCGATGCGTCGAGGAGCGAGTTGGGCACTCGCTCGAGCCCCGCGAAGATCGGCAGAATGACGTACGGCAGCCAGATGTAGGCCTGCGTGATGACAACGGCCGTGAGGCCGTAGCCAGGGGTGTCGAGGCCGATCCGGCTCGCCGCCCATTGGAAGATGCCGCCGTCCGACAGCACCGATCGCCAGGCGAACGCCTTGACCAGATAGCTCGCCCACAGGGGCGTCAGCACCGCGATGACGAGGATCCGCTGCATCCGCCTGGAGGCGAGCTTGGCCATGTAGAACGCGATCGGCAGCGCGATGACGACGTCGACGACCGTGACGAGCGCCGCGACGCCGAGCGTCCGCAGCGTCACGGTGCGATACAGCGACTCGGTCGTGATCTCCTTGAGGTTGTCGAACGTCAGGCTGCGGTTGATCTCGCCGGTGAAGCTGTCGACGGTCCACAGCGCCGAGACCAGCAGGGCTGCGAGCGCCACGACGTAGACCAGGACGAGCCAGGTCAGCGGGGCAGCCAGCAGCAGGGCGAGCCGGGCACGAGGCTTTGCGCTCAGCGATGAGGAGACGCGGCGCGCAGCCGTCCCCCGGGGTTGGGGGACGGCTGCGCGTGCGGTGTCGACTGACATGTAGTCCGCTACCTAGCCCTTGATCTCGGTCCAGGCTTTGGTCCACTGTGAGTAGTCCATGCACTTCACATCGCGGCCGTCGAGGCATTCGGCAACCGGCGTGCGCCAGTACCAGAGCTTCGACGCGAAGTCCTTGTCGCCGGCCTTGTAGGTGTCACAGAACGTCGCGTCGCTGGCGAAGTCGCACGCCTCCGCGCTGTTGGGCGCCTCGCCGAAGTACTCCGTGGCCTGGGCGTTGGCCTTGGGTGACTCGATGTAGTCGAGCCATTTGTAGGCACAGTTGGGGCTCTTCGCCTTGGACGAGATCATCCAGGTGTCCGACCAGCCCGTCGCACCCTCCTCGGGAAGAATCGCCTTGACCTTGGCCTTCTCGACCGAGTTCACAATGACCTGCCAGGTCGTGCCGATGACCGAGTCGCCGGTCTCGAACGCGGAGATCTCCTTGAGGTAGTCAGACCAGTACTCGCCGACATTCTTGCGCTGCCCCTTGAGCAGGTCGACCGCCGCGTTGAACTGCTTCTCGTCGAGTGCGTACGGGTTCTCGATCTTGAGCTCGGGCTTGTGCTTCATGAGATAGAGCGCCGCGTCGGCGATGTAGATCGGCGAGTCGTACGACGTGATCTTGCCCTTGTACTTGGACATCTCATCGGGCTCGAACACCGCTGACCACGACGTCGGGGCCGGCGAGACCTCGTCCTCGTTGTACATCAACAGGTTGGCCCCGTATCCGTGCGGAACGCCGTAGTGCTTGCCGTCGAACGTGTTCCACTCCTGGTCCTTGAGGAAGTCATAGACCTTGGCGTAGTTGGGGATCAGGTCGGTGTTGACCTCAGCGGCCTCCTTCGACGCGACCATGCGCGCGGTCAGGTCGCCCGATGCCACGACGACGTCGTAGTCACCAGTCTTGGCGAGGTTGAAGGCCTCGTCCGACGTGCCGTACGTCTTGCTGGTGACCTGGCACTTGGTCTGCTTCTCAAACTCGCTGACCCAGTCGACCTTGGGGTCGTTGCTGCCGTCCTCGACGTATCCGGGCCACGCCAGGATCGAGACCTTCCCCTCGGTCTTGCCGAGCTTGTCGACGGCCTTGCCGCCGCCGGAGTCGCTGCCTCCACAGGCGGCGAGCACGACGAGCGCGCTGCTGGCGAGAAGGGCCCCTGCGGCCTTCCTCTTGCGGGTGGTGATTCTCATCGTTGTCTCCATCTTCTGGTGGTGGGAGCGGACTGGTTCAGGCGAGCGGCACGAGATCGTCGACGGACCACGTGGCGAGGACCTCGTCGCCGCGTCGCTCGTCGGACTTGCCGCCAGTGTTCTGCTCGAGCACGACGATCCCGGTGCCGTCGCGCAGACGGACATGGATGCGATGGCCCGTGCCGAGGTAGATCGACTCGGTGATCACGCCCTCGGCGCGGATCGTGTCGTCGGGCACCGACGAGCCGGGCGCCCGAAGCGTGATCTTCTCGGGGCGCAGGGCGTGGTTGCCCTCGCGGCCGAGCAGTCGCGACGAGGCGGCGCTGTCGAAGATGTTGGAGGTGCCGACGAACTTGGCGACGTACTCCGACGACGGTTGTTCGTAGATCTCCTGCGGCGTGCCCAGCTGGACGATCTTGCCGTCGCTGAACACTGCGACGCGGTCGCTCAACGTCAGCGCCTCCTCCTGGTCGTGCGTCACGAAGACGAACGTGATGCCGAGGTTGCGTTGCAGCTGCTTGAGCTCGACCTGCATCTGCTCTCGCAGCTTGAGGTCAAGGGCTCCGAGCGGCTCGTCGAGCAGCAGGACCTTCGGGCGTACGACGATCGACCGGGCCAGCGCCACACGCTGCCGCTGCCCTCCCGACAGCTGCCCCGGTCGCCGGCTGCCGAGGTGCCCGAGCTGGACCGTGGCGAGCGCCTCCTCGGCCTGCCTGCGACGGGCGGTCTTCTTGATGCCGCGGACGCGCAGCCCATATGCCACGTTGTCCAGCACACTCATGTGGGGGAACAGCGCGTAGTCCTGGAAGACCGTGTTGACGTCGCGGTCGAACGGCGCCTTGGCTGTGACGTCCACGCCGGCCAGGTCGATCGTGCCCTCGGTCGCCTGCTCGAAGCCGGCGATCAGGCGCAGGACCGTGGTCTTGCCCGATCCCGAGGGGCCGAGCATCGAGAAGAACTCGCCATCGGCGATGTCGAGGTCGACCCCGTCGACAGCCTTGACGTCGCCGAAGTGCTTGCTGAGGTCGCGCAGCGAGATCGCCGTGCCGGGGGGCGCAGCTACGCTCGACGTGGAGCCGGCGGACGTGCTGACGGTCATCGCTGTCCTGTTCCTTCGGGTGCAAGTCGGGACGCCTCCCGGGGGTTATGACCCGGGCCACGTGATGCATAATCATATGGGACCAGATATTAAATATCTACACCGCCTTTGGAACGATCGTGTAACGGGACGGGAGGGTATGGGCATGGCGACGGTGCGTAGACCCGCGACGCGTGCTCGTTCGGCGATCTTCGCGCCGCTCGGTGACGAAGGCCGGGCCGTGCGGGTCGAGAACCGCCTGGCCGAGGCGATTCGCTCCGGCGTCCTGGCCGACGGGGAGCGTCTTCCCAGCGAGCCCGAGCTGGCGGCCATGCTGGGCGTCGCGACCGTCACGGCACGCGAGGCACTGGTCGCCCTCCGCGCCCAAGGGCTCGTCACGACGACCCGCGGACGGGGTGGCGGAAGCTTTGTCACCCGGCCCGCGTCGATCGGCCCTGCCGAGCTGGGCAATCGCCTCGCCGCCATGTCCCGCGTCGAGCTGCGCGACCGCGGCACGATCTACGGCGTGATCCTCGCCGGCTGCGCTGAGCTCGCCGCCGAGCGCGCCGATGCGACCGATGTCGAAGGGCTTCGCGACCTCCTGGTCGACCGCGATGAAACCGACGTGGGGCGGTGGCGGCACGCCGACTCCGAGCTCTACCTGTCGGTCGCCGCGCTCACCCAATCTGCCCGCATGACCCGCGAGGTCGTACGACTCGAAGCCGACTTCGGCGCGCTGCTCCGACTCCCGCTGTCCGATCCGGGATTCCGAAGTGACACAGCTGCACGGCACCTCGCTCTCGTCGGCGCCATCGAGGCGCACGCGTCCGACGAGGCCCGGCGGTGTGTGCGTGGGCACGTCGGCGATGCCCTGGAAAGACTGGCCGATCTCCACGCGGCGATGCCATGATCGACCCACGACTTCGAGTCATTCGCGACCAAGGAGGACCGACATGAAGGTCCAGACCGCAGAGCTCTCCACATGCGTCGAGAGCATCGAGACGTACTTCCACGGCATCCGCGCGGAGCTCGAGAGCATGCGAGGGCTCCTCGTCGACCTGTTCGACCGTGGCCCTGTCGACTCGACGGTCGCTCGCGCTCGGATCGAGCCTCACGTCCGCAGGTTCCTCAACTCCACGGATATCGTCGGCGCCGGCTATGTCGCCGCTCGCGGAGCCCTCAGCGACGAGCAGCTCTACCTGGCGTGGTGGCAGGGCGATGACCAGCAGCTGCTCGCCGAGTCGGACGCGCCGGGCACCGGCGACCCGCTCGACTACACCCGACACCCCTGGTTCCGTACGCCCGAGCGCACCGGCCAGCCCTATGTCACGGGCCCGTACGTCGACTTCGTGTGCACTGATGAGTACGTCATGACCTCGACCGCGCCCGTGATCTCACGCGGGAAGATGGTCGGCGTCGTCGGCGCCGACACCCTCGTCGAGAGTCTCGAAAGCCTGCTGCTGCCGGTCCTCCGATCGGCGGGTGCGACGCTCGTCAACGACCAAGGCCGCACTGTCATCTCCGCGGACCCCCACCTCGCTACCGGCAACCTGCTCGACCTCGCGGCATACGCCGAGATCGCCCCGTGCCGCGACCTACCGCTGTCAGTCGTCACCCGTTGACGTTCGACACGCTGGCCGCCGGCATGCCCGCCTGCCGGAGCGGGTCGTGGGCACTCCCGAGAACGAGAACTCCCGGACCCACAACCGTGGGTCCGGGAGTTTCCGATGTCCTGAGACATCACACTGAGCCTCCGACAGGATTCGAACCCGCGACATCCTCATTACAAGTGACCCAGGAGCCGCGTTCTGCCTGCCATTTCAGTTGTATTCGTGGCTCCGGAGCTGCTGATATCACCGTAGGGGTGCGCCGGGGGTACTTCGCTAATCAGCAGCGCAGAAGGTGCACCAGCGCCTGGTGCACCTCCCCGCGCTCGCTAGTTGACGAGAGGGCTTCCCAGGGGAAGGGGCTTGCCTCCGGTCTCCGAGAGCATCGTGCCGACGTAGAGGTAGGCACCGACTACGAAGAATGCCAGCGCAGCGTAGCCACTGGCGTGGGTCAGAGTCTCGTTCGACTTCGAGACCCCGAGAAGCAGGAGGGCAAGCGCCAGCTCAACGAGGGCGAACAGCAGGGTGAACGCGGCCGGCAGCCGCAGAGTGCTGACCGTGAGCAGAGCGATTATCACGAGCCAGGTGGAGATGAAGACCTGCTGACTGCGGACCACATCTTCGGGAACGATGCCGAACCATCCGTGAATGAGTCCGAGGACCAGTGCCGCATAGCTCAGCCAGAATCCGCTGAAGATGCCGTATACCGACGCGACCGCGTTCTGGTTCAAGCGTGCCGACCAGACCGCTGCGATGACAAGTCCGACACCTGTGGCGGTCATGATGAGCGGGATTGATATTCCCAGGCCCGTCGCGGGTGTGAACCCAATCAGGTAGAGGCTCAAGGCGAACGCGCCGACGAGGAATGCTGGGAGCCCGATTGCTCCGGGGTTACCAGCTGGCCCGTCGGGAACGATGTGGACCTCCTGAACGGTCGGAACCTCCGGAGCAGCGTGTTGCCGCAGTGCGGTGTCGGTCATGGTTTCTCCTGTCGTAGGACTTTTCAAGGTCCGGATGTGCAGTGCGTCACAGAGTGGTCTGAGGTCGTCGACCACCGGAACCGCCGTTCCGATGCAGTATTCGGGCGGGTTACCGCCACTTGGCGGTGTCGGCTCCAACACACGACGTCCACCCTCCCGCCAGGGCACGCGGGAGGGTGGAAGGGTCGCAGAATCGCGGGAATGGACTCAAAGTGCCGCGTAGAGCGCCTCCTCGAAGTCGCCGTACATCTTCCAGGCGTCAGCGCGAGAGATGAAGGGCAACGAGTTGGTGTAGATGGATGCGCAGATCCCGGTGGTGCGGTCGATGAAGAAGTGCGTGTTGAACAACCCGGCCCAAGCCCCAGTGCCGGCTCGCCGGCGTCCGGGAATGTCGTCGGTGTTGAGCATCAGCCCGTAGCCCCACTTCCAACCCGGGCCGGCGTAGAGAGTGTCGGTGATCGGCGGGTCGGCTGTCGGGATCTCGGCGGGGAAGTCGATGGCACCGATCTGGTTTCGGAAGGCCGCATCGACCGTCTCAGGTTGCAGGATGCGCGCGCCATCGAGTTCACCGCCGCGCAGGAGTGCTCGCTCGAAGCGGATGTAGTCGCGCGGTGTGGAGTACAACCCGTGTCCTCCGGCGTACCAGTCCGGGCTCTGATTCAGGATCTCACCGGCAGAGGTCCAACTGCCATCTTCATCCTTGACGTGGACGGTGACGGCATTTGCCGTGCGCGCCTCGTCGAGGATGAACATCGTGTCATCCATGCCGAGAGGCTCGGTGATGCCTTCGCGAATCACGACGTCGAGCGTCTCGCCTGCGACAGCCTCGACAACCCTTCCGAGCCAGTCGGTGTTGATTCCGTAGACGAACTCCGTGCCGGGGTCCGCGGTGAGTGGTGCCTTGAAAGCCTCGGCGGAACCGGGAACCACATTCGGAACACCTGTGGCCGCTTCGTACTTGACCAACTGGTCGTTCCAGAACCAGTACCCAAGGCCTGAGGTGTGGGTGACGAGTTGATGCACGGTCGCCTTGCTGGCCGGCTCACGCAGGATAGGTTCGTCGCCGTCGAAACCGGCGAGAACCTTGATGTCTGCGAACTCCGGGCAGTACTCCTCCACCGGAGCGTTGAGGTCGAGGGCTCCGCTTTCGACCTGCTGGAGCGCAGCGGTGGTCGCGACCATCTTGGTCATCGACATGATCCGGAACTGGGTCGACGTCGTCACGGGGTCGTTGGACTCCCCCGCAACTCGGACACCTGCCCCGCCTTCGTAGAACACGCCGTCCGCATCCGCAGCGATCGCGGCGACATGCGGGACCGCGCCTCGCCCTACCGATTCCGCCAACACGTGGTCGATGCGGCTGCCATCGATGCTCCTGGTCATAGCTCCTCCTTGGTGTTGTGCCCGCGCTAGCGCAGAGCGTGTTTCACATCACACTTGTCGCTCTGCTGCCCGCCCGTAACCGACAACGCGACGCAGATCCGAACGCATCGCCCGCCACGTGGCGGTGTTGTCAAGGTAAAGCCGCCAAGTGATGGGAGTTTCGTTGATGTCGCGGTACCGTCAAAGGATTGACCCACAGGAGGGGACGTGTCCGTCAACACCGCCACCGGCCCGGCTCGCCCCGCGTTCGACGCGGAGCTCAAAGCGGGTTTGGCGGTCGTCGGCGGCATGTTCCCTCCCACCATCACGCCCGATCTCATTGAGTTCATGCGCACGTCGTATGCGTCGCCTCCCTTGGAAGATGTGTTCGCCGAGCGAGAGATCGACGTCGAAGACCACGAGTTCATCGGGCACGGAGGCGCTCCGCGCATGCTCTCAGTGCTTCGGCACGCGCCCAGCAGTCGCCCGTGTCCAGTCGTGCTTTACGCGCATTCCGGTGGGCTGATGTTCGGCGACAGGTTCAGCGGTATCGATCTGGTCCTCGACTGGGTCGACCATCTCGGCGCAGCGCTCGTCACCGTTGAGTACCGACTGGCCCCCGAGCACCCCGACCCGGTCGGACGAGAAGACATGTACGCCGCGCTGACCTGGATAGCCGAACACGGGGACTCGATGGGGTTTCGGCTGGATCGCCTCATGGTCGCCGGCGCCAGCGCCGGCGGCGGGCTTGCGGCTGGCCTTGCCTTGGCAGCACGTGACCGCGGGGGTCCCACGATCTGCGCACAGGTGCTGGATTACCCCATGCTTGACGACCGGTGCATCACTCCCTCAACCAGCCAGTTCGACGGAGTCGGCGTCTGGGACCGGGTCAGCAACATCACCGGATGGAACGCGCTCCTTGGCCAAAGCCGAGGAGCGGACGACGTCAGCATCTATGCCGCGCCGTCACGAGCTGAGGATTTGGGTCGCCTTCCGCCCGCCTTCATCGACGTCGGCGCGGCCGAGATCTTCCGCGACGAAGCCATCGAGTACGCGAACGCCATCTGGCGTGCCGGTGGCGACGCGGAGCTTCACGTCTGGTCCGGGGCGTTTCACGCTTGCGACATCTTCGCTCCGCACACGGCGGTCGGCCGCAGCATGATTCACGCCCGAAACTCCTGGGTGGAGAAGATCCTTGCAGACTAATCGCTCCCAATCAGAGGTGGTCTAGGTGCAAGAGCTCCTGGGTCGTATCGCTCGCCTCGACCCGAGCGCCAGCTTGGGGCTGCGAGTCATCGCCTGTTTTGACGAGCTCGTTGTGGGCAACGTCAACACCCGCGCCCTCTTGGCCGCGGCGGCATCACTCGCAGCGTGTGTCGCCGGATTCAGCCAGGCTCAGCCGCCACGAACCGTCCGGATCGGACCTGCCGGGCAGAGAGCAGAAGGTCCTGAGCCCAAGCGCCGTGCCGCACTTTCTGCGTCGGCGTCTGACGATCTGACGGTGTGGCTAGAACGCGAAGGTCCCGCACAACCGAACGATGCGATCATCCTCGAACGTCTGGCACTTGCCGTGCGAATCCGGCACGGACGCGGACGGCGGGACTACGACAACCGGCGACATTTCGGTCTCCTGGTCGACGAGACTCTCGGCGCAGAACAGCGCTGTCTGTCGGCCACTGCACTCGGGCTCGCGCCCGAAGGACGCTATCGGGTGATTGCTGCGCCGTTGTTCGCAGTCTGGACCGCACGAGCTTCTGGGCCCGAGGACGTCGTCCCCACCCAACACGGCCCGATCCACGCCGTCATCGTGCCCGAGAACGCCACAGACATTGACGCCAGCCCATGCGGTATCGGTGTCGCCACAACCGCTGCCGAGCTGCACCATTCGTTCCGCACTGCTCTCGTGGCGTTGCGGCTGTGCCACCCTCCGGAGGTCGGACTCGTCCATGCCGATGAGTTCGGTGGACTCGTGACCCTCTTGGCCGATTCCGGCGACGCGGGGCCGCAACCGGACCTGGACAACCTCGAAAAGATCTATGGGCACTCCTGGGGAGCATCCACATTGGACGCGATCGTCAAGTCAGGATCAGTCCGTCAAGCGGCGCGAGATGCAGGTGTGCACCACAGCACGATGCAGACGCGGGTCGACACCATCAGCGAAGTGCTCGGGTTCGATCCGTTCGACGGTTTCGGACGCACTCGACTTGGTGCCGCCCACCTCCTCTGGCGACTTCGACATTCGCGCGTACTGGAGCTCCCGCCTCCCCCGAGCTGAATGTCAACGCAGGAGTCCGGCCAGGCGAGCGCGGACAACGGCGTCATGGCGCGAGCGCGCCCCGAGCACACGCGTGGCATCCCGAAGGTACGACTTCACGGTGACAACAGTCAGACCCAGACGTTCGGCGATTTCGCTGTTGCGGCACCCCAACGAGACATAATGGAGTACGTCGAGCTGCCTGCTGGTGAGGGCGAAGCGCGCAGCGCTTTGACGTGGCGGATCGAGCAGGCGATTGATTTCCAGCTGGGTTGCCGGGTCAGTGGTACTCGCGCAGATCACACGCAGGCGATCACGAGTGAGTTCGGTCATCCCGAGGCTGGTCTGCCTCTCTGCGTCCGCTGCCATGAGAAGGCGCACACGTGCATCGACGTCATCACGGATCGTGAGTTCTGTGGCGACCTTTTCGGCGCACGTTTTCAGGTGACTCAGTTGCTCGGCGAGGAGTTTCGTTTCATCCCTCGATCCCCCGTACAACAGCCCTCGCACCTCGGTCTTCACCAGGATTGGTGCAACCGCGAGAAATCGGATCCCCTCCCCCAGGATCTGAGGGTCGAAGTCATGAGTGATGACTCGCGAGGATGCGTAGTCAGAGACTGCCAGGGGGCGACGAGACAGCCAGCTCTTCCCGCCGAGACCACGCTTGGGTGTGATCGTGATGCTTCGAAGATCCGCGCGGTGGTGCCCTCTGGTCATCGTGATCGGGATGGTCGATTGCTCGTGGAGGCCCCCAAAGACCAGAGGGAATCGTCCCTCCTGGCGCAGCTGACGTCCGGCTGCCTCAAGAAGAGCGTTGTCATCCGCGCGCATCAAACTGGTCGGCACCCCACACCCTCCTTCGGACGTAGCAGGCGAGCGGTCCGGCGTCGAAAATGTGGCCTGCGGTACGGGACGTGCATCAAAGAGTAGGCGCCAACTCAGTTCATTGCCATCAAGGAGGACGTTCATGAACGCACCAACGACCGGTCAACTGTCGTTCGGCGGCCAGGTC